>NZ_RZNY01000093.1 GCF_003994475.1 Paenibacillus anaericanus | reverse complement strand
CGAGGGTTCGAATCCCTCTCTCTCCGCCATTATTATTATGATTACGAAGTAATACTTTGAGGCCCGTTGGTCAAGCGGTTAAGACACCTCCCTTTCACGGAGGTAACAGGGGTTCGATTCCCCTACGGGTCACCATTTTATTTATCTAACTTGCTTTGACAAGCGGTTATCTGGTAGAATAAAAGTTGTATTTTCCCTGGAGGCTTAGCTCAGCTGGGAGAGCATCTGCCTT
>NZ_RZNY01000092.1 GCF_003994475.1 Paenibacillus anaericanus | reverse complement strand
GGTTTCGTTCACTATCTAGATGCAGTTACTGTATCGATTGAAGAATTGAACCAATCTCAGAATGTAATGTCCGATGCGATGAGTAATGTCAGCGCAGTAGCAGAGCAATCTTCTGCAACCTCTCAAGAGGTTGCTTCACTCAGTACCGAGCAGCAAGTCGTTGGTGAACAGTTGGTTCAACTGTCGGGTAAGTTAGAGAAAGTATCCAGTGGATTAAATGAATCGTTATCCAAATTCACAATATAAATCTTCAAAGTTGATAAGAGGTGACTCCTGTACTGTGATATTATCCCCTTTAAGTAGACAGTAAAAAGAATGACG
>NZ_RZNY01000091.1 GCF_003994475.1 Paenibacillus anaericanus | reverse complement strand
GCCATATCATGATTAGAATCGGTAGTTTGTACTTTGTACTTCCGTGAAACACAAGAACGTAAACCGAGTTCTTTCATATATACACCTACCGTTCGTTCCGTCACGTTATACCCGTCTTTGTTCAGTAAAAATGTGATCTTTGGTGCACCATAACGCTCTTCTGAGTCACTGAAATGGTAGCGGATCCGCTCTAACACTTGGTTTTTCCGCAACTCTTGTTGGCTTATCTCATGGTTTCTCCATTTGTAATAACCGCTCCGGGAAACGTTAAGTACATCGCACATCTTCTCCAATCGAAACTCGGAGCGGCTATTCTCGATGAACTGAAATCTCAGTTCTTTGGTTTGCTG
>NZ_RZNY01000090.1 GCF_003994475.1 Paenibacillus anaericanus | reverse complement strand
AAAACACCTTCTTCTGCCCACGATCATCCTTCAAAATCTCCACCGCTTCACGGAACCGTAGCGAGTGGATAATTTCCCGTTCACGCAGGAATTTCAAACTATCCTGCAAATCAACGTCGTCAGTCATGTCGATGAGCCACTGGTATGTAGCTCTTGCTTTCTCCTCAGCCGCAATGTCTTCGTATAGATCCGCAATAGGATCACCCTTGGCTTGAATATAAGCAGCTGTAAAAGGTACTCCTGAGGCGTTCTCGTAGAATAGTGCGCTATCATGTGCGACATAATGAGGCCCTAATCCACATGCCCTTAATTCTTCCACCGTCGCGTCCTTGGTGAGCTTATATACCATGGTGGCGATCATCTCAAGATGCGCGAATTCCTCTGT
>NZ_RZNY01000009.1 GCF_003994475.1 Paenibacillus anaericanus | reverse complement strand
CAGTTTCAGAAGAAATCTGCTTAATTCGCTTAAGGTAGTGTCCACTTTTTTGACAGAGGTCCATAACTCCAGTTGTTTCAAAGAATTATTGTTTCTCATCTCTGTTACGTGTCATATAGCTGGAGGAATTCCAGTTATTATCCGCCAATGTAAGTTCTAGTCCGATTAACGGGAGGAATTCCTGTTAGTATATTTTTAATAACACTATTGATTACTGCCAACACTTTGGTTTACTCTGATCAGATCGTTCCCAAACGGAAAAAAGAAACTGTCCCTCCACAGTACATACTAACTAAGGGTGGGACAGCTTTTGGTATTATTACAGGTCAACCAGAGATTACTGGTTGGCCTCCTTTTTGATTTATTCCCGGTTAAACACAAATTTATCAATGACGAGCTTAACACCGTCATCATTATTGCTGGCAGTTACGAAGTCGGCGATTTCTTTCAATGCTGGGATGGCATTACCCATAGCAACACCAAGACCTGCTGCTTCGAGCATTTCGTGATCATTCCAAGAGTCACCGATCGCAATCGTGTTGGAAAGATCGCAGCCGAAGTGGTTAGCGAGGAATTTCAGGGCATGGCCTTTGGTTCCTTCATGATGCATGAACTCTAGGAAGTTTGGTTTAGATTTGGTGATATGCACACTGTCGCCGAGCAGTTCACGGAGTACAGGGGCAATCTCATCTAAATAGTCCGGTTCATCGATGATAAGCATCTTCGGTGTAGGTTGAGCGACCAATTTGGCAAAGTCAGGCTCAACATAGTATTTGGTCCCGTTTAGGTTGGTGTAATCAATTAACTTTTGATTTTCTTCACGTGCGTATAACTTGTCATCAATGTAAGTCTGCAAATGAAGGTCATGTTCAATGCAATATTTAAAAAGCTTGTCCGCGGCCTCAGTTGGTACATATCGTTCGTATAATACTTGCTCATCCAGCAGGTTCTTTATCAGTGCGCCCTGATAAGTAATAATCGGGACATTCAGTCCAGTTTGGCGAGCAAGCACATGGGCCGAAGCATAAGCACGACCTGTGGCTAATGTGACGACAACGCCCGCTGCTACGGCTTCTTCAAGTGCCTTCTGTGTGGCTGGGGTCACTTTTTTGTCGTCGTTAATCAAGGTGTCGTCGATATCGATGGCAATCAGTTTATACATATAGTTCTCTCCTCCGTGATGGTTATAGAACACTCTCGCAGAAACGGGTAGCACCTTACAAGGTTGAAGCCGTTCCTACTTGTCTCTTTATAATTTCTATATCTATTGTACCGTACAGAGCGCAGATTTCAATTTAAAAGCTCTATCTAAAGATAAGTGCTTGTTAAAAATGGATACAACAGTGGAGTTCTGGAGGAATGTGGAGACTGGGTTAAATCAAGGCTTGACATAGAATTTATGATTTCGAAACGCACCCTCATGTGGTAATATTACCCATGAACCTACTTATAATATTTGTTAAATAGAGGTGAAAACATGAACCAAGATATTCACCCCATTTTATTAGAATTACAGAGGAACTCCCAGCAATTATATGGGTTTGAGCTGCACTCATGGACTCCCGTTTCATTGGGATGGCTAAATTTAAAGTGGAGACTCATAACAGACCGCGGGGAATTCTTACTCAAGATCTACCATGCCAAAAGGTATAAGGATGTTCATGTATTAACTAGAGCCTTGGAACAACAACAAAGGTTACATGATTTCGGAGTTCCTTGCCCAGAACTTTTAACTAGAGATGGAGAGGTCCTGCATGGTTTAGATGATGAGAAATTTATTATCATGCAGTTTTATCCTGGAAATAGAGTTAAACCTCAAGATATCAACAAACTACAAATGTATGAACTTGGTTTGATTACGGGGAAGATGCATCGGATCTTGAATGATACCGCTCTAGGAGATGATATTACCCCCCAATTTGTACCCCCGAGTCGCGAAGAGCGAATATCTCATTGGCATCATGTTATGGAGGAGGCAACAAACAATGATATGACTCATCTACAAAGCCGTATTGAACTGCAGTTGAAATTAACTGAAACTTTAGATATCGATTTTTTGGATACAACTTTAACCGGATGGTCTCACCGTGACTTGTGGGTAGATAACCTTTTGTTCTATGAAAATAAGGTGTCTGCTGTACTAGATTTTGACAGGTTAAACTTTGATTACCCAGAATTAGATGTTGCCAGAGCTATCATGTCGTGGGCATTGTATAATGGTGATTTGCGTACGGATTTTGTTTCTGCCTTTTTAGATGGATATCGTATGGAACATAATTATCACTCGGGTAGATTAGTAAACTCCTTAAGAATGTTATGGTATATGGAGTCTGAATGGTGGATTACCGCGGATATGGATGATCATAATGTAGTGCAGTCAAGATTCGCTGAGGAAATGATTTGGTTATCCCAAAATGATGAACAACTCCCGGTGGTTGTAGGGAATTTATAAACAATGGGGTGAGTTTGTTGCTGGAACAAGTCATATTTGTTGCTTTGTTTACCTTCATTATTCACCTCTCAGAGACACTTACATATTCACTTCGCTTAGCAGGAGTTCGTTTAGGGAAATTAGCCGTTGCCTTATCGTTAACAGGGATCATTCTCTTGGTTTCAAGAACGGCAAATATGGTTCAGGGTCTACTAACTGGGAAAATCATAGACTTTGCAAAGCAAAATGTGGGCTTTGATTTAGTAGGTCACTTAAGAGTTATTATTGGTGCGTCAACAATGGGGACCATAGTGGCATTATTGTTATTTCCTTCTGCTGTTGTACTTTTTTCTAGGGTGATAGCACATTTAGAAGTATCCGGGTCCATACCTCAAATGATCCGTACTTCCGTTTCTATTCAAAAAGTGAGTAACGCAAGACATCATTTGCGCAAGCCCAAGTTATCGATGCTGTCACGATTGCGAATTGGAGGCATACCAAAAAGGTTAGTGATTCTTAATTGTGTTGTGACCGCCATTTATACTATAGGTGTGTTAGCAGCCTTACTGGCTTCGACATTTACAACAGAATATGCGACGACTGCATTGCAATCCTCGGGATTAATCAATGGGGTGGCGACGATTTTACTAACTATACTGATTGATCCGCAAATTGGTTTGATCACGGACAAAGTACTTAGAGGAGAACAAGAGATTACTGCACTTAATAAGGTTTTTGGGTTACTCATGATCTCGCGGTTAGTAGGTACGGTGCTTGCACAAATATTGTTGGTACCAGCTGCGCATTTCATTATTTGGATGGTTTCTATTTTATAGTTAAGCTAAGGGGCGAGTAGATGTATAAAGACAAAGAGTTGACGATTAGACCTGCAAAGAAAGAGGATTTAAGGTCACTTTGGGAACTAATCTATAGCGATGAATCACCGGAATGGAAGAAATGGGATGCACCTTATTATGAACATAAACGGATTTCTTGGGATGATTATCTGCTGAGGGATAACGTTATTGATCAGGAAGATGATTGGGTCATTGAAGCCCATGGGAAAGTCATCGGAAAGGTTAATTACTATTGGGAACATAAACTTTCTAATTGGCTTGAAATGGGGATTGGCATCCTTGATCCACACTATTGGAGTGGTGGCTTTGGTACTAGAGCGCTTAAGTTATGGACTAATCATTTATTCAACACGTTACCCTTGGTAAGGGTGGGTTTTACAACTTGGTCAGGGAATGTAAGGATGATTGCAGTGGGAGAAAAGCTGGGAATGACCATGGAGGCCAGACTTAGAAAATGCCGTTATTATAATGGAGTATATTACGATTCCATCCGAATGGGACTTTTGCGTGAAGAGTGGGAGAGTAATATGTTCTACAAATAGCGGATAATCTTAGTTCAAAGTGAGGGGAAATCATGCTATTTCTATCGAAAGGACCCTATTTACAACGACCCACCGAAGACTCCATGACGATGATGTGGGAGACTTCTGATTTGGCTTCTTCAAGTGTCGAGATATTGTTGGCGGAGAGAATACACAGTGGACATCAAGGGAACTACAAGAAACCGGAGGTCGTTATCGCGTCTGTCTCCAATGAGGAGCGTTCTACGATCCACCAACTTACAGTAACAGGACTTGAGCCCGGAACGATGTACTTTTATACTATTCACTCGGCAAATGCGAAGGGAGAGGTCCAATCAGGTCCCTATCCATTTAAAACGGCAGTACGAAGAGGAGAGCCATTCTCCTTTACGGTGACGGGTGAAACCGGAGGATATAGCAGCTTTGATCCATCAGATGGCCTGACGAATATAAATATTTTCAAACAGATGCAAAGATATCGACCTGATCTTACTTTATTTGTTGGTGATATTGTTGATAATGGAGACAATTATGAGGATTGGGAGAAATACTTCTTTGGCCCGGGGGCTGACTTTTTAACAACTACGCCATTCTACAGTTGCCTCGGCAATCATGAGAATAATGCTTCGTGGTATTATGAATTTTTTGACTTTTCCCCACCCAAAAATTATTATTCATTTGATTATGGCGATGTTCATTTCATTTGTCTGGACAGCACAGATTTTATAAAGTCTGAAGATTACCCACTCAGTGCGGGAGAAATGAGTCCGGGAAATGAACAATATGATTTCTTGATCCATGATCTACAATCGACATCTGCGAAGTGGAAAATCGTCTTTTTTCATTATCCGCCTTTTGTATCAGGGGGGTATCAAGTAGAAGATTTGCGACAACTATGTCCCTTGTTTGAGCAGTATGGTGTAGATCTAGTATTTAATTCGCACACTATCGTATACGAACGTAGTCACCCACTTCGTGCTGGTAAAGTAGATTTCCAAGGCGGGATTACCTACATTGTGGCTGGAGGTGCAGGTGCTATGCCAGAATGGCTATTACCAAAGCGAGAATGGCATACATCGCAGTCATTGGCGGTGCCGCATTTTTTACAGGTTATTGTAACCGTGGATCATTTGGAACTACGGGCAATTGACGAAGAGGGCAGACTATTTGATAAATTTACTTTGAGGAAGGATTCGGATGGTAGCAAGTCCTACTTTTAGTCTCGATCGAATGCCGGACCTATGACCATATTTTTCGCAGCTCTATTTTCAGCCATATCGTTTACCCTGATTTTAGCAATTCCAAGCTAAGGAACAGTTGTAGAATTATTCTTACACTAGCGGCCAGAAGTAATAAGCTAAACAAAGTGTGGTAACCTCTCAAACGCAATGGGCATAAGCTGATAACATATGTTATTTTGAGAGGATGACTTGTACATGTTTCCTTATCCCCAAGAAATTCATCAATTCCCATATCCCGATTATAGGTTTATGCCCAGCGAATCGAATGAAAGATACCGTATACCCTCGCAGCAACGGCTTACCTTCGTGCTTGTGCATGGCTCTTGGGCTGACGCTCACTTCTGGGACGGCGTAGCGGCGGCGCTGTTCAGTCAAGGGCATACCGTTTATACGCCGGAATACGCCGGACACGGCAAAGATCCGAACAAAAATGTCACGCATGCGATGATCACGAAGTCCGTTGTTGATTTTATAACGAAACTGAATCTACACAACTTCATTCTCGTCGGGCACAGCTTTGGCGGAACGGTCATCCAAAAGGTTGCAGAACAGGTACCGGATCGCATCAAGCGCCTCGTCTTCTGGGATGCGTTCGTTCTGAATGATGGCGAATCTCTTGCCGACGAGTTACCGCCCCAAACGAGACAAGGTTTCGAGCAACTTAGAGCCGCCTCGAAGGATGATACGATCATGCTTCCGTTTCCACTGTTTCGGGATTTATTCGTCAATACGGCTACATTCGAGGAAGCCAGATGGATGTATACAAGTGTTATTCCGGAACCGGCCAGACCGCTTTTCGAGAAGCTAGATCTTAAAGTCTTCTATGAGTTGTCTATACCGAAAGGTTATGTATATTTTCTCCAAGACAATGCATTACCACAAGGAGAGGGATTTGGCTGGAATCCGCATATGTCCACTCGACTCGGCCAGTTCCGCCTTATCGTCGGCGATGGGGACCACTTTACGGATACTCGCACAAGGCCGGAGATGGTGGCGCAGAAGATTTATGAGGCGAGCCGGGACTGACGTGCTGTAGAAGTGTTTTTTTTGTGAGGCTAGAGCAAGATCGATCTATAATGCACCAAGATTCGTGTATTAATCGAAAAGGAAATAAGAGGTATTAAAAAAAGGGCATCCTTTGCAGGATGCCTCTTTAAGTACTTTTTTATCACATAAACAGAACCTACCAGTGGCCTTCCAAAATAACGATTATTAGATATCAAGTTTACGAGTACTAATCCATTTCACCATTTCAGGATCGTTATGTGAAAAGAACAGACTCTGTTTCGTATCCAACGTAGTAATCGATTCCATATCCTCTGGGCTTAATTCAAAATCAAAGATATTGAAGTTTTCGATAATTCTTTCTTTACGAACAGACTTCGGAATCACAACGATTTCTCTTTGTGTCAACCACCGTAAAAGTACCTGGGCAACGGATTTATTATACTTTTCAGCAATAGGTATCAGTATCTCATTCTCGAACAAGTTATTTTTTCCTTCTGCAAAAGGCGCCCAAGACTCGATCTGAACATTGTTTTCTTTCATAAATTTTGCACTTAAGATTTGCTGGTTGAAGGGGTGCGTTTCGACCTGGTTTACGGCAGGAGTTACTTCATTATGAATAATCAAATCGATTAGACGATCCGGCTGGAAGTTACTAACGCCGATTGCACGGACCTTTCCTTCATGATACAACTCTTCCATAGCGCGCCAAGAGCCATGTACATCTCCAAATGGCTGATGAATTAAATACAAATCCAAATAATCAAGTTGTAATCTGTTCAATGATTTTTCATATGCTTTCTTTGTGCGCTCATAACCAGCATCCTGAACCCAGAGCTTCGTAGTGATAAATAATTCCTCTCTTGCCACACCACTCCGTTTAATTGCTCTACCAACTGCTTCTTCATTTTGATAAGAGGCAGCGGTATCAATCAGACGATAACCTGCCATAATAGCGTCATAAACGCTTTGTTCACATTCATTTGGATCAGCAATCTGAAAAACACCAAAACCGAGTATAGGCATCTCAACACCATTGTTCAAATTTACTTTTTGCATATAAATCCTCCTGTTCTTAAAAGTATGATTAAATCGACTGAATGCTATCCATTACATCCGTGACAGGCTCAATCCGCCGTCGCGTTTTACATTCTTATTATGCACCAGAGGACAAATCGACCGTTATCCCATTCATGCCAGATGTTTGCCTAATCCTCTCACTACCACTTATGTATCGAATGAATATGGACTATAATCAGACTATAAAAGATTGACGAAAGAGAGGATCAAATGTCTGAAATAATCACTAATCAGCAGAATGAGCTCGTAAAAATCATTGAGTGTTATTCAGAAAAAGACGGTGTTCACCAAACTGCTATTCCGTCCTTATTTTTCATGCGTGACTCGAATGCGTCTGTACCAAGACATGGAGTGTATAAACCGTCCTTATGTATGGTTGTTCAAGGGGCGAAGGAGGTATGGTTGGCGCAGGAGCGTTTTAGATACAGTCCTGCCGATTACCTAATTGCATCCGTACACCTGCCAGTTACCGCCCAAGTCACCGAAGCCACTCCCGATATTCCTTATTTAGGTTTCAAACTTGAATTTACACCGAGTCAAATATTAGAGGTTTTACAGGATTCTGAAGTTCGAGTTTACACTAAAGAAAATCCTAAGCGAGCTATGTTTGTTTGCCAGATGGAATCTTCTTTAATGGATGCGGTTCTCAGATTAGCTCGTTTGTTAGATGAGCCTAAAGATATTCCAGTACTTGCTCCACTAATTATAAAAGAGATTCTTTATCGGGTGCTCCAAGGTCAGAATGGGATTGCATTGGAGCATATTGTAATGGAAGGAAGTTCAACTCATCAAATTAAAGATGTTATTGAACATATCATGAATAACTATGCTAGTTCTTTGCGGACCCGGGAGCTTGCCGAAATAGCGAATATGAGTGTTTCTTCGTTTCATCGGTACTTTAAAGAAGTAACAGCAATGAGTCCTATCCAGTTCCAAAAACAACTGAGACTTCAGGAAGCACGTAGGCTATTGTTAACTGAGTCAGCAGATGCCACTGATGTGGCATTTCGAGTAGGCTATGAAAGCCCTTCGCAATTCAGCCGTGAGTATTCCCGAATGTTTGGTTTTCCGCCTAGACAAGATATAAAGCGTCTTAGAGCATAAAAGGTTCAGATAACGGGGGGACGGAAGTGAAAAGGACCCGCCTTGGCGGGTCCTTTGTCTTGGAAATAACACCAGGATATCGTCCAGGTGACTTCCGATATTAAACGGCAACAATCTAGGACAGTCTATCACTCTATTTCCGTCTGACAATTATGTAATTGCTGTATAACTTCTAAATTCCAGTAGATATCGGGATGGTTCTGAAGAACTTTATAGTTTCTTGGAAAAGCTAGCTTGGAAGCATGCTAGGTTCGCCTTTGTCTTCAGACTTCTACCTCTTATAAGTTGAAATATTAAAAGTGATACTAGCTACGAGAGCGAAATGATTCTGAAGAAGCGGAGCGTTCGCCTTTGTCCCCAAATTTCAACTTTGTAAAAGTTCAATCGAGAAATTTGGGGACAACAGCGATCGTAAGAACATTTTGTTATCGTAGCTCCATCACTATCAGTAGTTCAATCCCCCGCTATTCCTCCAAGAAAACAAGCCCAATAAACTCGTCCTTTTCCAAGTTCCCGAAATAATGCTTCACATCGATATCGGCTAGTGCATCGCGAACTACACTTTCTTCGTAACGAATACCTCTTAGTTTATTCTCGATATCTGCTACGTCTCCTACACCGAAAAAATCGCCGTAAATTTTAATATCTTGGATCTGTCCGTCTTTGATGTTCATGCGTAGGTCGATGATTCCGACCGGGAATTTCTTGGAATGCTTGACGTTTGATTCTGGGGACAATCCGTAGTTCCAATCCCAGTTCTTATAGTGTTCTTCGGAAATTTCATGAATCTTCTTCCAATCGGCATCGGTTAATTTATACTGTGGTACGGATTCTGCATCCATCCCGAATATATGGCGAAGGAGTTCGGATCGGAACTCTTCAATCGTCATTTTTTTATCTAGAAAATCAACTATATTCGCGACACGGCTACGCACAGATTTGGTGCTCTTTGATTTGAATTTCTCAGGATTGACATGTAATGAGGCAGCAACGTTGTCCAAATTCAAGTTGAACATCAGTGTGCCATGGCTAAACATCCGGCCCCGTGTTGCGAACTGTGCGTTACCTGATATTTTCTGTTCCCCGACCTGCAAATCATTGCGACCCGTCATCTCGGCATTCACACCTAATGAATGAAGTGCTTCAACTACAGGCTGGGTAAACTTGCGGAAGTTGTGGAAGGATTGTCCATCATCTTTGGTAATGAAGCTAAAATTCAGATTACCGAGGTCATGATAGACTGCGCCACCGCCGGAGAGACGACGTACGACTTGAACTCCGTTTTCTTTGCAGTATTCAGCATTGATCTCTTCGATGGTGTTCTGATGTTTGCCGATAATAATGGACGGTGCGTTAATATAGAACAGCAAGTAACTGTCGTCGTCCATCGGAAGGTGCTTAAGTGCAAATTCTTCGATTGCCAAATTAATTGACGGATCGGTAATCCCCTGATTATCGATAAATAACATGAGTATCGCTCCTCCGATATAGGTTAAGTGGTAAAGTAACTGGTTTACTAATTGTATAATTAATGCATCCGAGCTACTTTTACATTGTAAACCAATTGCACACAAAACCAAAGGAAAAGGGAGATATGATGAGAGAACTATGATTACTTAATTTCATCAAGGAGGGTCATTAACTCAGGAATGGGTTCAGGATCTTTCAAATTTAATTTTCTTAATGACTCCACTGCAATGCTTAGAACGGCATAGTCGCGATACCATCTATGATCTGCAGGGACAACATGCCATGGGGATGCGCTGCTGCATTTTTCAAGCAATTCTTCATAGTAATTTCTATATTTCTTCCAAGACTTACGTTCCATTAAATCGGCGGGATCAAACTTCCAGTTCTTTGCGGGATCTTCGATCCGACTTTTTAGCTTTTCTAACTGGAACTCTTTTGAAATGTGCAAAAATATTTTAACTACCTTTACATGGTTATTCTCTAAAAGCGACTCAAAATGGTTAATGTGTTTGAAGCGGCTTTTGGCTTCTTTATCAGAGATCAACTCATGTACCCGTGTAATAAGTACATCCTCGTAATAGGATCGATTAAAAGTAGTGATATGACCAAGAGCAGGAACTTTACTGTGAGCTCTCCAGAGGAAATCATGCAGTGATTCTTCTTCGGTTGGTGTTTTGAAACTATAAGAGGAGACACCCGCAGGATTAAGTCCAGAGAAAACATGTTTGATTACCCCGTCTTTACCGCTGCAATCCATGCCTTGAAACACAAAAAGAACAGCCTCATTCTTACCCGCATTAAGTTTCTCCTGTAACTCCTGAAACTCTTCCTTTAGCTTGATCGTTTCTTCTTCCACTTCTTCTTTGTTCAGAAATGTACCCGTATTCTTTGGATCGATAGTGCTCAGATCAACCTTTTGCTTAACAGGCAGTGCGAATGGTTTTGGCATGTGAGATTTGGCCTCCTATAGAATCGTATTTTCATATAGTGTAACTCTAAAAAGAAGATATGGCATCCTAAATTATGGTAGATGAGATAAAAGCCCGGAGATTGACGAAAGGAGCCCATAAACTGCATAATGAGGGCATTGATTCTAGTCGGCTAGTTATGAAGATTTATAACGACATGTAACCATAAAGAGAGGTTTGAAAACATGCTGGAAGTGTATGGTCATGGGGGCGATCTAGAGACAGCCTCCCTTAGGTACGGCATAGCGCCGGGAGAATTTATAGATTTCAGTGCCAATATTAATCCGTTGGGTCCACCGCCTGGACTGCTAGACAGACTCAGGGATGCCTTGCCTGGTGTTGTTTCTTACCCAGATCCGGGACACAGAACACTGACTTTATTACTAGCGAAGAAGAATAACGTCGATAAAGAGACTATTGTTATAGGAAACGGGGCAGCGGAAAACATGGCGCTTGCCTTGCTTGCCTTATCTCCGAAAGTAGTTGGTATCGTTGAGCCTTGTTTCTCTGAATATGCGACGTTATCTAAGCAGTTCGGGGCAGAGGTGAGGAGTGTCTTTGGTACAGAAGAGAGAGCTTTTAAAGCTGAGCCAGCGGATGTAGAACGTCTGATTGGAGAGAGTGATCTTGTGTTTATCGGACAGCCAAACAATCCGAACGGTGTGCAGTATGGACTAGATGAACTGCGATTGTTTGCTGAAGCAGGGGAACGACATAAAACCTATGTGGTGTTGGATGAGGCATTTGTTGACTTTATTCCGGATACAAACCGGCAATCGCTTCTGTCGGAACTTGAACGTTACAGGTATTTGATTCTGATTCGGTCGATGACGAAGTTTTATGCGATACCAGGTCTAAGACTGGGGTATGCGATGGCTCATCCTCAGTTGGCTGCGATGATGCGAGATAAGCAGGTGACTTGGAGTGTAAACTTGTTAGCTTTGATAGCTGGTGAATATTGTTTGTCTGCGAGTGAGGAGTATGAAGCGGCGACGATTGCTCTAGTTGCGCAGCAACGAGAGTTTTTGCGGGATCGACTGAGTCGTCTAGGCTGTATGACGTGGCCGAGTGAGGGGAATTTTCTGCTGGTACGTTTGCCGCAGGGGTGGAGTGCAAAGGGTATGCAGGAGGCACTTGGTCGGCGTGGAATATTGGTGCGGAGTTGTGCAATGTATCCGGGGCTAAGTGATAGGGATATCCGCATTGCGGTTAAGGGGAATGATGACAATTGCAAACTGCTCACAGAAATGGAACGGGTAGTGGGAGGGGTATTATAGTGACTACACCATTTTTACATGGAAAAGAAGGAGATATCTACGAATCAACAAGTTGGCCTGGGCTAAAGCTTATTCAAGGGGAGCGACATTTGCTGCTGGAGGCACCATCCATGATGGAGGGGCTTAGTAGCGCGGTGTTTGGTGGTGGAATGAAACCGATACGAAGAATGGCCAACATTTATGTAGATCGATTCTACCGTTGTGATGATCCTGAACGAGATATATCGCTGTTGTTGCAGGAGTGGAAATATCCGCAAACAGAAACGGCCGGTTTACTTACGGCGGTTCAGCTTCGCCACGCAGCAGTGGCAGAAGAGTATACGGATGATTTTGCTGTCTTCTGCTGCGCGACTGCGGGTATATCGAACGGTGCCCGGGCAGGGGTGAAACGGACGACGTTTCCAGCTTCCTGGACGCCGGGAACAATCAATTTGATGTTAGTTGTGGATGGGAAAATGACACCAGCGGCGATGGTTAACGCGATCATTACGGCAACGGAGGCGAAGGCAGCGGCACTGAGCGATCTGGGCGTGCTGGACGCTGAGAATGGGCTGACGGCTACAGGAACAACGACCGATTCGGTCGTGTTAGGTGTAAGCCAGTCAGCGCATTGGCCGCTTGTGCACGCTTATGCGGGGACCGCGACGGATATCGGCGGCGCGGTGGGGCGGTTGGTGTACGCCGCCGTGAGCGAATCGCTGCGCGTTGTAGCGGAGGAGCGCCGCTGATGGCGGCGTGGTGGATCTTGCCGGCCGCGTATGCGCTGGACCGGCTGGTTGGCGATCCGCGCTGGCTTCCTCATCCCGTGGTCGGGATGGGGAAGGCGATTAGCGCGATCGAGGCGGCGATTCGCCGCCTGGTGCAGCCCCGCCGCTACCGCGTGGCGGGGCTGTTGCTGCCGCTACTGGTCGTTGGCGGCAGCTTTGCCTTGACCTGGGCCGCGCTGCGCCTGCTGGCCATGGTCAATCCATGGCTGGCCGCCGTCGCCGAGGCTGCCTTCATCGCGACGACAATCGCCGCGAAAGGGCTGCGGGACGCCGGCATGGAAGTGTGCGGCCATCTACGCCGCGGAGATCTCCCGGCTGCGCGCCGCTCGCTCTCCATGATCGTCGGCCGCGATACAGCCGACCTGCAGCCGCCGGAAGTCGTCCGCGGCGCAGTGGAAACAGTGGCGGAGAACATCGTCGACGCCGTGGTGTCGCCGTTGTTCTTCGCGTTAATCGGCGGCGCCCCGCTAGCCATGGCTTATCGAGCGGTAAATACGCTCGATTCGATGGTTGGCTACAAGAACGATAAATATTTTCATCTCGGCTGGGCTTCCGCTCGACTGGATGACATTGCAAATTATATTCCTGCGCGTCTAACAGCCCTTTTGCTAATCGCAGCTTCATGGTGTCTTAGACTCGATCCGATGGGAGCATGGAGCGCTGTGCGACGTGATGCCTCAGCTCACCCTAGTCCCAATAGTGGTTATCCAGAGTCTGCCGTAGCAGGATCATTAGGTATACGACTTGGTGGTGAGAACACTTACCATGGTGTGACGTCGTTCCGCGCGTATATGGGTGACAAGAAACGTGAGCTGGAGCCTGAGGATATTCCGCGGACAGCAAAGCTCATGTTTCTGGTGTCAGGCGTATTTGTTCTGATAGGTACGGCAATCTGGATCGGAATCAACGGCTTGATATGGGTGTGATGGAGAAATCCATACTGGAACAGGTATTGAGATAAAGAGAATAATTAGGTAAGAGAAAGAGGGAGGGAACGACAAAGTTGCTTGGCGAACTCAATAGTGAATCCCTTAGGAAAACAATAATTAACGATACACAAAATGAAACGAATTTACATGTGGAATGGTGGATCGTCCGCCATGGTTTAACCCCATGGAATGTGGAGCGGCGTTATCAGGGGCATAGCGATCAGAAGTTGCTTTCCGGTGAAGCGTCTGGTCTAGAATTACTGCGTAAAGAAATCGAGGAGGTTTCCTTCTCTGCCATATATTGCAGCGATTTAAGTCGTTGCCGAGATACATTGGCTTATGTTCGTCCTGACTTACAGCAAGTTGCCATTTGTGATGACAGGCTGCGGGAATTGAACTTTGGAGAGTGGGAAGGGCAGACCTATGACATGCTCAAGGAAGATCCTCTATATCGTTCATGGATTGATAACCCTCAAGAAGTTACACCGCCTGGTGGAGAATCTTGGGATCAGTTTCGAGACAGAGTCACCAGTGTGTATAGGGAGCTTATGCTGCTCTCTCACTCATTAGTGGCTGAGGAACAGAACCCTGTCATTCTTATCGTTACACACGGTGGGGTTATTTCTATGTTGTCTTCCATCCTCCAGCCCGGATTAGGGTTTTGGGACACGAAGGTACCTATAGGTGGCATATTAAGGCACAAGATACAGCTATAAAATCCAAATTGAATCTCGTTATATTCTACCCTAGTATTACAATATTGAAGATTGGAATGTGATTGACCTTGGAATGTGAACCTAGCTATATCTATACCTATGCATGCCATGAGAACGAACGAGACTTGTGTCAAATGGAACTACGAGCCCTGTTCGGAAAGAGTGGAGCACCGTATGATTCCTTTGTAGAAACAAGTGTAAAAATAGACCCCAGCCGTAGCCCCTTCATCTCGATGAGGATCGATGTATTGTTCACAGGTGAATCTCTAGAGGAGATTACTTCTGCGGTGAATTCACTTGAGTTAGGCGCAGCGACCTTTAAAGTGCTGTATATCAAACATGGGGATAAAATTAGCTATGATGAACAGCGTAACTTGGAAAGACAAGTTGGAATGAATATCACTGGTAAAGCAGAAATGCGACGTCCAGATGTCACTTATGGCTTGCTCTCGAGTGAAGGACGCTGGTATTTTGGGATATGTTATTCGTCGGAGGCCATTTGGCTAAAGCATAAAGATAAGCCGCAAAACTATTCAACAGGACTGAGTACCCTTGTGGCCAGGGCTTTAGTCAATATTGCAGTGCCCCGGCCGAAAGGTATAAGGGCAATAGATCCTTGTTGCGGGATGGGTAATGTATTGATTGAGGCTTTATCGATGGGGATAGATATGATTGGTCAGGATATCAATCCGCTCGCGATTAAGGGTGCTCGAATCAATCTACGGCATTTCGGATACGATGATTCAGCTCTCGTGAGTATCGGAGATATGAACGAAGTGGAACAATATTTTGACGCTGCCATATTGGACATGCCTTATAACCTATGTTCTGTACTCCCGGAGTCGGAACGGATTAAGATGTTGACGAGTCTGCGGCGCTTTAGTGAGCGGTCAGTGATCGTGTCATCCGAGGCGCTAGATAGTGACATTTCTCAGGCAGGTTTGAGCGTTACAGATCGGTGCACGATCACAAAAGGAACCTTCGTCCGTAATGTGTGGTTATGTAATGGATAACCATCATAAGGTGCTGAGACATCATAAGGGTGGAGCAGTAACTTCATAGGATGGAGCGGTAATATCAAGATGGAGCTGACCAACCAAATGGTTAGCTTTGAATTATTAGGTCAGCCAGAAGCCTCTGGTTGGCCTGTTTGTTAGTGTTTTTTTTATATAGGAGTAATGAATCTACAGTAGAGGCAGAATCATTTTCTACAGTTAAATTAGTTGTTTTGAACGGTTGATTCATTTAATTGCAGAAAGTGCAGTTAGATTGGATGGATCGGAGTTAGGGGCATAGCAAAAATAACCTAATCAAGCAAAGGTATGATTTCCTAAGACTCCTATATCCGAAAAAGGGGAGATCAATCGCTGAAAGGCTAACATCTAAGAGTCTATTCTAGTTGCTGGGTGAGAGAATGTGAGGATGAAGAGTTGAGAAGATGATGAACTGTACCGAACTAGAAACCAAGAAACTAAGAGATGTGAGATTGAGATATGCCGTTAAGTTGAATCTGTAAGCTGAGATTCAAGGTGAGAGGACATAGGATCCGCTATTATGCCTTTTTTAGGCCTTTTTTGAGTTCTGCGGACCTGAGATCCGTTATTCGTCCTCATTACATCATAATCAGAGATATTTGAGCGAATAGCGGAACCAGTGTCCGCATAGATCTCAAAACGGGGGTATTTTCAGCAAATAACGGACTCAGTGTCCGCTCACACTAGTTCTCGACTAACGGTATGTGCACCTTTCATGAATCAAGCAGGTGATCGGCGGCTGAAGTTACCAATTTGGAGCAAGTCGATGCCAAAGATAAGCGGTA
Source organism: Paenibacillus anaericanus (assembly GCF_003994475.1). Classification (GTDB taxonomy): domain Bacteria; phylum Bacillota; class Bacilli; order Paenibacillales; family Paenibacillaceae; genus Fontibacillus; species Fontibacillus anaericanus. The sequence continues at coordinate 191,070 of NZ_RZNY01000009.1, read as the reverse complement.
TCTAAACAAGGGATGGCCCCCTCCGCTAGAGCATGTGATCGATGAAGAGGATGTTCTAGCCACTCTAGGTATGTAATTTTTGACTGTCCGGAACAACTAGAAGTGAATTTATTGTTGTTGATTGTCTTGAAATAGCTTCAACGAAGATGATTGCGAATCGCTGTAACGGAACTCAGCGACCTTATTTGCGGCTTATTCAACTGTTGTGGATTCTAACGGAACTAGCAGACGTTATTTCATGCATATTCATGTATTAGAGCATCATTTGGAAGAAGTAAGGTCTTTCAGTTCCGTTAGAATTTTTTGTGCCTCTCAAAACCCAAAATAAGGGCTGCTGGTTCCGTTAGAATGATGTCAGAATACCCCCTGATGCCTTCATCTCAAAGCACTCAGAGCAACCAAATACATGACACAATATGTAATGTATAACTCAAACAGCAAATATCATCAATTACTTTTATCGAAAATATGATATTTTTGCTGTGAAAATGGTGTTAATCGCACTATAATGTTAGGTAAACTAACATATTGGAGTGGTGAAGATGAATCAACTCCGTTCGAGTGCAAGAAGTATCTCCATGTTTGGAACAGGAATCGCACTAATTATGGTTATTGGAGTGCTGTGGCAGGGCGCATCCTGGTATATCATTGTAATGGCACTTTTAACCTTCCTAACCCTTGGTCTACTTTTGCTAACAGGACTTAAACAGGGAACTGAATCAACAGTCATGCTGCAGGGCGCCTCAACAACAACGAATTGGAATGCCATTGCTAACGAATCTTTGGTAGCGGCGGATCGGGTTCAGGCGGCTGTCGGTGAAGTAAATGGAAGTATAGAGAAACTAAAGAGCCTAGCAGATACCTCTTCTTTGGAGGATATGAAGCTCAAGCAAAGTAGTGAACGATCATTAGAGTTGGTTCAAGAAAGTCTTGCAGCCATGGAGGAAGTAGCTGCTTCTGCAGCAGAAATTCAAGAGATGGCAAAGACACTACATACCCGGAGTGAGAAGACAAGGGCTGAGGCATCACTTATGGCAGAATCTCTTAGAGAAGCTGACGACACAATTCACGCACTAGCCGATTCCCAACAGTCGATTGAAAAACCGATGGAGGATTTGGAACAGAATACTCGCAAGCTTGGAGCGTTATACCAGGATATGCAAGGGATTGCTGGGGAGGTGGCGTTGCTGGCATTGAATGCGTCCATTGAAGCTGCTCGGGTTGGTGACCAAGGGAAGGGGTTTGATGTAGTTGCAGTACGGATGCGGCAACTTGCTGAACAAAGCAGTCATGCGATCGGTAATTCAGCACCTTTATTTCAGCGTATTGCAGAGGAAGTTGAGAGGGTGAAGATTTCACTTCAAGGGGGAAGGGAATCAGCTACACAAGGTGCTTCTTTGATGCGGAAGATGGGTGAAGATATTCGCTATATTACTGAGGAGGTCACTGCGATAGATGGCCTCATTGGAGGAACGGGCCCGCGAAGCCAGGAGCAGGCGGAGTTGACACGGAATATGGAGAATATGTTGGAAGAGGTGCATGATGCACTTAATCACAACATTACGCATGTGGGAGGTGCTTTAGAGCGAATGGAATCGCAAAGAAATCACACAGCTAATCTAGAAATCGTGACTGTAGGACTTCACAAGGCATCCGTGGAATTAATGTCGTCTCTGGATAGCATTTCTGATTCGAGTGAAGATGTATTGGATGGTTTAGTTGAGCTTAGGCAGACATATTCTCTCAAACTATCTCAAGCAGCCAAACAACCCCTATTTATTGGGATGGAGGAACCTGTCCATCGCACAGCACTTGCGGAACTATTGGCAAGAGAAACGGTTATGGAAGCTGTATGGACTAACCGGTGTGATGGTTCGTTTGTGGTATCGATTCCTGAGGCGGGTCTGCTTAATGCGAGAGGGAGAGATTGGTTCAGAAGATCCTTGGCCGGTGAAACGGTGTTGTCCGAAGTATACATATCTGCAATTACGAAGCAACGATGTGTGACTCTTTCTGTACCGATTCTAAGTGATGGTGAGGTAGTTGGTGTACTAGGAGCGGATTTATCCTTAGGTAATATTGCCGCTGGAAGTAACGCATAGTTTGTGTTTTTAGATATTTCTGATTGATTTATACTCGTATTGTAACTTTTGTCCTTTTCCCCTATAATCCTATAGAGAAGAAAGCCTTTATAGACACACGAACCAATGAATACCCGTAGGTCCTGAAGAAAGCGGTTATCGCAGACTTTAGGTTAAAAGGGAAGCCGGTGCAAATCCGGTACGGTCCCGCCACTGTAAAACAGGGATGAAGCTCTTTTCTGCCACTGTTATCCATGAAGGATAATGGGAAGGTGAGCTTAGTCATTCAACCTGGTAAGTCAGGAGACCTGCCCACGGGTGTAATAGACGGTCCTTCGAGGAAAGGATAACGTTCTGCTAAGATGATTCATGCTGGGCCCCGTGTATTTGCGGTGTCATAGGTATGACCTTGTAGACGTAACCCAATTCCTAGCGGATTGGGTTTTTTCTTGTACGAAGATTTATAAGGTGATCAACAAAGGAACTTCGCTCATGCTAGATTAGAGTAACCATTAAGGGGAGGAAGAAAGAGATGAAGAACATGAGAAAGATTTGGGCGGTTTGGCTGCTCGCATTAATGCTTGTTGTAACAGCAGGTTGTGGTACGAATAACGCAGCGAACAGTAATAACGCAACAAATGAGGTGCAAAAGGAGCAGAATACAGCAACTCCAGCACCAACACAGGATGAACTCAAAACAACGTACCCTTTAACTGTAACAGATGCTAAAGGTACAGAATTTACTTTTGAGTCGGCACCACAGAAGATTGTATCACTTGCACCGTCTGAGACTGAGGGATTGTTTGCGCTCGGATTAGATGAACAAGTTGTTGGAGTATCTGATAATGATGATTATCCAGATGCTGTTAAGGATAAGCCTAAAATGGGCGGATGGCAGGTTAATGTAGAAGCTGTTGTGGCGGCACAACCAGATTTGGTATTGGCGGGCAATTTAGTAGATGAAGCAACAGTGAAGAGCCTTACCGATTTGGGTATCAAAGTATATCAATCTAATGCTAAAACTCTAGATGGAGTAATAGCTAATATTCGGGCAGTAGCTCAAATTACCGATCATCAGGCACAAGGGGAAGAAGTAGTTTCCCAAATGGAAAAAGAACGTGATCAAGTTGTTGAGGCGGTCAAATCACTTACACCAGAGCAACGGAGTAAAGTCTATATTGAATTCTCCCCAGGCTGGACAGTGGGTAAAGGTGAATTTATGGATGAAATGATTACACTAGCCGGTGGCGTGAATGTAGCTTCTGATCTGACAGGTTGGAATGAAATTAATGAAGAGAATATTATTAAAGCAAATCCAGACGTCATTTTGTATGCAAGCAGCGTTGTGGATGAGAATAACAAGACATTGGCCGAAATTATTAAAGGCCGTAGTGGATGGGATCAAATTAAAGCAATTAAAGAAGATCACGTTGTTGGCCTTAATGATAATTTATTAAGCCGCCCGGGTCCTCGTGTAACTCAAGGATTGATTGAGATGGCAACAGCGATTTATCCGGAATTGATGAATAAATGAGTAAAAAGCTGGCGGGATATGGGGCGATTGGCCTGATCCTACTCGGCGTCACGTTACTTATCTGTATTGGATTTGGTTCCGTATCCTTGCCATTAGGAGAGATACTTCGAATTTTGTTGCATCGATTACCCTGGATAGGTCAACTCGTGACTAAGGATTGGGATGTAGCTTCGGAACAAATCATCATGCAGGTTCGACTACCTCGTGTTCTTTTGGGTCTCCTGGTTGGAGCGGCACTTGCTATAGCGGGAGCTGCCTTTCAGGGAGTACTACGCAATCCGTTGGCAGACCCGTTTACCCTTGGGGTATCATCGGGTTCCGCTGTGGGGGCGGCAACGCTCATTTTCTTCGGATGGCAGTTCTCTTTGATCGGCGTGTTTTCTCTACCTGTTGTTGCCTTTCTAACAGGAATGGTAACGTTATGGGTCGTAATGTGGTTGGCGCGCGAGAACGGAAAGATTCCAATTGAAGGACTTATTTTATCAGGTGTAGTGATGCAGTCGTTCCTTGGAGCGATCGTATCTTTTCTCACGGCTATGTCGAATAAGACCGTGAATGAAATTTTATATTGGACGATGGGAAGCCTGAGTCTTCGCGGATGGTCATATACGACCATCCTTTTCCCGTATTTAGTACTTGGGGCGCTATTCTTGTGGAGCCAAGCCAGGTCACTAAACTTACTTGCACTAGGCGAGCGGCATGCAGCCCATTCTGGACTTCATGTAGAGCGGACCAAGCTCTGGGTATTGCTTGTGGCTACGTTATTAACAGCTGCGGCAGTCTCGGTGTCCGGTGTTATCGGATTCGTTGGACTCGTAGTCCCTCATATGTTACGACTTATCGTCGGACCGGATTATCGACTTATTATTCCACTCTCTGCGCTTGGTGGTGGTATATTTATGATGTGGAGTGATCTGGCGGCACGTTCATTATTGGCTCCGACGGAGATTCCTTTAGGTATAGTTACGGCGTTTGTTGGAGCTCCTTTCTTTGCTTATTTATTGTACCGGAAGAAGAAGCAAAGGGAGGCGGAAATGTCATGAGTATGCAAAGTGCTTTGGACATGGACATGATCCATGTAAAGGACATAGTTAAATCTTATGGGCGACTTCCGGTGTTGAACGATGTGAGTTGGAGGGTCAAACCAGGTCAATTCTGGGGGATTATCGGACCTAATGGTAGTGGTAAGACGACGCTTTTGAATCTCATATCTGGCGTGGAGAAACCGGATCAAGGGGAAATAGTGCTTGGTGGTAAGCCACTCGCTTCCTATCGGCGCAAGGAATTATCACGCAAATTAGCTGTACTCCAACAGGATGGATTACCACCTGTGCCGTTCCTGGTACGCGAGGTAATCGAAATGGGGAGGTTTCCGTTTCAAGATTGGCGTGGTAAAGAGAGCGACGAGAATGCGGTGAAACTTCTCCATGAAATAATGGAAAAATTGGAACTGAAGGAACTGGAAGATCGTCCCCTAAGTATGTTAAGTGGTGGGCAAAGGCAACGAGCCGCACTTGGAAAAGTAATGGCTCAACAGCCGGAAATCGTTCTTCTGGATGAACCGACGACTTATTTGGATATCCGCTATCAGATGCATTTTATGGAGCTTGTCTCAAGTTGGCAAAGAGAGGAAGGTCTAACGGTGGTTGCGGTTATGCATGATCTGAATTTGGCCTCGCTATTTTGTGATCGGTTGCTTGTGCTACAAGAGGGGAAGATTGCTGCTGAAGGAACTCCAGATGAAATCCTGTCTTCGGAAACGATGGAAGCAGTGTTTGAAGTGAAAACACATATCGTATCCCATCCTGACGTTGGAGCTCCGCAATTGCTGTTGAAAACGGAGAAAAGGTTATCAATTAATGAGAGGGGTTAATTTATGAGTCATTTTATTTCAATTCCACATATTCTAGGTGACATTAAACCATTGGACATCAATGCTGCCACTGCCGCCGCTGCGCATTTGGACTCTTTGACGAAACCACCAGGGAGTCTAGGGAAACTTGAGACTTTAGCTATTAAACTAGCTGGAATCACAGGGGTCGAGCGACCTTCATTTCCACACCGCTCGGTAATTGTGATGGCAGCTGATCATGGGGTTTGTGAAGAAGGAATTAGTGCGTTTCCAGCTGAAGTAACCCCTCAAATGGTCTTGAACTTTCTCGCTGGTGGAGCGGCGGTGAATGTACTCTCACGGCAAGCTGGAGCAGAAGTGCTGTGTGTTGATATTGGCGTTAACGCTGAAATGAATCATCCAGATCTTATTAGTCGTAAGGTTCGTATGGGGACTGCCAATATGGCCAAAGGTCCTGCGATGAGTCGTGAAGAGGCGGAAGCGGCATTGTTAATCGGTGCAAATATTGTTAATGAGGCATATGACCGAGGAGTTCGGCTCTTCGTAACGGGGGAAATGGGCATAGGGAACACGACGGCTAGTGCCGCTGTTTTGAGTGCCTTAATTGGTGTTTCTCCATTAGAAAGTGTTGGACGAGGTACCGGAATCAGTGATGAAGTTCTTCGACATAAAGCGTTAGTCGTAGAACGCGCTCTGGAATGTAACACTCCAAATTCGCTGGATCCAATCGATGTTCTATCCAAAGTAGGTGGACTTGAAATTGCCGGATTAACCGGTGTAATCTTAGCTGCTGCGGCACGCCAGTGTCCGGTTGTTATCGACGGCTTTATTTCTAGTGCTGCTGCATTATTGGCTCAGCGATTCTTACCGGAGTCTGCGGTTTACATGATTGCCTCTCATACTTCTCATGAGCAAGGGCATGCTCATTTGTTAAAAGAACTTGGTTTGGACCCTATGTTGCAACTAGATATGCGCTTAGGAGAAGGAACAGGAGGCGTTCTGGCGCTTCATCTTATTGATGCTGCTTGCCGAATTATGGCTGAGATGGCTACATTTGAGAGTGCTGGCATATCTACTGGTGGAGAAAGTGCAGAGTCTGGGACAAACCAACTATGATTGTCATGGTTACGGGTGGAGCGCGGAGTGGTAAAAGCTCGTTCGCAGAACGCTGGTGTATGAAGCAGGCGAAGTCTGCTATATATATCGCTACAGCTCAGGCCTTCGATACAGAAATGGAGCAGCGGATTGCACTGCATAAGGAGCAAAGAGAAGGAAAGGATTTTCACTGGACAACTTTGGAAGAGCCTATTCGGCTAGCTGAATTGTTGACTTCTCATCCTATTCTGTTAGGTGGAAATGTCACTGGTGAAGCTCCGCTTGTTCTTGTCGACTGCTTAACACTTTGGTTATCAAATGTCCTGCTCACAGCGGGTGATGGACCTGAAGCAGGAGTTATAGTAATGGAACAAATGGAACAACTGGAAGCTGCGATTAAGGCTTATCCTGGCACGATAGTTATGGTGACGAATGAAGTAGGCGACGGAATTGTGCCGGAATATCCGCTGGGCCGCCTGTACCGTGATTTAGCGGGTGTATTGAATCAGCGATTAGCCCGTATTTCACAGCAGGTATTTCTTGTTACTGTGGGAATCCCTATCGAATTGAAAAGTAAGGAGTACCTTCTATGAGTGATAAGAGCCGGCCAATTCTGGCCGCTTTTCAATTTTTGTCACGGATTCCAATCAAAATCGAACTAGATTTCACCCCAGCGCTGTTGCGGCGAAGCGTCAAATATTATCCGCTAGTTGGAGCGGTGATTGGTTTAGTGGTGTGGGCAGGCGGAACACTGTCTGCTTGGGCATTACCCTCGTTACCGGCCGCAGTAATTACGTTGATCCTCTGGGTCTGGATGACAGGTGGATTACACTTGGACGGATGGATGGATTCTGCTGATGCCCTGCTAAGTTATCGTTCTCGCGAGAAAATGCTTGAGATCATGAAAGATAGTCGTGTTGGTGCGATGGGCGTATTAGCATGCGTCTTATTGCTTTTATTTAAAGTGTCGCTAATCGCCTCGTTATTGGAATTGGGTGCTCTCCCAGCTTTCATGGCGCTATTGGTCGCGCCGATATGGAGCCGATGGTTCATGGGCTGGGCGATGCGTTCATGGCCGATGGCGAGAGAAGGAGAAGGGCTGGCAGGACGTTTTCACGGCTTGAGCTTGAGGGATATCATTCTGTCCACGATACTCGCAATAACATTGTCGGCATCGGGCTTGTTTCTTGCCTCCTTCACTGCTTGGAACGAGGTTCCTTGGAAGAGATTGGTTCTGTATTTCGTTCTGCTTCCGCTTGTGACTTATGGGGTAGGGACTTTATCGGCCAGAGTAATGAGCTCTAAACTGGGCGGCTTGACCGGTGATACTTATGGTGCGTTGAATGAAGGTCTAGAGGTTGTACTACTCCTGTTAGCCGTTCTGATAATTCGCTGATGGAGGCATAACGACATAATGGATATAGAGAAAATGATATGGAAGTATAGTGGTAACGATTCAAAACAGGCGGGGGCTGTCCTGATGGTTCAAGGGACGGCATCGGATGTTGGTAAAAGTGTAATCGTAACTGCGCTTTGCCGTATTTTCAAACAAGATGGCTTACGAACGGCACCATTTAAATCGCAGAATATGGCCTTAAACTCCTATGTAACCCCAGATGGACTGGAGATCGGACGTGCCCAGGGCATTCAAGCCGAGGCTTGTGGTATTCCGGCGACGACAGACATGAACCCAGTTCTGATCAAACCGACGGGAGATATGCATTCCCAGATTGTAGTTCACGGCAAACCGTTCCAACATCTCAGTGCAGTAAGCTACCGTGAGAATTTCTTGCCCCAGGCCAAACCTTTAGTGATGGATGCACTAAATCGATTGCGTGCAAATAATGACATTATAGTTATGGAAGGTGCGGGTAGCCCGGCAGAGATTAATCTGAAGCATCGAGATATCGTGAACATGAATTTGGCCGGTTGGGCTGATGCACCCGTGATTCTCGTTGCTGATATTGATCGTGGTGGAGTGTTTGCATTTCTTGTCGGCACGCTTGAATTACTGGATCCCGAGGAAAAAGTGCGGGTCAAAGGCTTCATAATAAATAAATTTAGAGGGGATCTCTCGCTCTTACAGCCTGGCCTTGATTGGTTGGAGCAGAAGACGGGTATTCCTGTGCTTGGCGTATTGCCTTTTATGTCAGATTTAGAGATAGAGGCCGAGGATTCCGTTGTCCTTGATTCTCATCATTCGAGAGTACAAACAGGCCGAGATCTAGACATTGTCATTATCCGTTACCCTCGTATTTCTAATTTCACCGATTTTGATGCTCTTGCCGCCGAGTTGGATGTCTCAGTACGTTATGTAGACAAGGCAGCTGATCTTGGTACGCCAGACATTATCATTTTGCCGGGGACAAAAGTCACGATTGGAGATTTAGACTTCTTGCGGAACAGAGGCATAGATGTTGCCATCCAACAGGTTATGGAATCATCTTCTCAGATACAACTAGTGGGCATCTGCGGAGGATATCAAATGTTAGGTACTCGGTTGCATGATCCAGAAGGGATCGAGTCTGGACGTCCCAAGGAGGCCGAGGGGCTTGGCTGGCTTCCGGTATCTACAATCTTTACTTCGGGGAAAACGACAGTTCGCGTCCACGGAGTTACGGAAGGTAATCAACCGGTTACGTTGTATCCACCGGGCAAAAGAGTTCCTGTTGAAGGGTTCGAGATTCATTCGGGGAACACTGTTTGTGACCCTGGCGCAGAAGTCGCTCACTTATTTAATATTAAGCGGGCGAGCGGAGAAGAATTACTTGAGGGAGCGGCACGCTCTGATGGAAGGGTCTTTGGTACTTATCTTCATGATTTGTTCAACAGTGACGAGTGGCGCAGAGCTTGGCTCGACGGCGTACGGATGAGCAAGGGACTAGAACCCCTAGGCCAAACATTCTCAGCCGCCTTGCGCAAGGAAGCGGCGTTTGATCGTCTGGCTGAACATGTCCGTGAGCATTTGGATATGGAACGGATATACGAAATAGCTCATCTGGTTCGGAAGTAAACACACAGATGAGTGAAATGTCATAACTACAAGAAAAGTTTGGGCTTCCGATCGCTGTTATCCTCAGATTTATTGAATTTATACGCTTATTTAGTTCCCAATTCCTCTTCGTTACTCCACCACTCATTTGATAATAGATCCTATGGAGTCTGATCTATCACCAAAAGACGCACCTCCCTGTGGAATTCAAGGAGGTACGTCTTTTTATTAATGGCTATGTTTAAGAACAGTGTTGATAATATGCAATTTTTTAAGGGAACTTGTTAAAAGTTCCCTTAATGCACATTTTAAGAATATTATGTATTAAGTTTACTGTAGATTATGTTTATTTTGAACGCAAAAAATAGTGCTCTCCTTCATATGCATTGCCTTCACAGAAGTCAATTTTTAATAATGTATTCCGCCTTTCAACAGCTTGAGGTATTGCCTTAGTTGCAATCATATCAACCTCAAACAAATCAAAAAAGTTCTCGTTACAAACACTAAATATTTCGTTTAAGTAATCTGCATTTTCGTATTCAGAAGAAACATCAACTCGGAGTATTCCCGTTTTAATTTTATATTTACCAGCATAACCAAACATTTCTACTGTTCCAATAGCTTTAGATAGTGATTTATCTATAATTGCAAAGCGTATAAATTCTTGTTGAGAATATGCACAAAGCCAAGCTTTAGTACATTGTAACATATCCTCAATTGTGTAAATACAAAAATCACCTGTACACCTATCAGAGTTAAAAATTTTTTGTGCCTTACTATCAGAATAACATTTAAGTAGACCTTCGGAATCTTCTTCTGAAACGAGTCTTAAAATAAAACTTTCTGTTTCAAAAGTGGGGCATATTTCATATGGGTTCTTCATAAAAATCCTCCTCATCATGTATATTATATAAACTTTCTTCGCTTCACATTTCTTACCATTGTGCCACAAAAATCTACAATTCTCTATTTACTTTATTATATAACATGTAGAGGTATAATTTTATATATTTTACACGCATTATACATAGATTGCTTCTCTAATCCTAAAATCCTTTAATTTTGTGTCAGTATGAGAGGTATGGGATTGAACCAATAAATTTTTGCTCTTTATAGTATCTTTCTCGGTATTAAAGATTTCAAGCCATTTAAACCAATACATATAATTAGCAAGATATTTTGTTGCAACGCCATTAAACCTATTCATCCACTTCTTTAATTTGCTATGGAAGGCGTTAATATGTTGTATATGATATATGCCTTCTTTATGTTTACTACGCTTAATTTGTTGGAGTTCAGGTTCTTATTTACTACTCACTCACTTAACAGATGGGTGCAGGAGTAACGTAGAGGAAATTTGGAGATGTAGAAGCGGCAGCGTTCGCCTTTATCCTCGGATTTTATCCGCTAAGCGGTATAAATTCAAGAAATCTGAGGATAACAGCGATCGAAATTCCAAATTTCTTTCGAAGTTACGGTTTTCACCCATCGGTTACCTAAATCTTAAACTTGTTCACCGACGCACTCAACGAAGCAGCCTTTGCTTGTAAGGTGGTGACGGTTGAAGCGTGGGCTGCTATCTCTGTAATTTGCTGATTTGAATACTCCGCGATTTCCTTCATATTTTGCAGCGATTTTGCGGTTATGGTGGCTGCTTCCTCAACGGAAGCAGTTACTTCTTCCGTTCCTGCAGAAACCTCTTGTGTTGCTGATGAAACCGTGTGGATGGTTAAATTTATATTCTGAATTAACTCTGTTAATTCTTCGAAGGCGAGTCCTGCTTTTCTTACGATATCTGTCCCGGATTGAATCTCGTCACTTACGTGCTGCATAGCGGAGACGGAATTTTGGGATTCTTCTTGAATGCTGATTAGATATTCACTTATTTCATCGGTAGCGGCTCGTGATTCCTCGGCTAGCTTGCGTACTTCTTCAGCCACTACGGCGAAACCCTTTCCTTGCGCGCCTGCGCGGGCGGCTTCAATAGAAGCATTTAGAGCAAGAATGTTAGTCTGTTTAGTAATTTCACTAATGGTAGCAACAACTTGAGCAATAGATTCAGAACGTTCATTTAAAATGGATATGTGCTGTAGAGATTTCCCAGCTGCGCCTTCAACTAGGTTCATCTGATCGATCGCCGTTTGGGCTAATTCATTACCCATATTGGCTTGCTCGGAAGCTTGTCCTATTCTCTCGGTGACTATGGCAGAAGAGGTAGCGATATGCTGAATTCCATCTGATATTTCTTCCATTGCACGTGCATTTTCAGCTGTTGCTGAAGCGATTGTAACGCTTCCGCGTTCAACCTGATTAGTTGCGGCATTGGACCGTTCAATTAAATCCTCAAAGGTTTGGACAGAATGGAACATTTCGTCGGCTCCGTTAACCACAGAGTGTGAGGTGTCAAGAACTGTGGAGATCATGTCCTTGAGTTGCACGGTCATGGTGTTGAAGCTTCCGGCAAGTTGAGCAACTTCGTCATGTCCTTTTATCTCAATGGTCTGACGGAAATCACCTTGAGACATTTGATCCGTAATAGAAGCTAACTTTGTTAGCGGTTTTGTGATGCGTCGACTGTCTACATAAGCCAAAGCCATACCAAATACAATGATAATTGCTGTAATGCCAGTGCAAATCCAAAAAATTTCAGCACGCTTTTGTTCTATAAAGGTGGCGTCCATGCCAACAGCCAGTATAATCGAGCTTCCAGGAATTGAGATGTATGCAGTTTTGTGGGATCCGAATTGATCAGAGTAAAGTTCACTGATGCTGACTGTACTTGTACCTTTTGTTGCTTTTATCATGGCGTCTTGAATCGTTAGTGCATCGGTAGGTTTCATATTAGATTTGTCATTGGTTGCCAATATAACGGCTTGATTATCATGGTAATCAATAAGATAAGCTGTATGTAACTGGAACTCGTTTACATTTTTGGAGAGGTATGATTCTACGATAAAGCGTGAATCCTCTTTGCCACTTAGTAATTGTAGGGTCTGGGTTTTATCCAAACCTTTGTATATATCTTTTGTGCTGGTTAATAATACTTTATCAAACTGTGGAAGAACGTTTTTGTTGATAATACCCATGGAAACATAATAAAAGCTGACGCTAAACAAAATTGAAGAAAGTACGATAACTACCGCAAAAGTTCGCATTAATTTGCGACTCACAGAATGCTTAATTCTGAACATAGAATCCTCTCCGTTCTCCCTAGAATAATCTCTCTGTTTGTTTGTGAATATCATAGTTGGATTGTAGATATATTTACCAATGGTTTAATAGAACTATATTATATGAAAAAGATTGTTTTGCATATGATATTTACATTGCAAATGTTATAAGTTTCATGGATTTACAAAATAAACTTGTGTGGAATCCGAATCGGGAATGTGGTATTGTAAGTTTTGCTGTTATAATAGCCGCGGTTCGTAACCATCCCGCGTAATCAAAACTAGGAGGAATTTGCTATGTTTAATATTGGATGGGGTATCCTATTCATGCTTGTGAACTTTACGTTCTTTTTGATCTGCTACAAATTTTTCGGTAAAAAGGGACTGTACGCCTGGATTGGTGTAGCAACAATCATCGCTAACATTCAGGTGGTCAAAACGATTGAGATGTTTGGAATCGTAATGACGCTTGGAAATACGATGTACGTCAGCTTGTACTTGACTAGTGATTTGTTGAATGAGAAATACGGACGACAAGAGGCGAAGAAAGCGGTTTGGTTCGGCTTTTTCACGCTGATTATGACGACGATTCTTATGCAGATGGCACTTCAGTTCAAGCCTCAAGAGAGTGATATCGCACAATCGTCAATGGAGACGATATTTGGATTAATGCCACGCTTGGCACTCGGGAGTTTAACTGCTTATTTTATCAGCCAGTTTCTCGATGTTAGACTGTATTCGTGGATCCGTCGTTTCTATCCAAAACCACATCAATTGTGGATCAGAAACAATGGTAGTACGATGGCCAGTTCGTTTGTGGACACGCTTATATTTTGTACGATCGCATTTGCTGGTGAATACAGCTTAAGGGTTTGGCTAGAAATTCTATTCACGACCTACGTTATTAAATTTATACTAACGGCAGCGGGAACTCCTTTCTTGTATATTGCACGAAACTTTCAGCATGAAGATGATAAGGAAGTTACTACTCCGTAAAATATATCATTTAATTATTAATGGGGCTCAGCCAATAATAAAAAACCTTCAAATTCGTAGTCATACGAACTTGAAGGTTTTTTATTGGGTTACATATTACAAATAAGTAAGTTTTTTCGGGAATGATGTCAGTACGTCGACACCGTCATGAGTAACAAGTACATCGTCTTCAATACGTACACCACCCACACGTGGCACGTATATTCCGGGTTCAACTGTAAATACATTTCCTTCTGTTAGTAAGTATTCGTTATTTCCATGAATCGAGGGGAACTCGTGCACATCAATACCAAGCCCGTGGCCTAGGCGATGTATGAAGTACTCGTCGTAGCCAGCTTCATCGATAACATCCCTTGCGGCTTTGTCGATAGAACCGTAGGTTACACCGGGCTTGATAGCAGCGATAGCTGCTTCATTAGCAGCGAGTACCGTTTCATAAATGGTTCTCTTCTCCTCAGAGAGTTCTCCAAAAGCAAAAGTTCGTGTGATATCTGATGCGTATCCAGATGCATACACCCCTATATCAAACATGAGCAAATCTCCACGGGAGAGTTGCCGGGTACCAGGTACACCATGTGGGAGGGCTGTTTTCTCGCCGGTTAACACCATGGAATCAAAGGACGGACCATCTGCTCCAAGTTTGCGAATTTGATATTCTACTTCAGCAACTAGTTCATTCTCCGATATGCCTTCTTTGACACTTAGGAGCGCTTCTTCTAGTACTTGTTCGATGAGATGGACAGCATGCCGAATTTTATTAATTTCCTCGGGTGATTTACAGACACGAAGGTCACGAAGCCAAGGTCCTATATCAACTACATAACTGTCAAAAGATAGTGCGTCCTTCAACTGCTCATAGCGGGAGATCGATACATGTTCTTTCTCTAATCCGATAGTTCCTAGCGAGCCATTCATATGATTCTTCAGAATTAAGTAAGGATTGTCCGTATCTTGGTGAGTAATAATATCTTGTACATCTGAAGCAGCGCGTGCGGCCTCTTCATCTAGTGCAGGTACGATAAGCAGAGGCTCACTACCAAGTTGTAGTGCAGCAGCGAGAAACCGTTCATGAGGATTGCTCAGAAATCCGGTTAAATAATATACATGTTTCGGATCTGTAATGAGTAATGTTTGAATGCCAACCTCTTTCATTTTCTGTTCTAGTCCGCTCCATCTTGTATTCATAGGTTAATCCGTCCTCTCTAGTTAGTTACTATTGCTTCATTATAGGATAATTAAAAGGATACCGAAAGTTTCACTCCCTATTATTGAAGGTAGGGTTTAGTTTTTTTCTTGAAAATTTAAATAAAATAAAGTATTATTCAAATTTGAATAGGGTAAAAGGAGAGGGAATATCTTGATGATTGCAAAAGAAAAAGATCATACAAAATTTATATTGATTGGACTTATGCTGGCCATACTGATGTCAGCAATGGATAATACGATCGTAACGACAGCAATGGGTACCATCGTTTCTGAGCTGGGTGGAATGGAGCAATTTGTATGGGTAACTTCTGCTTATATGGTGGCTGTAATGGCAGGAACGCCAATCTTCGGTAAGTTATCCGATATGTACGGGCGGAAGCGGTTTTTTATTTTTGGAATCATTACGTTTCTTGTAGGTTCTGTGTTGTGCGGATTTGCCGGAAGTATACTACAGCTTAGTATATTTCGGGCGATTCAAGGGATTGGTGGAGGGGCACTAATGCCAATTGCCTTCACGATTATTTATGATATTTTTCCTATAGAGAAACGTGGGAAAATGACGGGATTGCTCGGTGCCGTATTTGGTACATCTAGCATTTTTGGTCCACTGCTTGGTGCATTTATTACAGACACATTTAGTTGGCATTGGGTATTTTACATTAACGTACCGATTGGCTTGATTGCCTTGTTCTTTATTATTTTCTTCTATCGTGAATCGTTGACTCATGCCAAGCAGCAAATTGATTGGGGTGGAGCGTTCACATTGGTTGGAGCAGTTGTTTGTCTCATGTTCGCTCTGGAGTTGGGCGGTGAGAAGTTCGCCTGGGATTCGGGGGTTATTCTTGGTTTGCTCGGTGGATTTGCTGCATTATTCATTGCTTTTGTACTGATAGAGAGACAAGCGAAGGAGCCGATCATCTCCTTCGGAATGTTTAAGCAACGGCTGTATGCGGCTAGTAATGCATTAGCACTGTTCTATGGTAGCGTCTTTATAGTAGCGACGGTATATATTCCGATTTATGTGCAAGGGGTATATGGTGGCTCAGCGACCAATTCGGGATTGATTCTAATGCCAATGATGATTGGTTCTGTTGTTGGAAGTATGATGGGTGGATTACTTGCTTCCAAAATGTCCTATCGTGGAATTATGATGATTTCCGTCGTTTTCTTTGTAGCGGGTGTGTTTTCATTAAGTACTCTTACGGGTGATTCATCCCGCATTTTATTGACTTTGTATAGTATATTAACGGGCTTTGGTGTAGGATTCTCATTCTCGGTGCTTAGTATGGCTGCAATCCATCATTTTGATATACGGCAGCGCGGTGCGGCTACGTCGACTAACTCTTTTCTCCGCTCGTTAGGTATGACGCTTGGAATAACGATCTTTGGTATCTTGCAGCGGAATCTGATGTCAGATCGGATGGAAGAAGCTTTCAAGGGTATGGGACTAGCTGGACAGTCCTTTGGTGATACTCGCGAGGCATTAACTCCGGAGACTAGAGCAAAAATTCCAGCAGAGATTCTGAATAAGATTACGGACTCGCTCTCTTATTCAATATCACATATGTTTATGTGGGCTCTGATTCCAGCAATTTTGGCTGTTGTCGTTGTGCTTGTGATGCCTAAGGATCGGATGACTCCTAAAGCGAGTGAGCTTGTAAAGCAACATAATTGATCTAAACATCTATAAAGGGAGATATGAAGCCTTGTCCATTCGATTATCGATATTAGGTTTACTGCTTGAAGAGGATATGCATCCCTATGAGATTCGGATTCGCATGAAAGATCGTTTCTTGGATCATAAGGGAAAGTTTCGCATCGGTTCGTTGTATTATGCAGTGGATCAGTTAGCTAAGCAAGAGCATATCGTAGCAATGGAAACTATAAGTAGTAATAGCCGGCCGGATAAGACAATATATCAAATCACGGACAAGGGGAAAGAATATTTTCAGAAGCTGTTACTTGATAAATTTAAGGATATTGAACCTTTGTATCATCCAATGTATATGGCTTTGGCATTTGCCAGCAAAGGAGATCAGGTGAAAATTGCTTCACTTTTAAGAGATCGGGTGAAGGAAGTCGAACATCAAGTGAATTTATATTATCAAGTATATAGTGAGCATCAGGGTACAGTTCCGAGGAGTGTATTACATTTAATGGCAGGGCAATATGAGCATGCTATGACGGAACTGAAGTGGTTAAGGAGATTGCTGGCTGATGCCGAGGCTGGTCGTTTAGGCGAAATGGAATTCAGTCCTTTATTAGAGGAAGATGAGTGAAAATAATAAGCATAATAGTGAACCCGGAATACCTATATAGGATCCCGGGTTCACTTTTTGTTTAAAATGAGCAGTGATTTTATATGTTATATGGACTCTAGGAACGTAATTCCTTCACCAAGTTCGCAGGAGTTTCACCTTGTAGTGCACTGACCAGGCTCTGTGCGGCTAGCATCGCCATTTCAAACCGAGTTTGTTCCGTGGAGGAACCAATATGCGGTAGGGTTATAACATTTGGCAGAGACAGCAACGGGTTGTCATGAGCAAGGGGTTCTCGTTCAAATACATCCAGACCAGCCCCATAAATTTTATTTGTTTGCAGCGCCTTGATTAATGCTTCTTCATCAACCGTTGCCCCACGAGATGCGTTGATAAATACGGAAGTTGGCTTCATTAATGCCAGTTCCTCTGCACCAATTAAATGGTGGGTTTCTGGAGTTAGGGGAGTCATCAGCACGATGAAGTCACTTTTTCGTAGTAAGTCCTGTAGCGAGCAATACTCTGCCTCTAGAGTAGCCTCGACTTCAGGTTTCCGAGTACGGTTATGATACAGAATGTTCATCCCGAATCCCCATTTTCCTCTGTGTGCTACGGCCTCGCCAATTCCACCCATTCCGATGATACCCAGTGTCTTGTGATGGACGTCAATTCCAAATAAGTTCTCATCATCCCCACGCTTCCAATTACCTTCTCTAACGTACCGATCCATTTCAGGAATGCGGCGAGCGGTGGACAAGATAAGTGCAAATATTAAATCTGCAACTGTGTCATTCAGGACTTGAGGAGTATTCGTGCCCAGAATCCCCCGGGCTTTCATCGCTTCTAGATCAAAATTGTTGTAACCAACACTAATCGTACTGACTGCACGTAGACGAGGGGCGTGGTCCAGTAACTCCTGATTGATTTTACCACCTGAGATCAACAATCCTTCAGCGTTACTCAAATTCTCAAGCAGAACTTCACGAGGAATCGGGCCCGGTTGGTCCCACTTACTATAGTTGCAGTGTTTCCCGATATAATCTTCTACTTCTGTAGGAACTTTTCTTGCGATATAAACAGTTGGTTTCATGATGTATGCTCCCTTCTGAAACGGAATGATAGGTTGATATTCTTATTTTAACAGAAAAAAATTACGAGTAGTGGCTACTTGTTATCAATCTAATGATCTAGACAAAACACAGACGTGATTTAACTCACTATTTACAAAAGGAGTACAAATGAAGATAATGAGAATTAGTAATGTAACGAAAGGGGAAATTTTAACGTGAAAAAAAGATTAAAAAGGATTTCGATTCCAATAATCCTACTCCTGGTCATGCTTACGGGATGTACGTCAATTGGAGGACTTGATATCAACAAGGCTTTGATAGGAAATCTATCGCAGAAATCGAGTGAATCAAAGCAGACCCTATCGCTAGAAGTTGTTCCAGGCACAGGTAACTTGACCATAGAACAGAAGAAAGTCATCGAACTTATTAATTCATTATCCATAAATATTGATAGCGCTAAAGTGAAAGATACTAGTGCTGTATCCATCAAAGGATCTGTGGGTTACCAAGGTAAGAAGCTCCCTATTCAGTTCTCGATGGATGAGACGGGTCTTGTTGTCCAAGTAGAAGGCGCTAAGAAGCCAATCTACATATCTACGGATACATCGGATCTCGGTATTCCTGACATGAAGCAATACAATGAGAAAGTACAAGAACTTACGATCCAAGCAATGGGCTTGGTTATGAAGCATATCCCGAACCCTTCTAAGATCGCAGTGAAACAATCGCAGGAGAAAATTAATGGGGAATCGGTGAACCTAACTAATCTACATGTGGAACTTAGCGGAGATGAGCTGCTTGGTCTGATTAAGCCATTTCTGACTAATTTGTCAAAAGACGAACAAGGCTTAAAGGAAATTATCGGTGTAATTTACGACGTTACTAGTTCACTGTATGAAAGTGAGTTTGAAGTAGAGGGAGGATTTTCCCTGCTGAATTCCAAAGAAGTTGAAGTAGCAGCTATCTTTGGAGTTGTGCAACAAGGCCTTACCGAGCTGTTGGCTAACTATGATACGCAAGTGGCCTCTTTGCTTGATGAAACACCTGAGCTTGCGACTGTATTAGGCAAAGATACTTTGTTAAAGGTTGACTTGTACTTTGATAGTGCTCAGAATATTCGCAAACAAGTGATGGATCTTCAAATTGCCATTCCTCAGTCCGAAGAACTACCAATCCAAGCTATTAAAATTCACAGTGAAAGTGAATCATGGAATATTAATGGAAATGTAGTGCTTGATAAGATCGATACTTCAGCTGGAGTGCTAGATGTAACAGATGGAGAGATAACACCAGGCCAGATTCTACGGAACTTTGAACCAAGCTCAGAGGTTTATAAGTTGTTGAAGAATGAATTAAATGTAACGCAAAAATACTTCGTGATCGATACACAAAGTGATTATTACGGCGTAATTACTAAGAACAATACTTCGTTCGTACCTCTTCGATATTTGTCGGAGCAATTGGATGCGGAGGTCAAATGGGTGAAAGGTTCGAACCAAATCGTCATTATTGACGATATCACAGGTGTGAATATTACGATCACCGTGGGTTCGAAGGAGGCTAAAGTAGGTGACAATACCGTTACGTTAGCTCAACCGGCATTTATCCATAAGGATGGAACAACTTATATTCCTTTACGCTTTATCGCTGAGTCGCTAGGTGCGCAAGTGCATAGTGATTCAGATGGTTGGATTACGATCGAACGTCAATAATTGACTATACGGTTCCACAACGAAAGGACTCCCCCGATTCATTGAGGGAGTCCTTTTGATATGAACAAGATAATATAAGTACTGTAACACTTGGATTGATGAACTTAACAGCGTTATAAATTATGCGAGATTCATCTTCTCTGAAAAACGGGTGACCGAATCCCATAGAATCTCGGGTGATGGTTTACCACTTTTTTGCGCTGATTTAAGGATCATTCCAGTAATTAATTTATCGAAGAACTTCATTTTATTCCTCTCTAGTTCCCCGCCAAAACAATCTTTGATTACTGCATGTTCCAGCAACTCTGCTGGAAAGGCCTCCACCATGTACTGATTGATATTCTCGGGATTTCCACAGCACATAAATAACCCGATCTTTTTCTGTTTAAGTAAGTCCAAGTTATCTACACAAAATTGTTTGCTCGCTTTTTGAAATTGGCCGAAGTAGATCGAGCCGCCAATAATGACCTTGTTATATGGAGAAACGTTGGGTGGAATATCCCGATTAAGATTGATGGTTTCAATGGGTCCAGTTAGGCTTTTCTTTAATGTATCCACGCACTTTTCGGTACTGCCATATTTCCCTGCATATAATATCAAAGTGCTCATTATTATATCCCCTTTTATTATCCATATATTTCTATTAAGTATAGATCGAGGGGGCTTTACTGTAAGCGATATTGATCATAAGAGATGAAGCGTATGGATGAATCACACAGTTATGGATTGACAAACTCAACAAAAGTTCATAGTATAAGATTTATTAATCGTAATAATTACGAATATAAAGCAAAATTACAACAGAAGGAGATTTATGATCAAACTGAAGCGTGGCGATATTTTGTTGATCATTATTATTATTTTGGTCGGCTCAATATGGATAGGACTAAGATATTATAACGAGAAAACTCAGGTGTATGATCCCTCTAGCTTAAATGCGGTGATTACCGTAAATGGGAAATTTTACGAGAAGGTTTCTCTTGCAGGAGAGGAGCACAATATCGAGATCAAAACAGAGTTCGGTCACAACATATTGAAGGTGTTCGACAACGGAATTCAAATGGTATATGCCGACTGTCCAAAGAAGATATCCATGGCTATGGGTTTCATTTCACGGCCAAATGAGAGTATTGTTTGTGTTCCTAACCGTATTTTTGTAGAAATAGTACGTGATGAATCCACTGTAACAGATACGGATGATGGGATCGATGCATATGTCCGATAATAGTAAGTTTGACTGTTCATTAGATTAATAATAACTCAACGCAAGTTGACAAAATGTATCTGAGGGATTATATTGTACTTTATTAATCGTAATAATTACGAATAAGAACTTTTATGTTAGAAAGGAGCGACTTTTTTGAATCAAAAGAAAATACCAGTAACCGTACTCTGTGGTTATTTAGGGTCTGGTAAAACTACACTGTTAAATCATATTCTCAATAATCGTAAAGGGTTGAAGGTTGCGGTTATTGTAAATGACATGAGCGAAATAAATATTGATGCCGATCTGGTGAGCGCTGGGGGGAATCTATCGCGTACAGAAGAGAAGCTGGTGGAGATGTCGAATGGGTGCATATGCTGTACTCTTCGTGACGACTTGATTAAAGAAGTTGAAAAATTAGCATTGGAAGACAGATTTGATTATATTCTGATCGAATCGACGGGGATTAGCGAGCCGATCCCGATTGCTCAGACATTTTCTTATGAGGATGTGGACAGCGGAATTGACCTGACATCTCTGGCTAAATTGGACTGCATGGTCACTGTAGTAGATGCTTATCGGTTCTGGCATGACTTCTCTTCTGGGGAAACATTGTTGGAGCGAGGGGAAGCAACGGGGGAAGAAGATACTCGCGATGTGGTTGATCTATTGATCGACCAAATTGAAACTTGTGATGTGTTGATATTGAATAAATGCGATTTAGTAGAGGGAAATGAATTGAACGAACTGGAAGGTGTACTTCGTAAATTACAACCTGGAGCAAAGCTTATCAGAGCACAGAACGGGATTGTTGAACCAGAAGAAATTTTAAACACTGGATTATTTGATTTTGATAAGGCGAGCATGTCGGCTGGATGGATTAAAGAATTGGAGCAAGAGATACATACACCTGAAACGGAGGAGTATGGAATCAGTTCCTTCGTGTATCGGCGCAGATTACCTTTCCATCCTGAGCGATTGGCCGAGTATATGGCAGACTGGCCTGTGGAGGTTGTCAGAGCGAAGGGGCTAATCTGGATTTCTGTTAAGTCTGATCTGGCTGCAAGCTTTAGTCAGGCGGGATCTTCCATTCAGTTCGGTCCAGCAGGTCGGTGGCTGGCAGCTTTGTCTCCTGAAGAGCAACAAGAGCTTTTCTCAATTGATCCAGAGGTGCTACAGACATGGGATGACATGTGGGGAGATCGGATAACTGAAGTCGTTCTTATCGGTATCGATATGGATAGATCCGAAATCGAGAATCAGTTGGATCTATGTCTTTTGACTGCAGAGGAAATGGATATGGACTGGGCGAGCTTTAACAATCCACTTCCATGGCTCAGTGATGATGAGCTTAATCCTAACTCTAGCGTTGTAGGTCTTTAACAAACTAATCATTTCATTGAAGGAGGTTACGAATATGCGGGTAGTTGTAACATTGGCATGTACGGAATGTGGAGATAGAAACTATACAACAACTAAGAATAAACGGAATCATCCCGAGCGTTTGGAGCTAAAAAAGTATTCTCCTCGGTTGAGAAGATATACGATGCATCGGGAAACTAGATAGGAATGAATGGATAAAGAGGGGCGCGTATGATTTTATCTTCTATGAAAAATGTAGTTTTCGGGTATGGGCAAGCTCCTGTTCTGAACGGGGTTTCTCTAGATATACATTGTGGAGAGTTCGTAGGAATTACTGGTCCGAACGGAGCAGCCAAAACTACAATGCTCAAATTGTTACTTGGTTTACTTAAGCCTTGGAGCGGAACGGTGCAATTAAATGAGAAAGCACTAGATGGAAATAAGCTGCGAATTGGCTATGTACCACAAAATGTTGCTTCTTTTAACAGTGGTTTCCCTAGCCATGTATTGGAGCTAGTCAAATCGGGCTGCTATTCGCGGCTCGGTTTGTTCAAGCGATTTACATTAGAGCAAGAAGCTGTAGTAGAACAAAGTCTTAAGCAAGTAGGGATGTGGGAATATAGGAACCGCAGAATCGGTGAGTTGTCAGGGGGACAGAAGCAGCGGATTTGTATCGCTAGAGCTCTTTCTGGAGAGCCGAATGTATTGATTCTGGATGAGCCGACTGCAGGGATGGACCAGCAGAGCCGAATTGGATTCTACCAATTAATGAGGCACTGTGTAACAACACACGGAATTACGGTCATTATGGTTACCCATGGCCTGGAAGAATCCAACCAATATCTTGACCGCGTAATATCTTTGGAACAAAGGGAAAGTGAGGAGTGGCAATGTTTGAGTACGAGTTCATGCAGCGTGCGTTTTGGGCCGGAGCATGTATCGGAATAATTGCACCGATGCTAGGAGTCTATCTGATGCTTAGACGTCAGGCGCTGATGGCAGATACACTTTCGCATGTCTCATTGGCCGGAGTAGCTTTAGGGTCCGTGCTTGGTCTCAATCCAGTGGTTTACGGGTTTGTTGTTGCTGTGATCGGCGGCATCCTGGTTGAACAATTGAGGCGAACTTACAGAACCTATAGTGAGGTTCCAGTCGCAATTATCATGACCTCAGGATTAGCTCTTGCCATTGTTCTAATGAGCTTTCGTAGTAATTTGAATAAGAGTTTTAGTTCATATTTATTTGGGTCAATCGTGGCTGTTAGCGATATACAATTGTGGTTGATTGCCTGTGTTGCACTTGTGGGTGTTGGTTATTTCTTTGTCCTAAGAAGGCCACTTTATAATTTGACATTTGATGAAGAAACGGCACAGATTGGTGGAGTACGTGTCAGAGGCCTAACGTTTTCATTTGCTGTATTAACCGGTATGACGGTGGCTGCTGCGATGCCGATTGTTGGCGTTCTGCTCGTATCCTCTTTGATGGTTCTTCCTGCCTCATTGGCGTTACGTTTAGCAAAAGGATTTACAGCGGCTATAGTTATGGCTGTGATTATCGGGTTAATGGGTATATTCAGCGGATTGACCGCTTCTTATTATATCAACACACCTCCGGGAGGAACCATCGCGTTAACTCTGCTGATTTTTCTGCTGGTTGGGATTGCATATCAACGTTTACGACTTGTACTTCATAAACGAAGAGCCCGTACTAGCTGGGGAAAAGTACTTAATGAACAAGAATATCAAAATAAAGGAGAGTCTCATTTTGAAATTTAAAAACCAAAAATTCATAGCATTTTTATTAGGATTGATTTTAATTGTCTCTGGTTGTGGTGGGGGAGTTAACAACAGTGATACTGTGGTAAATAACGCTAATTCGACGGAATCAGGAAATAAAACGGTAGTTCAAACGAAAAAATTAAAGATTCAAGTTAGCATCTACCCGATGTATGAATTTACTAAAAATGTTGCTGGCGATCTCGCAGAGGTGGAAGTTCTAGTCCCTGGCGGAATGGAACCCCATGATTGGGAACCTACGCCACAAGATCTCAAGAAAATAGCAGAGTCCGATGTTCTCGTCTATAACGGAGCGGGGATGGAAGGTTGGATTGATCAGGTACTGTCGGCTGTGAGCAATGACAAACTGGTGAAGATCGAAGCGAGTCATGGTCTGGATATTATGGAAGGTTCAGACGAAGAAGTCCATGAACATGAAGGAGAAGAAGCTCATGATCATGAAGGAGAAGAAGCTCATGATCATAATGGAGAAGAAGCTCATGAACATGAAGGAGAAGAAGCTCATGAACACGCTGAAGAAGGTCATCATCATGATCATGGTGGTCTGGACCCACATGTATGGTTATCCCCAACTTTGGCGATCAAGGAAGTCCGCAACATCGAAGCAGGGCTTGTCGAAGCAGCACCTGAGCATAAAGATGAGTTTAAGAAGAACGCAGACGAGTATGTAGCTGCACTAGAACAATTAGATCAGGAATTTAAAGATGGATTATCTAATACAAAGCGGAAAGATTTCATTACGCAGCATGCTGCTTTTGGTTATTTGGCTAAAGAATACGGACTAACACAGGTTCCGATTGCGGGCTTATCTCCTGAGCAAGAACCTTCTGCGGAGAAGATGACGGAAATCGTGAAGTTTGCGAAAGAACATCATGTGAAGACCATCTTCTTTGAGACGCTAGTTTCTTCTAAAGTGGCAGATACCATTGCGAAAGAAATTGGTGCACAATCGGCAGTACTTAATCCGATAGAAGGACTTACTGATGAAGACAAAGCCAACAATTTAGACTACTTGAGTATTATGCGTCAGAACTTAGAAGGTTTAAAAGCCGCTCTGAACGAATAGAAAAAAGATGTTCAAGATAATGTCTCCCATTTTGGCCACATTTCCTGAGGGTTTACCGTATAGTTTTCACGATCACGAATCATGTATTGATGCATAATAAATTCTCTACGAATGGTAGCATAATCATCATGGTATTGCTTAATGAATTCGTTGATCTCTTTCTCAGTATATGGATGGTTCGGTTCTAATGCAGATACAAGCTGTTGCAGCACGATTAGTTTTTTCTTGAGCTGTGCGGGCAAGTGCTTCAATTTTCCTTCCGATGTGAAAAAATTCTTGCTGACAGATTCTTTCAAACGTTGTTGTTGGATATTCATTTGCTCAAGCCCTCCGGTTGTATTGGTATCCTTATAAATTAGATCTGCTGTTGCAGTAGCGGTATTCTTAATGAAATAGTGATTGAGCGAAAAATAAACGGTATTCTTCTCCCTGCGTTCGTTGATTAGACTGGCTTCACGAAGTTTAGCAGTATGGTGAGTAATGGTGGCAGGTGTAACATATAATTTGTCTGCCAAAACTTGACCGTTAAGTTCACCACCCGCTAGGAGAATCAAGATTTTAATTCGGGTTGGATCGGACAGTGCTTTATGGTAATTCACAATTTTATCTAATTGCAAAAGGTTTATCTCTCCTTATAACTAATTTAATGAGCTTCTAATTTGATATATGTTAAATTAGATACTAATAGCATAGTTAATAATTGTCAACTATCGTGTTGAAGTCCTTCGTGATCATCCTAGTCTCAGTGACCTAACAAAAAAGAGCTTTAGCAGAAATATCACTCTGCTAAAGCTTTTTAACATCATTTTTTAGATCCAGATGAAGAGTCGTACTGCTTATCTAGCATCATACTTTTTAGGGAAGGATGTTTTTTTATTTGCAGAAGAATTAGAGTGGTTCCCCACTGGTTTCTTCTTGTGAGCTGGTTTGAACGACTTTGATACTGAGGTTACTTCCTTTGGTGGAGGAGTCATAATCAGCATTGGATATGGATGGTCTTTCACTTCTGGGATGGATTTCCCAATCACTTTAACAATATCCTTAAGATATGGCTTTTCTTCAATTTCGCAAAAGGAGATCGCAATTCCACTTAATCCAGCTCTTCCCGTACGTCCGATTCGATGCACATATGTTTCCGGAATATTAGGGAGATCGTAGTTGAATACATGCGAAAGTTCATCAATATCAATCCCTCGTGCAGCGATATCTGTTGCTACTAATACCCGTGTTGCACCACTTTTGAAATTGCTTAATGCCGTTTGACGGGCATTTTGTGATTTATTTCCGTGAATCGCCTGTGATGCAATATTCGCCTTGGTCAGTTCGCGTACAACGCGATCAGCACCGTGCTTTGTACGAGTAAATACAAGAGCTGAAGCGATGGATTTATCTTGCAGAAGATGAATTAGCAGTTTCTGCTTGTTTCCCTTATCTACAAAGTACATCGATTGTTGGATCTTATCTACAGTTGAAGAGACCGGTGTAATCTCTACCTTTACCGGATTAACAAGTATGGATTTGACCATGGTAGAAATTTCTGGCGGCATCGTTGCTGAGAAGAATAGAGTTTGTTTTTGCTTAGGCATTTTTGCGATGATACGTTTTACATCGTGAATAAAGCCCATATCTAGCATTCTGTCAGCTTCATCTAGTACAAAGATTTTGACATGTTGTAGATCGATAAGTTTTTGGTTCATCAAATCGATAAGTCTGCCAGGGGTTGCAACAACAATATCCGCACCTTGTTTAAGGGCGCGCTCCTGAGTGTTTTGTGAAACACCACCAAAGACAGCACAACTACGCAAGTTGGTGTATTTGCCATACGCTTGTAAGTTTTCGATAATTTGAATGGCTAGTTCTCTTGTTGGTGTTAGTATCAATGAACGAACTTGACGTTTCGTGCCTTTATTGCTCTGTTGTTGGCTTAATAGTTGTAAGATAGGGACTGCGAATGCCGCTGTTTTCCCTGTTCCAGTTTGCGCACAACCAAGTAAGTCTCTACCAGCTAACACGGGTGGGATTGCTTGTTCCTGTATAGGTGTCGGTGAAGTGTAGTTTTCATTGCTTAATGCTTTCAAAATTGCCGGTATAATATTCAAGTCTTTAAATGTCATTATGTCTCCTTAGTCTCAAAAAAGTATTGCGAAAAATCAGTTTGTTCCACGTCCAACTACTCGCATTCCTCTATTGTACCATCTAAAGCATCTTGGAGTTTATATTTTCAGTTATTACCAACATAGTGAACCATTTTACAAGAGATATAAAGGCGAGAAAGACCATGTTTGGTCAAGACTCCAGTTAGTGGACATTAAATGGGAGCTTGACTATCTACAGACGTAGATAACATGGTCTTTCTGTTATATATAATTATTTTTCTTATCGAAGATATAAATACAATTATAATTTAGGAGTGATAACGGATAATAGAAACTCATTAACTGAGGAGATCAATTCAACACCGCTAGGAATCTGTAGATTTCCAACTTGGAGAGAATCTCCAATTTCCAAATGACTAATGTCGATAGCTATCGAAGCAGGTAAGTCTGCAGGTAGTGCTTCGACTTCGATCATTGTCACTTGGGTTTGCAGAACGCCACCCTTTTTCGTACCAATTGGGGTGCCAATATAATCAACCATAACCCATGTACGAACAATCTCCTTATGATTCACTCGTAGAAAATCAGCATGGATCAAGTCTCGGGATACCGGATCCCTTTGAATGGCTTCAAGAAGTACCGGAATCGGTTCAGTTCCCTCCAAATTTAATTCAAGCACACCTGTTCCACCGTTTCTTGCCCAGCGTTGGAACTCTTTTAACGCAACGTGAATCATGGTCGTATCTTCATTGGGACTCATGATTATACCGGGAAGACGGCCCTCTCTGCGTAAAGATTTCAATCCATTTCGGTTTGTTGGTTGACGTAGCTCCGCCTGAAAACATGCTCTCATTACAATCGACTCCTCATTATACTTAATTTTTTTGTGCTCCCAAAAGCCTTTCTCTTAACTTACCTAGAATTGCCCCGCCCACGCGGGGATGGAAGAGCACCATCACATCACCACCTTAAATACATTTAATGTAAACCTGGTTACATACGCGCGAAGGCACCTCGTTCCAGTGGAACGAAATGCCTCGTAAGTGATACCATAGCATAAAGCTACCAGACTGTCGAATATACGAGAATTAATAAACCGTGAACGGAAGTGTGATGTAGAGAAATGATCATTACGTGATTTTTTAATATAATAGATGATAAGAGAGGAAGGATCGAAATGAGTATTTACTACACATCAAGTAAAGAGGGCATTACAGAAGAAGCTCTTGAAGAGTTGTTCTTATCAGTGGATTGGGAGTCTGGTAAATATCCAAAGCAACTTTTACAAGCAATCGAAGGGTCGCACTCCGTTGTAACAGCATGGGATGAAGGCAAGCTTGTCGGGTTAGTAAATGCTTTATCTGATGGTGTTTTAACGGCATATTTTCATTACGCACTTATTAATCCAAGTTATCAGAGTAATGGTATTGGTAAGGAACTGATGAACATGATGCTTGAGCGATATAAAGGGTATAAATCAAAAGTATTAATTTCATATCCTGATGCAGTGAACTTCTATATTAGACTTGGGTTCAAATCAGAAGATGGAAGTAAGCCCATGTATATTTCAGAGTTGGTATGATGATTAACTAACGGAAAATGAGAACCCAAGAACCCACTCTTAACGGAGCGGGTTTATTTTTTATCCTACAGCCGCTAATTTGACTCACTGATTTACATATGATTTTTCCATAAATTATTACGGTATTTTAAGAAGATGCAGCATGATAAATTAGTTAATAGAAAACGCTTACAAAAAGGAGAATGATATGATAACGAGTAGAAAAAAATCGATTTTGTCCTTAGCTATTGTTGCGAGTCTATTACTTTCTATGTTCTCAGCTTCTGTTTCCGCTGCCGATCCTAAAAAGGAACAGGAGGCTAAAAACGCGGCCAAAGGTAGTATCCAATCCTATGTTCAAGATATGCAGCCTGGTTGGAATTTGGGTAATACGCTTGATGCTACAGGAATTGA
Organism: Paenibacillus anaericanus; assembly: GCF_003994475.1. Taxonomy (GTDB): domain Bacteria; phylum Bacillota; class Bacilli; order Paenibacillales; family Paenibacillaceae; genus Fontibacillus; species Fontibacillus anaericanus. The sequence continues at coordinate 161,605 of NZ_RZNY01000009.1, read as the reverse complement.
CGAAACAACATGGGGCAACCCTCGTGTGACCAAAGAGTTAATTGAGCAGATCGCTGCTCAAGGATACAAGAGTATCCGGATTCCGATTACATGGGATCAGCACATAGGTGATGCACCAACCTATACGATCGAACAGGCATATATGAACCGAGTTCAAGAAGTTGTGGACTGGGCACTGGATGCAGATCTCTATGTTATGATCAACATCCATCATGACTCTTGGTTGTGGGTAAGCCACATGGAGAAGAAGCATGATGAAGTGCTTGCTCGTTATCAGGCGACTTGGACACAAATTGCGGATCGATTTAAGGATCACTCCAATAAGCTAATGTTCGAAAGTATCAATGAACCTCGTTTTACCGATGGGGGTACCGAGGATCGCGCGAAACAGAATGAGATGTTGTATGAACTGCTAACATCTTTCCATAAGATTGTTAGAGAATCAGGTGGGAAAAATGCGGTTCGTCCACTAGTTCTACCTACACGCGAGACCAACCCGTCTCAGGAAGATCTAGATGTGCTTTACAATACTATTGTTAAGCTGAACGATCCTAACCTGATTGCTACTGTGCACTTTTATGGTTTCTGGCCGTTCAGCGTGAACATTGCTGGATACTATAAGTTTGAGAAAGATACAACGAAAGATATCGTTACAACATTCGATAATGTCTCCAACACCTTTGTTGCCAAGGGGATTCCTGTAATTCTTGGTGAATATGGTCTACTTGGATTTGACAAGAACACGAATACAATCGAGCAAGGAGAGAAACTTAAGTTTTTCGAGTTTTTAACCAACACTCTCAGGGAGAAGAAAGTCACCAGTATGTTGTGGGATAATGGACAACATTTTAACAGAACAACATATAAATGGTCAGATGAAGAACTGATCAATATTATGAAAGCCGGTTGGAGCGGACGTTCGTCGACCGCGGAGTCTGACATCATCTATCTTGCTAAGGGCGCTGAGATTCAAGATGCTAAAGTGAACCTGAATCTAAATGGGAACCAGTTGACTGGAATCGTTACAAATGGACAAAAGTTGAAGCAAGGTGAGGACTTTGTGCTGAACGGTGAGGAGTTAGTCCTCAAATCAAGTCTGCTCACAAAGTTGACAACCGTAGGGAACCTTGGAGTCAATGCAGTATTGTCAGTACAGTTCAACAACGGACCTGACTGGAAGTTGAAATTAACCGTTAATGACAAACCGGTATTGCACAATGCTGAAGGAACGACAGAAGCTTTCGCTATTCCAACCAACTTTAACGGTAACCGCGTGGCTACGATGGAAGCGACATATGCCGCTGGCGGCAATGCAGGTCCGCAAGACTGGACTTCCTTTAAGGAATATGACAATACATTTAGTCCCTCTTTTATGACCGATGAAATCAAACTGCTTCCAGATTTCTTTAAGGATGTGAAAGACGGAGAAGTAATTTTGAAATTCCATTTCTGGAGTGGTGAGATCGTTACGTACACGATCACGAAGAGAGGGGACAACATTGTAGGTAAAACTTCTTAGAAAGAATCATTAGGTGCTATAACCAATTATATTGTCATAACAAGAGCGTTCAATTAAGGGGAAGACTCCCTTGAAGAACGCTCTTTTATTTACTGTGTACTTTTTGTCTTTGAATTTGTAGGATAATGGATATAAGATATTAAATGGGAACGTGAGTTCGAAAGAGATATTCTTAAGGAGATGGTCTTTTGACTACTGCAATCATTTTTTCACCGAATAAGTTAGGTTCTATAAGTGATTCTCAATTCCAGTCCATGCTTGATAGATTTAACTTGGGACGGCTCATATCATCTGAGAAAACGGAAAAGGGCGCCATGGGTCAGACTTGGTTTGTTACTTCGACGGAAGGGAAATTTGTATTTAAAGGTAACCCCTTGTTCCCTGGACAATTTGCTGAAGAGAAATATTTTGTTGAAAATATACATAATCGCACGGGGATCGCTGTCCCTACTCCTTATTTGATAGATGCTGCAGCAGATATTTTTGATTGGGAATATGCTTTAATGTCGTGTCTTTCTGGGAAACATATGAACTCGCAACAAATCAAAGATAATCTTAACTTAGAAGAAAAATTAAAGATAGCCGAACTAGTAGCTGAGACGCTCACGAACCTCCATAGCTGGAAAGTTGACGAATATGGTGAGTTAGACACGGAAACATTCACGATACGCCCTTTTGAGGATTCATATAGAGCATGGCTCTTCGATAGAATTAGATTTTGGGTGGAAGATGCTAAGAAGTACTCAGTCATAACATCACAAGATGTGCTATGGGTGGAAGAGTTGCTGGAAGCTTCGAAGTCTTCCTTTGACGAATTTAGTTCACCAACATTTGTAATGGGAGACTTTAAACCCGAAAACTTTCTCTTAGAATTGGAAAATAATAATTGGAGATTTAGTGGCCTATTCGATTTTACTAACGCTTATTTCGGCGACCCTCTAGCGGACTTAATAAAGATAATCACAATGTACATTAATTATGGAGAGGAAGAAGTAGCCAAGCGCCTATTATCCGTCTATTTACCACATCCTGAGCAAATAGAGGCTTATAAGGGGCGGATTAGAGTACACATGCTTCAACAGCGGATATTGGATTGGGGATGTGCTAAGGCAATGGGGATGGTTACATGGGATGATGACCTTTCATTCTCTGAATGGGTAGAATATTACACAGAGTCAGCGCTGAGTTTGGTAAAGTGACTTCACAAAAAATGTGAACCTTCTTATCTCTTTAAAATAGAACGATAGTAAAGACGGCTGCCACCTGGCAGCCGTCTTTACGTTAAATGGCAGGATGATGTATTAAGGCGAACTATTTACTGCAACATCTTCATTTTGGATGCCGATATTACCGATCAATATCGTGCCGTTCTTTGTTTTATCAAATACAAAACCAATCTTGCTCAATTGCTCAGGCTGGAAATCCGGGTTGGTCTTTTTTAAATCGGCAAGGTTGAACGTAAAGTTTTGGAACACCGGCTCCTTCGTCGGTTGCGAAGCCGTGAATGGCCATTTTATGATGTTACCTTCGAACATGGGTAGTAAATAAGCTTCGCTGCTGAGAGGGAGGGACGCCACGTTACCGTCTCTGTCCTCTACATGGATGGTTAAATCGACGAGGGCGTCCTTGTCATGATTTGTTGTCTCGTTATTCCGGTCAGCCATCGAAAAAACGATGGAACTCGTTTCCCGTACATCGAGACTACCATCTGGCAAAACAACGGTGTAGGAGGGAGTGCCGGGTGTCGCAGCACTGTCCCATCCGAGACGTACTGCACTGTATATGTCGGGCGCAAATTTCAGCTCGACTTTTTCCTCTCTCCACTGTTTCAAATGTTCTCCGATCATCCTTCCTCCTGCCAAGGTCGTCGTACTGAGATCGATGTCTTCGTCAAAGCTACTAATGAGCTTTGTATTTGAGTCCATATAGTTGTTGATATACATGGTGTCCGGTAGCCACTCTCGGGCATAACCAATATCTTGGAACATGGACCGATATTCGCTTTTTCCTTTCAATGTCGTATCTAGGAAGGACGAGATGAACACTTTGGCCGCTTGTAGCTGCTCTTCCTGCGGTATCAGTTGAGCGATATTGAACAGTTTATTGCCTAGTCCTATATTGTCGTTACTTCCCCAGGTGGTGTTGAATTGGCCGTGATTCGCACCATAAATGTATACCGATGCTTTAAAAAAATCACTGTCGTTTGAAAAGCCGATTCGACTGTATTGGCTCGCACTGGAAAATGAGCTGACATCCATGTCGTGTGTGCCGTGCAAAGTTAAATAGTTCAAATCTTTTAGCGGAGTCGGTTGTCCCGCAGGCTTGTATTGCCCGTCAGTACCCGCAATCGAAATGACGGATTGGATACCAAAGTTGTAGTCGAATTTGATGTTTCCATTTTCCGGGGAGGCGGGCAGCTTGTTATACGCCGCTGCGACCGTTACCGCCTCGCCGCCGCGAGAGTGACCGATCAGAGCGATCTGGCTCATGTCCGCTTTACCGAAAAACGGATTATCCTTCGTCTTATTCCACTCGTTCCACACTTTCAGATGCTCTAACATCAACCATCCTCGTGCTGAATTTTCTTTCTCCAGCAGTTTGAGTGTAAACAAATCATCGTAAAGGGATGAATTGAGAAAATTTTCGTCTATGGATACAAAAATATACCCGCGACTTGCCAATAGCTTGCCCAAATATTCATATCCCGGGTCTGAATAATCGGTTGCGGTGTGGTTGCCATGAACGGTGACGATTAACGGAAACGATCCTTCGCCATCAGGATACCAGACTGATCCATTCAGCGGCATTTGATCTGGTCCGAAACCAAACGTATTTGAACGATTAGACGACCATTTTTCCAAAAAAGCTGATCCGTCCACCTGTTTTGTCACGAGTGATCCAGTCTGATTAAATTCCTTCCGATAACTGTTTGCGCTACCGTATGTCAACGTTTTGACCGTATACGGTCCTTGTTCAGCTGGATTCGCTGCTGTCGTCCGGTAACGGTCCGCAGTTTTCATCGCTGATAACCGGTACGGCTTCGCCAAATCTGCATTGCCGTTGTCCAGCAGCCAATACCCGCCAATGCCAATGGTCCCTAGCGTAATTGCCAACAAAATCCCAGCGGTTACTTTCGAGACAAGCTTAGCCTCACGGTATCTACCGGTTATCAATGAGGATAAGAGGGCTCCCAGTACAGAAAATACTAGAATTATTAATAATGGGAGGATAAACATCAATTGCATGGGCCCCATGAAGCTAATGAATAGCAAACAAAACGAAGCGATAGCAATCCAAACAAAACGTGAAGGCATTCGCTTGGTAACGTGAAGCACGCCTGCAATTACGCCGGTTACGAGCACAATCACAATTAAGAGCAATGACGTCCCCAGCAGATAATCGCCCAAACCGCGCGTACCAAAAAAGGAATATCCTTGGATGAAATACAAGCATAATGCGACGATGGCTAATGCAATGGAGGCTCCCTTCCAGCTCGGAGCAAGTGGACTAATTCTTTTCCGTTTGTTCATTAACCGTGGGGGTTGCCCCATCGGTTTCAATTCCATTTTTGACATGTAACTACCTCTTTTCCATATAAGAGCCTGTTCAAAATTGCCGCATTAGGTATAGAAAAATAAAGAATGCACAATCTGGGCTGCATCGCCATACAACAGTATATATAATAGGGGAGGTATAGCAATGTTGCTATCTGTATTACAACTCATTGGAGGAGCCATTCTTGCCTTAGGATATATACCACAAATCATTCAAATCATTCGAACAAAATCTGTATCAGATTTAAGTTTAAGATCGTACTTGCTGATGGTGGTAGGGATTAGCCTCATGGAAGCATATGCAGTTAGTTTGGCAATTAGTGGTGTGGGTTTAGCTTTTTTGATTACTAATACTGTATCCTTATGTATTGTTTCTATTGTTGTTGTCCTTATTATGCGATATAAATCTCGTTAACGTTGTTCAATGGCTAAGCGGTTTTTAATGATATATAAAAGGGATACCATTCTTTTGGTGGTATCCCTCAATTTATTCAATTGTTTGTGATCATTGAACTATTTAAGCACGGATTCAAACATCCTAGCATCTTACATGTTTGCGTTTGAATCCAAGGACTCCTTTATCTACTGACTTCTGGATACGCTCTGAAGCGTGCAGATAGTTGTCTTTTTTCTTATTCCCTTTGACTGTTACAGGGCCAACTGCCTTTGCGATCTCGACCGCCATATCATGAAGAGGCAAATAGGATACCCCCACAGTAGCAATAAAATTATTCATTGCGTATTTCACTCGTTCTGGTGCATCGTGAATTGCGCTTTCCACCATTTCAAGCATATTGGCTATTTTGCTTTCGGAAAATTGACTATCAGGGCGATTACCCAGAAGCCAGCAGTAACAATTCCACCCCGCTGACATTTTCAACTCTTCTCCGCTAGCGATCCATTTATCAGCAACTTCTTGCGCAATGTCTGCTTCTGCCAAAGTTACGGCGACCACAAAATCGGACAGCATATAGAAATATGCCCCATCAATCCATCGCTCAAAATCCTCTGCAGTCATCGCTTGGGGATCCGCAATTATTCCTGCAAAATACATGGCATCATAGTTCCCTGTAGCGTAAAGCTGTTCTGCCAACGGTTGATTTATTTTTATTTTTCTGAAAAGGGGCTTCATTTCACCTGTTGCCACACCAAAAAGCGGCTCATGCGCACCATTGGATATGTAAATTTTTTTGAGCCTTTCTTTTCCGAGTGCTTCTAATTCCTGCATAACCGCTTCAAAATCCATCATTAACACTCCTTCACCTTGGAGATTTCATATCGTGATTTTATAAATGAAAGGAACCTTATGCCGTGAGCATTAGCTCATTGCATAAGGTCATTATTTCAATGTGAAACTAATTTCTAACCAATAACACTACTGCCTCGACCTGACTTGTTTGTGGGAACATATCGATAGGTTGCACCATTTCGATAGAATATCCACCTTCCATTAGGACTTTGCAATCCTTGGCGAGAGTGGATGGGTTACAGGATACATATACGAAACGTTTAGGTTTCGTACGCAGGACAGCCTCCATAAAACTTGGGTGGAGTCCAGTACGTGGTGGATCGGCAATGATAACGTCAGGTGAGAAGCCATTTTTAACCCAACGAGGCAATAGATCCTCTGCATAACCTTCGTAGAATGAGACATTACTACGTCCGTTAAGAGCCGCATTGTCCTTGGCATCTAACACAGCTTCCGTGATCGATTCTATCCCCCGAACCTCACGCGCATAAGGTGCGAGCCACAGACCAATCGTCCCTGTGCCGCAATAAGCGTCTACAACCGTTTCTTGGCCTGTTAATGCTGCGGCAACTCGGACTGATTCATACAGCTTGACTGTTTGCAGGGGATTCAGTTGGAAGAAGGCACGTGGCGACAGAGTAAATTCCAGGTCACCAAGAGACTCGCGAATCCCTTCCTCTCCCCAAATAAGCAGCGTTTTGTTCCCGAAAACAAGGGAGGTATTCTTCGGATTGACGTTCATGGAGATGCTGACGAGCTCTGGAATCGCCAGTCGAAGTTCTCTCACAAGCAAATCACGCTTAGGAAGTTTGTCGCTTGCAGTCACGAGCGTAAGTTGAAGTTGCTCAGATTGGAACCCCCAGCGTACAACGATTGTGCGAATCCATCCTAGGTTTCCACGGTCCTGGTCTTTATGGACTGGAATGTTTAGACTTTGAAGCACTTTTCTGGTCTTGTCTACAGCTTCATTTACCTTCGGATGTTGGATTGGACAACCCGTAATATCAACCAGCTTGTGAGAGTCAGTTCCATAAAGTCCAGCGATGATTTGTTCTTTTTGCATGCCAAGTTGAAGTTGTGCCTTGTTTCGGTAATCCCATGGATGTTCCATGCCGAGGATCGGCTTCATTTTCTTGAGATCTTGAATCCCTGCGAAGCGGGAAAACGCCTCGCGCACAATTTCTTCTTTACCCTGCAGTTGTCCTTCGTAGGAAAGATGCTGAATTTGACAGCCTCCACAAATACCGAACACAGGGCATGGAGCATCTATCCGATGAGGGGAGCGCTTTTCTATCTGCACAATTTCAGCCCCGATGAAATTACTCTCAGCACGGGTCACCTTGGCTTTAATGACTTCGCCCGGAAGCGCACCTACAATAAATACCGCCTTACGACGGTAATAGCCGACGCCTTCTCCATTTATTCCGAGTCTCTTTATAGTTACAATAATAGTATCTCCAATGTGTAACTCTTCGGCATGCTCGCGATCCTGTACCCGCAGAGCGGCCGGTCGTCCTACTGAAGGTTTAGTACCCGAGTGACGTTTTTTAGAGTTAGTCGGTGGTTGATGCCCTTTAGTTTTGTTAGTGGAACGATTTGATTCTTTTGGTTCATTCATAGTTTAATTCTCCATCCTTGAAATTTATTCAGTCTCAATATACCACGTAGTGGGTAGCAAGTACCATGTAGTCTCGAAGTCAATTTGCCCATTTTCTTCATCCCCGTTAAACTGGAAGTAGATAGAGGGTTTATAGAGCAAGAGAAACGTAAGGAGCTTATTAAGATGAATCTGCTGGAACTTCATATGGAACAAGCCCAATCTTTTTTGCAAAAATACTACGGTTACCCCGATTTCCGCGAAGGGCAGCGTAAGATCGTCGAGAGTGTGCTCTCAGGGTCCGATACACTTGGAATAATGCCTACAGGAGGCGGTAAGTCGGTCTGTTATCAGATTCCGGCTTTAATTCTGCCGGGGCTGACCTTGGTGGTATCACCATTAATTTCATTGATGAAAGATCAGGTGGATGCACTCACAACAATGGGAGTGCCTGCGGCTTATATTAACAGTACGTTATCTGGAAAAGAGGTAAATGATCGTATACGCGCTGCTAAACGTGGCGAAATCAAGCTACTCTATGTAGCTCCTGAGCGACTAGAACTGGATTGGTTCCGTGAGGAAATGAGCAGTTTAGAAATTTCCTGCGTTGCCGTGGACGAAGCGCACTGCGTTTCACAGTGGGGTCATGATTTTCGGACGAGTTATCTCGCCGTATCTCCATTTGTGAATAGCCTGCCAGAACGTCCGATTATCGCGGCATTTACAGCTACGGCGACACCGGAAGTCATGGACGACATGATCCGATTACTTCGGTTGGAGGATCCAGCCTTGTTCATGACAGGCTTGGGACGGGATAACCTGTCAATGTCTGTGTTACGTGGTGAGAATAAACGTGATTTCGTATTGAATTATGCAGAGACACATGCCCATCAACCCGGGATCGTGTATGCCGCAACTCGTAAAGAGGTGGATGATCTATACGAGCGTTTACGTCAATCGGGCATACCAGCCGGACGATATCATGCGGGTTTGCCAGACCGTGAGCGGGAGGAAAGTCAGGAAGCATTCCTCTATGACGATATCCGAGTGATGGTAGCGACGAATGCATTTGGTATGGGGATCGATAAATCGAACGTCCGATACGTCATTCATTACAATATGCCTAAGAACATGGAGGCTTATGTACAGGAAGCAGGACGTGCAGGGCGGGATGGAGAGCCCAGCGATTGTATTCTACTCTTTAGTCCACAGGATATTATGACGCAAAAGTTTCTGATTGAGCAGAATCCCCAAGATGGGGACCGCAAACGGAACGAATATCGTAAACTTCAGCAAATGATCGAGTATTGCTATTCAACCAGCTGTCTAAAGTGGGGAATGTTAGATTATTTCGGAGAAGCACATGACAGGAAGCCTTGCGGGATTTGTAGTTCCTGCCGGGATGAACGTGAGCTAGTCGATATGACAGTTGATGCACAGATTATTTTCTCTTGTATCCATCGGATGCGTGAACGCTTTGGTGTGTCACTGGTTGCCTCCGTACTAAAAGGTTCGCAGAACAAGAAGGTACTTCAATATGGGTTCGAGACGTTGCCTACCTATGGTATGATGCGCCGCCGCACGGAGAAGGAGATATCTGAACTCATTAATCTCTTAATTGCTGAAGGCTATCTAGCGTTGTCTGAAGGGCAATATCCTATTGTTCGTCTACTGCCGCTATCAGTTGATGTGTTAAAAGGGCAACATCAGGTCATGATGCGAGCACCTGAGCCTATTCTGTCCAAAACGGCGAGCAGTAGCAGTAACCGGCGAAGAGGATCTGCATACGATGACGGACCATCGGCAGTTAATGAGACCGTATTTGAACAACTTCGTCTTATTCGTCGTGAACTGGCAGAGAGGGACCGGGTCCCTTCTTATATTATTTTCAATGATGCAACACTGCGTGAGATGAGTCTTGTTTGTCCAACGAGTGAGTCGGACATGCTGAGGATAAAAGGGGTCGGCGAGGTCAAATATCGCAAGTATGGTCGACCGTTTCTGGAATTTTTTCAAAATATGGAATAGGGTTGTGAATTATGAAAGTCATCTTGTCTACTTTAAATGCAAAATATATACACACTTCGTTGGCTATTCGATTACTGAAGGCATATAGCGAGCATGAATTTGATATTGAACTAGCTGAATTTACGATTAAGGATCCAGTGATGAATGTCGTCTCTGATCTATATCAGCGCAAGCCGGATGTGATTGGGTTCTCATGTTATATCTGGAACATCGAAGAGACGTTGAAGTTAGCCGATTTATTAAAAAAAGTTTTACCGGAATGTAAGATCATTTTGGGTGGTCCTGAGGTTTCTTATGATACACCTTACTGGATGGGACGTTCGAAGAGTGTAGATTTTATTGTAATGGGAGATGGGGAGGAGACGTTCCACCATCTTTTGCAGGAGATAGCAGGGGATCAGAAATATCACTATGTGTTTGGTGCGACTTATCGCAAGGGTGAGGAAGTTATAGTTAACCCTGGTCGACCAAAAAGTGATTTAAATACACTACCGACACCTCATCGATTTCCGGATGATCTTCCGGATTTGGGCAAACGTATAGTTTATTTCGAGACAAGCCGTGGTTGTCCATTTAGCTGTCAATTTTGCCTCTCTAGTATCGAGGTTGGTGTTCGTTATTATGATATCGAACGTGTCAAATCGGATTTGCTGTACCTGATCAATAATGGGGCCAAAATCATTAAATTCCTCGATCGTACGTTCAATATTAACCGTAATTATGCGATGGAAATGTTTGAATTTCTAATTGCGAATCATGGTGGATGTGTATTTCAATTTGAAATTACCGCAGATATCATGCGTCCGGAAGTGCTTGATTACTTGGCTGAGAATGCCCCGCCAGGTGTTTTTCGGTTCGAGATTGGCGTTCAGTCGACCAATGATGCGACGAACGAACTCGTTAAGCGACGTCAGAACTTTACCAAGCTATCTCGGACGGTAATGAAGATCAAGAATAGTGGTAATATCGATCAGCATCTCGATCTTATCGCCGGACTACCTGAAGAAGATTACGCCAGTTTCCGCAAAACATTTAATGATGTCTTCGCTATGCGTCCTGAGGAACTTCAACTTGGGTTTCTGAAGTTGCTGAGGGGTACTGGATTAAGAAACGAAGCTGCTAAATACAACTATGTATACATGGATCATGCCCCGTATGAAATACTTGGAAATGATATCATGCCATTTTCGGACATTATTTCCTTAAAGCGGCTTGAAGATGTGCTAGAAAAATATTGGAATGCACATCGTATGGATCACACGCTGAATTACTTGATGGAGCATGAGTTTGATTCACCGTTTGATTTCTTCCAAGAGTTCGGGGATTTCTGGGAGGAGCGAGGGTGGCAACGCATTGGTCATCAACTTGAGGATTTGTTCACACGTCTTCAAGACTTTCTGACTCGTCGTGGGCTTAAAGAGCCTGGTATCGTGCTTGGTCTTATGAAGCTGGATTATTTCCTGGGTCATAAATATAAGCCTCGTAAAATATGGTGGGAAGATCGTGTTCCTAAAGACATGCGCGTGAGTTACTTTAAGCGTCTTGCTGAGGAGCCGTCCAGCGTGTCCGATGATTTCGCCGCTCGTCATTTAGATGAGCGTGAGCTACTGAAATTCGCTGTGGTTGAAGAGTTGCCATTCCAGCTGAATGATCTATTGGAAGGGAAGGAAATCAAGGAGAGTGACGGGCAGGGGTCACTGTTGATAGTTCTATATCAGCAGGAAGAAAATGAAGTACCCGTCTTCTATTCTATGCCACTGACAGTGACATCACCTCAGGGATAGACAAGGATACTGAAAAAATCCGCAAATATTTGTGTAGGATGCCGCTACGATATCGGATTATCCTTACGATCGCTGTTGTCCTCTGATTTCTTGATTGTATACTGAATAGTGGTTGAAATCAGAGGACAAAGGCGAACGCTTACGCTTCTTCAGGATAATTCCGCTATCTTCGCTACTTCGAACAGTATTCCTCTTTTTTATAAGTGTGGTTTTGTCTAGCGGTATTCTTTTCGCAATCTATTCGTACGAAAGATGCCTCTTTTCAAATTCAGGCGGGATCAAGGACGCTTATGAAGCAAAAGAGATAGAGTAGAGCCTAAATAAAGGCGGAATTCCATTTAATATCTAATGGAATTCCGCCTTTATCAATTTAAATTGATTTCTAAATTAAAACGTAAGTTTTTCAGTGCCTCCGTTATCGGAGGCTTTTTTGTTCTGAATTATGGCGCTAAACCACTATCAGCACTATTTTAATAACGATGGATATGCTAGGAACGTAGCGAAGAGGACGGAATTGTTCTGGAGAAGCGATAGCGTTCGCCTTTGCCCTTAGATTTCTACCGTTAAAGCTAGTATAGAATCAGGAAATCTAAGGGCAACAGCGATCGAAAGAATAATCCGTCATCGTAGCGGTCATCTACAACACAGTTTTTATTATGCATCTATTGCCGTTTTATTCAGTATGTCGTTTAAGCCAATCGACAACATCTGCACTGACCTCATCACGGTTAATCTCATTTAGCATTTCGTGTCGGCCGCCTGGATATAGCTTCACTTCAACGTCCTGCAACTTGTGTTGTTCATATAACTTAACAAGTTTACGAACTCCCGCACCATTATCGCCTACGGGGTCCTTGTCTCCACAGAATATATAAACGGGTTTTTCTTTTGGGATTTTCTCTAGTTGACTCGGACGGTGTATTTCTAAAAGCAAACTAAAGAATTGTTGGAAGAAACTAGTGCTACATATAAAGCCGCAGTAGGGGTCATTGATATACTTATCTACTTCGGCTTCATCCCTAGAGAGCCAATCAAAGGATGTTCGGACTGGGAGGAAATTTTTGTTGAAATTCCCGAAGGAAAGTGCATTTAACAAGAGGCTGGCATGGCGTTCACCTTGTAAGAGGCCTTGAAAACGAGCCAGATTCTGTCCTATATGTAGTAACGGCCGTGGACCATTAGTTCCACTCAGTATAAATCCTTTGTAATTTTGATGATTTGTGTACATCGTTTTTTGAGTAAGAAAGGACCCCATACTGTGACCAAGTAAAAATAGAGGCTGATTAGGATGCTGCTTCTTAATGAAGTCTCCAAGCGCTATGATGTCGCGTACCATGCCGTTAAAGCCATCTTTACCAGGACGACCAAGCTCTTCCTGGGTTTTCGCTGTTAAGCCGTGGCCTCTATGGTCATTAGCATATACATGGAAGCCTTGTTCCGTAAGTACTTGTGCAAATCGTTCATACCGTTTGGCCGTCTCGGTCATTCCATGCGCAATTTGTACTACTCCGCGCAGTGGGGCTGACTCAACGTCTGGTGACCAGTGGTATACATAAACTTGGTGTCCTGCATCATTCTGAAAAGTAAAATTTTCTTCTCTCAACGACCACACCATCCTTTCAGTATCCTACTTCCTAATCTCATAATGATGCACTTATGATGCCCTGTTCTTAGTCACCTTATCTTTTCTCAATGGCGATAAGATATGGAGCGGTTGATCTTTGCAACTGGCGATACACAATGCTCTGTCCAATAGAAGAGGGGAGGCTAGCAGCCCATGATTCAACGGCGGCGGCCTCTGTCTCACCTCCAGGGTGACCAGGGTAGAGTACTATAGTGATAAGCCCACGTGGACGAAGCAAGCGGACACCGACCTCAAGAGCTTCTAACGTGCTTTCCGTCAAAGTAATAACAGAGTGATCGGCTTCGGTGGTAGGTAGATAACCTAAGTTAAACATGATGGAGCCAAGACGCCCGTGCGATTCCGCAGGAAGGGCATCTTCCATCTCAGCATGACTTCGGTTAAATAAAGTTACCTTAGCCAGTCTGGTGGGTGGCTCTATCTTATCCAGGCGTTCTTGAGTGATGTGGAGTGCTTCGGACTGAACATCGAAGCCAAAGACATGCCCGCGCTTACCACAAGCCTGTGCTAGAAATAATGTATCTGCACCTGTTCCAGCCGTTGCATCTACAGCATAATCACCTGGTTGCAACCGTTCACTTGTCAGTTTATGTGCGAAGCTTAATACAGAGAGAAAGCCCATGTTAACATCCTCTCCAAAACTTGCCTTGCCAAGTATCCCGTTGTTTCAGTTCATCATCGATCGCATTCAGAACTTCCCATTTCTTCAGACTCCACATCGGTCCAACAAGGAGGTCACGCGGAGCATCTCCTGTTAATCGATGGACAATCATTTCAGGTGGCAGGAATTCCAATGTGTCGACAATCAGCTTCACATATTCATCCTTCTCTAGAAAGCGTAACAAACCGGCTTCATATTGTTTCACCATAGGGGTTTTACGCATGAGATGAAGCAAGTGAATCTTAATACCTTGCACATCCATAGCGGCAACGGCGCGTCCCGTATCTAGCATCATCTCATGACTTTCTTGTGGTAGTCCGTAGATGATATGGGTACAAACGCGAATGTTACGACTGCGAAGTTTCTCAACAGCATCCAGATAGCACTGAGTATCGTGCGCACGATTTATAAGCTCTGAAGTGGAGTCATGAATAGTTTGTAATCCCATTTCAACCCATAGGTAAGTACGCTCATTTAATTCTGCTAAATAATCAACCACGTCGTCTGGAAGACAATCGGGCCGCGTAGCGATGGACAAACCAACGACACCGGGTTGCACCAAAATAGCTTCGAAGTACTCGCGAAGCTCGTCTACAGGTGCGTATGTGTTCGTATACGCCTGGAAGTAACCGATGTACTGGGCATTAGGCCACTTGATATGTTGCTTGTCGCGAATGTTGTTGAATTGTGTCACAAGGTCATCGCGCCGACTGCCTGCAAAGTCACCCGAACCACGAGCGCTACAGAAAGTACAGCCGCCTTTGGCAATGGAACCATCTCGATTTGGACAAGTGAATCCGGCATCTAGCATGACTTTGAAAACTTTGCCACCGAATTGATCCCGCATCTCTGTATTCCATGTATGAAATCGCTTGTCTCCCCACAATTTTGGGGAGGAGGGTAGTAGTGTGTTCATCATAACTCCTTTATTCTGTCACAAAAGTAGGTTTCGCTTTAACTTTGCTAATAAACCGTGTGATCCCACGGCTTCCACTGTTTCATTGTATCAAAATTTTATATAAAAGGGGAATCCGGTCTCTGAGCTTTCTTGCGATGAATTACAGATTATGTTATTTTGAATGTATTGAAATCGTTGGACCCCAATTCCAAAATATATCGAAAAAGGAATCATGTGAACCGTCTCCCCGGCGGCTGCAAGATTCCTTTTTCACTGTTTTTACTCTTTACAATTGAGCGGAACTTAGGCACAATATTGCAAGGATGGCCTATAAAAGGTTGAACATGCACTATGAGAAAGCGGAGGAATGACATGCGTTTACGCGGCAGAAAAGGAATTCGAGAGAGTCTTGAGAGTCAGCAAGATATCGTTATATTAGAGCCCAAGGAATACAGAGGACGTTGGTCCGAATTGTTTGGAAATGATCGCCCTATCTATATTGAACTTGGGATGGGAAAGGGACAATTCATTAGTGGAATGAGTGCTAAATATCCTGAAGTTAACTTTATCGGTATGGACATGTATGACGAGTTGGTTCGTCGTGCAAGCGAGAAAGTTCGTGCTATCTGGGGAGAGCAAGAGCCTCAGAGTGTAAGACTCGCGCTTGGTAATATTGAAATGATCGAGGAGTTTTTTGCCCCTGGTGAGGTAGAGCGGATTTACTTGAACTTCAGTGATCCTTGGCCAAAAGCAAAGCATGGGCGGAGACGACTGACACATCCACGGTTTTTAGATAAATATATTAAGTTGTTGAATGAAAAGGGTGAAATTCATTTTAAAACGGATTCTAGAGATCTGTTTCAGTTTTCACTCAATTCGTTTGCTGCGAGCGGACTGCAAATGAGTAATATATCGCTTAGTCTTCATGCGAACGGAATTAATGAAGACCATGTGATGACAGAATACGAAAGCAAATTCGTGGGGCAAGGAATGCCTATTCATCGTTGTGAGGTCATCGTAGGTGAGGCGGCTTTACGTAACTACCACGAGCATAAGATGGATAATTTTTAGTAACTTGATTCGATTCATGTGAAAGTTTATAAGTAAAAAGCCAACAGCCCATGATTACTTAATGGGGTGTTGGCTTTTTACGTGCGAGAGTTAAATTAGGGCCTTGTTGTTACTTTCTAGAATATCCATAATGGCTTGTGCGCTTTGCATTGGATGATAACTGGCGATCTCACTGAGGACTTTTTCTCGTTCAGCAGTTACTTCCTCATAGTTATCGATCAACCGTTTGATCCAATTCGTAATATCGTCTAACGAGCTGATCGGTGTCCCCCAACCTTGTGCAGCGAAATATTGAGAGTTCTCTTCTTCCTGGCCAGGAAGTGGCTTATGAAACAACATCGGGATGGCTTTGGCTAATCCTTCCGTGCAAGTCATACCACCTGGCTTCGTAATGAGGAGATCGGATACCTCCATCAGTTTGTCGATTTCCTTTGTAAAGCCAAGAAGGTGAACATTCGGATGAATAAACCGAGGATCACGTTTCATCTTCTCCAGCGATTTGACATTACTACCGAAACAGAAAATAAGTTGGATCTGGTCTCGGTTCATGGCGAGTAACGAATTAACCGCTTCGTCCTTCATGAACCCCCAACCGCCACCCATGACAAGAATTGTAGGCATGTCATGTAAATGAAATTGATTCCGAATGTCTTCTTTTCCGTGGCGTTCCCAAAAGTTCGGATGGACTGGAATTCCAGTAATCTGGATTTTATCCTCCTCAACACCTCGTTCCAGCAGCTTTTCCTTCACCGGCTCCGTAGATACTAGGTAACGGTTGACTTCGGCGCTAACCCAAGTTCCATGAGCATCGTAATCGGTAATAACCGTGCATAGTGGTACATCTAGTCCGAGTCGTTTCATGCGTGAAATGACAGCACTAGGAATCGGATGCGTACACACGATGACATCAGGATGGAGTTGCTGGATGATCTGTGTTGTGTGCGTATAAAATAGCCGATGAAGAGCTAAAGTCGTCAATCGATTTAAAGACTTTTTATAGTTGCTGCGATACATCATCCGAACAAGTCGAGGTTGGGTGAATACCGTCTTTTTGTAAGCTGTTATGATGAACGGTGCCATCCTCGGATTTAGAAAACTGCCGAGTTCCATCACTTTCGTCTGCACATTAGGCGCTATCTTGCGTAAACTGCTTGAGAGAGCGTATGCCGCTTGGGTATGTCCGGCCCCAAACCCCTCAGATAAAAGTAAGACTCTTTGTTTATGCACTATAGTTTCACCTTTTCCCGCAAGGTTTTCCCATGACTTAACAATTTAACAATATCCCGTTTACGTCCATAATGCAACCGTTCCGAGGGCAACTGAGGTGCCGATCACGACTCCAGCGAGAACATCGGAGGGGTAATGTAGACCTAAATATATTCGGGAGATCGCAACTAGCAGTGCTATAGGGCCTAGAATAAGGACAAGGCCCGGTTGAGCTACCATGAAGGGCACTGTAGCTGAAAATATAGCCGTTGTATGACCCGATGGAAAAGAATGATCGGTAAGAGGATTCCTGAAAGTATTTGTTCCCGGTAAGATCAAATAAGGCCGAATACGTGGATATATTTTCTTCGAGAGTGCTACTGGAATATGGCTGACTGCCAATGCAACACCAGCTTGGAGACCGATCGTACTCCATGGTTCAGGACAGAGCCACCAAATAAATAGTATAGATAATATGGTGAAACGAGCTCCTCCTAGATGAGTTAGATGATAAAACCAAAAGTTAAGAAAACTCCTGTGGAAGCGGCCGTTGATTCTCATAAAAAGCTGTTGATCAAGTTGTTTGAGCTTTTCAATTAAATGATTCATGTGATCCCTCCGCGCTTCTATTGGCCGCGTGTACGGCCCAAAATTGCACTCAGTGAATTAGGGCTTAGTCGTAGCATGGCATTTTCGGGTTAGACTTATCATATTTTTATTCGCGGGTCTTTTCAAGGTTAGAGGTTAATTTTTGTTAAAATGGAATTCGGTTTTTTGACTCTTGACTTTCCACCCTTTACAATGATTCAAATGATATCAAAAAAGTTTAAAGAAATATAAGTAATTTCGTAAACTTTTTAAATTTTTATTCGTTTGTTATTATGAGTGTTTTACATTCGCGTAACAATTAGCAAAAAAAAGGGGGCCTTAGGAAATAAAAAAAGCCAAAATGGATGAAAATAAGAACTAATCGCACAGATTGCAGGTAACAACGTTGCCTTGTGGAGATATAGACTGACTTCGGTTGAATTTTCAGCATAAGAGCCATACATGAACTTTGACAAATAAGTTAAAGTCGAGGAAAATCGTAATGCGCTAACAGGTTGTTCGTTTTTGTAAACTATATAAGGGTCATTAAAAAAAGAAAACTCCAAAAATGTAGATAAAGAAATTGAGGAGTTAAAAGGGGGTACAAAGTATCATGATAGACACCATTTTGGTATCTCTGCAAGTTTTTCTGGCAGTGATAGGTCTGTATCAATTTGGATTATCTTTATTCGGCATGTACAAGAAAAAGAAAAAAGAACAATTTGCGCCGAATAAATCTTTTGCTGTGCTGGTAGCGGCACATAACGAAGAAAAAGTAGTAGGGGCTCTAATGGAGAACCTAAAGCATCTTAATTACCCGAAAGAACTTTACGATGTATTTGTAATTTGTGATAACTGTACAGATAATACGGCGGCAATCGTTCGGAGTCACGGAATGAACGCATGCGTTCGTACAAATCAAAATTTACGTGGTAAAGGTTATGCGATTGAATGGATGTTGAAGCAACTCTGGAAAATGCCTAGGCAATATGATGGAGTTGTCATGTTTGATGCAGATAATCTGGCTCATCCAGATTTCCTGAGTGAAATGAATAACGATCTGTGTTCAGGTGCCCGGGTAATTCAAGGATATATCGATACGAAAAATCCAGAGGATTCATGGATTACGGCCTCTTATGGTATTTCGTACTGGTATTGCAATCGTTTATGGCAGCTGTCTCGCCATAATTTGAATATGGCTAACTTCCTCGGTGGTACTGGGATGTGCTTTGAAACTGAACTTCTGAAGGAGATTGGGTGGGGAGCCACCAGCCTTGTGGAAGATTTGGAATTTACAATGCGCTGTGTTGAACGTGGGATCTACCCGGTATTCAACTATGATGCGAAGCTGTTCGACGAGAAGCCACTTACGTTCAAGGCTTCAGCTCGTCAAAGGCTGCGCTGGATGCAGGGACATTTTACGGTAGCTCGGAGATATTTCTTCCCGTTACTTTGGAAGAGTATCAAGGAACGGAATCTAATCAAACTGGATATGGCGCTTTATGGAGCTAACGTATATATCGTACTGTTAACTTTCTTAATGACTGCTGTAATCTGGGTAGATCAATCATTTATGGGTGAACCACGCTTAGCGAATTTGTATGGTTACTTCCCGATGTGGATATCGTTCGTGGCAATCGCTGCTAATGTATTTATCTTCTTGATGGCTATGATCTTGGAGAAGGTTAAGTTTAAGAAAGTTTATGCTTATCTCATTCTGTTCCCAATTTACTTGTTATCGTGGTGGCCGATTACGTTCTATGCGTTCTTTACGCAAAACAACAAACAATGGAGCCATACCCAACATACTCGAGTTGTTCGACTGGAAGAGGTACAAAGTAAACAGGTTTAATGGGCTCACAAAAAAAGTGTGAATCATTGCTTGACTTGTGATTGCTCCATATGATATATTATTTTGGTGTTGTAAACAGATTAATAATGGATTGCAAGCAGAGGCCAGGGCTTCTCACCTGTTCAACTTCGTGTTGACTGGTTTTGATCTTAATTTATGAATGAATGTTCATGAAGAATTGATGATCAATTTGGGATGCGGGCGTAAACCTGCATCCCTTTTAATTTTGGCCTTTCGGTCGCAATGGTAACAAATATTTGGAGGTGGATAATTATCAGTAAGGAACATTTGATCAATGATGAGATACGGGCTAAAGAAGTACGCTTAGTAGGCGCTGAAGGCGAACAAATTGGTATTACACCAATTCGCGAAGCACTACAAATGGCAATCGACCTGAATCTGGATCTGGTTAACGTCGCTCCGACGGCCAAGCCGCCGGTATGTCGGATTATGGACTACGGAAAATTCCGTTATGAGACGCAGAAGAAAGAGAAAGAAGCCCGTAAGAATCAGAAGATAGTGGACATCAAGGAAGTATGGTTCCGTGCCAATATTGAGGAACATGACTACCAGACGAAACTTCGTAACGTGATCAAATTTTTGAATGAAGGCGACAAGGTCAAATGCTCGGTTCGTTTCCGCGGCCGTGAAATTGCCCATGCCGACCTCGGAAAGAAAATTTTGGACCGCGTCAAAGAAGAAGTTGCAGAAAGCTGTAGTGTTGAACGACTTCCTAAATTGGAAGGTCGCAGCATGATTATGATTTTGGCACCGAAAAACTAAGCATTAGCTTATACAAGCTGTTCTACTTTAGCGGGTCACTCGCAAAGTGAAAGCTCACAAACTCTGAGGGGGAAGTACAATGCCGAAAATGAAAACCCACAGCAGCCTGAAAGGCCGCTTTAAGATTACTGGTACAGGTAAAGTAAGACGTTACAAAGCTAACCGTAACCACTTGTTGTCCCATAAATCGAAACGTGGTAAACGCGTACTAGCGAATAGTCCTGTAATGTATTCAGGAGATGTAAGTCGTCTTAAGCAACAATTAGCTAATTTGAAATAATTAACATAACTTTTTGGGAGGTTTATTAATATGGCAAGAGTTAAAGGCGGATTTGTCGTTCGTCGTCGTCATAAAAAAGTATTGAAGCTTGCTAAGGGATACTTTGGTTCGAAACACCGCATTTTTAAAACAGCTAATGAACAGGTAATGAAATCCCTGTTGTATGCATACCGTGACCGTCGTCAAGTGAAACGTGATTTCCGCAGATTGTGGATTGTTCGTATCAACGCGGCAGCTCGTTTGAACGGCTTGTCTTACAGCAAAATGATGCATGGTCTTAAATTGGCAGAAGTGAACATTAACCGCAAAATGCTTGCTGATTTGGCTGTAAATGATCTTCCTGCGTTCAATTCTTTGGCTACTGTAGCTAAAGAGAAAATCAACGCGTAAATAATTGGATTTATATAATTAGGCACCTCGAACAGGTATTGTACTTGTTCGAGGTGCCTTTTTTTTATAGCAAGGCGATGGCGTAAGCTGAATCCGCTTTTACCGAATATGTTGGGGATAAGACAGTGCTGGTGTCTTTGAACAGTAAATTTCGGAGGAGGATTTCCATGAATAAAAAGATTACAAGGAAAGAAGCCGAAAAATGGCTTGGAAAATCCATTACCGCCTATAGAAAAGATGGTAGCTTCGTTACAGGAAAATTGGTGAGAATTAGTGGCAATCGCCTAATTTTAAGTCAGGATTCAAATAAGAAAGTCAGAACGAAAGCAATAATTCCTCTTGTTCTGTTCGATCTTCTGGCCATCGGAACGTCACCTGGTGTTAGTGGCTTTGGTGGTTATGGAGGTTATGGCGGCTATGGAGGATACAATTATGGGTATGGGGGTTACGGCGGCGGCTACGGTGGCTATGGCGGCGGTTACCCGTATGGATATTTCCGGTAGATAGCTTTAGTTAAGCAAGTATGGATAAGTTCTTCTCTAATTCGAAGCATTGGGATATCTGAATGAAACGTACAGAACGGTATCCCAGCTTCTGATAGAACTGGTGGGCTCTGGTGTTGTCCTGGTCCACCATTACTTTTGATCTTTTGCATCCACGAGAACTAGCGAAGTTCTCAGCCTGAGCCATAAGGGTTTTGCCGTGCTGCTTACTGCGGTGTGCAGGTAATACGGCCATCATATCGATATATAGCAGTTCGCCGTGAATCATAAAATGAATGAATCCCACCAAATCAGATTCGTAATAAGGCGAAACTACTAGCGTAACGCCGCGCGAAAGCCGTTTGGGCAACTCCTCAATAACTTTATTCAGTTCATTTGTTGGTAAGCTAGAGAGGGGGACAAGCTCCTTTTTGATCAAACTGATAATGATAGGATCATCTTGTTTAGGCCTTCTAAAGCGGATCATTTCGCTCGTATTCCTCCTTACTGTGTATAATTTGGGCGCTGTTTGATATCATATGACAATAGGGTGGAGATACGTTCCGATCAGCACTGTTTTGAGAAATCCGAGGCCTATGTTTTAAAAGGGTATTGACGGGGCGTGTAAACTAATCATATAATGTTTCTAACATTTTACGTTCATAAATGCATCGGCGATGATGAGGACGAAGGTTTAAGGGCTCTTTGCTCAGAGAGTGGATGGAATTGCTGAAACCACCACCATTACCCCTTAAATGCGAGCTCACCTCGGAGCTGTTTTCCTGAAAAGCTTTACTGAAGCAGAATGTCCTACGGGATTCCTGCAGAGGGGCTTATTAGGGAGAATCGTTAGGTCTGCGTTAGAGACCACGGGTAGGGGCTAGCCATGCTTTTACTCGTCAAGGCTTGGCACTGCGAAGTGCTGGGTGAAAATGGGTGGTACCACGGAAGCTATAACCTTTCGTCCCTCGGAATAGGAAACTATTCCGGCGGATGAAGGGTTTTTTTTGTTGTATGAATTGAACTGCCTAACATTTGGAAGGAGGATGACTGATGAGTGCGCATATTCCGGAAGTGCAGTCTACAGAACAATTACGTGAGAAATGGATGAAACCAGAAGTTATTTCGGGTTCAGAAATCTTGCTTCGAAGTTTGCTATTAGAAGGTGTCGAGTGTGTCTTCGGTTATCCAGGTGGCGCGGTATTATATATCTATGACGCGTTGTACGGATTTACTGATTTCAAACATTTGCTGACAAGACATGAGCAAGGAGCCATCCATGCAGCGGACGGTTATGCTAGAGCTAGTGGCAAAGT
Organism: Paenibacillus anaericanus; assembly: GCF_003994475.1. Classification (GTDB taxonomy): domain Bacteria; phylum Bacillota; class Bacilli; order Paenibacillales; family Paenibacillaceae; genus Fontibacillus; species Fontibacillus anaericanus. The sequence goes on along the minus strand of NZ_RZNY01000009.1, from coordinate 138,705 downwards.
GGGGGTTTGTATCGCCACCTCCGGCCCTGGAGCGACTAACACGGTCACGGGGATAGCAACAGCGTTTATGGATTCAGTTCCTTTGGTGGTAATTACTGGTAACGTCGTATCCAGCCTGATTGGTACAGATGCATTCCAAGAAGCGGATATTACCGGTATCACAATGCCGATTACAAAACATAGTTATCTAGTTCGAAACGTAGAGGACTTACCGCGCATTATTCACGAAGCTTTTCATATCGCGAATACAGGACGCAAGGGTCCGGTGCTGATTGATATTCCGAAAGACGTTTCAGCGAACAAAACGTTGTTTGAACCAGGTCAATCCATAAAATTACGTGGTTACAATCCAACAGTCGTGCCTAATCGTCTTCAGCTTGATAAGCTGGCAGCAGCAATTCAGGAAGCAGAACGTCCGGTGATCATCGCTGGAGGTGGTGTTGTATACTCGGGTGGTCATGAAGAGTTATTCGAATTCGTGACTAGAACGGAAATACCAGTAACGACAACATTACTTGGACTTGGCGCATTCCCAAGTGGGAATGAATTATGGATGGGAATGCCGGGTATGCACGGAACCTACACATCTAACCAAGCGATCCAACAGGCCGATCTATTAATCAACATCGGCGCCCGCTTTGATGATCGTGTGACAGGCAAGCTGAATGGTTTCGCACCGCTTGCTAAGATCGTTCACATTGATATTGATCCGGCAGAAATAGGCAAGAACGTAAAGGCAGATATTCCGATTGTTGGAGATGTCAAAACGGTGCTTGAAATGTTAAATCCTCTCGTAGGACGTAGTAATAAAGCTGATGCTTGGAGAACTAAAGTTAGTCAGTGGAAGCAAGATAAGCCGTGGAAATATATTGATTCCGATACAGAGCTTAAACCTCAATGGGTAATTGAGCTGTTGAATGATACAACGAGCGGTGAGGCCATTGTAACGACAGACGTAGGACAGCATCAGATGTGGGCTGCTCAATATTACAGATTCAATCAGCCGCGCTCTTGGATTACTTCCGGCGGACTTGGAACTATGGGATTTGGCTTTCCGGCAGCTATTGGTGCACAAATGGCATATCCAGAGCGACTAGTCATTTCGATCAATGGTGACGGCGGTATGCAAATGTGTGCTCAAGAACTGGCGATTTGTGCGATCAACAACATCCCAGTGAAGATCGTTGTAATAAATAATCAGGTGCTTGGAATGGTTCGTCAATGGCAGGAATTGATTTATGAAAATCGCTATAGCCATATCGATCTTGCCGGCAGTCCGGATTTTGTGAAATTGGCAGAGGCCTATGGTGTTAAAGGTTTGCGAGCGAGTAACAAAGAGGATGCCAAGCAAGTTTGGCAAGAGGCTTTAGATACTCCAGGGCCAGTTCTAGTGGAATTCGTGGTCCGTAAAGAGGAGAACGTATATCCAATGGTTACGCAAGGTTCTACCATTGATCAAATGTTGATGGGAGACAGTGAATGATGATGAAGAGCCATGCTATTTCGGTATTAGTGAACGACCAGCCGGGAGTTTTGCAGCGAGTGTCCGGACTATTCGGACGACGTGGTTTTAATATTGAGAGCATTACGGTTGGACAGTCAGAAGAAGTAGGGTTGTCTCGGATGGTCATTGTGACTCAAGGAGACGACAAGACACTAGAGCAAATTGAGAAACAACTTTATAAGTTGATCGACGTCATCAAGGTTGTGAATCTGAGTTCTAAACCAATGGTAGGTCGTGAACTAGCATTGATTAAAGTGAAGTCTGAACCTGCTGAGCGTCCCGAGATTATGGGTGTTGTTGAAACGTTCCGTGCAGCAGTCGTGGATATCGGAACTAACAGCATGATTGTACAGGTTGTTGGTGACACAGAGAAGATCAATGCTATGATAGAATTGTTGCAACCGTATGGTATTCGGGAATTGTCCCGAACAGGAGTTACAGCTATGATTCGAGGAAATGCATAATTTGTAAATGTTTTAAATTATCTCTCGTCCGTGGGCGGGTGTTTGAGAGGATCCAAGTAAGATGTAAATATCAGTGGTCCTTTGAAACGCCCGCTCATCAGGCGGAGGTACAAAATTAATAAGGGTAAGCTTATATGCTACCCACATTCTTAGGAGGCTAATAAAAATGGCAGTTACTTTGTACTATGAACAAGATGCAGAACTTAGCGTATTAAAAGGAAAGACTATCGCAATTATCGGTTATGGTAGCCAAGGACATGCCCACGCACAAAACTTGCGTGATAGCGGACTTAACGTAGTGGTAGGCCTCCGCGAAGGTAAATCTTTTGATAAGGCTAAAGAAGATGGCTTTGAAGTGCTATCCGTTGCGGAAGCTACTCGCCGTGCTGACGTGGTACAAATTTTGATGCCAGATGAAACACAAGCATCAGTATACAACAGTGAAATCGCTCCAAACATCAAAAAAGGTGCAGCTTTATTGTTCGCACACGGATTTAACGTACATTTTGGCCAAATCGTGCCATCCCCTGACAATGACGTTTTGCTTGTAGCTCCTAAATCACCAGGACATATGGTTCGTCGTACTTACGTTGAAGGTTTTGGTGTTCCAGGACTAATTGCAATTCATCAAGATGCTACTGGCAAAGCGAAAGAAATTGGACTTGCTTATGCAAAAGGTATTGGCTGTACTCGTGCTGGGGTTATCGAAACTTCATTCCGCGAAGAAACAGAAACCGATTTGTTCGGCGAACAAGCTGTACTTTGCGGTGGCGTTAGTGCACTAATCAAAGCGGGCTTTGAGACATTGACCGAAGCAGGTTATGCTCCAGAAATGGCATACTTCGAATGTTTACATGAACTCAAATTGATTGTCGACCTGGTATATGAAGGTGGATTGGCAACAATGCGTGATTCCATCTCCAATACAGCTGAGTATGGTGATTATGTAACTGGACCTCGTATCGTTACTGACGAAACGAAGAAAGCAATGAAAGCCGTATTGACTGACATTCAACAAGGTAAATTCGCTCGTGATTTCATTCTTGAGAATCAATCCAATCGTGCTTTCCTTACAGCGACTCGTCGTAATGAAGCAAATCATCCGATCGAAGTGGTTGGCCGGGAATTGCGCGGTCTAATGCACTGGATTAAATAAATAGTTCATTCCTATCTATCAATGCGGCCATGCATCAGCATGAGCCGCATTAAGTTTTTGTAGGCCTACTAAAATTCAGGAGGTGTAGGGATGCGTAAAATTTATATTTTTGATACAACGCTACGTGATGGGGAACAGTCTCCAGGAGTTAATCTCAATACTAGGGAGAAGCTGGAGATTGCTTATCAGCTTGAAAAACTTGGTGTAGATCGTATCGAAGCAGGATTTCCTGCTGCTTCCCCCGGGGATTTGGCTTCTGTAAACGCCGTAGCTCGTGCGATCAAACAATCTACTGTAATAGGGTTATCACGTTCTCGTGTCCAAGACATTGATGCGGTCCGGGAAGCGTTGAAAGGTGCTGCAGACCCTTGTATCCATCTATTTCTAGCGACAAGTCCGATCCATCGCAAATACAAACTGAAGATGGAGAAAGAGCAGGTGCTAGAAACTGCGCAAGCAGCGATTCGGTATGCGCGGAAATATTTCTCCAAAGTAGAGTTTTCTTGCGAGGATGCGGGGAGAACTGAAATTGAATTTTTGTGTGAGATGACCGAAATGGCTATTTCAGAAGGGGTTTCTGTGGTCAATATCCCGGATACAGTGGGATTTTTATATCCACATGAATACGGTAACATTTTCAAGACGCTTAAAGAAAAGGTGCCTAATATCGAGAAAATCCAATTAAGTGCACACTGTCATGATGATCTGGGGATGGCTACAGCCAACTCTCTTGCTGCCATTCTTGGCGGTGCCGATCAGATTGAAGGTACGGTTAATGGGATAGGTGAGCGTGCAGGTAACACCGCAATTGAAGAAGTTGCGATGGCTTTGGAAACAAGAAGCGAATTCTTTGGGGCCAAAACCTCACTCGCTCTTTCCGAGATCTCTCGTACCAGTCGACTAGTAAGTAGACTGACAGGGATGGTTGTACCGGGTAATAAGGCGATTGTCGGAGCTAATGCGTTCGCACATGAATCAGGTATCCATCAGGATGGTATGTTGAAAGAGAAGACGACTTACGAGATTATGTCTCCCGAGACGATCGGACTTAAGGAGAGTAAGCTAGTGCTTGGGAAACATTCTGGACGTCATGCGTTCAGAGAGAAACTGATTGATCTAGGATATACGTTGGATGAGGAACGTCTCAACCTAGCGTTTGCCAAGTTCAAGGAATTGGCCGATAAGAAAAAAGATGTCAGCGATGGAGATTTGTTAGCCATTGTGGAAGAGAGACTGATTGATACGCCGGAATTTTTCTCTTTGGAGACGATCTATGTTTCGTACGGTAATGAAATGATACCTTCTGCTAAAGTTCGCATCGTAACGGTTGATGGTGATGTGCTTGAGAGAGAAGCGGAAGGTAACGGTTCGGTTGACGCTCTCTATAATGCCATTGATAAGGCAGTTGGAGAAGAAGTGACGCTGTCTGATTATTCAATTAAGTCCGTTAGCCACGGTAAAGATGCTCAAGGTGAAGTGCATGTCGTGCTCACGCAAAATGAAATTTCAGTTCAAGGCAGAGGCGTTAGTACGGATATTTTGGAGGCAAGCGCTCGTGCCTATGTCGACGCTCTTAACAGATTAATTGAGACAAGAGGTTAAAGAACATTTCTCAGAATAATCTAAATGGTAATCCAGTCCGCAGAGAGTTATCGCTGCGGACTTTTTCTGTAATATTGGCAAACTCTCGAGTACGCCGTATCAAAAAGGCGAATTGGGTGAAAAAGATGAATTTGGTGACATAGACGAATTTGGTGAGAAGGATTGGTTTGGCATAACAGACTGATTAGGCATAAAAGATTGATTCGGCATAAAGGATTGATTAGGTGAAAAAGGTTGATTTGGAGTCACAGATGCAACTTTAGCGATGTGGGGACGGCTTACACATGAGCTCGAGACGATCACTAATAAAATAAACAACACTAAGATTATTCCGGAACTTGTATGATTGATTTCCGACATAAGGTTTCTACCTCCATATTTTCAAGTATGTTGATTCGACTCACATTATGCATTTTTAGACTAACGTGTATAGACAATTGACTATGTAATCCAAGAAATGGGCTTTTTATAGAAACAAGATTGTGCTTATAGGCTCATCCTATAGACTTAATAGATTCTATATCTTTGTTTAACCTTGTTGATTATGATACAACAGAGTAAGAGTCTATTTCGAGTGAATTTAGGTATATTGAAAGGGAGTTGAAAGTTATGGGAGAAGTGAAGAAAATTGCAGTCATTGCTGGCGATGGTATTGGACCAGAAGTAGTGGCTGAAGCGGAAAAAGTATTGAAACGTACAGAAGAATTGTTCGGCTATAAATTTGAAACAGAGCATGCGCTTTTTGGAGGCATCGCTATAGATAAAAAAGGAACACCACTTCCACAAGAAACATTGGAAGTTTGCCAGCGTGCAGATGCAGTATTATTGGGAGCTGTTGGTGGTCCGCAATGGGATAACAATCCGAAAGAGTTGCGTCCCGAAACAGGTCTACTGGGGATTCGCAAAGCTCTTGGTTTATTCTCAAACTTACGTCCGGCTGTAGTGTTTGACTGTCTGAAGGATGCATCAACTTTGAAGCCAGAAGTTCTTGAAGGTACGGATTTAATGGTTGTTCGTGAGTTGACAGGCGGTATTTACTTTGGTGAGAAATTCCGTCGTGATACTGAGCATGGACAAGAAGCAGTTGATACTTGTGCATATAATGTCAAAGAAGTAGAACGGATTGTCACTCAAGCGTTCGAAATTGCCCAGAAACGTCGCAAGAAGCTTGCTTCCGTCGATAAGGCAAACGTATTGGAAACCTCACGCTTATGGCGTGAAGTTGTCAATGAAATTGCTCCGAAGTATCCGGACGTAGAGTTGGAGCATGTTCTCGTTGATAATTGTGCGATGCAATTGCTGAGACGCCCTTCCAGCTTTGACGTTATCGTGACTGAGAATATGTTCGGTGATATTCTGAGTGATGAAGCAGCAATGCTGACCGGTTCGATTGGCATGCTATCGTCAGCTTCATTAGGGGAAGGTAGCTTTGGACTGTACGAACCAGTACACGGGTCAGCTCCCGATATTGCTGGACAGAATCTAGCCAATCCGATCGCTACAATCCTCTCTGTTGCATTGATGTTCCGGATGACCTTTGGATATGCCGATGCAGCTGATGCGATTGAATCGGCAGTAGCATCAGTGCTGAATGCCGGACATCGTACGAGTGATATCGCAGTGGATAAGAGCCAAGCTATCGGTACCAAAGAGATGGGCGATTTGATCGTAGCTGCAATTCAAAAGTAAGACAATTTATAAGTAATTCGTATTTAGAGTTACTCTAATAATGAAATTACTATAATATTGACTTTGATATATGTGAATGCTAACATTTGAAGAGGGATTTTTAATGGCAGAACGTTTAGTTGGAATGCCCGCTCCTGATATTAATATGGCGGTCGTAACAGGTGACTATGGTATTCTCTAATTGAACCAGGTCAGAAGAACCTGAACTCATAATTCAGTAATATGTATTGAAAGGCCCTCTGACTGGCAAATACACCTTGCCAATACAGGGGGCCTTTTGCCCCAGACTTTCATAATTTGGTCCTTTTAGCTCAAAGTTTGCATTAATGTCGATTTTAAATTTTTCCAAAGGAATTTGAGGTAAGGGTCTCGAATAAATTATAGGAAGTTCTATAAGATATAAGGCCGTGGTTCCTGTGAGCAGAATTCGGAGAGGGTGATGGGGAATGAGTTTTTGCTGTGGTGCAAGTATGGTGGGGACGAAGGGAACTTTGAAGCATTATCGTACGCAAGTCCATAATGTTCCCCTACTTTTTTGTCCGGTGTGTAATCGGGTTGAGGTTCATTATAAAGTGGAGAACGAATACGAAATCTTAGCGGAGTATGCTCATGGAGATGGAGTATCAGAGATTGACTTCCAGGATTTTGTTATGGAAGATGAGGAATCAATTTTTGGGAATTGTGTGAATCGTGAAGATGAGGATCCGATTGATATTGTGCAGAGTCAAATAGATATGTCGTTAGATCTGCTTACGGTGGCTAAATTTATTAAAGATACGAAATGGGAAAATGAGCTCAAGAAACGACTTGCCGTAATGAGTAGGAGAAGAATGAAACTGCAACATAACAATAGCAAGGGATGAAATGTGTTATAAAAGCTCTCCTCAGGAGGGCTATTTTCTTTTTTTTGTGGAAATTATGATGATTAGTGATGATCCCACTTTTTTCGACAGTATCTCTGATTGACGAAATTTGGAAAACTTTACTATGATTATAAGTGATAATCTCATGGTGTCCGCTTACATTGATTGCGAAATTATTATTTGAGGGAATGTAATTAATTGCCTCGTACATAATTATCGGACAAGCTCATTTTTGGGAAGAGGGGGAACCGATTTGTTGAGTGAATTCCAAGAAACATTGCTTCAGTCTGTGAAAGCGTACCAATCGACCCAGCTTGTAAAAAATAAGTATGAAAATGTGCTGCAACACCTAGATAGTGGAATTATACTGTTTGACAGCGATGGGATTCTTACCTTTATCAATGTAGAGATGGCTAAATTAATTGATTTACCAGGGCAGTCACTGATTGGTTGTAACTTATTACAGGTACTCCGTCATCCGCATCTTAGTCGTTTTCTGAAGAGAAAGGTTGTACAACTATATCGAGAAACATTTCTTTATAGCAAGAAGTTTCATGAGTTTGTTGATGAGTACGGAAGAAATTGGCTTATTACAATTACCTACGGTGATCAGATGGATGGAGACTTTTTATTAAGTGTTAAGGACGTTACCGATTTTAAACGAATCGAACAAACGGCCTACCATAATGATAAACTGGCAATGCTCGGTAAAATATCAGCGGCGATTGCTCATGAGATTCGTAATCCTTTGACTTCAATTCGTGGATTCATCCAGCTTTTACGTCCTCATCTCATTCAACTGGGTAGAGATGAATATGCACGGATTATTTTGGCGGAAATCGATCGTGCCAACGATATTATTCATGAATTTCTTAATTCATCGAAGCCCACTGTTCCGCTGAAGAGCATTGTTGATATCTCAACCCTACTAAAGGAAGCTGTACTTCTTACAGAGAGTGAGGCTCTGATGAAGAACTGTGAGGTGATTCTGAACCTCCAGGAAGATAGGGTGCTGAATGTCTCGATAGATACGAAACAGATCAAGCAGGTGATTCTGAATATTATCAAGAATGCGATGGAAGCGATTGAGGAGATAGAGGATGATCATGGGGGGATCATTGCTATTTCAACACAGCCTGATGGGGAATTCGTTAATATCATAATTCAAGATAATGGGAATGGTATGGATAAGGCTTTGATGAATCGGTTGTTTGATCCTTTCTTCACAACGAAAGAAAATGGTACAGGCTTAGGATTATCGGTCAGTTACCGAATTATTAAGAATCATCGGGGAGATATAACTGTGGATAGTACGAAAGGTATGGGGACTGTTTTTGTGATTACTCTTCCGATGGTTGGAGAGAGGTTATAAGGTTGTATAACATGCAAAGAAAGGTCGAGCAGAATCACTGCCCGACCTTTTTTAGTCCAGAATTTCAGCTTTACTTTCCTTTAGGTTCCTTGATATCGCATGCGCTAAACTCTGCACACGAACCACTGCACCCAGCACAGCCTCCACCACCTGATTTGCGTTTTTTAATAGAACGCCATACAGTAAATCCAATAATGCCAGCTAGCAGGATAATAATTAGAAAATCTATCATAATCTCCCTCCTCAAAATGTGATTCTAGAGGTCGCATAAAGATGGCTAACTAAACAAGTCCGATGCCCAGCCAATATCCCACTTGATAAATGATCATCGAAATTAGCCATGCTGCACCACACTGGTAGGCAACGGTGAACAGGGTCCACTTCCATGAATTTAACTCTTTCTTTGCCGTAGCGATGGCAGCGACACATGGAGCATAGAGTAAGACAAAGACAATAGCAGAGAAAGCCGCTAATGGGGTAAAGTGTGCCTGAAGCGCGGTACTTAATGCACTAGTCAATTGTTCCCCACCATCATTAATATACAAAATGCCCAGTGTGCTTACTACGGCTTCCTTAGCGATTAAACCGGTAAGTAGAGCTGCACCAATCTGCCAATGAGCTATCGTTGTACCCTTAATGAAGCCGAATCCATTCCAGGCAAAAATCGGGGCAATCGCACTCCCAATAGAACCGAAAATACTTTCGGAAGAATTATCAACTAATTGTAGTGAAAAGTTGAAGGATTGAAGAAACCAGATTACAACGGTCATGGAGAGAAGTATTGTTCCTACTTTAACAACATAGCCCTTCGCTTTTTCCCAAGTATGCGTAGTCGTAGCTTTTAAAGTTGGGATACGGTATGGAGGGAGTTCCATTACGAAAGGAGCAGCATCACCTCGTAACACGGTTTTATTTAATAGAAGACATGAGAGCATTGCAATGAGAATACCAAGAGAGTAAAGGGTGAACATAACCAGACCTTGGTGAGCAGTAAAGAATGCGCCAGCAAATACAGCATAGACAGGTAGTTTTGCACTACATGACATAAATGGCATCACAGTAATGGCCAGACGTCGGCTTTTAACATCTTCTAAGGTTCGTGTAGCCATGATAGCTGGAACGGAGCATCCATATCCCATAAGTAAAGGTACAAATGCTTTGCCTGAGAGTCCGAAATAACGGAATATTCTATCCATAACAAAGGCTACTCTTGCCATATAGCCGACATCTTCCAGAATGGACAGACACAAGAAGAGTAGCACAATCTGTGGCAAGAAGGACAAGACATTTCCGACACCTGTAAGAACACCACCTACAACAAGGCTTTGGATAGCGTCCGATGCTCCGGCCCAAATCAGAAAGTTTGTTACGACTTCGGGTAATGTTTCGGTTAGAAAGGCTCCAAAGGGATCTACAATCCAAGCTCCAATAGTACCAACAGCAATTTCAAAGACTAAATACATAATGAGGAAAAAAATAGGTAATCCTAAAATTCTGTGGGTGACTATTTTATCGACTTTATCAGAAAAGGTAAGTTCTCCTGCTGTTTTTCCTTTTTGAACATGTTCGGAGATCGCTTCCGTTATGTATTGGTAACGCAAATCTGCGATTAGCATTTCGATTTCTTCACCGGATTGATGTTCTGCTCGAGCGATAGCCTTATCGATGGATAAGTTCAAGGATGGATTTAACTTTAAAGTGTCCTTAATCTGCTCATCTCTTTCAATTAACTTGATCGCATAATATAGTGTGTTCGTATATCCACCTGCTGCTAACAATTCGCTAATTTCTTGTATTGTGTCGCATATTTTGGTGTTTTCCAGAGCGTTCTTAGTAGTAAGAGGGTGGTCTTTATCAAAGGAAAGGGCTCTATTCAGAAGTTCTTCGATTCCCTGGTTTTTTGAAGCGGTGATCGGGACAACAGGTACTCCCAGTTGTTTCTCCAAATTGACAACATCAATTCTATCACCACGCAGCTCCACTTCATCCATCATATTGAGGGCAATAATAGTAGGTATACCAAGTTCTAATAACTGTGTAGTTAAATATAAATTACGTTCAATATTGGTAGCATCTACGATGTTGATAATGACATCGGGCTTATCGTTTGTCAGAAAATCACGGGCGACGATTTCCTCAGGAGTGTAGGGAGATAGGGAGTATATACCGGGTAAATCAATGATGACTATATTTTCAGTTGACTTCTTGCACTTTCCTTCTCTTCGTTCAACGGTCACTCCAGGCCAGTTACCAACGTGTGCATTGTTACCTGTTAGGTTATTGAATAGTGTAGTTTTACCGCTGTTAGGATTTCCTGCCAAAGCAAACCGATAACTCATCTGTCACCCATCCTCTACAAAATTATTCTTTATTTTTCTACTGTAATCTGGTCGGCTTCCGCTTTTCTGATACTGAGTTCATAACCACGTATATTAATTTCAATAGGATCGCCAAGTGGGGCAACTTTTCTCATAATAATCTGGGCTCCAGGAGTGATTCCCATATCCATTAGCCTTCTGCGAATCGGGCGACTGCCTCCAATACTTTTAATTACGCCCGTCTCGTTCGGCTTTAACTCTTTCAAAGAAATCATCATGGCTCAAATCCTCCTATTATAATGAAGTAAATTTTTTTGGTGTATTTTAACTTGTGTAATATATGTGGGATTAAAGATATTGATAATCAATCTCAATTAGAATTAGTTGTAATATATCATGATGAAGATCGCTGTACTGTGATGTACATCACGGCTAATATATACTTTACTTTTTGATTTCGATTCAAGTAAGATGGATAGAACAACAAAAGATGGAGAGGGATCGATAGAAATGAAAATAAATCAGAGTAAAATTGTAGATTGTACTATTCGCGATGGTGGCTTGGTTAATAACTGGGACTTCAGTGTGGAATTTGTACAAAAATTATATGCTGGCTTGAATGAAGCTAGTGTGGATTATATGGAAATTGGATATAAGAATAGTCCTAAACTACTCAAGGGTGCAGAAGACGCTGGACCTTGGAGATTTCTAGACGATGATTTCTTGCGTAAGGTTATACCGCAGAAGGGTCATACGAAGTTGTCAGCATTGGTAGACATCGGCCGGGTAGACGAGAACGACATTCTACCACGTAGTGAAAGTATGCTCGATCTGATTCGAGTTGCTTGCTACATTAAAGATGTGGACAAGGCCCTTCAACTTGTACAAGTGTTTCATGATCTTGGTTATGAAACAACGATTAATATTATGGCGTTGTCCAATGTCATGGAGAATGAATTAATCGAAGCTTTTGAGATGATCAAAGAGAGCGTCGTAGATGTAGTTTATATCGTGGATTCCTATGGAAGTCTCGATTATAAAGATATGCAGTATTTAGTTGAGAAATTCAAAACCCATTTGCCTAACAAACGCTTAGGTGTGCATACTCACAACAATATGCAGCTGGCATTCTCCAATACACTCGTAGCAGTTGATCATGGAGTTGAACTCCTTGATGCATCCGTTTATGGTATGGGCCGCGCGGCTGGTAACTGTCCTACTGAGTTGTTGGTAACTCATTTGAAGAATACGAACTACAAGCTTAGACCGATTCTTGGAGTGCTTGAAGAGCTTCTAATTCCTCTTCGTGAGAAAGAGGAGTGGGGATATATTATTCCTTACATGATCACAGGAACATTAGACGAGCATCCACGTTCGGCTATGGCACTGCGCTCTTCAGCGGACAAAGATAAAGCAGTTGACTTTTTTGATAAAATGACGACCCCTGAAGTGAATTTTGACAAAAAATAAGATCTAACAAAAAAAGTCCGGGAAATACTCCGGGCTTTTTTTGATCTAAATTTCCGACAAAACTTTGCGAACTATTGTATTTTTCGATAAGGAAGGAGGAAATAGCAGAATAATGTTGAATTCGTATATTAGCTAATCACGTATTTTTATACATCCGGGGGAAAATAACATGCAAATCAAGGTAGAGAAAAGAAAAACAATCATTCAGGGAATACTTGGTTTGACAGTGATGCTTGGCGTGATCAGACTTTCCGCTATAATGGATGGGGCATCTATTAGTGCGAATAGTCTTCAAGCGATGAATCTATTGGCAGGTATTATTTGCGTTGCGGTGTCATTTGCAGTATTTGCTCAGGGGTGGATATTGTTCACGAACAATCTATCGGGAAGACGACTATATTCTGCTGTTTTATTCTCTATTTTGGGAACCTTGGACGTATTTCATATTGCTACTTTTAGTGGTATTCATATTTTTGGTTTTGAACCGAATAATAGTTTATCTATGTGGTTCTTACTACTTTCACACGCGTTAGGGGCCTTAGGATTGCTGTTTATCTTTAGTTTCCCGGATCGGGAAATATCACAAAGACATAAAGTACTCGTGTTTCTGGGGGCGGCTGTACTTAACTTAGGAACAATCTTCATATTATACATATATCAGAAACAACTCCCAACTTTGTTTGGGGTGAATGGCATTGGAGTCTTCGAGCGAGTTGCACAGGTAGCTATCCCTATTCTATATGGCTTGGGGATTTGTGCAATTATGTATATCCATCGCAAGGAGCGTCCTGCTGCGGCTCTGACGGTAGTAACTGCATTAGTATTCATGATGCTGGGACATATTCTACTAACGTTTGTAGACCCATTGGGAACAGGTTTGGAACATGCAATTGGTGAATGGTGCATGGGTATTTCCTATTATTTTGTATTGAAAGGTGTATATAAATTAACTATCGAGGATCCATTTCAGGGGCAACTAATTATCGAGGCTCAAATGAAACATATGGCCTATTATGATGATTTAACCGGACTACCTAATTTGCGTAAAATGAGGGAATGCTTAGGGGGGAGTTTGGAATCTTGTGGCGAAGGTTCTAATCGGATAGGTGTGGCTGTTATTAATATTAATCGGTTCAAGGCAATTAATGATTCGCTTGGATACAGCGCAGGTGATAAGCTGCTTACTGAAGTGGGGGAACGATTGTCTGATTTATGCTCTCCGTCTGAGGTAATATATCGGATGGGGGAAGATGAATTTGCAATCGTTATACCTGGATATGGCGATGTTGAAGCTGTAGAAATGAGAGCAGAGCAGCTATTGGGTTCCGTGAATCCAGCGGTTATGATTGATAAGACTGAATATCATATATCGCTCAGTATGGGATTATCTATATTTCCGGAAGACGGAGACTCGGTAGATCAAATCATTCAATATGCAGACATGGCTGTCCATAGTGCTAAGGAGCTTGGTTTAGATTTCATACGATATACACCGGCTATGAAATTACGAACTCAATCCAAAGTGGAACTGGAGAACGATATGCGTAAAGGGCTGGATCGTGGAGAGTTCTTCCTGGAATTTCAGCCACAGGTTAGTCTTGATTCGGGTAACACGGTGGGTATGGAAGCGTTAGTCCGCTGGAATCATCCAACGAGAGGACTACTCTCTCCAGGAGAGTTTATTCCGCTTGCCGAAGAGAGTGGCTTGATTGTACCTTTGGGTGAATGGGTGCTTAGGACTGCATGCCAACATAATAAGCAGTGGCAAGACGAAGGGTATGAACCTATCTGTGTATCTGTTAATTTATCCATGCGTCAATTCCGACAGTATAACCTTGCTGATCGCGTCGACATGATCCTCAAGGAAGTTGGGCTTGAGGCGTGTTATCTGGAGCTTGAAATCACAGAGACTATGACTTTTGATATTGATACGGCATTTGAACAACTACATAGCTTGAAGCGTCTAGGGCTATATATCAGCATTGATGACTTTGGAACAGGGTACAGTTCACTTTATTATTTGAAGACCTTACCTATTGACCGTCTCAAGATTGATCGTTCCTTTGTTAAGGAAGTTATGCTCGATGGAAATGACGCTGCTATTGTGTCAACAATCACTACAATGGCGCATCATCTAAAACTTAAAGTGACGGCAGAGGGAGTGGAGAGTAAAGATCAACTTGAATTTTTGAAGTTGCAGAATTGCCACGAGGGGCAAGGGTTTTTATTCAGTAAGCCAGTACCTGCCGGGGTATTTGAATCACAGTTCCTTACTAGGCTTGTTGGTTGAAGAGATGCGTGATTATAAAAATAATATAAAATATATGTTGCAATGACTCTTGAAAAGTGATATATTATTTCTTGTCTTCACTCGAGATTCTGATCTCAGGGAAGCNATATATGTTGCAATGACTCTTGAAAAGTGATATATTATTTCTTGTCTTCACTCGAGATTCTGATCTCAGGGAAGCTTCGGGACGTAGCTCAGCTTGGTAGAGCACCTGGTTTGGGACCAGGGGGTCGCATGTTCAAATCGTGTCGTCCCGACCATCTAAGTTGCGGGTGTAGTTCAATGGTAGAACTTCAGCCTTCCAAGCTGATAGCGTGGGTTCGATTCCCATCACCCGCTTATATGTAAGATTAGAGACCTTTGCGTAGCAAGGGTCTCTTTTTATGTTATTTTTTCGAAAGGGAACCCTACATTTACAATGAAATTGGGGAAAAGAAAACTTCGCTGGTATATTCCAGTGGAGTTTTATTTGTTGTCATGTGGGGTATTTTATTTGTTAAGGTTGCATGATTCATTGCGTAATAATACGGACGATAAAAATGTAATTAAATGTAATGAAAATGCCAGAAAAATTATTGTAAAAAAATGAAAACGGAGTATAATACGATCTTGGCAGTTTAAATTACCAGGAGATGATGACGCTGTATGTTCGAGAAAGTAAAGAGAATGCTCATCGGTAGACCGATGAAATCAACAGAAATTGAAGGGGAGAAACTTAGTAAATTTAAGGCACTCGCGATTCTATCCTCAGATGCCTTATCTTCCGTAGCATACGGCACGGAGCAGATTCTTATTGTGTTGATGGCGGCAGGAGCTGCTGCCATGTGGTATTCGATACCGATCTCTGTTGCGGTTCTCGGATTATTAGCCATTCTGATTGTCTCTTATCGCCAGACGATTTTTGCATACCCTGGTGGAGGGGGAGCATACATTGTTGCAAAAGAGAATATAGGTGTCTCATCGAGTTTGATCGCGGGGGGCTCGCTGCTTGTCGATTATATATTGACAGTAGCTGTAAGTTCGTCGGCGGGCACAGATGCCATTACTTCTGCCTTTCCTGAACTTCATGATTATAGGGTACTTATAGCGCTTGGTATGATTGTTTTCCTTACAATCCTGAACCTCAGGGGTGTAACTGAGTCAGCCTCCGTATTAGCAATCCCGATCTATTTGTTCGTTGTGTCAATCTTTGTTCTGATTATTTGTGGGGTATTTAAATATTTAACAGGTGGTGCGGTGGCCTCGGCACATGAGCTCAGTGCTACTGTCTCGAATGTCAGCTTATTTCTATTGCTTAAAGCATTTAGTTCCGGCTGCTCGGCCTTAACTGGTGTGGAAGCCGTATCTAACGCTATTCCTAATTTCCGTAAACCCGAGGAAAAGAATGCGGCAGCGACACTCATGATGATGGGGATTATTCTAGGGATTATGTTTACCGGAATCAGTTTACTTGCTTACTGGTATGGTATTCAGCCCAATCCTAAGGAAACAGTAGTTTCACAAATCGCTGCGGCGACTTTCGGCAGAGGAACGTTATATTTTTTCATACAAGGTGTTACAGCCATTATATTGTTTCTTGCAGCTAATACAGCTTATTCTGCGTTTCCATTACTTTCTTTTATGTTAGCTAAGGACAAATATTTGCCGCATATGTTCATGGTTAGAGGAGATCGACTTGGTTTTTCTAATGGGATTCTGTTTCTAAGTTCGCTCTCGGCGATACTGGTCATTGCTTTTGGAGGACATACGGAGAATTTGATTCCTCTGTACGCGGTTGGTGTATTTATTCCGTTTACTTTATCCCAACTAGGGATGATGATCAGATGGATTCGAGTAAAGCCTTCGGGTTGGCAATTTAAGCTACTCATTAATACAGTTGGTATGCTGACTACATTGTCGATTACACTCATTTTCATTACTACGAAATTTAGTCATGTTTGGATGATCTTCGTATTTCTACCGATCGTCGTATACGGCTTCTTTCGCATACGTAAGCACTACGAGAATACGGCAGACCAATTGCGTATCGATCTTAGCCTTGATAAGCCTATTTCGAAGGGAAATACAGTAATTATTCCGATTTCAGGTATCACACGAGTCGTGCTGAATACGGTAAGTTATGCTAAAACCTTGTCCGATAACGTAGTAGCAGTCTATATAGGATTTGACGATGAATCGATTCAAAAAATGGAGCAAAAATGGGAAGAGTGGGATCCGGGAATTCGGTTAGTCGTTTTGAAATCGAGATATCGGAGTATTTTACGGCCTTTATTGAAATTGATACAGACTGTTGAATGGAAAAAATCAGAAGAGGATCATATCACCATTTTAATTCCGCAATTTATCACCAAACATTGGTGGGAAAATTTACTGCATAATCAGACCAGTATTATGATGCGCGCCTATTTGATTAGGAATAAGAATGTCATCGTTACAACGGTTCCTTTTCATCTGAAACGCTAAATTGGGTGAAGCCCCGGACTTGTCCGAGGCTTCATTTGTTATCATCAATGTATCAACTTGACCCGACCTACCTGACCGTCTTGAAGTCGGACTTTAATCCCGTGAGGATGGTTTGGCGAATTGGTGAGGATATCCTTAACGACTCCTCTAGTTAGCTGTCCTGTACGCTGGTCTTTCTTAAGTACAATGTCAACGGTGATGCCGGGTGTGATGTTCTTGCGTTCAGTACCGTTCATATCTCTCCATCTCCTTATCATCATTAAGATACCATAACATAGTAGTAATACAAAAAAACAAGTTACTTACTTGCCATTAAGTGCAACTTTTCATATAATAGCAGGTAAGTCAAGTTAATTTTAAATAAATGCAATGATGGAGAAGAGTAAACAGAATCCTCCTTACAGGAAGGAGACGTCGATGATTGAGAACGTCTCTATGGAAATTGGGCTGTTGAAGTTCACTCTGGAGCAGTTTCTTGAACCTCTAGCTTTGTCGAGTGAGACAGAGTTTATGAAGTAGGGAATACCGGTCACGATCCGTTATATCGTTAAAGTGAGAGTTTGAGCAGTACGTAACCTCTTGCGGCTATGCCGTAAGTTCGTACATGTGTACTCTAACAAGGGTGGTACCACGGTCTTTTCGTCCCTTACGGGAGAGAAGGCCTTTTTTTGTTGTTTTAATTAAAAGGGGGATTTATCGATGAAAGAACGTTTGATAGAACTCAAGCAGGAAGCGGTGGCACAACTTAGCAAGGTCGCTGATGCAACCCATCTGAATGATCTGCGGGTCAAATATTTGGGTAAAAAGGGTCCGTTGACAGAAATTTTACGAGGCATGGGATCGCTAAGTGCAGAAGAACGGCCATTGATCGGACAGGTAGCAAATGAGGTGCGAGGCGCGATTGAATCGTTAATCGAAGAAAAGCAAGAACATTTCCAACGCCAAGAAACAGAACAACGGCTGGCGGCTGAAAAAGTCGATGTTACTCTACCAGGACGTCCATTGAAACAGGGCGGGATTCACCCACTGAATCAAGTTATTCAAGACATTGAGGACATCTTTATCGGTATGGGATATCGTATTGCTGAAGGTCCAGAGGTGGAAACCGACTACTACAACTTCGAATCCCTTAATTTGCCGAAGAATCATCCGGCTCGGGACATGCAGGATTCATTTTATTTAACGGAAGATCTGTTGATGCGGACACAAACTTCGCCTGTTCAAGTACGGACAATGGAGGCCATGAAGGGTGAGGTTCCGGTTAAGGTGATCTGTCCAGGTAGAGTTTATCGCCGGGATGACGATGATGCGACTCACTCATTCCAGTTCCATCAAATCGAAGGCATTGTTATTGGGCCGCGGATTCGGATGAGTGATCTCAAAGGCACGTTGCTGCAGTTCACTCGCGAGATGTTTGGATCTGACACACAAATTCGCTTACGTCCAAGCTTCTTTCCTTTTACTGAACCTAGTGTAGAAGTAGATGTAACCTGTGTGAAATGTAGTGGGAAAGGCTGCCGAGTATGTAAGAACTCCGGTTGGCTTGAGATCCTAGGCAGCGGAATGATGCATCCACGAGTGCTTGAAATGAGCGGTTATGATCCGGAGAAATACAGCGGCTTTGCGTTCGGCATGGGTGTTGAGCGGATTGCAATGCTTAAATATGGAGTCGATGATATTCGTCACTTCTATAATAATGATCTGCGTTTCTTGGGTCAGTTTGCCACAATTTAATTTCTGAAGAGGGAAGGGAACCTAAGATGAAAGTATCAACCGAATGGTTGTCAAATTATATTAGTCTGGATGAAGTAGACATAGAAAAGTTGGCGGAGCAAATTACCCGCTCGGGAATCGAGATCGATTCCGTTGAAAATCGCAATCTTGGCGTGACTGGGGTTGTTGTTGGTTATGTAAAGAGCAAAGAAAAGCATCCTGATGCTGACAAACTGAATGTATGTATTATTGACGCAGGTGTTGGGGAAGATCTTCAAATTGTCTGCGGTGCAAAGAATATTGATGCAGGACAGAAAGTACCTGTTGCCCTTGTAGGAGCTAAGCTTCCAGACGGGTTAGAAATCAAGAAAGCTAAGCTGCGTGGTGTTGTTTCGCAAGGCATGATCTGCTCGGCTAAGGAACTTGGGTTGAATGTCAAATTGCTCCCGAAAGAACAACAAGAAGGAATTCTTGTGCTCCCAGAAGCAACTGAGATTGGAACACCGATAACCAAACTACTCGGGCTGGATGACAAAGTGATGGATTTTGATCTAACACCTAATCGTTCGGATTGTTTGAGCATGATTGGTGCTGCATACGAAGTAGGTGCTATTCTGGGTAGAGATGTTAAGCTTCCGGCAGCCGATCTGGTCGAAGTTACAGGCCAATCTGCTAAAGATTCTATATCTGTGAAAATTGATAACCCGGAATTATGTAGCCATTATGCTGTGCGTTATATTTCGGGGGTCAAGATTGGACCTTCGCCACTTTGGATGCAGAACCGGCTTATGGCTGCGGGTGTTCGCCCAATCAACAATATTGTTGACATTACGAACTACGTAATGCTGGAGTATGGACAGCCACTTCATGCTTTTGATGCTGATCAGATTGCAGGCGCAACGATTGGCGTGCGGGTAGCGGAAGAAGGCGAGAAGCTAGTTACACTGGATGGACAAGAGCGTAATCTAACAGCAGGAGCGCTGTTGATCGTCGATGGTCATAACAAACCTGTTGGTTTGGCAGGGGTTATGGGTGGACTTCATTCAGAGGTTACGGAGAACAGTGTTAATATTGTACTGGAGTCCGCTAAGTTTGATGGCGGTACAATACGGAAAACTTCTCGCCAATTAGGACTTCGTTCTGAAGCCTCCCAACGCTTCGAGAAAGAAGTTGACCCGGGCGCTGTATTACCTGCTTTAGATCGGGCGGCTGCACTCATGGCTAGCTATGCAGGTGGCACTGTTCATCAAGGTGTGGTGGAATCACTTATTGCTGAGCCGCAAGAAAGATCGGTAGCTCTATCTGTCAATAAGTTGAATGATTATTTAGGAACAGATATTTCCCCACTAGAGATCAAAGTGATTCTGTCACGACTACAATTTGGACATAGTGATCTAGCTAACGACGTGATTAATGTCTCTGTGCCTACGCGCCGAGGTGACATTACCCGTGACGTTGATCTCATTGAAGAGGTAGCTCGTTTGTATGGATACGATAATATTCCTGTAACAGCAATTGAAGGACCAACAACGCCAGGTGGATATAGTAGACCTCAAGCACTTCGTCGTGCTTTACGTGGTTTGCTGTCACATGGAGGTTTTCAGGAAGCGATGGGATACTCCTTCATACGCGAAGGAGCAGGAAGTATCTTCCCTATGCTTGGTAAAGGCGGACATGAAGTGAAATTGGCCATGCCAATGAGCGAAGATCGTAGTGTATTAAGAAGCAGTTTGTTGCCTGGATTGATTGATATTGCAGCATACAATCGCAATCGTAAAGAAGAGAATCTGGCGCTATTTGAAATCGGTAGTGTATTCCAATCCGATGAAGAGAACCTGACGAAACAACCGCGGGAGCTTCCGGTCTTAAGTCTTCTACTTACGGGAGATCGCGTAGAGAAACGCTGGAATGTTTCGACTGAAAAGGTTGATTTCTTTGATCTAAAAGGTGCATTAGAAAGTGTGTTTGCTTATCTAGGAATGGGAAATATGGTTTCTTATGAAGCTAATAGCCCACAAGGCTTCCATCCTGGTCGATCAGCGTCGCTATATTTGAACCTTCCGGAAGGTAAGCAGTTGATTGGTTCGTTAGGTCAACTTCACCCAGAGGTACAACGTGAGAAGGATTTGGACGATACGTACGTTGCAGAACTTCTGTTGGAGCCATTGTATCAATTTGCGGGAGAACATGTTGAATATCGTGAATTGCCGCGATTCCCTGCGATGGAAAGAGATATCGCTGTAGTTATTGGTAGCGATATAGTGGCAGAATCCTTGATTATTACTATTAAGGAAACGGCGGGAGAATTGCTTGAATCGGTCAAGGTTTTTGATGTATATACCGGAAGTAAGCTTGGAGAGGGCAAGAAGAGTGTAGCCCTTTCGCTTGTTTATCGTCATCATGAGCGTACGCTAACGGATGAAGAGATTTCGGCGGTCCATGAAAAGGTGGTTTCTGCACTTGAACAAACTTTTGCTGCAGAATTGAGAAAATAGCAGGAATTAATTGAAGTCACATCGAATCAATGTAAAGTATCGATTCGATGTGACTTTCGTGCAAGTATAAGACATCAGGAAACACAACGGAGGACCGAAGGAGGCACAAATCTTTGACTACCCCTGACCGAATAACTGTAAATGTTGAGATTTATGGAACTTCTTATAAAATTGTTGGCAGCAGTGCTGAATACATGCATCAGGTTGCACGCCGCGTAGACGAACATATGCGTGCTATATCCAAAATGTATTCTCATTTGGATACACCACGACTTGCTGTATTGGCCGCTGTCCGTATGGCGGAGGAAGCAGTTAAGACCGATCAAATCCGGGATGAACTGCAAACAACACTCCAAGAGAAAGCCGGGCTCTCACAAGAGATTTCTGTTCTAGGGGCTTTGCATACGAAGCAAGAGAATATGTACAAGACTCTGCAAGAGGAACAACATCAATTAAAGATGGATAATAAATTGAATAGTGAGCAGCTTGTTAAGAGTGAGAATACGGTGAAAGAACGGGCTTCAGAAGTAAACAAGCTTACTGCTCGGGTTCAAGAATTAGAACGACAATTGGCCGAAGAGCGGGGCGGTAGTGCGCAACTTCGGACCAAACTATCTGCGGTGGAACAAGAAGCCAAGAAGGAGAAGGGTGAAGTTGAGCGTCTTCTTCTTCAGGTGAAGGGGTCACAGCAACGTGAGGAAGCGGCTAAGGTTGCTGAACAACGGATTAAGGATAATCATACCAAGCTGGAACAGCAGGCCAAGCAAATGCAAGCATCGTTACAAGCGGCAGAAACTGAGACAAAGAAGCAGCTACGTTTACTACAGGAAGCTAGAGAACGAGAAGACAAGCTTCGTTCAGAAGTGACAAGTGCGCTTCAGAATGAGAAGTCATGGCAGAAACTAGCGGAGATGCGTAATGAAGAGTTAAGTCGTCTAGAAATTGGTCTGTTGGAAGCGGCAGATCGTAATGAGAAACTAGAAGAGTTGTTGGAGTCCACGGCGAAAGAAGCTGATTTAACCCGAGAAGGACTTCAGGTTGAGAAGAACGTGGTTCGGAAGTTAAACTCTGAAGTGGAATTGTTACGCTCTCAGATGGATCAAGTTACGAGGGAACGGACTAGTGCGGTCCATGCAACAAAGTCACTAGAAGATGAGAAATCGACTTTGCAGGAACAATTAGCGCGACTTGGTAAGCGGCTGAATGAAGCAGAGCGTGAAGTTCAGGATTATGCTGCGCTGGCTGAGGAACAGGAAACATCTCGACTGGAAGCGGAAAGCCGAGAGTTGCAATGGAGAGAGCAATTGGCATCAGCTGAACAGGAGTTAGTGTTATGGCGTGAGACTGAAGCAGACCTTCAACGGCAATTAAGCCAATGGCAGAAAGAAAGTGCTGCTGGTGGGGAACAAGTCTTGACTTTATCATCGGATTTCAGCGAGTTGAAGGAACAAAGGGAGCAAATAGCGGAACAATTGCGTCAAATTTCTGAAAGTTATGAAATTGTGTCGCATGAGTACCGACTGCTTCAGGTTGAACGTGAGGTCGAACGGGATCAAGTGCTTAAGACGGAACAAGAATATTCTCGGTTGAAGGAAGATTACTCTAAGCTTCAATCTGAATATAATGAGTGGATCGAATTAATCGAACAGGAATAATTTATGGATGCAGCATTTTTTCTGACTTAAAAGTAAGAGCCCCCAGAAAAATTAGGGGGCTCTTGCGCTTGCTTAGTTATTCTACGATGATTGTGGAGATCATTGTACCGTGGCCCGTGCCACACATGATCGAACAGGATATTTCGTATTTACCTGATTTGGTCGGTGTGATTACCTTTGTATCATTTTGTCGGTCCATTTGTAGCTTTAATCCAGGAATGAGGAGGCCGTGATTACCTTCCTCATTTTTGAAAATTATTTTTACAGGAACGTCCTTCTTTAAATGATATTCTGTCTGGTCGAATTTGTAATCGGTAGCGGTGATAACCAGTTCTGCTTCAGGTATTACATTGCTCTCAGAGGTGTTATTACTAGCCTGTGATCCATTGCCATTACAAGCAGAAATAATGAACAAAAAAGTGAGTCCAATCATAAAAGCAAGTGTTTTTCTCATAGATACCCTCCTGAATGTAAATAAATTGTGACAATTATAAGAAGATCATACAGTGAAAAGTGGGAGGGTGATCATAATGAGTATGATAAATTCATGAACAATTTCATTTATTTGGAATATTGGCGTATTTATTTGCTGCAAAAAACTCCTTGTTCAAGAACAAGGAGTTCAATGCATGAAATAGATGTCAGCGGGAAGATTTCTCCTTGGCTGCGTTAAACGGTGTAGACACTGGGATGAATAGATCAATAATCCCAATCACCAGTGCTGCAAGCAATGCTCCGATAATGGATACAGTTACACCAGACACGATGAACTGAGCCAACCAGATCACAAGTGCACTGACTAGAAATCCGACGATTCCGCGTCCAAAAGGGGAGACTCTTTTTCCGAAGATGCCTTCAACAGCCCAACCCAACAAGGCTATGACGAGAGCCAGTAGTAGGGCGCTGCCAAAACCACCGATACTGAATTGCGGAACGAGCCATCCCACAACTAACAGAACCACCGCAGAGACGATAAAACGTACGACATGTCCCAAAAAATGCATGGTATATGGCCTCCTTATATTTGATCCTGCACATGATTATATTGTTCCATAATTGCACTTCTTATGTACCGAACTATCCGAAATGGCAAAAAATGAGTCATTTCGTTATAATGGACTCATAGCACGAGGGGAGTTGTGAAAGTTCTTGGATCAGAAAATATTAAGAACCATGGAATATAGTAAGATTATAGATAAACTTTATAAATATTGTCAGACCCCGCTAGGTAAGCTTGCTGCAGAGCAACTTCACCCTGTTTCTGAACTGGAGGAAGTGAAACGACTACTGCAGGGGACGGACGAAGCGTTTAAAGTCGATCGTCTAAAAGGCTCTCCACCTTTTGGGGGAATTGTTGATATTACTCCAGCCGCGAAGCGTGCCCGCATCGGGGGAACGTTGAATCCACATGAACTTTTTGGTGTGGCAACGACACTCGAGGGAGCGCGGCGCATCAGAAGGTATATCTCCGCTATTCATGACGAAGAGCCTATTGAGTTGCTATTTACACTCAGTGATGCACTTAGCGAGCAGAAGTCGCTAGAAGAGGCAATTAAACGCTGTATTAATGACAGCGCTGAAGTTCTAGACTCTGCTAGTGCTGAGTTGGCACAAATCCGCCGGGAACTACGAGGCGGTGAAGTCCGAATCCGTGAGAAACTGGATGCGATGATTCGTTCTTCCTCTATTTCCAAGATGCTGCAGGATCAGCTGATTACAATCAGGGGAGACCGGTTCGTTATTCCTGTGAAGGCGGAGTATCGGGCTCATTTCGGGGGCATAGTACACGATCAGTCGGGATCGGGAGCAACGTTGTTTATTGAACCCGAATCAATTGTAGCTATGAATAACAAGCTGCGCGAGACGCGTCTACGGGAAGAACGTGAAATCGAAGTTATCCTCCAGAAGCTGACTGCCCTAGTTGGAGATCAGACGGAACTACTGTTGTATGACAGTGATATACTTGCTCAATTGGATTTCTTGTTTGCCAAAGCGCGTTTGGCTCGTGAGATGAAAGCTGCGATGCCGAGAATGAATGATCGAGGATTTTTGAAGCTGAAAAAAGGCCGGCATCCGCTTATTCCTGCTGATCAAGTTGTTCCTATCGATGTGGAGCTAGGCAATGAGTATACCTCCATTATCGTAACTGGACCCAATACGGGCGGAAAGACGGTAACGTTAAAGACCATTGGTTTACTTAGTCTGATGGCCATGTCAGGACTATTTGTACCTGCTGAAGATGGGGTTCAATTATGTGTGTTTGATGCCATTTATGCTGATATCGGTGATGAACAGAGTATTGAACAGAGTCTCAGTACCTTCTCCAGCCATATGACCAATATCATTTCGATACTCAACGTAATGACACCCAAAAGCCTAGTGTTACTTGATGAGGTTGGGGCAGGAACTGACCCGGCGGAAGGATCGGCACTTGCTATAGCAATTCTCGAGCATATTCATTCTCTGGGCAGTCGTATGGTAGCTACGACACACTATAGTGAGTTGAAAGCCTATGCATATGAGCGTAAGGGTGTTATTAATGCGAGCATGGAGTTTGATGTAAATACACTCAGCCCGACCTATCGACTATTAGTTGGTGTTCCCGGACGAAGTAATGCGTTTGCTATAGCGAGCCGTCTTGGACTGCAAGATGATATTTTAGATTTCGCTCGAGGAGAGGTCAAAGAAGAAGATCTTCGTGTCGAGAATATGATTGCTTCACTCGAAGAGAATCGCCTTGGGGCTGAACAGGAACGCGAGACTGCAGCGAAGCTGCGTAGTGAGCTGGAAGTTTTACGGAGTCGTCATGAGGCGGAACTACAGAAACTTGAAGAGCAGCGAGACAGACGCTTGGACAAGGCTAAAGAAGAGGCATCTGCGATCATTGCTAAGGCACGAAATGAAGCCGAGGAAATTATCAGGGATCTACGGAAACTCGCCCAAGAGGAAGGTGCTTCGGTCAAGGAGCATAAACTTATTGCCGCTCGCAAACAGTTGGATGAAGCTGAACCGCAACGCCGGAAAAAGGTAGGGGCTAAGCCTAAAGCGGTCAAAGCAGCACGTTCCATAGGCCCTGGTGATGAAGTGATGGTATATAGCTTGAACCAACGAGGGCTTGTGGTAGAACTAGCTGGAGGAAAAGAAGCTGTTGTTCAGCTTGGGATCATGAAGATGAAAGTTCGCTTGGATGATTTGGAGTTGATTGGCTCTGCTCCTGAAAGCAAGCCGGCGGGGCGTACATTAGCTAACGTGAAGCGGACACGAGATGAACACGTGCGTAGTGAATTGGATCTTCGTGGTGCCAACTTAGAGGAAGCTCTCATTGAGGTTGATCGTTTTATTGATGAAGCATACCTAGGAAACTTAGGTCAGATCAATATTATTCACGGCAAAGGTACTGGAATTTTGCGTACAGGGATATCGGATTACCTTCGTAAACATAAACATGTAAAAAGCTACCGTCTTGGGAATTATGGTGAAGGCGGTACAGGAGTAACAGTAGCAGAACTTAAGTAACAGGGGAGAAGAGGGGAGACCGTGGGAAACATTGATCCACTGCTTGAACAGCCATTTGGGTTTGTGGTCGGTTATCTTTCTGTAGCAGTTATGGAATTAGTCGTGTTTCTTTCCTTCTTTGAACTTGTAACGAGATATAGTTGCTGGCAAGAGATTAAACGTGGGAATCTAGCCGTGTCACTTGCTACGGGTGGGAAGATATTCGGGATTAGTCATATTATTCGTAGTGTGGCTAATGAGTCGTCGATCTATGATTTCATACTTTGGTCTTCTCTAGGCATTGGAATGCTCTTTGTAGCCTATGTATTGTTTCAATTTTTAACATCGGTTTTTCAAGTCGATAAAGAAATTGCTGCCGGTAATGTGGCGGTTGGATTTATTGCCATGACCGTTTCGATATCGGTATCGTATCTAATTGGAGCTTGTATAGGTTAGGGGGAGTATAGTTTGAAGAATTTTATGCGGAATTTAGCAAGAATTTTGTTCGTAGCTGCTGTGCTTTTCATGGCTGCGGGCATCTATTATCTTTGGAACGCTTAAATTAAGTTATGGAAAGGATGGACTGCATGGAAACAACGATTTGCCCATGGTGTCAGACGGAAATTGTATGGGATGAGGAACTAGGTCCTGAGGAAGAATGTCCTTATTGCCACAATGAATTAAAAGGATATCGCACTTTGAATATTGATCTTGATTCTGACATAGAGGATGAAGAAGAAGGTAACAAAGGAGGACAACCATTCTGGGAAGAGGAGAATGAGGAACAGTTGGAGTCTAGCCGCCGCTTGGATGTTTTTGCAGCGGGTGGCAGAAATCCACTTGTTTATGAATCTGGTGTTGAGACATTGCTAAATGGACAAGATGAAGTTCCAGAGTGCCCGCATTGCAGGGAATACATGTTATTCACAGGTAAGCAATCCCTTGCACATGGTGACTTCGAAGGAGTTGTACCAGAAGGGCTGAAAAATCCTTTAGTACTGGACAACGCAAAACTGAATGTATATGTTTGTTCAGCCTGTTTCCATGTTAGTCGTTTCCTCTCGGAAGAAGATAGAAATGCTTTGATTCAGACGATTAGTGGAGAAAACGACAAGTAATAACTCTGTTAATTTATCAATTTATTGGGTGACAAATGGCAGGACAAGGGAGTGATCCTTAGTCCTGCCATTTGTCTTATTCTACGATATTTTGGATCATCTTCGGTTAGGTTTAGATGTTCGTATTAAGGAGAATATCTCCATATCAGGCCGATGGATACCGGTTAACACATCTGTGATCATCTCGGCGGCGATCATACTGCACACGGTTCCATTTCCCCCATATCCCTCTAGAAAATAACAATGAGGATAGTCTGGATGGGGTCCAATGTAGGGCAGGCCATCACGTGTTCCTCCAAACACCGCTCCCCAAGCATATTCCGATTTCAGAGCAGCTTTGCGCGGAAACATGGTGTGAATGACGTTTAAAAGCTTTTTACTCTGATGGATATAACGGTTATCTTCCAGCACTCCCCCAGGTAAATGTTCATCGAGTCCTCCGGATATAATCCGACCATCTGGAGTTGTTCTCAAATATGAATAGGGTCTTGCGGTCTCCCAAATGAGGCAACGTTGATACCAATCGTTGAAATCTTGCACTGGTTCGGTCACTGTTACATAAGAACTCGTTAAGTTAGCTCCTTGATCTTTTTTGAATTGTTGGGTTTCGTAACCTGTTGCAAAAATGATGTGCTTTGCTGTGATTTCCCACTTACCTGATCGGCACTTCACATCATTTTCATGAAATTGGAATCCATTTACGTTACTGTGCTCGTAAACTCGAACTCCGTTGGATGAAGCCTCCTGAATTAATTCATGAACCAGCATTAATGGGTTAACCTCTGCATCACCATATGTATAGATAGCTGCTGGTCTTGTAAAGGGGAATCGCTCGCGTATCATTTCTTCATCCCACCATTCTGCAGGGAATTGAAATCGTCGCTGCGTTTCAAACTCTTCGCGGAGCACGTCGACATCATCTAAGGTGCTTGCTAAATATAAGCTGCTTCGTGGAATGAGTCGTGCATTAGGTTCAAATTGTGAACTGATCTCCTGAAGCTTGACCAGCGCCCTTTGGGATAGTCTATAGAAATGAACGGCGGTTTCCTCACCGAAAGTTTGTATAAAGGAAGACAGTGTTTTATCACTGGAATATTGCAATAAGCCAGTATTAGTTAAAGTACTCCCGCTGGCTATCTCTCGCTTATCTATCAGTACAGTCTTTACACCCTTTTTAGAGAGTAAATTTGCACAAAGTGCGCCTCCTATACCTCCGCCAACAATCAGGCAGTCGCAGGAAATATCTTCGGATAGTGCTGGATATTGAGGTCGGTTTGGCACTGTTTCCGGCCATAAATATATTCCACTATGCAGCCTCATATCATTATCCCTCCATCGGTTATCAGGATATAGTCATTATCTCCATGAGATAACGTTCTACAAGTCGTGTTCATTATTATGACTTTTCTTAAAACACATATCAGGCAAGTTACGGGACATAATATGCCTGAGTGCAACTAAAATCAGGAGGGAACACAACCATGAACGTATCGCAAATGCAGCCGATTTCAAACAAAGAATTGGATTACATCTCCGATTGCATTTCAAATGAAGATTTACTGGTTAAGCAATGTGCAGCGGCAGCCGTAGTTTGTCACAATCCAACGATTAGCCAAGCCCTTTCGGAGCATATCCGTACTCATGAACAGCATTTGACGAAACTGACTGATGCTTTACAACAACATCAGCATTTAGCCCCGACTCAAGCTCATTAATTCAGAAGACAATTACTGCAGGTAATAATAAAAATATGGGAGGACAAAAACTGTGAATTCACAATTGCAAAATATGGATATACTTCCACTGGAGGATTTACTTAATACGATTCTTTGTGACTTAAAACGTTCGGTTCGGGAATATACAACGGCAACTACTGAATCAAATTGTCCAAGTATCCGTCAGCTATTCACTGAGATGACCAACAGTACCTTGAAGCTCCAAGGTGATCTTTATCAACTCATGTCACAAAACAATATGTATACCGCACCTACGCCGGCCCCACGGACAGAAGTAAGCAAGCAGCTACAATCAGCTCAACAAACGATACAAAAAGCTCAACAATTCGTACAACAAAGAGTAGCGAATACGAATACATCGTATCAACCTCAGTCCAATGTCTCTTCGCAGCAATCGAATTATATGTAACCCCTTTAGGTGTAGAATGAATCAATTGTTGATGATCACCGTCCGTTTCTAGGGAATGCACTCCCTAGCGGACGGTTTTTCTTTGCATCAACCTTGAATTCATGTAAAATAGTAATAAATTTAGATTCCGAGGGCTATAAACTAAGTGTAGGTCATCGGAACAGCGCTGGAGGATTGAAGCATGAAACAATTGAGTGAATTGAAGCTGAAAGTGCTGGATCTTTTGAAAGAGGATGCGCGTAGGGATCCTTCTCTTCTTGCAACCCTGCTTGGGGCAACTACAGAAGAAGTGACAGAGGTTATCAAAGAGTTAGAAGAAGATCATGTAATTGTGAAGTACGCGACGGTTATCAATTCAAGTAAATTGGATGATGAGAAGGTGACCGCTTTAATCGAGGTACAAATTACTCCTGAGCGTGGGCGTGGGTTTGAAGCGATCGCGGAACGAATTTATTTGTTCCCACAAGTAATGTCGGTTTATCTCATGTCAGGTGCCTATGATCTACTTGTGGAAGTGGAAGGGCGCAACTTGAAAGAAGTCGCTAGTTTTGTATCTGATAAACTGTCCCCATTGGAATCCGTGTTATCAACGAAAACGCACTTTATTCTTAAAAAATACAAACAAGACGGAATCATCTTCGAAGATCCTGAAGAAGACCGCCGTCTGTTGATATCTCCGTAAAGGAAGTAATAGTATGAGTATAAATTCACAGCAATCGTCCGAACTGTCGGATCGTTCTATGACCTCTTATTTAGCTCCGCTCGTTAGAGAAATCCAACCTTCGGGCATAAGACGGTTCTTTGATCTAGTTAGTGGAAGCAAGGATATTATTACACTTGGTGTAGGTGAGCCAGATTTCATTACACCATGGCATGTGCGCGAAGCCTGTGTGTATTCTCTTGAAAGAGGATATACCAGTTATACCTCAAATGCGGGTACGCCTGAACTTCGGGAAGCAATTGCAGAGTATTTGTACATCAGCTATGATGTGAAATACGATCCGAAGGATGAAATCCTCGTTACCGTCGGAGGTAGCGAAGCAATAGACCTAGCGCTACGGGCACTGATCGAACCAGGAGATGAAATTCTGATTCCAGTGCCTTGTTATATCTCCTATTCTCCGATCGCTTCCATTGGGGGCGGGGTACCTATTGAGATTGAGACCAATGCAGAGAACAGTTTTAAACTGAAGGCGGAACAACTTTCTGAGAAGATTACACCGAAATCGAAAGTGCTGATATTGAATTACCCCAATAATCCAACAGGGGGGATCATGACTTACGAGGATTGGCTACCTATTGCCAAGTTGGTGGAAAAGAATGATTTGATCGTTATTTCAGACGAAATTTATTCCGAATTAACATATGGTCAAAAACACGTTAGCTTTGCTTCCCTACCAGGTATGAAGGATCGAACGATCTTAGTAAATGGGTTCTCTAAAGCGTTCGCTATGACCGGATGGCGTATGGGATATGCTTGTGGTCATCCTGAACTGATCTATGCCATGCTCAAAATTCACCAATATACAGTGATGTGTGCCCCAGTAATGGGCCAAGTGGCTGCACTTGAAGCTTTGAAGAATGGGTTAAGCGAGAAAGATCATATGGTTGAATCCTATAACCAACGTAGAAGATTGGTTGTTCAGGGACTACGGGATATAGGCTTGACTTGTCATGAACCAGAGGGGGCATTTTATGCCTTCCCTAGTATACAAAGCACGGGGCTGACTTCTGACGAGTTCTCCCAGCGCCTTCTTGTTGAAGGTAAAGTAGCAGCTGTTCCAGGTAATGTATTTGGAGCAGGCGGAGAAGGCTTCTTACGTTGCTCGTATGCTACTGGTGTGGGCCAGCTTAGTGAGGCTCTTCATCGAATGGGTCAGTTTATTCACAAGGTAAAACAAGGATAAGTAGGTTTCCAAACGGAGAGATGGAGCTATTTAACATTTCTTTCATTTTTTAATTGATCGATGTCTCGTGGACATGATATAATTTTATTTTGGAAGAGACAACATTCTGTTTCTCAGGGAGGGAATACCTTTGTGCTATGTTGATTACAATCTACCATTTGATATGGGATGTTATATTGCTGAAGGTAATGATTCAGGACAATGGTGTAATAATAATTGCGAAGTGAATTCAACACAAGTTGTTTCTCTAGAGGATGAAATTCAATTACTTCGGAGTAAAATGGAGCTACTTTTTTCACAGGAAAAATCCTTCACTTCAGATATCGTAATTGAAATCAGCAGTTTGCTTGATTTGAAGATTAATGAATTTATGAGAAGCCGGAAGAACAGATAAGGACAGGTGTAGCATTTTGATTTATCATTTTATAAGTCCTGATCCATTTCAGTTAGTATTTATCTTTTGCCCGATAATTGCGATTATCCTGGGAATTGTATTTGCTCAATTGAGATGGAAACAAGTAATTGCTCCTTTAGCTGGGTTCCTACTTCCCCTTCTTTATATTACGACTGATTGGAATTCATTTAAGGTGAATTTAGAAGCGTGGTTTTTATGGGGAATATTATATGCAATCATAGCCTATGTGGCAGGATGGATTACAAATAAGAGGAAACACAGAACTTAGCATAAATTGATAAGTCAATACGAATTTTATATTTCGGGGCTCTTATGGGGATCGGTTGAGATTCTTCAAGGGAGCCCTTTTTGTATGAAGATTTATCTTCGTTGTTAGATGCAGGTGGAGTCATTTGGATACCTTCATTCTCGTCTATGATCCCTGCTTTGGGGGATTTTTATGGTATAGTTGAACTAGAATATAGTGCAAATAATAGTTCTGACCGAAATAATGATAAGAGAAACTCTTAATATAGGGGGAATTTACAGTGTCAATTTATACACGAACTGGTGACGAAGGAAAGACCTCTGTGATCGGAGGAAGAGTACTTAAAGATGATGATCGAGTTGAGGCTTATGGCACGATCGACGAGTTGAATTGTTTTGTTGGCCAGGCGGTGAGTTTAACCGATCCAGTTGGTTTTGCTGATCTGAGAGAGAATCTACTCCAGATACAACAGGAGTTATTCGACTGCGGATCTGATCTTGCCTATGTACAAGTCAAAAACGGACCCTATAAAGTAGGTGAAGAGCTGGTAGGACGATTAGAGTTATGGATTGATCGTTATGAAGCGGAGAATCCACCGCTTGCGAAGTTCATTCTGCCTGGTGGTACACAGCTTGCTTCTATCTTGCATGTTTGTAGGACGGTATGTCGACGCGCGGAGCGAAGAACCGTTACTTTGAGTCAACAGAGGGAGATTAACTCGGCAGTGCTCAAATATTTAAATAGACTTTCTGATTTCTTCTTTGCGGTTGCAAGAACTGCAAATGCACGTATGGAAGTTCAAGATATTGAATACGTGCGGAGCGGGAAGGTGTTCCGTAACTAATTATGACAGCTTATTACGAACCGATAACATATGAAGTAACAGAACAGGATAATGGGATGTTACTCAAGACCGTATTGCAAAAGAGATTAGGAGTGTCCCGTAAACTACTATCCAGAATTAAGCTGACGGAACGTGGTATTACCTTGAATGGTGAAAGGGTCCATATTAGTGTGAACGTGAATGCAGGGGATGTTGTCGCTATTTCGTTAGAAAAAGAAATTTCGGAGGATATCTTACCGCAGCCCATTCCTTTTAATATAGTATTTGAAGACTACTCTTTGTTGATCGTAAATAAAGATCCTGGTATCATCGTTCATCCGACTAATGGACACTACACGGGGACATTAGCTAATGGGATTGTTTATTATTGGCAGGAAAAAGGCGAAATGTTTCGCTTCCGCCCCGTGCATCGCTTGGATCAGGACACGAGTGGTCTTATTGCCATTGCCAAGAACGCCTATGTACATCAACATATCTCGGAGCAATTGATAGCAGGTCAGGTGACGAAGAAGTATGTGGCACTAGTTCATGGTTGTCCGGAACCAGAGGAAGGTGCCATTGATGGCCCGATTGACCGAGATCCAGCAGAACCACATCGGAGAATAGTGATCGAAACAGGATACCCGGCACTAACATGGTACAAAACGATGGCCAGCTATAAGCGGGGAGCACTAGTAGAACTCATATTGGGTACAGGAAGAACTCATCAAATCCGTGTACACATGACTTCAATAGGGCACCCATTGATTGGCGATAAGATGTATCGAATGCTTGAACTGGAATCGAAGGATGTTCTGGAGAGAGAGGCTGTACTAACATTAGATAATTTAATTCCCCGTCAGGCCTTGCACGCTTGTGAGCTAGGGTTTCGGCATCCGATTACGGGGGAACCTCTTCTGTTTCAGGCTCCACTTCCTAATGATATGGAACAAATGAGAATAATACTGGCGGATGAAGCTTAGTTCGTGCTTATCAGCTATAACAATAGGAGGAATTACTTATATGAGTCAACTTATTGTGTATCAATATCCGAAATGCAGCACTTGTCGTAATGCTATGAAATGGTTGGAGGCTAAGGGACATAAATTGGATTCCCGGCATATCATGGAGACACCTCCCACAGAAATAGAACTTTCGAAAATGATAGATCTTAGTGGATTTGAACTGAAGAAGTTCTTCAATACAAATGGTGAAGTATACAAACAATTAGGTCTAAAGGACAAGCTACCTGTGATGTCTCGTGAGGAACAAATAGCACTGCTAGCTAGTAATGGTATGCTTATTAAACGTCCCATCGTAAGTGATGGGAAGACCGTTACCGTAGGTTTCAAAGAAGCAGAATATGAGCAGGTATGGAAGTAGTATTGAACTTATAATCAAGGAGCGATTGAAGTGACTTTCGAGCAAAACAATCAAGAGAAAATCCTGTTGGTGGATGGAATGGCGCTTATGTTTCGTGCGTACTATGCCTCGGCTGCAACAGGGTACATTCGACGTACAAAAGCAGGGATCCCTACGAATGCTGTCTATGGATTCATGCGCTATTTCTGGGACGCTGTACAAAAATTTAATCCTACCCATATAGCATGTTGTTGGGATTTGGGTGGCAAGACCTTCCGTAGTGGGCAGTTCAGAGATTATGTACCCTCGAATTAATGGGATAATTAAAATAATTAGTGAAATGGCTTGTATTTATAATAATCCCAAGTTTAAATGGGATTATTATAAAAGTTTTCTACTGAAATTTAAGGAAAATTAATCCCCGGAATGTTAATTCATTACGGGGATTTTTGATGAGGACTAACTATTAATTCTGTCTACAAGTGGAATTGAGATGATAACGGGCTGGGAAGTAACGCACAAACATTACTTATTGGTCTGTAACAACCACTGGTAGGCTAAAGGCAAAAGAAGTTGTGATCGTTGACTCGGAGCTTAGCCATTCAATATGGTATGTTTTAAACCAGCTCCCTTCATCGTTTCTTATAGGTTAAGATATATAAACTTGGACGTTTAGTTCAATGAAAACAGCAACAGACTAAGACTTGAAAATAAAAGTCTTAGTCTGTCGCTGTGTGATTTTTTTGTACAATTAAATGCTTTATTTTTATCAGCTCGTTTCGCTGAAATGAAGCACATAGGGTTCGACTGTTCTATTCGTTACGATACCATTTTTATCGATATAATCAAATGAGCCTCCATCGGCTCCAACGGGCGTAACCGCAGTAGCTGGCAATGAACAAGCAAAAGTAAGCTTCACTACCCCGGCGAATGGCGGAAGCGACATTACTTACTACGAGGTAACTGCTATGCCGGGGAATATTACCGTAACTGGGATGGGGAGCCCGATCACGGTAACAGGTCTATCCAACGGAGTTACGTATTCGTTTACGGTGCAAGCCGTCAATAGCGCGGGCAGCAACGTGGCTTCCGACGCCTCTAATTCTGTGACGCCGAGCAACCCGTCCAATGGCAGTAATCCATCGACGCCATCTTCAACGGCTGCGACATCTACTACGACACCTGATCCGGAACAGACACCTGTTTCTCTACAGCCTAAGGTAGGTGTATTTAACAGCAGTATTGTTAATGGAGTCAATTTAATAAATACGATTGAATCCAAAGTAACGGAAGCAAAGGAAGCAAATGTTACGATAGATTTTGCTGACATTAAAGGGCACTGGGCTGAAAAGACGATCGGTATTTTCTATTAATTGCAACTGATTAATGGCTACAAAGATGGTACGTTTAGACCAAACATTCCTATCACACGCGCTGAGTTTGCAGTGATTCTGAATCGTGTGTTCAATATTAGCTCGAGCCGTTCATGCCTTGGTCGGCCTTACTCCCAGTGGATTGCCGCATGAAGAAGATACAACCATAGCATACTTGAAGCGCGCTCTCATCGCTAGGTGGGGGCTATTTGACGCTCTCTTTCGATTTATTCCCTTCTCCAATGTCACGATAGCTAAACCCTTCTAGTGGACCTACAAGAGGGAAAGCACTTTGCGCTTAAAATATCTCTAGGTGAACTAGTGCAACTGCAATCTTTTATACTCATATGGTGTCTGCCGCCCTTTTCCTGGATTCTTTGGAGCCTATGTAAAGAGAAGCGTACGAAAAAAAAATTTGAAAAAGTCTGTAATGGAATGAACTTTTTTTCGTATTACTTAAGTGGATGATTACATTGCGCAGTGTTGATTTCATTTTGCAAAAGGAGATATCTATGGAGTCCTCTATGGACAGCAGAAAGTATGGCTGAAAAGGAAAAAAGAAAATCCGTGATTGATGCCGGCGAGTTTCAGGAAATATACGAAGCCTATTACCGGATTTGGAGGAAGCCCAATTCTATCTGGCCCTTGATTTATTACTGCCCTCTTATCTACCGGAAGGCTATGCCTTTGACCGGATTAGGTTGTTCAACGACGAGCAGGGAAAGTTGGCAAAAGGTAGCGAGTATGCGAGTGTTTATTTCAGCAACTGACCGGGTCAAAGATATTTCTTTGCAGCTCAGGCTGATGAACGAAGCAACCGCCTTTGAAGCAGACCTTGACGATGCCGAGGAAATAAAGATTAACGGCTATGAGGCAGTTGTAGGCAAAGGCGCGGTTTCTGTGGAAATCAACGGGGTCATGTATATGTTCAACTCCCGTGATTCCGAAATCCAGGACGAACAATTGATCAAGATGGCCGAATCCCTATAAGGCTTCCTTCGTTTTGATCAAGGTTTTGATAAAAGGACAAATTTCAAAATAACTGTTCGGTTCCGATATGATGAAGCTGTCGCGCCGGACATGTTTGCTGCGTCAAAAAAGCTAAACCTATATGAAAACGGAGGTATTTCAGTGAGAAAAATCTTCATGATTGCATTAACTATATCCATTTTAATTGGAGGAAGCCTCTACTTCCAAAATCAAAGTAGCTACTCAGAATATGTAAGCATGCAGGAAAACAAAACCATCTCAAAGGAATTAATTACTGTAGATAATAATCCGAAGGATGTAAAGACAGAGAATGAGAATCCGGGCAATGAGGAACCCCCAGAGGATGCAACGCTAGATGATGAGAGGACTTTTGAGGATATTGCCTTGGACAAACGACTTGATGCAGATAGAAAAAGTAATGAAAGAACTTATCGGGAGGAAGGAAGGACAGGGTCATCAATTAGGCCAACGATAGAAATTCCGACTTTGTCTATCGATGATTATATAGGTATCTACAAAACTGTTGATGCATACATGAGAGAAAATTCGGATCGGTTTCCCGAGCCGGCAGACAATGGCACCAGAGGAAGCACTTCTGATCCGAGAATCCAAAATATTCTATATGCAGAAGAAAAATCAGGTATCATAGCAGGATTTGAAGATGAAAACCTGGTGGCATGGGCAGTGAAAAAGCTGGACGGAGCATATACCAACCTCTTGCTAGGGAGAACGTCTGCGGGAGAGGACTGGCAAGTTCTCTCAGAAGGAGACGTATATCAGTTGAGAAAGGAAATTAGCGATGGAAATTAAAGCGGAAAATGTAACAAGAACATTTGGAACGAAACGGGCAATCGATGAACTGAATTTTACATTGCCTGAAGGCGTGTACGGACTTTTGGGAGATAATGGGGCAGGGAAAAGCACCTTGATGAGAATTCTTGTGGCAATCGACCATCAAACCAGTGGCAAGGTTACCTTTAACGGCAAGGATATCTTCCATATGAACGACGACTACCGGAGTCTTGTGGGATATATTCCCCAGGATTTCGAGGTGTATCCCGCGTTTACGGCAACAGAATATCTGGAATATATGGGAGCACTGAAGGGGTTGTCAAAAAAGGAACTGAAGCACAAAGTTCCAGAGGTATTACAGTTTGTCAACCTGGAGAAAGTTGCTAATAAAAAGGTCAAAACCTTTTCCGGAGGGATGAAAAGGCGGGTGGGCATTGCCCAAGCCATCATTAACGATCCAAAGATATTAATTTTTGACGAGCCCACCGCTGGGCTTGACCCCCATGAGCGAATCCGTTTTTCAAACATCATAAGCGAAATGGGACAGGACAAGATCATCTTGTTTTCTACCCACATTATTTCGGATATCGAAGCAATCACCACCAATGTGATCATCCTAAATCAGGGCAAAATTAAAGAGCAAGGTAATGTGCAAAAGATGTTATCCGGGATTAAAGGAAAAGTGTTCACCGAGGAGATGGACAGAGAGCGGCTTGCCTCCTTTAAGAAGGAACACCTGATCGTACGAATTCGGCAGGAAGAAAACGCTGTTAGTGTACGGTACTTGGGAGAACAGGAATCAGGCGCAATCGAATGCGAGCCCACGCTGGAAGATTACTACATCTACTTAGGGAGTGGGAGCCATGCGTAATTTCATTTCACTGGAACTGAAAAAAATACTAAATAAAAATACGGCGATTATCAGCCTACTCTTTCTCACAATTATTCTGATCCCTTTGGTTCAAACCGCCCGGAGTATCGATGTCTTGGATGATGAGGGAACCATACATAGCGGCATTGGGGGCTGGGATATTTTAAGGGAGCGAACGGTTGAGGGCACGATGACGACAGATTATTTATTACAAATGAAACAGAACTACGAAAACAGTGTGGACAAACCTTATATTGAGGGGGAAGTGGATACAGACCGCAAGCTGGGCAAAAAATTGATGTTTCCTCACGATATGCTGAACTGGGAACTGAATTTTCCATATGAAAAGTACCGTGTGCTCGATAACAGCTTAAATTTAACCAATGAGCAGCTCGCCAGCTTTTATGAGGATTGGAAGGGCAGCTTTACCGAATATTTATCCAATGAACAAAATCTATTTCCTTATACAGAGGAACAAATCGAAATCATATCCCAGAAGATGCAAAAAGTATCCACCCCATTTGTATTCAAATACGATAGCGGCTGGGAGTACCTGAAAATAGGTTTATTAAATACGATCTACCTTTTCTTTATGTTCTTAGCCTTTATCCTATGCGAGGGATTCTCCAAAAACAGAAGCAAAGGAATTGACAAGGTGACCTTATCCACCAAGGAGAGCCGGAGGAAGCTGCTCAGCTATAAGCTTGGTGCCGCCTGTGTCTTTTCTACGATAGCCTATTTTGCGTATATTGCGATCGTACTGCTGTTTGTTGCTGTAGTCTATACGCTGCACGGCTGGGACTCTTCGGTTCAAATCGGAACGATTACATTTTATTCCATGAATCAGCTTCAAGAGGCGTTACTCTATATTGCCATGGGATACTATTCCACCCTCGTCGTGACTCATCTTATCCTGTTTTTGTCCGTGATTTTTAAAAGAGGGAAACTGGTATTAGCAATTTCACTGATTTATTTTTATCTCGTCAATACTTATCAGATGGGAAGGGGGGCGCTGATTGAAAAAGTGATGGTCTTCATGCCCCAGAACTTTATCAATAATCTTATAGCCATAGAGAAATTATATTTTGTGGGTAATACCGTGTTTCCTTATGTTTTTGTCGCCCTGTTTCTGGGTACTGTGTACATTCTCTTATCTCGAATCGGTATCTCTATATGGATGAGAAGATATTATTTACAGTAGAGGAAGGTAGGTGAAATCATGAGCTACTTATCAAAATTAAACAGGAGTAAAATCCTAAACATAAACGTATTCGGTTTTTTGTTGGCATTGTTTCTGATCCTTACCTTTTACAACTTAGACACGATCAAAACAGGTTATTTAAATCAGGCAAGATATGAGGTAACAGATGGGACGGAATACCGGTATTTCTATCAGCCGGAGGTATTGGATGAAGATGAGATTAACAAAATTTTGGAAAAATACAGAGAACTTAGCCTACCAGAAGACAGGAATACAGCGGATGTTGC
Source organism: Paenibacillus anaericanus (assembly GCF_003994475.1). GTDB lineage: Bacteria > Bacillota > Bacilli > Paenibacillales > Paenibacillaceae > Fontibacillus > Fontibacillus anaericanus. The sequence goes on along the minus strand of NZ_RZNY01000009.1, from coordinate 98,625 downwards.
AGATTTGCCAGCCTTGGATATGATTATCCAAGTGTATGGCTGGGACTGGACTGGAATACGGGATGTCTCAGTAGAACAATTCTATCAGGACAGGGCAGGCATCATCAGAAGTGTACAGGAGGAAGAGGGGAGTTCTAGGGAAGGAAACAGCAACGGGACTTTTGCAGCGGCTTCTCTCTCCGAACCTATCCGGATGGGTTATGCTGAGGGCTGGAAGAACGTTAACTCAGGGATGAGCCAGTGTGTTTTAATTGTCCTGGTTCTCATTTCCATTGTACTGGTCCCAATTTTTAATGAAGACGAGACCTTGGGCGTGGACGGACTGGTGAAATCCACGAGGTTTGGGAAACTTAAGCTGAGTAGGATACGGATCATCAACGCCTTCCAACTCTCTTCATTGCTTTATCTGGCGGCGGTGGCGATTTACATTACGCCAATATTCTTTATGTACGGTTTACAAGGAGCGGATTTGCCTATACAAAGTAGTCCACAATTTTTTTTATCAATGGTTGAGGTGAATTATTTAGAGCAGTTTTTGATCAACCTAGTCATTGGATATGTGGCAATCTCACTGATGACAGGGATTACCTTATTGGTCAGCGTATTAGTCACACAGGTTTATACTAGCTACGCCGTATTGTTATTCATCATGGCCGTATCTTACGCCATTCAGATGACTGAGCTTTTCTTCCTGAAGCATTACCTGGGTAATTTTCTACCCGTGCAGATGGCCGAGTTCAGCAGCTATTACTCGAGTTATGAATCCTACGGGGGTATTTCCAAAATGCTCACCGTTCCTTTCATTTCCGTTGTGGTTTTGTTTGTGCTACTGCTGATTTTATCAAAGTTGGTTAATAGAAGGACACATTTTCTACACACAGGAGTAGGCTAAAAGTACAAAAAATATAAAAATAGAATATAATGGTATATTATCTTCAAGAATGTCAATCACGAATGGCTCATAATTCCTTGGGGTTAATCTGGCGCTTTCTGAAAGCCGTGGTTATGGAACAGGGCACGTGGGAACCGACAGAATCCGATACTCTTCAGGGAGCATTGATTTCGCCGATTTTTGCGAATCCTTATCTGCATTATGCGCTGGACTTATGGTTCGAGATTGCAGTATTAACCGCCGGAGTGGTTCCTGTACTGGCGCATCCCGGTCCAGATGGACAACAATTATGCGGCGGTGCCAGAGTGGGCAGAGACTGGGTTGCAGGGCATTGAGGTCAGTCATCCGGATCACTCTCCATTGGACAAGGCTAAAAGCGCGAGCCCTGGAGCACGAGTACGGGTTGATCAAGACTGGCGACTCGTATTTTCACGGTTTCTACGGGGACAAGCCATCTCCGCTTGGTTCGCAAAGTCTGGGGTTGGAATGTGTAGAGGCATTTAAAGCAAAGAGACATTGCTAAATTAAGAAGGCAAATGCAATTCCGAATGGCCATTGATAAGAGGGGATTGGATTGGGCGGAAATAAATATTGATGCAGCCGCGCACTGCCTCCGGGTAGTGCTTCTTTTTTCATGCACAGGAGCAAATACACGTTCATAAACCTGCACACCAAACGGCATGAGCGGGAAATCAAGGGGACGATTCATTGCTTCTTTTTTCTTGACGATTATAGAAGATCAAGATGACAAAGCGTATATCGCACACCTGTATGAAAAATATAACCCGTTGTTGAAAAAACAAGCTCACAGTATCATCTGGGATTATGGAATGGTCGATGACCTGATTCAGGACGCTTTTTCGAAACTCATTCCGAAAATTCCCCTGTTATGGACATTGAACGATTACCAAATAACTTCGTATATCGTGTATACGTTGAGGCATGTGTGCTTGGACTACATCCGTAAAAAAAGCCGATGATTTAAGCATATGTTCTTGGGTGCTACAGAAGATATAGCCTCGGTTTTGAAGGCAACAGGAAATGAATTCACACACAGCATGAAGTGCTGGAACAAGCATTATTTCAGCTAACAGAGAGGGACCGGAACCTGTAGTTCGTTAAAATCCTCATCACTCGAAATGGCCATGTTGCGAGCATAATGAAAAATGTCAATAAAAAAATTATGAATTCATATGAAGAATATTTGCGTCAAGATGATACGAAATCATTAAAGACTTGTCGTGAATATTATTACGGGATTATAGATTTTTTTGCAAAAATGACTGAATTCCCTGAATTTCCTGACAAGTCACAGGTTAAACGAATCAACCCATTTCCGCATAAAACAAGAAAGAAAGCTGAAAAATTGATTCCTTTACACATTGTAAAACAATTCGATCGGGTAATGAAGGATGGCTCGAATTGCATACCACTTGAAATTAGAGTTATGTATTGGTTAATGAGGTCATTTCCTAATAGAATTACAGAAGTTACTTCTATGAACAAACAATGTTAAAAGGCTTTGTATAGTTATTATGTAGTACTCGTTATAATAAGAATGAGATTGAGAAACAGACCCTTACAAAATTAAAGCAGGAAGAGAATGACCGTCTGGCTCAAGAAAATAGCAAATTAGAATTACAATTAGAGAAGCTTAAACATGCGAATAATATCTTATCTGAGAAAAATGAAGAATTTAAAATTAGATTGAAGGTATTTAGAGATTCTCATCATGAAGAAAAACAAGAGTTAGACCACCAAATAAAAATAGTTACAGGAGAGTGTCAACGATTAAGTAATATCCTTATGATGAACAATATATCATTTTAAATAGAGACATGAAGCGTTTGATTATTCGCATTTATTAACATTGCCACTATATACTAAGCGTATTAGAATAGAGGTTAGATAATAAACTAAAGGATGAGCGACTTTATGAACGATAATAAAATACTTGTAGTCGATGGTATGGCTTTATTATTTAGAGCTTACTTCGCACAGTCTTACAGTCCCCGGCGTCTTGAAGATGGTACACCTACTAATGCGATTTATGGATTCTTACAGTATCTTTTTGATGCGGTAAACCAGTTTAGTCCTACTCATGTTGTTTGCTGTTGGGATATGGGAAGAAAGACATTTCGAACGGAGTTATTTGCGGATTATAAATCAAATCGACCAGATGCTCCAGAAGATTTAATCCCTCAATTTTCTCTAGTGAAGGATATTGTGGCAGCTCTAAAAATCCCTAATATAGGACTGGAAGGATTCGAGGCAGACGATTGCATTGGTACAATCTCACAAAAAATCAGTGGTTTAGGTCAAGTGTATATCCTTACAGGGGACCAGGATATGCTGCAGTTAGTTGACGAACGAATTCATGTTGTTATTATGAAGAAGGGCAGATCAAATTATGCAATATATGATCTGGACTTCTTAAAACATGATAAGGGTGTTCAACCGTTTCAGGTTATTGAGATGAAAGGACTCACCGGAGATACAAGCGATAATTATCCAGGGGTCAAGGGCATTGGAGAAAAGACAGCATTAAAGCTATTAACGGAATATAACTCAATAGATGGCATTCTTGAAAATTTAGAAAATTTGCCGAAAAGTGTTAAGGAAAAAATTGAAGCGGATCTGGAAATGCTTCATCTTTCAAGAACTCTTGCTCGAATAAATACAGAAGTACCTATTGATTGTTCCCTTGATGAATGTTTATGGGGAGTTAATTTAGAGACAGCTTCGGATTTGTTTGAAAAGTATAAAATGACCTCATTACTAAAGTTGATAAGTTAATATATTGTTTCCAAGTGTAAATAGCGCCCAGCGCCATCCCTAGGATGGCGTTATTTGCTATTAGCTAGTGAATGTATATCTTTTATTATACTTGAAACTGTCTTTAACTCATTTTTAGTAAAATTCAGAAAAATAGTATTTATTTTATCGATGAGATCACTTTTGATGAGGCATCTACATAAGCAAAAGGGATTGGCGCATCGTTAAGTAAGTATTTAAAAAGAAACTCAGATGACATTAGCTGGGTGGCTATTCAGCTTATTATTAGAGGAGATAGCCCGTTTCATTTCATTGGAACATTAACTGGGAAACGTAATTCTGGAAGGCATGTTACACTTCAAAATTTATATAAAGTATTAAAACTATTGTTTAAGCCAGAACAACTGCTTTCGTTAACCTACTTTAATGCAGTAAAAGAGCAATATAATACTGAATGGTTAGATTATAAGGCTTTTCGCATTACTCATATAGTTTGTTTAAATGCCCTAGCTATTCTAGGGGCTGAAATAATATTGAGAATACCCTCCTCGGAATTCAAACATAAAAATTATCAGCGTATTTTCAAAGATGTTAAAAGGTTAAGGTTCATCGATTGGTCTTCTGAGGGAGCTTTTAAATTCATAAAGGGTATGAGTGGATCTAGGGCGCTAGCTGCTGATTTAATTTCTTCGTTGTAGATCTCCCTGTTCCGTATACTATTAATTGCAATAATGGATGAATACATATTACACTATTTAGAAATGAGGAGTTTCAATATGATATTTGACTGAGGAAATGGATTGTAAAATGAAAAAATGAGATTCATGCAAACCAATAGATGTTTCTGGCGCGGAATTTGCTAAAATGACGTTAAGTACAGCGGGGAAGATCAATAACAAGTCAAGATTAAAGGCAGATCAGAAGCGGAAGAATCCTCTACGGATTCTAGAATAAGTTGGGCGCGGCTGGGTCAAGAAGGTGGATCGTTTCCTACGGCAACTAACATGAACACAAGGTGGCAAGTAGAATCAAAGATGCAATGGAACGTTCCTTGCCTGGGAACAGACTGGTTCATTAAGCTGCAAGTACAATCGAAGAAGCCCTGCTAAGGACAACAACTAACACTATATTCCGGCTTCGGAGCATCCGCCCCTCCGTCAGGCCGAATCAGTTAGAAGCGGATTCGATCGAGGCATTTGGCAGTCAACATTCAGCGGACACATCCGCACCGACTAACCACATCGCGGCCGGACTGCTGGCGCAGCCTTAAGTGGGTGGGACGTTGGGAATCATCTTATTATGTAGGATCTCTTTTAAAATATGCATCTCCATGCGTGCTCAAAATTAATTTTGTGTCACCAAAAACAGGGTTGGAGGAATTGGATGGAAAATGTCGAATAATATCCAATAGAATCGATTTTAACACAAAGTGGGCTTATTAATGGATATTGTTGCTTTAAACAATCGACTGTGTGATAAATGGTGAATATTGGACCCTCAGAAACGTAATGAGATGGAGGAAAGAATTGCACGATGGTTAATGCAAATGCCTTCTGATGAAGTCAAAAATATATTGCTCCATCTACTCGAACATTTCGAATATTATAGCGAGGCGAGAGTTGGCGGGCAATTGAAGTACCTTTACGAGCAAAGATTGTTAAACCATTATGCTTCGAATAAGGAGCTCTTCGATGATTCCAGGTTTTTTCCCATTACAAAGGATAATCGGAAGACGAGTTCCCATGAGATGTACTAAGGGAAATTCGTCGGAATGTTGAGTAAGCACGTCTGCCTGGATAATGCCGTGTTTTATTTAAAAAGGCAGGGGAAATGTGTACCGAATTTTGAGGTGTTAGTCGATGAATAAGGTAAGATTCAGAATGAAATAAAAGCCTTAGGAGAGTCAATCAAAGACAAACCGGAAGTTGCTAAAGACATAAATAAACGGATTGTGAAGCAAGAGAAACGGCTTCTTGGAGTCAAACGCAAGAGCTATGAGGTGCAAGAAGATTTTGATTTGTTGCAAGTTAATAATTACATTTTTGTAGACGATATGATTGGAACCGGAGAGACGATGGAGAAGTTCCTGATTAAATTTATGGATCATTTTCCGAAAACTAAGCTAAGAAGCATTGAAGATGTTCATATCTATTTATTCGTCCTTGAGGCTTGTGAACATGGCGTAGATAGACTAATCTCATTCTGCGAGAAAAATGGCATGAAAGCAGTGGGTGGCAAGCGTTATTTCCTCGTAACAAGCATCACAAGCCGAATTCGAAGCAGAAGAAAAACGCGGCGATGAACCTCGCGCTTGAAAGGAAAGGGTATTACAGAAAATGAACCTTAAGACGGAACTAATTTTGATCTACACCAATTCCGTTAAAGGGAAGAGAGACCGACTCTGTTGAAGTTAAACCGTCCTGCCGAAGTGGTTTATTTCCCTTTGGATTTCGAGAAGAAATTTAAAGGAAAGACAGCGATGAAGTTGATACAGGAGTACGGATCAGTTGAGGGGATTCTCGATAACTTGGATAAGCTGACCAAATCAGTCCGCACCAAAATTGAAGTTGATCTTGAGATGCTGGAGCTTTGTAGAGGGCTTGCCCGGATTCGGTGTGATGTTGAACTTGTATGTCATGCAGATACCTGTCGATTCGAGCTTAACCCGGTTCAAGTGGTCTCTAAGTTTGAAGAATTAGAGATGGCAAGCGTATGTTCATGGATGGGAGTTGCAGTAGTTTGACAAGTAAATCTGGAAGATTTAGAAAAACTCTAATTGCTTTGATACTCCTGGTTTTCTTAGGACAGTTGTTTGAGAGTGGCAATATTACTCTAGCAGCATCCAACTCGGGGATAAAAAGCGCAACTAAGAAAGTGAAGGTAGGCAACAAGAATTTCACTGTTCAAACGGTTCAGATTCCAAAGGGTACACCCGTTACCGTCGGACTGGCTAAAGGGCAGGTAGGCAGTACAGAGAAATTTGAGGGAATCATTTCTAGATATAAGGGTGAAGCCGCAATAAACGGAGCATTCTTCGAAGCTTATGGTGGTCCACCAGATCCTTATGGTACCTTAATTGCGGGTGGCCGCTTTATGCATAATGGTGGATACGGTACGGTCATTGGATATCTGGCAGACGGTACAGCATTAATGGACACACTGCGTACTTCGATCAAAGGAAAAGTTAAGAAACCTGATGGTAAAACGCTTGGTTGGTATGTGACTTTCTTGAATCGCGAACCAGCCAAAGGAAGTAATGTTAGCATCATGTACACACCTGATCGAGGAACCAAAGTAGGATTCTCTGGTGGTATTGCTGTCACTATTGTTGAAGGCAAGGTAACGAAGAACGAGAATAATAATAATGCATCAATTCCTGCGAATGGTTATGTAATTGTATTTAGTGGAACAGAACAGAGTAGTGCTGAACGTTTTGTCATAGATAGTGAAGTTGAGCGGACCTTTACGTACAAGGATGCTTTGGGAAATCTAATTCCTTGGGAAGAGGTTATAGCAGCTGTTGGTGCAGGCCCGCGTCTAGTGAAGGATGGCAAAGTATCGCTTGATGCCGCTAATGAAGGATTCAAGGATCCGAAAATATTAACGGGCTCGGCTGCACGTAGTGGTATCGCGATCATGCCGGACGGATCTACACTTTTAGCCACCGTCTCAGGTGCAACTATGAAGCAGTGGGCTGAAATTATGAAGTCACTGGGAGCGAAGCAGGCCATGAATCTAGATGGTGGTGCCTCATCAGCCCTTTATGGTGGTGGCAAAGTATTGACTCCTGCAGGTCGATTGTTAAGCAATACACTCATTTTTGGTGCTCAAGTTTCGAAGTAATAAAAAGGGTGTCCCAAGTGCAGAATGATCTGCACTGGGACACCCTTTGTTGTTAGGTTTCGTATAGGACCTGTCCAGTCAGAGACAAATCGTAGCCTTGAATGGACAGAAGTTCCTGACGGAATTCAGAAGAGCGTAATATCTGCAGTAGTTGAGCAATCCATTCTATATTTTGCGGCTTCTTTAATACGATAAGATCGTACCGTTCTTTTATAAGTGGTATGAATTCCACTTCGTTGAACAATGAAACTGCATTCTGTATGCCTACCCCGACATCGGCGGTTCCTGCAGAAACCCGTCCAGCTACTCCCATATGACCGGTTTCTTCTTGTACATATCCTTTAATCAGATTGCGGTCAATTCCATGTATCCGAAGCTGCTCATCAAGCAGTACCCTTGCTCCAGATCCTTTCTCGCGATTGATCAAAGTGATCCCCGGCTTACTCAGATCACTCCATTCTTGTAAGTTGTGTGGATTCCCTTTACGGACATATAATCCGGCAATCCTTTGTAGGAGATTTACGACCATATAAGAATGACCGGCTAATATTTTGGTGACATAGGGAATGTTATACTCACCGCTGTCACCATCTAGTAAATGGGAGCTTACGATGTCACTTTGTCCACGGTACATGGAGATCAGACTGTCGAGGCTCCCGTCATGGGAGCGTAACGATCGGTAAGTCGGGGCCATCTTTTCCAGATGTCTTGCCAGCAAATCCAAACTGAGATCTTGACCCGTGATAACTAGAGTTCTTTGGGACTGTGCTACTCCACTTGTTGGATCGAGCGCAGAATTTGGTGGGATTACGCCCATCGTAACATCGTTAGATATACTCTGGCGGGAGAGTCCGTCGTTCTTTGTATTTGATTTGTACTGCTCCAAGTCAAGAGCATCAATTCTCATTTGCTTGCCAACGCGGTAGGCAGGGAGCTCGCCTTTTTTAATTAGGTCATATACGGTTAATTTGGATACTTTGAGTAGTTTGGCAACTTCTTCAGTTGTATAGGTGATATCGTTCATAGGCTCCTCCTGTTTAACTAGTTATATCTAATTATATACAAACCATACTAGATATAATATAATAATGAGAAATTATACCAAAAGAGGGTGGAGACATGCTTCAAGATTCAATATACAGTAAAAAAATGAGGTTTGCTATTATTCTTATACTTATGTTTGGGCTGTTAATTACCGCTTGTGGTAAAAGTGAAGAAGCAACAGTAAATAGTACAGTCGAGCCTACCGAGCAGAATACTATTACTTTGACGGTATCGGCAGCTGCAAGCTTGAAAGACAGCTTGGAGGAGCTTACTCCGATATTTGAAGACCTGAATCCCAGTATTAAGTTAGTTTATAACTTTGGAGCCTCCGGGTCGTTGCAGAAGCAGATCGAACAAGGGGCACCAGTCGATCTTTTCCTATCCGCAGGAAAGAAACAAATGGATGCGTTGATTGATAAAAAGTTAGTTCTGGCGGATCAGAGTATATCTTTGTTATTGAATAGTCTTGTCCTTATCGTAAAGAGTGACGCAGAGGGGATACCAGATCAATTGGAAAACCTAAAAGACGTTGCTATTCATAATATAGCGGTTGGTGAACCGGAGGTTGTACCAGCAGGTACTTATGCTCGTGAAACCTTGGAGAGTGAGGGGTTATGGGAAGAATTACAACCCAAAATGGTGTTTACTAAGGATGTAAGTCAAGTGCTGACTTATGTAGAGTCTGGTAATGCGGATGCGGGTTTTGTCTACCTCACGGATGCTTTGTTATCAGACAAAGTTAAGATGGCATTTCAAATAGATGCATCTAAACATAAATCCATTCTTTATCCTGCCGGCATTATCGCAGAGACTAAACACAACGGTGAGGCAGAGCAATTACTGCAATTTCTGCAAAGTAAAGAAGCCCAAGATGTATTTGTAAAGTATGGGTTTACCATACCGGAATGAGGAATGAAATATGTATCCCAATGAGTTTTGGTCACCTGTAGTATTATCCCTGAAAGTTTCTTCGTTAGCAGGTCTGATTGCTTTTATCTTGGCGGGGTATGTTGCATGGAAAATGACAGGGAGAAGATTTAGAGGTAAGTTGGTTATTGAAACACTGATTATGTTACCGATGGTCTTACCCCCGACCGTAGTTGGCTTTCTATTGCTTGTAGCGTTTGGCCGTAGAGGTGTCATAGGAAGATTATTTGAACAAATGTCGGGACTTCCTATTGTTTTTACGTGGGGGGCAGCGGTCATAGCTGCGAGCGTGGTAGCTTTTCCATTGGCATATCAGTCGGCCAAAGCTGGTTTTGCCTCAATCGATCGTGATTTAGCAGCGGCTGGCCGTTCCATGGGCGCTTCCGAATGGCAGTTGTTATTGTGGGTTATCATTCCTTTAGCTCGTCGCGCGCTAATAACGGGATTTGTATTGGCATTTACTAGAGCTTTAGGTGAGTTTGGGGCTACTTTGATGTTGGCAGGTAATATCCCTGGCAGAACTCAGACATTACCTACCGCCATTTACATGGCGGTAGAATCTGGTGATATGAAGTTAGCATGGGTTTGGGCAGGGTTAATGGTATTGATATCGTTTGGTTTACTAGCATTCTTTGGTCCTCGTTCAGAACAAGATGAAGTGTAACATTTAATCGGTAAAATAGGGCTCACCAACGACTTGATATAGAAAAATACGCAACTCGTTAGCTTCTTCCTCATTGATCCCGAATACATGCTCTATATATCCTTCTTCATCCAAATCATCGCTACCAAGGATAGCGGTCTTACCGTTCTGTAGATCGGCTACGAGCTTCTTTCCATAGAAACGTCCTGTGGTGGTGACAGCCAGATCGAATCGTTTCAGTGAGTGACCGATAAAAGTTACGAACCTTGTGGAGGTACTCTCCGTACTATCGGATAAAAAATCTAAATCTTTCTGTGGATCAGTCATTTCATATACCTCCTAGAGAAAGTTAGGTTTGTAGTCATTATAACGGAAAAGCATGTCTTGTGGGGAATGTTCATGATTATTGACAGCGCAGTAAAAAATGTTATTATTAGGAATAACAGTATACAGACGGAGGAAGCACCTTCTCTTGCGAATTTGCAAGCGGGTGCTTTTTTGCGTGTTTATAAGACGCGTATACCTGACTTCTTATTCGTTACTGAAGCATGTAAGGAGGCGAAAGGATTATGCGAGTGATGTTCTTAAACAGCTTGGAGAAGAAGGACAATGTAGGCGTTTCAGTTGCAGCGCAGGTGTGGATCGGAGAGGAAGACGGATCCTGGCGGATCGGGTGGAATGAAATAATGGAGGGGGAGGAACAGGAGTATATTTGGTACGAAGGTGTGTCTTGGTCAGAGATGCTACATGTGTATCGCCATCATCTTGTTATGAAGATGAGTGAAGGCTTTCGACCGATTGTTGAAGGGATTTGGGATGAGAGAGAGGAACTACGTGGACGAGGTATGGCCGCTCAGAAGTTAGTTTGCTATAGCGAAATGAATGGTAATGAACCGTTATATCTAGAACTATGCTCATGGCGGAGAAAGAAGGCTTCTTCGGAGCGTAAAGCCCCGTATCTGATTGCGAGTAACCGGTTGCTACGAATGATCAGTGTATTCCGCCCGCAGACAGTAGAAGAATTACTCCAGTTGCCTGGTGTAGGAGAGAATAAGGCGAAAGAATATGGCCCTGAACTACTGGAGCTGACTCTAGTTTCTGAGCGATCAACGTCCTTTCCACTGAGTTGGGTTGACCTTGAGCTTGATGAGGAAATATTTCGTTCCTGGCTTTACAAGCAGAAGGAAGCCAAGTTCCGAGTAGAGATGGAGAAATTCACTACTCGTAGAAACGTACTGGAATGTATTAACGAAGGTCTTGGTGTGGAACAAATTTCTTTACGTGCGGGTATTGAACGAAGAGAAGCCGTGGAACTTCTAGAGGAATTAGAGAAGGACGGATATAACACGGATAATTTAATAGAGACAGAATTAATGGAGATGCCAGAGGGGGAACGTACAGCCGTCTGGAAGGCGTACGAAGAAATAGGAGATACTTTTTTGAAACCTGTATTGCAACGGGTATATGGACAGGAGATGGCAGAAGGAGTTAATTTGGAAAAGTTATATGAACAACTTCGCTTGATTCGCATACGTTATCGCCGTCAAAGAGAATCAATCCGTAGCGCGGGGTAGGTTATCCTCGACCTCAGAGCCAAGCTAGTTCCGGGAGATTTCCCTGTGCTTGCTTGGCTCTTTTTGTATAAAAATTCACATTGTATTTTTATGACTTAGGTGTAAAATATGAGTGAAAATGTGATTAGGAAAAGTATTTTTTGTGCCTTAAAATGCAATCGTTTGCACGAAGGTTTAAGGGGGACTAGTATTGATCGAAGTCAAAGGGTTATCTAAGTATTATAAACTTGTGGAGAAGAAACCGGGTTTATCAGGAGCGGTACAGGGATTATTTGCACGAAAATATTCGATCAAAAAAGCGGTGGATGATATCAGTTTTGTGATCGACCAAGGTGAGATGGTTGGATACATAGGGGCTAATGGTGCAGGTAAGTCAACCACAATTAAAATGTTGTGTGGAATCTTAACTCCCTCTTCAGGTGAAATTACCGTTAGTGGTATTGTCCCTTACAAAGAAAGAAAGCGCAATGCATCCAATATCGGTGCAGTATTTGGGCAACGGACTCAATTGTTCTGGGATATTGCTGTTCGTGAATCGTATGACTTACTGAAGCATATTTATGAAATTCCACAGCATCAATATGAGAAGACTATGGATCTATTTACTGAAGTGTTAGATCTGGGGCCGTTGCTCGGAATCCCAGTACGTCAACTGTCTCTGGGGCAAAAGATGCGGTGCGAGTTGGCGGCAGCATTTTTACATAGTCCTTCTATTGTTTATCTTGATGAGCCGACCATTGGGTTGGATGTAGCAGTAAAGGTGAAGATCCGTCAATTCATTAAGGAAATGAATCGAAGTATGAATACGACCGTCATTTTGACCACACACGACATGCAGGATATTGAGGAGATTTGTAAGCGAATTATCATCATTGATGAAGGGAAAATCCTTTACGATGGCAGTATCCAATCGATTAAGGACCGATATGGACATAAGCGGATCATTCATTTTGAAATGGAGCAAGAAGGTGAATTTACGCTACCTGAATCTCTATTAGGCAAAGCTGAATTCACCGCCCATGAAGCGGGAGTGGTTAGCTTATCATTCAGCAATCTTATCATCACCGCAGCAGAAGTTATTTCTGAGATGTTGAGATTTTATCACATTAGAGATTTAACGATTGCAGATTCTAGGATCGAAAGTATTGTGCAGGATATTTACGAGCGGGGGATTTAGAAGATGCGTAAATATTGGGAAATGGCGAAGTCGCAAATTCAACTAGATACCGCATACACAGCTTGGTATTGGGCAAGAAGTGCTTCGATAATCATGAGAATGCTCATTATCTATGCATTCTGGCATGCAGTGTATGAGAACCGCACTACAATTAGTGATATGCCTTTGGATACGATGATTACTTATATTGTGCTCGCGACATTATTAGGAAATTATGTGTCAGGAGTTGGTGGACAACTTGCCAACCAAGTTCGAGATGGAAGTGTCGCCATTGAGCTGATGCGTCCATACAATCTGCTCGACAAATTGGTCGCACTAGATTTAGGTAGTAAGATATCAGGAACCATCCGCGAAACATTTCCGCTATTACTTGTAGCTTTCCTATTCCTACATATTAACTCACCCACATCATGGTTATCGCTCTTATTGTTTATTATCAGTGCATTATTAGGCATCTTCATTGGAACACAGCTCGATCTCATCATAGGAATTTTAGCATTCTGGTTGCATTATGTATGGGGGCTCAGAGTACTTCGCGACGCAATTTTGGCTTTCTTTTCTGGGGTTCTTGTTCCAATTACTATGTTTCCTTCATGGTTACAAATGGTCAGTAATTTTCTACCTTTTCAATCGATGGTTTATGTGCCGGTCGCAATCTATACTGGTCAAATTGAGGGGATTGCTGCACTTCAGGCTATAGCGATACAGCTAGTATGGCTGGTTGTCATTATTGTAGGCATACGGCTGGCTTGGTCTTTCGCGATACGGAAGGTTACGATTTTCGGGGGCTAACCTAACACATATGTACAAAACGCAAGGGGAGGATCATCGTGCGGAGATACTCGAAGCTCTATTGGCAATACTTTAAAGCTCGGATAAAAGTGATGATGGAGTACCGGGTCGATTTTCTGATCGGAGTGATGTCTGTCTTATTTGTGCAGGGAACATCTATTTTGTTCATTGCATTAGTATTTCATAATGTGGATACCATTCACGGCTGGACATTCTATCAATTATTGTTTATTTTTGCGGTGGCTATGCTAGGTCGGTCACTGGAGCATACATTCTTCGATAATTTATGGACGTTAGGCTGGCAATATATACGGCCTGGAAATTTTGATAGATTATTAGTACGTCCGGTCAATCCACTCTTTCAAATTATAGCTGAGCGAGTTCAACAGGACGGAGTTGGCAGTTTCTTAGTGGGAATAATTGTGTTGTTTACGGCTATCCCACATTTGGAGTTACACTGGGGAATAGCAGAAGTGATGTTACTTATCGTCATGATTATATCAAGTGCGGCCATATTCCTAGCAGTAAACTTGTTTTTTGCTACATTATCCTTCTGGATGGTCGATAGTCTACCGGTTATGTATGCCGTGCAGGGGATGAATGATTTTGCACGTTATCCGATGCAGATTTATGGAAAAGGGGTACGTTTTGTACTGACATGGATTATTCCTTACGGTTTTACGGCATTTTATCCCGCGGCATTGTTTCTAGATGGTTCTGGATTTCGGAGTATTGGGATATGGACACCGGTTGTTGCCATTGTCACGCTAAGCATAGCGTTGTTGTTCTGGAAGAGGGGACTAAGATCATTCGTGAGTACAGGTAACTAGATGAGCAAAAAAGGACGAAAGAATCTCCGAGGTTCGGGAGCTCTTTCGTCCTTTAGTATATCCTGAGTGGTATATCGGGTTCCTTCATATCCAGTCACGTTTGCGGAACAGGTAGAACATTCCTGCACCGAGAGATATCATAATGCCAAGCACGATAAAATAACTATATTTTCCATGGAGTTCAGGCATATTATCAAAGTTCATTCCATATATACCAGTAATCAAAGTAAGGGGAATAAATATCGTCGTGATGGCTGTAAAGACACGCATGATTTCATTCGCTCGATTGGCGATGGCTGACTGATAGGCTTCACGTAAGTTGCCCACCAATTCTCGGAACGTATCAAAGTTTTCAGATATTTTTACAGCATTCTCATAAATGTCACTGAAATACTTCTGCAATTGGTCATCGATTAGACGCAAATCTTTTTTATTTAAAATATTAATGACTTCTTTTTGTGGGCCGAGTACCTTTTTGAGCCAAAGAATCTCGCTTCGAAGTCCGATGATTTCACTCAGATGTGAGCGTTTGGTATGCATGAGGATATCTTCCTCAAGCTTCTCAATTTTGTACTCAATCCGGTCACCCACAGTAAAATAGTTATCAACAACAAGGTCAATAAGATAATACAGGAAACGGTCGGGTTCGTTTACTTCCTGATCCCAAAGAATGGGTTTCACCGCCCGAAGCTCGTTAATCTTCTGCTTCGTTACAGTAATGATGTAATGTCGTCCCAGGAAAAGGTTCAGCGAACGTAGAAAAATCTCCTCGTCGTCATAACGAATGCTATTAACTACAATAAAATAATGGTTGTCATACGTTTCAATCTTAGGACGTTGTTCTTCTTCTGTAAGACAGTCCTCCACGGCCAAATCATGCAACGAGAAGAGCGGCTGCAATAATGCCAAATCTTCTACGTCTGCGTCAATCCAGTAAAACCCTTCTTCTGGAGCGACTGTCGTAATTTCTATATCTTCGACAGTGGTGAATACGCCTGCTTGTACGTGACGAATTTTCATTTGATTTCCTCCCTTTCCCCGTTGGTTTAGTTCGGGGATACGCTTGATTAGAGCAAGGGAAAGAACACAGCAGTCCAGTCGCATCCTCAAAAAGAGGCTATCTATAATAGTGACCGGAAAATGAAGAGCCCCATTCTATCCGTGAGCGCCCTGCTGGTTTCTTTCCTATGCAATTGTTCTGAAGTAGTTCTCTGCGGACTCGGGTCGCCTTCCATTTTCTGGTTCACCTCTTTACCTTAAGAATTTGAAACACTTGTCTAGTATAACGCCGCCAGATGAAATGTTACAAGCTTTAAAGTATCTTATTTCCTTCCCCCCAGTATATGGTCGAGAATAAGTAGAGGTGTTATATTTTTGTTAAGAGTTCTTGACGGGAAGTGGCATTATACATTAAAGTGATTTAAAGGGATTTTAATGTGATATTTATCCCTGAGTCATAATTTAATAAGCGAAATCTTATCAAGAGCAGGTGGAGGGACAGGCCCGATGACACCCGGCAACCGGCGATTTATCGTACGGTGCTAATTCTTGCAGAACCGAACTCTTTGTGACCACTACGGTCCTCGGTTTCTGAGAGATGAGAGAGGCGCATTCAGGAAATAGATGACGACCTTTCTTTAACGAGATAGGTCTTTTTTTGTTACCCGGATACTCTCCAAATCGGATCAACAACTAACCGTCAAAAAGGAGTGAAGAAATTATGCCTATTAAAGTACCAGATCATTTGCCAGCGAAAGAAGTGCTCGTGAATGAAAATATCTTCGTTATGGATGAGAGTCGGGCGTATAAGCAAGATATCCGTCCCTTGCGGATTGCGATTCTGAATCTGATGCCAACGAAGGAAACAACGGAATCTCAAATTTTACGACTGCTTGGAAATACGCCGCTACAAGTGGAGATTGTACTGCTTCACCCTCGTTCTCACACTTCGAGAAACACATCGGCAGAACATCTGGAGATGTTCTACAAAACGTTTGAAGAGATTCAGCATCGGCGTTTTGATGGCATGATTGTGACGGGAGCTCCGGTTGAAACAATGGAATTCGAAGAAGTGAATTATTGGGAAGAACTACAGGAAATCTTTGAATGGAGCAAGACTCACGTCACTTCCACATTGCACATTTGTTGGGCTGCCCAAGCGGGACTTTATCATCACTTCGGTGTTCGTAAAGTTGACTTACCGAAGAAGTGTTTTGGTGTATTTCAACATCGTATTAACATTCCTAATGTTAAATTGTTGTTCGGATTTGATGAAATGTTTAATGTACCTCACTCTCGTCATACAGATGTTGACCGCAAGGATATTGAGGCGGTTACTGAACTTGAAATATTAGCAGAATCGGATGGCGCAGGCATCTATCTTGTTGCAACCAAAGACGGTAAGCAGATTTTCGTGACGGGTCATTCAGAATATGATCCTAATTCCCTGAAGTGGGAGTATGACCGTGACATCGCGAAAGGACTTGAAGTTGACCTGCCAGTCAATTATTATCCGAGCAACGACCCTTCACTAGCCCCACCTTCGACATGGCGTGCTCATGCTAACTTATTATTTTCCAATTGGCTCAATTACTATGTGTATCAGGAAACACCCTATGATATAGATCAACAGGTCGAATTTATTTATCACATTTAATCTGGAGGGATAGTTAGTGTCGGATAAAGAGTTGCGTATCGAGAGCAGGTTAGCACAAATTGGTTCAGTAGAGGAGCCGGTAACAGGGGCAGTGAATTATCCGATCTATCAAGCGACTGCGTTTCGCCATCCTCGGCTGGGACAGAGTACGGGTTTCGATTATGCGAGAACAAAGAGTCCGACCCGCAAGGTGTTGGAAGATGCTTCTGCGTTATTAGAATCGGGAGATGCAGGATTTGCCTGTAGTTCCGGTATGGCGGCACTACAAACCGTTTTCACCTTATTCTCACAGGGAGATCATTTGATTGTATCGCTCGATTTGTATGGAGGGACTTACCGTTTATTGGAGAAGATTCTGTCTAAGTATGGTGTAACCGCCTCTTATGTTGACACTAATGACCTAGATGCCATTGAAACCGTTCGTAAACCTAATACAAAGGCAGTGTTTATTGAGACTCCAACTAATCCCCTGATGATGGTGACGGATATCGAAGCGGTATCGCTTTGGGCTCGTAAACACGAGATCCTTACGATTGTTGATAATACGCTACTCACGCCATATTTTCAGCGGCCGCTTGAGCTTGGTGCGGACATTGTCGTTCATAGTGCTACGAAATACTTGGGTGGACACAATGATGTGCTAGCGGGATTGATCGTGACAAAAGGCGAGAAGCTCTCCGAGGAGATTGCCTTTCTGCACAATTCTATTGGCGCAGTACTCGGGCCGACTGACTCTTACCAGCTAATGCGCGGCATGAAGACACTTGCGCTTCGGATGGAGCGTCATGAGAGCAACGCACTAGCTATGGCTCATTATCTGGAGAAGCATCCGCAGATTGCAGAAGTGTTTCATCCAGGGCTTCCACAACATCCAGGATATGAAATTCAAAATAAACAATCGAGCGGAAACACCGGTATTTTCTCATTTAAAGTGACTGATTCTCGTTATGTTGAGCCGGTGCTTCGTCATCTGAAGTTGATTGCCTTTGCGGAAAGCCTGGGTGGAGTTGAATCGCTTATGACATACCCTGCAATCCAGACACATGCTGATATTCCGCTTGAGATTCGTGAAGCAGTTGGAGTGGATGATCGCTTGCTTCGGTTCTCGGTTGGTATTGAGCATATAGATGATTTGATAGAGGATCTAGGACGGGCGCTCGAAGCTGCACGGGTCGAGGTTGAGGGAGGATTAGTTCATGAGTGATGGTTCGGGGCACAATGGGAATTCAGTAGGATCGGCTAAGAAATTTGATACGAAACTGATTCATTTTGGTAATGAAGTGGATAGTACCACTGGTGCATCTAGTGTACCGATCTATCAGGCTTCGACATTCCATCACCATGATATTTTCAATCCACCGGAATATGATTACAGTCGCTCGGGAAATCCGACGCGCCAAGCATTAGAAGATTATATCGCTGTGTTAGAAGGTGGCAAGCGCGGATTTGCCTTTTCCAGTGGTATGTCAGCCATTTCGACTACATTTATGCTGCTCTCTGCCGGAGATCACATCATTGTAACGGAAGATGTCTACGGCGGTACATATCGACTACTGACAACGATACTGAGCCGAATGGGGATTGAATCTACGTTTGTTGATATGACGGAAGTAGATCAAGTAAAAGCGGCGCTTAAACCAAATACGAAAGCCGTATATATGGAGACTCCATCTAATCCAACGCTGAAAATTACAGATATTACGGAAATTGCGACTTGGTGTAAGGAACATAATTTACTTAGCATTGTGGACAATACTTTTATGACACCCTACTATCAACGTCCGATTGAGCTCGGGGTTGATATTGTATTGCACAGTGCAACCAAGTTTCTTGGTGGACACAGCGACGTGCTTGCCGGTCTTGCGGTAGTGCGTACAGAGTCACTTGGACGGAACTTGAAATACATGCAGAACGGTCTTGGAACAGTATTGGGAGCACAAGATTCATGGCTACTAATGCGTGGGATGAAAACATTGTCTGCTAGGATGGCACACAGTGAAATCAGCGCTCGTAAACTTGCTGATTGGTTATGTTCTCGTAGTGATATAGATGCGGTGTTCTATCCTGGATTGCCAAATCATCCGGGTCGCGAGATTCACGAGAAACAGTCTACTGGATACGGTGCGGTGATTTCTTTTGATGTTGGTTCTGGTGAGCGTGCGAAGCAGGTACTTAATGCAGTAAAACTTCCGATTGTTGCGGTTAGTCTTGGTGCAGTTGAGAGTATACTGTCTTATCCAGCGATGATGTCCCATGCTTCCATGCCGAAGGAGGTTCGGAGTGATCGGGGAATTACCGATGGCTTACTCCGTTTCTCTGTCGGTCTTGAAGATATTGATGATCTGATTGCTGATTTGGAACATGCATTGGACAATAACTAACTGAGTATTTCGGAGATTTTCGTTTCATAGCAGGCACCCGATCTAGGACTCGGGTGCTGTTTTTCTGTGTATATTATGTTACGATATTAGCCATAAACTATTATTTCTTTCAATATACTTACATTATATAGAAACAAAGGAGGCAGGCCGTGTGACTGCAATTGATAATATATTAGATAAGGCGATTCAAGGACAGCGTTTGACCCTTGAGGATACGATACAATTATTCGAATCCAACGAAGTTGAAAAAATGGGACATACTGCTAATATATTGATGGAGCGGAAGCATCCTGAGCCAGTGACAACATTTGTCATAGGCCGTAATATTAACTATACGAACGTATGTGATGTTTACTGTCGGTTCTGTGCATTCTATCGTAGACCTGGTTCAGAGGAAGGATATGTCCTTCCAGATGAGGTTATTTTCCAGAAAATTCAGGAAACAATAGATGTAGATGGAACGGAAATTTTGATGCAAGGTGGTACGAATCCAAATCTGTCATTCAGTTACTATACAGATCTGCTCAAGGCCATTAAGGTTCGTTTCCCAGACATTACAATGCATTCTTTCTCTCCTGCGGAGATTATGAAGATGAAGGAAGTCTCGGATGGTCTCACTCTTGAAGAGGTTGTACGTCAAATTCATGCAGCGGGGTTGGACTCACTGCCTGGTGGTGGAGCAGAGATTCTGGATGATCGTACACGTCGTAAGATCAGTCGCCTGAAAGGCTCCTGGACAGACTGGATGGACGTAATGAAAACCGCGCATCGTATTGGTATGAATACAACAGCGACGATGGTGATCGGATTAGGCGAATCGATGGAGGAACGGGCGCTTCATTTAATGCGTGTCCGGGATGCCCAAGATGAATGTATACAGAACGGATATGATTCCGAAGGTTTTCTAGCATTTATCCCGTGGACCTTCCAACCAGACAATACAAATCTCAAACAAGAGAGACAAACACCTGAGGAATATTTGAAAACAGTAGCGATTAGCCGGATCGTTCTCGATAATATCAAGAATATTCAATCTTCTTGGGTAACAATGGGCCCAGAGGTCGGGAAATTGTCTTTGCAATATGGTTGTAATGACTTTGGTAGTACAATGATTGAGGAGAACGTGGTCTCGTCTGCAGGTGCAACTTATAAGGTTAACATCGAGTCGATTACCGAACTCATTCGTGAAGCGGGCAAAATTCCTGCACAGCGTAATACTCGGTATGAAATCCTGCGCGTATTCGATAAGGGAAGTTTGATTGAACGCGACTTTACTATGCAAAATTAACAATAATTATTCGTAGAGTTTCACTTTTACGTACTGCATTTCTTTCCATGAATCGCCCCGTATATCCGTTTCCTCCGCACCATATACTTTGGAGAAGGAAGTGGAAGGGGGCGAGTGCATGGATTTTTTTGTGATATGTGCAAAATTAGATTCTGCGGAGTCGGGAAATTTGTTACCCGGATACATTGACGGAGCTATAGATGAGTTATATAAGGGAAAAGAGCGAACGGATACTTCATATACACAGGATGGAAAGCTGATTAGAGCTGCAATAGCTGTTCATGATATAGGTGAAGGTGATATCCCGAGGAAAGAATGGAACGTGATGCTGCTACAGGGATTAGCTCAGGCACTTGCAAAATATATTGTGGATGTTAGAGAAGCGAAAATTGTCGCGGAGGTCATTGCAACAGAGTACTCCTTATCTTCTCCAGAGCAATTGAAGGCAGTCAAAGAGTTAAGCAGCAGACTACTCGGTACAGGGAAGGACAGTCTAGAGGCACGAAATCTACGGATTATGGGGATCAAGGAGTCCTGTTTCATGTATCTAAAGGAAAGTAAGTCTTTTCATGTGGATGGATTTATTACTTTTCGCTTGAAGGATTATAAGTCAAAGTTAAAGGAAACCGTAGACTTTGCTGTTGACGAGTACCTACTTGATAAACAGTACGAGGAATTTATTGGATTGCTCCAATACTTCGTTTACTTCCAAGAACCACTGACACCCTTGGTTCACCTAATGCATATACGCGGTAGTGAATTCAGTATTCTAAATCAAGAGTTCGCAACAGTAAGCGTCTCTGCTGTAAGTGGTGTGGTGGCAAGAATAGCTGATCAGGAACTTGAGATGGAAGATATTGTTGTTAGCACACTTATTTCTCTGTCACCTAGCCGTATTGTGATTCATACTCGTGACCCGGAGGTTGTAATTATTTCCACCATACGGCGGATTTTTGGCGATAGGGTGGAACTTTGCTTACTCTGTCCACAGTGCAATTTAATACATCAAGGAGCTAGACATAGCGATTAAGTGGTATAGCTAGCTAAATAGGGAAGCTTATGTGTGTGGATTAATACATACTGACAGCTTATCTTGACGGTAGAATACGATAGCATTATAATTACATGCATAGTGACTTTTTGAACAAACTTTAATAGCGTTGACGAAGATATGGACCAATGACATTGAACTGTACAGAGAGAGGGAACATTTGGCTGGAATTCCCTTGAGATTCGGTTTTGGTTTACCACTTTGTAGCTGCTTTTCTGAACACGGATGGAGTTGAGCTGTTACCTAACTCTATACGCAATTAAGGAAGGCCGGGTCATTGCCGTTATACGATGCCGAATAAGGGCTTGCCACTAGTTAGTGGAGAAGTCGAATGAGGGTGGAACCACGGGTATATAACGCTCGTCCCTTTCCGGGACGGGCTTTTTGTATTGTCCGCTTCGGGCGATCAGATATCATTTTATAGGAGGAAAACAAAATGGCAGTATCAATTTCTTTGCCGGACGGTTCGGTCCGGGAGTATGCAGAAGGTAGCACTTTGGAGGATGTAGCGGCTTCAATTAGTAGTGGATTACGTAAAAATGCGGTAGGTGGAAAGATAAATGGAGTCGTAGTTGACCTGAACACCAAACTTGAGGATGGTGCGTCTGTTGAGTTAATAACGTTTGATTCCAAAGATGGTTTGGAAATGATGCGTCATAGTTGTGCTCATTTGCTAGCTCAAGCGGTGAAAAGACTGTTTGGTAACAAGGAAGTTAAACTTGGTATCGGACCGGTTATCGAAGATGGTTTTTATTACGATATGGATTTGGAGCATTCCCTTAATCCAGAGGATTTGCAAAAAATCGAGAAAGAAATGGAACGTATTATTGGTGAAAATTTACCGATTACACGTAGAAATGTGAGCCGGGAAGAAGCGCTTGCTATCTTTGCTGAGCTTGAGGATCCATACAAACTGGAATTGATTCGTGACCTTCCAGAGGACAGCATTATTTCCATTTACGATCAAGGTGAATTTTTTGACCTATGTCGGGGGCCTCATGTACCGTCCACAGGTAAGATCAAAGTATTTAAGTTGCTTAGCGTTGCTGGTGCCTACTGGCGCGGTAATAGTGACAACGTAATGCTTCAGCGCATTTACGGTACAGCTTTTGTTAAAAAAGCCGAGTTGGACGAGCATTTGCACTTGCTTGAGGAAGCTAAAAAGCGGGATCACCGGAAATTGGGTAAAGAGTTGAATATCTTTACTTTCTCTAATCTCGTTGGTCAAGGGTTGCCGATCTGGCTTCCAAAGGGAGCTACACTGCGCCGCACACTTGAACGTTATATTGTTGATATGGAAGAACGTTTGGGATATCAACATGTTTATACACCTGTCCTAGGTAATGTTGAACTTTATAAAACATCCGGACACTGGGAACATTACCAGGAAGATATGTTCCCTAAAATGGTTCTTGATAACGAAGAATTAGTCCTTCGTCCGATGAACTGTCCACATCATATGATGGTATATAAGAGCGATATGCGTAGCTACAGAGATCTACCGATCCGTATTGCTGAGCTTGGTATGCAACACCGTTATGAGATGTCAGGAGCTCTGACAGGGCTACACCGGGTTCGGGCGATGACACTCAACGATGCTCATATTTTCTGCCGCTTAGATCAAATCAAGGACGAATTTACACGCGTACTTGATCTAATCAAACAAGTATACAGCGACTTTGGGATCAATGATTATCGCTTCCGCTTGTCTTACCGTGATCCGAAAGATACGGAGAAGTATTTCGCAAACGATGAAATGTGGGATACAGCGCAACGGATGTTACGTGAGGTTGTTGAAGAAGCGGGACTACCTTTCTTTGAAGCTGAAGGTGAAGCTGCTTTCTACGGACCGAAGCTCGACGTACAGATCAAAACAGCTCTTGGCAAGGAAGAGACACTTTCGACCGTACAGATCGACTTCTTACTCCCAGAACGATTCGAATTAGAATATGTCGGCGACGACGGTGCGAAACATCGTCCAGTCGTATTACACCGGGGTATTCTCGGAACGATGGAGCGTTTCTCAGCATTCTTGCTTGAGAACTTTGCAGGTAACCTACCTTTATGGTTAGCGCCGGTTCAAGCGAAGGTGATTCCTGTTTCGGGTGCTTTTGAGGGTTATGCACGTGAGGTTCAAGAGAAACTTCAGGCAAGTGGTATTCGGGCAGAGAGTGATCTGCGCAACGAGAAACTTGGATATAAAATCCGTGAAGCTCAGTTAGAAAAACTACCTTACATGTTCGTTATTGGTGAGAGTGAACAAAGCAGCGGTAGTGTCTCCGTCCGTAAACGGGGCGAGGGCGACCTCGGCGCTAAACCGTTGGATGAAGTCATCGAAATGCTCCGCAGCGAAATTGCTAACCATACCATCTAGAACAAATTGAGCTATGTTTAAATTGCGGGACAAGTGAAACCAGTTTGAATCTGGAGAAGCGTTAGTGATTTTTAATTTGATTCACCGATTGGGTGAAGAAAGTAACGTTGAGGAAATTTGGAGCTTAAGAAGCGAACGCGTTCGCCTTTATCCTCGGATTTCATCCGCTAAAGCGGAATAAAAACAAGAAATCTGCGGATAACAGCGATCGAAATCCCAAATTTTCTCGTAGTTACGATTAGTTCACCACATACCATTCACTTAAATAATGTATGAAATTTGACGCATATGGAAATCCTTCGTAATAAGGGGGAGATTTTCATATGCGTCAAACTGTTATGTGGTACAAAATTGGTGTAGGAGTTATCTTGACTTTTCTGCTCACTATTTTGCTGACTTCTGACAACATAATCCAAGCTAATAACAATCCATCCATATATTCATACGCTGGACATTATGAGTCCGGCAAAGGGTTCAAATCGAATTGGACGATAGTAAGACCGAATAGGATGACGGAACGTCATGAGCTTGATGTGTTGTCGATTGAGACAAAAGAAGAACCGATCGTCGAGAAAAAAGTGGTTAAGACAGTAAAAGTAATGGCTACAGGATACACAGCAGGTATTGAATCAACCGGAAAACGACCTAGCCATCCACAATACGGTATTACATATTCTGGGGTTAAGGTTCGCAGGGACAAAAACACGGTTTCTACCATCGCTGCTGACTTGAAAGTGTTTCCTTTAGGAACGATTCTGTATATTCCAGGATACGGTTATGGGGTAGTAGCTGACAAAGGCTCGGCCATTAAGGGTAAGAAAATCGATCTGTACTTCTCCACTACTAAACAGGTATATAAGGAGTGGGGGAAGAAAGAAGTTGAAGTACAGGTAATACGTAAGGGTAGCGGTAAACTGACGGAGGCCATGCTTAAGGAACTAGGGAATGTAATGGAAGTCAGTAAGGAAATTCCTGAGGACTTATGGGACAAAGTCATTTGATGTTGTAATCTGCATATTTTAACCTCAAAATTCGCATAATACGGTTTGTAGTGCTTTCTGACACGTCATCATTAGACGCAAAGGGAACACTGTATTATAAAGGTGGAGGTGAAATATATGCCGAATCAAAACAACAATAACAATAAGGCTGCTTCTCCGGGATACAAAACACCGAATGAGAAGTATAACGCTGAATTCGCTGAGGAAACAAATGCAACAATAGCTCAGAAAGCAAAGGCTTCCCGTAACGCTGTTTCTAATCAGAATTCCCAAAAACAAAAATAATGAAATAGAGTAACTAAGAGCGCCTTTGCAGGCGCTCTTTATTTTTATGTAAATTATTGGAGCGAACCTCGGTCTACAGACTGAGGAAGATTCCATCTCTCGTCGCTGTTGTCCTACATTAGAATGATGTAAACTGAAATTAATAAAGATTACGTTGTAATACATGGAGGGATATATAATGAGGGACGGAAGATTTATAGGCGGAATGGTTCTGATAGGAATAGGTGCTTTGTTCCTGCTCAACCAAATGGGAATTACAGATGTCAGTATCGGTTACTTATTTTCTACGTATTGGCCGGTATTTTTGATATTAGGAGGCTTATCTCATTTATTAAATGGAAACCGAATGGGTTCCAATTTTGTTGGTAGTGCTATTTTGATCATTATTGGTCTTTATTTTCTGGGTAGAAATACAGGATACCTTTATTTGTCACCAGGTGAATTCTTTCGATATTTCTTCCCAGTTCTGCTGATTATCGGAGGAATTAGTGTATTGTTTAAACCTCGTTCTCATGATCGTAGTGAGAGTAAACGTGATCGTCGTGATCGCAAACGAGATCGCAAACAAAATTGGAATAATGAATTCCCACCTCCTGGACCGCTTGATCCACCGATCAATCCAAGGTTTCATCCGGAGATGGAATCTCCACTAGACTCGATCTTTGATGATGCAGGTATAGAAGATCCTAAGAAGAAAGAGCAGATGAAGCGGGAGAAATTCTCACAGAGTCAATATGGAATGGGATCATCTTCATCTTCAGGAAATGTAGAAGTGCTTAATAAATCCGGATTTATTGGAGATGTACACTTTGGTCAAGAGTACTTTCAATTGCAACCGATGAACATTTCTCATTTTATTGGGGATACGATTATTGATTTAACTAAAGCGCAAATACCATATGGTGAGACTAAGATCAATGTGTCTGCCTTTATAGGTGATGTTAAGGTGTTCATTCCTGATGATATGGATATTGGGATTACAGTGACTTCTAGTGCCTTTATTGGCGATTTAAAAGTATTGACACAGAAACAAGGCGGCTTCATGAGTAGCGTTCAAGCCCAGTCCCCTTATTATGGTGAAGCAGGTAAGAAAATCAAGCTAGTTGTGAGCGTATTTATTGGCGATGTTAAAGCTAATATGGTAGGTTGATATCATGATGGTGCAGCGTATTTTAAAAAACACAAAATGGGAGCTTCTGTTTTACTTTTTACTTACGGGCAGCATTACAGCAGCTGCCCTTTACATCGGGTCCATCTCGAAGATTATTGTGGTGAATGATGCTCGTGTGTGGATTTACGGTATGGTAGGGAGTGTCATTGTAACGTTTGTTATTGGATATATTGCTGGACAACGCATTCAACGACGAATTGATTTGTTACACTTAAATATGCTTCAAGTGGCGAAAGGAAACCTTTCGGTCAGAATGCCAGATACAGTGGATCAATCCTTCTCCAGTGTATACCAGGAATTCAACAATATGACGGCTACGGTTGAGAAGAAAATGCAGTTATTACAGCAGCTTGGTGAACAAGAAGTAGTGGAAAAGGAGCAGGCTGCTGAGACCGCTGTACTTGAAGAAAGACGACGGCTCGCTAGAGATTTACACGATACGGTAAGCCAGCAGTTGTTCGCTATTCATATGGCGGCTTCCTCATTACCTAAGGTACTGGTGACTAATGAAGCGCAAGCAAAAATCGTGCTGGATCAGTTGATTCAAATGTCAAATTCTGCACAGCGACAGATGCGTGCCTTGATTGCCCAACTTCGTCCAATGGAACTTGTTGGCAAGACATTAGCAGAAGCCCTGGATCAATGGTTCCCAGACTACTGCAGGCAGAATGGTCTGAAGGGCATGAAGGATATGGACCTTCAAGGAGATTTGTCAGAAGCCAAAGAACATCAATTATTCTTGATAACTCAGGAAGCAATGGCTAATATCGTTAAACATGCCGGTGCAAAACTTGTCAGCCTTTCACTTCGTGAAGGGCCCCGTCAGGTTGTGCTTAGTATTAGTGATGATGGACAGGGATTTAGCAGTTCATATCAGAAGCAAGGTTCTTATGGCTTATCGACGATGAGAGAACGAGCGGAGAAGTTAGGTGGCCATGTTGAGATTATTAGCAAACCGGGTGCTGGAACAACAATACGTGTACATATACCGAAGTTTGAGGAAGGGAAAAGGGGAGAAGAGGATGAGCGAGAAGATTAAGATCATGATCGTTGACGACCATGATATGGTGCGTATGGGACTCAAAACGTATTTGATGTTAGATCCTGGATTCGAAGTGATTGCTGAGGCTACTGACGGCAAGGAAGTAGTCGAAATGTTAGACAATGGGATTCCAGAAGGGCTACCTGATATTATTCTAATGGACCTTATGATGCCGATCATGAATGGAGCAGAAGCCACTAAGGAAGTACTTCATCGTCATCCTGGCTTGAAAATTGTGATTCTTACAAGTTTTTTAGAGGACGACCTTGTTGTACAGGCTATAGAGGCGGGGGCTGTCAGTTATGTGCTGAAGACGGTATCGGCGGAGGAACTTATCTATGCACTGCAAGGGGCTTATAGGGGAATGCCCGTTATGACGGGCGATGTTGCCCAAGCCCTAACCCGAGGATTGCGACAACGCTCGGTTCAAGGTGATCATTCGGGTATGACCGGACGTGAGAAAGAAGTTCTCCTATTGATCGCAGAAGGAAAGAGTAATAAAGATATAGCGGAGGAATTACATATTAGCATCAAAACGGTAAAAACCCATGTCAGTAACCTATTGATGAAGTGTGAGCTTGAAGATCGTACACAACTCGCGATTTATGCGCATCGACAAGGCTGGGTCACCCGTTCGTAGACTAAACATAAACATATTTTTTGTGTAAAAGGTAGGCTTTTATCTCCTTTTTAATTGTTTTTAAGGTGCTCTTAAGGTTTATGGTACACAATAAGAACATAAATAAACAACAACCCCTGCTAAACAGGGGAAGGAGGTATAACTACAATGGATGATAACAAAAACAAACCTGAACCAACCTTGGGAGAGAACGGAGATAATAAACCTCAAGAGTCAACTGGATCAGACAACTCATATTATTATTCCTACGGGCCTTTCCAATCTTATAGTAGAGATCGAGAGGAATCACGTGATGAATTATCTTACGAGCGCCAACAACCAGAAGAGGTTGAAGTCGTGAGACCACAACCGATTAAACCGATTTCCTCAGCCTATGATATTCGACCTTCTTCTTCGGAAGGAACTAGAGCATCATCAGGTGGTGCTGGAACACCACCGGGAAAGGGAACTGGTAATTGGCAATATAATCAGAAGCAGCCCAAAAAAGTGTCATTCAAGAGCGTGATTGCCGGAGGTTTGGCAGGTATGCTAATTCTTCTCGGAGGCATGGTTTATGCCGATACGCAAAATCTGTTCACAGGTAATGAGGCGGCTGTAGCACCGGCAGTATCATCTTCTGTATCCGGGTCGCAAAGTAATAGTTCGGGGTCGTCGGCTTCTAACGTCTTATTCCCAATGACAAATCCTGGAGACGTTACGAGTGTAGTACAACAGGCTTCAGCAGCGGTTGTCAAAATCGAAACTTTGGTGAAACAAAGTAAGCAAAGCAGTAGCCAAAGTCCTTATAGCACTGATCCGTTCTACCAATATTTCTTCGGTGGAGGCTCGTCAGGTGGTGGTAGCACCGACAACAACAATGGAGGTACTTCATCTGGCACAGACCAGCTGGTTCCGACGGGAATTGGTTCCGGTTTTATCTTTGAAAAAGAAGGATATATACTGACGAATGAGCATGTGGTACATGATGCTGACGTTGTTCAAGTCACATTGCAAGACTCAGAGAAGCCATATGAAGCTAAGGTGCTCGGTACAAGTTATGAACTTGATCTAGCAGTGCTTAAGATAGAAGGAAACAACGATTTCCCTTCCATTCCTTTGGGCGATTCTGATAGCACAGAAGTTGGTGAATGGTTGGTTGCGATTGGAAATCCACAAGGATTTGATCATACCGTAACAGCGGGTGTACTAAGTGCCAAAGAGCGGGGCGGTATTACAATTGCTGGTGAGAATGGAGAGAAAGATCGGGAGTACGAGCATTTACTACAAACAGATGCTTCCATCAACCCGGGTAACTCTGGAGGACCGCTGCTTAACTTGAGTGGGGAAGTAGTTGGGATTAACGTAGCAGTTAGCTCGGATGCTCAAGGTATTGGCTTTGCTATTCCAACGTCTACAATCAATGAAGTACTCGATAAGTTAAAGAACAATGAGAAGATTCCACAAAAACCAGTTCCATTTATCGGTGCATCCCTAATGACGATGACGAGTGAAGTTGCTAAGCAAATGGGTACGGATGTGGAAGAAGGATCCGTTATTTCAGAAATTGTCTACAAGTCGCCTGCGTATAATGCAGATCTTCGACCTTACGATATTATTACAGGTGCTGATGGCAAGAAGCATGCTACCAAGGAAGATTTGATCGAATACATCCAGAAACAAGAGGTTGGTACTGAAGTGACTTTCAATGTAGTTCGTGATGGCAAAACCATCGATCTTAAAGTAACCATTGGTGATAAGAACGATTTTTCCAATTTGGAATAATGTGATTGTTCTGGCCTAAAGTGTTGCAAGAGGCGGCAGGGCTTTATGTCCTACCGCCTCTTATTCGTTTGTAATCATTTTTTTTGATAAAATAGGAATAATGAAGATGTGGGCGAACTGTACCCAATTGTTATCGCCTTAGTAGAGGAGAGTTTACGATGAGATCCGGAATATTAGTTATTGATGACGATGAAAAAATCACATCCATGTTGCGAAGAGGATTGGCCTTCGAAGGATATGATGTACATATAGCGAACAATGGGACAGAAGGACTGTCAAAGGTATTGGCGGTTGATCCGGACTTGATCATTCTGGATGTCATGATGCCAATGATTGATGGCTTTGAGGTGTGCCGAAGATTGCGTGAGGGGGGGAGTACGGTTCCTGTCTTGATGCTGACGGCTAAGGACGAGGTGGAGAACCGAGTGAAGGGGCTTGATATGGGAGCTGATGATTATTTGGTCAAGCCGTTTGCACTTGAAGAATTGTTGGCTAGAGTTCGTGCCTTGTTGCGGCGTAAAGAACCAGCGGGAGAAACAGCGGGGCAAAGACTTTCCTTCGAGGATATTATACTCGATCTTGATTCACGTGAGGTTCTACGGGCGGGGCAGCGCCTTGAACTAACTGCCAAAGAATTCGAGTTG
This sequence comes from Paenibacillus anaericanus, assembly GCF_003994475.1. Taxonomy (GTDB): domain Bacteria; phylum Bacillota; class Bacilli; order Paenibacillales; family Paenibacillaceae; genus Fontibacillus; species Fontibacillus anaericanus. The sequence goes on along the minus strand of NZ_RZNY01000009.1, from coordinate 67,834 downwards.
TTATATTTATTCATGCAGAATCCTAAGAGACTTCTGACAAGGGATTTAATCATGGATAAAATATGGGGATATGACTATAGTGGCGAGTCTAATGTACTGGAAGTTTATATAGCGATGTTACGACAAAAAACGGAAGAGTATGGCGGCAAGCGAATTATACAAACTATTCGTGGAGCTGGTTACATCCTGAGAGGAGATTCTTGAGGTGTCGATAAGACTTCGGCTGACTGCTTGGTACACAGGTATATTGGGCGTTGTGTTAATTCTGTTTGGAGCATCGATTTATGGGCTTGTTTGGTATAATACTTTTCATGAAGTGAAGAATCGCGTTGAAGAACAAGGAGCACAGATTGCTAAGGAAAAAACGGTTGGTTTTTCACAGGGATTAGACCTCAGGTTGGAGCTGAGTCAAAGGATTCGGCTTGAAGATGCACGTATTTTCTGGCAACTCAATAATTATGTTAAAGGTACTTTAGAAAGATCACAAGGGATGCTCGACCGAGAGATGGTATTTCCGGTTCCATCCATTGAAGATATAGGTATGAAGGGCGAATTCCAAAATGTGTCGATTAACGGTAATTCATATATATTGTATGAACGCCCCCTTGTTATTGAGAATATTATCGTAGGCTCGCTACAGCTTGCAGCAGATACCAATACAGAACATCGTTTAATGGTTCGATTGAAGAATATGCTGATCGTAGGTTCATTCGTTTCGATTGTGGTTGCGAGTACGTTCGGGCTGTTTCTTGCAAGAAAATCTATGGCACCGATTGGCAAAGTGATCGAGGCCGCAAGTGGTATTCAGACGGGAAATGATCTCAGTGTAAGAATTGATTATGAGGGTCCAAACGATGAGATAGGTCAACTGATCGGGACAGTGAATAACATGCTGGAGCGTACAGAGGTATTTTATAGAGAACTGGATGAAGCTTATGCGACTCAACGGCGTTTTGTCTCGGACGCTTCGCATGAACTTCGTACCCCCCTTACGACTATTCGCGGCAATGTCGATCTTTTGAAGAAAATGTGGTCTCAGGATAAGGATGGTACAGTAGCTTTTGACGAAGAGGAGTTACGGAATATTTCTTTGGAAGCTATGAGTGATATTTCAGATGAGTCTGAACGCATGAGCAGACTGGTGAATGACATGCTGTCGCTTGCCAGGGCAGATGCGGGGCAGACAGTAGTTAAAGAACAAATACCGCTCGCTCCATTAGTGGAGGAAGTGGTTCGGCGTGCGCAATTTCTTCCTCGCAAGGCGTTGTGGCTCCAGGGTGATTTGAGTGCAGTCGAAAATACTTATATCATGGGTAGCAGAGATTATTTGCAGCAGATGTTATTTATCTTCATAGAGAATGCATTCAAATATACACAAGAAGGCAGTGTGACAATAGATGCCATTGCTGCAGATAATCAAATTGGAATTAGGATCGCTGATTCTGGAATTGGAATGGACCGTGAGGAAGTACCACATATTTTTGAGCGATTCTATCGTGCTGATCCGTCTAGAGGGATTATTCAGGGAACGGGTCTAGGATTATCAATAGCTAAATGGATCATAGATGAGCATGATGGATCTGTTGAAGTAAAAACGAAACTAGGAGAAGGTACGACGTTTGTGATTTGGCTTCCCACTATCTTTGACGCTTCGGAGGAATAGGATATAATAGAGTTGTTTCTTCCGTAAGGAAATGTTGAAACGAGAAAGTGAGGTTTGTCCAAACTATGGAAGTTATTAAAATTTCACCACGAGGTTATTGTTATGGTGTTGTAGATGCGATGGTGCTTGCCAGACAGGCTGCTAAGAACCTCGATTTGCCGCGGCCGATTTATATATTGGGCATGATTGTTCATAATAGTCATGTCACAAATTCTTTCGAGGATGAAGGAATTATTACACTGGACGGACCGAATCGTCTCGAAATATTGAGTCAGGTGGAAAGTGGCACTATTATTTTCACTGCACATGGTGTGTCACCAGAGGTACGTAAAATTGCCCGTGAGAAGGGGCTAACAACGGTAGATGCTACTTGCCCTGATGTGACGAAGACACATGTGCTAATCAAGGAGAAGGTAGCTGAAGGTTATGATGTGGTCTATATCGGTAAGAGAGGGCACCCAGAACCAGAAGGAGCTATTGGCGTCGCACCTGACCGTGTACATTTGATTGAGAAAGAGGAAGAAATCGAAAATTTAAGCATTCATTCAGATAAGATTGTGATTACAAATCAGACTACGATGAGTCAGTGGGATATTAAACATATCATGAAGGAATTACTTCGGAAGTTTCCGGGGGCTGAAGTGCACAATGAGATTTGTTTGGCTACACAAGTCCGCCAAGAAGCTGTAGCGGAGCAAGCAGGTCAGGCAGATTTAGTCATTGTCGTTGGTGACCCACGAAGCAATAATTCAAACCGCCTTGCCCAGGTATCAGAGGAGATTTCGGGTGTGACGGCCTACCGGATCTCGGATGTGACTGAATTGAACCGGGAATGGCTTAAGGGAATAAACAAAGTAGCAGTGACATCTGGTGCTTCTACGCCGACTCCGATTACCCGAGAAGTCATTGCTTATTTAGAACAGTATGACCCTAATAATCCGGATACATGGGAAATTATTCGTACAGTAAATATGCAGAAGTTATTGCCTCCTGTTAAAGCGGGGGCAAAAACTAAAACAACCACATGATATTATTTTTCTAAATTGCTTTTCTAAATTGAAAACCCCGTTAATCTCGTACAATGTGCTAAAGTAGCGCTGTATCAGAAGATTATCGGGGTTTTTCTTGTCTAGGCAAGTTGTGAGGAGGTTAGTATGGCCTTGACGGGGATAGCTTTATGCAGTATCATTACTTTAGTAATTAAAAGCGTAGAAGCGAACAAGCGTTCAAGCATCAAATTATAAATGTGTCATATGAACTAAACTAGCACTTGTCCGTTAAATATGAAAGGATGGATTAAAATGATCGTAATTACCTCCAATCAAACCCCTGAGGGCCGTATTCAAGAAATTATTGCTGTGATTGAAAAAGAAGGACTACAGACTCACGTATCACGTGGAAGTGATCGTACTGTAATTGGACTAATCGGTACTATTGAGCCTAAACTTGCTGAACATCTGCGTCAGATGAAAGATGTGGAGAGTGTAATCAAGATCTCCAAATCATATAAACTGGCTAGCCGTGACTTCCATCCTGAGAATACAGTAATCACGATCGGGGATGTCAAAATCGGTGGAGGAGAGCTTGTAGTTATGGGCGGTCCTTGTGCAGTAGAATCTCCAGAGCAGATTGATGAAATCGCTGGTCTAGTTAAGGCAGCTGGTGGGCAAGTGCTTCGTGGAGGGGCATTTAAGCCGCGTACAGGTCCATATAGCTTCCAAGGAGTTGGCGTTGAAGGTCTCATTATGATGGCGGAAGCAGGTAAGAAACATGATTTGCTGACAATTACAGAGGTCATGACACCGGAATATGTGGATATTTGCGCTGAATATGCTGATATTTTGCAAATAGGAACGCGTAATATGCAGAACTTCGATTTATTGCGGAAACTAGGAACATGTGGCAAGCCAGTGCTGTTGAAACGGGGATTTAGTGCAACTTATGATGAACTTTTGAATGCAGCAGAATACATTTTGGCAGGCGGAAACCCGAATGTTATGTTATGTGAACGTGGAATTCGTACATTTGAGACATACACACGAAATACATTAGACTTATCTGCCATTCCAGTTCTCCAAAGTCTCAGCCACTTGCCTGTGATTTCTGATCCTAGCCATGGCACGGGACGTCGTGAGTTGGTTGTGCCAATGACAAAAGCATCGGTAGCGGCTGGAGCAGATGGCCTTATCATTGAAATGCATACAGATCCAGATAATTCTATGACTGGAGACGGCGTGCAATCATTATTCCCGGATCAGTTTGCTGATCTACTTCGTGATTTGGAGAAGCTAGCACCACTTGTTGGCAAAAGCTTTGATACACCGAAGTCACCAATCATGCTCTAAACAATAGAATGACTATATTTAGTTAACAAAATTATAGATAGGTTGTTTCTCGAGTGGATCCATATAACTTGGGAGATAGCCTATTTTTGTAATGTTTTTTGTTTGTACAAAATCGACTTTTTCCGATGGTTTATTGCCTCCGTAAAAGTGCCTTAAATTTAATAGATTAAGGTCTTTTATACTATTTGTCGACAAGTTTGTACTGAATGTTATAATACCTCACATTGAGCACAAAAATACCTGACATGAGTATTGACGACAGAAAATTCTGGTTTTATAATGACGACATAATGATGAAAAGGATGAACGTTAACATCAATTTTTTGATTTAATGTTCGTGATTGGGGAGGAAATCATATGTCAGCAGAGCTAGTTTTGAAAACAATTAAAGAGAAACAAATCGAATGGGTGGATTTCCGTTTTGCAGATTTATCTGGCCGTGCGCATCACATCACTTTGCCTGCAAAAGAGGTTGACGAAGATACTTTCGTAAATGGTGTTGCATTTGATGGATCATCTATTCCGGGATTCCGTGGTATTGAAGAATCTGACATGGTAATGATGCCGGATCATGGCTCAATATATGTGGATCCTTTCACGGCTCACAAGACGCTAAATGTATTTTGTGACATTTTCACGCCAGATGGTGAGCGTTATGAAAGAGATCCACGTAGTATCGCGGTTCGGGCTGAAGAGTACTTGAAAGAAAGCGGAATTGGAACAGCAGCATTTTTTGCTCCTGAATCAGAGTTCTTTATTTTTGACGATGTACGTTATGAGAGTGGAATGAACAAAACGTATTATTCGGTAGATTCTGAAGAAGCGAATTGGAATACGGGACGGAGTGAAGAAGGTGGAAACTCGGGCTTCAAAATTCCTGTCAAAGGTGGCTATGTTCCGGTAGCTCCGATGGATAAACAACAGGATATACGTAGTGAAATGTGCCGTTTGTTAGAAGAAGCGGGGATTCGAGTTGAACGTCATCATCATGAAGTTGCTACTGCTGGTCAAGCAGAGATCAATTTCCGATTTGATACACTGACTAAAACGGCTGATAATTTGATGATCTATAAGTATATTGTACACAATACAGCTGCTCAATATGGTAAAACGGCGACGTTCATGCCAAAACCGTTATTTGGCGACAATGGTAGCGGGATGCATGTTCACCAATCGATCTTTAATGGTGACACTCCGTTGTTCTACGAAAAAGGCGCTTATGCGAATTTGAGTGAAATGGCTCTACATTATATTGGTGGTATTTTGTACCATGCACCAGCATTAATCGCGTTCACGAATCCTAGTACGAATTCGTTCAAGCGTCTGGTACCTGGATACGAAGCACCAGTAAACTTGGTTTATTCTAAAGGTAATCGTTCTGCAGCTGTCCGTATTCCGGTTGCAGCAGTTACACCTAAGGGATGTCGGATCGAGTTCCGTACACCGGATTCTACGGCAAATCCTTACCTAGCGTTCTCAGCTATGCTGATGGCAGGTTTGGACGGAATCAAACGTAAGATTGATCCCACAAAAGAAGGTTATGGACCTTTTGATAAAAATATTTATGAACTATCCGATGCAGAAAAAGGAGAAATTCGTAGCGTTCCAGGATCACTTGATGAAGCATTGAATGCTCTTGAGGCTGATTATGAATTCTTGACTGAAGGCGGCGTGTTCACTAAAGAGTTCATTGATAACTTCGTTGATCTGAAGCGCGCTGAGGCAAGATCGGTTGCGATTCGTGTTCATCCTTATGAATTTGGACTTTATTACGACTTGTAAGATTAATAGTATGCATACAAAACAGGGTGTGGATCATATTGCGATCCACACCCTGTTTTTATTATGCGGTAGTCAAGGATCTACTTCCCGTTCAGTTTTATATATAGTTATTTCGCAGATACAGCCTTGAACCATTCGTTAACTTCCTTTGTGATTTGCTCGCCACCATTGGAGTTCCAGTTGGTGACAAATTGATCAAAAGCATCTACCGGCAGTTGGCCGTATATGATTTTGTTGAATGTCTCCATCTCAGATTGGCGAAGAAGGTTCCATTTCGAAATCATCGTTGACGTCGCAGCGCCAGTGAAGTAATTTTGTTTGCGAATGTCTAGTTGTGACATGACTACTTTTCCAGCATACCAGTTTTCTGGTTTACGGAACTGTGCCATTTGCTTTTCATAAGGTGTTACCGGTTCTTCCCCGTCCGCAAGCTTAACCAGTGTCTTCATATAAAGATTTGGTATCCGAGCTGGGCCAGTTAAGTAAGGGAATTTATCGAAAAATCCTTTAATTTTATCTTTATCGCTAGTTGGTTGACCATCAATCATATCCCAATCATATCCTTGAGCAAATCCGAATTCAAATTCGCCGCCTACAGGTGGGTTAGCCAAATTATCTAGCAGATAGTTGTAATACAGGAAGATAGCTTCAGGATGCTCAGCATCCTTATTAATCATGATACTGGCGTTTACACCTGAGTTCTGCCATTTTGTTCCGATGAGTCCATCTGGACCTGCAGGAACGGGATAAGCTTTATACTTAGATCCTGGTACGTTCTTCAATAAATCTGGAGCTGGCCAATCTGGAACCCAGTTTGCACCTGGTAGAATACCTGCAGCGCCCTTCGTCCAGCTTTCCGCTGATTTACCTTCATCCCACAAAGCGGAGTCTGCATGAATATAACCTTTATCCATCCATTCTTGCAGTTTAGCAAGCGCTTGTTTTGCTCCGGGATTAATCGAACCATACTCGAGATTACCATCGGCATCTTTATTCCATTGTTCTTGGATTGTACCATAAGCTCCGAATAACCAATCCAGACCACCCATCCAAGTATTGGTATTATTTTTCAAAGAAATTGCAAGTGGGAAAACGTCCTTTGGAGCTAATCCATCAGGATTTTCATTCTTGAATTTGTCCATGATATTTTCTAGATCGGCAATAGTTTTAGGAGCCTGAAGATTCAGTTTCTCCATCCAATCTTCACGTAACCATAGTAGTGTATCATCGTTATCGGTATATTCAAGGATCGGTAAGTTGTATTTCTTGCCGTCTCTCGTGAAGGGATACCATACTTCTGGATTCGCTGTTACATGGTCCTTTAGAATTTGGTTGGCATATTTATCAAATAACTCATCGATTGCTATAAATTGACCGGAATCAATAAGTTGGTTGGTTAATACCGCATTCGTTGGTACAGTTACGAAATCAGGCATTTTTTCACCTGATGCAATAGCAAGTTGAAGCTTTTGTCTATATTGATCGTCGCTAGCCGGGTACCAAGTATCTTTATGCTTGATACCTAAAGTCTCCAACATCCAACGATCGTGGATATTATTTTCTTTAGTGTCACCTTGTGTGTACTCTCTTGGCATCATTACGGTGCTGATTTCGATGGCTGGCTCATATTTACCTTTGGCAAAAGCAGCATCTGCTTCAGATCCACTTACGCCATTTGATGCGGTATTATCTTTCTCTACATTCTCACCGGACTTACCGTTACAGGCTGTGATTGTAACGAGTGCTATGATCACGAGCAACATCAATGATTTTTTGAATCTACCCATTTTTCAATTCCCCCTACTGTGTATGATCCTTACAAGTGTTACTTTATCAACCTAATGGGGAGGGGATCTATATGAGATTGTTAGTTTTCATAGTACTCTGTCATGCTATTTATTTCCGTCCCTATATTCCTGAGGGGTTACTCCATACTGACGCTTGAACACTTTAATAAAGTATGCAGGATCCGTATATCCAATCTCCATGCTGATTTCATAAACCTTTTTGTTGGTGGATTTGAGCTTATAACAAGCACGCTCCATCCGTAGATGGAACACATAATCGCTAATTCCTTCACCCGTTTCAAGCTTATAAATTTTGGATAAATGTGTCGGGTGTAAATTTACATGGTCTGCTAGTGCCCGTAATGAAACATCAAGATGTAAATTTTTATCTGTGAATTCTTGGACTTTCTTCACATACTGAGTACGTATATCTTTGATCTCATCAGAGGTCCCCTCTTTCAGTTTATCAAGTGCACCGAGAGACCACTTTCTGAGTTTACTGATAGAGGTAAAGGCTTCTCCACTCTGTAAAGGTTCTATTTCATTACCAAGCAATTTAACCAAAGTATGACCATTTCGGTGTGCAAGATGAGTGAATGAAGCAGAGATTAAGCATCCTGCCTCCATACAATGTTCCCAGGATTCAGACCATTGATCATCTAGTTCTGCGAATATAGCCTTCAGCTTTTGATTCGCTTCATCCCAACGTCCAGCCTCAAGTAGATTAACCAAGGTAGGAGGGACATACAGGGAGCTCAAAGGTCTTTGCGCAGTGTTCTGTTCTAAATCACTTACCCGCATAACAAATTCTCGTTCGTCTCCTACAATTTGTCGGAAATAAGTGGTAGCCTGTCTGAAGCGATCTGATAATTGCTCTGGGAAGTTAAACCATTCTGTAATGACAATGGACAGAGATCCTTTCAGGAATTGTTTTACTTTGTACTGCAGTTGCGAAGAAAGCTTTTCAAGAATGGTTTCTTCACCTATGTCATCCTTATTTTCTTTTAGTTGGAGCAAGAATACCAGATACCCATGCTCTTCTTTAACGCTCCAGACTTCCATGAATTCTCCAATAATCTCTTCGGCAATATTGATGATCGCATATTCGATCAAGGGTTGCCTATTGCTTAAATATTGGCCGAATTCTTCCTCCATCCGTACAAGTAGTAATGCGCATTCCCCTTGCTCGAACGGCAATCCGTAATTCTCAAGTTTTCGGATCCATTCGTCGGAAGGCATCCTCTGACCGTGTAATGCTTCAAGGAGTAGCTGACCACGAAGAAGAGGTAGGTTCTCCCGTAAAGCGTATTGGGTACGTTCAAATGAACTTATGGTTTCCCATTCCGCGTTCAATTGATCGATCGCAGTCTTGACTGCATCCAACAATTCTTTGTCCGTTGGTGGCTTAAGTAAATAATCAACAGCATTATGCTGGAGCGCTTGTTTGGCAAATTCAAAATCTGAGTGTCCAGATAATATAATACATTTTATCTTCTTATCGCGTATTCTAATTCGCTCTATCAACTCTATGCCCGTCATTTCAGGCATTAGAATATCTGATATCACAATATCGATAGGATGCGTATCAATAATCTGCAGTGCTTCATGAGCTGAATAAGCTTTATGCACGTGTTCGATTCCGAGCGTATGCCAGGGTTTGTTCATAGATAAGTTGTCTACCCAGTGAGCTTCATCGTCTACTATGATCATTTGCATTGTTGTGTGTCTCCCTTAGATATTTAGTTTATTGTGTACCTGTGGGTATTTCCCATACGATCTCTGTACGAAATCCTCCCATAGGTGATTCTTTAAAAAATAGATAAGAGTTATTTCCGAATTGGTGAATGATACGTTGATTCGTATTCCAGAGGCCACAACCCATCTCCTCTTGCAAAGACTCGCGCATCTTATGATTTAATACTAATAATTGATCTGGATTAAGTCCGGGTCCATCGTCATCGATGAACACTCTGCAACAACCATCGGATACCTCACCCGTAATTCGAATTTCTCCTGATGTATAAGATTTGCCTACCCCATGAATGACGGAGTTCTCGACAATAGGTTGTAGCATCAAGCGTGGTACATTCTGGGTGAACATTTCCATGGGAATATCGATAATATATTCAATCCTACCATTACGAAGTTTTTGGATATCTAAGTAGTTGACTAGTAGTTGGATTTCTTCTTTCAAGGTAGCTGTTTCCCGTTCCATTCGGGTTGTATATCGATAGTAAGCGCTTAAGTTATAAGCCATCGATACAACGGCTTCCTCATCTTTCATTTGGGCCATATTAATAATATAGCCAAGGCAGTTATATAGAAAATGTGGGTTAATTTGCGCCTGAAGCTGCTTTAGTGTAGCTTCACGTGCCCTGATTTTCTCATTGAATACGTTTTCAATTAGATCTTGAATTTGGTGGGACATATCGTTAAACCGATGAAATAGAAATGAAAACTCATTGTGATCTTTGGTATCGAGCCTTACAGAATAATCTCCACGTTGTACGCGTCGTAAGCCTTTGATTAGCTTTTTGATTGGACGTTGAACGTTTCGGTATAGCAATATCGATGCAGAAATACCAACAACAAAGAGTAGAAACATAGATAAATAGAATAAGTCACGGCTGAATGATATAGGTCCCAATATTTGATCAAGTGGAACAATATCAACTAGATGCCAATCCAGATAGGAGGACTTAACAGAGCTTACTAAATAATTTTTGCCATCTAAGTTTACCACGTGTTGTGTCGTGTTGCCCGGGGATTGCTCATCCAAATAATGGATTAGCTCACTTGATAGCTCTTTGTTGGCACTGCGGTTCAAGATTGGAGTGTCGCCCTTATGGTAAAATAACGGATCCCCTTGCCCTCCAGCCTTATATGAATCTAACATATTTTGAATATTCTCATAACTAAAGCTAGCTTCAATGACTAGATTGCTTCCTGTTAACATACCTTGTTGGTCTAAAGAATCAGTATAGAACCAATAAAAGGCTTTTAGTTTATCTGTAGACTCGTTTCCACCGTCACCGTACGTCCATTTTCCACTCATATTTCCTCTTAAGTAATCCTCATCATATCCCGCTGGTCTATTGTAGTTGGAAAGGACATCTTTGTTCTGTTGAGAATGTACAGCATATCTGGCAGGCCAAATATCCGCAACTCCAGCCTGAAGCATCATCTTTTCCTGAATCACATATCTTGTCTGCATCCGATCATACCGATCTTCCCAGATGTTTAATCCGTTGAATTTCCTAACGTTCGGATCCTTTGAGAAGATGAGACTAAAATCCATCATCTGATTAATTCGTGAATCAATTTGACTGGATAGAAAAGTGAGTTGTTTGGTGTTAGATGTCTGCAGTTCTTTACTTACAACATCGAATGTGACGTCGTTAGAGTACGTGTATAAGATAATAATCGGTACAAATAATACGATGATCAAAATATTCATTTTGGCAAATAGGCTAAACCTCTTTCGAGGTTTTCCTCTGCTAGATGTAATCCCTCTCCAAATTTTCATAGTTGTCTCCTCCGGTCAATGTACCCTAATAAAACCATATCAATCCTAACAATGTTATATATCAGCGTTTAGAACTGCTTGATACTATATATAGCAGAGATACTTGATACTCACAAAATAAATTTTTTGAACGGGGAGAGGGCTATGGAAGCAAATGCTGTAGAACAGGTAGACTTAGTAACTACCAAACGCATAAAGAGAAAAAGAAATTATAAGCAACCATGGATTCTGCATTTCATGGTGCTGCCAGCGGCTATACTTGTTTTTATTTTTTCTTATATTCCTATGACAGGGGTCATTATGGCGTTTCAAGATTACAAGCCCGCATTGGGGATGACTGGTTCTCCATGGGTTGGCTTGAAGCATTTTCGCTACATGTTGGAAAATGATTATTTCATACAGATTACATGGAATACCCTGTTCTTTGCCTGTACCAAGATGATTATGAACTTAATCATTCCTTTCATTTTTGCATTATTGCTGAACGAAGTACGGATCATGGGACTTAAAAGATCCATCCAAACGCTTGTTTATTTGCCCCACTTTCTATCATGGGTAACTCTTTCAGGAATTTTGATTGATATGCTTGCCCAAACGGGTCTCGTCAATCAATTTATATCGGGTGTGTTTGGTATTAAACCTATTTTCTTCTTAGGAGATGGGAATTGGTTCCGATTTACGATCATTGTCAGTGATGTGTGGAAGGAATTTGGGTTTAATACGATCATCTTTCTAGCAGCACTTTCCGGGATTAACCCAGCACTATACGAGGCTGCGGAAGTCGATGGTGGGGGCCGCTTCAAGCAAACGATGTATATTACCATCCCTTCACTTATACCGATCGCAATCGTCATTGCAACCCTAGCACTCGGAAATGTGTTGAATGCCAATTTTGACCAAATATTTAACTTATATAGTCCTTTGATTTATCAGCAAGGAGATATTATTGATACCTTCGTGTACAGAGAAGGCTTGCTTAGTGGACAATTCAGCTTTGCCACCGCAGTCAATCTGTTCAAATCTATGATTAGTTTAATTTTAATCGTTGTATCGTATCGACTCGCTTATAAATTTGCCGGATACCGAATCTTCTAGAAAGGATGATCACTTATGTACCACAAAACACTGCCTTATCGAATATTCAGTATATTTAACAATGTGTTTTTGATGCTGATAGCTATACTGTGTTTACTTCCTATGTATCACCTTTTAATGGTTTCGTTAAGTGCATCTGCACCTGCTAATGCAGGATTAGTATCGTTTTGGCCGGTCGACTTTACTTGGCAAGCCTATGCCAAAACACTTAAGAATGCCAACTTTGTATCCTCTCTATGGGTATCGGTAGAACGAACCGTGCTGGGTACGGCACTAGCACTGGTATTGAATACGGTTGCCGCTTATGCACTCTCTAAAGAAACCCATGTTTTTCGGGCTCGTAATATTTATCTTTGGTATTTTGTCGTTACGATGCTGTTCAGCGGGGGGTTAATACCTGGATATTTACTTGTTTTGAAGCTTGGATTGATGAATACCTTGATGGCGCTCATTCTTCCGGGAGTCATTGCCGTCTTTAATATTATTCTTCTGCTAAACTTTTTCCGTACTGTGCCTAAAGACCTTGAGGAAGCAGCTTTTATTGACGGAGCGGGTCATTTCCGAACTTTCGTTAGTATTTACTTACCAGTCTCATTACCGGTTGTTGCAACCGTTTCTTTATTTTTAATGGTAGGGCATTGGAATGCATATTTTGACGGAATTATTTATATCAAAGATGCTGCGAAGCTTCCACTGGCTAGTTTCATGCAAACGATAATCGTTCAAGGAGATATAACCAAGATAGATCCGGATGCCATTGCTAACAAATCTCAGCGAACCATTCGGGCATCACAAATTTTTATTAGTGCCTTGCCTATACTCATTGTATATCCTTTTCTACAGCGTTATTTTGTCACGGGTGTTGTTGTTGGAGCTGTAAAAGAATGATAACCAGAAAATAAAATAATACACTGAATGTATTTGTATAGGAGATGAAAGGGTTGGCTTTGATTCAATGTCAGTTCTACTCAGAAACACTAAGTTTATCTATAGGTATAAACGCTTTGATTCCCCAGCATTCTGCGCTACAGATAAGTGGATCGGGTAAACTACCAGTCCTATATCTGCTGCATGGCTTAAGTGCGGATCATACCGATTGGATCAGACATTCTAGTATAGAACGCTATGCTGAAGAAAAGGGAATTGCTGTGGTTATGCCTAGTGTAGGTCGCAGCTATTATACAGATATGAAGTTTGGATCACCCTATTTCACTTTTCTAAGTGAAGAATTACCCCAGATTGTACGCGCCTTATTTCCTATCTCTGACCGTAGGGAAGATACGTTTGTAGCAGGAATGTCCATGGGCGGATATGGGGCCTTTAAGTTAGGGCTCTCCTTCCCAGAACGTTATGCAGCAGCGGCAAGTCTATCAGGAGGATTGGATATTGTTAGTCGTATGAATGGGCTTAATAATTTCCAGCCACATGAATTGATTGCGATTTTTGGTGATGTGTCTGAATTGGAAGGAAGCACGAATGACCTATTTTATTTAATGGATAAATTGAAAGCATATGAGGGAAATAAACCGATGTTTTATCAGTGCTGTGGCACAGAAGACTTCTTATACCAAGATAATCAGGCGTTCAGAAAGCGCGCGATTGATCTAGGAATAGAAGTGGCTTATGAAGATGGGCGCGGTGAACATGATTGGAATTATTGGGAGCCAAAGATACAAAGTGTATTAAATTGGCTACCCATCGAAACTAATTTATAGTGATGTTGCGAAACGTTTCGTAAAGTCGTGATTTACGAAGTTTTATGGATGGATGATGAGAAGTAGATGACATGAACAGAGGATGATATTAGTGGAGCATAAACAATTAACAGAATTACTAGAACAGATGACGCTGGAAGAAAAAATAGCACAAATGCTGCAACTGGTAGTGACCTTTTTTGAAGGGTCAGAAGAGGATGGTCAGATTACAGGACCGATGAAGTCGCTTGGGATCACGGCAGAAACGGTGAATCAAGTTGGTTCTGTACTAGGACTTAGCGGGGCAGCAAAAGTGATTCAGGTACAACAAACTCATCTAAAGAATGACAGATTAGGTATTCCCATGATCTTTATGGCGGATATCATACATGGCTATAAGACTATTTTTCCCATCCCTCTAGCTATCGGTTGTTCATGGGATCTGGACCTTGCTGAACAAAGTGCTGCTGTTGCTGCCAAGGAAGCCGCGGTATCTGGACTACATGTTACATTTGCGCCGATGGTTGATCTTGTTCGTGATCCGCGATGGGGACGCGTGATGGAATCAACGGGAGAAGACACCTATTTGAATAGTATATTTGCTCGTGCATTTGTGCGTGGATTCCAAGGAGAAGATTTAAAGAATGATGTCAACCGCGTGGCTGCATGTGTGAAGCATTTTGCAGCTTATGGTGCTGGTGAAGGTGGACGTGAATATAATACGGTCGATCTATCGGAGCGACGATTGAGAGAGTATTACTTACCTGCATATAAAGCTGCCTTGGATGAAGGCTGTGAGTTAGTGATGACCTCATTTAATACCGTCCATGGTTCTCCAGCTACAGGGAATCGAGCTCTCATGCGAGACCTGTTACGAACAGAGTGGGAATTTGATGGGGTAATCATCTCCGATTGGGGAGCAGTGATTGAACTCATTGCTCACGGAGTTGCCGAGGATGAAGGGGAAGCGGCTTATTTAGCGGTCCAAGCAGGTATAGATGTTGAGATGATGACCTCTTGTTATGTGAAGCATCTGCCGGAACTGATAAGAAGCGGTAAAGTAGATGAGTGTTTAATAAACGAAGCAGTACTTCGTATATTGAACTTGAAAAATAAGTTGGGACTATTCGAGAATCCGTTACGTGGAGCTGATCCAGAAGCAGAACGAGAGGTCGTATATTGCGATGAACATAGAGCAATCTCACGTGAACTTGCATCAAAATCTTGTGTTCTTCTTAAAAATACAGGTGTTCTTCCACTTCAAGCAGAACTAAAAATCGCTTTAATTGGTCCATTCGCGCAGAGCACGGATATTCTCGGTCCATGGTCTTGGATAGGTGCTGGATGTAATGTTACGCCACTGAATCAGGCAATTCAGGAGAAGATTTCAGCCTCGAATGTAGTCTTGGCGGAAGGTTCGGGGATCGATACGATTACAGACGTACAAATTCAAGAGGCAATAAAAGTCGCATATCAATCGGATGTAATCGTTCTTGCGTTGGGTGAGAGCACACATATGAGCGGGGAAGGGGGAAGTCGTGCTGACATTACTTTACCGGCGGCACAGCTTAAGTTGATCACTCACCTAAAAACGTTGGATAAGCCCATGGTGGCTATCTTGTTTAACGGACGCCCGCTAGATCTTCATGGTGTACATGATCAAGTAGATGCAGTTCTCGAAGCTTGGTTCCCTGGAGGTGAAGGGGCAAGTGCAATCACAGATATTTTATATGGTGAGGTCAATCCATCAGGAAGGTTATCGATGTCATTCCCGCATGCGGTAGGACAAATTCCTGTATATTATAACCACTATAATACGGGTCGTCCAAAGAAAGAGTCCGAACCAGATAATCGTTATGCATCGCAGTACTTAGATATTCCGAATGAGCCTCTATTTCCATTTGGTTATGGATTAAGCTACACAGAATTCGAATATGGTGAGATCGAGTTGTCAGCGAAGGTAATGAAGCCAGAACAACCATTGCAGGTCACGGTTACGGTTACGAACACAGGGAAAATGACAGGAGAAGAAGTGGTACAACTCTATATTCGTGACATCACAGGAGAGGTCGTTAGACCAATGAAGGAGTTAAAGGCCTTCATCAAAATCATGCTACAACCTGGGGAGTGCAGGGAGGTCAGCTTCATATTGACAGAGGAGCAGCTTCGTTACCATCATTCAGATTTGAGTTTCAGTAGTGATGATGGCGAGTTTGTAGTGTTTGTAGGAGCGAATAGTCGAGACGTGGTAGAGCGTAGATTTCGTCTTATAAAGTAAATTAAATTTAACAACATAGAACAGAATGATTCCTACAGAGAATGGAGTGAGAGAACAATGGCAACAAAAAATGACGATTTGCTTACATTGGAAGCAGGAAGTCTAACTTTTGAATTTCTACCAAGTGGAGATTTGTATCAAGCTAATTATGGTGGAACGATGATCAATCAATGGTTATCGAATTCAATAGATGGATCTCTAAATAATATTTATCTAAGAATACATGATATAGAGGGAATTAAAGCCTTTCCATTGCTTGGGGTGAACTCTCAAAGCAGAGTACGTAAGCTAGATAACCGACTTGTATTTGAAGGAGAAGTAGCAACGATCCGTTATCAAGTCATGTTCACGCTGGTAGAGCAGGGTGCGTGGTTCTGGGATGTTAGAGTTGAGGGGCGTCAAAGACAGGTTGACTTAATTTATGGACAAGATATCGGGATCGCTAATGTAAGTGCTGTTCGTAGTAACGAAGCTTATTTATCTCAATATATAGATCATAGTGTTTTTGAAGATCAGCGCATTGGATACGTCGTTTGCTCCCGGCAAAATCAGCCACAAGGCGGAATATTCCCATACATTCAACAAGGATCTTTAACTAGAGCTGTAGGATATTCGACAGATGGCTTTCAATTCTATGGTTTGTCGTATAAAGAAACAAATAAACCGGAGTGCTTAACTCAAGATTCACTCGCTAATGAAATCTATCAGTATGAATTTGCATATACGGCATTACAGTCAGAACGTATCCAACTTGATGGAGAAGCTAGGTTCGTATTCTACGGACTATATAAGAATGACCATTCTACGAATATATCTTCACTTGAGTTCAATGATGAAGTGCTTCAGGCCTATAAAGCTATCGAAAAACTTAGTTTCGAAGGAGGAACGCTTCTAGAAAAGGTTGCTTCATTACCTTCAATAGGTGCTCCCCTGCAAACAGAAGATTTGACTGAAGTTGAAATCAACCGTTTGTTCCCTAAACGTAATCAAGAGGAAGTGGAAGGGGGCAAGTTACTTGCTTTCTTTACGGATCGCTATGAACATGTCGTTCTAAAAGAAAAAGAGCTATGCGTTGAGCGTCCTCATGGACATATTTTAATGAGCGGCGAAAATGTGAGCCTGAATAACCCTGTCATAACAACAACTTCATATATGTACGGTATCTTTAACTCTCAGATTGTTGTTGGGAATACCAATTTCAATAAAATGACAACCAATGCGAGAAATGCGCTTAACGTGCCCAAAACATCGGGCCAACGGATCTATGTGGAAATAGAGGGAACTTATCGACTATTGACGATGCCATCTCTTTTTGAAATGGGTTTCAACTACGTGCGATGGTATTATAAAACGCAGGATGACCTTTTGATTATTACTAACTTCACGACAGTAGATTCACCAGAAATACGGTTAATTGTACGCTCGGAGCAAAATAAAGCATATAGATTCCTAGTGACGAATCAGGTAATAATGAATGTTAATGAATATGATACTCCATATCACATGTGTGATCATGGTGAATATCTATCATTTCATGCCGACTCTGCAACATTAAGTGCAGAAGTTTATCCAGAGTTAGAGTATCGAATTCATCTGACGGGTGCGAATATGAAGATTGCAGATGAACGAAAACTTGTAAGCTACGTCAATCCAGGTGAGGCATCAATTACTGTAATGGAGTTATCTGCCAGCAGTGAATGGATGATGACTATTCAAGGATTGATTAATGGTGGGGATCTACCATTAGTGACGAGACAGCAAGATGAAGAAATTGAGCGTTATCGAGAATATTTCCGGTCTGTAATGAATGGATTTCATTTGTCAGCAGGGAGCGGAACTGAAGCTGAACTGTTTAAGGTGAACGGAATCGCATGGTGGTATACGCATAATATGCTAGTCCATTACTCAGTTCCACACGGTCTGGAGCAATATGGCGGTGCGGCTTGGGGAACACGCGATGTCTGCCAAGGACCTGTCGAATACTTCATGGCAACTCAGAAATATGATCAGGTACGAGCTATAATACTAATGATATATTCTCATCAATTCGAGGATAATGGCAATTGGCCACAGTGGTTCATGTTCGATAAATATACGAGGGTTCAACAGGAAGAGAGCCATGGCGATATTATTGTTTGGCCGCTGAAAGTACTTGGCGATTATTTGAAGGTAACAAGCGACTATAGCATTTTGGATGAGCAAGTTCCCTATACAAGCAAGCAAGGGTTTGATTTTACAACAGAGACAGCGACAATATTAGATCATGCACATAAGGAAATCGAATATATCAAAAATCATTTCCTGCATGGTACCCATTTGTCTGCCTATGGAGACGGAGATTGGGACGATACCCTTCAACCAGCTAATGGTCAATTGAAGCAGTTTATGGTCAGTAGCTGGACTGTAGCTCTAACTTATCAGTCGCTGAACCAATTTTCGCATGTAATGGAAAGGGTTGATCCTGCCTCAGCGGCAAGCTTGCGGAGTCTCGCTGATGGAATCCAGACTGATTTCCACCATTACATGCTACAAAGTAAAGTTATTCCGGGCTTTTTGTATATGGAGAATCCAGAACAAACGAAATTGATGGTTCATCCAAGTGACACAGAAACAGGAATTCAGTATCGGTTATTACCGATGACCCGTAGTATGATTAGTGAATTGTTGACACTTGAACAAGTTAATACACATTATGCAATTATTCGTGAGCAACTGTTCTGTCCAGACGGTGTACGGTTAATGAACCGACCTGCACAATACGCTGGAGGTGTAAGTACCCATTTTAAACGAGCGGAGCAAGCTGCTAACTTCGGGCGTGAGATTGGGCTGCAATATGTTCATGCCCACATTCGGTATGTTGAAGCCATGGCTAAGGTTGGTAAAAAGGATGAAGTGTGGAGTGGACTTGCGCGAATTAATCCTATTGGTATAAAAGATGTTGTTCCTAATGCCGAGCTACGACAAAGTAATGCGTACTTCAGTAGCTCTGATGGTAAATTCAACACCAGGTACGAAGCTCAGGAGAGATTTGATGAATTGCGCAGCGGAAAGGTTTCGGTGAAGGGGGGCTGGAAAATTTATTCTAGTGGACCTGGAATCTATATGAACCAGTTGATCTCTAATGCGCTTGGTATCCGCCAGGAAGAAGGTAATTTGATTCTTGATCCTGTGTTGCCGCAAAGTTTAGATGGGCTACATTTTGACTTCGAATATGCGGGTGCTTCAGTTCGATTTGTGTATCACTTGAACGGCAGTGAGGTACGTCGTGTGAGAATAAATGGTCAGGATGTAATCACGGATGAGACGACAAATCGTTACCGTACTGGGGGATTAAAGATTATTCGGAATGAGTTCGAACGTGTGCGTTCATCGGCTATAAACATTGTAGAAATCTATATGTAAATGAATTGAATTATTCGAAATCATTCCGTTCTCTGCGCTACTTCGAGCGTAAATTTATGTGTGTTTGGGCAACTAAACGCAATATACCGAAAACAACAAAGAGCAGATCAAGGATAACCCCCTTGATCTGCTCTTTGTTGTTCTTTTTTTAGTAAGCTCTTTTGTTCATGCCACTACCACATGATTCGCGTATAACCAGTTCAGGTTCTACTACAACATTACCGGTCACGGATTGATTGTTTATCAGATCATACAACATGAGAGAGGCAAGTTTGCCGATTTTATCTTTATTTTGCTTAATTGTAGTAATAGCAGGGCTAGTATATTTACAAGCCTCAATATCATCACAGCCAATAATGGCTACATCCTCTGGTACACTAAGTTTATTTTCTTTGAGTGCTCGCATAGCGCCGATAGCAATAAGATCGGAGGCTGCAAAGATGGCTCTTGGGAGACTACCTGCCTGAATCATCTTACTCATGGCTTCATAACCACTTGATTCAAAGAAATTATCTCCGTTAACGAACCATTTTTCGTTAGTGGGGAGTCCGAAACTTTCGATAGCATCCTTATAACCATTCTCGCGCATATTCGAAATATCGGATTCTAAGGTGCTTCCAATGTAACCCAATTCACGGTAGCCCTGTAGATAAAAATGTTCGACAACTTTGTATGACATTTTGTAGTTATCGGACATAATAAAACTGGAGTTTTTGCCTTGTAGTTGGATATCAACGCCAATACATGGAATATCACTAAGATCGAGCTCGTTAATGGACTGTTCTAATTGTTGACCCGTAACGATAATACAACCATCTACATGAAAATGTAAGCAACGTGCTACGTAGTCTCCATCAATGGAGTAAAACTTTTCGTTGGAGAAAAACAACAGATCATATCCAAGGACGCCCATCTGCTTCTTGAATGAGTTGAGTACCTCGACGAAAAATGGATGTGTAAAGTCGATGTTTAGTTTCCCAGCAAAAATAACTCCGATGAGATTGGACTTCTTGGTTGCTAGTGTTTTCGCTGAATTAGAAGGCACATAACCTGTCTGTCTCATGATTTCAAGAACTTTTGTCTTTGTTTCTTCGGAAATATCACTGTAGTTGTTAATGATCTTGGAGACAGTGGATACGGATACTCCGGCCATTTCAGCAATGGTTTTAATATTTAACGACAAGATCAAGACCTCCTATATTGAATCAATATGAAACAAATAATCATCTTTCTCGAGTAAGGTTGATCATGGTTTGTGGAGTCGTAAAATCTGCTGAAGCCGCGCCATGTCTACGAAAACGTTTTTCGTAAATAGTGTAACTGGTTTTTAAGTGATAGTCAATTACATTAGAGAGTTAAAATCAAATAAACCCTTGATATATCAGGGGAAGGGTGGCGTTGTGTCTTGAAAAATCGATGGATATAAATTGTCAAAAAATATATCTTTACAAACGAAAAAATCAATGTAATAATGACATCAACGAAACCGCTTTCGTTAGTTTATCCTCAGAAGTTTAATCATCAACGAAAACTTACGAAAATGGATTTCTCAAAAAGGAATCATCAACAAATAGGGGGTCATTAAGAATGGTTAAGAGAATTTCTGCTGTAGTGCTAGCAAGTGCTTTAACACTTAGCTTGGCGGCGTGTGGAAGCAACAACGGAGGCAATACTGCTACTGAAGGCAATACTGGTAGCAAACCATCGGGAGAGAAGAAGGTAGTCAAAATCCTTCACTGGAAACAAGGTAACGTTAACGCAGCAATGGAAGAAATTAATAAGGCATTTGAAGCTAAATATCCAGAATATAAAGTTGAGTACACGACAACAGGTCCTGATGACGAGTACAAACAAGCACAAAGAGCAAGAATTACGGCTAACGACGTTGACGTTCTTGCTGATCTTTCAGGTATGAGATTGTCTCCGAAAGATTGGACCCCAGGAGCTAAAGTACCTGACTGGCAACAAT
Source organism: Paenibacillus anaericanus (assembly GCF_003994475.1). Lineage (GTDB taxonomy): Bacteria > Bacillota > Bacilli > Paenibacillales > Paenibacillaceae > Fontibacillus > Fontibacillus anaericanus. The sequence continues at coordinate 46,293 of NZ_RZNY01000009.1, read as the reverse complement.
GGATTGATTCAGGACTTATCGCTGATCTGTCCGATCAAGAATTCGTAAAGAACTGGAATGCTAATGATATTGAAAAAGCTGGTACTTACAACGATAAAGTTTACGCAATCCCAACAGGTAAAGTAGCAATGTCCGGTTTGTTCTACAACAAACAAATCTTCGAAGATAACGGACTGAAAGTACCTACTACTTGGACTGAGTTCCTTAAATTATGTGAAGATTTGAAAGCAAAGGGTATTACACCTATCGGCGTAGCTGGTAAAGATGTATGGCCTTTGAAATTGCCTGTATTCGCATTACAAGCGAAAATTTTAGGTGGTGGAGATCAACAAAAATGGATTGAAGGCGTTTGGAAAGGCGAAACTGCATTTAATGATGCGGAAGCCGTTGAAGTTCTAGATAAAATGAAAACTCTTCAAGACAATTACATGATTGATGGATTTATGGGGATTGACTATGCATCTGCACCTTCCATTTTCGCAACTGGAAAAGTGGCCATGCTTGCTGATGGTTCATGGGATGCACCAACAATCGCTACTGCAAATCCTGATTTGAAATTTGGTTATTTCCCAGTTCCAGCTACTGAAGATGCTGCGAAGAATGCATCTTTCGTTGGTAAATACGATGTAACTTGGTATGCAGCAGAGAAAGGCCCGAACAAAGAAGGCGCATTGAAATGGCTGGAATTCTTCTCTGAATCAGAGAACTACACCAAATATGTTAAGGCTGCTGGATTTATTCCAACTCAAGACAACATCGCTACAGACAGCGAATTTATCGACAAAGAACTTACTCCTTACTTGGGTGACTTTGAACTAGCATATGAAATTATGATGATCAACCGTCAGAACGTTGGCGAGCATATCGCTGCTGAAGGTGTTCACACTGAGTATCTAGCTCCAGGTGGAGAATTTAAAACAGCTAAAGAATTGGCTGATGTACAACAGAAAGAATGGGAAGCTGCGGCTCCTAAATGATTTTGATCCAAAAGTAATAAGTTGATTTAAATAAAAATATAAAAATTTCGGGGTCTGATGCACAGGCCCCGATCATTTATGACTCGGGATTGGCGAGGTGAGAGAGATGTATCCATTTGGAAAAGGAATGGCCCGTTACGTACCGCTTTTGTTGTTATTGATACCGTTCGCATTGTACGTAGTGTTCTATTTTGGTCCTTCTGTATTAACGGTTATTTACTCCTTTACGGATGTTAAAAATATTCCTGGAAGCCCTGTTAAATTTGTAGGTCTTGATAATTACTATGATGTATTCTTCTCTGGGAACTCTGGAGAACGTTGGCGCTCAATTACAAACACTCTAATCTTTATGGTCGTTGTAACGATCGTTCAGAACGGGGCTGCTTTGTTTATTGCTGTTTTGATCAATCAAAGATTGCGTGGGGACAATTTCTACCGTGCCGTGTTCTTCATGCCGGTTGTTCTTGGTGTTTCGGTAGTTTCACTTATTTGGGGGATGATGTTTGATCCATTAAGTGGTCCGGTAAATATGTTATATGAGTGGTTATTCGGGTATAAGGATATGTTCTTTGCAAGCTTTACGCATGCATTTGGTTACATTATCTTTGTGCAGATCTGGATGTACATGGGTTACTCCATGTTGATTTTTCTTTCGGGACTTCAATCCGTGCCTAAGGATTTGTATGAGGCAGGATATATCGATGGAACTACAAAATGGCAGTCATTCCGCCATATTACATTTCCATTAATTGCATCGTCATTTACCGTCAACATGTTGCTTTCCATTATCGGAGCGATGTCGACGTTTGATATTATTTTGGCTACAACAGATGGACGATTCAATACTAGAACAATGGCATACGACGTTTATAAAGAAACATTCCGTGGTAGCCTGGAGATGGGACTTCCTTCGGCCCTTTCTGTTGTGCAGTTCCTGATGATCCTCGTCTTTGTTGTAGTAGCAGTTAAGCAAATGCGTAAGAGAGAGGTGGAATATTAAAATGAAGAAGTCTAAGTCATTTACTATTCTTTCTTACGCTGTAATTTTCGTGTTATTGATTTTGTATATCGCACCTCTGATCTTGGTTCTAAATGTTTCTCTTAAATCATACCCAGAGTATTTGATGAACCCAATCGGTCTCGTTAAAGAAATCCAGTGGAGCAACTACGTGGATGCTTGGACAGAAGGGAACTTCGCCAACTACTTTATTAACAGTATGATTTATACAGTGGTTGCTACTGTATTGACAATAATTGTATCCGTGCTGGGTGCATTCCCCGTTGCTCGTGGCTATGTAAAGTGGAGCGGATTTATTTATCTGTTCTTCTTGCTATCTCAATTTCTTCCGAATCCAATGGTTTCTCAATATAAGCTGATGTTATCACTCCGGGAAAATTTAGATTTCTTCGGCTATGATACGAAACTAGGTTACATTATTTTGAAAACGAGCGGTACGGGTGTCGTGTTTATGTTGTTTGTTGGTTATATCAAATCGATTAGCCGTGACTTGGATGAAGCCGCTGGTATGGATGGATCAGGTTACATGCGCTACCTATTCCAAATGATTATGCCATTGATGAAGCCTGTTATTGCGACAGGTGTTATTCTGACAGCGATCGGAATTTGGAATGACTTTGTTGGCCCGATTATGTATTTGCCAAGTAAGGTGAATTACCCAATCACATTCGGGTTGAAGGAGTTCAAAGGTCAATACGGTAATAACTGGCCACTTCTAGCCTGTGGTATTACTCTTGTTGCTGCGCCGCTTATGGTGTTATATTCCTTCATCCAGAAATATCTCGTGGATGGTGCACTGGCAGGAGCCGTGAAATCTTAAATTAAAAGTAAAATTTAATCTTGATAAAAAGTGAGAGGAAGAAGCCATATGACGCAGCAAGGCTGGAAATTTCAAGGGGACCAAGGTGAATTTAAGTTGTTGCATCCTGAGAATTACAGCTATTTATACTTCCCCTTAGTGAATGAGGCGGGAATGATGTCCGCCATCACACCGAATTTACACGGTGAGATTACAACAAGTCACAATACTTTTCTGATGGAACCTGTTTCTGTGGAAAGCTTACACAATTCAAAGGCTTCACGTAATTTCTGGGTTCATATCGAGGGATACGGAGCATGGTCGGCCAGTGGTAATTCGGCAAGACAAAATGCGCAGCAGTTCTCGAATGTCAAAGAGCAAAGCTACATGGAAGCTGGATTCCTTTGGCATAAATTAACTCGTGAAAACAGTGAAATCGGATTGAAAGCTGAAACTGTCAACTTTGTTCCTGTTGGCGGTGATCAGGTGGAATTAATGAAAGTGAGATTAACCAATACGGGGAATTCACCAATTCAATTGACACCTACCGCAGCGGTTCCACTTTACGGACGTTCAGCAGATGATCTGAGAGACCATAGGCATGTGACCTCATTGCTCCATCGGATTTTTACATCAGAGCATGGGATCGAAGTACAACCAGCACTTTCTTTCGATGAGAGAGGGCACCGTATAAATAAGGTAACATACAGTGTGCTGGGTTCTGAAGCTAGTGGAAACGCACCTACTGGATTTTTCCCAGTCGCAGAGGAGTTTATCGGCGAAGGTGGTTCATTTGATTGGCCGGAAGCTGTGGTAACCAATTTGGAATCCGTTACGAAATCAGGGGCTGCGATTGAAGGTTATGAGGCAGTCGGAGGTCTTCGCTTCGCAAGTACTCAATTATTACCCGGGGAATCAACTTCTTACGTTATTGCGATGATTATTTCTGATGATCGACTTGAGACGGAACGTTATACCAAGGATTATTTGTCTGAAGCTTGTTTTGATGCTCTTTTGGAAGAGAACAAATCTTATTGGCAAGACAAGTTAGAGACAATCTCATTCCATTCTGGAGATCAAGAGCAGGATTTGTGGATGAAATGGGTGACATTACAGCCAATCTTGAGACGTATGTATGGTAATTCGTTCCTTCCTTATCATGACTACGGCCGTGGTGGACGGGGATGGCGCGATTTATGGCAGGATTGTCTTGCATTAATGGTAATGGAACCAGCTGAGGTAAGATATCTCCTTCACAATAACTATGCGGGTGTCCGTATTGATGGAAGTAATGCAACGATCATTGGGTCGAAACCAGGTGAGTTTGTTGCAGATCGAAATAATATTCCACGGGTTTGGATGGACCATGGTGCTTGGCCGTTATTGACTACACTTCTATATGTTCATCAAAGCGGTGACATAGATTTCTTGCTGCAACCACAAGTTTATTTCCGCGATTCCTTCGTTAAACGTTGTCATGAAAGAGATCTCACTTGGACGCCGGAACTTGGTAACAAGCTCGTATCGCGAGACGGAGAACTTTATGAGGGAAGTATTCTCGAGCATATTTTGTTACAAAATATAGTTCCGTTCTTTAACGTTGGCGAACATAACAATATCAAATTGGAAGGCGCCGATTGGAATGATGGTCTTGACCTTGCTCCAGATCGGGGAGAGAGCGTTGCATTTACTGCTTTCTATGCTAGCAATTTGATCGAATTGTCGGAACTCCTTGTCCACTTGGAGAAGTCTTCAAATATGAAGACCATCGAATTAGCGGAAGAGATGATTGTATTATTTGATACACTGTCGAGTGCGGTGTCATATGATAGTATTGCTGAGAAGCATGCCTTGTTGGATCGATATTACGATTCCATTGTTCCATCAATTAGTGGTAAGAAGCTCAAACTGGATGTTCTAAAAGTCGCTGAGGATTTGAAACGCAAAGGTGAATGGGTTATTGATCATCTGCGTAAAAACGAGTGGATTGCAAACAAAGAAGGTTATGAGTGGTTTAACGGATACTACAATAATGATGCAGAACGTGTAGAAGGAGACCATCCGAATGGTGTAAGGATGACGCTCACAGGTCAAGTGTTCAGTATTATGGGCGGAATTGCTACTGATGAACAGGTTGGCCAAATTTCTAACGCTGTGGATCGTTACTTGAAGGACGACCAGATTGGATACCGTTTGAATTCGCAATTTGGTGGTACTCAACAAAACTTAGGTCGGGCTTTTGGTTTTGCTTTCGGTCATAAAGAGAATGGCGCTATGTTTAGTCATATGACGGTAATGTATGCTAACGCTCTATACAAACGTGGTTTTGTTAAAGAAGGTTATGATGTTCTTGACTCTATCTACCGTCTTTCTGCAGATTTTGAAACCAGCCGGATGTATCCAGGTGTTCCGGAATATATTAATGAGAAGGGCCGCGGTATGTACACATACCTTACAGGCTCTGCGAGTTGGCTTCTGCTTACTCAACTCACTGAAGTATATGGAGTAAAGGGGCATTTCGGTGATTTACATCTGGAACCGAAGCTTACTAAGGAACAGTTCGATCAAGAAGGCAATGCTCACGTCGAAACGTTGTTTGCAGACCGGAAACTACGTATTGTATACCATAATGCTCAGCGTGCTGATTATGGGCAATACCGAGTATCTTCTATTACTATGAATGGACAGCCGATCTCTTATGAAGAGTATGGCCGTGGCAGTCTTATCGAACGTTCGATACTGGAGTCACTTCCGAAAGATGGCACCCATTCTATCCATATTATTCTTGATATTTAATCTACTGTTAATTGCTTAACGGTGTCTGGTTGATATCGAGACATACGAGGACCCTGGTACTTTGAATCTGAAGGCCAGGGTTTCTTCTGTGAATTTATACATGATTAATGCAGAGAGATCGAGAGGGAAGCTTGCTATGGCATATCAACTAAAGAATAAACAATTGGTAATTGATATTGCGGAACCTGGAGATTATAAGGGAAGCCGTTTTGATCATAGTGGATTTATTACGAGAACCACTCTTCTTGAGGGAAATCATAGCTTCTGTGTGCCGGAGAGTTTAAATCCGGCGCAGGGGACTGGGGGAGTTGGTATATGCAATGAATTCGGATTGTCAAAAGCTATTGGCTACGACGAGACAGAAGTAGAAGAGAAATTTCCGAAGGTTGGAGTAGGTCTCCTTTCAAAAACTAACAATGAGAAATATGATTTTTCCGAAAATTACCCATTGGATCCATTTGACATTTCTGCTCTGCAAAAGGATTCCCAGAGTATCACTTTTACGGTATTACCCAAGGATTGCCGGGGATTTGCTGTTATGCTGGTTAAGACCATTTCAATAGAAGGAAACAGGTTGACGATAGATTATTGCCTCCATAATATGGGGACAAGAATTATTCGAACCGATGAGTATGCGCATAATTTCTTTGGTATTGACGACCATCTAATGGGTCCGGACTATGTATTGAAATTTCCAATTGAACTGAGTCCGTGGAGTGATGATGAAGAGACGATGGATGTTCTTTCTTTTCACGAAAAGGAAGTGCGATGGAAACTAGAACCTGAAAAGGAGTTTTATTTCCGTATAAAGGGCTTTGAGGCAGCGAGTTATCCTTGGATATGGGAATTACTTCATGAACCTAGCCGTACTGGAGTGCGTGAACTTAGTAAATTTACAGTTTCTTCCGTTGCGGTATGGGGGAGTAGACATGTTGTATCTCCGGAAATGTTCATCGAGTTGAATCTTGCTCCAGGGGAGAAGAAGAGTTGGTCACGCGTATATGAATTTTTCACGGAATAAAACGAAAATACTTTGACGAGATGATGCGTTAATGTGTCAATTCTGCAAACTGTGTTTTTTTGATGCAATATGCGCTTGCTGGAAAAAAGAATAGTTGCTATGATTATGCTTATTGTAACTTCGAACTATATAATACAATTGGAGAGAGGATGGGAGATTATGAGTAAGAGAGCTTATAACTTTAATGCCGGACCGGCTGCCCTGCCACTTGAGGTACTGGAACGTGCTCAAGCTGAATTCGTTGATTATCAAGGTACAGGAATGTCAATCATGGAGATGTCTCACCGTGGTGCTGTTTATGAAGGAGTTCATAACGAAGCTTCAAGTCGTCTATTGAATCTACTTGGTAATCCTGAAGGTTACAAGGTATTGTTCCTACAAGGTGGAGCGTCAACTCAATTTGCTATGGCTCCAATGAATTTCTTGACCGAAGGTAAGACTGCAGGTTATGTGAAATCGGGAAGCTGGGCTAGTAAAGCCATCAAAGAAGCCAAACTAATTGGTAACACTTTTATCGCTGCATCCTCTGAAGAGAACAAATATATGTCGATGCCTGACGTAAGTAATCTTGTGCTTCCTGAGAACACAGCATACTTGCATTTAACTTCTAACGAAACAATTGAAGGAACTCAGTTCCATGAGTTTCCGGACACGGGTAACATTCCACTGATTGCCGATATGTCGAGTGACATTTTGTGTCGTCCGTTTGATTTGACTAAGTTTGGTCTTGTTTATGCAGGAGCACAGAAAAACCTCGGTCCATCGGGCGTAACGGTTGTGCTTGCTCGGGAAGAATTGTTGCAAAACTCTCCAAGTCATATTCCAACAGTTCTACGGTATGATACGCATGCCGAGAATAATTCCCTGTATAATACTCCACCTTCTTTCGCAATTTATATGGTAAACCAAGTATTGAAATGGATTGAAGAGCAAGGATCTCTAGATGGCATTGAGAAGAAGAATCGTGAGAAAGCAAATCTTCTATATAATGCAATTGATGAGAGCTCCGGATTTTTCCGCGGCTGCGTAGATGCTACAAGTCGCTCGACAATGAATGTTACATTCCGTCTTGGTTCCGAGGAGTTAGAGAAACAATTCATTAAGGAATCGGAAAAAGAAGGATTTGTCGGATTGAAAGGTCATCGCAGTGTTGGTGGGCTTCGTGCTTCCATCTACAACGCGGTTCCATACGAAAGTATCAAAGCGTTAGTTGATTTCATGAGTCAGTTCCAAAAGTCGCACGGATAAGAGGACTATTTCCTCTTCTGTGGAATTCAGGAGCCTTTCGCTGCTTGACAGCGGGGGGCTTTTGCTTCGTAGGAAGCATAATCTATTTATTAAGGTGAGGTGCCCATCATCATGACATTACACATTGTGCTAGTAGAACCGGAGATCCCGGCGAATACTGGAAATATTGCAAGAACGTGTGCTGCAACTGGAGTACACTTACATCTTGTTCGTCCACTTGGTTTTCGTACGGACGATGCAACTTTAAAAAGAGCTGGACTTGATTATTGGTATGCGGTGCAAATTGAATACCATGATTCTTTTGCCGAAGTTGAAGAGAAATATAAGGATAGCCGATTTTTCTTTGCATCAACTAAAGCGGAGAAGCAATATTCTGATTTTGAGTTCAAGGACGGAGACTTCTTTGTCTTCGGTAAAGAGACGAAAGGTCTGCCAATGGAAATTTTAGACGCTCACCCGGAGACCCTTATACGATTACCGATGACGGATAAGGTTCGTTCGCTAAATTTGTCGAATTCTGCGGCGATTATCGTATATGAAGCTTTAAGACAGTTAGATTTTCCGGAAATGCAGTGATTGTAAGACGATTTGCATGAGAATCTACATTTTTAATGGTAGATAATCTTGTGAAAAAATAAAATTTGTCGAATTGTAGCAGGAATATCACAAAAAATAGCGAAATGTTATAGTGATATGGTTTCGTGTATTTTAAGTAATATCATTATATTTATCAGAAGAGGTGTACGTTTATTATGAAGCCAGCTGGTGTGGTCCGCAAAGTGGATCAACTGGGAAGAATCGTCTTACCCAAATCATTGCGCAAAAGATACCAAATGAACGAAGGGGATCCTGTCGAAATTTTGGTGCAGGGTGATCATATCATCCTGGAAAGATACCGTCCTAAATGCGTGTTCTGCGGCTCAATGGAAGGCGTTAGTGAGTTTAAAGAACGCTCCATTTGCAGTCAATGTCTTGCTGATATGACACAGTTAGTCTAGAGGTAAATTGATGGGAGAGTGGGAGAAGTATCCGAAGTTACTGTCGGGTGCTTTTTTTACGTTCTTATGCATAATAAGATGGGCGTACAAGAAATAAGCTTCCCTAGGCGGGAAGCTTATTTTCATAGACCTTTTGTTTTATCGTCATTATAGGACGAAGTCAAGATGCCACACAGAAACAAGACAAATACCAGCGCAATGATCCAAAACGTTAATGAGAAGGACAAAGCTGAACACCTCCAGGATTTGTTCCCCTATAGTATACCTTTCTCTTCATAAAAAACAAATCCCATTATGATATTTTTCGTAGACAATTTAAATTACCTATGTTACTTGAAAAATAGAAAATGAGTGGGAACCGGACGTAGTGCGCCATCGGAAGGGTTGTTGATTATCCGTCCATTCACTACTAGCGATGCGGAACCGCCCCCATCAAGGTTATACGCATCTTTAACGCCAAGCTTCGATAATCTGCCTTGAAGCTCCTCCAATGTGGCTCCAGAACTCCCACTCTCATTGTAGCCATCTACGACGAGAACTAGTAATTGATCATCTTTGTAGTTCCCGATGGCCACACGTGGTGCACGAAGCGGAGAAGTCTGCCACTTAAGAGGGATGGTGGTTTTCTTGCCGTCTTTAAGTAAAATGGGAACGAAAGATGCTCCAAAGGAGGGATCAAGTTTATCTAGGTCCGCCTGCTGCTGAAATTTACCACCGATTAACTTCCCCGATGAATTCATACCAACAAAGAATAAATCCTTGTACGTCGGCTCAAATCCAGTTAAATACTTGCCGTTCATTACGGTAGTGCTAAGTGGATAACGTTTGCCACCAGCATCTGCAAACCCTCCTGCATTGATTCCCGCAACGGCTCCGTACCGATTCACCGCTTTCAGCGTTGTTTCAGATCCACCTAATTTGTCATTGCCAAGTGTCATTTTCATAGCCTTCGGTGATTTAAGCTTTATTTTCATAGCGTATCCTTTATAAGTACCTGGATTCACCTTATATAACTCAATCCTAATTTTATCACTATCGATAGTTTGAAAAGGAGTACCTAGTTTCGAAGAGATTCGGTCATTATAAATATTCCCGGGACGATCTGCGGCCTGCTGCGTCAGTTTGACGATTGAAGTCATGGTTGACGTGGTCTTATGGTACAGTTCAGCTGTTGTTTGAATCGAAGAAATAGTCGATTGGGCCATAACCTCAGCTTGACTTAGACTTTCTGCGATAGTTCCTGTTGTAGTCAAGATGTCACTTTTAGGTGTAATGACTTCCTGCTGATGGTCCCAATTAATTATGGAACTACTAATAAGCAGAGCAATGAGAAGTCCCAGTAAAGGGGCACTTGCTAACAGGAAAAAACGGTTAATTTGTTTGACTGGCGTATTCATTTAAGTAAATCCATTTGTTTTTGCAGCTTGGAAAGCTGTTGTTTTACATCGCTTAATTGGGAATACAACTTGTTGCTATTATCCGTTTTATCGCTTGTATTATCTTTGGTAAATGTGAGGAGTTCATTAAAGGCTTCAACCTTACTTTGTAGTGCTCCAATCTCTCCAGACAAGGCTGACAATTGGGCAGCGTAATCTGCCTTCATAATTTGTGTCTGTGCTTGCCACTTGGCATCTAATTCCTCTATCATCGATTTTTTTAAGTGATTGCTATATAGGAGGGTAGCGGCTATACCAGCACCGATCAATAGAATCCAAATGAGTAATACAAGTTTTACGGGGGCCTTTTTTGTTTTTTTGCTGCGGGTTGATTCGGAAGCCATCGTAGGTTCCGTATTGTAAGACATGAAATCACCTCTAGTATTTATTTCGAACTAATATTTTAACATGAGGATATTTGTAACGCAAAAAAATGAGAGATTTTGTAGTCTATTATCAAAAAATGCAGAATTATTCCTTATTCTACTAAAAGTACGTGTTCAAAAAGTCAGGTTTTCAGCACCAAGAGCTTATGCTTACGATGCTGCTTTTTTTCAAAACGCTTCAGAAGGTTGAATAAAGCTAGGGACAGAGGAGCGGAGCGTAGGCAAAACCTCCGTGAGCACCGAAGGTCCCGGCTGAATTCAAGATTCGCTGTCGAATATACTCCTTGATTTACTTCGTGATCAAAAGATGACTTTTTGAACAACCTCTAAAAATATGGTAGAGAGATATGTTTGCTGTGGATATTTGTCCTGCTGTACAATCGCCATAAATGAAGTAATCGGAAGTGGGTGTGAACATCGTGGAGGCATGGTTAAGGGAGGTTGTACGGAAATTACCACCAGAGTTTAGATTAGAGGTTAATACATTTCTTGATGACGGAGACTTCATTTCATTTGCAGCGAGCCGAGGAGATGGAGGAACGACCTCTTGGATTGAGCTGGAAACTGAGGCAAGAGAATCGATGTTAGGGCAAAAAGGAAGAGGGAGCAGCGAGCAGGAGGCAATAGAGCTTGAGAGATTCTCACGGGGATATCTTCCTTTAAGGGAATGGTTATCTAAGACATATGCTGAAGCGGAGGGAGGACAGGGGGAGGGACGAAATGATCCAGACCATTTGCTGCTGGTAGAAGACGCAGGGGAAGCACTAAGTTTATTATTTCGCACTCTGATGAATCCAGGTGACGTGGTGTTGGTAGAAACACCTGCTTCGCCAGAAGCTTTGGCACTGCTAAGCTACTATGGAGCTACAGTAGTCCATGTAGCATGTGATGGGGCTGGTATGTTGTTAAAGGAATTACGCAAGCAAATAAGTGTACACAAGCCAGTACTTTTGTACGTAACACCGTATTACTCAAATCCTTCCGGTTCCGTATGGAGTTTGGAGCGTAAAGTTTCATTACTAGAGATATGCGAAAGGAACGAGCTGTGTATTATTGAAGACAATACGTTAGGTGTTATTCCTTTTATATCATCTCAGGGTGTCTCTGATAAGAAGGTTAAAGGAACTACTACACAGTCATTATATGAGCTACAGCAGGCGCATGAAGGTGGAATCGGGAGGCAAGTGATAGGTGTCGGGTCGTTTGAAGGCACGACGTTTCCTGTTTTACCGTTAGCTTGGATTCGCGGAGAGCGGCAATGGATCTGGAGTTTATTGGATGAGAGTCTCATGTTGCCAGCTTCTCAAGAGTTCTTCGATAGGCAGCGTCTACTTCATACGCTGTTGGAATTACCGTCTTTCTCTTGGCGTGAGCATGCGGTGAAGGTGCAGAAGGAATATGCGGTCAGGCGTCGACTGACGCTGGAATTGATGAGTGAGCCACCTTGGGAGGGAACCGAGGTAAGCGATCCGGGGGGCGGGCTCTTCCTCTGGGTGCACCTGCCAGAGGGATTGTGCCCTGAGGCGTTGCTACGCGCAACGCTGCTGGAAGGCGTAGCATTTGTGCCGGGAGGCCGCTGCTACGCAGGAGAGCCGGATAGCAATGCGATCCGGCTTACATTTGCAGCGCACGGCGAGGCGCGCCTGCGCCAAGGCATGGCCGTGATCGGCGAAGCCATCACGGCGTTCACTGCGCGCGCCGCCGATTAAGGCGCGCTCTAGATCCTAGCGCCGCGCTATTCGCGGACGGCGCTATAATCGCACCTGCGAGCCGCCGAATAGGCGGGCGCCGCGGGTGCTAACCCTAAGAGCCGCCGTCAAGCCTTCGGCGGCCCCTGCACTTCGGCGGCGGTTGCTATCCGCTGCCATCCCACTACGACGTCCGCGTATTGCGAGAGCGCCTTCACGCCTGCTGGCGTTAAGACGTAGCGCCCGCGGGCGATGCGGCGGAACCAATCGTAGTAATTATGCTGCAGAATAGCAGCAGCAGTACCGATCCCGCTCTGATCACGAATCTCGCGCGGACTCATCTCTACACCAACCTCAAGGGCCAGAGCTACACGCAACGCTTTCTCACGGTATGCCGTCATGAGCTTGGCACCATAGCTACCCCCAACGTTGTAATCACCGCTGCGTTCGTTAAATTCACGTACTACACGATCTGACTTCTTCTTGCTCACCTTTTGCGACTGTCCATAGGTGATTTCACCAGGCGAGCACAAAACATCGACAAAGGGTTTCTTTGTCTTGAACAGGGTAATGGCAATCAGCCCTAACCCGAGCCGGCGGCATAGTCCTGTGATTTCACCCCAGCGTTGGTTGTGAGCTCCCTTTTTCGACCTATTACGTTCAACTGCGAGATACACCTCTTCGCTTAGCTTCTGTCTCTCGAGACCTTGAAGCAACAAGGGAAGGTTAAATGTCTTCTTCATCTCAACAATGAGGGGGTAAGGATTGCCTGGGCGAGTTCCGACCAGATCGCAGTGTGTGATTTCAGCTTTGATCGTATAACCCCGTTCCTCAAAAAAAGTTTTAAGTGGGGCATATAATTCTGTTTCATGCTGTACAGCCATGAGAATCTCCTTTTATTCTTTCTTATCTCAAATTATATCATGCTTCCCACTGTAGGGTCTGCAACAGCTGATTTTGGTTGTGAGTCGAAATCAAATCCAATTAATCCAATGAGACAACCTAAGGATCTGAAAAAATGGTCAACTTCTCTCGTCAAGCCGCATAGTTATGTAATACACTTTTCACTTCAATTTAAGCTCCATCAGTTTAGCACGGATCTCATCATTCGGGGAGCCGCGATATGCTTATCCAAGCAGGAGTAAAGGAGGTACCTAATATGGACATTTTTGATCGTATAGCGGCTTATCGGGCGGAAAGCGATTCATTGGTGTGGAACGGCACTTTCAAGGATTACCTTAACTTGTTGACCAAAGACCCTTCACCGGCTATGACTGCCCATGCCCGGGTGTACGAAATGATCGAGTCTTATGGCGTCGAGGAAGTGAATGGCCGGAAGAGGTATAAATTTTTTGAGCAAGAAATATTTGGTCTGGATCGGGCGATTGAAAAGTTAGTCGAGGAATATTTCCATTCGGCTGCTCGGCGATTAGATGTACGCAAACGAATTTTGTTGTTGATGGGACCTGTAAGTGGCGGTAAGTCGACTTTGGTTACATTACTTAAGCGAGGTCTGGAAAAGTTCTCCCGAACGGAAAAAGGTGCCGTGTATGCGATTGCCAATTGCCCCATGCATGAGGATCCACTTCATCTAGTTCCACATGAGCTTCGTCCTGAAGTAGAAGCATCTCTAGGTGTGCGAATTGAAGGTAATTTATGTCCTGTATGCCAAATGAGATTGAAAAATGAACATGATGGGAATATCGAGAATGTCATGGTAGAAAGAGTGCTGTTATCCGAAGTTAGCCGTGTAGGTATCGGGACTTTTAGTCCTTCAGATCCCAAGTCGCAAGATATCGCTGATCTGACAGGAAGTATCGATTTCTCTACGATCACAGAATTCGGCTCAGAATCCGATCCTAGGGCCTATCGTTTTGATGGGGAGCTAAACAAAGCAAACCGTGGGCTTATGGAGTTTCAGGAGATGCTGAAATGCGATGAGAAATTTCTGTGGAACCTGCTATCTTTGACGCAGGAGGGGAATTTTAAAGCAGGCAGATTTGCCTTAATTAGTGCGGACGAATTGATCATAGCTCACACGAATGAATCGGAATACAAATCCTTTATCGCGAACAAGAAGAATGAAGCTTTGCAATCCCGGATGATCGTTATGCCCATTCCATATAATCTTAAAGTATCCGAAGAAGAAAAAATTTACGCTAAACTGATCGGCCAAAGTGACATGGACCATATCCACATCGCTCCACATGCGTTACGTGCTGCAGCTATCTTCTCGATCTTGACTCGGCTTAAGGAAACGAAGAAGCAGGGAATGGATTTGGTTAAGAAGATGCGGTTATATGATGGTGAGGAAGTCGAAGGTTACAAGGATGCAGATTTGAAGGAATTACAGAATGAGTATTTGGATGAAGGTATGTCGGGTGTTGATCCTCGTTATGTCATTAACCGGATATCTAGTGCGTTAATTAAGCAGGATCTTAAATGCATGGGGGGGCTCGATATTCTTCGGGCGATTAAGGACGGTCTAGATCAACACGCTTCGATTACGAAGGAAGAGCGGGAACGTTATCTAAACTTTATCAGTATTGCCCGTAAGGAATACGATGATCTAGCGAAGAAGGAAGTACAAAAGGCGTTTGTTTACTCTTTTGAAGAATCAGCAAGAACGTTATTTGAGAACTATCTTGATAATATTGAAGCATTCTGCAATTGGACTAAGATTCGCGATCCGCTTAGTGATGAGGAACTAGATCCAGATGAACGCCTTATGAGATCCATCGAAGAGCAGATTGGCGTATCGGAGAATGCAAAGAAGGCGTTCCGTGAAGAGATTCTGATTCGTATATCCGCTTATTCACGGAAAGGTCGTAAGTTTCAGTACGATCATCATGATCGGTTGCGAGAAGCGATCGAGAAGAAGTTATTCGCTGATCTGAAGGATATTGTCAAAATCACAACCTCAACCAAAACACCGGATGAGAATCAGTTAAAACGCATTAATGAGGTCAGTAAACGTCTTATGGATGAACATGGTTATTGCCCTGTGTGTGCAAATGAGTTATTACGGTATGTGGGTAGCTTGTTGAACCGTTAATTGACATCAATCCTATAATGGAATTAAAAACAGGTCCTTCCTTACGATTAGATACCGTGGGGAAGGGCCTGTTTGGATTGTTAATAGGGTATGAAATAATACTCCTTATGGCAAGTTTCTACCTAAGGAACTGGTATAGAGCGAATACCATTCGCTACGAGTTAGACGTAGTGTAGTCGCATCTTTACAAGCACGAATACGTGAAGGGTTAATCGTCCCAATAACAGGTTGAATACCAGCTGGATGGGTCATTAGCCAAGAGAGTACAACGGCTTCGGTAGTCGTGCCTTTCTCTTGAGCAATCTTCTCAACAAGCTTGGCCGTATTGACGACATGCTCAGGTTGTCCTTCTAGGGAGCGACCAGAGAATAACCCTTGGGCAAGTGGACCCCAAGACTGAAGTTGAATATTCTCCATTCGGCAATATTCCATTGTGCCTTCAGGAAATACATTGTCTCTTGCGGCTTCTTGATTGACAGATATAGCGGTATCTACGAAGCCCGTCTTGAGTAGACTCATCTCTAATTGATTGGCGATGATAGGCTCATCACAGTAAGCTTGTAGTAGCTTAATTTGACCCTGACTCATGTTGGATACACCGAAGTTACGTACTTTACCAGATGCCTTGAGCTGTTGAAAGGCGCTAGCTACTTCTTCAGGATCAACAAGAGGATCAGGACGATGCAAGAGTAGAATGTCGAGATATTCCGTACCGAGACGTTCGAGAATACCATCAACACTACGTAAGATATATCCTTCTGAAAAATCAAATTGATGTGGGTTGTTGTCGTCTGCAAAGCGAATCCCGCATTTGGATTGGAGGATGATTTGCTCACGCAAGCTAGGTTTTTCTTTCAAAACATGGCCGAAGACACGTTCTGCTTTGCCTCTTGTATAAATATCGGCATGATCAAACATATTGATCCCAATCTCAAGTGCTGTTTCGAGCGCTTCTTGGCCTTCCTTGTAATGCTGCTCCGTAATGGGAGTTTGACTATCCCAGTCTCCGCCTAGTCTCATACATCCGAGCACGAGTGGGCTTGCTTGAATGCCACGACTCTGTAATGGAATCGGTTTCATTTGATATGCCTCCGTTAGTTGTAGATTATGAAACTAATGAATGTGTCTTAGTTTATTATAACTGGAGATTGTCCCGAATTGGAAGTAGTGAACAGTAAAGATCCCGGACTCTAGTCATAGACTTGAAAACCGGGATCTTAATATGAAGTCCTTTACATGATCTTGCGATAATGCTTTTCACCATCGTAACTGAACAGTGCTTTCTTTTTTTCGACAATCGTCTCTAAATGAACTGTCTTACCCCAGAGACGATATACATGAGGAAGAGTGCGTTCCAAGTATTTTAAATCAAGCTCGATTCCTTCGTATTGATGTTTGAGGACCAATTCTCCGCTTCGGAGATGGTCTCCATCCTGGACTACGATATAAGGAGAACCTCCGTTGACGCGTGATGCAACAAGCTGGTCGCGAATATTCTCCCATGATTTATCGGTGATCTTCCATTCGGGACCCTGTTTCTCAAATACATAGAGATCGAGATCAGCAACTAATTTCTTCGTTAGGTAACTGCGCAGAAATGAGGTGTCACAATCCATCTCTCGTACCTCGAATATCTTCTCTCTCCCAAGTCCTGGTTCACGTCCTAGACGACGTTTTTCTTCCTCTGTAGGATTATCCCAACGTCGCTCGATATCTTCAAATATTTTGAGCCCCAGATAATATGGATTAAGACTTTGCTGAGAAGGTTGAACGACAGAAGAATTGAGCTTGGCGAATTCTATCGTTTCTTCACTGGTCAGATCTAGCTCGCGCAGGATACGCTGATGCCAGTAGGAAGCCCAGCCTTCGTTCATGATCTTCGTCTCCATCTGTGGCCAGAAGTATAGCATTTCTTCGCGAAGCATGCTCATGATATCCCGCTGCCAGTCTTCCAGAATCTCCGAGTATTCCTGGATGAACCAGACGATATCTTTCTCGGGCTCCGGTGGAAAGGTAGGGGGCTTTGCCTGAGTCTCTTTATTGATAGAAGGGTTCTTAGACTCGTCGAGGGACCATAAGTCATCATACTCACTATTCGGGGGTTTACGTGGTCCCCCTTCTTTAGCCTGATTAAGTTTTTCTTCCGTTTGTCTCCGTTTATCATGCCGCCCAGGCTTGATTAGCCTTGGATCAACATGCTCTTGGATGGCCAGCACGGCATCTATGAAGGTTTCAACTGTGTTTGCTCCATAGAGCAGCTCATATTGGCTGATCCGTTCAGCCGTAGCGGACATACTTTCGACCATATCCCGATTGGTGGCAGAGAATCGCAGATTATTCTTAAAGAAATCACAGTGTGCCAATACGTGAGCGACGATCAACTTGTTCTGGATTAAGGAGTTTCCTTCCAGTAGAAAGGCATAACATGGATTGGAATTAATAACGAGTTCATAAATTTTGCTCAGCCCAAAATCGTATTGCATCTTCATTTTATTAAAGGTTTTTCCAAAGCTCCAATGGCTAAATCGCGTTGGCATACCATAAGCTCCAAAGGTATAGATGATGTCTGCCGGACAAATCTCGTATCGCATGGGGTAATAATCTAGACCAAACCCATTGGCGATTTCCATAATTTCCGCTATGGCATATTCCAGTTGCTCCAGTTCACCTTTCACAGTGCCGTGTCTCCTTCCCGCTTATGGAAAAACTGCCTCAGCGCTTTATAAACTTCACCTTTTTCTTTGATAACATAATATATAAATCGTTCTTGCTTAATATTTCGATAAGCGGACATGAGTGTACTACCTCGGTTGTATTGATTGACTTCCCCGTAACCAAACATATTACAACGTTTTAATAGCTCATCGATTAATTTGATACAGCGCTCGTTGTCGGAAGTTAGGTTATCCCCGTCGGAGAAATGGAAAGGGTAGATGTTGTAAGCGATAGGGGGGTAACGTGTATCGATAATTTCCAACGCTTTCTGGTATACAGAGGAGCAGATCGTTCCGCCACTCTCCCCGCGGTTGAAGAAATCTTCTTCACTGACTTCACGAGCCTCCGTATGATGGGCCAGAAACACAATCTCGACCTTCTCATATTGCTGGCGCAAAAATCTAGTCATCCAGAAGAAGAAACTACGTGCGCAATATTTCTCGAATGCACCCATCGATCCTGAAGTATCCATCATGGCAAGGATAACCGCGTTAGATTTCGGTATGATGATATCCTCCCAGGTTTTGTAGCGTAGGTCGTCTGGGGAGATCCCGTGGATCCCGGGAGTGCCTTCGCGGGCATTACGTCGAAGATTCTCTAGTATCGTCCGCTTCTTGTCGATGTTGGACATGAGGCCTTTTTTTCGAATGTCATTAAAGCGATAAGATACAGTCTCAAGCTCATCCTTTTCCTTCTCTTGAATGAAGGGCAACTCTAAATCGTTAAACAGCATTTCTTCCAAGTCTTCAATGTTGACTTCGGCCTCCATAAAGTCGTGACCGGGTTGATCTCCGGCTTTACCACCCTTCCCTGAGTCCTTGGGATTATCTTGGGCGAGTACGTCGCCAACCTGGCTGTCTCCATTACCCTGTCCGACATGCTTATGCTTCTGATAATTATGAATAAAGCGGTACTCCTCCAAATTGCGAAGTGGTATCTTTATGATCTTCTTCCCGTCAGACATGATGATATTTTCCTCGGTGACGAGATCCGGGAGATTCTGTCTGATAACTTCCCGCACTTTCTCTTGATGGCGCTGCTGATCCTGATATCCTTTGCGGTGCAGCGACCAATCTTCCTTCGAGACAACGAAATTATATGGTTCAGGTGAAGACGGCATGGTGGGCACCTCCCTATATGCATTACAGAGAACGGTGAGAGTGGATGTAAATAAAGTATATTCATGGAAGGGGACGATATGTGAAGAATCTGTTATGAACGTTGATTTTAAGAGGTAGTTCCAACTCAATAATTCATTTTCAGTACATATTCAGTAATTTTCAGAAATATTTTACATTCGACATTATTCCCCTTACTTCTACATTCCTCAAGTGTTAATATGGTTTTTATATATTGCGCAAACGTTTGAACAGATTGGGGAAGGAGAGAAGTAAATGAAGCTAGAACATGATTTATCGCTGAAGACACGAAGTATGGAGGCGTTGGTATGGAGTGAGCAAGGGCAATTGGAGTTATGCCTTAGAGATGAACCTCAGCTATTACGACCTACCGATGTGAAGGTAAAGATCCATATGACAGGGATCTGTGGTACGGATCTGGCAGTGATTACTGGCAAAGAGCCTGGAATTCAGAATGTTATACGTGGTCATGAAGCAGTGGGAACTGTTGTAGAAGTTGGAACAACTGTAGATAAGGTTCAGGTAGGTGACCGTGTCGTGATTGATCCTAATCGAAGTTGTAACCAATGTCGTTTTTGCAAGCAGGACAAGCAGCACCTCTGCATAGGCTTGGACGGGCAAGGAATGAGGATTTCTGGATTAAATGATGCTGGAACATTTGCCCCGTTCTTTGTAACCGATGTTCAGTTTATTCACCCACTTTCTCCTTCTATAAGCTGGGAAGCGGCTGTTTTGGTGGAACCATTAGCTTGTGTTCTCCATAACTTTCGAGAAGCAGGGGTGACTAGAGACGATACGGTATTAATTCTTGGCTCAGGGCCAATGGGGATACTTTGTCAGTTGGTAAGTAAGTATATTGGCTGTGTGACTATTGCAACAGAGAAGAATCTATATCGCTTATCGTATGCAGCTCAATTTTCAGATGATGCCTGCAAACCTGAGCAATTACAGGAAGATAGAGTGAAACCTTTACTTCATGATCGTAAATTTGATGTTGTGATTGATACTGTAGGAAATCAGATGGAGACTGCGGAGAGATGGGTTGAGCGTGGAGGACGGATTATCCCGTTTGGCATTAATGGAAAATATCAATATACGATTACACCTACTCACTATACTCAGCAGGCTATCAAAATTGTAGGAGCAGGAGAGTATCTAAACACATTTGGGGAAGCACTACAATTTGCCGAGGATCATTCAATATTAGCTGCTTTAGTTACGAAGAAATATTCTTTGCATGATTATGAGACAGCCATTCAGGAATTGGTGGGTTATGATCTTCGAACTGGAGAGACCTATGAGACGAATACTTTGAAAACGGTGTTTGTATTTGAGAAATAGAAATTGTCAGTTATGCTCTCATATTTTGCTTATTACTAAAGGGAGATGATTGTTCATGTCTAGCCAGAGTCGGTTGAAACAAGTCTATCACTTCTTAGCACACAACAAGCATATCGAGGACGAACCTGTATGGATACCATCGATATGGAATGAATGTGGCTATTCGGAAGTGCTTGATACGAAGGATGGAGAAATTAAAGTACAGTTCCAACCATTTATGCTTCATCATCTTCAGTACGTATTTGATCTATCTAGTCATTATTATTACACCGAAAATAAAAACTTGGACGACAGTGTCATTTATTCAGCGCTTGTCCGCTACTCTGCCGCTTGGGATTATCTACATGATGGGGAGATTCAATCGGGGACATTTCTTCGATTTATGATTTTGCTACCCTTACTCAAGAAAATGGGTGTAAATATTCTGTATCTACTTCCAGTTACTCGGTACAGCAATCTGCATTTAAAAGGGGATATCGGGTCCCCATATGCGGTACAGAGCCTCTTTGAATTAGATGATCAACTGCATGATCCTTTATTAAACGATATGGTAGGTTTTACAATTCATGATGAATTGACCGCTCTTGTAGAGGCATGTCATCTCCTTGATATCAAAGTGGTTGTCGATTTCATTCCCAGAGTAACAGCGCGCAATAGTGAATTTATTAAAGAATATCCTGATTGGGTGTATTGGATTTGGAATGATGCGCTGGAGGGATTTGCTCCGCCGAATATTCCTGAGCTAGGATTCTTCGAGGAATGCCGACCTGATAAGCTAGAGACGGTGTATCGAAGTGTGGAAACATCTTCCTTCCTGAAGAAATTTGCTCAGCCACCCAATGAGCTAAATCCAGTATTGTGGCAGCGGCTTAAGCTTCGTTCGGAGCAAACAGGAGAAGAGCTTCTACAATTAGTTGAAGCAGAGATGGGGATTACAACAGCCCCAGCGCATTCTGATTGGATTAATGATGTGCAGCCGATTTGGACAGATATTACTTTTTATAGATTGTATAAAGATTTCTCACCCCAAGTAAGGTCATATTTACAGGAGGGACAACCCCCATATGTACTGTTTGATACGATCAAATGTAATTTATATCCTGGGGATGAGCCGAATCAAGAATTATGGGATAAGTTGATCGAAGCTATTATCTTTAATTTGGATACGTATAGAATCGATGGATTTCGAATTGATATCGGACATGTTTTACCGGTTCCGCTATTAGAAGAGATGTTCAAGAAAATCAAAGAAATCCGCCCCCAAGCCATTCTCATAAGTGAAGATTTATTCAATCGTAATCATCATAAGGCAGTAAAGACGGGTTACAACGTTATGCTGGGCAGCGGTTGGAATGTAATGACAGATATATCTATTAATACTTTGATGATGTACGTAAAGGAATTGCCAGAACTTCAAATCCATGTATTTGCTTGCTCAGAGACAGCGGACACACCAAGAATTATGAGTCGTGGTGGAACTAGTCTAGCGCGCATGATGAGCGTCTTTAATCATTTCTTACCTAATGCCATTCCTTATCTAACTACAGGGATCGAAGTGAACGAAATACAACCTTTGAACTGCGGCTTGGGTGATAATACAGGCGGTGCAGAAATTCCAAGAGCTTTCTTTAACAAGCTGAAATTGAATTGGAGTAACCCTAAGCCGATGATTCCACTTCTGCAGCAGTTGAACCTCTGTAAGAAAGAGCATCTTAATCTGGTCCAGCCAAGCCACTTTTTCCTACCTGATCATCAAAATGATGTGCTGATTTATGCCTACCTTAAAGGAAATGAATTGTTGATTGGGTGCTTTAATTTAAATGATGAAAAGCCGCAGTCAGTAAATACCGACAGTATATTTCCGGTTGTGGGGGGATTCGATGTACTCATTGACAGTGAAGATCGATCTGATGATTTGAAGAAGAATCTTAAACAATTTGTGATGCAACCCAATCAAGCAATGATTCTATATCATGATAGGATTAACCAATTGAAAGTAGGGAGTGCATAGGAGATGAGAGAGCAGACTGATGTGAGTAGAGAATTGGTTATTTGGCACGAGTTTGATGGTCCAGGAGATACATCGATTGAAGTTCTGGAGCAGCTATGTCGGGAATATTCTCAGAGTCATGGTATTCAAGTTACACCAAAAGTGATGAACATAAGCGAATTGGAGTCCAGACTTTATGATGTAGCTAGTACTGGAGACGGCCCACATATGGCTTTTGTTCCAGCAGATATGACTGGATTTGGTATGCGATCACGGTACTCTATTGTTCCAACCGAAATTTGCAATCTCGTAGAGTCTTTTGGTTCAGAGTCATTAGTATCGATGCAGTTAGAAGGACAGCAATATGGAGTTCCAGTCCTCAAGGGTAACCATCTAGTACTTTATTATAATAATGAAATTTACCCAGAAGCCCCTGCGTCATGGGAGGAAATCAGGGAAAGTGGTACTGAGTTGATAAGTAAAGGGATTACTCCAATTGCAGGTGACTTTGAACAGCCCTATTGGTTTATTCCGTTTCTTACAGCATTTGGAGGCTGGCCTTTGAAAGAGGGAAGACCTAATTTTTTGAATGACGAAATGAAGCTGGCATTGCAGTTTGTGTATGATCAAGCAGAAGCTGGGCTTTTAGAAAGTATGAATGGTTCAATTGAATTATTGGAGCGGTTCATCGCTGGAGAAGTTGGGGCCATAGTGTGTGGGGAATGGATATTTAATTATTTGGATGGTCAATTGGGTCAAAAGTTAGGTGTCGGTAGTCTACCTTCTGTTCAAGGCAGAACGTCGATCTCCATGTCTTCTGCGATCGGATTAGTGTATCCCAATGATTCACTAGAATCAGAACTCAGGGAAGACATTCTATCATTCACATCATTTATGTTAAGTGAGGCAAGTCAGTGGGCATGGGGAACTCAAGTACAGCGAATTCCTATTCACCCTGTAGTTCTGGAGCAGCTTATGGACACGGTCTCATACACAAGAAGGGAACTGATATCGCTACAGAAGGGTAGCCGCTACATTCCAATCAGTCCTTACATGAATGCCGTTTGGAAGAGTATTCAAGCCGGACTTCAGCTATTACTTCAGCAAGGAGTTAGCATTGCCTTCCATACTATGGAGCAAACATACTGGAACGAATTAAAGCAAGATAATTCCTTAAGAGAGAAGGTTGAACAATGAAAACGAGTATATTCAGTCAAATCTCAATCGATGGGAAATTAACCTTAGGTGCAGGACAATCAAGCAAACCCTTGTTTAGTCTATTTAATAATCAAGATATTGAATATATTCATAAATTTCGTGGTAAGGTCGATGGAATTATGGTCGGGAAGAATACAATTAGTACTGATGATCCTTACCTTACTAACCGGTTCGAAGAGAATAAGAACCCGATTCGCATTATTCCTACCCGGAGAATGGACATCCCAATGGATAGTCATGTATTAAATGATGAGGGAAGAACCATTATCGTTACGACGGAAAATGGTCAGGACGAATACAAAATTAACATGTTGCGTGAACGAAATGTAGAGTGCTTGATCTGTGGTAAAGATGAAGTCGATTTCTCACTCTTAAACTATCGGTTGGAAACTGAATTTGGCATCACAAGTTTGATGGTTGAAGGTGGGGGCTTCTTGAACTGGCATGTATTCAAACAGGATTTGGTAGATGAGATTATTCTGATGCAACTGCCGATTATCATTGGAGGAGCATCTAATATTACACTCGTAGATGGTGCGGGATACAACGAGTTAGAGTTTGCTAAAAGATTCAAAGTAGCAGAAGTTTTACCGCAGGATAACTACACTTTACTACGATATCTAAAGGCTATATAACTAGGAGGAAATGATATGCAAGATCATATCAAGAGAGATTTCTATGCAAATGTATATAAAATTGCGGTTCCCGTAACGCTTCAGAGCCTCATCATGGCGTTACTTGCCTTAACGGATCAGTTAATGGTGGGTCAACTTGGAGATGTGGCGATCGCTTCAGTAGGGATGTCCACCAAAATATACGGAATCATTTCCGTTGTTCTAGCGGGTTTGGCGATGGGTGTCTCCGTCTATGCGGCACAGTTCTGGGGCAAACAAGATCGAAAGAGTATTTCTCAGATCCTCGGTATTGGCCTGTTCTGCGGATTTATCTTGTCGTTCTTATTCACTTTGCTGGTGTATTTCAAACCTGAGATGTGCTTAAGTATGTTCACAACTGACGAACGTGTCATCGGAGATGGATACATTTTTCTGGAGATAATGGCACTTAGCTATGTTCCAACCATGCTCACGATGATGTATTCAGCAATTCTTCGCAGTACGACTCATGTAAAGCTACCGATGTTTGTAAGTCTGTTCACGGTATGTCTGAATATTATATTGAACTATCTGTTGATCTATGGAAAGTTTGGTTTTCCAGAATGGGGATTGAAGGGTTCGGCGGTAGCAACACTAATTTCTCGGCTCGTGGAATGTATCGTAATCATCGGTGCAGTATACAAATTTCGGCTTCCGGGTTCCGTAGACTTCTCAAATTTGTTTGGAGCGCGCAAGCCATTGGTGTCCAAATTTTTTCAAACAACGTATCCAATCATTTTGACCGAGCTCATATGGGTACTTGGAGAAACTGTTTATGCAGTTATTTATAGTAGGATGGGAACCGCTGAGATGACTGCCATGACGATTACCTTTCCGCTTCAAGGGTTAAGCGTCGGGTTGTTATCAGGCTTGGCCAGTGCTGGAGGAGTCATGGTAGGGAATAAATTGGGCGCTGGAGAGGAAAGTTTGGCACTACAGTACGCCAAGCGATTTATTAATTTAGGAATAATGATCTCTTTGGGTGTAGGTGTAATCATTGCATTAGCAGCTCCTTTATATGTGTCAGCATTTAATGTCTCTGAAGATGCTCATCAATTGGGGATATACCTCGTTTGGGTATTTGCTGCGTTCCTATGGGTGAAGGTAGCGAACATGATCATGGCTGGGGGGATACTAAACAGTGGGGGAGACAGCAAATTCGTATTTGCCATGGAATCCACGGCTACGTGGTTGATAGGAGTTCCCTCCGGGCTATTGCTATCTTTTGTCTGGAAGCAACCGATCTATCTCGTCTATTTGGTTCTCTCGTTAGAAGAAGTAGTTCGCTTCGGATTTGGATTAGCCCGGATTCACTCTAAAAAATGGATCAAGAATTTGGTGAAAGATATCGCCGCTTAATTGCGGAGGAACATGATTAAAGAATTTCTGAGACAGATGGTTTTTTTGTATACATGATCCCAATCGTATGTTTGCCGCAATGACTCGAGATAACACAACCGGCTTCAGTTACTGCTACTTCACGTGCTCCGGTTTGTTCTCTTAGGATCGCAGCCAATCGAAGGGCTTCCTCTTCCGCGAATGAATGGGCAACGATAATCAAATCATTGTCCATCAAGTCTCGGTTCGCTAACGTGTTGTCCAACATTTGTTGGACAGCTTTTTCTTTTCTACCACGAACTCTATAAGCTGGAATGATTCCTCCATCTACAACCTTCAGTACGGGCCGAATTTGCAGCAAACTGCCGATGAAATTTTGCATGCCTGAGCAGCGGCCCCCCTTATATAAATACTCCAGCGTATCGATAACAAACTCCGTTTCAACCAGTGGCCGATAGGTCTCTACTAGAGACACGATTTCATTCAGACTGCTGCCACTTTCCGCTGCTCGAACTGCCTTCATAACTAAAAGGCCGATTCCACTACATAAGTTGAGGGAGTCGACAATACGTATACGATCCTCCGGAAATTCAGCGGCGGCAATGCGAGCATTCTGATAAGTGGATGAAAGCTCTGAAGATAGGCTGATATATAAGATATCCTCCCCGCGTTCAATATGGGGGCCGAAAGCGTCCATAAAGTCTTTAGGCGAGGGTGCTGTTGTCTTAGGTAACTTGTCTGATTTCTCTACCTGCTGATAAAGATCAGCTGGTGTAATTTCTGTCCCATCCTTGTAGCTCTCTTCATCAAACACAACATAAAGTGGAATGATCCCAATGTGATATTGGCTAATCCAAGCTGCAGGTAGATCTGAAGTGCTATCCGCAAAAACTTTGACTTTTGACATAAGTATCTCCTTAAGTTCATTTCATATAAATCTATTATAGCTAAAAGAGAGAGGGTTTAACATCATCAATACATTACTATCGAAATACCTGTGTAGGAAATACTTCTTGTAGAACTTCCGAGAATGGATCTACTAGCTAATCATGCTACCTATAACGAATAAGATAATCATAAGTAATATTGAAATGCAAGAGAGTACTAATCCGAGGATTACAAATACTTTTTTTCGGTTTTTGATTACGAGCCCGACAATTCCCAAAATTAACGAAACCATATTCAATACCCCAGCCACGACAAATATTAGGAAGCCAACAATGACGCCGGATTGCTGAACTAGTTCCTCTCCGGACATTTCACCTGATAGGAGTACAATGTCATTTACGCCCGTGGCAATAATTCCAATCGCTGCGATATAACCTATAATAGCTAGCAAACTGATGATAAAAGACGCGATGCCTGGACCAGAATGTTTGCGGACTGCCACCGTATTGTTTGGCTGGATTGTGTTATATGGAGCGTTTGATTCAGTTAGGTTAATATGATCCATTCTTTAATCTCCTTTGGGAACATAGTCATTCGTTTCACTACTACTTAATTTTCCATAATCTAAGCTGAAATTCAAGTTTTCGTTTGCATTTTATGCCTCATTCTGGCAAAGTGATGGCGAGGAGGCGAAATAATGCAGCGTAAATATGTAAGGATTGGTGCCGTTTTGATGTCTCTTGCGGTGGCTCTCGGCGCTTTTGGTGCTCACATTTTGGAGCCCATAATCGGTGAGAAAGCGACTGGAACTTATGAGACCGGAGTTCACTATCATATGATTCATGCTTTAGGGATTCTCATTACTGCACTGTTAGCCGGGAAGCTGGGGGAGTCTCGTAAATGGCTTTGGGCGAATCGATTATTCGTCATAGGTATTGTTCTGTTCTCTGGAAGTTTATATTTGATGGCTATTACTGGATGGAAATGGCTAGGTCCAATTACTCCACTCGGGGGCATATCCTTTATTGTCGGCTGGTTACTCTTAGCATCGGCCGCATGGACTAACCAATCGAAGTAAAAGTTTATGGATGAACATGAAATTTCAAACAAAGAGGTTGCCCCACAAGTATTGATATATCTACTTGGGTGCAGCCTCTTTTTTACACTGTCACAAAATATAGTTAAGTCTCAATAAAATCAATAATTTCGCTTAGGTTAAACGTATACACTTGCTTCTCGTCTACATGGTACACATTCATAGCATACGTTTCTGGTATAAAGTTCAAAATTCGGCAAGGGATACTTGTACGCACGCCATTACGTATAACTGATAGACGGATGAGTCGATTCTCAGAAATATGTTTTTGAATCCAAGCTCCAAAATCCCCGTTGTTAGCCATACTAGCGAAGTTGTCGCTTAGGGGTTTAGTGGGTTTGTTTTTTTCTTTTGCTGGTGGAGAAGGGGGAGCTTGTGATACTTTCTTCTTGTCTTGAGCAGTAGCTGTTAGTCGTTTGTAAGAGTTTGAGATGAAGGTTTGCTTCTTCGCGACCAAAAGGGATTCTATGATTGAACCTAATTCGATTCCTGAGTTAATACGGTAATCAATTATATTCTCAGCGTTGTTTAGCAACTGTAGCAGCGCTTGCAGTGCCAGTGCATTGGATTTGTCCTTTACCAAAATTTCAATATTGAACAAATACCCCAATTCCTCATGGTTGTTTTGATTATGATTATCCATATTTCCCCCAAAAAAATCAATTTGCTGATGTAGAAAGTAGGAACTAAAGAAAAAAATAAATCAGGATAAACTTTAGTTCAATCTACAATTATTAGAATAGGTGATTTACTATTCAATACGAATTCTCCTTCTAATAATAGCACCGCTGGATGTACAATCATAGTCCCAAAGTCCTTTGTGATCAATCATTTTTCATCAAAATATATCCGACTTATAAATTTAGTTCAAAAGTTCTATGCATCAATATAATTAAATAGGTCAAAAGTTCATTTTAAAAAAAAGAATAAATTGGTATTATACGGAGCTTTAAAGACTAACTCCTTCTGTTTGGACAATTTGCTTTGTTAAATCGATGATTTCATCGATGGATGAAGTGGATCGTCCGTATTTCAGGAGCGCTTTGCCTATTTGTAATGCCGTGACCTTTGCCTGGTGACGGAGTTCATCATCTTGGATCGTCTCAATGTCGGCTACGTGCGAGAGACCTACGATCCGGCGAATCATTTTACATCCAGCGAACCCAACAGCATCCCGTAGTACTTTTTGAATATATAAATTTTGATAACCGGGTGTTTTGGAGATGGGGTCGATCCCATAATCGTTCCACAACCTGCGGAAATGGTTCTCGAATTGATCCCAAACATTTTTAATGGATGTAAGGAGCCATTGTCTACGTTCCTCTAGAAGCTCAGTATTGTCACTCCAACCTGGTTGAGCAGTGAAATTCAATAGTAAATTGGCTATGATTGCCCCAAGATCGAAACCCATAGGACCATAAAAAGCAAACTCGGGGTCAATTACCTTGGTTGACTGCGCTGTAACAAAGATACTCCCCGTGTGTAAATCTCCGTGAAGAAGTGCTTCTCCGTGCGTAAGAAATTTCTCGCGTAGAAGTGCAACCTCCAAGTGAAGTTCAGTATCCTCCCATAGTTGTTTGACCTCTAGAATAATATCTTCAGAAAAATCATTATTAGGCACATCGCGATAAGGGTCTTCGAAAATGAGATCCTCGGTGATTTTGCACAAATCAGGATTTACGAAACGGGCCGCTTGCTCCTTCTTACGCTGCTGATTCATGCCAAGATCAGAGGTGTAGAAAAGGGTGTGGGCGATAAATCTACCGATATGTTCGGGAAATCGTGGATAAGTGTTACCGTCAATCAGACCTTTTCTCATGATGGTGTGATCGGAGAGATCCTCCATAACTGTTATCGCTAGTTCTTGGTTGCCACCGTAAACGATAGGTACGAGATCGGGGCATAAGGTGTGCTGGATTACCAGTGCCTCACGTTCGATGCGCGCACGATCTAGGCTTAGTGGCCATGATTCACCTACAACTTTGGCGTAGGGCAAGGCCTGCTTAACAATAAGACTCTTTGCGGAGATTGGGTCTTCAATTTTGAAGACTAGATTTAAGTTACCATCACCGATTTCTTCACAACTAAGATTGGCGTCAGCAGTAAAGAAATCAGGAATGGAACGTGCATAGACGATGGCATTCTCAAGGGATAAAGGATAATATTGCGACACGATTTAGACACCTCCACGAATATATGATGTTACAAAAGTCGTTGCAAACCAAATGGTGTTAAAATATAGAGTTAGTATATCGGAAAAGGTAGTGATTTTAAATCCTTATACCTGATTTATTAATCCAAGTCTTGGGTAAATAGAAATATAAGAACGTTAGTCAATTTGACATAATAATCAGAAATGAGGGATTTCATCATGGCAAAAACAGATTCGAGTACTTCAAATAAAGTGGTTGCATCAAATCTGGATAAGGTATTAGGCGAACAGGTGGCCAACTTGAATGTATTGTATGTGAAACTTCATCATTATCATTGGTATGTTAAGGGTGAGAATTTTTACACTCTACATGTTAAATTTGAAGAACTATACAACGAGGTTACATTAATGATGGATGCGATTGCTGAGCGTCTAATTACGCTTCAAGGCAGTCCGGCGGCAACAATGAAAGAATATTTGAAGCTAGCTACGATCCAGGAAGCATCGGGTAAGGAAGAGAGTCAGAGGATGGTTCAAACTCTGATTGAAGATTTCGCTACACTTTGTGAATCCTTCCAGGTAGGTATCGAACTCGCTGAGAAGGACAACGACCAAGTAACTGGGGATCTACTTACAGGTTTACAAGGTGACCTTGAGAAACACATGTGGATGCTTCGTTCCTTTTTGGGATGAAAGCTAATCTAAAATCTGTTTAATTATTGCGGACTTAGCCGAGAAATAAGGCTAAGTCCGTTTGTTTTCGACAAATTCTAAGGTGGAGGAATTTACTATGAGGAATTATATAGTACAGAAGCCGTAGTTAAGCTAAGAGGCATTGATTAAGCTATACAAGTGCGATAGAATGGAATGAGAATCAATGATAATCAGTAATAATAATTCTCAACTGAGAATGATTATGGTATAATCAGTTTAACTTCAGGGAGGTGTCCCTGTAATAATACACGTAATATCAAATAATTGACGACAATTGGAAGGAGCTATAAATATGGCTACACATTTCGTGATTGAAGGTCTTAAAGCGACAATTGAGGGGAAACAAATTCTCAAGGGGATCGATATTGAAATAAAGGGCGGCGAAATTCACGCGATTATGGGTCCAAACGGAACAGGTAAAAGTACACTTGCTTCCGCACTGATGGGCCATCCTAAATATGAAGTGACTGAAGGTAACGTAACCCTGGACGGGGAAGATGTTCTGGAAATGGCAGTCGATGAACGCGCTCGCGCAGGTCTATTTTTGGCGATGCAGTATCCAAGTGAAATTGCAGGAGTAACCAACTCCGACTTTCTTCGCAGTGCAATCAACTCGCGTCGTGGCGAAGGTAATGAAGTATCACTAATCAAATTCATTCGTCAAATGGAAGGCAAAATGAAGGAACTCGAAATGAATCCTGAGTTTGCACACCGTTATTTAAATGAGGGCTTCTCTGGTGGAGAGAAGAAACGTAATGAAATTCTACAAATGATGTTGCTAGATCCAAAGATCGTTGTGTTGGACGAGATCGATTCGGGTCTTGATATCGATGCCCTACGGATCGTAGCAAATGGTGTGAATGCTATGCGTAGCGAAGAGCGTGGCTTCCTAATTATTACCCACTATCAACGCTTGCTTAACTATGTTAAGCCGGATTTCGTACACGTTATGATGCAAGGACGTATCGTTAAATCTGGTGGTCCAGAATTGGCAGAACGTCTAGAACAAGACGGTTACGATTGGATCAAAGAGGAACTTGGTATTGAGGACGAGACTGTCGGTCAAGAAGCCTAATTGGAAGGAGGAATAGAGATGACTACACAAATACTTCTTCCGGTGGAATCAGACCAGCTTAAGAAAGCTTCACTAAGCAATGGAGAGCCAGCTTGGTTGACTGAGAGCCGTGTGAATGCACTTGGGCTTGCTGCTGAACTGGATCTGCCGAAACTGGAAAAAATGAAAATTGAACGCTGGAATATTCAAGATTTCGGTGCCTTACGTCAAAATCGACAAGAAATATCGCAGCAACTTCCAGAGAGTGTTGCATCGCTTGTTGAACTTGGAGATCAAAGTAACCTGATTGTACAACGAAATGGTGATGTTGTATTTTCTCGTATATCCCCTGAATTAGCTGCTAAAGGTGTGATTTTCACTGATCTGGAAACTGCGGTTCGGGATCATGCGGATCTAGTGAAGTCTTACTTGCACACAGCAGTAAAATCGGATGAAAACCGACTTACAGCGCTACATGCAGCACTTTGGAATGGAGGCGTGTTCCTCTACGTTCCAAAGAATGTAGTAATTGAAACACCTCTGCAAAGTATTTTCCTGCTGGACGATACAACAACTGTATTCTCACCTCACGTACTCATTGTGGCAGAATCCAATAGCCGTGTGACA
Source organism: Paenibacillus anaericanus (assembly GCF_003994475.1). Lineage (GTDB taxonomy): Bacteria > Bacillota > Bacilli > Paenibacillales > Paenibacillaceae > Fontibacillus > Fontibacillus anaericanus. Next base: position 13,946 of record NZ_RZNY01000009.1, on the reverse strand, counting down.
TACGTTGATAACTATATATCTGGAGAGTTTAGCGATAAGATCGTGCATAATGGTGCTGCTGAAGTGTTCGTGAAGTCTGGGGCTAAAGTACAATTTGCTACGATTCATGAATTGAACGAAAACACGACGGACTTAATTTATCGCCGTTCGGTGGTAGAGAACGATGGTAGCATTGAATGGATCATCGGAGAAATGAACAATGGCGATTCCATGAGTGAGACTTTGTCTGTGCTTAAAGGTAATGGATCTCTATCTGATGCTAAAGTCATCGCTGTAGGTTCTGGATCACAGAAATTAAATCTTACAACAAAAGCCGTTCATTTCGGCAAGAGTTCAGATAGCCAGATGATTACCCGTGCTGTTATGCGCGAAAAATCAACGGCCATTATTAATGGGATCACAAAGATTGAAAAGGGCGCTACCAAGGCAAACGGAGAACAGACGGAAAAAGTATTAATGCTTAGTCCTAAAGCCCGTGGGGATGCAAATCCGATTCTTCTGATTGATGAAGATGATGTAACAGCAGGTCACGCTGCATCAGTAGGTCAAGTCAATCCAGAGCAGATCTATTATTTGATGTCTCGGGGAATTTCTCGTGAAGTAGCAGAACGTTTGGTTATTTACGGATTTTTGGCTCCAGTTGTGTCAGATATTCCACTTGAGCAATTGCAACATCAACTGCAGGAATTGATCGAAAGGAAGTTGGGTCAATGAATGCCGAACTGATCAAAGAGCAATTTCCTATTCTACATCAGGAGATTAACGGTCATCCTCTTGTCTATCTAGACAGTGCGGCGAGTTCTCAAAAGCCCAAAGTCGTATTAGATGCTCTGAAGCATTATTACGAGTGGGATAACGCTAATGTGCATCGTGGTGTTCATACGCTCGGTAGCCGGGCAACGGATGATTATGAAGGTGCACGTGAGAAGGTGGCTCGGTTTATCGGGGCATCCCACACGGAGGAGATCATTTTCACAAGAGGAACGACGACAGCTCTGAACATCGTGGCTTCATCATATGGTCCTGCGGTTCTACAAGAAGGCGATGAAATCGTCATAACACAGATGGAACATCATAGTAATCTGATTCCTTGGCAACAACTTGCACTGAGAACTAAGGCCGTACTGAAATATATCCCTCTTCAGTCTGATGGAAATGTCGCACCCCAGGATGTTGAGAAGACAATTACAAGTCGAACCAAAATTGTAGCAATCGCTTATGTATCGAATGTGCTCGGTGTAGTGAATCCGGTGAAACAAATTGCCGAAATCGCACACCGGCACGGAGCGGTCATCGTAGTAGACGGTGCACAAAGTACACCGCATATGAAAGTGAATATGCAAGATTTGGATTGTGATTTCTATACTTTTTCTGGTCATAAAATGTGTGCACCGACAGGTATTGGAGTATTATATGGTAAGAAGCATTTATTAGAGTCCATGGAACCGGTAGAATTCGGCGGAGAAATGATCAATGACGTTGGTCTTTATGAATCCACGTGGAAGGAGCTTCCTTATAAGTTTGAAGGAGGTACTCCGATCATTGCTGGAGCCGTTGGACTAGGGGCTGCGATTGATTTCTTAGAAGCTATCGGCATGGATGAAATTCATCGGCATGAAACGAAGCTGGCCATGTATGCGATGGATCGCTTGTCTGAAATTGAAGGGATTACACTGTATGGACCCCGCGATCGCGAGGTTGGGTTGATCACATTCAATTTGATGGACGTTCATCCGCATGATGTAGCGACTGTACTGGATGCATCTGGCATTGCCGTTCGGGCGGGGCATCATTGCTGCCAACCTTTGATGCGTTGGCTTCAAGTTAACTCTACGGTGAGAGCCAGCTTGTATTTATACAATACAGAGCAAGACATCGATGCACTGGCGAAGGCTTTAATCCAAACAAAGGAGTATTTTGGATAATGCAACTTGACGATTTGTACCGCCGCGTAATTATGGATCATTATAAAACTCCACGAAATCGTGGTAAATTTGATAACGAGACTTTGACGGTGGAGTTGAATAACCCTACCTGTGGGGATCGTATTTCCCTTCATCTTGTTATTGAGGACGATATTGTGAAAGATGCCCGTTTTACGGGTGATGGTTGTTCCATCAGTATGTCTTCTGCGTCCATGATGACAGAGGCAGTTAAAGGTCGTACTTTTGCTGAAGCAATGGATTTGGCTGACCGATTCTCCTGTCTGATGAAAGGTGAACCGGCGGAATTTGATGATTATGAAGATATAGAAGCTTTATCTGGAGTTAATAAATTTCCTGCCCGAATCAAGTGTGCCACGCTTGCGTGGAACGCGCTGAAGAAGGGTATTAACGAAGAGTCCAAACAATAAGGGGGTATCAGCTATGGCTAAGAAAGCGCCTGATATGGAAGAGTACCAATATGGCTTTAGAGATGAACATAAATCAATTTTCCAAACGGGCAAAGGATTAACCCGTGAAGTTGTCATGGAAATCTCCAAGATTAAGAATGAACCTGAGTGGATGCTGGACTTCCGTCTGAAGTCACTAGCACAATTCGAGAAGATGCCTCTTCCTACATGGGGCGGAGAGCTCGAAGGACTTGATTTCGAGGATATCCAATACTACGTAAGACCATCGGAGAAACAAGGGAAGACGTGGGAAGAGGTTCCTACTGAAATCAAAGAAACATTTGATAAGCTTGGAATTCCAGAAGCGGAACAGAAGTTTCTAGCGGGTGTGTCGGCACAGTATGAATCCGAGGTAGTTTATCATAGCATGCAAAAAGAACTGGAAGATCAAGGTGTTATCTTTACAGATACGGATACGGCGTTACGTGAGTACCCAGAGCTTTTGCGTGAGTACTTTGCAACTGTAATCCCTCCAGCAGATAATAAGTTTGCAGCATTGAATAGTGCGGTATGGTCTGGGGGTAGCTTCATTTATGTGCCGAAGGGCGTAAAATGTGAAGTTCCATTACAAGCCTACTTCCGAATCAATTCGGAGAACATGGGACAGTTTGAACGTACGCTCATTATTGCCGATGAAGACAGCTTTGTGCACTATGTAGAAGGATGTACGGCTCCAATCTACAGTACGAACTCCCTACACAGTGCTGTTGTAGAAATCGTCTGCAAGAAGAACGCACGTGTACGTTATACGACGATTCAGAACTGGGCACCAAATATCTATAATCTCGTAACCAAACGTGCGGTAGCTGAAGAGAATGCAACGATGGAATGGGTCGATGGAAACATTGGTTCCAAACTGACGATGAAATATCCAGCTGTTATTCTTAAAGGACGTGGGGCGAAGGGGAGCGTACTTTCCATCGCTGTTGCGGGTAAAGGCCAACATCAGGATGCTGGTGCCAAAATGATCCATCTGGCTCCAGATACAACGTCCACCATCATTTCGAAATCGATCAGTAAGCATGGAGGTAAAGTAACCTATCGTGGGTTGGCTTCCTTTGGTCGTAATGCGGAAGGTGCGAAATCCAACATTAAGTGTGATACTTTGATTATGGATAACGAATCCACTTCAGATACAATCCCTTACAATGAAATCATGAACGATAACATTATGCTTGAGCACGAAGCGACGGTGTCGAAGGTATCGGAAGAGCAGCTGTTCTATCTGATGAGCCGCGGCCTTACTGAAGCGGAAGCAACACAAATGATCGTAATGGGTTTCATTGAACCGTTCACTAAAGAACTTCCAATGGAATACGCGGTTGAGATGAATAGACTTATCAAGTTCGAAATGGAAGGTTCCATTGGTTAATTTGATTAATCATAAATCTCGCCATACGTAAAAATACGTGTCCCGTTGTGACTTGTACACTCCCTGTGTTCAAGTCTCACGGACACGTATTTTAATTTGCGTTAGCACTCCAATTAGAGGGTATAAAATTAGACCTAACCTGTTAGGGCTAGGCCTTCTTTAAAAATGGGACGCGTCTCTGCATTCGCAATAGATTGTATTCGTTAAGTACGGCGTCAAGTTGTTGACTTGTCTCGATAACTTCTTGGTCGGCAAGGCGTTTATTGGCACATAGTTTATTCAATTCCAACCGGAGAATTTCGATCTTACTGACAATTTCCAAAATGAACAGCTCCTAATAATCAGACCGCGGGAGTCTTACTATTTATGTACTACATATACACTTCGGATATAGATATCTCTCGCTCCTTGGATAAGTCCACGAATCCAGAGTCAGTTCGTACTAAAGGGCGAAAGAAATCGGTCTGATTCGTCATGATGATGGAGCCGATTTCACCGGAAGAGAGAAGCACGTTCTTACCGATAAAGTTAGGTAGTAAATGTTTGATGAGGGCCTGAGTAGGCTCGGGGCTAAGCTTACCAAAACTAAGGGAATTCAATTCGCGAAGTACAGCCAGGAATTCATGCTTGGACTGATATACCCGATTTGAAGTCATAGCGGTATATACATCAGCTACGGCCGTGATCTTGGCATAAGGATGGATCTGCTTGTCCAGCAGGCCTTGCGGATATCCGCTTCCATCATCACGTTCATGATGCTGTAAAGCGACTATTGCTGAAATCTCATCGTCCGTGGAATTGAGGATGATGTCATGGCCATAGATAGTATGACGTTTCACTTCTTCAAATTCCTCAGGCGTAAGTTTACCGGGCTTGGATAGAACATCCTGATCCAGCTTACATTTACCGATATCGATTAAATAACCAGCTTTACTGACCTCATAAGCCTCTAGCTTTGAATAACCGAGCCAAGAAGCGATATAATAGGAGAGCATTCCAACTTGTAAGGAGTGATTGTACGTGTAATTGTCATTGCCACTATCAGACAGTAACAGAAGGAGAGAGACAACATCCTTCTGGCCGCCCAAATTGTTAACCATAGGTTGTAGCAGATCATCGACTTTAGCATCGTCGTATGTACCATTTGATAGTGCTGACAGAAAAATGTCCTCAAATCCATCAACAGCTTCGTCGAAGAACGGTTTTATCTTTTGGATGGTATCTGAGGTTGAATTGTTTGGCTGGAAATAATGTTCAACTGTGTGAGGTTCGATTTCTACGTAATCAATACCATGTTGCATGAGTTTCACAATCGCATCACTGGATAAAGACGATTCTTTTTGGAGAACCAATACGCCATAATTGTTAAAGACGTCACCTTTAAGACGATCACCTGGACTTAGATCCATAATATGTATTTTCAAGGATATTGGCACCTCATTATAAATGCGATTTTTCCTTAATAATATCAGGTAATATATGGATTGACAATCATGATTTGTGCCTTTAGTTGCTAGTTTAAGAGAGTTGTCCCGGTGCAGTGGGGTCCCAAGGTCCTTGTCCATGACCTTTCCACTCGGTTCCATCGTCCCAGATCTCTTTCTTCCATATAGGTACAATTTGTTTGAGTCTTTCAATTGCATAACGACTAGACTCGTAACAATGAGCACGATGCGGCGAAGATACAGCGATAACGACACTGCTCTCAGTTATTTCTACTGTACCGATTCGGTGACTAATGGCGCAAAGAGTTCCAGGCCACTGTTGCTCCACTTCGCTCCCGATTTGACGTAATTTAGTCAACGCCATAGGGATATAAGCTTCATATTCTAAGTGAAGGGTACGTTGTTCTCCAGTCATCTCCCGGGTCGTACCAATGAAAGTTAGCGTTGCACCATGGTTGGCGGTAATAACCTTTTGTGTAATGGATTCAATACATAAAGGTTTTTCAGTAATGGTATACCTGTCGTCATCGGAGGGAATAGTTGTATTTTTCGGCTTCATGCTAGCCTCCCGAAACAGGTGGTATCAAAGCAACTTCATCTGTTGATGTGATGAGGACTTCCCCACGTGCATATTCTTGGTTAACGGCTACAAAAGAAACAGCAATCAAGGAAGCTGCTGCAGGGTAGTTCTCAGTAAGAATTTCTTTTAACTGATCAACTGTTACACTAGCTTCTGTTGTTGTGAATGTAAGTCGAGATGTGCCAATTCGATCGGCCAGCCCGGCAAATAGAGCGATTATTATTTCCATATATATTCACCTCGGTATGGTTGGTAGACACCTATAATATATCATATATGAGGAGACAATGATTTAAAATGAGGTATATAATATTATAAGGATAATGAGCTAGGTAAGGCCAGATATACAAGGATAAACCAAGGAGGGAATGCCATCTTGCAGGATACGGATCAGGATATATTAACGATACTGTATACTAATGATTTACACAGCCACTTTGGTGCCATGGGACGTATTTCCGCCATGGTGAAGGAGCAGAGGGGTCAAAATGAAGCTTGTACGCTCCTCCTTGATATCGGAGATCATATGGACCGGGCAGCGCCGGAAACGGAAGGGACAATGGGACAAGCTAACGTAGATGTTCTTAATTTGACGGGATATGATGCCATCACGATCGGTAACAATGAAGGTCTAACATTTACTCCAGAATTGTTAAATCAAGCTTATGCAGGATTGGTCTGCCCCGTTGTATGCGGTAATATCTTGGAGATAGGCCAAGGAAAGCCTCCAGTATGGATGAAGGAGGATCTGATTGTTCATAAGGGTCCATTCACGATTGGACTTGTTGGTGCGACGGTGGCATATGCTGATTTCTATGAATTACTTGGACTAGAGGCTCTGGATCCGAAGACGACCATCATGAAATCCGTAGAGCGGCTACGTCCTCAGGTTGATCTCATTGTTGTGATGTCTCATCTCGGGCTTCCTTTTGATAAAGAACTTGCCGAAGTGGTCCCTGATATCGATCTGATCATTGGAGGGCATACACATCATTTACTTGAGGAACCGCTATATATAGGTAGAACAGCGATTACTGCGGCTGGGAAATTCGGACGTTATCTCGGGAAATTCGTGTTTGAGCGAGATCGTGAGCTAGGGAAGCTTGTTGTGAGGGAAGCGAGATGCCTTCCAGTTGAAGATGGTCCAGAGGATCACAGGATTCTGAATGCAATTGCGATTCACAAAGAGCAAGCCGAAATCCGAATGCAGCGAACCGTTGCAGTTATTGAAGAGGATATAACTATAGACTACCGCTCTGAATCACCGTTTGGTAATTTACTTGCGCAAGCGGTTAGGAGATATACCGATAGCGATCTATCGATAGTGAATAGCGGACAATTATTAGCTGATCTTCCGGCTGGTGAGATTACTGAAGGAATGCTGCATGAACGGTGTCCATCCCCTATTAATCCGTGCAGGATGAGTCTTACGGGGGAAGATATTCTCTATACCTTGGAGCAATCGTTACTTCCTGAAGAAAGTGACCGAGTTATTTATGGCTTCGGATTTCGGGGGAAGGTACTAGGTGGGATTTGTGTGGATGGCATGGAAATTATATACAATAAGGTGGGATTGCCTTATAATAAAATTCTTCAGGCCAGTGTTAGTGGTGTGCCGATTGCTCGTGATAAAATTTATGTTGTTGGAACGCTGGATATGTTTACATTCGGTATCGGTTATGAACGATTGAAGTGTGGAAGGGATAAGGAGTTTATGCTTCCTGACTTTTTACGTGATCTGCTTAGAATAGAGTTACAGACGCCCGGGGCAGTAGCAAATTGTTTTCTTTCCAGATGGAATAAGGAAACAAAGTTATAATGTTTTTATATTTTTCCCGATATATATCGTAACTTCTATAAATGGATAGGATGAGTTTTATGTTAGACAACACATTATTTATTTTTATTTGGGACGGAGTGGAGTTATGCGGTTAGTATCTATTGACTCCTTGTTACCTGGAATGAAACTTGGTAAGAAAATATATAGTGAGGACGGTATAGTCTTACTATCTGAGAATGCGGAATTGAACGATACGATTATCCGACGATTAAAGTTACATGGTCTGGAATTGGTGTATATTTCCGACCCTCGGACTGATGATATCGTGATCCATGATATGATAGAAGACGAGACTCGTCTACGTGCACTTGGTGAGATCCGGGCAAATTACCATCAATTGATGGCTCCAGTAACGAAAGGTTTAGTCTACCCATATTTGGGTAAAGTGTTCTCTAATCTAGTTGAGACCATTATGGATGACCTTGCTGCAAGGGAAGACGCGATGATTATGCTTATGAACATAAACAGCATGGATCAATATCTCTACCGTCATTCGTTGAACGTGTGTATCTATACAGTCCTATTGGGCCAAATCCATGGATATAGTAAAGATGAACTGACAACGCTGGGCCTAGGTGCATTGCTGCATGATATAGGAAAGACTAAAATACCTCTTTCTCTGCTCAATAAACCTGCGAGTTTGAGTGATGAGGAATACAAACTAATGAAGACCCATACGGATATAGGATTCAAAATACTTAAGGATGAGCCAGGAATCCCTCTTATCGCAGCTCACTGTGCTTATCAACATCACGAGCGTTTGGATGGTAACGGTTATCCTCGAGGAATTAAAGGGAATGAGATTCATGAATTCGCCCAATGGATTGCCATTGCTGATGCGTTCGATGCCATGACGACCCACCGGGTATATCGATCAGCGATGCTTCCTCATCAAGCTTTGGAAGTATTGTATACCGGATGCGGCCACTGGTACGATAAATCGAAGCTGGAGGTATTTAGGGACCGAGTTGCGATTTATCCATTAGGGATGATGGTGAAACTTAGTACAGGGGAGCGAGGAGTTGTCGCCAAGATTCACGGTCTCATTCCAAATCGTCCTGTTATTCGCATATTAAACGATGAATTCGGTGTGGAAGTAAAGTCTCCGTATGATGTGGATTTGTCTACGCAATTATCCGTTGTTGTTACTGAAGTAGATGGTATGGGGCTTAATGGGAACGTTGGTTAGTCAGGTGAAGTTAATATGGACCAAGCAAACTTAGATAATTATAAAGATAAGGTGAGTAAACATAATGATAATGAACAACAATACAGACACAGACAGAATTTCTACTATAAGTCCGAGTTATGATCCCTGGGATCCGATTGTTTCGCTTCGGGAATTTGGTCGTCATGTACTGACTAGTGTAGAAATGACAGTTACCAATTTGTGTAATATGCGCTGTGAGCACTGTGCTGTCGGCGATAGCCTAGTGATGAAGGAACCAGAACAAATACCGCTTTCTCTTATGCTAAAGGCTTTAGATGAAGTGGAGCATCTTCGTACGATTAGTATAACTGGAGGAGAACCAACATTTAGACGCCAAACGGTGGATGAGAAAATCGTACCACTGCTTAAATATGCTAAAGAGCGTGGTATTCGCACTCAAATTAATTCGAACTTAACGCTGGACTATGAACGTTACGAGAAATTACTACCTTATCTCGACGTTATGCATATATCGTTTAACTATACAGATGAGACAGACTTTCATGAGGTTGGATTCGCCCGTAGTGGACATTCTGTTAAACCAGAAGTTGCCTTCAAGATGTATCATAAGATGATTGAAAATACGAAGCGACTTAGTGAAGCGGGAATGTTCGTCTCGGCGGAAACCATGATTAATTACCGCACATTTGATAAATTACCAGAGATTCATAAGATGATCGTGGAAATGGGCTGCCGTCGTCATGAAGTTCATCCGATGTATGCGGCTGACTTCGCAGAGGGTTTACCTGTATTATCATTGGAAGATATGCGAATGGCCATTCATTCTTTACTTGATCAACGTGATCAGGACTTATGGATGTTGTTTGGAACACTTCCGTTCTTTGCTTGTAATAGCAGTGAAGAAGACGCTAAGTTGTTACGTCGTCTTCGTCAAGAGCCAAATGTCACCGTACGAAATGATCCAGACGGTAGGAATCGTGTGAATGTCAATATGTTCACAGGAGATGTCTATGTGACAGACTTTGCAGCTATTCCGGCATTTGGTAATATAAATAAAGGAAAACTGGACGATATTTTTGGGAAATGGCTGAATGGCCATCCATTGAATCAAAAGGTGAATTGTCATTGTGATTATGCAAGTTGCTGCGGACCGAATTTGCTCGTGGCAGATATGTACTATAAAGACATTGATTTCAAATCCCGCAAAGCTATCATTTCATAGGAAAGAGGCGCTAACATGCCCGACGGACATATAGAATTTAGTAAGCTTGCTTTTAATTTATTGCTTGTCTTTATTCTCGTGATATTGAATGGATTCTTCGTTGCTGCCGAATTCTCACTCGTTAAGGTTCGCCAGTCTAGGCTGACTCAGCTAGTTAGTGAAGGGAACAAACGTGCGACGTTTGCGCTTAAGGTGAATAAGAAGTTAGATTCTTATCTATCTGCAACTCAGTTGGGAATTACCTTGGCATCTCTTGGACTAGGTTGGGTAGGTGAGCCAGCCATTTCGGAACTCTTGATTGAGCCAATCATGTACAAAATGGGTGTTACGGATACAACATTGATTTCAACGGTATCAGTAGCGATCGGGTTTGCGATTATTACATTTTTGCATATTGTCATTGGAGAGCTTGCTCCGAAATCACTGGCGATCCAGAAGTCCGAGGAAACATCTCTGTGGTTGTCGGCGCCACTTCTTTACTTTTACAGACTCTTTTTACCCGTGATATGGCTTTTGAATTCAGCTGCCAATGGGATGCTTCGTCTTGTCGGTATTGAACCAGCAGGTGAAGGAGAAGCAGCGCATTCGGAAGAAGAGATTCGTATTCTGATGAATCAAAGCGCGAAGAGTGGGGTTATTGATAAAGATGAAATGAAACTGATGGATAATCTTTTTGACTTTTCCGATATGCTAGCAAGAGAAGTTATGCTTCCACGTACGGATATGGATTGCTTATATACTCATTTATCATGGGAAGAGAACATGAAGATTGTTAGTGAAACGAAGCATTCACGCTATCCAGTAGCTGTGGAGGATAAGGATCAGATTATTGGATTTGTGCATATCACTGATCTTTTATTGCCTGAACCAGGCAAAGACCTTGACTTGACTCAAATGGTACGTCCTATTCTAAATGTACCGGAATCGATGGAAGTTAGCCAAGTGTTACGAAATATGCAGAAGAAACATGTGCAAATGACGCTCGTGGTTGATGAGTACGGTGGAACGGCGGGATTATTAACTGCTGAGGAAATTATCGAAGAGATCGTTGGCGATTTGCATGATGAATTTGAGGATGAACTTCCTGAAGTAGAAAAGCTTGCAGACGGAGTTTATTCTGTAGACGGCCGTTTATTGATTGAAGAGGTTAATGATTTAATCGGAATTAGCATTGAAGATGATGAGGTGGACTCCATCGGAGGCTGGCTGTTTAAAGAGCTAGAAGGTGCTCCGGTTAAAGGAAGGAAGAAAGAGTTCGGTGGTGCTCTATTTGAAGTCGCTGAATCGGCAAGATTACGTATTACACGTGTGAAAATTACCAAACGGAAAGTCAAAGTGCTTGAAGAGGTTGAGCAAGAGAACTAATTAATTTATCTATTGAAGATAGGGACTCCTGTCCGGAGCTAACTATAATGTGACCCACAAGAAGGACACTTTGCAAAAAGTTGCCCTTTTGTGGGTCATTTATGTATTAACCAGAGTTTCTTGGAAGGGAAAAACAGCGATGCTAAATATATTATTTAAAGAAGAAGCGGTATTATTCTCCATAGATTCTCTAAATGCTGAAGAACACCGTCATCATATGCTGCAAATCATTTATGCGGTGGTAGAGCCTATTGAAATAACGATTGGAGAGGGTAGCTTCCATACAAAGTTTGTTATTATCGATACTAATGTTGTACATAAGGTAAACTCATATGGAACAGCTACGCACAATGTGCTGGTTGATCCCAGCTCCGTTTTATATACATATATTTATACTGACTTGTTAAAGCAACAGCGGCATGTTTGTATAGATTCCGACTGGTCCAATTATAATATTGAATCTTCCGATCAACTATATGAAGTTATTCAAGGATTAGTAAACATAAAGTCGAAGAGCGTTGAGCTCATGTCCCTGGAGCAAGGTGAACATATGGATGAAGCTATAACTGAAATGCGTCGCACAGGCAAGTTTTATTCCCAAACCGAGATGGCTTCCCGTTTAAACTATTCACCGAGCCATTTCTCCCGATTGTTCTCAGAAAAGTATGGTGTTGCTTATAGTAGTTATATCATTTTACTTAAATTGAGAAGTGCCTTTATCTTTATACATAAGGGATATTCACTAACTCGTTCTGCTCATGAAGCGGGCTTCAGTCATTCTGCCCATTTGGCGGCAGTTGCCAAGAAGACTCTGGGCATGTCGCTAACGCAAATAACGAAAGATAGCATAAATTTGAAAGTCATCGACTCTAAGTAACGTTAAGCTGTAGTTAAAGGAGTTGAGAATATGGATGTATATCTAAATGAAACTCAATTACTAAATTACAGACATCGGATGATTGAAGAGTTGATTGAATCGCATCAATGGAGAGAGATAGATTCACTGCAAGAGCAAATTTCAGCAGTCTATAATTTTGTCAGAAATGAGATCAAATTTGGTTATAACCGGGGAGATGACCTGACTGCAAGTGAAATTCTGGAGGATGGCTTAGGGCAATGTAATACGAAAAGTATACTGCTTATGGCTCTATTAAGAGGTGTCGGCGTACCTTGCAGAGTTCAGGGATTCACTATTGATAAAAAAATGCAAAAAGGTGCATTGACTGGGATCACATATACCTTGGCACCCCAAAAAATTATCCACGCCTATACGGAAATATGGGTTAATCATGAATGGCTTGCACTAGAGGGAGTCATTATTGACGATAAATTACTTGCCCAAACCAAGAATCATCTAAGTGATCAAGGAGATAAATTAATTGGGTATGGCGTTTCCGTCAAAAAAGGAGATGGATTCAATACCTGCTTCAACGGAAAGTCTACATTTATACAAGTTGCATCGGTAGTGGATCATTTAGGAACCTTTAATTCGCCGGATGAATTGTTTCAGCAATATTCGAATAACAGATTAAAGCTTAAAATGTGGATATTCAATACGTTTATGCGAAAAGGTATTAATGCTAATTTGCAGAAGATCCGCGATCAAGGTGTGAGAGAGTCAAAATAGTGAGTTGAGCTCCATTTTATGGACAAAGACGATAGGTCCCTTTGGTACAGGTAGGGGATATATCGTCTTTATTTTGCCCAGATTTTAGGTTCATTTTCTGGGCGAACGTCATATGTTAATGATGAGGAAATTGTCAGATGATAAAAAGGAGGAACTTGGTTTGAGTCATCCCCAAGAGCAATCATGGGCCCCATATATCGGCCCGTTCGATCCCTGCCCACCGATACTATGCAAGACGTACAGTACACCTCCGCAGTTGTTTATGTGTTTTCAACCGATGAATTTACCGCAGTTCAGTCCGCAGGAAGCCTTGAGACATGGCACGTTATGGCCGGCTCTATACAGTCCCTATGAATCCAGATGGGGAAAAGGACGGTGATGAAATGACATCGAAACCGCAGTGTGATCCAGAGTTTTATGAAATGCTTGAGAAATTGCAGGCCCTGGACTTTGTTCTAGTTGAACTTAATCTTTATCTCGACACTCACCCGGATGATTTACAAGCCATTGAACAATTCAATCAGTTAACTTTTGAACGGACCAATCTTGCCAATCATTTTCAACAACTGTATGGTCCCCTGCAGAACTTCGGCCGTGCCTATTCGAAGTTTCCGTGGGAATGGTCAAAAGTCCCGTGGCCTTGGCAGGTGTAGTGTTTGTTTGTAATTTTCCAAGCAAGCCAAAGGAGGGGAACGTAAAGTAATGTGGGTCTATGAGAAGAAGCTACAATATCCAGTTCGTGTAGGTAAATGTGACATCCCAATGGCCAAATTATTGCTTGAGCAGTATGGCGGTGCCGATGGGGAGTTAGCTGCGGCATTGCGGTATCTCAATCAAAGGTATACAATTCCGGACAAAGTTATCGGACTACTTAACGACATAGGCACAGAGGAATTCGCGCATCTTGAGATGATCGCCACCATGGTATATAA
>NZ_RZNY01000089.1 GCF_003994475.1 Paenibacillus anaericanus | reverse complement strand
TTCCATACATAACCATCCAGCAATTCAGCCCTGATTGAACGGCTTGGACAGCTAGTTACATCAGGACCATATTTCTTTGGGTTTACGTTTGGACAACGATAAGATTTATATTTTTCGCGTATTCCCGTACTATTATTAGGTCTACCGGAGTAGGTGGTTGCTTCCCACTTCCTTCCACAATGACCGCATCTCATTAAAGACTTAAGTANTCCTTCCACAATGACCGCATCTCATTAAAGACTTAAGTAGATATTCGTGTTTCACATTACCGGACATTTTCTTGTTTTTAATCCGCTGCTCTTGTGCCAGTGAAAATAAATGATCATCAATAATTGACGGTACCGTAACAAGTATCCAGTCTTTTTCATCACGGTAAGTGTATGTTTTCTTAGGGGCTCCTTTCTTTGTTCGTTCGCCCTTTACTTTTTGTGTTTTTCTCCTGTTGTAATATAACTTCCCTATA
>NZ_RZNY01000088.1 GCF_003994475.1 Paenibacillus anaericanus | reverse complement strand
TTACCCGAAAGAAAAAGCTACCCTTTGAAACGGTTATGCAACTCTTGATCTCCATGGGTGGGAACAGCATGTATAAGGAACTCTTAGAATCGCAAGGCTATGACGTAAACACCGCGACCACTTCTGCTTTTGTCCAGCAGAGAAATAAAATCCTGCCTTCAGCTCTGGAATTCTTGTTTCACAAATTTACGCAAACCTATACGGATATCAAGCACTACCGAGGGTATCGATTACTTGCTGTTGACGGTTCCGATTTGCATATCGCAACAGACTCTGCGGATACGGACACCTATTTTCAAAGTCAGCCGAACACGAAAGGCTATAACCTTCTGCATTTGAATGCAGCCTATGATTTGTGCAGCAGACTTTACGTGGATGCCATTGTTCAGCCACGAAGGTTGTGTAACGAGAGAAGAGCACTAGCAGATATGGTTGACCGTTCCTCCATTAAAGACAAAACCATTGTTACTGCCGATAGAGGTTATGAAAGTTACAACAATTTTGCGCATATTGAACGCAAAGGGTGGAACTATGTTATTCGGGTAAAGGATTTAGATTCTAATGGTATTCTTTCAGGCTTGCGTTTGCCCTCTGGTGGAACGTTTGATATGGACGTTTATCTGACACTCACCAAAAAACAAACCAAAGAGATCAAGGCTCATCCCGAAATTTACAAGTTCGTCCCTTCCACGTCTACTTTTGATTTTTTGGATTTGCATGAGAACTTGTTTTATCCCATTTTTTTTCGGGTTGTTCGTTTCGTCCTGCCGAGTGGCGCTTA
>NZ_RZNY01000087.1 GCF_003994475.1 Paenibacillus anaericanus | reverse complement strand
GGGACTGACCCCCGTTTGTGAGACAGGGATCAAAACACCTTGCAAGTTTAAACTGCCAGTCGCCGAAAATCAATCGGTGACTGGTTTTTTAGTTTTGTTTGAATACGAACTGAGTTATAGTAAATAATGTAGTCTCGAACGGTTTGTTCAACGATTGCCGTCGTTGTACAAGTGAGCCCTTCGAGGTAAAACGTTTCAGACTTTAGCGTGGAATGAAACGATTCGATGGTGGCATTATCAGCGGGCGTTCCTTTACGGGACATGCTCATGGTAATGCCTTTTCCTTTTACGGCCGCCTGATAAGCCTCCGATGTATAAACGCTACCTTGATCGCTATGGAGCATCGTACCTGGTAGAGGAGGCAGTTGGTTTAACGTATCCAATACAAACGCGATGTTTTGCTTGTCGGCTATACTGTAAGCCACAATCTCACCGTTAAACAAGTCTAAGATACTCGACAGGTACAATGTTTTTCCGCCGAAGGGTAAATATGTAATGTCCGTGACAAGTTTTTTCATCGGTAAATGGGCTTGAAATTCACGCTTTAACAGATGTTCTGCTAGATACGCGGGCTGTCCCGTTGGTTTACGTTTCTTTATCCTAACTCGACACTGCAACCCTTCATGCTGCATAATCCGTTGTACACGTTTATGATTGATTGTTTGTTCCAGTCGAAGCAACGCGGTTACTTTTCGGTATCCATAGCGAAATTTATGTTGCATACAGAGTTCCCGGACCTTCTCTACCACGTGATCTTTGCACTCGGTGTCATACGCTGATTTCCAACGGTAGTACGTTGTACGAGGGAGCCCTAACCATTCACAAGCTTGGGTAACGCTCACTTCTCCTCGGATAGACTCGATCCATTCCACTACAATCTTTGGTGACACCTCCTTTGCATCTCCTTGTACTTTTTTAGTACATCTAATTGTTGTTTCAAAAACCGATTCTCAGCTTTTAGTTTCTCCAGTTCTGATGCATACTCGGGTCCTTTGCCGTAGCTGTATTGTTTGCCCACGGGTTGCTCTAGCCGATTCCATTCACCACTGCGATACCACCGCATCCAAGTTTTCACTTGTGTCTTATTTCGTATGTTGAGTTGTTCCATAACTTCTTTTACCGGAATGCAAGCCAATCTCATTTCAATTGCTTTCATTTTTACTTCTACAGGGTAGCTAACTCTTGTTGCCAACGCAAAAACACCTCCAAGTTTGTCTCCATATCTTACGACATGGTTGAATTCTCTTGAAGGTGTTTTAATTTGTCTCACG
>NZ_RZNY01000086.1 GCF_003994475.1 Paenibacillus anaericanus | reverse complement strand
GTCAAGTAGACATTAATAAAACTGAAGTACATTAAGCAGCCTTAGTTCGGTATTCCACTGGACTAAGGTTGTTTAATTTTTTCTGAAACCTATCATAATTGTAAAACCGTATGTATTCATGAATTGCGGAGATCAATGCTTCCTCTGATTGAAAAGACTGGATATACATACATTCTGCTTTGAAATGTCCAAAGAAACTCTCCATGCAGGCATTGTCCAAACATTTTCCTTTTCTAGACATACTTACTTTCATCTTGTATTGGGTCAGAAGTTTATTGTACAACCTAGAAGTGTATTGATAACCTTGGTCACTATGGAGAAGAACTCCCTCCGTTTTGCGTACACCGCGAGCAAGCTCTACCGTGTCTATGACAAGCTGTAAATCGTTTCTAGTACTTATTTGGTATGAGATGACTTCGTTGTTAAAAAGGTCATAAATGGTGGAAAGATATAAGTTTTTTTGGTTATACGGAATGTAAGTAATATCTGTGACCCACTTTTCATTGGGTTGGGATGCATGAAAATCGCGGTTCAAAATATTGTCTGAAGTTACATAAGTCTCCTTTTTTCCATGAAATCGTTTCTTTCTACGAATCTTAGATTTGATCCCCATTTCTTTCATCAAACGATAGACCCTCTTATGATTAACATGTATGCCATGCGTCTTAAACAACCATGTTTGTATTCGTGGATAACCGAAAATGCCGTGTAAACGTTGATGCACTTCCATGATCTTTTCCTTCAGCTCCTCATCCATAAGTTGCTTTGACGACGGAGTGAGCATTCTTCTTATCCATTTGTAATATCCACTTCTAGATACTTTTGCGATTTCGCACAGTAACGTGATGTTGTATCCAGCAGATACTAATTGATTAACCAGTTCATATTGGGAGACTTTACTTACTCTATTCTTTGCCCCCTTTGTAGCGCCCACAACTTTTTTAAGTACTCATTCTCAGCTCGGAGCCTAACTAACTCCTCTTCCGGACTTAATGGATTTTTGCGGGGTCTTCCCTTAGTCAAACCTTTTGTTTTACCCCGTTTCTCCTCCAGTGCGGATGCCCCTTCTTTTTCATAACGCTTCACCCAACGTCTAACAGATGGTTCAGGTATATTCAGCTCTCTTGCTACTCGTTTATAACCCATTCCAGCTTCTATATACATTTGTACCGCTTTAAGTTTCATCTCGGTGGTATAGCTTTGTAGTATTCTGGCCATAAAAAATCCCCTCCAAATATCAACAATAAACGTCATTCTTTTTACTGTCTACTTAAAGGGGATAATATCA
>NZ_RZNY01000085.1 GCF_003994475.1 Paenibacillus anaericanus | reverse complement strand
TTACCCGAAAGAAAAAGCTACCCTTTGAAACGGTTATGCAACTCTTGATCTCCATGGGTGGGAACAGCATGTATAAGGAACTCTTAGAATCGCAAGGCTATGACGTAAACACCGCGACCACTTCTGCTTTTGTCCAGCAGAGAAATAAAATCCTGCCTTCAGCTCTGGAATTCTTGTTTCACAAATTTACGCAAACCTATACGGATATCAAGCACTACCGAGGGTATCGATTACTTGCTGTTGACGGTTCCGATTTGCATATCGCAACAGACTCTGCGGATACGGACACCTATTTTCAAAGTCAGCCGAACACGAAAGGCTATAACCTTCTGCATTTGAATGCAGCCTATGATTTGTGCAGCAGACTTTACGTGGATGCCATTGTTCAGCCACGAAGGTTGTGTAACGAGAGAAGAGCACTAGCAGATATGGTTGACCGTTCCTCCATTAAAGACAAAACCATTGTTACTGCCGATAGAGGTTATGAAAGTTACAACAATTTTGCGCATATTGAACGCAAAGGGTGGAACTATGTTATTCGGGTAAAGGATTTAGATTCTAATGGTATTCTTTCAGGCTTGCGTTTGCCCTCTGGTGGAACGTTTGATATGGACGTTTATCTGACACTCACCAAAAAGCAAACCAAAGAGGTCAAGGCTCATCCCGAAATCNAACAAACCAAAGAGATCAAGGCTCATCCCGAAATTTACAAGTTCGTCCCTTCCACGTCTACTTTTGATTTTTTGGATTTGCATGAGAACTTGTTTTATCCCATTTTTTTTCGGGTTGTTCGTTTCGTCCTGCCGAGTGGCGCTTATGAAACCGTCATTACGAATCTTTCTAGCACTGATTTCCCACCCGATGAACTCAGGTCTATTTATAACATGCGATGGGGTATAGAAACCTCTTTCAGGGCATTAAAATACACAGTCGGTCTGACGAGTTTTCACGCAAAGAAGCGAGAGTCCATCACCCAAGAGATTTTCGCAAGAATGATCATGTACAATTTCACTGAAATGATTACCTCGCACGTAGTCATTTCTCAAATGAATAAACGGCATCAATACCAAGTCAACTTCACGGTCGCCGTTCACGTTTGTAGACATTTCCTGCACTCAAGAGACAATGGATCCCCGCCCGATGTTGAAGGACTGATTCGCAAAAACATTTTGCCGATTCGACCCATTCGCCCAGGGCAGAAGAATACGCGCAAAATTCGCTATAAATCAGCTGTTAGCTTCGTTTACAGAGTAGCATAATTCGTTTCACATGAACATTTTTTAAGCGGGTATTTCATCCGCTTTGTTTGCTGTACGCTTTTTTTCTTGCTTGCGCAAAAAAAA
>NZ_RZNY01000084.1 GCF_003994475.1 Paenibacillus anaericanus | reverse complement strand
CATCCTGAAGTAGCTTGAGTATTATAAACCGCCAGAACGGGATTTTTATTTCCGTCTTTTGTTCGTATACCACCTAAGAGCTCAGTACCAACTTTGCTGAGATCAACATCCGTGGTTTGACCTTGATCCTCCGTCAGTGAGGATGCCACGACAATGTTCTCAGAATTCACGAGTTGAACACGCGATCCTTCTCCTAGATCCAATTCTTTCAGGTATTGCGTAAGGATATCTAAGTTAATATCAGCAACCAGGATAAAGCGTTCCATACCGTTTACACTGGTAATCGATCTGACCAATCTAAATATACCTGTTCCGGAACTACTGCTGCTAGGTACATCAACCCACACAGTTTCGGCAGATTTCGACAATTTTTCATACCATGGTTGTTCCTTGATTGAATCTAAGAATTCCTGATCCACACTTCCCGTTGTTATATTTCCCAGGTCTTCACCAATCATATATACTGCAACTATACCCTGTGTATTAAGAGTTATTGTATTTAGCCGCGTTCTCATTTTATTTGTTGCAACAAAACGGTCATAATCCGTTGTTTTAAGTGAGGCCTCCATTATGGATGTCTGCATTTCTGTGTCAAGGAATGTTTGCTGCAAATTTTCCCGATATTTCTGAAGAATAATATCCAACTTTTGTGAAGTTTGTACGATCGTTTGTTGATTGGCCATTTCCGCATTGTCTTGAATCGTGTTCTTTGCCATCTGATAAGAGATGATACCGATTGTAAGAACAAAGAACATAATAGCTATGAAGAAAATAAGAAATAAACGTATACCCACCGATTTCGATGGATTAAACTGTTTCGGCAAATGTTCCTTTAGCGACGATATTCTCCCTTTAAGCCCTCCAGGAGCGACCTTTCTTACTTGGTCAACGGATTTCCCCCCCTGTTTGTTTTCATTTTCCTTTGTTGATCGGTTCTCCTTCTTAGGAACCAGTTTCATGTTGATCACCCACCACTCTTAGTAATTAATACCCCTGCTTGAATGCTTAATTTACTTCTAGTACATTAACACTTTACGTTTGCCAATTATTCGAGAAGTGTTACAAGTCTCCTTTATAATATCGGTTACATCACAATTGATGTTATAGAATTTATTAGAAAAATACTCCAAAAACAAAAAAGGGACTTTCGTCCTAGACTGAATTAATTTGTTACACATAGACTGGAGACTTCGAAAAAATTATTTAGGCTGTGGGTATCTTTCGAATAATTGAGTAAGTATGTAGGATGACATAAGACCATATTAATCGAGACCATCATAGATATTAGTAGATAAAAAAAATGACTCCTGTACAGTGATCTTACCCCCGTCAAGTAGACATTAATAAAACTGAAGT
>NZ_RZNY01000083.1 GCF_003994475.1 Paenibacillus anaericanus | reverse complement strand
CGGTTCAACCCCCTAAATTTGGACACTTTCCACATCATTCTTAAGAAATCTCATCATAGCGCAATTTTTTGTGGGGGAATCAACCCCATGGTCATCAAACGTAAGTATTCCTTGGGTGGCCAATCCTTGAGACTGCCATGGATCCGTTCCGTATTGTAGTACCGAATGAATCGATCTACTTCTGCAAAGGCTTCTTCGTAATTTTCAAAACAATTGCGTTGGTAACATTCTCGCTCTATGATGCTGTGATACGACTCAATAAACGCGTTTTTGTTTGGTGTTTGGTTGGGGATCCGTTCGTGCTCTATGCCAGTTTGTTCGCAAAAAGTATAGAAAGCTTTACTAATAAACTGTGGCCCATTATCGGTCCGTATGACCAACTTGTGTTCTTGTTCGTGTATTCGCCGCTTTAGAAGCGCCTTCTGTACCGTACGTAAGATGTCCTGCGTGCTGCAAACCTTTCCGCGATGATGGGCGACAATGTTCCGATCAAACACGTCAATAATGCTTGCCAGGTAGAAATGCTGACGTTTACCGGCTACGTAACCGTACTTAATGTCCATCTGCCATAACTGGTTAGGTCCATCCACAACTCGGTTATTTGCAAGCCTTTTGGGTACAGGATTTGTCAGTTCACGCTGCGGATGAAGGATGCCCATTTCTTTGCATAAACGGTATACTTTCTTTTTGTTAATGATTAATTTATATTTTCGCCGCAACAACGTAGTTAGCTTTCGGTAGCCGAACGCTGAATTTGGCCCTTGGATAAGGCGTCTGAGGTACCCTCTAATACGAGCATCTACCACCTGTTTTCCATCCTTGTCAAATGAGTAACCCGGAATAGGCCGGCCGCTACTGACAGGTTGTTGGTGTTCAGGATGTTGCAGACGATAGTAGTAGGTTGAACGAGGGATTCCACACAGACGTAGTACTCTTTGAATAGGATATCCCTGTTCAATCCAGTGTGTTGCTACTTCCAATCGGGATACTTTTTTTTTACCAAGTCACGAAGGATGTTGTTTTCGAGTTCTTTTTCTCCCAACAGCTTCATGGCACTGTCATATTTCTTCTGCAAATCTTCGTAACTGGCTGCATTCTGTTTCAGTTTCTCGGCATCGATTTGCTTCTTTTTCATAAGGTCGTCCACCTCATCCTGATATTGGCGGACCCAGTTGCTTAACGTTTTAGGAGACATTCCGTGCTTCCGGGCTACCATCTCTACTCGGTAACCGGCAAGCACTTCAACCACTAGCTCCTTCTTCGTTTCAACAGGGCACCTGAATCGTCTTTTCATCGATTTACTCCTTACTCATTTTAGTGTATATGAGGTGGATTGGAGTGTCCAATTGGATTAGGGGGCTATATAG
>NZ_RZNY01000082.1 GCF_003994475.1 Paenibacillus anaericanus | reverse complement strand
TGAACTGTGACCTTATTTGTAGACAGTTCTGAAAAAGAGCCTTTCGTTAGGCAGTCAACAGATGACTTCTGAATTCATCAGGAGTCATCTGTTTTAATGTCCACTGGTAACGCTCCGTATTGTAATATTCCATATAGTCATTTACTCGAACTCGTAATTCCTGAATGGTCGTACACGATTTATACTCTAGCTCATCCTTCATATGACCGAAGAATGTCTCCATCGAGGCATTATCCCAGCAATTCCCTTTGCGGGACATGGACTGCTTAATGCCAGCCTTATTGACGAGAAGATGAAACTTTGGGTGAGTATAATGCATCCCTTGGTCAGAGTGTAAAATGGCCTCAGGATGAATATTGCTATCCAGTCGATCCAGCAACCTTTCCATAGTCCGTTCCACTAGCGATAGGGCCAAAGAGGAGGAGAGATAATGAGCCAAAACTTGTCTCGTCGATCCATCCTTCACCACGGACAGATAGGCACATTGTCCATGCCCATAGTGCATATAGGTTATATCCGTCAGCAGTACCTTCTCAGGCTCTCCTTGGTCAAACTCACGCTTTAGTAGATTTGGACATGTTTGGTGCTCTTTTGTAGCTTTCGCCATCTTACGATAGGGATTGGCTTGCCGAATCGTAGCAATAAGGTTATATTTTCGCATTAATCTTCGAATCTTCTTGTGGTTCATGACAACGCTGCTCTTCCGTTCAAGTCTCATCTTCACTACTAAGGCTCCAGCTTTACCATTCAAATCGTCAAAGTGCTTTTGGATAAGGAAAGCGTCACGCTCATCTGCTTCCTCTCGTAACTGTCTGGATTCCTCAGCCGCAAGCCAGCGGTAATAACCGCTTAAACTCACATGGGCCAACTTGCATAGGTAGCGCGTCATACGCTGTAGGCCGTGCTTGCGGATGGTGTGGTTAATGATCTGGAAGCGCTCGGAGGGTGTCAACGTTTCCTCAGCATTTTCTGCTTTTCGAGCGCCTCGAGCTTTTTTAAAAAGTCATTCTCCATCTCAAGTAGCTTGATTCGTGCTTCCGCACGTTTTAGTTTTTCTTCGGTGGAGAGTTCTCCTGCAGGTCTTCTGCCCGTAGATCCTTTTCCCCGATGATTCTCAAGCAGTCCATCTTCTCCATGAGCCTGGTAAGAATTACGCCAACGGTTTAGGCAATGCTTGGGTTTCTTACGACCGATAATATCCATATTAAATCCGGCTTTGAGGAAAATCTCCATCGGGGTTTGTCCCTCTTTATAGGCCTTAACTGCTGCAAGTTTAAACGTAGGTGAATACGTAATACTCTTCTCCGTCACGTTCTCGACATTTGGATTCCCCTCTAGCTGTTTAATCTCATTTTCGTTGAACATCTTTAAATCACCTCTCGTTTTATTGATGAGTTCTTCCACGGTTTTGTTTCAATAGTTCGATTAAAACACAAATGACCCGTAAGAGGGTCACTTTTTTCAAAGTTTCCATCTTACGGGTCACAGTTCA
>NZ_RZNY01000081.1 GCF_003994475.1 Paenibacillus anaericanus | reverse complement strand
TGAACTGCACCCCAATTGTTAGACACAACTAACAATTGGGGTGCAGTTTTTATGTCCAAGTATTCTTTAGCAATAAAACTACGGACCGTATTTAGTTACCTAGAAGGCAAAGAAAGTTTTAACTCGCTAGCGGAAGAATTAAGAACGAGTTCAGCCGTCGTAATGAACTGGGTTAAACAATATAAGTATCATGGAGCCGACGCTTTTAAGAAATCCTATACAAGCTATTCTACTCAGTATAAACTAGACGTACTCAATTATATGAACGAAAATGGGACGTCACCTAATGAAACAGCAGCCATATTCAACATATCTGAACCTAGTATGATTCGGAAATGGAGAAGAAGGATAGAGAATGAAGGAATGGACGCCCTCAACTCAAAGAAAAAGGGGCGTCCTATCATGAATAGTGAAAAACAAGGAGCAGCCAAGAAACAGGTGCCAGATGATGGTTCTGTCGAGGCTTTAAAAGCAGAGTTAGAGCGTTTACGCATGGAGAATGCTTACTTAAAAAAGTTGAATGCCTTAGTTCAAAACAAGGAAAAATCACCAAAGAAGACAAAGCACAAGTCGTCTATGAACTAAGGAACGAATTCTCGGTGAAAGCACTCCTGCAGTTGGCAGATGTCCCACGTAGCACGTATTATTACTGGGTAAAGAACATTGGTAGGCCTGACCCAGATGCGAAGCTAAAAGCATTGATTCAAGCGATTTATGATGAACACGAAGGACGTTATGGCTATCGTCGTATTCACGACGAATTGATGAATCGAGGACGTCAGTTAAATCACAAAAAGGTTCAGCGTATCATGCAAGAATTAGGATTGAAGTGCCTGGTACGTATGAAGAAATATCGCTCGTACAAAGGGATGATTGGCAAGATTGCACCCAACATTTTAGAACGTAACTTCCACGCTGAAAAGCCGAATGAGAAATGGGTTACGGATATTTCAGAGTTTAAATTATTCGGAGAAAAGCTATATTTATCTCCAGTACTCGATCTATATAATGGTGAAATTATTACGTATACGATCGGTTCAAGACCGGTCTACTCGCTTGTTTCTACGATGTTAGATCAAGCATTCAGTCGATTAACAGATGTAGATAAGCCCCTTATTCATTCTGACCAAGGTTGGCACTATCAGATGAAACAGTATCGTCATGCCCTTGAAGAACGTGGCATCAAGCAAAGTATGTCCCGTAAAGGTAACTGCTACGACAATGCCGTCATTGAGAACTTCTTTGGCATCATGAAATCTGAACTTCTGTATTTAAAGGAATTTGAAAGTATCGCACATTTTAAACAAGAGCTATCAAAATACATCCATTATTACAACAACAAGCGAATTAAGGCAAAACTAAAAGGCATGAGTCCGGTACAGTACCGAACTCATGCCCAACAAATTGCCTAATAAAATAACCTGTCTAACTTTTGAAGTGCACCCCTTAGAATAGACATTGGAAAAACCCCCGGGTTTAGCCGATGAAATTCTAGGGGGTGCATTTTTTATGCCAGCAAAGAAGGGTCAGAAGTTTAAGCATTATCCTGAGTCTC
>NZ_RZNY01000008.1 GCF_003994475.1 Paenibacillus anaericanus | reverse complement strand
CCATAAAAAATCCCCTCCAAATATCAACAATAAACGTCATTCTTTTTACTGTCTACTTAAAGGGGATAATATCAGAGTACCGGGGCCAGCTTGCAGCTTAGGGCTTTTTCAAATGTCTACATTTGGGGAGCTTGACCATCTTAGGCTGGGGCGTTTGTTGTCAATACTCTTAGAGATTCTTTGTCAGTATTACTTCAAGCGGTTGAGTCTCCAATAGTAAGCATCCAGCATCACGATATCCAATCTTTCTATAAAAATGTTGTGCTTCTTCATTAGATTGCGTTGACGTCATTATTAGTTCAAATCCTCTTTCACGCATAATTTCTTCCCAATACAGTACCATTTCCTTACCGATTCCTCGTCCTCTATATTCTTCATCAATCCATATCATGTTCATAAAAGGAATGTTGTCCCAAAAATATCCATATCTCATCCAACCAATTTCTTTCTCTGAATCTTTAATTATAAAGATCTCCTTTTCTCTTATCTTCGTTCTTACAAGTGATTCTGGAATATGTCTATCTCTCTCAACAATATACTGATAATCTTGTTCTGTTGCCAATTCTATCTTCATTACAAATCCCCCCCATATACTCTACTTCGTAGGTTTATCGTCGTTTATGCTCAGTTCACTTTACTTTGTAAAAATAGGGTCCGCACATTTATGTATTAGTTCTGTTTGTAGTTTTTACAATTGTGGGCCGAGGAAGAGTCATTTCTAGAGGACTCTATATAACCATTCTTTTACTGTCTCTGTAAACAGAGTATCTTGTTCGATTTGCAGATTATGACCAGCTCTATCAAATAATACAAAGGATGCCCTAGGATACATCTCTATTATCTTCCATAAGGCATTGTAACCTACAATTGAATCTTGCCTTCCTGTCAACATAAGTGTAGGTTTCATGAACGGTTTTTCAAGGGCATCCACATTAAAACTAAAAGAAACATGCTGCCCTAGATAGTTTTCCAAAAATGAATGGTCGGCAATTTTTAGACCTGGAAGGATTTCTTCATTAAACCTCTCCCATACCCGTTTGTTTTGTATTGCATTTATTCCCTCACTCACGAAAAAATTTCTATCCTCTAGAGTTAGACTGTTCAAAAGAATATCATCTCTATCAAACACCTCAAAATGTGCCCCATTATCTTTAAGTGTTTCTTGTTCTGCGACAGGGCAAATTAATAGAAGTCCATCCACAATCGAAGGACGTTTATTAATTATTCCTCTAGCTAAGTACCCCCCATAGGATTCTCCTGCTACAACAAAATTCTGATTCGGTATGACAGCATCAATAAAGTCCAGAACCAAATCAAGCATTTGATCAGAACCAGTAATCCATTGTTCTCCTTTGGTCTTCCCCATTCCAGGCAAATCAAAATAAATACGCTTCCAAGGTGTATTAATGGTTTGGAAGACAGGTTCCATGCACCCTTTCATCAGTCTGTGGTCCGGGCCCCATCCATGAATCATTACAATCGGCGTACCTTCCCCATACACTTCATAATAAATATTTACATCCCTAACTCTACATTCCATATCTCTTTCTCTCCTCTATGAGTATTCATCTGCTATATCTTTAAATTTTTCAACAATCTATGATTTCGGCTAATCTCTGAATTATTTACACAGCCGTTCTAGTAATTCTATTGCTATTTCATCAATCCCCTCTGTCTTTTCATCATTTGTCGGCGTTGTTATGATTCTTCTTAAATGTGCTTCTAATTACTTCAGTAAGTCATTCGATAACTTCCGTGCTAATCCATTCAGCACAAAATATTTCCATGCTACATCCTCTGACTCTAGTATCTCTATTATGTATGGTAATAATTCATGTTTAAAATCTATCAAAATATCTTCAATAGGTTTTGAGATTGGCCAATTCCCATCTTGTAGCCATTTCAAAAGTTCAGACAGTATTAATCTTAGATTCTCTAATGGTTGGTTCTTTAATTGTTCTACTCTTCCAAAATCATGTTTATCACGAGGTATTAAATCTCTTATGCCCACTATCTTTTTCACCTCTTTTTATTTTCGTATACGAGTATTACTGATAACGTTTGTGCCCTACGGCACTTTAGCTCCAAGTCCAGACGGACTTAGACACGCAGAGTTGTGAGCTCAATCCGCCTCTCTCCTTACCTCATCATCTTGCGAACCAAGGGCAAATTCCTGCAGCGTTTTAGTGCTTTGATACATCTTTTTAAATATGGTAATATATATTTAATAAAGACCAAGTGCGCTAACACTTGGTCCATACAATTGGCTTGGATGGTCTATTCCCTTCTGAGTCACTAAGGAATATAAACCCACCTTCTGCTTCCAATCAAAGGGTGGGTTTTTACTTTCTCTTGTTGTTATTATTAATGTATGTTAAAAGAGCAAGAATGAACGTTCCAAAAAGGAACATGATCGTTATCGCATCTTCTACTTCCATGGCCTCACCTCCTTTCGAAGGGAAACCATGCCCACCCAAGATTCAATTGTAGTTATATTTTACCTTTATTTACATCTGCGTACAAGTGTTCTTATATTGACTTTGAACTTGTGTTTTGTAAAATATGGTATTTATACAAATCGAAGTCCTTTCAGATAACATTGTTGTATGCACGAAACGCCCCAGCAACTAAGTGGTGGTAGTCACTATTTTGTTAAATGCTTAATTATCAAGTGATCAATCCTAGTAAGGGTCTTGAAAATCACTAGCCTTCCATTTGTTCAAATTCTTCTTTCGTCATGCCTAAGAGAATTTCATCGTGATATCGGCCGTTGGAATAAATAATTTGTCGGCGAACGCCTTCATGAACACAGCCCAATTTCTTCATCATCGCAGCAGAGGCATCGTTTCCTTCAAGAACGGAGACATTAAACTTATTCAGTCTACGTTCGAAATAGGCGTATCTTAATAGAATTCTCATAGCTCTGGTGCCATAACCTTTACCCCGGTGATCCCGATTGACCTGTATGCCAATGCCAAAGGTTCCGTTTCTCTCGTCAATGCCGCAAAGATTAATTCCACCCAGACTTTCGCCATTCAAAGTTTCAATGGTAAACATGATTCTCTCGTTATTCTTGGAAAAATCCGCATATTCTTCTGCAAAACTTTTGGCTTCAGCGATCGTGGGAGGCAATTCAACTACATAATCAAGTAACCTACGTGCAG
This sequence comes from Paenibacillus anaericanus, assembly GCF_003994475.1. Lineage (GTDB taxonomy): Bacteria > Bacillota > Bacilli > Paenibacillales > Paenibacillaceae > Fontibacillus > Fontibacillus anaericanus. Next base: position 204,111 of record NZ_RZNY01000008.1, on the reverse strand, counting down.
GTGTGTCAAAACGATTGTTATATTGTTCTTCCCAATCCTCGGGTTGCATAGCCCTCAATCGAACTACCTCGTCCTGCCAGAAATAATTATCGAGTATAATATCCTTCATGGAAATCCCTCCAGTTATATTTATTTGTTGCTAGACCATTGAATAACCACCTAATATTCTTTTTAACATAATCAATATAAATTGTGCCGAGAGTATCATCGAAGAAATGAGATAATCTGACTTCATCCCAACGTATAAATGACCTGATTTTTTCCGTATCAATGATTCCCCCCCCGGTGCCGCAACGGATTCCAATAAGCAAATTCATTGCATTCCATTGCTTACATGATCTTAAAGGATAGATTCATCGTCACTTCTCAGCTTACCACTCCTTGCGAGCTAAAGGCGTAGTCCGCAGCGCAGATACGGCGCTATCGGATGTTAATGCCGTCTTTAATACAACAAACCACTTGTTCTTTCAAATTGAAATATGCTTTTTTCAACCTCGGTAACTTAAGTCACGCTTTCTTCAATGAAAACAGAATATAGATTGTATCAATTTCATGGGACTCTTCCAGAACCCACGAGGTTTGGGTTAATATTCGCTGCAAACCCTCCAGCCCAAGATATCGGATTTGCACGCCAATAAACTCTGTAAATCCCAGGTATCCCGGATTTACATGCGACCGATCGAAAATTAAGGAACCCGTGACCCGGGCGTCCTCCGAGGAGTTGGTAAAGAAATAGTTTAAATTTTCAATGATATCTGAATCCGAACCGTACTCAAAAAGCCCACCTTCCGATGAACAGAGCTGAATCCAGCCGGATCGTTCCAAGCTCATCTTTAGTATTGCCTCCGATTGGCTCCAGTCATAATGAATGATATTGACGGCAATGTCTAAGCCATAGAAGCGTTCCCCCGGCTGCATCAAAACATCGATGCACCGTTTTGCGAAATTGGGTCCGAAGGTATCGATATCTAAAATGTTTATCTCGATCTTTCGTCCCTTGAGTAATTCTGGGTCCGATTCCTGAATTAGAATCAGGGTGTTGATACTGTCGGTGGCAGCCCCCCCAGCGATATTGAAGAAACAAAGGTTCCGTTCAGGGAATTGTTTGAGCTGGGTCTGCAAAAGCTCCGACTGGCGCCGGCAAAGATCCCTCAGCCTGATCCGAAGTCCCATGAAAGAGGTTTGCTTCACCGCCCACTTGTCCCGGAAACCTAATTTTATCCCCCTGCTTAAGTCGGGGCCAAGTTTGTACAACAAGGTACGCATGCCGCTAAGATAGGAATTATCAACATTAGACATTTTCACAAAGATGTTCCGGATAAAACCCGGCATCTTCTTTAATGATTCAATGCTCCGGACTGACTTGAGGCAGCTCAAATGATACGCCTGTTCATCAATACTTGCGTTGAAAAGGGGATGAGTAATATCCACTATCAGAAATTGAATACCATTCTCGAAAACCGCATAGGGAATTGGCTGATCTTGATTGGCATTCATAATTTTCAACTCCACCTCACTTGAACGATGATTTTAATCTAACTAAAACCCAAAGCGAGCGTAATAGATCTTCCTGGAAGAATTCCGGTTAATCACTTCAGGAATAGAGCATTAATTCCAATACTTCTTGGAACTTCAATTCTTACTTCGTTTGTGCATTCATGAAATGACCCAGCCTTAGATAGCTCTTACGGTATTACGTATATTTAGTTCGTTTCAAAAACGTGAAATCCTTTATCTATGCGGTTTCCACGTTTTTATAAGGATTATGTCTCTTCATTACACTTGTGGAGTGTCAACCGCTTTAAGAGCGTCTTTTGAAAAAGTTATCTACCCTGTCACCAATATTTCATTCAAATCATATACTGTGACGACACCTCAAGCATAGACCATTCGCCCTTCAATGCTGAGTGCTATTTGACCCTCCAGCGAACACCAGCTGGGGGTTCTACCTATGATCTCTCCATTGCGCTATCGTGTCCCGTTAGTGCAACAGTCAATCCATTAGGACATTATTGATATCAATATNGTCCCGTTAGTGCAACAGTCAATCCATTAGGACATTATTGATATCAATATACAGTTACAATCACCCAATCAAAGGGAGAGCAGCGTTCATAACATAACGTATACTTAAAATTAAGGAGGTGCTTATATGTCCGGTATAGTTGGTGGAGCTTTTACAAACACAGGTACAATCCTTGTATTGTTCATCTTATTAGTAATCGTCTCTTGCGCTTGTATGCGTGGTTTCGGTATCTAATAATGCCGATTAATTACTTTTAGGCCTAAGTCGATAATGTGGTAGTGATTAGGCTCTTAAGTGTAGGTAATAGAATTTCCAAACTCTTGGGAATTCAAAAAAATAACTCCACTAGCCTATACCGGTGGGGTTATGTCAGTTAATAAATTATACCCCGAACTATCCGACTTCGTTAGGTTCGATACGATTCCCAATGTTGCCAATAACCCCAGCACAATGTTTACTATCGTCATAATGTCTTGTTGCATGACATACGACAACCTAGCGGCGATAGCCCTGCAGCGTGAATGTTATCTCATCAGATGCCATCACCTCTCCGAACTACATTCATTTATGTCTTTAATAGCTCTTTTTTATTATTATGTGATGCTTTTCATCTGTGCTCATATTCTTTAAAACATTTAATATTCCATCAGCATATAACGGTTTTAATTGAAGTTCTTCAATTGTCTTCCAAGTAAGTTTTATGCCTTCTATTTCATTATGCCATCTTGGGTCAACAAAATTGGAGCCAGTTTGCAACTTGCACTTATAAAGCAGTGTACAGTTATGTATTTCCTTTCCATCTATGATGATTAAGTTTTCGTTAATTACAACAAGACTGCCAATTGTTATAGCTAAATCAAATTCTTCTATAAGTTCTCTAGTAATTGCTTCTAACGTTGTCTCACCAAATTCGACAGTACCACCGGGAAATCTATAAAATGTCTCATCGATATCACATTGTACAAGTACTTTCGAAATGGTTTCATCACAAATGATTCCTTCTGATCTTAATGAGGGTTTAATAGTTCTTCACGCCTTTCTACCCTCACTTTATTTATCTATAAATTTCGTATCCGTTATTTAATCATAGGGGATGCATCTTTTTGAGATAACTATTTAATATAAATCATTTATTTAATATTGCCCTGCAGTTACATTGATATCAAAAGAGTGTCCATCCCTAGTAGTTACATAGACTTTCCAATCTCCAGACAATCCGCTACCATCAGTCATTGAAAATGTTCTTGAAGCGTCTTTTCCTGCACTAACATCAATAAATCCAAAATCTTGTGTGCCTTTAAGAACTTGAAATATCACGGTTCCAGACCTGTCATTATTTTCAACATATACATTTAATGTTTTACCATTTTCCGGAGAAGTTGTGAATGAATTCTCGAATGCACCCTTGCCCGATTGTTGAACACTTATGAATGAAACATTGTAAGCAGATTTACCTAATTCGCTTTCTATTTCTTGCCCATTTTCTTGTGATTCTGTTAAAGGTGTATTTATTCCTTCACTTTCTATTTGTTGTACACTATCAAATTTAACCCCATCTTTGTTGTCACATGATACTAAGGACAAAGATAATAGCAATATCATAGCCAAGTATACTCCAAAAAAATTTTTCATAATTACACCTCCTATTACAAAAAATTTATATCAACAACCCTCTTACGTTTAACTGTCCGTTAGCTGAGTAACCTCTATTTAATAATGGCTTATAGATTTTTATTATGATGTCGCTGATTTCAGATAACATTTGCGTATTCAGGAAACGTCCCAACCTTAAATAACTCTTTTCTTAGGCTGGGTCATTTGTTGTCCGATCTTATTCCATTATTATACATCTGTTGCCCCGAAGCGTGAATACGGTCTTAAGTGATGTCTCCGACTCCTTAAATAACCCTTATTCATTATCTTTCAACTCTTTTTAATCCGCCCACAGTTCTCTACCTCTAACATATAATTTATTGTCATTAAAATTTCTTCAAAAGATTTTTGACCACTAATTATTCTCTTGTTTCGAATTGTCCTTATTTATTCCACTATCTATTTTTCCTAATATTAGGTCGAGTCTATTAATTATACTTTCGTCATTCTTCAATTTTTTCTTTAAAGAAACATCAATACTTATAACTCCTAGAACTACTAAAAACATAAAAATGCAAATTAAGACTACCATCTAAGGCCACCTACCCATCTTTAAGTATTATTTATCTTGCTCTCGGAGATTTCTCCTAACGTTCTTTCATTCACGAACCCTCACCGGCTTAGATAACTCTTATCTTAGTAAGACTTACTTATTATTAGATAATGTTTCTTCTTTACATTCTTAGTAAGTAATATATCAAAGACACCTTCTGGATAAAGAGGTCTTGATTCATGCTCTCTGTGCCATAGATATTCAAATGGATTATGGGTATTTTCTAGTTTGCACCAGTATAGAAGAATAACGTTATGTCTCTTAGCACCATCATATTCAAGTAAACTTTCATTAACTATTGCTAGTTCACCAACATTAACATACAATTCAAATTCTTCAATGAATTATCTCTAGATGGCTTCTGCAGCTGTCTCACCAAATTCAACCCCACCACCTGGAAATCTATAAAAAGATTCTTCAGAATCACATTGAACCAAAAATTTGGTGAAATCATCATTCGAAACAATCCCTTCAGCTCTAACTAGAGGTTTTTTCATGGTATCCTCCTTGATTTCTCATTCTTGAGTTTCATACGGTTTTCGATAACGTTCAATGCTCTTTAATTGTTCTTCATATACTTTTCTATTAAATTCTAATGGTGCAACCTGTGAGTAGTTCCAAAACCCTCCTTCTGACTCTTCACTTCGATGAGGTTGTTCGAAATCACTCCATATAATATGTTGATCTTTCACTGTTATTTTTACTACTAATGGCCAGCATCCGGGCTCACCACAATTGCATCCTAATATCTGTGTCTTACCGCCATAGTTGAATAGATCATTCTCATTAAGTTCTCCCGAAAAATGTTCACAAATGTCCGTAATAAAATTGATGTTTAAGCCCTCATATCCACCAGCAATATTAGGTTGAAATTGCATTTCAAATCTTTTAATAAATTCAATTAAGTTCTCATCATTAATATAAATATTCAGGATTTCATAATCATCTTCTTGTGAGTGTTCTACTTTAAATTGAATTGATTCCATTAATTCAACTCCAATAATGTTTTGATTGGTTTCGGCGATGTCGAGGTCATCTTCGATTACTACCTCAACAGTCTGCTTTTAGTCATGGATAGTGATTGATGAATAATCAAAAAAGTGATTAAACACTCCTATTGCCTTAATTTCATAAACCTTATTTTCTTCAGAGTACTTTTCCTTTACCTGCATATAAATCCCTGTACTTCTAATATATCTAGAATCCCATTACAGCCACCTCGAAACTACATTCTCAATCATTTTCTGAATATTTGTTAATCCATTCCTTCCCTGTTGACCATTCTTTTATTGGGTTATTGGTTTTCAAAATATCAGTACTCGCTTTTGCCATTATCCATTCTTTTAATCCATTTTCTTCACTACTTTTTAGCTCTACAATTAAATATTTTAGCCCCTTTTCACCTTTACTTATGATGTTTTCGTATTCATTCTGATTTTGATCAATATAATCAATTGGATTACTAGAAAATGCAACTTCCTTGTTATTTATGATCTTACTTAAATTATCCTCTATTTCTCGACCAACATTATCACTTGATTGACAAGCAACTAAACATACTGTTATTAGCAGGAAATTAAGAAGTATCTTCTTCATCACAAAACCTCATCTCAATTCGTAGTCTTAAATCTTTTAATATTCCAGTGCTGTTGTCGTATCTACGAACCCGAGAGGCTTTAGGCACATCACGCCGGGTCCGACGGACTTAGCCTCACAGGGTTGTGAACTGAATATACTTCTCTTCCTACCTCATCTTGCGAACCAAGGGTGAATCCCATAGCGTAGATACGATGTTATCGGATGCAGCCTGATATACTTTCACAACACATCTCTATGTATCCATCTCATTCCAGGCTCGTCTTGTGCACGCTCTTCAAACCCAAACTTCTTATAATATTGAGATTTATTCACAGCAGCAAAGAGCTGAACCATCAAAATATTATTTTCCTTGCATTTCAGTAACAATTTTTTAAGAATGTTAGTGCCAACTCCATTATTCTGATACTCAGGCAAAACGATCAATTCACAGATAAATCCCTGATATACTCCATCTGAAATGATCCTGCCAAATCCAACAACTTTATCATTGTGGAGTGCCGAAACAACAAACCAACTTTTATTCAGCGCTTCTTCGAGTTGCTGACTTCCCTTTTCAACTATCCCCTTCCATCCAGTGCTTTCTACAAGCTGAATATAATCTTCACCTGAAGGAATAAACTCACGAACAACAATGTCAGTGTTTGCATTCATTTCGATCACTCTCCTTGAGTCTATATGTATAAGCCAATCTCTTCGCGGTTGTGCTGAAACACCTCTTCGAAATGCTACTTAGAGACCACGGGGCGAATGTCCCACAACGTGAATACAGTTTTAGGCGAAGAATCTGTCATCTATGAATAACTAAACAATCTTATTACTTAGGAGTAAACTCATTGAAGAATTTAATTATTTTTTTTGAATTATATGTTCTTGCAATATCTAATGGGGAGCTACCCATATTATCTTTTAAACTGAGATTTGCCCCCCTATCCAAGAGATATTTGATCATGTCTGTTGGTTCATCCCCTTGTTTGCCACCTGTCTGAATTGTGCCATCAATAGATAAATCTACTGCTTGATGCAATGCGGTCCATCCGCCTGCAGATTGAAAGTTAACATTCGCCCCACAGTCTAATAGGAATTCAACCATATCATTTCTATCATTCTCTACTGCGTAAATTAGTAAATTCCAACCAGTATCACTTACACAATTTGGATCTACTCCAGATGATAGTAGGGCCTTTGTAGTTTCAATATCTCCAGTTGCTGCAGCTGTGAATATATCAATCGAATTCATCTCATCTTTTCCTCCGTAAGTTATTGTAAGATTGAAACTGCAAATGTTTTATAACTACATATAATTACAAATCTTTCGACTAAACGTCTCTCACATACACAAACCTTCACCGCTTTAAGGAGGATCACGAGGCTGCAATAGCTCTTACCTTAGCCTCCTGGTTTTCCGGCCGCGTCGCGGTTAAGATTCCAGAATCATGCAAAAATAAAGAACATTCCTCATTACAAAAGAAATGCTCTATAAATCCATCTTAGATGCTTAAGTTATTCTTTAATCTCAAGTTATTCTTTCTAAATTAATATTTCACTTTGAGTCCTAACAGCTTGGCAAATCCAATGGCCTGCTCGGTCGATACCGTGCACCCTACCAATGCTTGCATCGGCATGTCGATCCGTTCATAGGTACAGGTACTGATGTCCATTCCCTTGAGTGAGGTATCCGTAAAATCCGCTTCGTTCAAATCACATTCATGAAGCTCTACATCCTTAAACTTGCAACCGTAGAAGTTCGCAGTCTGCATGGAGCAGCCGGTAAATTTCACCTGCTTGATGGAAGCTTCCACCAGATCACTCAGGTTCATTACGCAGTTTTCAAACGTCACGGACCCGAGGTTCGCTTTGGACAAATTGATCCCAATCAATTTGCAATCTTTAAAATGTACGCGGTGAATGATGCCCTTTGTCATCACGGTATTGGACAGATCGCAGTTTTCCAGCACCGTGTCCGTCATATCCATCCGCTCAAACGTAGTATGCGCAAAGGAACAGCCGCGAAACAGCATCTTAGTAAGCGTACACCGTTCCATGACCTCATGCTCAAAATGGGCTCCACTGATCATCCCACTTACCAACTCATGATCCTCATCCTTCAGCAAATCTTCCCAATCTGCCTCTTCTAAAACCGCCGGGAGTTGCGGTGCTATTATTTTCGTTTTTGTCGCCACTCTTATCACCTTCACCTTATATTATAGAGAAATTATCTATAAATCAGCCTTCTCCAATTCATCGTTGCATTCCTTATTCTTATCTTTCCGCTTGCTTCCGCAGCGTCTCTGCCAGCCCTTGCACATCCAGACCATCCACGGCAAAAGCCCGGCGCACCAGTTCTGGAGGGATGAACTCGTCATACTTCCCTAGATATGGAGCCTCCGCGGCATCCAACAGCGCTTCAGCATCCGTAGTAGCGGATAGCTCCGCTTGAATTTCTGCCAGCAACTCCGCTGCACCGGTTTTCCCGGCCACGACCATATAATACGGTTCCATTGGGACAATGGAGCGAAGGCCCATCGATTCGGACAGATTATGCTTCAAAAGACGCTCCAAGGTACGAAACTGCTTACTTCCCGCCCAAGGCAGAATAAATAGTGAATCACCGCCCGCTGGAATCACCGTGCTACCGAGTAGCCCGCTTTCCCGGGCAAGCCTGCGCGCCCGTTCAAGACGGTTCACCGCACCAGGTGCCAGGTAAGGATACAGTGTGTGCTCCTCTAGTACCTGGCGCATTTTCTGCATCACCCTAGAATGAACATCGCCGCCTGCTCCGAGCCAAAGGGTGTCCACTTTACCTTTCGAAGCCTTCACATACACCGATTTATGCTTGCTGTCCACTTCCTCGACCTTCCACAGTTTGCCCGCCAGGGTAAAACAGTAACCCGGCGGCGGTACGGTAGTGATGCTGCCGATCTCTTCGGAACCATTATAAACCGCATGTTCCTCATCATCTTTGAACACGGCATAGAAACGGTAGTTGTTCACCACCTTTTCTCCACCAAGACCAATGATGAGCATACCCTCTTCTGTTTGCTGGATATGGTCGGTCTGAAGCAAATACTGCAGTAGTCCCTTATACTCGTCCGGTTCAATCCCGCGAAAAGCTGGCAGCGTCAGCACCGCCCGCGCCAACTCGGCTGGCTCCGCCTCGCCGATGCTTTTGAGGGTGCTCATCGTCTGATGGTAGAGCACCCCGATCGGCTTTTGCCGCAGATCCAGCGGCTCTACCCAACGTTCGCGAATGTACAGCTCGATAACGGCGATCGCCCGCAGCAGCGTCCACGGCATACGGGCCGGCAGTTGCGCCTCCTCATCTTCTTCCTCCGCGCAGAGGAACATCATCTCTGACGCTGCATCGCCCCGGCGGCCGGAGCGGCCAAGCCGCTGCACGAAGCTAGAGCAGCTATACGGTGCCCCAAGCTGAATGACGCGCTCCAGCTCGCCGAGATCGATACCTAGTTCCAGCGTCACCGTCGCCGCGGCAACTGCGGGTCCGGGGCCGGAGCGAAGAGCCGCTTCGGTCTCCTCCCGCAACATCGCAGAAATGCTGCCGTGATGAACGTGGAACACGTCGCGTTCCTCGCGTTTCGCGGCGATTCGGCGTAGCTCCAGCGTGGTCAGTTCGGCGTCAGAGCGGCTATTGGTAAAGACGAGCGCTTTTTTTTGGTGGGTGTGGTCATATATGAAGTTGTGGTAGTTCTGTTTCGCCAGCTCCAAGTGCTCTGCCTCTCGCTCATTACGGGCATCTGGGAACGAAAAATGCTCCACCGACAGCTTCAGCTTCCGTCCACCTTGCGGCGAAACCACTTCCACCGGCTGCGAGGTTCCTGCTCCAATCCACCGGGCCGCCGTATCATAATCGCTCAGCGTCGCTGATAATCCTATCCGCCGGGGCTTACAAGAGGCCATCCGTTCCAGCCTTGTTAGCTGGCTCAGCACCTGAATCCCCCGGTCCGCGCCCATAAAAGCATGCACTTCATCGATCATGATGAATCGCAGATCATGGAACAGGGTTGGAATCGCATTTGGCCGATTCATCAGCAGTCCCTCTAGCGACTCAGGAGTAATCTGCAGAACGCCGCGGGGGCGCTGCATGAGCTTGGTTTTTTCTGTTTGGGAGACATCGCCGTGCCAGTGCCAGACGGGCACCTCTCCCTCCTTCAGCAGCTCGCCAATCCGCTCGAACTGGTCATTGATCAGCGCCTTCAACGGTCCGATGTAGAGAATGCCGACAGATTCCGATGGACGGTTATACAATTCCGTGAGCGCTGGAAAAAATGCCGCCTCTGTCTTCCCTGACGCCGTACCCGACGCGATCAGCAGATGATGATGCGTGTCTAACAGCACTCGGCATGCTTCGACCTGAGCCTCCCGGAGGGTGTCCCATTGTTTGCGGTAAATATATTCTTGAATGAACGGAGCTAACCGGGAAAAAGCATCATGCCCACTCATAGCTCAAACTCCGCCAAAAAGTCGTCCAGTTCGTCATTTGCTTCATTTTTAGCTCGAGCGCCAGATGCTACATATTCCTGTTCCCGCTCGCCCATCAATTCCTCAAAAGTAAGCTCTGTATGCTGGTGCAGCATGTGTAGAACATCCATAAAGTCCCGAACGACCTCCCGGGTCGTCAATAGTTCTTCAGCTCCAAGCCGGCCCACCGCAGCCTGCATAAAAGCAATCATCTGCGTGTCCGTAATCCGCGCTTCATAACCGAAATGCATAGCATGTATATCCCGTAGCTTTTGCAGCAAAATCAGAATCTCCTCATGCGATAGCATGTCCAGCTTCAGAATCGGCGAAGTATATGTTCGGCGTGTACCGCTGCTATAACGTCCATCCATCAGCCGTGACCGCAGGGCATCATAGCTGAACAACCCTCTGCGCTCATCCTCTACAAACTGCGGCGTACCGCCAAGGTAGATTCCTAGGTACTGGGCTTTTCCCTGCATGGTGTCATTGAACATCGTCAACAGCTTCTCATAGTTACTATGACGCGAGATACTGTTCGTTATTTTATATAGATTTACGCCTTCATCAATAAAAAGCAGTAGTCCCTTATACCCGATTCTCACCGCAAATTCCGCCCACAGTTTCATGTAGTCGTACCAGTTGTCATCATCGATGATAACGCCGACACCAAGCTCCTTGCGGGCTTCCGTCTTGGTGGGAAATTCCCCGCGCAGCCAGCGAAGTGCCGCCGTTTTCCGGTCGTCATCTCCGAGCTTGTAGCCAGACCAGTATGCAGCTAGAACCTTGGCAAAATCAAAGCCGTGCACCATGTTCTGCATCTCATTCGTGACCGCATAAATACGTAGTTCCACCGCTTCATACAGCTGAGGGTCACCGGAATGCAAGCCACGAACTTGCATCTGCTCCTGTTGGAGGGCGCTAATCCATTTTTGCAGCATCGGCTCCAGAGCTCCGCCGTCCGGTCTCGTCCGGGTCGACAAATTCATCATAAGCTCACGATATGTAGCCAATCCTTGTCCCTTCGTCCCAACCAGTCGCCGCTCTGGTGACAGATCTCCATCCGCCACCACAAAATCGCGATCCATCGCGTAATTACGTACCATCTGCAGCAAGAAGCTTTTGCCGCTTCCGTACCGCCCGGTAATCAGGCGAAAAGCCGCCCCACCCTCCGCGATATTATCCATATCCTGCAGGATCGAAGCTACTTCCAGCTTGCGCCCAACCGCGATATGTTCAAGCCCGATCCGCGGCACCACCCCTGCCGTCAGTGAGTTGACCAACGCCGTAGTAAGCCGCTTCGGGATGTGCATCTGTTTCATCGTCATCACCTCTTAGATCATTCTTATCAACTTACCTACCCTTAAGCATATTTTGTAGTTCTGCCTTATACTCTTCTAGAATCTCATCTCCATCGATCAGTAAATCACCGATCCACTCCATGGATAACTCATTAATTTCATCAAGCATCAGCTCAGGCATAGAACCCGTTTGCTCTGCGATGCCTTGACGAACAGTCGCACTCTTCCCCTCTAGCATTGCGGACAGCATGTCCATGTGGCCCGCCGATAACCGGACGAACATCTCTCGCCACTCACTCTGCGAATCCATCCCTTTATCATCTGCAAACACTTCTGCATGTTGTCCAGCTGTATCCAGCATGACCTGCATGGAATCACTAAGTTCACTAGTGATGTCGTTGTATTCCTGCTGTTCCTGCTTCAAGAGATCATCTTTCAACAGTCCCATAGACACTTCCTGCTCATGGCCTGTCAAATCCTGTTCCTCAAAAACCTGCCATCCTCGCTCAAAATCCAGTTCTGCTTGCTGCAGCCCATTAGAGGGTTTAGGTTTGTAAGAGCTTCGGCCCAACTTGGTTTGTGCTTGTGCATATGATTTCGCTTGAGGTGTATGATCTGGAAAGTTTGCAGGTAGTCTTACATCATTGCCCTCTCCTGTGACAAGCGGGAGATCCCCGATTAGCAGCATGTCCCGCACTTCGTCAGATTCCTGACGCAATTTACGTAGCTTGGCAGAATTGATCTTGATCTCGGGAATACGAACCATTGCTTCTCGCTGTTTAAATTCCTTATGGAGGAAACGAGTAATAAGCTGCTCAACCTCCGGCTCGACGCTGATCCCCCTCAGTTTCCCTTTAAAACCCGTAAGCTCCCGCAGCTTGTTCTCCGTGAGTCTAGCCAATTGTGTCAAATAGGAGCGAAGAGGGAGATCATCACTAATCGACAGCGTGGGTACCGTAACCGTACGTCCGTACATCTCATGATCATATATGGCGCTGCGGAACAGAAATCTGCTGGCCCTTTTTTCCCTCGGCTTAAAGCGCTCAATGAGTCTGGCCCCTCTGGTTTTTGCCAAATAACCATCCACCAATACCAGCACTTTCGGTATATAGGCCCGGAGCTCCTTTCGCCCTTGTTCCATGTAAAACCGGCTTTTCTCCACATCATAATCAAGGAGGAGCAACAGCATATCCCAGGATAGTTCCAGCGGCTCGGCCGTGAATCTCCGTCGCCATTCCAGTTCCTTCAGCTCCAGTGACATGTTGCGGGGGAGTTTCTGAAGCGGTTCGGTAAGAGGCATGTCCAGTCCGAACACAAGCGCTAAATCATACAGCCATTCCCGTACATATACATCTAACTTCGGATACCGCTGCCGGTACGCCTGCCAAACCCGGTCCATCAACGCATACCCATGCGCCGGCACATTCCAGCCGATCCCATGAATCAGCTCGTACAGGTACACAAACAGATAAGATAGATCCGTGTCTGGGTATCTTCCTGAACGAACCTCTTCACGCCAGTACAGATACCATCGCAGTTGACCTGGCTGCATTTGTTCATAGGTGGGCCAATAGGTTTGGAAAGGGATAAAGGCCGCGGATTCCACGGTTTCCCGTTCAAGTTCCCGACCTTTCTGCACAAACTGTTGCTCCCGGGAGACATAACGGAAATCCTGCTGCCAATCCAGATTCCTCTCCAAGTTGGCCGGCATGACGACTCTACTTACAGGTTCTTCCTGCTGCCCCTCCTGCCCCCCCAGCTCAATTTCTGCAAACGTAAACTGTCTATCCCGTACCGTCCACCGCTTGTTGTTCTCTATGTGTATGTCGCGTTTGTTCTCTCTATCGTTCATCGTCAATAGACCTCCATCACGACTCCATTATATCACCAAAGCGAAAACTTGTTCGCCTTTTTGAATACAATTTTTATTACCATTTTGACAAAAAACATCTGTAATTCGATGGAACTTCTTCTCGAATTAGCAAATCGCTTATAGCAATAGCTTGTATTTTGCCTAAATACTTGTATTCACGAAAAGACCCAGCCTTAGATAGCTCTTATCTTAAGCTGGGTCGTTTTTCAAGATAGTCAACTTATCTTAAATGTTCACAGCCTCAGCCTATATTACTTTTTATCTATCCTGTTTTACTGGAACAAGCCAATGGCACGGAATACAGTCTTCTTTTGGAGGACTTTGTTCTTCTTCATCAATATAAAACTCTGAGTTCCATGGGCTTGACTGCCAATTTGTTATATAACCAGCTTCTGTTGCTCTCTCCACAGTTTTATTAACATCTTCGCCAAACAAACCTTTAGCACATAGTGTTTGTGCAACGTCTCTATAAACAAAACCTTCCGGTACAGGTGTATCGGCTGGGGTAATGAAACCTACTATATAAGAGAATGTGTCTGTACTAGCATCATAATCACATGTCCATCCACATCCATAATCCATTACATGGGGTAATTTTTTTAGAGTAACCCAATCAATAGAGTTAATTGTTCTTTCTGCTAACGCAGGAGCCGTATTTCCAAGAGCACCACCACATCTTGCTTCTTTACCAATAATACGTGACTTAGGTATAAATAGAATTTCAAACTCTTCTTCAAATGCTTTGATTTCACTAATGCTTCTCATAATATCCTTCCTTCTATGAAATTAAATCCTTAAATTACTCTTATCTTAGCCGGTGCGGGTTGTCTGCTGATTCCACTTCATCGAAATACTTATGCAAACCGAGAGCTTCAGTTCTCATTTAGTTCACTTCTTTTTCCAATTATGTTATCATATTTTTAAAAGAAGCCGAGTGTTGCTATCACTCGGCTGAACAATTGGCTCGGATGGGATATCCCTTCTAGAGTCTAGACGGAAAAGAACCCACCTGTGGCGCTAACCTTAGGGTGGGTTTTTACTTTTTCTTGTTGTTATTGCTGATGTATGTTAAAAGTGCAAGGATAAACATTCCGAATAGGAACATAATCGTTATAGCATCTTTTACTTCCATAGTATCACCTCCTTCCGAAGGGATACTATGCCCACCCAAGATTCAATTGTCTTTCACTATCATACCATTATATTCCAATATATTGAAGAACAAACGTTCTGCTTTAGTAAGTCTTATTCCCGTTAATTTCGTCTAACGTTTCCGTGTTCACGAATCCCAGAACCTTAAAGTAGCTTCAGCTGCCAACCGCGACCATGGTTAGGTTCGCAGGTTTGTTCGCCTGATTCCATTTCACCGAACTGCCTCGGGTGGACCGAGTGCCGTATGGCCCGCAGCGTGAACATGGTGTTATGCGAAGTTACCTACTTCAAAGCGTTACCAAATAATTATTATTTACTTTCCTTTGTTAATACTGCATTACTTAATGACCATCCTGGGAAGTTATCATCACTAATTACAATATCATCCACAATAAAATCTATACGATTATCTTTAAATACAATTCTAGCTTTCCCGCTATTATAGAATCCGTCATCATCAAACTTCACAGAGATTTCGGAATTAACAACTTCTCCTTCAAAATCAATAGATGCGTGAATATATTGTTATCTGATGTCAGCCCTCCCTCGAGCTACTAACTCACTTATTTTGGGGACTTCTTCTTCAGTCATTTTAAAGTTTTCTTGCTTTGATAACGAAGGTTACAGGAAACATCTTCGCTCTTTTTACGAAATCATTATTTTCATCGTGCAATTGGATTATTTCATTGTCGGTTTCTTCAATCATTTGTTCAATAACAAAGCCTGCTTTCGCCAACGCATTTAAATAGGTTGATAGTTTACGATCAGATAGGGTTAGCGCGCCTTGACAAAAATCAGGAGATACCGAATACCAAGATTCATCGAAATAACATTTGTTAAAAACAAATCTATTATTTTCTTCAACAACACATTTATGTATTGGATGAGACCAACTGAAAATAAATATGCCGTCTTTTTTTAGGTAAGAAGCGATCCGGCAAAAAGTATCCTCAAGGTCGGTGGTCCAGCCTATGGCATAAATCGAATAAACAAAGTCAAAATAATCCACGGGTATGCCACATTCTTCTTCCATGGGAGAACAGATCAATTTTGCTGAAAGACCGCACGCCGTCAAATGTTGCGTTGCCTTTTCGATTTGTTTTTCTGATATATCTATACCCCATAGTTCAGATGCTTTGCGGTTCCCCTGATACTGCAAGGATTGACCATTTCCACAGCCTATCTCCAGCATCTTTTTTCCTGAGACATCACCAAAAAGTTGGCATTTTTCTTCTGAGACAAATGCTCCATAAAAAGGAAGCACGATTGCTCCTAAAAAGTCATTTCCTTTTGTATCCCAATAGAAGCTGTTTGTTTCATAAACACTATGCTTGTTCATCCTGATGACCTCCTCTAGTATATATTTTGTTCGCTGCTCATTTGTTTACCTAACATAATCTGGTGTCCATCCAAAGATGTTCACCTCATTACTTAAGTGTCTAAGATTTAGCTGATTTGAGATAACCTTGTTGTATTCACGAATCCCATAGGCTAAAGGCAGCGCAGCTGCCGGGTCGAAGACTTAGCCGCGCCGAGGTTAATCGCCTGATTCTACTTCCAGGCACTTCAACTTTGAGCGAATCAAGGTGCGTTAGTGACGCAGCTTGATTACAGTGTTATGCGTAGTACTGACTTTCTTGAATTGGCTTACGATTGCCCTTGATACCATTTTGGGTCAAATTCCAGTTCTAATAATTCACCTAACTTAATTCCAAATTGAATAAATCCGCTTCCTCTAGCTGTTAATATATTACGATCTTGTACGACAAGTTCACTACAATAATTCTCCTCATCAAAAATCCCGGTAATTTTTCGTTGTTCATATTCCATTCCAATCGTAAATTTCCGATCCTTTAACACCCCTGCTTTAGCCAACAAGTAGGGAGAACTCGAAATGGCTGCTACAACCAACTCTTTAGAACTTGTGCATTTCCTTATAAATTCTATAAGGTCGTTATTGCCATAGAGTGTTGTTATATCCATACAACCTGGAAATAAAACACTATCAAGTGTTGAAATATCCGTATTATAAATGGTTCTATCAGGTATGCAAATTAAATCAGATTCTCCTTGAATGGGTCCGGAGGTTATTCCAATTGTAGTGATCGGATGGTTTCCTTGTTTTAAAATGGATAGTGCAACTGTCAATTCATATTCACTGAACAATGGGTATAAAAATACACCTGTTGATTTCATTACTTCTCCTCCGATAAGGCAATTTAATCATGATTCAAGTCTTTACCAATAATAACGCATAACGTTTGGCATTCCTGACGTTCAAGCGGCTTAAGGACCGCAGGTCCGGGTCGTCAGACTTAGCTGGTTGAATGTAGGGCCTGAATATCCTTCATTGAAATTCTTCTTAGCGATCAAGGGCGTATGTACGCAGTAGGAATGCGATGTTATCGGATGGCCTTCTCTTCTTCGATATTACTCACGAAATTTATTATGTAGTTTACCGCATCTTCGAAATCTCTCGCGATATAATCCACTTCTGTATTTGACCATTTATGTCTATATTTATTTAATGCATCCTGTCCAGCACCTGTTAATACTAACACCTTCATACATCCAGCATTATATCCGGCTACAATATCTGACCATCTGTCTCCGATCACTATACTTCTAGTTAAATCTAGTTTATTCTCTTCTGCTGCTTTGTATAGCATACCTGGATTGGGTTTACGGCAATTGCATCCTTCATTATGTTGATGTGGGCAAATGTATACTCCATCAAAGCCAAAATCTATCATTTCATTTCTAAATGATTCCTCTGTGGCTTCACCTTTTGAAATGCCAGGTTGATTTGTAAATCCAAAGAGCTTTATCCCCTCTTTTTTCAGCCTATTTAAAGCCTCATGAGTATACGCAAACAATTCAAATGTACCCGGATAAAGTACCTCATCAGTCCCTCCAATTGTTCCATCCCTATCGATAAATACCGCTTCTATTTTATTCTTTTTCATGCATTCACTCCTCTACTGTTTCTTTGATTGAATTTGTTAATATATTTTCAGGGCGTTTTGCTATACTAACAAAATAAAATCCGTAGCAAATTAACTAAATCTATTTAAATTCCAAAACCCTTGCATATGTATCGATGAACCTGTTTAAAACCTAAGCGAAGTGCCAACTTTCTTGATGCTTCATTATCCAGTGAACAGTCCCAATAGGAGCGAAATCCGTTATTAATTATTTCTTCAACTAATAGGGTCGCTAAATACGTTCCCACTCCATTATTTTGATAACGAGCTACAGTTTCTACTCCAATAGCGTGGGTATCCAGTGTCACAAAACTAGAGTAACAAACACCAATGATTTCTGATCCATCAATAGCAGCAAAACCATATCCTTTTTTCTTAAAGTCATTTTGCGAAGACCAGAACAAATTAATATTTTCTGTTATTAATTCTGTATTTATCAGATCTTGGTTTTCCCAATCTTCTATCTTAAGGTTGATTGTTTTAATCATATTGTTTTTTGATGTATCAGGTTTATTCAACAATTCTAAAACCAATTGTTCAAATTGGTAAAGTTGCCTTGAGGGAAATATTGCTTCAAAATCCCACTCACTATGATGACCCGATACTTCAAATTGGGTTAGGGAAAGTGCTTTCATCTTTGGCTCAACGCTTTTCGAGATAAAGCCATCCAACGAATGGATAAATGTTTCATTTGTGTGGTCCCCTATGAGATAAAATCCTTGAATCCCCTTACTCCATACTAATGCACTTCTTGGTTGAAGAATTTGATCCACAAATATCCAACCTGGATTATTAAGCTCAATTATTGAAATAACTTCAGGATGCTGATGTCCACCATCAAGTAATAGTTTAACTCTATAGAAATCTTCTTGTGCTAAAGCTTGCATAA
This sequence comes from Paenibacillus anaericanus, assembly GCF_003994475.1. GTDB lineage: Bacteria > Bacillota > Bacilli > Paenibacillales > Paenibacillaceae > Fontibacillus > Fontibacillus anaericanus. The sequence goes on along the minus strand of NZ_RZNY01000008.1, from coordinate 185,608 downwards.
TATCCCCTCCTTGCCATTCCTCTTCGTTAAGTTTCGTTTTGATTCTTCCCCTATTATTTTGACCAATTCGGAGTAGGGCATTTCTAATTAGAGATCATTAAATTTCAAATAATAGAATATTAGTTATTATTGCTTTCAAGATTTCCCCTCTTGCACAAATTGCGTATAACGTTTATGTATCGACAAACCCGAGAGGCTTTAGGTACGTAAGCATCGGGTCCGACGGACTTAGAGCTCGCGGGGTTGTGAACTGAAATAACCTCCCTGCTTCCCACTTCTCGCGAACCAAGGGCGCAGCCCGCAGCGTAGATACGGTGTTATCTGATGGGGATGCCCTCTTCGAAATACTCTCTTAATATGTTAATATGTCTTTTTAATGGGGTTTTCAAATTACATTTAGTTCTATGATACATCTTTTCAATTATGGTAATATATATTTAATAAAGACCAAGTGCGCTAACACTTGGTCAGTACAATTGGCTTGGATGGTATATTCCCTTCTAAGTCGTTCAGGAACGAAAACCCACCCTTGGCTACTAATCTTTGGGTGGGTTTTTACTTTCTCTTGTTGTTATTAATGTATGTTAAAAGAGCAAGGATAAACATCCCAAATAGGAACATAATCGTTATTGTATCTTTTACCTCTATTGCTCACCTCCCTTCGAAGGGAAACCATGCCCACCCAAGATTCTTTGTATATTATATTTTACCTTTATCTCCTTATGCGCACAAGTGTTCCCATATACTTTCAATTTATGTATTTTATGATGTTAATATACATCTTATTAGTCTGCATCCCTTTCTGATAATGTTTCTGTATTCACGAACCCTCACTGACTTAAGCGCATAGATCGGGTCGTCAGACTTAGTCGGCAGGGTTGTCCGCTAATTCTGCTACACCGCAAACACATCTTGCGGACCAAGGCAAATGTCCGATGCGTGCATGCAGTGTTATATCAAGGTTCTGACTTCTTTAAAAAGGCATAAAGTTGATTATTTATTATTTTTCCATTTTCTTTTCTCTGCAACCCAAAATTTTAAAAATATGCTTTGAATAATGAAATGAATAGCTGGCAGAATATATCCAAATTCTAGTTGATACTCCGGAAAAATTTTAAATCCACCCGGTGAACGCGGTTGATACTTAGCGGAAACTATAAAGAGACAACCTGGAATAACACTAAATAAAAACCATATCCATCTTTGTTTCTTATTATCTGTTCTATAAAATAATACTGAATTAATTACTAAAAAAACGAAAGGCACTGCATAAAACATAATAAAAGTTTTTGCTGTATCAGATGTGAAATCACCTACTCTGGTACCTAATAAGAAGATGAAACTAAAATGTGAAATAATTACTAATAAAACACTAAAAAATGGTTTCAAGCTTCTTTCGCACTCCTTCAATTGTCAGGTTCTTTAATTATTATTTCAGAACTATCATATAACGTTATTGTGTTCACGAACCCTCACTGGCCTAAGGGGCGTAAGCCCGGGTCCGACGGACTTAGCCAGTGCAGGGTTCAAGTTCAAATATGCTGACAATTAACTTTTGTGTCCATCTTAACCCCCAGAATAAAGTGCGTTGTTACTGCTTACTTCTTATTCACAATCAAATCGACCTTATTATAAAATATGGGACATTCTTTCATTCACCTTTATAATAACAGCTAGTTAAAACAATTCTAAAAGTCCATCGAAACTATTAATTGCATAATCAAAATTACTAACTTCTCCAAAACCATATTTTGCAAATACGAAAGGAATTCCAGCAAATCTTGCAGCCTTTTGATCTCCTTCAGTATCTCCCACATAAACAGGATTTTTTATGTTATTTCTTTCTATGATTAGTTTTATGTTTTCACCCTTTGAGAGCCCTGTTCTTCCTGGATTCTCAAAGTCTATAAAATACCTATGTAATTTATGATATTTATAAAAAGCCTCTATATATCCCGATTGGCAATTACTTACTATGAATAACTTATATTTTTTTGATAAAACTTTAAGTACCTCCTCTAACTTTCCGTATAACATTCCGCCTTGGTTGGATAGGAAATGACACTCAACATCACAACACTCTTTTAAGATCTTTTGTTGTGTAACCTCATCTAAATAAGGAAAAAGTTTACTCCCAATCTCCTTTACTTGAAGACCCATTATGCCTTGTAAATCTTCCTTTGTTATTTCTTTTTTGATTTCTTTATATCTTTTTAGTACACCATTCCATGCAATCACAACTACATCCGAAGAATCCCACAACGTTCCATCCAAATCAAATATAATGCTATCCATATTTAGAATCCCCTCAACTTCCAATTAATAATTTAAATTTCTTGTAAAATATTCACTTTGATGTGCAGTAATTGCGTATACCGTTGTTGTATTCACGAACCCGAGAGGCTTAAGGCGCGTAGCGCCGGGTCGAAGACTTAGCCTCGCAGGATTTGTCCGGCTGAATATGCTTCCTGGCTTCTTAACTTCGGTCGGACCAAGGGGCGTCAGTTCGCCGCGTGAGTACGGTGTTATATGACGTACCCGACTTCTTCGAGTTACTTTCACACTGCCTAACTGTTTCTATTTTTACTCTATTAATGTATATTTCAGTAAAGTCTTTCTATAAACCGTCACTTACTTATTTGTTACCGAGTTGTTCCGCCAAACCGATTAGAAGTCCTTCAATTCCACGAATGTAGCAGAGCCGATACGAGTCCTCGTACTGAATCACTTCCCCAACGAGCTGAGCACCATACTTACTGAGTCTGGATACCATTTCGTCAATGTCTTGAACTGTAAACATGACGCGTAGATAACCGAGGGAGTTTACAGGAGCAGTCCGGTGATCTGATATAGTAGGTGGGGTGAGAAATCTCGAAAGTTCAAGTCGGCTGTGGCCATCTGGGGTAACCATCGTAGCAATCTCTACGCACTGAGAACCTAGTCCGGTTACGCGACCAGCCCATTCACCTTCAACATTGGCTCGCCCTTCGAGGCTCAAGCCAATCTCCTCGAAGAAAGAGATTGCGTTATCAAGGGATTCTACAACGATGCCGACATTGTCCATTCTTAGTAATTTGTTTTTTGTCATAGTTTTACCTCCTCGTGTACAAATTTACTACCTGATCATCTTCAATATTATTCAAATCAAGAATTATTATATTATTTTAAAAATAATGCTTTGTAACAATTGTTTACAACAATAAGAAGTCATAACATAGGAAGATGTGAAATTGGATTTGCGGGTATGTCATATAAGGTCTTGTATTCACGAAACCCCCAGGCTTAAATGGCTCTTATCTTAGGTTAGGGTGTTTGTTGTCTGTGCTCCTTCCATGATTATACATCTAGACAACCAAGGGGCGTAAGCCCCGTTGCGTGAATATGGTGTTATTTGCAGTACCTGCCTCCTTCGAGTTTTCTAGTAAAATTGGGTCTGTTAATAATTATTGTTGATTAATAATAGTTTAGCTAAAAGGTAGCTATTAATTTACACTAAAAGGGAACATATCTCTGCTCCTTTTTTCAGTAACTAACTATCTAATTCTTCTATTGTCATAAAAATTTTTGAATACACTTCTTCTATATGTTCGTCGGTTTTTTTATCATTATACAAACCGAATCCCCAGCTTTTTAATGTATCATCTTCATTTGATTTAAGAACACCGACAGCATAGCTATTACCTGGAGACCAACCCCAAGTCTCCCCATATTCAATATCCTTTGTAGTAAAAGGTATATGACTTGTAGTTGAAATAAAAAAGAATGGTATTGGTGAATTTGAATAGATATCTGCATATTGGCTTTCTGCTGCTTGATTAAGATTTTCTCTCATAACAAATACAGCATCATAGTCCTCTAAGTCGACTTTATTCAAATCATCAAATGAGATTTTATTGAAGTTAACTTCCTCTTCTCTTACTTGTGGTGGTTCTCCAATAACTGCTATATTTAAAGACTTTCCTTCGTATAAATCAAATTTAGTACTCGTACAAGCTGATAGGACAAATAAAATAATTAAAAATATTAAAATGATATATCGCTTTCTTCTATTCGCCATATGGCACCTCCTATTACCTTAAATAAAATTCATTTTTCATCTTTGAAATACGTCATCAAATGCATAAAATCATACGAACGTTGTTAGCACATCAGTATTGTTTTTCATAACTGTCTCAAGCTTGTAGATTTTAATTTTGTTTAGAAGGTATGTCATATAACGTTCAGGTGTTCACGACGTCCCACCACCCTAAAGGAACGAAGTGACTGGCCGCGACTCGGTTAGGTAGTCCAGGGTTGTCCCCTGAATTCTCTTCGGCGTAATACTTCTTGGGGACCAAGAGCGCGTTAGCGATCGATGCGTGAATGCGGTGTTATCCGATGCCCCTGACTTCCCCGACATACCCTCAAAGTATTCCTTCAAATTCTGAATTATTTATAAAAATTAATCATTATCTATGGATGTAAATAAAAATTCATATATTGTATATCCAATACTTACTAATAAACCTATACCTAGTAATACAAAGCTTAATATCAAATTGCTTGTTAATAAAGCAATCAGCAATATGAGGTTTGAAATCACCAAAGTAATAATTATTTCTTTTTTTTTAAGTTTCATAATATATTTCATTTCTATATAGAAACCCAAATTTGCCACAATAAATAAGATAAAAAATAATAAATAGTCCATTATTCTTCTCCATATTAATTTAGTTTCTTTTTGGTATTATTATATAGTCTCAATCTCAGGGGTTTCGGATAACGTTCAGGTATTCGCGAAATACCCCAGCCTTAGATAGCCCTTATCTTAGGCTGGGGTGTTTGTTGTCTGAGCTTTCTTCCTAGATTATACATCTGACAACCAAAGGGCGATAGCCCTGCAGCGCGAATACGGTGTTAACTGAAATCAACGACCTCTTTGAACAACTATATCTTCGACCTTGAAATAATCTTTATACCAACTTCATCGAACTTTTAACAAGAGTCTCTTAGGCTATCCTTTATTAGCAAACACTTCAGTAAACATTAGAGCACCCATTTTAAAACCATAGATGAAAACCTCGGTTGAATATATTGAGGAAGATATCCCAAGTAAATCAAATGTTTCTTCAAGAAGTTCCATATCATTTTCTGAAAGCTTCATCTTGAGTTGTTCCTTCGAGTTGGAAATTTTGTTATTTAGAGATCTGTATTCAGGGTTCTTTGGCACAATCACTTCTTCAGGTCTAATTTCTCCAAAATATAATTGCTCCAATATGCTATTCATTCCCTACCTCTCCCTCCAATAAGTTCATTACAGAATATTTTAGCGATTTTATCGCTAAAGATCAATAGCGAATAATTCGCTAAGGTATTCTAGTAATGGAGGTGTTAGGTATGTACGAAAGAATCAGAAGTTTACGTGAGGATAAAGATTTGACGCAGTCACAAATTGCTGCATATCTAAATTGTAGTCAACGAATCTACAGTAATTACGAACGCGGCGAAGTCGATATTCCCACAGTAATACTGATTAAACTTGCCGATTTCCATCAAACCAGTACTGACTATCTTCTAAACAGAACCAACATCAAGAAGGCTTATCCTGTTGATTGAAATAGGTATCTATTTGAATCTTAAATACAACTTTCGTTGATTTCAGTTAACGTTCCCGTATTCACGAACCCGAGAGGCTTAAGGCGCATCAGCGCCGGGTCGAAGACTTAGCCTTGCAGGGTTGATCGCCTGATTCCGCTTCCTGCTTCTTCACTTCTGGCGATTCAAGGGCAGAACGGCCCGCAGCGTGAATGCGGTGTTAGATGATGGATAGGCCTTCTTCGAATTATTTTAAATATCTTTCGGCGCTCCAATACAAATATCATCACCGGGACAAGCAATCACTTCCCAAGATTCATTATTTATACCAGGCCCCAACTTGCCAACTTTCATACTTATCATGATGTCCGTAAATAAATAATACTTCGCCAGTATCAAAATAAATGAATAAATTCGGTACTTCTTCGTCTAATCTAACATCCACTATTTCCTTTAATCTTAACTTACATATTTCAGTATAAGCTTCCATCCAATTGTAATCTGGAAACTCTTCCTCAGCTTTAGGAATTTCAAACTGCTCAGTATCAAATATCTTGAACTTACTTTCAATATTTATATATATCTGTCCATCTATTCTATCTCTGTTTCCTTCAGATTCTGATAACAAAATCTTTAGACCGTAGAAATTGATGCCTTCTAACCTAGATCCGATACAAAGATATTTAAGAACTTTGTCTGCTAATGTATTCAACTCTTGCTCCATTCTATTTCACCTTCTTTATTTGCATATCTTTCATCTAACGTTCGTGTATTCACGACGCCCCACCACCTTAAGTCCCAAAGGGACGGCCGCGATGCGGTTAGGTGGTGCGGGTGTGTCTGCCTGAATTTCCTCTTCGAAATCCATCGGGCAGAGCAAGGGCCGAATGGCTCGCAGCGTGAATATGGTGTTATGTGAAGGTTCTGACTTCTTGATACAACCTATTAGCACTCCTTTTTCTTAAGGGCTACAATCAAAAATGCAATGAGTTGTATAATTGTAATGATTATCGGTATAAGCAATCCAATCTCGAGTGTATTGGGACTAAATATCATAAATCCGCCTGGATCTGTAGGTTGAAATCGTACTGAAAATAAAAAAAGAATAACTGGAGTTATTGTCCACAATAACATCAACAAGATCTTCTTCCACCTAGAAAATCCATATAATATAGAGTTAACTAATAAAAGTAATATTGGTGGCAAGAAATTAAGTTTTACTTCATTAATAAATTCACCGATATTTTCGATTCTAATTCCTAGAATATATATTGTTAAAAGATAAAGACCTAATGTTGAAATCAGAAACACTATTGATTTCAGGATAGCTTTCTCCCTCCCTTATTTGACTTTATCTCAGAACTTTCACATAACGTTGTTGTATTCACGAAACGCCCCAGCCTTAGATAGCTCTTATCTTAGGCTGAGGCGTTTGTTGTCTGAGCTTCTTCCACGATTATACATCTGACAACCGAGGGGCGATAGCCCTGAAGCGTGAATACGGTGTTATCGGAAGTTCATGACTTCTTCGAGTTAGCATTCTCAATTTTTTCTTTAATAATTTCATTAGTTTCTTTTGCAATCCAAATTTTTAACTTCTCGTCATAACTTACTATATAGTTCGGTAATCCAGGTGTATAAATCTTGGATGATTCATTTGGTTTTGATTTTATATGGGGTAAGATTTTATCTAAGGCTTCAAGTAATACTTCATCAGAAGTCAGCCCAGTAAACTTAAAGTTATAGTGATCGTTGTTTGCTTTTATTTCTATCCCATAAGTAACTTTTTTCTCTTCAATCCTCCCATCTGATATTTTATTGTATTTCTTACCTTTGAATTTTTTGAAAGTGAAAAGTGAGATATACTTGATACTATCCCATACAGCATTGGTAAGAGCACCAGTTAATAAAGCACTTGATAATGTTGAAGTGATTAAAAATGAATATACATTGGAGAATTCATCAAGCGAAGCTGTGAACTTCCCACTCTTATCAATGGATTTAAATTCTATTCCATTCTCTTTTAATTTTTCTTCAATATGAAATATATCATTTTCATTAAGTGACCCAGATATGTAAGACAGAACCATTCTGTACTCTTTTTCTTTCACATCACATGACTCCATTGAGTTTCCTCCCATATTACAGAATTTCCGATAACGTTCCCGCGATTCCCCTCTTTTAACGCCTTAGCGGAAAAAGTGTCGCGGAGCTTGCTTCGCAAAAACCGCGACATCGAGGGGAATGGTAGGAATCGACGTGTTATGGGATGATTTCACCAGAAGATATTATGTTTTTATCTATAAGTACTATATCCTTCATCTAGATTAGAAACATAATCACACACTCTATCGTAATTAATTATATTTAAATTCGTTGATTCAATAATTATTCTATTTTTTCTATCTCTATCATTTGTCTCCATTTGATTTCTTCTGCTAATCACTAAACAATAGTGAATCCTTGTAATAGGAACATTTATGCCTTTCTCAGTAAATTTATGCTCATTAAAAAATGTTGTATTATTTGATTCCATCCACTCTTTCCATTGATTGATCTGACCTAAGCCAGAATTAGCCGATGCTGATAATTTATAACCATCAGTTAAAACAAATGTTGAAGCCGGTGATTCGAATTCAACAAGGATTAAGCTGTATCCATCAGAGTTTCTACCACATAAAACATAATCTGCTTGCATGCTACTTCCTAACTTCATTTCTGGAAAGAGATACGTCTCTTTGTGACCAAAATTATACTCTTTAAATATTGAAGCCGGGATAAACCACTTTCTATTTTTCTTAATGTAATCTTGAATATCATGCTCATTTTTCGCAGAATTAATGACCTTCCTTAGTGCATCTACTTCTAAATCTACAGATGTTCTATCTCTATGATAATGCCATACAACATTATTGGGAAATTTAGAATTGAAGTTATAAATAAACTGCCTCGTCTCATCATCAAACTTTTCAATTGGATTGGAAGCTTTGGAAAAATCAATTAGTCCCTGACTCCAAAATTCATTATATTCTTTAATAGCTGCTGCGTATTTTCCTGTTGGTTTAGTATAATCAACTTCATATAAGTTCATATAATTCCTCCATATATTGATTTTATCAATTATATCTTAATTTGCTTTGGTGAACTTGTCCCATAACGTTCCTGTATTCACGACCCAGCGTATGCTGGGTGTCCGGCGAATGCTGGACCGAGGACGAATGTCCGATGCGTGAATATTATGTTAGGTGATGTCCTGCTCTTCTTTATGTCTTCTATCATCAATTCTTAGCTATAAATGTATAAGTCAAAATCAATTTCCGCCCCTAAATCATAGATGAACTTTATGGTATCTTTGTTTAAATACATTGCTGGCGTTTCATTATTCTCAATATTAATTACGACTTCAAACTTACATTCAAGATTGTTCTGCCTAATTAATTTTACTACTTGATCTTTTCGATCCTGAAGTAGATTTTTAACCTTATCGATCTGATCATTGATATCCAAAGATTCTTCGTACTCTGTGGCTAGCTCCCAACACGTTTCCTTACTAAATAGTTCTCTCTGTATACGATCGCCTTTGAGCCAAGTTCTTGTAGGAGGAATTAACAATGTATTTGTAACTATATTGGGGTCAAATTGATCTCCAAATATACTGAATTCGACTTTTACATTCGTTCTTTGCATCTAGGAATTAGCAGGATTTCACCTAACGTTTCTATAATCATGAACCCCAAAGGGGTTGTCTGCTGAAATTCCTCCCCGAGATTCATCCAACAGACCAAGGCTCCAAAGGAGACGCAGCTTGAATATTATGTTATACGATGGAGTTTCTTCTCGAAGCGGCTCTCACTATTTATTTTCTTCTGGTACATATTCGATTAAATCAGACAACTTACAATTAAACGTATCACACAACTTGAAAAGTGTTTCTAATTTTGTTGTTTCTATATTCGTCTCCCTATATAACTTGTTGATTGAGTTACGACTTAAACCTGATCTCACCATCAATTCGGTTATATCATCTATTCGATGTTCTGCCATGAGTTCTCGTATATTACACTTGATTACGTTCATCTTTTCCCCTCCATAGCTCTATCTTATCTTCCATATTAATAATCATCAACGAAAAGCGAAGTTTTAACTCTATAAAGTCAAATATTCACCTTGTAATTAACTTTATAAGGTTATATATTAACTCTATAGAGTTAATTGAGGGAGGAAAATTATATGGTTAATACATTAGAATCGCTTACAGAACCACTTATAAGAATACGTCTAGAATTACTCTATACTGAGCTTCTGGAATGTCATCCGGAATACAATCAGCTTTCTGCGGAGACAGATCAATACTTTAAAACACTTCGTGATGCTTTGCCCGATCAACTTCAACATACGGTTTTTCTTTACGAAGACGCTCAATTTTCTCTTCAATCCATCTTAGAAAGAAGTATCTACATACAAGGTTTCAAAGACGCTCTACAACTCTTTAGTGAATTGCAAAACTCTAGCATTTAGAGGATCATATGATCCTCTTTTCTATTGTTTTTGATTCTGTCGTATAACGTTCCTGTATTCACGACCCGACGTATGTCGGGTGTTCGGCGAATGCCGGGCCAAGGACGAATGTCCGCAGCGTGAATATTATGTTATGTGCTGTTGCCTTCTTCTTGAATATGCGATTTGAATTTTATTTTATTATTTCATCAGCTATATATTCTACTTCCCTCATCATTGCATGTAATTCATCAAAACTTAAAAAGGTTTGATTGGATTTAATTCCTTGGTTGGTTATCCATATAGGTATAGTATTTAATTCTTCTAAGCTACCATTACTTATGGAACTATCATAATGTTTTGCTACGTTATAAAGCTTGTTTAACCTTTCAATAGAAGAACCATCATTCCTTTCAAACAGCTTATTGTCCTCACCAGCCATTTTGCTACCTAGCATGTATGCTTGGTACAAGTGAGAAATTGAAGTTTCAATGCAAACAACTGCTGATAAATACTTAGATATACTTACTTTATCGTGATTTAAAAAATCATCTAACAAAACACTCCCAGTATTATATTGATAAAATGTAGATTCTATTCTTCTTAAGATATTCATTAAATATATTCTTTGCTTTTCTTCATATTTATATCTAAGCGTAGAATTTAGTATAAATGCACCTACCCACTGTCTTTCTTTATTAAATAGAATAGTATTGTTTTCAGTTAAGCTAGATAAATCAGCAGAAATAAAATGATCTAATAAATAATTCGAAGGTTTAAAGTCCATTATTATCATTCCTCTTTTTTGTTTGGCAATTGCACATAACGTTCCCGTATTCACGAACCCGAGAACCTTAAGGCAGCTTCAGCTGTCGGCCGCGACCGCGGTTAGGTTCGCAGGGTTGTCCGCCTGGATCCACTTCTTCGAAATTTCCCCAGGTGGACCAAGGGCTGGCGTTAGCCGGCTCGCCGCGTGAATATAATGTTAGCTGATGCCAACGACATCTTCGAATCACATTCAATTTATATCCACTTCATGAAGCTCCCATATTTAACTTCAATTTCTTTAGTTTTTGCCCATTTAATCAATTGATCAATGTCATTTCGATTTTTGATTAATTCAAAACATAATGATACTGGAACTATTCTATGTTTTTTTGGTTTAATACCAATCGTTTTATTGTTACTAATATAAATCGCCGTTATATCTTTCACTTCTAATCTCTTGTTATTGATACTCATGGATTCCGGATCTAGACTTAAAGTCTTTGGTTTAAATAATCTTCGTATGACAGCTACAATAATTATTGATACAAATATAATACCAAGAACAACATTATTAAAATAATTCACTTCATTTCTTTGTATTACTTGCCAGATATTTAATAAACTTAGAACAACCATTGAAAAGATCAAATTAAGGTTTATTGGGTATCTAATTAAAAAAATTATGTTTACTCAATCCTTTCGCTGGTTTCGCCTAACGTTCAGGTATTCACGAACCCTCACTGGCTTAAGCCGCGTAGCGGCGGGTCGAAGACTTAGCCAGTGCAGGGTTGTCTGCCTGATTCAGCTTCTTCGAAAATCCTTCTGGCAGACCAAGGGAGCGTAGCAACCGCAGCGTGAATACTTTGTTATCTGATGCCGATGCCTTCTTGAGAAACATTCAATAATCTTATTTAATTCGTTGGACTTCCTTAATAATTGGCTCTGAAACTGATGCAACATCCACGACATGGTTAAGACAAGAGATGCCATAATGCTTAAATGAGCCAGGGTAATCCTCAGATGCAAACGTTCCAACTTTAATGAAGTCTAAGTATCTGGATTTACTATAAATTCTAAAGATTTTCCCTTCAAATTCTTCGTAATCATCCCATGAAGTGTAACTTTCATTTCTAATTGAATATCCAATATACCCTTCAAAATCCATTTGTATTAAAGGTACTGTTTCATCTACATCTAACGAATAGATATCTTTAATTTCTATTTCTCCAATTGTTATCGTTTCAGGAGTTTCACTAGTTCTACTTCGACTGAAGAGTAACCTAAGGCTGTTTTCTTCCGGCTCATATATCTGCTCGAGGTATATATCCTTAAAATTTAACAAGTCAGAATACTCCAAACTAGTCACTTCCTTTATTGATCTTTATCTAACTTGCATCGGTTTCAGATAACGTTTTGTATTCACGACGTCCAACTCCCTTAAGCCCAAAAGGCGGCCGCGATGCGGTTAGGGAGTTGAATGTGTCCGGCTGATTCCGCTTCCTTGTATCTGAGTCAACTCCATTCGAATCATCTTCAACTCCGATCCGGACCAAGGGCCGAATGGCCTGCTGCGTGATTATGGTGTTAGGTGAAGTTACCGACTTCTTTGAGTTACTTTTCAAGTTGACTTATTAATCGTTCTGAATTTCTCTTTACATGTTCAAATGAATCATTTAGTCCCAGTTGAAGATACTTTTCTAGTTGTGTTGATTTAACTTGATACAGCGTTTCTAATGCAGCAATTTTGGGGTACTCCATGTTTGAATTCCACGCCTCGATCGCTTTTTCTTCAGCGTATGTAGATTTAATAAAACCCAATGCAAGTAATGCTCTACGTCTTACATATTCAGCATGGTCACTACAGTATCTCAAAATTAATTCTTCTGCTTCAGGATGTTCTTCAGTCTTGGAAAGATAATGAGCAAACTGCCATCTTGCACTGTCATCTTGGTACTTCAGTCCTTCTCTTGATAAATAAATTAAACACGATGGATTCTCACTTAATGTATCAACCAACATCTCACATTCATTGTCGCGAGCCACGAGAAATAGAATATTATTTAAAGTCCTTTGATTCCATTGAGTAAAATCTGTCGAATGTACTAATCGACTAAGTAAAGTATTGATTAAACCCCACTCGGAATAGTTAGCTTCCCATTCGTAAATCTGTTTTTGATTCTTTGACCATTGCCAGAATTCATCAGCTTGTTCATCAATCTTAGTTTCTAGGCTTTTCGATGTATCATGTATGTATTTATAATAATCATCCAAGGAATTGCCTCCTTTCATGCTCTACGGTAATTTCACCTAACGTTCAGGTATTCACGAAACACCCCAGCCTTAGATAGCTCTTATCTTAGGCTGGGGCATTTGTTGTCTGAGCTTCTTCCATGATTATACATCTGACAATCAAGGGGCGGTAGCCCCGTAGCGTGAATACGGTGTTATATGCAGTTGGGGCCATCATCGAATTAACAAGCTAAGTTCTTGGCTTAATTCATTATTTAGAATATTGGTTTTAATCAGATCATTTATTAAAGTAGTATTCACTTTTTCTGTACTAGTTTTAAGATAATTTAAGAGCATGCTCGCCTTTGGTTTCCTATTCATTAAATAATAAGCCACATACCAGACTTCAGGACTTGATATATTTATACCATCCCACTTCCTATTATGATTAATCGGTAAGTTAAGCACTCCGTTTTCAGTATGTAATGCAAAGCATCCAATGAAGTCTATGTTAAGCGAGGCTATACTTAGCCTATACTGACTAGCAAATGGGTAATCTCCACTTCTTTGCTCTACCCAATCATAGCCCTCGAGTGTTTCAATTAATTTATCTTTTGGACATTCTACAGTTATGTCCCAATCATTTATTGAGTCAATTAAATTCAAATAATACAATAATCCACTACCACCAAGTGAATATACTATACTATTTTCTTCTAATCTCTTTATGATTGGAAAAAGTGTATAATGGTTCATCAAGAATCCCTCCTCAATTAATGACTGCCCCAATTACATATAACGTTCGCGCATTCACGAACCCTCACTGCCTTAAGTGAACGAAGTGAACGGTCGCGACGCGATTAGGCTGTGCAGGGTTGTCCCCTGAATTCACTTCCATGCATCATACTCCTAGGGGACCGAGAGAGCGTCAGCGATCGATGCGTGAATGCGGTGTTATCCGATGCCCCTGACTACCCCGACAAACCCTCAAAGCATTCCTGTAAATTCTGAATTGTTTATAATAATTATTCATTATCCATGGATGTAAATAAATTTTGATATATTGTATATCCGATACTAATTAATAAACCTACACATAGTAACACTAAGCCTAATATCAAATTTCTTGTTAATAAAGCAATCAGCAATATGAGATTTGCAGTCACTAAAGTAATAATTATTTATTTCTTTTTAATATATTTCATTTCTATATAGAACCCCAAATTCGCCACAATAAATAACATAAAAATAATAAAATGTCCATTATTCTTCTCCAATATTAATGTAGTTTCTTTTTGGTATTATCATAAAGTCTCAATCTCAGGGGTTTCGGATAACGTTTGGCATTCCTGACGTTCAAGCAGCTTAAGTGACCATAGGGAACGGGTCGTCAGACTTAGCTGGTTGAATGTATCGCCTGAATAAGCTTCTCTGATATTCCTCTTGGCGATCAAGGGCGAATGCCCGCAGTAGGAATGCTGTGTTATCTGATGGCGTGGCCTTCTTCGGATTATCAATCATTTCTCTTTAAATTAAAAAATTCATCTGTTTCTTTCATTGTTCTTGGATTAAAGTCTAATTGTTCCATAGGTATTCCATTATTAAGTCCATATTGTATTACCTCATCCCACGACTTATGGTCAATGGAAACCTTAAAGTATTTATCTTGGTAGATAACAATTAATTCTTCATCCTTAAAAAGGTGATTGTACCAACAGTCCTCATACTTATCGACCATACTTGCCTGAAGACAATTAATGCTCTCATCTAATTCTTTACTCTCAACGCTGACGTATAGAACATCCCATGAACCAATTCTTCTATTAGCTCTAATTTGAAATGGCTTTAGTCCATTCTCATCATTCAAGGATTGTTTAATTACAATTCCCATATAGTCATTCATATGTTATTCCTTTCTATCATTATTGATTTTATAGAATTCTCCACGCTTTCAGATAACGTTGTTGTATTCCCGAATCCGAGAGGCTTAAGGTCCGTCAGGACCGGGTGGCTCCGCCACTTAGCCTCGCAGGGTTGTCTGCTGACTTAGCCTCATCGAAAAACCTCTTGCAGACCAAGGATCCGTTAGGATCCTCAGCGGGAATACGGTGTTAACTGATGTCGATGCCTTCTTCGAGTCACTAACATGATTCTTATCTCTTCACTTCTTTAAATCTCATTCGAGCACCGTTTATAGAACTCATTCGAAAAATTAATAAGAGCATTTCAGCTCTTGATGTTGCAGATAATATGAAAAATATGTAACAATCAAATGTTATATAACAGATATTAAAATTGCTTTCAATTCTTCAAAAACACCCGGACTTGACACAATTACCTTATAACCATTCAAGCAATTTGGAAGAATTGAGCTATTTTCAAGACTATAGTGCCCCACAGTTGCTTTAGCTTCACTGGCAATTAACTTCGCTGCTGCAACATCCCATGGGGACAATTTTTCTTCATAAAATCCCTGTAAGCGACCACAAGCAACCCAACAAATATCCAGAGCTGGGGATCCTAGTCTCCTAATATCTCTTATTTTAGGTAGTACTAATCTTAGTGTTTCAACTATATAGTCCACATTTTCTTTATTATGGGGAAAACCAGTTCCAATCACACATTGTTTTAATGTATTGGCGCTTTTAATCTGTATTTTATGATTGTTCAAAAAAGCCCCCTTACCTCTAACAGCATAAAATGTTTCGTCCAAAAATGGATTATGCACTACTCCTACCTCAACTATGTTATCTATTGCATAAGCAATAGATATAGCTACCTGATAATGATTATTGGCATAACCAACAGTTCCATCTATAGGATCAATAATCCATGTAGGCTCTTTTATTATAAGACTATTTTCTATATCACTTTCTTCAGATATAAATTTGTGCTTAGGAAAAACCTTTGAAATCTCTGTTTTTATAATTTTATCTGATATTAAATCTGCCGTTGTTACTAGTTCATATCCTTTTTTTAAATATTCATCATATCCATCATTTTCTCTAATTTCCTTAATTTTTAGTCCAGCTAGCTTCGCGACACGAATTGCCTCGATTAATATTTTATCCATCACATTATCCTCCATTGCATCGATTTCAGTTAACGTTGCGCATTCCTGACGTTTAAGCGGCTTAAGCGACCAAAGGGAACAGGTCGTCAGACTTAGCTGGTTGAATGTATCGCCTGAATAATCTTCCCTGAAAATGCTTCTTAGCGATCAAGGGCGAATGCCCGCAGTAGGAATGCTGTGTTATATCAAGCGTTTTTCATAGTACACAATTGTCATCTTTTCGTTAATTTCTTTTATTTCCCCTGTCTTCTGATAACCTAACTTTTCATAGAGATAACAATTACCCTGCTCTTGAAGTATTGTATCCAACTCCCAAACAACTGCGTCGTTATAAATATCCTCAATCATCGAAAAAACTTTTTTCGCAAAGCCTTTTCTCTGGTGTTCAGGCAGAATAAATACTGGGCTAACGCGGAAAGTACTATTTTCTTTTCTCACAATTCTAATTGCCCCAACGGGAACATTGGAATTTATAATATAGTAATCTGTAACCGACTGTTTTAATCTATCTATAATTCGTTCCACAGTTTCGTTAGCAGGACTGGTTTCATAATCTTGATACTTATTTAACAACGGCATGAATGCTTTAATCTGCATCTCGTGAATCATAGAAGCTTCATTAAGCCCTGCTTTAAATAAGGAGAGTACCATTGTTTTACTCCTTCCGAATACACACATCCTAATGGTTGTAGTTTTTCGATTCCAGCAATTGCGTATAACGTTCAGGTATTCACGAAACACCCCAGCCTTAGATAGCTCATATCTTAGGCTGGGGTGTTTGTTGACTGAGCATTCTTCCACGATTATACATCTGACAACCAAAGGGCAATAGCCCTGAAGCGTGAATACGGTGTTATGTGATGTACCATGACTTCCTGAGTCTCTCATAATGTATTTGATTTTAGTTCATTATATATCTCATCAGTTCCTTCTTTTATTTTTTTCATGGAGGGGCCATATCCCCCTTGAGAAATTAAGATATCTTCACTTATTGTGTTTTTAATGTACTTTATTTGAATCCATTCTGTATTGTAATATTCTATAAATGGACTTGAGTGCCTATATCTAGTTATCTCTTCAATCTGATCAAATTCAATTTTTATATGTAAATCGTTATTTAAATTAATATATTCCTTAAGTAATCCTCTTTTTGGTTGTAATGATGTAAATATAATTTCATGTTCATTTATTGATAAATTACCTTTTGAATAAAAGACGACTGGGACTTGATCAAACATAATCCTTACTTTTGATATATATGATTTCTTTATGAGCTTTTTATCTTTTGATTTAGTTAATTCAATAAATGTGTTTAAGTGATCAATTGAACTCAACCAAATGTTATTAAATTCTACCATTCTGCACCTCTTTGATTTAATATTTTTTATCTCATGGTATTTCGCCTAACGTTGATGTGTTCACGATGTCCAAAAATCTTAAGCCCGAAGGGCGGCGTGATGCGGTTAAGTGGGTGGATGTGTCCGGCTGAATTACTTACAGTTGCAGAGCTGCACCTGCCGAATCCACTTCCTTACTCCTGCCATACCTAGGGCCAAATGGCCCGAAGCGTGAACATGGTGTTATCCGATGCCCCTTCTTCTTCGAGTTATACTTATAATGCTTGAATGTTAATAATTAAATTTCAATTGTTCCTTCTAACCAACCTTTAATAAATTCATTAAGTGATGAACTTAATATTTCTCTGCTTTCATCTTCATGATTCCAAACGCAGATCTCTTCCATATCAGAATCTCCATCTGTAATTGAGAATGCAAATTGATCCCCATTACCGGCGTCTGAGAAAAGTAGAAAATCATTGAATGTTTCACGTTCTTCTAAGTATTCAATTCGAATATTTTTGTTTTCTTCAAGTATCCGTTCAACTGGCCATATAACATCGCATTCGAATTCATCATGAACACCATCACTCTCTAATAGAAGATTTTTAAGTGATTGTGGGAACTGTACTTTAAGTTCAATTTCTACTGAATTTATTGATTTAATTGATGCTGGTTGATTGAAAGTCAATTCGTGATTTATCCTTCTTAGAAATTCTATCCACGTATTAATTCCTCCTTAAAGTTATGAAAAGGTTATGATACGCTCTCAAGGGGTTTCAGATAACATTGTCATGTTCACGAACCCTCACCGACTTAAATAGCTCTTATCATAGTCATTGCAGGGTTGTCTGCTGCTTCTACTTACCCGAAACGCCTCGACAGACCGAGAGCGTCAGCTCGATGCGTTAATGGGGTGTTGTTGCCCTCATTGATTATTCTCATAAAGTTTTTATTCATTTTCTCTATTCATTCTTTTAAGGTTGTCCTGTTTAAATAACTTTTGAATTCTAATGATTTCATCACTAAAGCAACCCCACGCTAATAAAAAAAAACCAATTATCATCATTATCATCGAGTTATTTATAGCTGATTTTCCACCTGTAGCTTCCAAAGCAGTTCCTAATCTGCCAGGAGGGGTTGACCATCCTCCTAATTCAGATGCATAATGAGCAGCTGGAATATAAACTCCTAAATACAAGATGATTCCACAACATAAGAGAATTCCACCAGTTATGATTTTTTTCAATGGTTTTTCAGCTCCTCATGTTTTAATGTTTCAAAAGATTGCAATAATTTCACATAACTTGTTGTATTCACGAACCCAAGAGGCTTAAGGCAGCATAGGTACCAGGTCGAAGACTTACCTCGCAGTTATTTCCTTTAGAGCTTAGGCTTCACATTATTAATCAATAATTAACGAATACATAATTTCTTTTGCTGTTGGTATCCATTCAGTCATTTCGCTTTCAGTGCAATTAAAGTTGACTAGTAACAATCGATTATTCATCTCCGCTAAGAAAATTAGATTATATACTTGTGTATCAATTGCAGGTGTCAATAATTCAAGATAGCCGACCTTTTTATTATTGATTTCCACCATTTTACTCTCATACCATGTTGCTGATGGATAAAGATTCTCAAACATGCTTTTCATATTTTTTAAGTAATCCTTTAATTCCTTATCTGTTAATTCAGTTGAAGTATAATTAAATGCAACATTTACCGAACCCTCATTATTAGTATATATAGGTGAAGGCCTATTTCCATTTGGATATTTCAGTTCAGCCATCTCATCTGTCATAATTTCAAAGTCTCTTGGAATATTTATCTTCATTTCATTTGGAAAAAGTTCAACTTGTTGTAGTTCAAACTTTCCTTTGGGGATCTCCGAGGAAGCCGTAATATCCGGCTTAGAACATGTTGTAATTAAAATTAGACAAATAACTGATAAGGCTAAAATATGTTTCACAAAACTCACTCCTTAGTGTTGGATTAAATTATTCTGAGCCAATTTCATAAATTGTTCTTCTATTCTTGAGGCCCCACCACCATAAACCCTTAGGCATCTCTACAATTACATCGCCATTCTCAGTACAATCCAGCGCGACATATTGACCTGATGAATATACATTCGCTGCCACCCTTCCATTCACCTTCCAATTTATAGGATATAAACCTATTAATTTAGACAAAAAAAGACACCTTCTCAGGTGTCATCACTCTACTCAATATACATCCGCTTCCAACCTATTTTTCCTTTTACTCGACCTTCCCGCCCTCAACCACAAGTTCATCCGTATAACCTTCGCCATAGACTTCATTTAGTGTTTCTTTATAAGCCTGGTGAATAAATTGTTCTTTACCTAGCGTATCAAGTTCTGAGTTTAGCCAATCTAGCAACTCTTTGTTCCCCTTGGCTACTGCCGGTGCGATAGTATCTTGACCTCCGAAAGCAGGGATGCTGACCGTGAATCCTGGGTTGGATTTGGCCCAAGCGATGAGTTCTGTATTATCATTCGCGATTGCTGCTCCGCGTCCGTCTTTGAGGGCAGCGAATATTTCAGTATACTGGTCAAATTTGAGTAGTTCGATGTCAGGATATTCTTTGGTAAAATAGGTCTCTGCTGTTGTTCCTTTAGCTACTATTAGCTTTTGGCCTTTTTCTTTTAACTGGTCGATCGAAGTAATTGGAGCACTATCGGGCGAGACGATCCCAAAAGACAACTTCATGTAGGGATTCGCAAAATCCACTTTTTCTTTTCTTTCATCGGTTACTGTGAAGTTAGCCATGATAATATCCACCTTATTTGATTCCAGGTAGGCCACGCGGCTAGCTGCATCTACTAATACGAATTCGACCTTTGATTCATCGCCAAGCAGATCCTTCGCAAATCTCTTCGCAATATATACGTCAAATCCTTGGTTCTTACCCTCAGAATCCACGTAACCAAATGGTGGTTTGTCTGCAAATACCCCAATCTTGATCTTACCATTCTTTTTAAATTGCTCAATCGAAGTGAATTTGGAACTGGAACCCGCACCGCAAGCCGTTAGACCCACTAATAATAAACTAACTGCCATAATCAAGGTTACGACTCTTAAACTTTTCTTCATCTCTCTCATCTCCTATTTCTATCTTTTTTTAATATTGAAATATATCCAGAAAGTGCTGCGCACGCTCTGTCGCTGGTGCTGTGAAAAATTGCTGGGCGGTCGCAATCTCACAGATTTTACCTTGATCAATAAATACGATACGATCCCCTACTGACTTCGCGAAACCCATTTCATGAGTTACGATGATCATCGTCATTCCCTGATTAGCCAATCCCAGTATCACATCAAGCACTTCACGCACCATCTCAGGGTCAAGCGATGCCGTTACTTCATCAAATAGAATGATGTCTGGATTCATACATAGAGCTCTTACAATGGCAATTCTCTGCTTCTGTCCTCCGGACAATTGCCGTGGATAAGCATCTTTACGGTCAAGCAACCCGACCCGGTCCAATAACTGCTCAGCCTGCTGAAGCGCTTCGTTCTTATCTCTTTTTTGCACCTGTAGCGGTCCAAGTAGAATGTTATCGATCACCGTCATATGTGGAAATAAATCATAATTCTGAAATACCATTCCGATATGTTGCCTTACTTCAGGCCAATCTACATTTCCTTCAGCTAGATTCTGACCGCGATATTGTATGACTCCTCCCTGCACCGATTCTAATCCGTTAAGACATCGCAAGAACGTGCTTTTGCCACAGCCTGAAGGACCAAGAATGACGATCACTTCTCCCTTACCCACCTGTAAATCGATCCCATTCAGGACTATTCTATCTCCGAAACTCTTCTGTAATTGCTGAACTTCCAGCAATATCTCCTTCGAATCTGTCATGACAAACGTCCCTTTCTTATGTCAATTTTGCCATTTGCGCTCATATCGCTTAGAAAGCCTAGATAATGGATAGCATACGAGAAAATATAGAATAAAAATGAAGCCGTATACCCAAAAGGATGCCGTAGGCGCTTTGATTACACCAAGTTCAATAATCTGTTGGCCAATCTTTACCACTTCAATAACCCCAATTAACACGACAAGTGATGTTGTCTTTATCATGCGTGTTGCCAGATTGATAGAGCCCGGAAGCATTCTACGTAGTGCCTGTGGAATCAGAATATAACGATAAATCTGCCCATTGCTGAGTCCTAGTGCTTTACTGGATTCGATCTGATGCTTCGGCATAGATTCGAGCGCCCCACGTACGATATCTCCAATCTCGGCAGCCCCCCATAAGCTGAACACGAGTATCGAGGTCACCTCCCCGCTAATGTTGATATCAAGCAGAGGTGTAAACCCGAAGTAAACGACGTAAAGCCAGACCAGAATCGGAATAATCCGAAATACCTCCAGATACAGCCGCAAGATAAACTTTAACAGCTTGGAATCCAACGTCCGCAGCAGTCCCATAAAGACACCTAGGATCGTTCCTATAACAATTGAAATGAATGAAATCTCTATCGTTACGAGCAAACCTCCCAGTAAACGCTCCATATTGGAACCTTCAAACAGTACCTCAATCCCCAAATTCTGCATATCTTACCTTCCTTTCTACCCATGTCAGTACTAACGACAAAGGCAAGATTAGAACTAGATAGGCCAGAACGAGTAAAGTCAAAGATTCCGCTGTTTTGTAATGCATACCAATCAAATCTTTAGCCACATTCATTAAATCCATTAGAGCAATGGCACCCACAATTGAAGTCTCTTTTAATAAGAAAATAGCGTTAGCTCCCAATGAAGGAATACTAATTGCAAGCGCCTGTGGGAGAATAACATGTCTTGCAAGCTGAACTTTAGACAATCCAATGCTAAGACCCGATTCAATCTGCGACTTGCTTACAGCCTCAATCCCACTTCGGAAAGCTTCTGTCATGTAACTGCCACCCAGAAACGTCAAGCCAACAATCGCACAAGTCATCTCACTCATATGGAGACCGATTTTCGGAAGACCATAATACAGAAAGAAAAGCTGAACTAACAAAGGCGTATTCCTCGAAAGCTCAATATATGCGACAATAACACCACTGACAACTGAAACCTTGTAGTACAAAATGACGCTAAACAGCAATCCGATAATTAATGAAAAAAGAATTCCCCAGAAAGCAAGCTTCACTGTCAGCCACATGGCATCACCGTAGAGTGGCAAGCTTTCCACAATAAACTCCCAGTCTAAATTCATAAGCACAACCCTTTACCTTCTTGTTGATCTTGCGAGTTCACTTCAAAACATTGTATTCCGAGTACTTAACTCGATATTTATGTTATTGAGTTAGATATTATACAACTCTTACACATCCCGATATGATTTTATTCACATTATCCCAACCGAATAACTATGATTTTAAATTGAGTTCTCTACTGAAGCTGAAATCCATCCACTTTTAATAAAAATGTAGACACAAAAAAACAACAGATGCAGTCCATCGCATCTGTTGTTCGATATTTTTAAAACACTCTAACTTAACGTACTATTTAAACTGCCTGCTCATCTTAGACTGTTTTACTACGAACCTCGAAGATCGCAAATTTCAAATAATGCCCTTCATCGACACCAAGGATTTGGGGATGATCCTTACCAGCCGCCCGCCACTCAATGAGACGAAGGATTTTACCTGCATCAGCAGCAGCTTCCTGGATGCTTTGTAGAAATAAATCAGGTCTCATATGGTATGAACAGCTAGCTGTAACTAAATATCCACCCTCGTTAACAAGCTTCATCCCGTGCAGGTTAATATCTTTGTATCCTCTGCTAGCGCCTTTAACCGCACTTTTCGTTTTGGCAAAAGCCGGAGGATCGAGAATAACAACATCCCAAGTACGTCCACCACCAGCAGTTAGAGCCACGGAAGTATCGACTTTTCCATCCTGAGCTGCACGTGCTTGACGCTCATTCAATCCCTTAACCTGACTGCGAAGATATTCAAATGCATCTGCTACAACAAATTCTACCCGATCTTCAAAACCATTCAGCTCCACATTTTGTTTCGCACTCTCGATAGCATGCTCTGAAATATCCAGACAGGTCACTTTCTTAGCGCCATATTGGCATGCGTGAAGTGTGAAACTTCCCGTATGCGAGAAACATTCCAGCACCGTAGCTCCGTCCCAGTATGGAAACGTCACTTCTTTACCTTTTTGGTTAACGGGTACTAATCGTGTTCCTTCACCTTCCACTGACAACTCTTGCATCGTAATACCGCTGCGTTCACCCCAGCCTGTCATTAACGGCTTGATTGAAGCCCGATTCTCGCGTTGATCGAAGAAATATCCTGTTTTCTGACCCTGCTCAATATCGACTTTAACTTTCAAACCGTTCTCCGAGATTGTAACGTAACGCGGAGGATTGCCGTAAAGAGGTCCTTTGACTAATTCCAATCCTTCCATTTCACGAACAGACACGTCGCTACGCTCATAAATTCCAACAGGCTGAAGCACCTCAACGAGTGCTTGTACTATGATATCGCGGCATTGGTCCATCGCTAGTGTCAGTAGTTGCACGACCAATACGTCTCCAAAGCGATCCACTGTCAGTCCCGGTAGAAAATCTGCTTCGCCATAGACAAACCGGTAGGCATCCTCTTTCACAAACCGTTCCCGGTGCTTAAGGCAATCACGGAATCTAGCCACAAAGAAGTCAACATCCATTTGTTCAAGCGGAGCGTACGATACTACGCGAACCGTTATTTGCGAGGCAGGATTGTAATATCCTGTCGCCAGGTATCTCCGCCGATGATCCAGAACTTCTACTAAACTGCCGGGAGTAGGTTCTCCCTCAACATTTTCAATCTCATTGCGGAATATCCAAGGATGTCCCTGTTCCAACCGTTTTCTACGGCTACGTTGTAATATAATTGATCCCACAATTGTTCACTCCTAAAAGTTTTGTTAAGCGTTGCTTCAATAAATAAGGTTCGTACAAAACTACCCCGTAAGCATACGTTTCAGCTTGAATTTGCATGGAAGCCTGTCATTAGGCATACATATATTTAACTTGTACATTTTTAATTAAGGAGGGTTGCCATAGTGTTTCGTGAAATCATAGTTCCCGTAACATTTGGACTTGCCCTGTTTCTCTTCGGTATGAAAATCATGGAGACCGCCCTGCAAGCTTGGGCCGGACCGAAACTGATCAAGCTGTTGCATGCCTCCACACGAACTCCTTGGACTGGGCTTCTCACCAGTACAGGTGTGACTGCGGTTCTCCAAAGCAGCACGGCCATGACAGTGATGACGATCGGCCTTGTCAACGCAGGTCTGCTGTCCTATGCCCAGAGTCTTGGCATCATTCTCGGTGGTAATATTGGCACTTGTCTAACTACCGAGCTCATTGCTCTGGACATTTCAGGTCTTGGCATTCCGTTGTTCCTTCTGTCCTTGCTGCTATGGGCAACCGCGGTCATGGGGGAAGAACTACTCCCTATAAAGAGTGGCCGCCTGTATAATCTTCTTCGTCCCGTTCAATTGGGCTCTTTGGCAACGGGCGGCTTTAGCCTCATAATGATTGCAATCAGATGGATGCAATCGATCGGGCCCGCACTAGAGGCTCGTGGCATTATTGGCTGGCTGCTCGGCCATGCAGCAGACAGCCTGCTCTGGGGAGCCGCCGCCGGAGCGATTCTGACGGCGCTTGTACACAGTAGCGCCGCCGTTATTGCCATGACAATGGGACTCGTCGGAACCGGAGTTCTTCCGATTGAACTAGGAATTGCCATGGTCATCGGCTCCAACGTGGGCACCTGCCTAACAGCATGGATCGCATCCATCGGTGGAACGAAGTCCGGTAAGTTTGTCGCCTGGTCACATATCATACTCAATGTACTTGGAGCCCTGCTGTTCCTGCCGTTTATTCCTTTACTGCAAACAGCCGCCGCATGGCTCTCCTCAGATCCCTCTACTCAAATTGCTCATACACAGACGATCTTCAATGTAACCTGTTCATTGCTAGCACTACCCGTCTGCTACTTACCACTTTGGTCTAGAATGGGAAACTCACAAATGGATCACATGAGCACAATCCCACCCACAACGCATTAAATTTCTGCTAGGAAGAAGTAGATTATAATTCAACACCAAGTAACTTCAAAGCTTTTTCCAAAATAAAATCATTATTATCATACCCTGATTTCAGTTGCTTCTCCCAAGCTTCCTTAGGCTCGTACCAAGCAACTCCACGAATCTCTTCGATTTGAGGACGTAATTCGCCGCCTTTACTCTCAACAAGGTAATAATGAACTTCCTTATCTACTTCACCATGAACAGTATGATTGTAAGTATAAGCTATAATATCAATTGGTTTGTCGATTACCCCAACAACCCCGGTTTCTTCCAAAATTTCACGAAGCGCTGTTTCTTCAATCGTTTCTCCGTTTTCCATCTTTCCTTTGGCAAACGAGATCTTGCCATAACGATCCGTAATGAGTTGAATTTGCAGTTGATCGGCTTCGTAGCGATAGACGACGCCTCCTGCGGAAATTTCTTTAAATGCCATCTGTGCACTCTCCTCTATATTTGTTCTCATCCCACCCAAACCCTCCCTTACTGTAAGGGAGGGCCCCAAGGGCTAAGCTTAGGCTTCCGAAGTAGTTTTCCTTTGGATACCCGCTTAAGTGACTTTGGAGTGAATGAGGCGCTCCTGCTCGCTGTCCCCTTCGGGGATGCGCTTAGGCGTGGTGGGTGGAACGCTTTTCCCCCTTCGGGTACGTCTTACTTTAGACGCTCCCGGGTTACCAGGTAAACCGGTTGGATAGATCTGCTGCTTTCGTACGCACCCTGGATGACTACGGGGAATGAGCCGCTTGTCGCCCCTGGGGGCACGCTCTACTATGTGGTGCTCCTGCATCTTTACAACAGAAACACCGGAAATTTTGTTGACGCTCTCCTCTTCGAGGATACGCTTGCTCCACATCTTACAACAACAAGGATTTCAGCCCTCTTGGTGGCGAAATCCTTGTTGTTCAATATTAAGCCGTGACGTTAGCCACGTCGTCAAGGACGCGGACTAATTTGCCTTGGCATAGGTTCACTCCCGCCTCAGTCAACTGGACACGGCACAATTTGCCGGTCAGGTTGTCGGGGGCATCGAAGCGAACTTGTAGGTAGTTATCACTGAAGCCAGTTACCCGGCCTTCACCGGAAAGACCCTTTTCATCACGTTCTGGAATGACATCCAGCACTTGACCCACAAAAGTCTCTGCATAGGCAAGTTGCATACGCTCGGATAGATCGATCAATTGATGAACACGTGCATGCTTTACTTCTTCATCCACTTGATCTTCCATACGCGCTGCTGGAGTACCTGTGCGTTGGGAATAAGGGAATACATGCATTTCAGAGAAGCCGATTCGTTTGATCGCCTCATATCCCTCGGCGAACATTTCATCAGTTTCACCAGGGAAACCAACGATGATGTCTGTTGTAATTGCAACATCAGGCATGAATGACCGGATCTTGGCAATCTTTTGTTCGAATTCTTCTATCGTGTACTTCCGTCTCATCCGTTTCAGCACTTCATTGCTACCCGCTTGAAGTGGGATATGGAAGTGGCGACACATTTTAGCGGAACCATTAAGTACCTCAAGCATACGATCATTGATCTGACTAGCTTCGATCGAACTGATTCGTATACGACCCAAGCCTTCTACCTTATCGAGATCCCATAGCAGATCAGATAAGGCATAGTTGTCCAGATCATCACCATAACCGCCTGTATGAATTCCGGTTAGGACGATTTCTTTGTAACCTGCAGCAACTAATTGACGTGCCTGATTTACAACGCTTTGTGGATCACGGCTACGGGATAGACCACGCGACCATGGAATAATACAGAAGGTACAGAAGTTGTTACAACCTTCTTGAATTTTGAGAAACCCCCGTGTGTGATCGGAGAAGTTTGGTACATCCAACTCTTCAAACTCTCGGGTTTTCATTATATTCCGTACCGCATTAATCGGCTGACGTTGCTTCTGAATTTGTTCTACATACGGCATAATTTTCTCGCGATCCTGCGTTCCGATCACGAGATCTACACCCGGGATGTCTAGGATTTCAGCAGGCGAAGTTTGTGCATAACAACCCGTAACAGCGATAATAGCATTCGGATTGCGACGCACTGCGCGCCTAATAATCTGACGGCTCTTCTTGTCCCCAGTATTAGTTACTGTACAAGTATTAATCAAATACACATCAGCCGTCTGCTCGAAATCTACTTGTTCATAGCCTTCATTTTTAAACAGTTGCCAGATGGCTTCTGTATCATAGAAATTGACCTTGCAGCCCAAGGTATAAAATGCAACGGATGGCATCTCATACTCCCCCCATTTCTCCTGATTCATACATGATGCAAGTTAAGGCGGCCATCGCGGCCGTTTCCGTCCGCAACACACGCCGTCCAAGACCAACTGATATCGCACCTGCAGCTTCAGCACTAGTCACTTCAGCCTCAGCAAATCCACCCTCAGGACCCACAACAACAAGTATTTTGTACTTTTCCTGGGATTCTAATTTCATAACAAAAGGACTCAGCACATCCCTCAATTGCTGACCCTGTTCTTTTTCATAACACAAACATACCAAGTCGTATGCAGGAATAGCCGCTAGTAGCTCTTTCCAAGATGCAGGGTTCTCCACGACTGGAATTAAACTACGATGAGCCTGCTCAGCCGCTTCTTTGGCAATTTTGCGCCAACGCGTTGTACGCTTCTCTTCCTTCTTATGATCGTATTGAACCACGGTCCGCTCCGACAGAAAAGGAAGGAATGAAGCCGCACCTATCTCCGTACATTTCTGAATGACCGTTTCCATCTTGTCACCCTTAGGTAAACTCTGAGCCACAGTAACCTGTAGCCACGGCTCGCCCGAGGAACTCATGAGCTCGATTATATCAGCAGTCACTTCCTCTGATTCAATACCTGTAATCTCCACCAACGCAACTTTGGATACCCCATCGCTAACGATGATTTCATCACCCGGTTTTGAGCGCATGACCTTGCTAATATGGCGGACATCCTCACCGATAATTTTCACTGACTGTTCCCCGAAATGTTCAGGTTCAATAAAATAACGTTGCATATGTCATCAATCCTTGTCTCAAATTACCAAAATACATCATACAACTTTTATATTTCGCTTACCAGTACTTCTTCTAAGCCCAATAGTTCTTCTAAGCTCCAAACAACACAAGGAAAAATCTAGCGAAGGACAAATACATCGATCGTGCCGCTTGGTAAAGTGGTGTGATCGTATACCTTTGCAACGGTGGAACGACTATGAGTAACAAGAAGATAAACATGGACCATTGTTCAAACTTCTTAAACGAGCCAAGCATAGACCGTGGCAGCAGATCTTCCAAAATCCGATACCCATCCAGCGGAGGCAATGGAATAAGATTAAATAGGAATAAGAAAAAGTTCATCAAAGTAAATAAACCAAAGAACATTTTGATTGCTTCCAGTAGTTTATCGTTAGTAATCGCATCTATCACGCCAAATTGAACTAACATAACATAGATCAATGTACCGAGTACCCCTAGTACTAGATTACTAAGCGGTCCAGCGACAGAGACGATAACCCCCATCAACCTAGGCTTACTGAAATTGGCCCGATTAACAGGTACCGGTCTTGCCCAACCAAATCCAGCAATCAATAGTAGGATTATTCCCAATAGATCAAAATGAACCGTCGGATTTAGTGTTACCCGGCCAAGCATCTTGGCCGTTGGGTCACCGAACTTATTAGCGAAATAAGCATGGGAGAACTCATGCACTGTAAAAGCAATAACTAAAGTGGTCAAATAGAATGGAAGTTGCTCAATTGGATATCGCAGCAACTGATTTAGAAACTCCATGGAAAATTACCTCTTTCTAGCCACGAAAGCAATCCAGTCTTCTTCACGAGCAGTCTCCTCAATTTCGAAGCCCGCCGCTAGAAGTCCTTCCCTCACGACTTGTTCTTTATTCTTATATATACCGGACGCAATAAAGTATCCTCCCGGTTGTAACGCCTGATAGACATCATCAGGAAACAACAGAATAACTTCTGCCAGTATGTTGGCTACAACCACCCGGACAGGTACTGTAATGCCAAGCTCAAGTCCTACTCCTTTGGTGATAACTGACAGTAAATCACTCTCGACTACCGTAATTTTTTCCTCTAGGTTGTTTAATGTAACATTTTCTCCCGCGATGGTTACTGCAACTGGATCTAAGTCAAGCGCAAGCACACGAGAAGCACCCAATAGACATGCACCGATCGCCAGAATACCCGAACCTGTTCCGACATCGATCACATCATCCCCGTCATGAATAATACCCTCTAGTGCCCGAAGGCAGAGCGTTGTGGTAGGGTGTGTTCCCGTTCCGAAGGCCATACCGGGATCCAGTTCTATGATCTTCTCATCCGCACTCTGAGGCGTATACTCTTCCCAGGTTGGTTTGATGGTCAACTGACTAGATACACGGAGCGGTTTGAAATATTGCTTCCAATTGTTAGCCCAATCATCATCATTAACATCTTTCACTGAAATGATTATGCTACCCGGATCGATATCAAACTCTCGCAATTCCTCGGACCGCTGACTTACTTCCTTAATCACGGCCTCCATATCAATTCCTTCAGGAAAATAGCCGCTAAGCCAGACCTCTCCTTCTGGAATATCATTCGGTGGTATGTCGTAAAATTCTCCAAGGGATGTGTCCCGTGGTTTATTGTTATCAACAGGTTCTTCAATGGTAACGCCTCCTGCACCAGCTTCATGCAGAAAGTTAGAGATCATCTCCATTGCTTGCTCCGTCGTATGTATCTTCATCTCTCTCCAAATCATCTCTTTGTCTTCCTCCTCAGCAATTCTTGCATAAGATCCATTGTACTATAGAATACATGTAGTGACAAAAAAGCCGCGTAGGCGGCTTTTAATGAGATAATGTACACAACATAGGTCAGCCATTACGTCAGCAAATAGCTCAGTAAAAAAGCTCCTCAGCTACATAAGTCCCCCAGCCTCCTCAATGAATTGCAGAGCCTGATGATGAACCTCCTCGTCTACTACGGCAGTCAGCAAAATATCATGACCCGTAGGTCCACCTTGTCCGCCATGACTCATGCCGCTATTTGCCGGATCTGCAGCAGCTAGAATCTCTGCGCCTGGGATTCCAATACTAGTCTGCTGTAAAAAGGTTGCCGCTAAACCACTCCCGCTACCTGCGATAGAATTCATTACATCATAACCTTCTTCAGGATATCGACTGAAACGGTCAATGGATACATCGATTGCACGAAGCGAATTCAGTTTACCTGCAACAACTTCCGCTTCCTCCGGACTTCTGAAATACGCCAGAATATTTTTCTCACCCATCTAAATCCTTCCCTTCCTTCATATAAGGATAAAATAGAGGCTGCCATATAGCAGTTCCTTGAACTTTTAGCATGTAATTTAACTCTCCACATTATTCAAAATAATAATCAATAATTGCGGCTCAAAACCATAATTAGTGCTTGGAATCATGTAGATCGAAGCGAAGAGGACTAAATTGTTCTGGAGAAGCTAAAAGCTTCCCTTGGGAAGCTACCTCGGAAGCATAAGCTGCGTTCGCCTAAAAGCTTTCCGCAGGAAAGCTACTTCGGAAGCCTATGCTTTGCCATCGGATTTCTACCCAATATGCGGTTAAATAATCAGGAAATCTGAGGGCAACAGCGATCGTAAGAATAATTCGTCATCGTAGCGGCTATCTACGCTCCTGTTTTCAAGCACTAGTCTTAGGTATGAGCTAAAATTGCGATATAAAAAATTTGAAACTATTTGTCCTATTTCCCGTAATACTCAAATAGACACAGACACATACTCTAGGAGGGTTTTATTCAGCATGATGAAAAGAATATTTATGATTATGATGGCCTTCACCTTGATCTTGTCCTTCACTTCCACTGATGTGACAGATGCGAAAAGAAGAGGCGGAGGATTCAAATCGGGGCCAAGTAGTTCATTTACGAACCCCAACAAATCAAAGACTACTGACATACAGAAATCGGATACTACTTCAAACAACAAATCAACAACAGGAACATCAACAGGGGCAGCTAATAAAGGAAGAGGATTCTTTAGCGGTGGCGGACTGATGAAAGGTCTTATGATCGGTGGGCTTGCAGGGATGCTCTTCGGAGGTATGTTTGGTGGAATGGGCTTCTTGGGTAACGTACTAGGAATGCTTGTTAACCTCTTCGCTATCTTCTTGATTATCATGGTAGTAGTTGCTTTATATCGCCGCTTCAAAAACCAACCAAGACGACCAAAACGAATTAACTAACACATATACAATAAGCGATAAAGAACAAGCCGACATCAACATGATGTCGGCTTGTTTTATTTTAGTATAATATCTGTCTTATTTCAGTCAATCTCCACGAAACGCTCGCTTTACCCGATCAAAGAACGATTGTTCATGCTCATGAGTATGTTCTCCATCCATTGCTGCGATCTGACGCATGAGATCCTTTTGCTCATCACTCAACTTGCTTGGCGTAACCACCACTACCTTGATGTGTTGATCGCCTTGGCCAATACCACGAAGCCGCGGAACACCTTTGCCTTTGAGACGGAAATAGGTGCCCGTTTGTGTACCAGCTGGTACCTTAAGCTTGACCTTCTCAGTCAGAGTCGGTATTTCTATCTCATCACCAAGCGCTGCTTGAGCAAAGGTCAAAGGAACTTCACAATAGATGTCGTCGCCTTCACGCTGGAAGAAATCATGAGTTTTCACACGGATGATGATGTAGAGATCACCCGCCGGACCACCACGAAGACCACCTTCACCTTCACCTGTCATGCGAAGCTGTGCACCATCATCCACACCCGCAGGAATGCGTACATGGATTTTACGTTGCTTCTTCACGCTACCATTACCATGACAAGTTCCGCATTTTTCTTTGATGATTTGTCCCTTACCACCGCAATTGTTACATGCACGGCGGTTCACCATACGACCGAATGGAGTATTTTGTACGACTTCTTGTTGACCGGAACCATGACAGACCGAGCACTTCTCCGGTTTCGTTCCTGGTTTCGCTCCAGATCCAAAACAAGTATCGCAACTCTCAGTCCGTGGAATCGTAATATCAGTCTCTTTACCGAACACGGCTTCTTTAAACTCAACAGTCATCGTATATTGTAGATCGTTCCCCCGTTGTGGACCGTTTGGATCGCGTCTACCACCGCCTCCACCACCGAAGAACATATCAAAGATATCGCCAAATCCGCCGAAATCTCCGCCACCGGAGAATCCACCTTGGTTCGGATCAACATGTCCATACTGGTCATATCTTGCACGTTGCCCAGAATCGCTTAACACATCATAGGCTTCTTTAACTTCTTTAAATTTCGATTCAGCATCAGCCGCTTTATTTACGTCTGGGTGATACTGACGGGCCATCTTACGATAAGCCTTCTTAATCTCTTCATCAGAAGCATTCTTACCAAGGCCCAACACCTCGTAATAATCGCGTTTCTCAGCCACTCTTCCACCCCCGTTATATCCTTTGTTACCTGCCGAATGAGTTACTCCCATAACCCGGCAAAAGGAAAGTCAAAGCGCGGAGTGTCCCGCACTTTGACCTTCCCGGTTCACCAAAGCTTATTCAGAAATTAACGTACCCGTGACAGGGAATTAATCCTGTTTCTTATCCTCGTCAACAACTTCGTATTCAGCATCTACGACATTATCTTTGTTTGGACCTGCAGTATTACCTTCAGCTCCGCCAGCTTCAGCTTGACCAGCTTGTGCAGCCTGCTCATACAATTTAACGGAGAGCTGTTGTACGATTTCAGTCAACTTCTCTGAAGCCGCGTTGATTTCTTCCAAATTATCGCCTTCCAAAGCTTTCTTCAGCTCTTCCTTCGCTTCATTAGCTTTTTCAGTTTCGGAAGCATCCACTTTATCGCCAAGATCCTTAATAGTTTTATCTACGCTATAGATAAGTTGGTCGGCATTATTCTTCGCTTCAACCATCTCTTTACGTTTCTTGTCTTCGTCAGCATGAAGTTCAGCATCCTTCATCATGCGCTCAACTTCTTCATCACTAAGACCGCTGGAAGAAGTGATCGTAATCTTCTGACTCTTACCTGTACCTTTATCTGTAGCCGCCACGTTAACAATACCGTTAGCATCAATATCAAAGGTAACTTCAATTTGTGGAACACCACGTGGTGCGAGAGGAATATCGCCCAACATGAAACGTCCTAATGTTTTGTTGCCTGCAGCCATTTCGCGTTCACCTTGAAGCACGTGAATTTCTACGCTTGGCTGATTATCTGCATATGTGGAATATACTTGTGATTTACTTGTAGGGATCGTAGTGTTACGCTCGATCATTTTTGTAAATACGCCACCAGCTGTTTCGATACCAAGTGATAGTGGTGTAACGTCTAGAAGGACAACGTCTTTCACATCACCAGTTAATACGCCCGCTTGAACAGCAGCGCCTAGAGCAACAACTTCATCTGGATTTACGCCTTTGTGTGGATCTTTCCCAGTCAATTTCTTAATCGCATCTTGTACTGCAGGAATCCGTGTGGATCCACCAACAAGAACGATTCGATCGATTTCAGCAGGTGTTAAGCCGGAATCGCTCAGTGCCTGGCGAGTAGGTCCCAGTGTACGTTCTACTAAACCAGCAGTCAATTCATCGAATTTGGCACGAGTCAAGTTAATTTCCAAGTGCTGAGGTACGCCATCAGCAACTGTGATAAACGGAAGGGAAATTGTCGTAGTAAGTACGCCAGACAATTCTTTCTTCGCTTTCTCAGCAGCATCTTTCAAACGTTGTACAGCAGCTTTGTCTTTGCTTAGATCGATACCTTGATCTTTTTTGAACTCAGCTACCAAATAATCCATAACAACTTGGTCGAAGTCATCTCCGCCTAGTTTGTTATCTCCACTTGTCGCTTTAACTTCAAAGAAGCCGTCGCCAAGTTCAAGGATAGATACGTCAAACGTACCACCACCAAGGTCATATACAAGAATCGTTTGATCTTCTGATTTCTCAAGACCATAAGCCAGTGCCGCAGCTGTTGGCTCGTTGACAATACGTAGTACTTCAAGACCAGCGATTTTACCAGCATCTTTAGTTGCTTGACGTTGGCTATCGTTGAAATACGCTGGAACTGTAATAACCGCTTGGGACACGGTTTGTCCTAGATATGCCTCTGCATCAGCTTTCAACTTTTGCAGAATGATAGCGGAAATTTCTTGAGGAGTATAATCTTTACCATCCACAGTTTCTTTATGGTTTGTACCAATATGTCTCTTAATGGAACTAATCGTGCGATCCGGATTAGTGATAGCTTGACGTTTTGCAGTTTCACCTACAACGCGTTCACCGTCTTTTTTGAAACCTACGATTGAAGGGGTTGTACGTGCGCCCTCTGGATTCGGAATAACGACAGCCTCGCCGCCTTCCATAACTGCTACGCAAGAGTTGGTTGTTCCAAGGTCAATACCGATTACTTTACTCATTTGGAATATATCCTCCTTTAATGTGTTTGTTCTATGTGTAGCTCTTTGACAAAATTCCGTGCTATTGGCTAACTTTAACCATCGCCGGACGAAGAACTTTATCTTTTAGAAGGTAACCCTTCTGAACTTCCTCAACTACAATGCCTTCTTCATACTCATCGGATTCCACTTGCATGATCGCTTGATGATACTCTGGATTAAACGGTTCACCCACAGATTTCATCGGCTTCAAGCCTTCGGAGCCTAGTACATCCTCCAATTGGCGGAATATCATCTCTACACCTTTAACAAAAGCTGAGTTATCGGTACTATCACTGCCAGTGGCAAGTGCTCTTTCAAAATTGTCTATGACCGGAATAAGCTGAGTGATCAATACGCTTGATGCATATTTGGCCAACTCTTCCTTCTCCTTCACAGTACGACGACGGAAGTTATCATAATCAGCTTGAACGCGAAGTACACGTTGTTGAGATTCTTCATTCTCTAACCGAAGCTTCTCCACCTCAGCGGATGCATCCTCAATCGTTTGCTCCTCAGTAGCAGGATTTTCTTCTACTTCATTTTGTAGTTCTTGTTCAGTTTGTTCTTGATGCATGTTATCATTCACGTTAGAATCTTCCCCTAAATTAGAATTCATTTGATCTTGAACTGGTTCTTTTTTCTTCAAGATACTCACCTCCTTAACATACGATAATCCCATTAATTCATTCAGATTAATGCCCTCGTGACAAGAGTTTTGTTAAGTCTTTGGATAAAACATCCAATATCAACATCACTCGTGCATACTCCATCCTCGTTGGTCCCAAAATACCGATCGTCCCGACTGCTTGACCTTCAATAGCATAAGTAGCTGTTATAAGGCTACAACTGGAAAAGGCTTCATGATCGTTCTCCATACCGATACGGACCTGAATCCCGGAGCCCGTTGATGCAGAAGTCATCATCTTGAGTAACGTAGGAGTTTCCTCCAACAGATCCAATATGCTTTTCACTTTGTCAACATCCCTAAATTCAGGTTGAGTCAGCATATTTGTCGTCCCGCTGAGGAACAGTCTTTGACTATCTGTTCCATCACTGTCCAACACTTCGCTCAGCATATTCATCAGACCTTCAAAATGATTGATGTGTCTTTGCATTTCTTGCCCAATTTCATTGTGCAGAGCAGATTTCAGCTTATATATAGGTACCCCAGTCAATTTGCGATTAAGCAGATTGACGACCTTCTCCATTTCCGAAACCGAAACACCGGCTGGAATGGTGACCGTCTTATTCTCCACCTGGCCCGTATTCGTCACGACGATCGCCACAGCCGTATTCTCGTTCAAAGGAATCAACTCGAAATGGCGCAACGATGTATGAAAAACCTCTGGACCCAGCAAGATGGATGTGTAATTGGTCATTTGGGACAATATCGTACCTGCATGCTGGACAACCTCTTCAATTGCGTTAAGCTTCTCCGCGAAAGACGTCTTTAATGTGACGAGTTCCTCGGGAGTAAGCAGATTGAACGGAGACATGTGATCCACATAGTATCGGTAACCCTTGTGGGAAGGTATGCGGCCTGCAGAAGTGTGAGGTTGTTCCAGAAAACCCAGTTCCTCTAAGTCCGCCATTTCATTACGAATGGTAGCTGGACTATAGCCGACATCTCCACGTTTGGAAATACTTCGGGATCCTACAGGTTCCGCAGAACGAATATAATCGTCTACTATTGCAGTAAGAATCATTCTTTGGCGTTCGGTCAACATCATTATCCCTCCTAAAGGCCTTAAGCCGATTATTTAGCACTCATGCCTAACGAGTGCTAATCACTAATACAAAAATACCAAACCGACCTGACGATTGTCAAGTCAGTCCAGTATCTTAAGGACAGCTATTTCATCACAGCAATGCTGTTTTGCACAGTTTACGCAGTCGGTCCAAACTTTCTCAGGGAAAATATCTTTCTCAACGACCGTGAATCCATTTTTCAGAAAAAACGAAACTTCATAGGTCAACGCCATTACTTTAGGGATTTTCTGATTTCTTGCTTCCTCTATTAATAGGTCAACAAGCATAGAACCAAGCCCACGCCCCTTGTGCCCTTCAGAAATGCCTAATGAACGTATTTCTACCAGTTCATCTCCTAGCCTGCACAATGATCCACAGCCTACGACTACGCCCTCAACTTCTGTGACAACAAAATCAGAGATCTGCCGTTCCAGTAATTGACGCGAACGTGGAAGCATGATTCCACGACGAGCATAATCTTCTATCATTATATAAAGAGGCTCTACGTCCTCAAGTCTCGCTTTTCTGCATACAATCACGGCCGGAGTTCCCATTTTATTCCTCCCAAATTCAAACTAATACGAATAAATATACATTATGTTGTATATATAATCAAGGGAGTAAAACAATTATTTTTATACCGTCAGTATGCCAATAAACTCTGCGAACACTTCATTACCGAACAAGATTCCCTTCTCACTGAGGCGATACCCGCCCCCGTCCGCGTGTCTTTCCAATAAGCCCGCATCTAGCATTTTTTCGAGTGGCTTCTCAAAGACTTCCTCAATCGACTTTTTAAATTGTGAAGTAAAGTCAGCGCTTCGAATTCCCTCTAGTACCCTGAGACCAACCATGACGAAATCTTCCATAGCTTCCTCTTCTGAAACCATAAATTGCTGCATACGAGGTAGTCCTGCCTTAGTTGCTTCAACATAAGGGTTAACACCTTTGATATTCACATGACGCTGCCGGCCTACATATCCATGTGCCCCCGCACCAAGTCCATAATAATCCTCATTACGCCAATAGGTGATGTTATGACGACTTTGCATTCCTGGCTTAGCAAAATTACTAATCTCATATTGGTTACGACCTGCCGCACTCATCCGCTTCATGAGTAGTAGATACATTTGTAGCTCGTCTTCTTCTGTTGGGAGAGGTAATTGGTTCTTGTTAAACATCGTATGGAACAACGTATTCTCTTCAACTTTGAGACTATAGATAGAATAGTGGGGCAAATCTAATTCGAGTGCCTTGGTAATACTCTCATCCAACATTTCTACGCTTTGATTTGGTAATCCAAACATAAGATCGATGGATAAATTATTCAGGCCCACCTTCTGTGCATTCTCCAAACTGCGGTATACATCATCAGTATTATGGATTCGTCCTATTCCCGATAACAATTCATTCTGAAACGCCTGAACACCAAAGCTAACTCGGTTAACGCCGCCATCTTTCATAACTGCTAATTTCTCGAGATCTGTCGTGCCAGGATTGGCTTCCATTGAAAA
This sequence comes from Paenibacillus anaericanus, assembly GCF_003994475.1. Classification (GTDB taxonomy): domain Bacteria; phylum Bacillota; class Bacilli; order Paenibacillales; family Paenibacillaceae; genus Fontibacillus; species Fontibacillus anaericanus. The sequence continues at coordinate 147,287 of NZ_RZNY01000008.1, read as the reverse complement.
TTCAATATCCGATGACCAGTCACCAAAGTGCTTCCGCACCGAACCGAGGAAATACTCCATTTCCTGCGGATTTAGTACCGTCGGCGTTCCACCGCCTACAAAAATACTTTTAATCTGAGCTGGCGGTGTGTCCCGCACGGTCATCTCCATCTCAAGATCCAACGCTCGCAAATAATCCATCACCGGTTGATCCTTCAGCACATAAGAGTTGAAATCACAGTAAAAGCATTTATTTGTGCAAAACGGTATGTGTATATATACCGCACTGGGAGCTGTACTCCCTGTCTGGTGGTTATCCGGCATTGCCTGCCCATCCTTTTTTAACATTTGGTCCACGGTAATGCCTCCTTCTTCTTCTATTTGTATGGAAAAGGGAAAGCCCGTGGGCTTTCCCTCTATGTTCTTGAGATCTCTAATTACTCATCGATCTTTAATACTGCCATGAACGCTTCTTGAGGGACTTCAACGCTACCAACCTGTTTCATGCGTTTCTTACCCTCTTTCTGCTTCTCGAGCAGCTTACGCTTACGTGAAATATCACCGCCGTAGCATTTAGCGAGAACGTTCTTACGCAATGCTTTAACCGTCTCACGGGCTACTACCTTCGTACCAACTGAAGCTTGAATAGGAATCTCGAACATTTGACGAGGAATCAACTGACGTAACTTCTCGCAAATGATCCGACCCCGATGGTAAGCACGGTCACGGTGAACGATGAAGGATAGAGCATCCACTTGTTCACCATTGAGCAGGATTTCCATTTTGACGAGATTAGATCTCCGGTAACCCGATACTTCGTAATCAAATGAAGCATAACCTTTCGTGCCGGACTTCAATTGATCAAAGAAGTCATACACGATTTCCGACAACGGAACTTGATAAATAATGGTAACCCGTGTCGTATCAAGGTATTCCATGTTGACAAACTCGCCGCGCTTCGATTGGCAAAGCTCCATAACGGTACCTACATAATCATTCGGCACAATAATTGAAGCCTTCACATACGGTTCTTCAACATAATCGAGCTTACCCGCTTCTGGATAGTTAGATGGATTATCAATTGAAATTGTCTCTCCATTTGTTAGTGTTACGTGATAAATAACGCTTGGTGCGGTCGTAATGAGCGGAATATTGAATTCGCGTTCAATACGTTCCTGAATAACATCCATGTGGAGTAATCCAAGGAATCCGCAACGGAAACCGAAACCAAGTGCGCTCGACGTTTCCGGCTCCCAACTAAGCGACGCATCATTAAGTTGTAGCTTCTCTAATGCTTCACGAAGATCGTTATAATCCGATGTTTCGATCGGATATAATCCGCAATAAACCATTGGATTGATTTTACGATAACCAGGCAGCGGCTCTGCTGTTGGATTCTTAGCATCCGTTACTGTATCCCCGACTCTGGTATCACCCACAGTCTTCATACCAGCAACGAAAAATCCTACATCGCCGACGTTCAATTCATCTACCGTTGTCATGCGCGGCATAAATGCCCCAACCTCAATAACCTCAAACGTTTTGCCTGTAGCCATCATTTTGATCTTCGAGCCTGCTTTGATCTGCCCGTCCATTACCCGAACGTATACGACTACTCCCTTATAAGGGTCATAATGCGAATCAAAAATAAGCGCTTTGAGCGGTTGTTCAGGGTCACCCGTAGGTGCAGGCACCTTTGCAACGACCTGTTCCAATATTTCCTTAATCCCGATTCCTGCTTTTGCTGAAGCGTGTACGGCCTCACTTGCGTCTAACCCGATCACGTCTTCGATTTCCTGCTTCACCCGGTCAGGATCAGCGCTTGGCAAATCGATCTTGTTGATTACAGGCAAAATCTCTAGATTATTATCTAGCGCCAAGTACACGTTAGCCAGTGTCTGCGCCTCAATACCTTGTGCCGCATCTACTACCAAGAGTGCCCCTTCACAAGCCGCAAGGCTACGGGATACTTCATACGTGAAATCGACGTGTCCCGGTGTATCGATCAGGTTCAACAAATACTCAACGCCGTCATCCGCACGATACGTCAAACGTACAGCCTGCAGTTTGATCGTAATCCCACGCTCACGTTCTAAGTCCATATTATCTAGCACTTGCTCCTGCATTTCACGCGAAGTTAGCGCCCCCGTATATTCCAGAATACGGTCGGCTAGTGTCGATTTACCATGGTCTATATGTGCAATGATACTGAAATTTCGAATCTTTTGTTGTCTCGCTCTGATATCCGTCATCCTTACCCCCACCACAAATCCATTGAAGTACAATCAATTCATTATATCAGTTGAAGGGAAGGGCGGCAATGCTGGCTAATAATTATGAACGGCTAGAAATTTTTGGTTGGAATCATCTTATAGTGGTATCAACATGAAAACCTCCGGAGTCGTGTAGCTCCAGAGGTTTTGACAAAATAATTACTGCGTTACTTATACTGCCTTACTTCGTCGCCCAAACTTCGTCAATATACCCTGTAGCGGTTCCTTCCGTTCCGTTTGGAGTAACGAACTGAATTCCTATCTCTTTAACGATTTTTAGATCTTCTACCTTAAATTTCGTAAGGTCAATCTCAAAAAGTGTGAATCCCTCTTCATCCGTGATAGCTGAGTCGGTAGCATTCCAAGTCCAAGCTTCCGTCATCTTAATAAACACCTTAGCTTGAACGTTCGAAACATCGGATACAATCTTCACCTTAGCACTGAGTTTGGAGAAACCACTAAGATCCAAATTAGCGACTTTAGAAGCTGCAATCCAAGGATCAACATCACTTGCTTTCCAAGAGAAATCCACCTTCAAGACATTTGATGATACTCCGCCTTCTGTATACACAGCTTGTGTGGCTGTAGAGCCCGAAGTTGCTGTCCACCCTTCAGCATCAGTTTCAAAATCGTACTTAACGACTGGAGTAACCGGGGTAACCCCAGCTAAAGTAACATCTTTTAAATACAACTCCGCTGTACCCCCATCGTTGGAGATAGCTTCGATTTTAATTCCAATGGCTCCTATGTCTTTGAGATCTTTTGATTCAAGAGCACTCAAGGGAATAGTCACTGTTGTATATCCGTTGGAACCAATTTCTAACAAAGTACCACTATCATGCCATTTCCAAGCTGATCCGGACTTAAAGAATAGACGTGCCTTCGCTGTGCCCTTGGTCAATTTAATTTGCGCACTGATACTGTCGAGTCCTGACAAATCCAAACTCGACGGATACACAACTAGTTCAAATGCTTCATTTGAAACTCCATCCACATTCTCACCCGTATTTTCCAAAGCAAATGAAGTACTTAGCACCTGTTCTGAATCTGCATACGTTGGAGCTTGTGCTTTGGCTGTATTACTCTCGATCTTCCAGCCCGCAATATCTACGATAGATTTGAATTCATAAAGAACACCCGGCGCATGCCCAGGTCCTTCTGATCCTTCACCATTGTCTGGGACTACAGGAAGAGAACTGTCGTACATCGCACGAATCTCATCGAGATACAACGAACCCTTATGCCCACTACCATCCATCGAATTCACATAGATATTAAAACTCTGCACCTTTTTGAGACTGTCTTTATTGATTGGTCCACCGGAACCATGGTTAACTACAAACTCACTAAAAGGAATAGTTAACTCTCCAGAGCTGTTAGGATTCAAATCTGGATATGCCTCATAATAGCTGCCGTTCATGACAATTTGTATAACCAATTTTAAACTTTGACCATCCTTTGCATAGGATAATCCGTCAGAATCAACCCATAATTGGAGACCATTATAATCTGACCAGTTCACGGAGCCTAGGCTTTTTCCGATCCCCGTATATCCCGCTGTACTTAAGTCGTATTGCAGCTTCATACCATAATCGCCAGCGCCTTTATATTCCTCGTTCAACGCTACGCTGACATCATCTCCACCTGCTTTTGGATACTTCGCCACTAATGCATCGTTACTTCCATCATAAGACTCAAAATCATCAACAAGAGAAACGTCAACCACTGGAGCTGTAAAAGTACTATACAGGCTAACATCATCGATATAGATGGACAAGCCATCTTGGGAAACCAATCCACTACCAACTAATGAAATCGCTAACCCCGTAGCTTCTGCTGATTTCTCTGGGTTATCCAGTTCAATTGCAATTTCATATTTGTAATATTGGACTCCTTCAATCACTACCTGTTCAAGGTCAGACAATGATTTATACGTAGTGTCCATTCCGTATTTCCCATCCCAATCATCAGGCAGCATCACAACAGCGCGGATTGCAGCGTTATTATCATCATTCTGCGCAGCAACAGGGATTAGCGCATTAAATTTAACCCGCGTAACCTCAGCTAGATCAACTCCCGCTAACGCTTCTGCCTTCAATTCTAGCTTCAGTTCTTGCCATGTATCACTTGCTACCAAGCCGTCCGAGACCCCAATCTCCAGCTTGCCATTACCATCGACAACCGAATGCCCCAGCTCCATTTGGATTGTTGATGGATAAGTTCCATTGTTCTGTATCTGAGTGATACTCTCAGGTGTATCAAATGCAAGCTGTTTGATCAACAATTCCCCAACTTTGACAAATACCGATATGCTTTGTTCTAAAGTAGTTTTTCCCGTATAAGTTCGCACTGTAATATCTGCTGTCTTCCCGTTTTGACTCGCCTCCGGTGTCCATGGCGCCGAGTAATATCCATCACTATCTAATGTCATTTCAATCTCAGTTGTCGTTGAACCACTAACGGTGTAAGTAACCTTAGTCGGTACTACATTCTGCACTTTGGTCCGAATGATAGTAGTTGACTCCGTTACCGTACCAATGTTAGTCGGTGATACGATATGCATAAATGGTTGTTTTGTAGATACCGTAACCTGACGATTGTATACATTCTGACCCTTGACTTCACTTGCAAACGCTGAGTAAGGATCTTTATAGAAGTTAATGAAGTCTGGAAGAAGTTCATGATCACCTAATGTCGCTGCATTGTGATATGGCACATATAAATTATTGCCTTCGCCAAAGTTCGCCCAAGTCAACATATAGGCTATTCTTCTTGCATCAGGATCATTTTGAATCGCCTTCAATATTTTTGTAAACCATTCTTTTTCATTGTTTCCCGTTGTTTTCATACCTGCTGCACTGTATCCATATTCAGATAAGGTAGCAATTTTCCCTTTACGATCAGCAAGCTTGGAGATCATTTTCAAGTCTTTAACAAGACCGTTCAGGAATCCCTCACTCCCGGCATTTTCCTTGTTATCGTATTGATCCATCCCAAGGATATCTACGTAATAATCGCCAGGATAGGTGGTTAAGTACTCATTCTCATTTCCGTTAAAAGTTCCATTTGGAGAGTATACGTATAAAAAGTTGCGCACTCCCTTAGTATCTCTTAAATACTCCACTGTATATCTGTACAGCTCAATATATTCGCTTTTGGTAGTTGTTGAAGCTCCCCACCAAAACCATCCACCATTTTGTTCATGAAAAGGACGGAATAATACAGGTATAAGCTTACCGTTATCATCCTTTAACTGATTTGCAAAGCTCGCAATGCGGTCCAAATATTGTTTGAACTCACTGTTCTTATCCCCACCTGGTAAAATACGTGTAACAACGGACTGAGTGGCACCTTCAGTATTAGAAGTATCTTTAAAATCGCCGCCAGTTACAGGGTTGTAAGGATGCGTACTTAAAGTGACAATTCCACCAAGGTCATACGCTTCCTTCATCGCGGCCGAAAGACCTTTACGACTAGCTTCATAATTACCAGATACGCCTGGTGGGTTCTCGTGTCCATCCAAACTGAGCGTATCCCAACCAAATACGGCTGGATAATCACCAACGGAATTTTTCACATCCGAAATCACTTTACCTTGAGCATCTTTTCCGGCAAAGGATACTGTCGTGTCATGTTGGTGACCAAACAGAACACTTTTACCACGGACTTCATTCAGATAACTGAACAAAGATTTAGTCTCTGCAGTAGCCTGCGAATCTACTAGATTGATGCTAGGGCTCACTGTGCCACCACCTGAGTTGTCTGATCCCCCTCCAGATCCACTACCCGCGTTACCAATCACCGCGGTTCCATTATCTGACGAGACAATCGATTGAACCTTACCCTTATTAATAGTAACTGTTGTATTAGGCGGTATTAATTGCCCATTGACCTTCACCCCGTCAACTAAAACGGTTAAGCTGGTGATACTCCCCTCACCATCGATCGTTGTCCCACTTGCTTCACTTCCGATAACTACGCTTGTAATCGTGGTACCGTCTGCTATAAGTAATGAAGCTGGGGCATTCAACTGAATACTACTAATTGATGCACCTCTTTCAAGTACAAGAATAGACGCACTATCAACTACAACCTGGTCCATCGTAGTAGTTCCCGAAACCACTACACGAACTTTACCCGCAAGACGATTGACGACAACTTTCGTCAATTTGGAGTTATTGATCTTGATAGAATGCTCTCCACCGCCGGAAATGAACGTTGTTCCTAGTACCGTCACATTATCCAGCGTTACGTTACCCTCACCTATACCTGCTGCCAGGTATAAATTACCGGAGATTACAGTGTCCTTGAGTATAATATCTTCTTGATTGATGATGGCATGATTATTGATCTGACCCCCAGTAACGGTTCCCACCGAGGAGAAGAATCCCGGCAACAATAGATCCATCACTTTCATCAGTTCAGCCCTTGTAATCGTTTGATTTGGGCGGAAAGTACCATCAGGATAACCTTTCACCACATCACCTAGAGCAGCAACAGCTTCAAGAGCATAAGAACTAATAGATGAAGCGTCAGAGAAAGAGGTAGCTTTACCTTTATCCCCCGACTCCAATGATAGCGCTTTCGAAATTATGGTAACGGCATCTTGTCTTGTTAAGGAACTAGAAGCTTTAGCCAAATTTCCAGGATACCCTTGATAATATCCAGCCTGTTTGGCAATAGAAAAGGCATCATAGTACCAAACACCATTAGCTACATCAGAGAAGCCTTCTTCCGATTTCATATCATAACCAAACATTTTGTTAATGATCGTAACCATTTCAGCTCTACTCACTTGATCGTTAGGGTGGAATGAACCATCAGGATAACCCTGAACAATACCCTCGCCCACCCATTTGTCGATACTGTCCTGAGCCCAATGCGTCTTAGAGAGCCCTTGATTTGAAGACGCTGCGGATGCGCCTAAACTTGGAATTGCAGCCAAACATAATAGAATTAACGTTAGAAAAATGCTAATACTCTTTTTTGCAAATCTCATTTTCATCCCCCTCGAATATTAGTTAAGTACACATCTATATAAACCCCCTTACATTTAACAAATAATGGATGTTAATTCCAACCATAATTTGTATAGGGGAATTGATGTATTCTAGTAACCATGTAATGCACATATTTCGAGTTACAACGTGAACATTTTCAACTTTTCTTTCAGCCTGGTGGAGGCATTCTCTAATTTACCGGATAGTTCCACTAGCAACTCACTAACGTTCTCCTGTTCCCCACTAAGTGAAGCTACCTCCTGTGATGTCGCTGACGACTGTTCGGCGATTGTACTAACATTGTTCATTGCTTCTGATAATACGGTCTGAGATTCGTTCAATCCTTCGATTGATGTAGTAATGGTTTCTAGCCGATTAAGGAAGCTATCCATTTGCCCCTGTACTGAAATAAAAATTTCGTTCGTATCTTTCACTGCATTCACTTGCTGTCCGTAGAGTGGCAATACTTCGGATAGTACAGTGACCGTGTCTTTCATTTCACTCATAATGCCATCGGTAATTTGGCCAACCATATCGATTGATTGTCTAGATTGTTCTGCTAACCCGCGAATCTCGTCTGCAACTACCCTGAATCCTTTGCCGGCAGTCCCAGCTCTAGCTGCCTCGATCGTAGCATTCAACGATAAGATATTTGTTTGCTTCGTAATATTCTGCATGACTTCAAGTATCTTCATGACAGATGAAACCGTCTCATTCAGTGCATTCACTTTTCCTAACAATATTCCGGTTGAGTGTTCTGTGATATTTGTTTTCTCAAGTAATTTATCTAGTTGGACTATTCCCCGTTCACTGGATCTCCCGACCAAATTAGCAGCCTCCCTCATCTCAATATTAGCCGCGTTTACCCGTTCCATTTCGTTAGAGATTTGATCCGTGAGTTCGCTCCCGCGATCGGCTTCTTGAGCCAGATTCGTAGCTCCGATCGCAATTTCCTCCGTCGCCGTCGCAATTTCTTTGGCAGATAGGGCCGTTTTTCTTGATGCATCACTAAGTTCCCCAGCTGACTCCAATACTTCATGGGCCGTTTGATTCGTCTGTTCAACTAATGAAGTAATTTGCTCCATCATGTCGTTGAACGAAGATGATAACTGACCAATCTCGTCCAGGCCCCGCTTCTGCATTCTGACATTCAGGTTCCCTTTCGCCGCTTTTTGCATCAGACTCTGCATGGTTTTAAGTGGATCGGCGATCGTTCTAGCCATCCAAATCCCGATAAGCAAAGCGATAAGAGCGACGATCCCGGCCGTAAAATATGTAGTTGAGAGTATTTTGCTGACATCGCGTACTAGATAGGCAACAGGTACAACACTGACCAGTCTCCAATTCGTGAGATTGAGTGTACTGTATACAGTTAGAACTTCATTTCCGTTTGTATGGTTGCTCTTGATACTCCCTTGGCTATTCAGTAATTCGTCCCCTTTAAAGATGTCTTCCGAATTAAATTGCTCTGTATCATCTGAGGAAGCGATTATCTGTTTATCAGGAGTGACCAATTGAAGAAGTGATTGATCGCCCAAATCCACCTTTTTTAACTCATCCGTCATTATAGATGCTCTTATATCCACCACAATAGTATATGGGATGCCTGTATTCGCCAGCGTTTTAGCTAAACGAAATACAGATGATGAATTGGACTCATCACTTTTCTCTCCTGCCATCCATGTAGATTTTTTCGTTTGCATCAACGTTTCATACCATTCACTATCTTTAACTCCGTTCAGAAACCCTTCGGCTTCTGTTCCTGAAACCACATTGGCCATGACATCGTTTTTGGGAATGATATATGCAGCGAGAACTCCTGGATTAGCAAATACCCAATTACCTAATTCAGCAGATATTTTTTGCTTGAGAACAATTTGCTGACGACTATCTGTACTCTCTAACGAGGCTTGCCTGACCATATCCTGAAGTTCACTGGTAAACAGTGACTGCTGAAGAGAATCCTCATAACGCTGCAATAAAAGTTCCAACTTCTCTGCTGTTAAGCTTACGGTTTGTTGCGTGGTTAGCTGGGCATTTTTCTGGATCGTGTTCTTTGACATCTCGTACGATACAATCCCTAGACTTAGTACAAAGATCATAGTCGCCATAAAAAAAATGACAAACAAACGAGCACCTACCGATTTTGAAGGATTAAAACCCATGTTTCGGAGCCATGATGTCTTTTCATTCGTCGCTTGCACCAGATTGTTCATACAATTAATTATCTCCTTTTAAATAGACTTGTACGTGAAGCCGATTTAGAAGAACGGTGAACTATTCTTACAGTTTCAGAAACTCTTGTAATGTGCGATCGCTTAGACGAGGCAAATACTCATGACCATACTCGTAATAAACGAGTAACTCCTTATCGGATGTGATTTTGTTATAAGCTGCAAACTGAGTGGACGGCGGACAGACTGTGTCAGATAAACCTGTTACAAACAGGACTTTAGCTTGAATACGATCTGCCAAATTCTGAATATCAATTAGTCCGAGCTTATTGAACAATTCATCCTCGCGATGATGATGTGGATCGAAGAAACGGAAATAATAGGACAATTCTTCGTAAGCAGATGTTGTGATATCGAGTTCCCAAGCCCTGCGATAATCAGACAAAAATGGATAAACAGGAATCGCTAGCTTCACACGTGGTTCTAGTCCAGCACAAGCGATCGTTAATGCCCCACCTTGAGAGAGACCATGTACTCCGATTCGTTCTGGATCAATGTGTTCCATGGACATCAGAATTCTAACGGTCTGTACGGTATCAAGAAATACATTCCTGAAATACAATTTATCAGGATCAGGGTCATCCACACCGCGAATAATATGCCCACGAATCGTCGTTCCCTGAACGGTCAGGTTATCTTCCGAAAGGCCGCCTTGGCCACGGCAATCCATTGCAAGTACCGAAATACCATGTGCAGCAAAGGTCACTTTATCTATCCAATCTCCACTATCACAGGCATAGCCGTGGAAGTAAGCCATTCCAGGTCCTTTCTCTTTGATTATGCTAGGTTTAACATATTTAGCGTGTATTCTCGCTCCACCGACGCCGGTAAAGTACAAATGGTAACACTCTGCATGTTCACTCTTGAAATCAGCAGGCACTAACTCGTATTCTAATGACACTCCATCTAACTCTTGTAAAGCCTTCTCCCAATATGCATTGTAATAATCCGGTCTAGGACTGCTACCACTGTATTTCTTCAGTTCTGCTAAAGTCATATCGTTAGCCAACTTCATTCCTCCTAAATAAACAAAAACGGATTAATCGCAAGATATAATCCGTTTTTATTTTGAATATTTATGTCTACACTTTATTGCGAATTAGATAATACCAATTTCCGCGTCATCAGCCACTACTTCATTCGTCTCAATCACATAGTCCACGATTTCTTGCACTGTCGTATAAGCTACTCCAACATAGGTATCTGCCGCTCCGTAGTAAATTGCGATTCTGCCACTCTCCGCATCAAAAAGTGTTGAGCATGGGAACACCACGTTATTTACAAACCCTCTCTCTTCATACCATTCTTCCGGTGTTAATACGTAGGTACTAGAGCGGTATTTGACCTTCGATGGTTCTTCCAGATCAAGAATCACCGCCCCCATACTGTACACAAATCCGTTGCATGTTCCAGTTACACCATGGTAGAACATCAACCAGCCCTCTGTCGTTTCGATCGGGGCCGGACCGCCGCCAATTTTGACAGATTGCCACCAGCCTTGACCACCTTTGGTCATGACGTGACGATGTTTACCCCAATATACAAAGTCCGGACTTTCACTCAGAAACACATCGCCAAATGGCGTATGCCCACTGTCACTCGGACGAGATAACATCACGAAATTATCATTAATCTTTCTCGGAAAGAGTACCCCATTACGGTTAAATGGTAAGAATGGATTATCCAGACGGACAAACGTCCTGAAATCATCTGTCTTTGCGACACCTATTGCTGCGCCGTAGAAATCAGTGCACCAGATAATATAGTAAGTACCTTCTACCTTTACTAATCGCGGATCATACGCGTAGTTCGGTTGGAATGGCTGCCCTTTTTCATTAACAAATTCAATTCGTTCCTCTTCAATTTTCCAGTTCAGCGCATCGTCACTCCAGCCCATATGTAAATGAGGACGGCCATTGATCGTTTCTGCACGGAACACACCAACAAAACGATCTTCATAGGCGGCAACAGCGCTATTGAATATGCGCGCGATCCCTTTAGCAGGGTTTCTATTGATTACCGGGTTATCACTATGTCTCCACACGGGACCCACAGCGCTCTCCGGTTTGTTTTGCCAAGGCATATTCGGTAGATTTTCTCCAATAATTTTCACTTCTGTCATGATGTAAAACTCCTTCCGCAAATTACGTAATTATTTTTATTTTTCTGAACCCTGTGCAAATCCGTTGTATATATATTTTTGTAATGATATGAACGCAATTAGAATCGGAACAATCGTAATCATAATAGCCGCGCAAATGACTTCCCATTGTGAGCCATATGGACCTTTAAATTTATACAAGGCTGTCGAGATTACTTGTAACTCCTCACTTGGCATGTAAAGGAAAGGAGTGTAGAAGTCATTGTAAACATTAACACCTTTAATAATGATGACGGTTACTATCGCTGGGGCTAGCAATGGCAGAATAATTCTTCCATAAATCGTGAAATAAGAGGCGCCATCTAACATCGCAGATTCATCAAGAGATTCAGAGATCGTGTCCAAAAACTGCAAGAAAATATATACGGCTATGATATCGGTCCCGAGATAGAGAAGAATTGGAGCAAAACGCGTATCAACCAAATGAAATGCATTGATGATCCGAAATGTAGCAACTTGGGTCGTTACACTTGGGATTAAAGTAGCCAGTAAGAATGCCCCCATTAACAATTTACTCCCGCGGAATTTGAAACGGTTCAATACATAAGCGATCATAGAACCAATCAATGATGCACCAATGATTGACACAACTACAATAAATACGGTATTTCCGAATCCAAGCAACATCTTTCCTTCTACAAATGCCTTGGTATAGTTAGCGAAATTCGTCCAACTTTCAGGAGGAGTCAGCGGACCCGTGGACCCATATTCTTTGTTTGTCTTCAGTGAGGCGAACAGAACGACGACAATCGGTACAAGCGCAACGAATGCTCCTAGGAGCAACGTTATATACTTAAACACACCCGATGTGGCATATTTCAGTCTATACATGTTATTTATCCTCCTTGATCAGCGCCTTCTGAAGTACCGTCACAAGAACGACGATGATAAGCAGCACCACAGCCATGGCGGAAGCCATACCTAATTTGTTATATTTAAAGGCCGTAGTCACAGTTTGAATAACGAACGTGTTACTGCCGTTTGAGCCATTAGTCATAATATAAGGAATGTCAAACGCACTGATCGCACCACTAATAGCTAAGATCAGGTTTAACTGTAGAATTTTTTGAATACTAGGAATAATGATATGCACAAATTGATGCCAACGATTCGCACCATCAATATCCGCAGCTTCGTATATATCTTTGCCGATCGATGAGATCGCGCCCAAGAATATAATGAAGTTAAACCCCATATATCTCCAAACTGAAGCGCCAGATAGTGAAATGTTAATAATTTTTGGATTCAGGAGCCAACCTTGCGTGAAGTCCCCAAGACCAATAAATTGTAATACCGTATCTAAAGTGCCATCCGCTCTGAAGAAAAAGAGGAAAATAAAACCGATAGCTACACCATTCATAAGAAAAGGGAAAAATAGTACCCCTTTAAAAAAGTTCTTGAATCGAGTCTTAAAACTTAGAATTGTAGCAAAATATAAAGCTAGCCCCATCTGTACAAAGGTTGCTCCAAAATAGTACAAAGCGACCTTAAACACAGTAAAATATTTAGAATCCGTAAATATCGTTTTGTAGTTTTCAAGGCCGACATGATCATAAGTCTTACTGTATCCGTTCCAGTTTGTGAAGCTGTACTTAAACATGTTGAAAACCGGTAAATAAGCAAATGTAATTAGCAAGGCCACAGGAATAATTGAAAAAGCTACAATGATGATTCGACGCTGCGTCTTATAAGTTAAATTTTTGAACACCACTCACACCTCCAAGGAACTAACTCTACTCTATCTAAATCTATATCTTTCATTTGAAAGATAAGGGAAACGCACTTCAAGCGCGTTCCCCACCTTCTATTCAACACTTACTTATTTCACGACTTTCGCGCGAGATTTAACCCAAGCATCATTCAAATCTTTCATAATATCATCGTAAGAGTCTTTCAAGTTACCAATTCCCGCTTCGATAATACGTTTCTTGAATTCCGGCTGCCACAGACCGATTTCTGCATCTTTATCGATCTTATCAACAAAACCTTCTTGCCCAGCTTGAGCTGGTGTCTGCAATTCGAATTTCACATCCGTGCCTTCAAATTGTTTCAATGTAGCAGGTAATTCAGCTCCAACAACAGGGCTCATTCCACCTGCTTGTTCTGTTGGATAACCTGATTTGTTAATGAACCAATCCAACCATGCTCTTGCCGCTTCTTTGTTCTTACTGTGCACACTAATTCCTAGTGTATAATCGTCAGCTAGCGGCATGATAATTTCTTTAGCATTTGTAGGATAAGGCATGTAAGCGATGTCATCAGGATTCGCAGCCAAAGCTTGCACTTGGCCAATAGCCCAAGATCCAAGTACCATAGCGCCTATTTTCCCATTGGCCATATCGACTTTGGAAGCATCCCAGTTCGTCGTAGTCGGGTCAGGTTCGATCAAACCTTGTTTTGCAGCGTCGTACATGATTTTGTAAAGATCATAGTGAGGTTTACCTGGAACAAAATTATCATCCGAATTTACTTGGTCAATGTTCACATAATCAACGCTACCCGCCGCAGTAGTCAGTACAGCTTCCCATTGCGTCAACGGCCAGCCATCAGCATAGTTCGTATAGAGTGGAATAGCGTCACCTTTGTCCTTAATCGCTTTCAGTGCAGCCAGAAACTCATCTGGTGTTCTTGGAGCCGTTGTGATACCAGCATCTGAGAACACTTTCTTATTGTAGAGAATACCTGAGAAGTTAACAGCCGTTGGAAGACCATAAGCTTTACCATCAACCGCTCTCTCTTCCAGACCGATGTATTGTTTGCTCATTTCCGCCAAATCACCTAACGGCTCAAAGAATTGTGCCGTATCAGCAAGTGGAATACTAGTTGGTATCAACAGAACATCACCATAATCGTTAGAGTTCATTCGAACGGTAATTTGTCCTTCGTAGTCGGACAACCCTTGGAAGTTCACTTTTACATCCGGATATTCTTTGTTAAACTCAGTAGCATACTCTTTGAACACTGTATCTACAATATCTGTTCTTTGCGTAATTACGGTAATTTCACCGGAGATCTCCGGAGCCGCAGTTTCCTCAGGTTTGGCGGTTTCGCTCGTATTGGCCGAGTTAGTTGGCTTTGCACCTTCGTTCGAATTATTATTCTTCGAACCACATCCTGCTACCATCGTAAGCACGAGCACCAATGCCATTAAACCTAATAATGTTCTATTCCTTTTCATCTTTCTGCCCCTTTCGTTTACAAAATTAAGTTATCGATAAAGTACTTCTAAAGTCTATTATGCATACGCTTACTTGTCAATATTAAATTAATTAATTAAGTTATAAGTATACATATGTTAAGTTAGTATCACTTGATAATGTGTGAAAATTAGTTTCCTTTCTATTTAGAAAATAAAATTGTATACTATTGTCGAGAATTCACTAGCTGATCTCATAGAGATCAAGCTATACAGGATGGTGATTGGAATTATGAGAACTAATGTAACGATGCAGGATATCGCGAACAAACTAGGAGTCAGCAGTGTAACTGTATCTAAGGCCCTAAGCGATAAAGAAGGCGTTAGCGATAACCTAAAAATAAAGATCAAAAAGTTAGCCACAGAAATGGGGTACCGGTACAACTCTGCCGCTAAATCGATCAAGGATGGACTTTCCTATAATATTGGAGTCATGATTCCTCAGCGCTTTACCGGACCTAACGAGTCTTTCTACTTAAAGGTTTATCAACAAATCGCCCTTCATTTAGACAGTTATGGTTATTATGGTATTTTGAACATATTAAGTAATGAAGATGAACAGCTATTAAACTTCCCAAGAATTTATAGCGAGAACAAAGTAGACGGGATTATCATCTTGGGACAAGTTAGTAAGCAATATATAGAAACAGTTCAGAATATGGACTTGCCTAAGCTGTTTTTGGATTTTTATGATGAGCATGCTGCGATCGACTCAATTGTTACAGATAACTTTTATGGCGCATATGAAATAACCAATTATCTAATTCGTAGCGGACATCGTGAAATCGCCTATGTTGGAAATATTTATTCAACAAGCAGTATTCAGGACCGTTTTCTAGGTTACTATAAATCTTTACTTGAGCATGGACTAACTTTAGATCATCAGTTGCTACTCAACGATCGGGATGAGAATGGCAAATACATTGACATTGAATTACCCGAGGATATGCCTACAGCATTTGTATGCAACTGTGATCAGATCGCCTTTGAATTATGTGATCGTCTCAATTCAAAGGGGTTCAAAGTCCCTGAAGACTGTTCAGTGGTCGGGTTTGACAATGATATTTACGCAACTCTTTCGACTCCACAGCTTACTACTGTGGAAGTTGATATTGACCAAATGGCACGTACGGCCGTGAAATCAATCATGGAGAAAGTATCCAACCCGAATCGCCAAACCGGTCGAATCCTAGTTCAAGGTAAGATTATTTTCCGGGACTCTGTTCGCAAACTGAATGATGAATCCGCAACAACTAACGACTAAACTTACATTTCATCAAAAAAACCACCAATCGGTGGTTTTTTTGTTTTTTCTAGCATCCTATCTTAGTCACATTCTGCAATGCCTTAAAATTATCGAAAATTCATCTCAACTATATATTGTTATGTTATATAATAATATTTATAATAACAAATATAACAAAATAATAACAAAGGTTCATTTGTTATTATTACCCTTCTCTATCTGAACCACAAATTATACCCATTGAAGAAAGGTTGATGATATGAAACTGCAGGGATATATCGCAGGGATGACCTGGGGATTCATGGGCGAACGTGGCACTTGGGCCAACACTACTGCTGCATTTTCTATGGAGCAAATGTCAGCTACGACGCAAGTCAACTGGACCGCCATAGCCTTCTCAGCGATGCAAAAAACCGCTCATTCCACTGAAATCCCCTTCTGGGAGAATCCTACAGTAAGTGATGATGAGGTGAAATGGGCTATTCATAAAGCCCGATCACTAGGTTTGAAGATCTGTTTGAAGCCCATCGTCAATTGTTCTGACGGGACTTGGCGGGCTCATATTAATTTCTTTGACAAGGATGTACCTTGTGAGCCGAAATGGTCTCAGTGGTTCCATTCCTACAACCGTTACATCATCCATTACGCTAGAATCGCCGAAGAGACGGGATGCGAAATGTTCTGCATTGGCTGTGAAATGGTACAAACGGATCGCCGTGAGACAGAATGGCGCAACCTCATATCGGAGGTAAGGGCAGTCTACTCCGGACTTATCACCTATAACTGTGATAAATATCAAGAAGATAACGTATCTTGGTGGGATGCCTTGGACATCATTTCATCCAGCGGTTACTATCCCATCCATGATTGGGAACTACAGTTAGATCGGATAGAGACTGTCGTTATGGAATATAACAAGCCCTTCTTCTTCATGGAAGCAGGATGTCCAAGTCGGACAGGTTCAAGTGCTATTCCGAATGATTGGATGCTAGTCGGTAATCCCAACGAATCGGAACAGGCAGAATTTTACCGTACGATGTTCAGTGCTTGTGAGGCCAGGTCGTGGGTTCAAGGATTTATGCTCTGGGATTGGCCAGCAGTCCTTTATCCTCAGGAAATAGCCCCCACTAACGACGATTACTGTGTTTTCGGCAAAGAAGCTGAGTCTGTTGTTGCAGAGCACTACGTTTCAAAGACCAGGGAATTCGTAGACGTAAAGGAGAGTGAAATAAATTAATGAATCATACAGATTGGAAGCGCCAACTTGAAGAGGAGTTACAAGATAATATATTGTCTTTCTGGCTTGAACACACGCTGGATGAAGTAAATGGTGGGTTTATCAGTCATATCGATCAAGCGATGAATAAAGATGACCAATCTGATAAAGGTCTCGTACTAACTGCCCGAATATTATGGACTTTCGCCGCAGCTTCCCGCAAGTATCCTAACAACAGGAAATACTTGGAGATGGCGGATCGGGCTTATACTTATCTGCAGAGTAAATTTGTAGATCCGGTGTACGGTGGATTATTTTGGACGGTCAATTATCAAGGGAATCCCATGCAGGATAAAAAGCAAGTATACGGTCAGGCTTTTGTTATATATGCGCTAGCTGAATATTTTTTAGCCACAGGCCGTGAGGAACTGAAGGATCAAGCCAGTGAGTTATTCTATCTGCTGGAGAAACATAGTTACGATTCTATAAACCAAGGATATGTTGAAGCATTAGCCAGAGATTGGCGGCAGACGGATGACTTAACGCTGAGCGATAAGGACCTGAATGAGAAGAAATCTATGAACACACATCTCCATGTTCTTGAGGCTTATACAAACCTATACCGAATTTGGCCTTCTGCTGATTTAAAAGAGAAGCTGAAAGAATTAATTGAAGTAACCATGAATCATATTATCGATCCGGATAGCTTCCACTTCCGTCTCTTCTTCGATGAAGAATGGACTATCAAGTCCCATCACATCTCCTACGGTCATGATATCGAGGGAAGTTGGTTACTCGTTGAAGCAGCCGAAGTTCTCGGTGATTCAGAGCTCTTGAGCCAGGTGCAACATATTGCCGTTCAGATGGCTGAAGCTGTTTTAGTAAAAGGCGTAGACGAAGATGGCGGTATCTGGAATGAAGCCGATGAGAGTGGTATTACAGACAGCAATAAAGATTGGTGGCCGCAAGCGGAAGCTATGATCGGCTTCTACAACGCCTTTCAATTGACAGGGGATTCCAAGTTTGAAGAAGCCTCCCTACGTTCATGGAACTTTATTCGTAATTATATTGTCGATCAGATTCACGGTGAGTGGTACTGGTCTGTCAACCAACAAGGAGTTCCCCTGACTCACGATCCCAAAGTAAGTGTCTGGAAATGTCCTTACCATAACGGGAGAGCATGCTTGGAAATGTTACATCGATTGAACAGTAATCACAACCATCATTCATAAAAAAAATATATGGAGGTTTACACATGACATCAATTTATAATGAACGCAAAACGGAACTAACCGCTCGTTACGAGAAACTTATCGCACGCCCCAATCAAAAAATCCCTTTTGGTAATGGGATCTATGACCGCTATCAGAACCCTCTTCTAACTGCCGAGCATGCTCCCCTCATTTGGAAATATGATTTCAATCCAGAGAGCAATCCCTTCTTTTCCGAACGACTTGGAATCAATGGAGTATTTAACCCTGGAGCTATCGAAATAAACGGTACATTTTATCTGGTAGCCCGTGTTGAAGGAGTGGACCGCAAATCATTTTTTGCAATAGCTGAAAGTGACAACGGTGTAGAAGGATTCCGTTTCTGGGATCATCCTGTAGTTATGCCTGAGACAGAAGACCCTGACATTAATGTCTACGATATGCGACTCGTACAACATGAAGACGGCTGGATTTACGGCCTGTTCTGTACGGAACGTAAGGATCCTGATGCTCCAAGAGGCGACTTGTCCAGCGCTACAGCCCAATGCGGGATCGCTCGTACCAAAGACCTGAAGTCGTGGGAACGTCTCGCTGACTTGAAAACCAAATCTCCACAGCAACGCAACGTGGTGCTACATCCCGAGTTTGTAGATGGAAAGTACGCCTTCTATACTCGCCCTCAAGATGGATTCATCGACACCGGATCAGGCGGAGGGATCGGTTGGGGTATCGCAGACTCCATTGAAAATGCCATCATTGATGAGGAAATCATCGTCGATGAGCGTCAATATCATACGATTAAGGAAGTTAAAAACGGTCAAGGCCCTGCTCCAATCCGCACACCTAAGGGATGGTTACATATTGCGCATGGTGTACGAAATACCGCTGCAGGACTCCGTTACGTGTTGTACGCATTCCTTACTGACCTAAATGACCCTCATCGCGTCATCTATTCGCCAGGAGGTCATTTGATTGCTCCGGAAGGCGAAGAACGTGTTGGCGACGTATCTAACGTTGTATTCTGTAACGGCGTGATCGCCCGCGATAACGGTGAAGTGTACATATATTACGCTTCTTCCGATACGCGAATTCATGTGGCAACAACAACCCTAGACCGCTTGCTCGACTATGTGATCAACACGCCGCAAGACCCGCTTCGTACTTACGCCTGCGTTCAGCAGCGTATTGAGCTAGTTAACCGTAATTTATCACTTGTAAAATAACACGATTGCATACAAAAAGAGGCTGCGATTATTCTCGCGGCCTCTTATCAATTCAACTCACATTCGTCTAGGAACCCGCTACGATAACGGATTATCCTGTCCATCACATGGCCCTTCCGACCTCAGTGACTCGGCTCAGCCGTGGAATCGCGGTGGACGACATCCACCGCAATCAATATTTTCTCCTGTGCCATTCCTGGGTTACTCAGTCGATCCATGAGCATCCTAACTGCCCTTTGCCCCATTTGCTCCTTCGGAACATTTACCGTCGTGAGTGCAGGCTGACTCCGAAGTGAGTCATCAATGTTATCAAACCCAGTAACTGAAATGTCATCTGGAACCGTCAGTCCCAGGGAGTTTAGCACTGTTGTAACCGTAATTGCGATCAAATCGTTAGCACAGACCAAAGCTGTCGGCAGTGTCTTCGAGTCTATTCTTCGCTGGGCCCATTCTATAAATCGTTCTTGAAATTGCCCTGTTTCAATACCTTCAAGCATCAGCATATCATCGTGATCTTCCTGCGGCTTCAAGCCGTTATCCTCCAATGTACTGCGAAACCCAATCCACCGGTCACGAAAACTCCGTGAGAAGGATGCATTACCAAGAAAATGCAGATCTCTATGCCCCAGACCAATTAAATGATTCACAATACGCGCTATCCCATCGGGGTTATTAGCAAATATCGTATCGGAAGGAATAAGGTAATCTTCATGATCAACGAGTACCATCGGAAAGCCAGTGCGATGCGCTTCTAATAACAGCGAGGTCTCAATCTGTCCCACGCCCACCATACCTAATATCCCTTCCGGATTTATTGCTTGTAAGAAATGATCTCCCCGCGGCTCTGAAACGATAATCATACCCAAACTTCGGAGCTCAAGTTCTCGCGAAATGCCTTCCAATACTTTGCCCCAGTACAATGAATCCTTGTTCTGAAAGCGGATATTGGGCATAAGAACAAGAACCGTCCCTTGATTAGGATCAGTCGATAAGGGAATGCTCGTAGGCACAATATTTTTAACGTATCCGCTCTTTTGCGTAAAATAACCGAGTTGAGAAGCAGCTTGAATGACCCGCTCTTTCGTCGTTTCATTAACGCCACCTTTGCCCGATAGAGCTTTGGAGACGACAAACTTCGAGACGCCCAAATGATCGGCAATTTGCTGCATCGTAATTTTTTTCAAAAGAAAACCCCTCCGGGAAACATATGAACGCTAACAGTTTGTATCATAATATAATGTTAGTATAACAAATTTATCTCTCTCAACAAACTACGCATCCAGAATTAATTGTATTCCCTCTTCCATTCACTCTGTAGAGGAGTCAAACCACGAAGCTACCCAATGGATCCCCCTCTTGGATACCTGCTGTAACAACTTAGCTGTCTTATCTGCTAATCGATCCACAGGGGGCTGCTGAGGAGGAGGAAGCAACAAATCAGCCGGCGTCTGAACCGTCTCTACAGGAGCCACTGATGGAGTGGGTTTCTGCTGTATCGTACTTTCTGGCACAACGCTTTGACCAGCAGGGGCCACAACCTGGCCTGTAACGGTAGATGCACCGTTATCTAGGCTTGGTCCATAAGTGGTTCGTGTACCCGACTCCGCCATCTGCATCCCAAAGGTAACGCCTACTACAAGTAGGATGCCATACAGCAGACCATTTCTCATCGTTTTGGCCATGGAGATCACTCTCTTCCATCTAAATTACCTTCTCTCCAACCTCGTCCATTATGACTTTTTGCTCGTTGCAGTTTTCTTTTCTGGTGTGGATACCTTCTTATTATCCTTGGTCAAAGAGCTTGCTTTATCTGCACTTTGGCTTTCCCAATACAGATCTGCCAGTATCCCGGCCAATACTTTAGTCGTCCGTTCTAGTTCTTCCTTCGTATTGTCTATCCCGCCGATCTCGATTAATATGCTCTCAGGTGATATAGACTGGTTATACTCCCCGTTTCCTTGCGATGATGTTTTGCCCCAGATCCCTCGTGATATGCCTGAGTAGGACTTCTCTAGACGATCATGAATGGAACTCGCAAATGCTTCATTCTTCTGCCAGTTCTCGTTACCGTGACCAATGATAAAATACACTTGCGCATAAGTCTCTCCATTGATCGTTGTCGTTGTTTTCTCATGACGCTGCGAATCTCTGTGAATGTCGATAAAATATTGCAGCTTACCGTTTTCCGCCATAGCTTGCTTAATCGTTTCGCGCGTATATTTGTAGGAATAATTATAATTATAGCCACTTACTGTAGCCGCATAGTTCTCATAAGCATGGAGAGAAGCAACACCTTTACGTTCGAGTTCCTTAGAAAGGATGTCTCCGACGAGCCCTACATTCTTCTTGCGATCTGTCGACCCAGGGTTATCGATGTCCTTGCCCAATAGTGGATTATATGATTCTTGTGGATGAGAATGATAGATCATGAAGATATTCTTGTTCCCAGGTTTGATGGCTGGATCTTCCGGATCCTTCGTTCCCCCATCTGGGGCTTCAGAAGGTTCAGGTTGCCCTGATTCAACATCAGGCTCTGGATGTGTAATGTCTCCTGGATCCTGATGATCGGGTGCACTTCCTTCCGCTCCAGTCCCAGGGCGATAGTCCTCCGGTGCCTGCACCGTCTCGTTCCCCGATCCAGTACGCAGCAGTATGGGGCTATCTGCACCTAAGCCTGGCACTTCACGAGCAACAAGGCTTTTCGGATCAGAGGGATTAATATCCGTCAGCAATTGAAACACAAACGTAGTCATTTGTTTTCCCGAAAAGGTGGGGGCTTGCTTCTCCGTTGTACTTTGTGGCAATTCCATACCTAGCATTCCGATAAAAAAATTGCTCGACAGGGAAGACGCTAATCCCTTCATAGAGGTAACAGGTGAAGTGTTGAAGTGTTTCTCTGCAATACCGCCAAACCCTAACAAAACAAAAAATACCACGGATAGAACCGACAGTAGCAGAAACGTTTGGCCCATGGCGAGCACATGCATTAGATTACGTCTCATCTTTCCAACGTTCCAGGTTCTGAATTTCATATTCGTATGTCCTCCTTCAGACAATAGATGACTTTTTGAACATCTCTATTAATACGAGTTCAAAAAATCGACTATTCAGCACCGAGAAGGTGATTTCGAACCGAAAAAGGAGTAGCGGAATGTAGGCAAACCTACATGAGCAACGGACTTTGAGGGTTGGAATCAGATTCGATGCCGAATGTACTTCTTGAATTACTACGTGATCAATAGATGATTTTTTGAACATCTCTATATTTCAAATCTATGAACCTACTGCGGAAGATAGAACCCCAATTCTCACAAAAAAAAGAAGTTCGCTAGATTGCGAACTTCATAGATTGTTCTGTTAGGGGTGGGTGCTACTCTAATTAATGCGTGTAAGCAGCCACGTTATCTCGATCTACCGCTTCATGCAGTGCACGATTTAGCCCAGTCGCAATAATATTAGCGATATCTTCAATGAATTCATCGATCTCCTTCGGTGTCACAATCAGATCATGTCCGAGGGGTTCCAGCACTTCTTTTACCAGACCTAGTCGCTCTCCTTCATTCAAATCGGTGAGGAGCCCCATAATCTGCTTGCTCTGAGCTTGATCTCCGCCACTTTCGTCATTGAAGTGTGCTGTCATCATATCAAACACATTGTTCACAATCGTGGAGGCGTAACACACAGTTGGGACACCAATAGCGATACAAGGAACACCTAAAATTTCCTTCGTAAGACCCCGCCGTTTATTTCCAATGCCTGAACCTGGATGAATACCAATGTCAGCAACCTGGATGGTAGTGTTGACCCTTTCCAGCGATCTAGAAGCCAGGGCATCAATCGCAATAATCAAATCAGGTTTCGTACGATCAACAATTCCTTGTACAACATCGCTTGATTCGATACCTGTAAGACCAAGTACTCCTGGAGCGATCGCGCTAACATCACGGTATCCTGGAGACACCTGATCTGGCGTTAATTCGAAGAAATGGCGTGTAACCATGACATTCTCTACGACGAGGGGACCAAGTGAATCTGGTGTCACGTTCCAGTTGCCTAACCCGACGATAAGCACCTTGGCATTAGACTGTATTCCAAGCTTCTTCATGAATCCAGAAAATTCCTTAGCGAAAACACTCGAAACTTTTTCCTGAAGCTCAGTATCCTGACTACGTAGGCCCGGAACTTCAAATGTAATATAATGTCCTTTAACCCTACCAATCTTCTGTGATGCTGCCTCGTCCTGAACATCAAGCCGTGTAACCTTAATACCATCCAGTTCATCTATATCCTCATGCAGTCCCGGCACGGGACCACCATGCTCGGCCTCTGCAATCGCTTTAGACTCCACTGCCAAATCGGTGCGAACCGAATACTCCCGTAAATCCAAATTCATGTCTTGTTGTCCTCCTTTTCCTTACTTGCCTATATTGTGTGGGAGAGACAAACCGATTATGCAGACTTTACGATTTATGATGAATTTATTGCTTTTTAACCTGCTGCGTGATAAAATATTTTAAGTTGTGAATCATCTGGGTTGATATATATGCTTTACAGGAGGTGAATGCAATGCCTAACATTAAATCAGCAATCAAACGTGTAAAAACGAACGACAAGCGCCGCGCTCTTAACATTTCGCAAAAGTCCGCTCTACGTACAGTGGTGAAAACTGCCGATACTGCTCTAGCGAACAACGAAGTGGAAGTAGCTAAAACCGCTTTCGCAGCTGCTACTAAGAAATTGGACAAAGCCGTATCTAAAGGTTTGATCCATAAGAATGCAGCTTCCCGTAAGAAATCCCGCTTGGCTAAAAAATTAAACGCCCTTACGTCCCAACAAGCGTAAGAGTCGCTATTTATAAACTTAAGCCTAAAAAGACCTGGACGAATTCGTTCAGGTCTTTTTGGTGCAGGATATTGATTTTATTTGCTAATTGCGTACCCCAGTCCATATAAGTTCACCTTGCTTATTCATATATCCCTCAATGTAGCCATCTGTACCTTGGGGCGTCTCATTTAGCTTCACATACACCCAGGCTAAGTCGCCAACAAATGAGTCTGCCCATTCCAAATCAGCCTTTACAACGAACTTCCCAGTCTTATTAATAAACCCGTATTTCTGGCCGGTACTTGCTGGTGCCAGACCATCTACGAATCGTCCGCCTGCTGTAAGATTGAGGATCTTTTTCTTACCTTGTTTATCAATATAGAAAGATTTTCCGTTCCTTTCTACAAAAGCCAACCCTTCAGAAAAAGGCTGGGCAGCAGTAAACTGTGGGGTAAGAATATACTTACCCTTACGATCGATATATCCATACTTTCCATTCACATTCACAACAGCTGCTCCATCCGAGAAAGGGCCGGCATAAGTATAGCGAGCGGGAATAACCATCTTGCCCGATTTATCAATATAAGCGTACTTACCTCTGACCGTCAATTGAACGACAGCCAATCCTTCAGAGAAATCAGTCGTACTACTGAAACGCAAAGGAATAGCCTGTGCTCCGTTCTTATCGATGTAGCCGCCAGCTTTGCCCATATTCACCCGGGCCAGCCCTTCTTTAAAATGTGATGCACGATGAAACACAGGTTCAACGACTTGCTGGCCCTTATCATTCACATAACCGTATCTCTTAACATAGGTTCCGTCCGATTGAATAACCTTCTGTTCATATACAGCCATTCCTTCAGATAAATAGCTACATTGATTGATCTGACATTCAAAGAGCTCATTTCCATTGGCATCATAATATACTTGTATCCCTTTGGATTGATCTATTACATAAACTGACTGCGCATGTACATATTCAGAGCCAGCCCCGTCGTACACAGCTTTAATGATTTCTTTCCCTGTACTATCAATAAATCCATATTTCCCGTCTCTCCAAATCACATATAACTGTTTACTAACAGTTTCAACCTCACTTAAGGCCGGTTTGAGATTAGGTAACGCATCAGCTCTTACAACTCCAACACTCATAAAACTTAATATCAATATCAAGGCACAAGAGAGCATCATTTTTTTCAACGTAATTTCCTCCCCATATCAAATCAACACATATTTATGACTGACATGGTGATTAACGTATTTATACTGCTAGCTTTAGTAAAAATAATTCCAATCCAAGAACTTTGTCGATTCGCCCGCTCTTCATCTGGTAATCGAGCTGAGCCAATTCCGATAGTACCCCTCGAAGTTTGGCTGGTTCAAATTTACGGGCCTGCTCGCCCGCGATCTTAACCGCATAGGGGTGTAGCCCTAGCTGAGAAGCAATCTGCTGCTGCGAATAGCTCTGACGAGCCAAATCTTTCACCTGCAACATGATTCGGAACTGACGTGCGATTAACGCAGCAATTTTGATCGGTTCCTCACGCTGTTTCAGTAAATCGTAGAAAATATCCATGGCTTGCTCCAGCTTCAATCCAGCGATGCACTCGACCATCACAAACACATTCTGCTCTGTACTGCGCGCAACAAGTAGATTAATAGCGTCTACACCGATTACACCGCCCTTACCCGCGTACAAACATAGCTTGTCCATCTCAGTAGCCAAAGCAGCCATCTGTACACCAGCGGCCGTAATCAAAGCCTCAGCAGCATCTCGTCCAATCGTACATCCTTGCTTCTCTGCCTGACGGGCAACCCACTGCGTAAGTTCCCCCCCGCCTAGAGGCATGAAGGATAACACCGTAGCCGCCGTCTTCATCGTTTTGACTATCTTCTTACGCTCGTCCAGTTTCTCCCCTTGGACTACAAAGACAATCACGCTATGCGGAGCAGGATTCTCAATATATGATAGTAAGGCTTCTACTTTATGCTGAATCTTGCCGCCTTCTTTTCCCGCTGTAAATAGTGACGAATCACGAACAAGGATTAGTTTACGTTCTACGAGGAAAGGTAACGTCTCTGCCTCTTCTATTACAACTTCGATTGGTGTTTCAACTAGATCAAACGTGGCTATCCCGAAATCTTGTTGATCTCGATCAACTATCGTCTCTTTGAGTACACCTATAAATTCCTGTATCTGATATTTCTCGGTACCATAACATAAATAAAGCGGGGATACATGCCCCTGCTTGATTTCCTTGATCGCCGCTTTAGCGTCCATTTGGCATCCCCTTCCACATTTATATCTATAATCCGTTTGCCATAAGGTATATAGTTTCACCCTTAAGACCCCATTACTTCTTACTATAATACTTCGATTTTTTGGATTAGTCGAATGCATCTATTGTAGTGCTCGTAACACGACAGAGGGACCTTTCGCCTCACAGCGAAAGATCCCTCTGTCCCGGAACATCTATATAAACGCGGGCTGAAAAGCTCTAGAAACATTCCCGCCAGCGGTCATACGACGATTCAGGGTCATTCATTTTTATCTCTATAATACTTAACCTATTCCATATCTCCGTAAATGGTGCAAACTTCATATCTATGGAGTAACAGTTTCCGTGTTAGCAGCTTTCTCCGGATCAATTGTATATGAAGTCTTCTCTCCGTTCAGCTCAACCTCATAAGAGAATGACTTGCTATCAGGCGACCATGCTCCATTGACCCAGTTGCCCTCAATCGATTGGTCAACGATTAGAGTTCGTTCTACTTCGGGGGTAACTACTTTATATAAATATAGATGTCCGTCCAGCAATTCAGTTTGAAAGATACCATTAGGGGAAGTCCAATGATTCGTTGCAGCCATCGGAGCAGTCCCTACATCCCCCTCATCGTTCTCCAAAAGAAAACTT
Organism: Paenibacillus anaericanus; assembly: GCF_003994475.1. Lineage (GTDB taxonomy): Bacteria > Bacillota > Bacilli > Paenibacillales > Paenibacillaceae > Fontibacillus > Fontibacillus anaericanus. The sequence goes on along the minus strand of NZ_RZNY01000008.1, from coordinate 119,809 downwards.
CTAATCGATTGCTCTGGATCCAATCCTACATCTTCACTATTTCCTGTAGAGGGGGATGCCCCAAGGGATTGATTGCTATCCTTTTGATCTCCACTATTGGAAGGCGTAGCTGCCTCGCGGTTAGAATCCTTGGGTTTATCACCACTAACGGCTGGCACCTCTTTATCCGCTTTGTACGGTTGTTGTACAGGCTCGGAGACCTCTGTCGGGGAGCTTGCTTCGGCAGGGGCATCATTCCCTCCCAGCGCATTATCTCCTTTACCGGTATCCGCTACGGAATCCTCAGTTACTACTTTATCCATAGTAGCCCCATCATAAGGTGCTTGGTCTCCACTTGAACTCTCCGTCTCCGAACTAGTGAAACTAAGGGAGTTACTTTGATTCGTTGACTTCATTTCTGCATTAGGTATCGTTTGCGGTTCGTATTGGGTTATAAAGATCCCTAAAATCACAGCAGCTGCTATAGTTCCTAGTGCACCTGTCTTATATAGACGGCCCCGCCGCGAACTTGGTTTGCGCTGAGTCCTACGGTTCGGATCAAACTCTAGAGGAAGGGAAACCACAGGTGACATTTCTTCAGCTGCGCTTTCTTCTTCCTGACGTTCCCGGTCAATGGCGTCCAATCGAGGGAGAATTGCATCAACAATACTATACTTTGGAACAACTAAGGGAAGCTCATCCAACTGAGCGGATAGCTTCTGTAGAAGTTCAAACTTCTCGGCGCAATCCTCACAGTGACGAAGATGCCCGAACAGAAGAAGGCTCTCTTCTTCGTTCAAATCATGGTCTACATAACGATGCATCCATTCCACCACCTCCGGGCAAATCATCCTGATACACCACCTTTCTGATAATCTTGGAGTAAATGTTGTAGCTGCTGTCTGGCCCTAAAGAGATAAGATTTAACCGTATTCAACGGTAAGTCCAAACAGTCAGCAATTTCGTTATACGATAAATCCTGTAAATATCTTAGAACGATAACAGTTCGATGCTGCTCTGGGAGCTGCTCGATCGCTTCACGAATATCCTGTGCAATATAGCCGGACATTACTTCACGTTCGACACTCTCTTTTCCTTCAAACACAAGTTCATGTTCATCAATCGAAACAGTCGGCTTGTTTCTCCGAAATTTATCAATGCAAATATTCCTGACGATTCTTTGCACCCACGTTTTGAATTGCGCTTTTTCTTCATAGGAATTAATTTTTGTATAAACTCGGATAAGTGCCTCCTGAGCTGCATCATGAGCATCTTGCTCATTGTTTAGAATATAATAAGCTGTCTTGTACACATCATTTTCAATCTCTCGCAATAGGGTGATTAGAGCGTCGCGATCGCCCGTTTGAGCGGCTCTGATGAGTCCATGCTCCACCACAAAGGCTCCCCCTTCCTTGCAACCTTACAGACGATATTGTCCGACAATATGTTGCAAACTTGTTTCTTTTTTTGATCTTCTTTTTTGATTAGAATTTTTCATGTATAAAAGGAATGTTATGATATCAATCTCATCTAGGATACCAAAAAAAACATGTCAAGTCACCCAGACACACTTTGGGCAGAATCCCCCCGCCAATACAGAGATAATTGAATACGCTCCTACCGTTCAGTTAGGGCAATCTTCGGCGTACTCTTAATTCACCTGCTTGTACTTCCATTTGAACCTCACCATCCACATCGGTACGCAAGATATTAGCTCCTTGCCCTGATAACCGCTCTACTACTGCGGGATAAGGATGTCCATAGCTGTTGGTGGCACCCACGGATATAACCGCCATCTTGGGATTCCAGTAGTTAAGCCATGTCGCGGAGGTCGATGTTTTACTCCCATGGTGAGCTACCTTCATCACATCTATGAGCATAGCGCTACCGCCGCCCTGATTACCTTTTTCCATGGCCACAATCTCCTGCTCGGCTGCTTCATCCATATCCCCAGTAAATAGAAATGAAACTCCGTCCATTTGTAACCGGAATACCACCGACTCATGATTTTGTTCTTTTATATAGGGAATTTCTCCTGTCCCCTCATTTGCAGACAAGGGAAACAAGAATTCGAATGTCGTCAATTCATCTGGCTTAAGTGTCATGCCCCGTGAAACGGAGTAAATCTGTATATCCTTGGTAATCGCCGTAGACATCAGCTTCGTCACCGTCTTCGAATCAGTTAAACTTCCATTCATCAACAATGAATGAACAGGAAACTGCTCTAGAACGGCTTGCAATCCACCCACATGGTCCTGATCGCCGTGCGTCATAATAACAGCATCGAGAGAATGAATGCCTCGCTTCTTAAGTAGAGGAACAACTGTCTTAGCCCCAACTTCAAAGGGGTCCTTTCGATCCCGCCAACTTTCGCTGGGTTTTCTAAAAGACACAGTCCCCCCTCCGTCCACCAATATATTTTTACCGCTTGGTGTAGTGATGAGAATACAATCGCCTTGACCGACATCTATAAACTGTACATGACCTATCCCTTTACGATTAACAGGTTGATATCCCGTATATAGCAGCATGACCACCATGGCACTTAGCGTCACTCTTATTCCTATCCTTTTCCACGCTAGACGGAAGCTTCTGTCATCGAAGCCACGCTGCATCTCCATTCCCTGAAGAGGTAGAAGCGGAACCGTATCGTTCATAGCTGTAACTGTGGCATGCTGATGCAGTCTGACCCTTTGAGAACCACAGTACAACAGAAGATATACGCCCCCGTAGAAAGCCATGATCCACAGCAGGGAGGGAGACTTCCAGTACGTCATAAATCCATTTAGTCCATTCAACCATTCTGTTACTAGAAACGTAGCCGAATTCAGGAATTTTATAGGGTATGCAATCCACTTTCCTAACGGCAGCCAGATCATACCGAGTAACAAAGCAGCAGTTCCGACTGGTAACGTAATGATACTGATCACAGGAACCAAACATAAATTAGCTACTAGCGATAGTAACGAAAATTGGTTGAAATAATATAGCGTCAGTGGAAAAGAAACAATCTGCGCAGCAACAGTAATAGCCACAGCCCCTCGAATTTTCTGAGGGAGCCAAGAGAAATAAGGTACCATCAAAGGAACAAATAGAACTAATCCCGTAGTGACGGTGAATGAGAGCTGGAAGCTAACATTTAGCAAGAAATAAGGTTCCCATATTAACATCAGAAGAGCCGCTGCAGCCAGCACGTTTAACCCGTCCTTTAGTAGGCCTCGCTGCAGTAAATATACGCCAAGCATTGACATAATCCCAGAGCGAATGACCGATGGAGAGAAGCCCGTGATCAACACATAAGCAGGAAGAAACCAGAAGACAACAAGTAATGCTCTCTCCTTCGTTACCCGACATAGTCTAAGCGCAGCAAAGATGAGACCCACATTAATCGCCACATGACTACCTGAAATAGCCAATATATGTGTCAGTCCAAGCCCAGTAAACTGCTCATATTTATCACGCTCTAATTCATCGGATAATCCAATAATGAGCCCCTTCATGTAGCCAGCCTGCCAACCCGGAAATAATCGCCCAATGATGTCTCCGATACCAGCGCGCAAGTTGTCAATCCACCCGAAGAAGGTAGCTGTATTGAAAGACCCCGCTGCGTTCTCAACCGCCGAGGCTCCGTTAGCCTTTATTAACCAATGAATCCGCTTATTATGTAAATAATCAAAATAATTGAATCCTCCGAAATTTGTAGCTGTTCCGGGACGTCCCAAACTACCACTCAGTTTGATGTCCTCCCCGCGTCGCCATTTCTCTGCAATCTCAAGTTCCTCAATTGTGGAAAGTCGAAGCTGTACCGTCACTCGTTCTCCAGCAGCTGCCCTTTCTTCGGCAAGAGAATTTGTGCCACTTCCTGAAGAATTAACAAGCCCGATCATTGAAAGTGACATATCAAAACTAACACGATCTCCATCGATTTCTACCGCAGAAATAATCGTCCCTTCTGCTTGAACCGCCGCCCCATCAACCATGGGTACTGTACGATCAGCATGCAATGCATCCGGAATGTGGCTCACATTTCTCCCATCGTTATATATCCAATAAGCAGCACCCAACGAGAAAATCAGCCAGAGGATTAGAATTCGTGTCCACGGAACATACCTTATCGCCACCAGAAGCGGGCAGAACATCGACACTCCAGCCCATAACAACCAAAGTGTTGACCCTTCATATAGACTGGCCATTCCGCTGCCAACAATCCAGCAACAGGCTGCCGCTGTGAGCGGTCTACGATTCATCTTATGTAACCCCCCTCTTTTACAAATCTCGCTATCTACACGCAAAAAAGAACCCCCTCTGCCATTACCAGCAGATGGAGGTTCTTCCCCAATCGATCTTATATTCCGATTTAAATTACAATCATCTTAAACATTAATAGTTAATCTTCTACCTTACCCACTGCTTCTTGTGGAGGTTGATATGCATCCAAACGACGGAACGATATCCCTTTCTGATCCATCATTGCAGTTACCTTCTCCGCATCCTTCAGGTAAGGACGATGGAATACGATTTCCGTAATTCCGCTGTTCGCAAGCATATTCGCGCATGTCCAACAAGGTTGATCCGTAACGTAGACACTGGATCCCTCACGATCAATCCGATCCGTGAACAGTAGCAAATTTTGCTCCGCGTGAATGGTTCTCACGCAGCGCTGTTTTTTGATCATCTTCTCCTCGGCATCCACCGTAACCAATTCGTACTCTTCCGCAATCATACAGCCGGCTTCCGAACAATCGGGAACACCGGATGGTGCCCCATTATACGCTGTTCCGAGCAGCTTCTTACCTTGAACCAACACAGCACCGACATGCCGCCGATTACATCGTGAACGTGTCGACACCATATAAGCAATATCCATGAAATACGTATCCCAATCTTTACGTGTGTCATGATTCATCCTAATTGTCTCCTGTTCTTAAAGCCCAATATGAGGCTTCATTTTTTGCAGCATTTTGTCACCGATTCCCTTCACCTTTGTAAGATCACTTACAGAGATGAAAGCACCATGTGTATTCCGATAATCAACTATGGCCTGCGCCTTTTTCTCGCCAATACCTGGAATGTCCTGTAGCTCAGCCAATCCCGCCGTATTAATGTTAATCAGGTCGCTCTGTTGTTGCTGTTGCTGCACTGGTGAAGTCGCAGTATCTGATATCTCCTGCTTGCTTATATCAGCGGGCTTAACAACGTCAGTTACTGCATTACCAGGTGGATTATCCACAGCATCAACATTTTTCTCCATAGCCGATACAACTTCGCTATTAACAGGAACCCATCCTTCAATGCCCGAGTTCCCATTTCCTCCAACAGCCACAAACATGAGCCCAGCCCCAATTATCGCCGAAACAACCGCAATTAACATATACTCTTTTTTCATCCCATGCACCCCATCTCAAAAGAATCTGTCTTTCAAAGTCATGAAGATCCATTCAAGATGCATACATATATAAATGACGAAGATATGTGCAATTTGCACGGAAAGGGGATCAGGATGAAGGTAACTTTCATCGGGACAGGATCTATGGGTAGTTTACTAATTGGAGCCTTCCTGCGTTCCGGTGCTTTACAACCGCACAACATCTATGCCACCAATCGTTCATCACATAAAGCAGAACTGTTAGCCAAACGGCATCCAGGACTTCATATCACGCATAGCAACGTTGAAGCAGCGCGAGGGAGCCATATTATATTCCTATGTGTGAAACCACTCGATTTCCCAAGCGTCATTTCAGAAATCCGTGACGTATTAACTGCAGATCAAATCGTCATCTCTATCACAAGCCCTGTCCTCATCCAAATGCTTGAGAATCTTATCCCATCGAAAGTTGCTAAAATCATACCTAGCATCACGAATTCAGTACATAGTGGAGCTTCACTCTGCATCTACGGCAAGCGAATCCAACCAGAGAACCGAATCCTACTGAAACAACTCATGTCTTCTGTGGGAACTCCTCTTGCCCTTAGAGAGACGGAAACACGGATCGCCTCGGACATTGCAAGCTGTGGTCCTGCCTTCATCTCATACATCCTACAGCAATGGATAGATTCTGCCACAGAGCTCACGGGCATCTCAAGAAGAGAAGCCACCATCCTGGGAGCAGAAATGCTTGTAGGTACCGGCAAATTGCTAACAGAAGGTGGCTTCACACTCGAAGAGTTACAACAACGTGTTGCTGTCCCTGGTGGAGTTACTGCCCAAGGATTAGCGATTCTAGAATCACGCCTACAGGGCGTGTTCCCCAGCTTGATTGAAGTCACTCATCGGAAATACGATGAGGACCTCAGTAAGCTAGAAATTTCGTTTAACAACATCGCTCAGAACACTCGAGGCTGATAAATTGTCACTAGCATTCGCAGCAAGTTTACCTTATGACTTAGCCAACCACGATATTGACGAGTTTACCAGGCACAGCTATAACTTTGCGAATTGTTTTTCCTTCTATAGCTTGCTTCACGCTAGCAAGATTCAAGCTATGGTCTTGCATTGCTGCTTGATCAAGGTCTTTGGAAATTTTGGTCCGGTCTACGATTTTACCATTGACCTGAACAACAATTTCAACTTCAGACTCAACCGTCCATGCTTCATCAAAGGTCGGCCATGGTTCGTAAGTGATACTTTCGTTGTGACCAAGCCGTTCCCATAATTCTTCGGCGATATGAGGCGCAAGTGGAGCTAACATTTGCACAAAGTTCTCAGCCGCTTTTTTAGGAATTGTGTCTGTTTTGTAAGCTTCATTAACGAAGATCATCAATTGGCTTATCGCTGTATTGAAACGAAGTGCTTCCAAATCTTCCGTCACTTTCTTGATACTCTTGTGCCAAGTACGTTTAAAGTCATCACTGCCTTGGTCATCTGAAATTTTTGCATTCAGAGTTCCATCTTCTGTGATAAATAAGCGCCATACTCGAGCCAAGAAACGATGTACACCTTCTACGCCGTTAACATTCCATGGTTTGGTTGCTTCCAATGGACCCATGAACATTTCATATACGCGTAGAGTATCTGCGCCTTGAGCATTAACGATCTCATCAGGATTAATAACATTCCCGCGGGATTTACTCATTTTTTCATTGTTATCTCCGAGGATCATTCCTTGATTGACAAGCTTATGGAATGGCTCTTTCGTCGATACAACACCTAGATCGTACAGTACTTTATGCCAGAAGCGGGCATACAACAAGTGAAGAACCGCATGTTCAGCACCGCCGATATAGAGATCCACAGGCAACCATTGCTCTTGCTTCTCTGGAGAGCAAAGTTCCTTATCGTTATGAGGATCGATATACCGTAAATAGTACCAGCAGCTTCCCGCCCATTGCGGCATCGTATTCGTCTCGCGGCGGGCCGGCATGCCGGTCTCTGGATCGGTTGTATTCACCCACTCAGATACGTTAGCAAGTGGAGATTCGCCTGTACCGGATGGTTTGATCTGATCCACATCTGGTAAGAGCAGCGGTAACTGATCTTCAGGAACTGGCTTCATCGTACCGTCTTCTAAATGCAGAATTGGAATAGGCTCACCCCAATAACGTTGGCGGCTGAACAACCAATCACGAAGACGATACGTGATTTTGCCACGGCCTTTACCGTTCTCTTCCAACCAAGTAATCATCACTTTCTTCGCTTCATCATTGCGAAGTCCATTAAGGAAATCGGAGTTAACATGTGGGCCATCGCCAGCATAAGGTTCATTAGCAAGATCTCCACCAGATACAACCTCAATAATATCCAATTGGAACTGTTTCGCGAATTCGTAGTCACGCTCGTCATGTCCTGGAACCGCCATGATCGCACCAGTACCATAACCAGCCAATACGTAATCTGCGATCCAGATCGGTAGTTTTGCACCATTCACAGGATTAATCGCGTACGCACCAGTGAATACACCTGTCTTATCCTTAGCTAGATCCGTCCGTTCCAGATCACTCTTACGACTCGCCTGCTCTTGATATGCCTTAATAGCATCCCGCTGAGCATCCGTCATAATCTTAGCAACTAGGTCATGTTCCGGTGCAAGCACCGCGTAGCTGGCGCCAAATAGTGTATCTGGACGAGTTGTAAAGACAGTTAAATTCTCATCATGTCCTTCAATCTCGAACACAACTTCTGCACCTTCGGATTTGCCAATCCAGTTACGTTGCATGTCCTTGATGCTCTCTGTCCAATCCAGCTCTTCTAGATCTTCCAACAATCTCTCTGCATAATCCGTTATCTTCAGTATCCATTGACGCATTGGCTTACGGACAACTGGATGTCCACCACGCTCACTCTTGCCATCGATAACTTCCTCGTTCGCCAGTACCGTTCCAAGTGCGGGACACCAGTTAACAGGTACTTCAGCCACATAAGCAAGACCCTTATTAAAGAGCTGAATGAAAATCCATTGGGTCCATTTATAATACTCTGGATCCGTCGTACTGATCTCTCGATCCCAATCGTAAGAAAATCCGAGCGATTTAATCTGACGTCGGAAATTGTCAATGTTCTTAACTGTAAAGTGGCGAGGATGCTCACCCGTATCAAGAGCATGTTGCTCTGCTGGCAAACCAAATGCATCCCAACCCATTGGATGAAGTACATTGTAGCCACGCATCCGTTTGTAACGGGAAATGATGTCTGTTGCCGTGTAACCTTCAGGATGGCCTACATGTAACCCTGCTCCTGAGGGATAAGGGAACATATCTAACGCATAAAACTTTGGTTTCCCTGATTCTTCCCGAGTCTTAAATGTTTCATGTTTGTCCCAATATGCCTGCCATTTCGGTTCAATGGACTGTGCATTGTAAAAGTCGCGAGATACTGTTGTGTCACTCATGTTAAATCCTCCTTCAAATGTAAAAAAAACCTCTCAATCCATAGCGAATCATCGCTAGGGACGAGAGGTATATTCCCGTGGTACCACCCTAGTTAGTGTCGGACATGCTTTGTCCTCCACTCACTTTGCACCCTTAACGCGGGTGAGAACGATGATGTTACACATGAATCGAAAATATTAAGGAAAATAAATTCCTTATTCCCAAACATGCTTGCATCATAAGCTCCAAGGTGAGTTCATTTATGCTGCCCAACGGCTTTCACCAATCGCCGTCTCTCTGGGTGGACATCACGAAACTACTACTCCTTGTCATCGCAAATTATTTCGATTTATTCACCCACCATTATATCTAAAATAGTCGAAAAGTCAATACACCCTAGTCGAAACCCGTTCTTACTCTAACCTGTTGCACCGGATCTACCTAGATTTATATTCTTATTTAATCTTCTCTCGGAGTACCATTGAATCATTGCAGCAACCGTAACACAGTCTAGTATAATAATCATGGGCATGACTGTGAAATTATATCTCGTTTCTGGTACAAACAACAAACGCAGCGTGGACATAGCTACCACGATCGTAACTAGTAGAAATCCTGGACTTTTCCATAGGCGAATCCCTCGAACGAAACTTAATGGGAACAACCCGATCAATCCCCAATGAAGAATGTTCTGCGGAAGAATTGGAATGACCGTATAAAAAGGAGTATGACCGCTTCCCGAAAACATTTTCCCATATATGTAAGCTAATTTCCCCACCGTATACCATGTAACATATTTCAAAGTATGCTCTGTAAAACCAACGCGTATCCGTTCCTTGGCAACTTCCATCTGAGTTTTACCCTTCGTCTCAACCATTCTGTCAGCATAATTCTTATAAGGGTACGTTCCAGCAGCAAAAGGATTCACTTGAGTTGAGGCAATAATCACCTTGTTCAAAGTAATCATATTTCGGATAACCCATGGGGATAGAATAATAGCTGTGCCCACTACTGAAATGAGTAATAACTTCAGGATCTTCATAAAGTTCCTCTGCCACAAATATCCCACGCCATGGCTCACCAGTAGGATCGGTAGAAATTCAGATCGAACAAGCACAGTTAGTCCCAGTAAAGCACCGCTTAATAGCGCAAAAGACATCTTTTTCTGCTCCAAAGAAATCAATTGAACATAGATATACAACGTTAAGAAAAAAGTACATAAAACCTCAGTAAGAACGGCTCCATTACTCCATATGAATGATGGATATACAGCACCAATAGCGGCAGCGCCCAGCCCAACTCCAGCCCCTCCCAGCCTTCTGGCTAGGCGGTAGATTAGATATAAAGTGAACATACTAAGAAACACTTGAATCAACCGAATCATATAAAACGGATCATGTTTGGTGTAATCCACCATTTTATAAACGATAGCCATGAATGCTGGATATCCTGGTGTTACTTTTGCATTCGGCTCAGTATCTTTGTACGCATACACACCATCCTCAATCCATTGTCTGACCATCACATCATATCCCTTAGAATCATGAGATAGATTATGCTCGACAGAATTAAGGAAGTCCATTCTCAGATAAACGGCTAGTATAAACACTAGCAATAAAGACATTAAGATAACCGGCCTAGTATCCCGAAATACAGTAACCATGATTCGTTTCATTACATTGGGCTTTCCCGTAATATCCATTGTCAATTGAACAACCTCCAAGAACGATTAGGTGTAATTGGTTATATTTACCTATAGTATATCGTAAGTTTCAACATATATCTCCAATTTTTATCACTAGAACAAAGAAGGCCGCCTAAGATTAGGCGACCTTCTTTGTTCTAAACTTTATATCATTCAATTCAAGAAACTTAAACTTCCAATATTGAAGGCATGATATGAGGCGTTCTGCCAACTTCCTTCGTGAAATGTCTCCGAAGCACTTTATAAGTGGTCCGAGTCCAGGCGGCGTGATCATACTCTTGCCGCTCTCTCAGTTTATTGAGATTCCGCTTCAACATCATTTCAGCACGTCTCAATAATGGGCGGGCATCTTGCATATATACAAAACCTCTAGTCACAATATCAGGGCCTGATAGAATTTGTTGCGTTGTTTTGTCCACAGTCATGACCACAATAACGATTCCCTCTTGGGCCAATTCTCCCCGTTCTTCTAGCAAAGCATCCTCAAAGGTTCTCATCTCACCATTGCTGATAAATACTTCTCCCGCTGGAATAGTTCTCCCACGTTTAGCGCGGTTACGATACACCGAAAGTGTATCACCAATATCCATTATGAATACGCGTTCTTCTGGGATCCCCGTCTGGATAGCCAAGTTTCGATGACTAAGTAGCATACGATATTCCCCATGAATAGGAATGAAATATTTAGGGCGTATAAAACTTAACATTAGCTTCAAATCTTCGCGACATCCGTGACCCGAGGTATGAATACCTACGCTATTTCCATAAATCACATTGGCTCCTGCCCGCATTAATAAATCGATACTTCGGTTAATATTCTGCGTATTTCCAGGAATCGGTGAAGAGGAGAAGATAACGGAATCACCTGGATATATTTGCACGGTTCTATGGGAACCTGAAGCAATTCGGCTGAGCGCCGCATTAGGCTCACCTTGACTACCAGTACATACGATTAGAATCTGCTGATCTTCAAAACGATCAATTTGTTTGATGTCGATCATCATCCCGTCAGGAATACGGATATAGCCAAGCTCCTGAGCGATTGTGAATACCTTTTCCATACTCCGTCCGAGAACGGCAATTGTTCGGTTACATAAGATCGCTGCCTCTACAACCTGTTGAAGTCTGTGAACGTTAGAGGCGAAAGTCGCAAATAGAATCCGTCCTTCACACTTCTGGAAAGAGTCTAAAATAGCATCTCCTACTTTTCGTTCCGAAGGCGTGAAACCCTCCTTCTCACTATTCGTACTATCTGCTAGTAAAGCCAAGACTCCTCCTCCGCCAACACTTGCCATCTTGGGTAGGTCGGCCAGTCTATCTTCAGGTGTGAAGTCAAATTTGAAGTCACCCGTATGAACGACAGATCCGTATGGAGTTTCCACAACTATACCGAATGCGTCGGGAATACTGTGGGTTGTCCGGAAAAAGTGCACGCTTAAATGTTGGAAAGTATACCGATCGTTCTCTTGGAAAACGTGAAGCTCAGTTTGCCCACGTAGACGATATTCTTCCAATTTCGCCTTCACCAAACCAATGGTAAGCGCACCACCATAGATCGGAATTTGCAGTTGACGAAGCAGGAATGGAATCGCACCAATGTGATCCTCATGTCCATGTGTTAGAAATAAGCCTTTAATTTTGTGACTATTATTAACCAAATAAGTTATATCCGGAATAATATAGTCTATCCCTGATAGACGAGAATCTGGGAACTTTAGCCCTGCATCAATGAGTATGATCTCATTCTTAAACTCGATACCGTACATGTTCTTACCGATTTCACCAATGCCGCCTAGTGAAAAAATTCGGACGGGTGGTGGGGATGATTTGGAGCGACGTGTTCTTACAGGTGTAGTAGCTATTTCATTCATTATGTGATTAATCCTCTCTGGCAAAATATAGATAGACCCCAATGGGTCGTAATTAATTCGATATGTTCTTAGTCTTCGTTCCGTAACTTATATGTTGTTAATTCACTCAATTACAATTCGTTCGCAAACTTACGCTATAGTTATGACCCTTTATTAATGGATCAATATAAACAATCTCATCCGCAGAACATCTCTTACATTCAATTATACTGAATTATATACACAATAACTATTTATTTTTAATTTAGGTCCCAATAAGCGCCAAATACAAGTCATAATCCACTGAAATAAGTGCAATAAACAAAAAAAAATGGCAAACCAACTGTAGTTGGTCCCCATTTATTTGTCATAATACCATAATTATTTCACGGCCACAAAAAACAATCTAGTAGCATCATCTGTTGCCGGGGTCCATTCGAAGTCAGCATAACAGCTCACCTCGCGGAATCCACATTTTAATAGCTCACTTTTGATCCACTGCGGATCATACGCTCGCTGAATATGTGTCTCTTCAAACCGCCGGTACATATCTACCCCGTTTTCCTCTTCGCGTGCAAATATCGTCAAATGATGCTCTATTTCATTCCTTGTATCGTCCCGTTCACAAGTCCAAATATAAGATACAGAACGCTCATCCCAAATAAAGGGCTGTTCCTCCTCATACCGGATCAACGTATTCGGATGATGTACATCGAATAGAAAAGTGCCATCTTGCTTCAGACCATCGTAGGTACGCGCAAATGTACGAACAACATCCTCTTCTTCAAGTAGGTAGTTTATACAATCACAGAATGAAATAACAGAATCAACAGGCTCTGTAGACTCCCATTCCGTCATATCCTGCTGTACCCAGCGGACGCTACCCTCACGGTATAAACGAGTTCCCTGCGTTGTACTATCCATTTTGCGGCGAGCAACCGACAGCATGTCTGCTGATATATCAATTCCCGTCACTTCAAAGCCAGAGTTCACAAGTGGGATCGTAATACTTCCCGTGCCACAACCAAGCTCCACAACGGTTTTCGGTACACCATGCCGTTCCCATGCCGTCTGTGCAAAACGAACCCAATCCGGATAAGGCATATCCTCCATCAGTTCGTCGTATACATAGGCAAATTTACGATATGAAGCCATGCTGTCACATCACTTTCTGGAGCTTATTCTCCGCTTTCGCTCTCCTCATTCTCGGGTTTCACAAGATAGGTCCAGCTCTCCTTCTGCGTAACCTTACCTTCCTTCATCAGCTTACCGATCGCACGCTTGAACGCCGATTTACTAATGCCAAAACGCTGTTTGATCAGGTCAGGAGGTGTTACATCGGAGAAAGGCATTCCTCCACCAGGACGTTCTTCTAAATAGGCCAAGATCCGTTCAGAATCTTCATCTCGTCCAACTTCCTTACGAGGCATCATAGATAGATTTACTCGTCCGTCCTCACGGATGTGGGACACACGAACTTTAACCCGTTCACCCAGTCGTAACAAGCGGCTCCGTTCAGAGGAATGAATCATTCCGATGACACCAAACCCAAGGACACCACCATCTACGATAACGAAGGTCCCCATCTGTAATGGCTTGTACACCGTAGCTTCTAACCACTGATTATTCCAGGTCGTAGGAACATGGAACGTAAGCGGCGACAACTCATATTCTCCAGCTAATTTAGCCTTTAGACGTCCTTGTTTGTCATGGTCCATAATTACATAGACATGATCACCAATCTGCGGGTGGAGTTCAGGAAGTTCTGGAAGTTCCCGGATCGGCAATAAGAGTTGTCGACCGAGTCCCATTTCTAGAAAACACCCTAGTCGCGGATGGATATCAGCGACTTCTAGGAGAGCAAGCTCACCCAGTGTCAAATAAGGCTTCTTCATCGTAGCCCCCAGTCGACCTTCTGTATCGTGATACAAGAACACTTCAACAGTTTGACCTGGTTTCACTGGATGAGTGACCTCAGAATAATGGAGTAGAACATCCTGTGTTCCCCCACTTAAAAAATAGCCATAAGGTGATACTTCCCTGTCAATCGGCAGGGACACCATGGTTCCCGCGATTAGACTCATACGTTGTTCACAACTTTGGCGTCAGACCACAACCGTTCGATATTGTAGAACTCACGCTCATCACGATGGAATATATGCACAACAACATCTCCTAAATCCATCAGGACCCAACGTGCAGAATCCATTCCTTCGATCCCACGAATTACGGATCCAGATTCATGGACTCTCTTCCGGATTTCAGTGGCAATCGCTTGAACTTGTGTATCTGAATTCCCGTGACAAACAACGAAATAATCTGCGATCAATGAAATTCCTTGTAAATCGAGTGCTACGATGTTCATCGCTTTCTTATCTTCTGCTGATTGTATCGCTATATTTAACAATTGTTCTGGTGATACTGTCATTTAATCAACCTCCTAGGGATATCGCTCATAAAATTGTTATGAAGAGCAAGGGCAGTCGGAATGATTCAGACTTACGATCGCTGTTGCCCTGTGATTATCTTGATTATATAACACCCTAAAGGGTTATAATCACATGGCAAAGGCGAACGCTTCGCTTCTTCAGTTCCGAATCACACCTCGTGCCCCTAACATCACAAGATTAGAGCTTGTAAATAATAAACTTATTCTGCCCAAAATAACACTTGGGTAGAAACAAAAACATTAGCGGGAAAAGCTCCCGCTATTATAAACGATATGACTCTTACATCCTAATTAACTGGAAAAATTCCAGTTAATCCAGCAAAATTTCGCCATAATAGCTCGTTATGCCAAATTTAGTGGGAGAATTTCCTGTTACTCATACCTATTACAGTTATGCGGTATATTACATGGAGAATTTCCTGCTACTCCTAACTATAACAGCTATTCAGTAGATTACATGGATGATTCCCTGCTACTATATGGGAGTGCTATCGCTTAAGACCTTGAATTAAGTCATTCCGAGCGAGCATTGTGAGTGGGAAGATGACTTTGCGCTTCTCGATCAAGAAGGAGATCGTAGAATCAAATCCAGCGATCAACGCCTCATCAAGACTGTGCTCAGCCAAATCGCGGATCTTATCTACACCTGGGAAGTCCCGCCCCGGTTCGATATAATCAGCCAAACAGACGATTTTGTCAAGTAAGGTCATACCAATTCGGCCCGAGGTATGGTAACGAATGGCATCCAATACTTCAGGGTCTTCCACCCCATAATCCCGCCGCGATACAAAAGCAGCAACTTCAGCATGCAGTAACTGTTTATCGTGCTGGAGTAAATCAGTATTAAGGTTGTTATCCCGCACTACGGCTACCTGTTCCCCGATGGGCCAATATTTGGCCAAATCATGTAACAATGCTGCCAAATCGCCCTTTTGTGGATCAGCACCGAACCTTTCACACAAAAGGACCGAGGTTTCCATAACGCCCTCAGTATGCTTCCAGCGTTTAGCAGGCATTCCACTTGATACGGCTGCGATTAGCTCATCCCGAGTGTATTCCATACAATCCGCTCCTCGTCATATATTCATACACCTGTTCAGGCACCATGTAACGTACTGACCTACCGGCAGCCAGGCGACTTCTGATTAAGCTTGACGAAATATCGACCAGCGGCATTTCCGCTAAAGATACTGATTCTTGGATGAAGGACGGTAACGTATCCAACTCTAGAAAGCTACCGGGTCGCTGTAAGCCGATAAACTTAAGCATTTGTGTCAGTTCCTCGATACCTTCCCATTTAGGGAGATAGTTTACCATATCCGCACCGATGATGAAATAGAGCTCCAACTCAGGATGTAGTTTCCTGATTTCCCTTATCGTATCAATGGTGTAGGAGACCCCACCTAATCGCAGTTCAATATCGATTGGTTTGAAAGCCGGATGGTTCTGGGTAGCTGCTCTCACCATCTCCAGCCTTTGCTCTCCGCTCACACCTGCTTGATGCTTATGTGGAGGTATATGAGAAGGCATGAACCATACCTCTTCTAGTCGATATTGTTCTAGGGCCGCTTCTGCAGCCAGCAGATGACCTAGGTGAATCGGATCGAAGGCGCCTCCAAGAATTCCGACTCTCTTCATATTCCGTCCTCCCACTTCAGCTTAAGGTAGCTCGATTTGTTTGTGATCGCGCGATTCCTTATAAAGAATGATCGTTTTGCCAATGAGTTGTACAAGCTCAGCATTTGCTCCAGCCGCTAATTCCTCAGCAATTTCTTGAGGGTTATCCATATTGTTGTTCAGAATCGAAATCTTTATCAATTCCCGCTTTTCGATGGCTTCCGAAATATGCCGGATGATTTGTTCATTCGTTCCTCCCTTGCCTACTTGAAATACAGGCTGAAGTCCGTGTGCCAAACTCCGTAAATAACGTTTTTGTTTTCCACTTAACATGTTCTTTCAAAACTCCTTAACTAGCAAAATAGAATTTCACATTCTTTATTATTTATGCAAACTATCCATAACTGCCTTACGCATGAAGTCGATCGGAGCGGAACATCCGGTCCAATACTCGAATGCATAGGCACCTTGATATAAGAACATACCTAGACCGTTATGGATTTGACAGCCTTTTAATTCAGCATGACGTAGCAATTCAGTCTTTAATGGATTGTAGATAAGATCACTGACAATAATTCCATTAGGTATTAGATCAGGATCTATCGGCATCTCCTCGATATTCGGGAACATGCCGACAGAAGTCGTATTGATTACAACATCAATACCTTGAATATATTCCTTAACGCGATCCATACCGCAACCAGCAATGTTACCAAGATGAGATAAATCGGTAGCCAGCTCTTTAGCTTTCTGTTCCGTGCGGTTTGCAACAACTACGCTTCTTGGCTTCTGCAGGAGCAACGCATAAATAATTCCGCGTGCTGCTCCACCAGATCCTAATACTAATACCGATTTCCCTGATAAATCAGGAACAACTTCCTCTTGTAGGGACCGGATATATCCGATTCCATCTGTATTGTATCCAATCAACCGACCCTCATCGTTCACGATTGTATTGACCGCGCCAATATATCGAGCCCCGTCATCCAAGTGATCCAAATACTTCATCACTTCCACTTTATGTGGAACAGTCACATTGACACCACGAAATCCAAGTGCCCTGATCCCTTTGATGGCCTCCTCCAGCTGATTGGCTTTCACATGTAGAGGCACATATTTACCATCTATTCCGCAGGCTGCAAGCGCAGCCCCATGTATCGCGGGAGACTTTGAATGAATAATGGGGTCACCCATTACACCCAGTAACAGCGGTAGTCCGCCTTGTCCCATTCCGTTTTCACCCATAGTTTCTCCCCCTAGCTCTCTTGGTAAACAGCGAATTACCCAAGTATTCTATATCAAAGAAGGACGCACCATCACTTTTAGTCCTTTCGGAACGTGTACAGCTACAACAGCTCCGGTATCTCCATTGATCTTAATCCAACCGAGTCCAGAGATAAAAACATCAGATCGACTTCCTTTGGCAATCCGAAATTCATGACGGGTCCACTCAGGAAGTTTAGTCAAATTCTCTCTACTTGGCGGAGCCAGCATTTCCCCAGCATGAGTTGCAAATAGTTCATCTGCTCTCTCCAGCTTCGTCCGATGAAACGGAATACGTCCGCTGACAAAACAAGTGAAGGATTGACGATCACCTTTAATGAAATCAAAACGACCAAATCCACCAAAGAAGATGCTTTGTCCTTCATTCAATTGATATACTACGGGTTTAAGTGGTTTGTCCGGCATAATGATACTCAAATCCTCTGGACTCACCAGCTCACTGTAACGTGAAGCATACATAATCCCTGGTGTGTCAATGATGGACCCACCGTCATCAAGCGGAATATGCACCATATCCAACGTTGTTCCAGGATAACGAGAAACCGTAAGCTCTTGGTCTAGGTCACTATAATCGTGAATGAGTCGGTTAATTAGTGTCGATTTGCCGACATTGGTTGCACCAACCACATATACATCACGATTATCACGATGGGTTGCCACAGCATCCAGAAGTCGATCGAAGCCACTGCTCTGTTTCGCACTGCAAAGGATGATATCCTCTACTTTTAGGCCCAGTTCCTTCACTTCTTTTTGTACCCAGTTCTTAACCTTGTTCCAATTCGTTACCTTAGGCAACAGATCGGTCTTATTGACCGCTAGCAACACCGGGTTGTTACCCACGAACCGCTTTAGTCCAGAAATAACGCTACCTTGAAGGTCAAAAATATCGACAATGTGAATGACGAGCGCTTGACGTTCACCTATCTGGCTTAGTAGTCGCAAAAATTCATCCTGCTCCACTGTTACTGAAGAGGATTCATTATAATTCTTGATACGAAAGCATCGTTGACATATAACGGGGTCCTTCTCTAACGCTTGTACAGGGGTATATCCTGGTTTGTCTTGCTGCTCGCTCTGCAATTGGATGCCACAGCCACTACAGCTTAGAGCGCCCTTTGCGCTCTGTTCTTCTGTCATTTGTTCTTTTCCTCCTCCAGCCATTTTCCATGCTTACCGAGTCTCCGTTTCACAATTCGCTCCAACTGACGGTTAATACGAGTTCCCCATCCTTCTTCGCCGATCGCAATCGGAAGCACCAGTACAGTAAATAATCCGAGACGATTGCCTCCATATACGTCAGTCATCATTTGATCGCCAACTACAATCGTTTCGTCGGAACTCAAACCCATCAATCCCATCGCTCTGCGAAAAGGTGAACTTGATGGTTTTCTTGCGGAATGCACGAATTCGATATTTAAAGGGTTGGAAAATATCGATACCCTATCCATATTATTGTTTGACACAATGACAAGTTTAAACCCAGATTCCTTCACCTTTTGTAACCATTCCATAAGTTCAGGTGTGGCCAATGGGGCTTTAGCTCCAACCAGGGTATTATCCAAATCCGTAATGATGCCCCGATAACCCTTGGCATAAAGATCATCCAAGTCAATATCGAACACGCTATCCACGCGTAACTTTGGCATAAATCTCTCAAACAAATACGTTCACCTCGGTTTCATACGACAAACTATACCATAATCTATCCCCAACTTCCTCTTATTTTATAAAAGAAAACGTCCTGAGCGCAAGGCATACAGGAACGTTTCCAATTTAAATTAAATTTGAGGAGCAGATTATGTTCTACGAACGGCATTACTTGATCCCTTTAGAATCTGCCGTGTCAGATTTTGCACAGATCGCCATTCTTCAAGTGTTACAGCATCTGGACTATAGTTTGCTTTCTCAAACCGCAGGAGCAGAAGATTCAAAGGTTCACTTAACTGTGGCTGTTCTAATGTCCAACGTTGGAATGATTCCCTCATGGTTTCATGATCGGCCCGTGACCAACCTCTTCCTCGCAATTTCTTCATGATGCGCTGTGTTTCAAAGATAATTTTGTCTCCCCATGTTAATGAACGACCCATTCGTAACCGCAGAAAACCAAAGTATAATGCAGCGTGGAATCGATAAATTCCTAACAATAATATACCTGCCGCCACTACAGCGATGATCGCTTTTTGGATACCGGGACCAAGGTAAGAGAGAAAACCTGACTTCTGTTTATTTTTGCCGGCCTCTTCTAGCAGGACCTCAGCAAGCGTCTCCTCACTGTCATCCTTCGTAGTAAGAATCGAAGCGCTATAACCAGAAGTAGCTTCAAAAGGAATCCATCCGTATTCTCCGAAATACAGTTCAGCCCAAGAATGAGCGTTTGCATCCGTTACTCGGTACTCTCCACCCATAGATTGCTGAATTTGCCAAGGAAGATGCTGCATTTGTTCATAATCAGGTAAGCTACCCGAAGAATATCCCTTGACCCATCTTGCAGGAACGCCTAACGAACGTGCCATCATAACCATAGCGGTAGAGTAATAATCACAATAGCCTTCCTTAACTTCAAACAGAAACCCATCAACGAAATCCTTACTCTTTTTCAAAGATACATCAGGTTCGTTTGTATACTCATAATTTTCACGAAGATACTCCTGAAGCAGTTCCATCTTCAGATACGGGGTAGATGCGACATCTGTGATTTCCTCAGCTAGATCCACTACTCGTTGCGGAAAACCTGAAGGAATCTGTAAGTAGT
Organism: Paenibacillus anaericanus; assembly: GCF_003994475.1. Classification (GTDB taxonomy): domain Bacteria; phylum Bacillota; class Bacilli; order Paenibacillales; family Paenibacillaceae; genus Fontibacillus; species Fontibacillus anaericanus. The sequence goes on along the minus strand of NZ_RZNY01000008.1, from coordinate 99,368 downwards.
CCTTTTCAGTCGAATTACTGTAAAGTGATTCGTAACTAGCACTTCGAAGTTCCGCGATTGGAATAATCGGGACTTGGGAGACTACTTTATATTTCTTAGGGTAGCCTATTAACGAGTTTTCATTGATTTCTGTGTCCAAGTGTATCTCTGACTCTCGATTTGCCCAGAACAGATTTACGGGGAGGTTAACTACTTCATACCCAACATCCTTGGTATCCTCGCTATCATCTATTAGCTCTACACTTTGAATAGCATAGCTACCAAATATGACAGGATACTTATAATCCGTTTGCATTGTAAAAGTCTGTTCAACTGTTTGTGTTTCTAACTTGCCAGATGAGCCATTTGTTAGAATGCCTCCAGGAGCATAATGTTCCAAATCTCTTGCCTCAACTGTGAGGTCACTCCAACCTTTACCCGTGTAATTCCGGCGTGTCTCACCACGCCAGTAGGACCTTACCGGCGAATCTACTGTCATAACCGTGTTATAACTAAATTCAAAGCCATCCCCAAGTTTAGCATCGTCTCGACTATAACCAGATACGGTATCCTCAGTCGTTATTGTATTACTAAACGCAGTTGAATCACTCGATGCTACGAGTCCTACTTCCCCCCCAGAACGCTTATCGGCTTTAATCCAAGCAGTATAAGGATCGGTTAGTATCGGGGACACTACTGGCATACTAATACCTATCAATTGAATACAAGCAAAGATGATTACAATGCTTATGACCATCTCTAAAGGATATTCCAATAACCGTTTCCAGCCCTGCGGATATGTAAGCTGAAACTGGACAAAATGGAGACTTAATAACCACCCGAGACCTGCAAATACTGTCCAAGCTACATTTTCCCATAAATAAGTAGAAGTAAATGAATCCAATATCGCAAATGCAACTAGATTAAATCCTAAAAAGATTAAAATTCGTACTCTATCATGGAGCAGGCGGAGCAAAATTTCGAACAATGCCCAAGCAAACAAAGAGAACCAAATATAAGGTGTGAATTGTTGCGCCATCCCCAGAAACTGATCAGGAAACAGGGGACCTTGGGGTACATATACGTCATAGTAAGTCAGGACAATACGCCAAACTGCAATTAATGCAATGGATTTGATTATCCACCGCCAAGGAGGTTTCAATGGTACCGGTATCTCGATCAAAGAGATCACAATCAACGTTACAATAACTAAGGTTGACGTCTGCTCTAGCCAGATAGGCTCAGAATATTGAATCCACTGCATCGCGATGACCATCAGCCACAGCATACTAATAACACGGTACCACAAGACATTCCTTAATACGTCCTGTTTATACATGACGCCTACCTCCCATAGCAGCAGGAAGATCTTGAAGGGAGGAGACATAAGTTCCTTTTACGCCTCGTTCCGATAAGAGTTCTGATCTTCGGAAAGTAGCGGTTCTACTTCGAGTCTCCGTAGCATGACCCGGAACCCCAATCTGAATATGGTAAGGTATCATTTGTCGACCTTTCACCCAGTTCATAATACTGAGTGCTTGATCATCTTTCATCGGACTGATTAGAATGAAGAATGATCCCGAGGGGAAGCATTGCTTGTTTGCTTCTAATCTCTCTCTATGTTTGCCAAATCCGTCGTTATGAATATCTACCATATGGTGTATCATTTGTTGTCGTTCCAAATAATTTTCGGCTGGGGCAAAACTCCGAAAATTTTTCCCGAGTGTACATAACCCCATACTGATCCGCTCCCTGGCCCCATACTGGAGCAGAGAAGTAACCGTAGAGACCGCCAATTCGAACTGTTCTGAATGCTTATAATTCATAGCGTGTGCATCCAATACCAGCATTGTCTTTGGAAGTGATTCATGTTCAAATTCTTTCGATTTCCACGTTCCTGTCTTAGCGGTAGCGTTCCAGTGAATCCGTGAAATTCGATCACCATAAACATAATCCCGTACACCGTTGATTTGTGTTGCTTCTCTGCGGGATAACGATGTTGCCATCTCTGGTCCAGCCAGTCGAGAATTCTTACTGTATAACTGCCAATAAGGAATAAAAACAGTCCGGGGAAGAATATGAAACTTCCCATCCGTCTGAAATTCCCCCTTATTTTCCATTAGGCCAAAAATATCTCTAGATATACACTCCGTGGAAGAAAAAACGTATTTACCGCGCTCAAGCGGCGGAGTCTGATACGATAATGAAGCTTTTCCCTGACTAAGGGGAATCACGCTATCTTCGAAAGCCCACGATTGACCATTATGACGCCGAAGTAACTCCCGAACAACAATATATGGAAGCGGTATCATTTGTGGTAGGTTAAGAACTAGTTTCACCTGAACTTGATCTCCGGCCTGTAGATGTCCACGATCACCTTCGAGCGATAGCGTCCTAGTTCCCTTAATACGCTTAACACCGCTAAATCCACCAATAACCAAGTAGGCAGCCAAGATCGATACCATGGCAAATAACATAAACGATGTTTTCCCGCCCTGAAATAATAAATAAAACAAACATATTAACCATACGGATGCCACTTTCCAGAATTTAGTGGAGGTTAATCCTGATTTGAACGAGCTCATCACCGCTCGCATGATCAACGTCCTACTGACACCGGTACGTTTGCCTGCTGTAAAATTTTCTGCAGGACAACGCCCGAATTCATGCTATCCATACGTGAGTCAGGACGCAATAAAATGCGATGCCCAAGCACATATGGAGCTAAAGTCTTGATGTCATCCGGTAATACATAATCACGTTCTTGTAAGAACGCATAGGCTTTAACCGCCATCATAAAGGCGAGAGACGCACGTGGACTTGCACCCAATAGTACTGCTTCATGTTCGCGCGTACGACGAACAATAAACAACAAATAATCGACCAGAGACTCATTCATATGCACTTCACGAATCTGCGACTGAATCGCCGTAATTTCCTCCATCGTTGTAACCGGTTGAAGCTGGTCGACAGGTTGACCCTGGCTGTGCGAATGCAACATGGTCTTCTCGGTTCCCTCATCAGGATATCCAATGCCTAATTTCATCATAAATCGGTCTAGTTGTGCTTCCGGTAGCATGTAAGTTCCTTCGAAATCGATCGGATTCTGAGTAGCACAAAGCATGAAGGGATGGGGTAGTTCATGTGTTATTCCATCCACAGTAACACAACGTTCCTCCATAACTTCCAGTAGCGCAGATTGAGTTTTTGTGGTCGCACGATTGATCTCATCCGTAAGCAGAATATTCGTCATCACTGGGCCTGGTCTAAATACGAAACGTTCTTCATGAGGATGGAAGATAGACACCCCAGTAATATCACTGGGTAGAATATCAGGATTACATTGAATACGTCGATAATCACCACTCATTGATTTTGCCATCGCTTTAATAAGTTGGGTTTTTCCTGTTCCCGGTACATCCTCAATCAACACATGACCGCCTGCAAGTAACGCTGTTAATAGAAGATTGATCTCAAATGATTTCCCCAAGATGCAAGATTCCAAATTGGATCTGACAGCAGCTAACGTTCGAATAGATTGTTCATTAACGGGCATGTATTTTTCCTCCCCAGACCATAGAAATGTCCATACAGTGTATGATAACTCACTCATGCTGTATATTTCTTCCTATAACCTATTGTACATGATCTGAGAGTGTGAAAGATACTTTAGCGCTCCACTAAATATGATAAAAAGTAACGATTTTTAAGTATTTATCCTTTTGGTCGGACGACTAATGCTGCTAGAAATGAAAAAATGATCGCTGCGGAAATACCCGCACTGGTGACATCGAATATCCCCGTAATTACGCCTACCCAACCATCTCTTTCCAGCTCGGTTAATGCTCCATGAACTAAGGCGTTACCAAAGCTGGTAATTGGCACTGTAGCTCCTGCTCCAGCAAATTTCACTAAAGGATCATACCACCCCAAAGCATCAAGTACCGCTCCAGCCACAACTAGGCTACTCATGGTATGTGCCGGTGTTAATTTCAGCACGTCAAACATCAGTTGTCCCACTACACAGATCAAACCACCAATTACAAATGCCCATACAAAAATCATAATCTGATCTCCTCACTTTCTAGAGCCACTGCGTGCGCTATACATGGAATGCTCTCCCCTTGCTGATACGACAAAGGAGATAACAGAGCACCTGTTGCAATGATAAGCACACGATTTAGTTCTCCGCGTTTTATTTTTTTTAAGATATGGCCATAAGTGACTACCGCAGAGCATCCGCACCCACTTCCACCTGCTATAACAAACGGCTGCTTCTCTCGGCTGTAAATCATCAAACCACAATCACCAAATTCAGTCTGTTCCATGGACACACCGTCTTTGTCCAAAAGCTCCTTTACGATAGCATGTCCAACAGAAGCCAAATCTCCCGTTACAATCAGATCATAATCTTTCGGCCCCCGACCCGTGTCGCGAAAATGGGAAATAATCGTATCCGCAGCAGCCGGTGCCATAGCGGCCCCCATATTAAATGGATCCTTAATTCCTAGATCCTGAATTCTTCCAATTGTTGCATGGGTAATCCGTGGACCAGTACCCTTCGAAGATACAACAGCGCATCCTGATCCCGTCACGGTATATTGAGCCGTTGGAGGCTTCTGCGACCCATATTCTGTCGGATAACGAAACTGCTTCTCTACCGTACAGTTATGACTAGCCGTACCCGCAAGCACATTTATTGCGTTACCTGAATCAACGAGCAGTGCAGCGAGAGCTAAGCTCTCCATAGACGTGGAACAAGCGCCAAACACACCCAGATAAGGCGCAGATATTCTCCTTGCAGCAAAGGTCGCACTTATGATCTGGTTCATCAAATCGCCACCAATAAAACACTGTAAATCCTCTTTTGCAATCCCCCCATGAACTAGTGCTAGTGCAGCAGCATGCTCCAATAGCTTACGTTCTGCTAATTCCCAGGTCTTCTCATCGATTTCTAAATTATCGTAGCTAAAATCAAAATCTCCGGATAAGGGTCCCGCATTCTCATCTGGGCCAACAACAGTTGCCGCCCCAATAATGATCGGTTTCGTGGGGAACTCCCATGTTTGTGACCCTTTTAGCATATTTAATGGGCCCCCCCTAAACCAAATATCACATGGATTACACCAACAACAAATGCGGCTACAACACCAAATACGATGACAGACCCAGCCAGTTTAAACATATTAGCCCCTACACCTAACACTAATCCTTCAGGTCGCGACTCTAATGCTGAAGAGCACATTGAATTGGCAAATCCGGTGACCGGTACTGCTGAACCAGCACCTGCCCATTGAGAGATTTTATCGTATACACCGAGTGAGGTCAGAATCACAGAAATAATGATCAGGATAGCAACCGTTGGATTTCCAGCTTCCTTAGACGACATACCCGCAAACGTCATGAATAACTGCGTAATACATTGTCCAATTAAACAGATAAATCCGCCAACTAGAAAAGCCTTTAAACAATTACCCCAGATATTTTTTTTGGGACTATGTTTATCGGCGATTTGCTTATAGTCCTGATCCGTCAGCAACACTGAATTCATTTTTAACCGCGACCCAGGTTTCGATTTATTGGGCATATGACCATCCCCCTGCTCAAATTACGTTTTTTCTGAATGCTGTGTATTCATTATTTGTCATTTTCATGTTTGTTATGTTTGGTAAATCATCCATATAGAAACCTCGCAAGTACAACTCTCTACGCATAAAAAAACAGTGACTCCCTCTCATGGAAAAGGAAACTCACTGTTTGGATAACTCTAATTCTCATACGTTTACCATTATAGACATAGAAGAATAATAACCAGTAAAATAAACAGAAGAAGGATCATAATCCAGTCCTTCGAGTATCGTTCCATCATACTTTGCCTCCCTATTTTACCTTAAAACTTGCTGTAGTATATGTATCTAGGTAGTGCATCAGTGCGTGTCCGTTACGCATATAAAGGTTCATGGACAATCCATAAAAGGTGGTACATACTATAATGTACTGAGAGGAGAGAACAACATATGAATGAACAAACATTAGCGCTTTTTAAACATTTAACAGAATTCCCTTCAGCTCCGGGTTTTGAACGTGAGCTTCGTGCTTCAGTCAAAGAAAAGCTGTCAGCTTACACTGAAGAATTCGTACAAGATCGGCTAGGCAGTATATTTGGTGTGCTCCGGGGAGATGAACAGGGTCCCAAAGTAATGGTTGCTGGGCATATGGATGAAGTGGGATTTATGACAACAGGAATTAGCGATAACGGAATGATATCTTTCCAACCACTTGGTGGCTGGTGGAGTCAGACTGTATTGTCACAAAGACTGCAAGTTATTACAGAGCAAGGACCCGTTGTTGGGGTTGTAGGTTCGATTCCAACTCATTTACTTGATGAGTCTCAGCGTAATAAGCCTGTAGATATTAAGACCATGTATCTTGATATCGGTGCAGATAGTAGAGAAGAAGCAGAAAGCTGTGGTATTAAACCGGGGTTACAAATCGTTCCCATCTGTGAATTCACACCATTAGTCAACCCGAAGAAAATTATGGCCAAAGCATGGGATAACCGTTATGGTGTTGGACTTGCTATTGAGTTGATGGAGGCACTGCATCAGGAGAAATTACCTAACATTCTGTATTCCGGGGCAACTGTACAGGAGGAACTTGGACTTCGTGGTGCACGGACTGCAGCAAACCTTATTCAACCTGACATTTTCTTTGGTCTGGATGCGAGCGCGGCAAATGATATGACTGGAAACAAACAAGTCTTCGGTAAATTGGGTGAGGGAGCATTGCTACGGATTTATGATCCAACCATGCTTACACACCGGGGATTGGTGGAGTACATTCAAGATACAGCTGACACGCATAAAATCAAGTATCAATATTTCGTTTCTCCAGGTGGAACGGATGCTGGACAAGTTCACTTAAGCGGAATCGGTGTTCCATCCGCAGTCATCGGCATTTGCTCTCGCTATATTCACACCTCGTCTTCCATTATCCATACGGACGATTACGCCGCAGCTAAGGAACTGCTGATCAAGCTCGTTCGCGGATTGGATCGGACTACGCTGAACACGATATTGGAGCGTAGCTAAACGAAAGATAATAGAGAATAAAAAGCTTGTAAAGCTGGGAATCCAACTTTACAAGCTTTTTAGCTTTACTCTAGAAAAAATTGCATTGTCCGATCCGACGACCCAGGCAAATACTCATGTCCGAAATCAGGATAAATAACAAGTTTCTTTTTCGTATTCATTTTATTGTAGGCTGCAAATTGCGTTGACGGCGCACATATTGTATCCATCAATCCAACGGACATTATAACTTCTCCTTTGATCCGTTCAGCCAGAAACTGTATATCAATATATCCGAGCTTCTGAAACACTTCATGTTCACGCTCATGCAACATATCATAATAGCGGAAATATGTACGCAGCTCCCCATAAGCTTCCTGATCCAAGTCCATGTCCCATGTGCGCTTGTAATCGCTAAGAAAAGGGTAGATCGGAGCCAACTTCTTCACCCTTGGCTCCAACGCAGCACAAGCTATTGTAAGTCCTCCTCCCTGAGATCCTCCCGCTGCATAAACGCGCTCAGGATCGACTTCAGGCAGTTCCATCGCTATTCCGGCTAATTGTGCCGTATCCAAAAATATGTGGCGGAATAGCAGTTCATCCGGATGATTGTCCAAACCACGGATAATATGTCCGTGATGGGTATTTCCCTTCACGCCACCAACATCCTCCGAGCTTCCTCCCTGACCGCGGCAATCCATGGCAAGCACAGAGAAGCCTAGCGAGGAGTAGACCAGCTTCTCGCCCCAATCGCCGGAATGACCGGAATATCCGTGAAACATTACCACAGCCGGATGAGGGGCTTCCGTATGCATGGGACGTACATATTTCGCATGAATTCGCGCCCCCTTCACACCGGTGAAATACAAGTCGAAGCATTCCGCATTTGGCGCTTGAAAGCTACTAGGCACAAGCTCTACCTGCGGATCAACTGCGCGCATCTCCGCGAGAGCCCGTTCCCAATACTCATCAAAATCCGCCGGGCGTGGATTAGTTCCTTGATAGGTTCTCAATTGTTCTAATGGCATATCGATAATTGGCATAGCTCTTCTCCTCTACCCTTTCATTACGGTTTCATATCAATAAGGAATGTCTTGATTTCGTACGGCTTTATATCAAAGGAGATATGTGGACCTTCTTGAAGCGGGATAATCGGCTGTTCCAACAAATCGGTTTCCTGCCACGAAACGATGTGGAAATCGCTGGAGAGAATAACGTTGCTACGCGCACCCGTATATTCATGCAGCCTGATTACAACCTGGTCGCTGTCCTCCGCCTTCTTCACCGTGTCAACTATGACATGATCCACATCGAGCTGCAGCATCGATTTGCCTGACAAGGCGGCGAAACCTTTAAGCAGTGTTAGCGGCTGATTGAGCGAAGCGGCTTCTCGTACGGTACCATCCGCCACCCAATCTCCGGAGTGAGGAAACAGCGAATACGTAAATTGATGGAGACCTTGGTCCGCATTCGGATCCGGATACGTAGCGGATTTGATTAAGGTCAGCCGGATGATGTTGTCCTTAATGTCATGACCGTATTTGCAGTCGTTCAACAGACTAACCCCGAAGCCCCGCTCGGACAAATCGACCCATTGATGCGCGACCGTCTCGAAGCGCGCATAATCCCAGCTCGTATTCCAATGCGTCGGACGTTTGACGTTGCCGAACTGGATGTCGTACGTCGCTTCCGTAGCGCGGACCTGTACCGGAAAAGCGACCTTCAACAGCTGCTGCTTCTCCCGCCAGTCGACCCTAGAAGCGAAATCGATGCGCCGGCTGTCTGCGTAAACGGTCAAGTTCTGAACGATCTGCGAATCCATATACCGCCACTCGAAACGCAGAACTGCGCTGTACGCGTCGTTCTCGATCAAGGCAACCGATTCGAGTTGCCTGATTTCGCGCTGTTTCTCCTGGTAGAACAAATCGATATCCCATGCGTCGAACATTTTTGGTTTGTCTTCAAACACCTGAAGCACGTTGCCGCACGTTCCCTCGGCGATAACCTCACGCTTTGCCTTACGGTCGTATAGATGCGTCAACTGCCCGAACTCGTTCCATTCCAGCACGTAAAATGGCGTTGTGAGCTTGCGGCATTCATAGGTGAACTTCGGCTGTGCTTCCTTCATGTCCAACGGAGACGGCTCGAAACGAATGGTCAGCCCCCCCGCTGGAGGCACGTCGGTAACGCAGACCTTCCAGAAATCATCTAATTTTACGGCATCAAGTTCCCTGCCATTCGCGGCGATCCAGTGGCCCGATTCCATGCCGGACTCGGCCGGTATCCGAACCAACTCGGTGCGCGCATAGGAGGCGCTGTTCCACACCGTCCAAGCCATAGGATCCACCGTAGTAAGCGCTTCGGCAGCATCCTTCCGGGCCTCCAGTCCCCACACTTCCGCTTCTGCATACTCCCGCCGTGTATCTTCGTAAACCTCCGGAATGGATGAGCCCGGAATAATATCGTGAAACTGGTTCCGCATAATCGTCTTCCAGCCCTTGTACAGCTTCTGCTGTGGATATTCCTTCCATCCAGCGCCAACAACCCCATTCAACGACTGCAGCCACTCCGCGTCCCGGTACAGGAACTCCAGCTTCCGGTTCATCCGTTTGTTATACGCCTGGCTCGTATAGGTTCCCCTGTGGTATTCCAGGTATAGCTCACCGTCCCACGTATGCACGTACTGGTCCGTCTTCTCTACGGTCTCCTGCAACCTCGCGAAATAGTCTCCCGCCCGGCCCGTTTTCACGTGGGGCAGGCCGGGAATTTCGTTCAGACGGCGCCGCATCTCCAGCATGTCGCGGTTGACTCCGCCGCCGCCGTCACCGTAGCCATACGACAGCAGGAGCTCACGATTCAAGCCTTTGTCGCGGTACGTATCCCAAATTCCTTTGACGGAGTACGGCTCGATCAACCCGTTGTAGGTATACCACCATACCGTCGATTCGGGAACCTCCGGCGTCGTCACGAAATGCGTCAGCACCTCGGAGCCGTCGATACCACGCCAGATAAAGGTGTCGTGCGGCATTCGGTTGTACTGGCTCCAGCTGATCTTTGTCGTCATGAATGTATCGATGTTGGCCTTCTTTAAAATTTGCGGTAATGCCCAACTGTAGCCAAATACATCGGGCAACCATAAGTAACTACAGGTCACACCGAACTCCTGCTGCAAGAAGCGAGTCCCGTACAGGATTTGCCGAACGAGTGATTCTCCACTGGTTAGATTGCAGTCGGCCTCTAGCCACATGGCGCCGCCCGCCTCCCAGCGCCCCTCCTTGATGCGTTGTTTGATGTCTTCGTAGATGTCCGGATAGTCTTCCTTGATGTATTCGTACAGTTGGGGTTGCGTTTGCAGAAATACGTATTCCGGGTACTTTTCCATCAACCTTAGGACGGTGGAAAAAGAGCGCGCCGCTTTTTCGCGGGTATGCGTCAGCCTCCATAGCCACGCAACGTCGATATGCGTATGGCCGATACATTGCACTGCGACCTGACTCGTCTTCTTCCACGACGCCGCTGACTCACGCAGCGCGCCTCTTGCCTGCCGGATCGAATTGTAAAACGCCTCCGATCCGGGCTTAGACCAATCGATTAGCTTAAAGGCGTAGTCCAGTGCCTGTAGCAGCTCGAATCGTTCCGGCTGATGCTCTTCAAGTACCTTGACCGTATTCAGTACACCCCGACCCGTAAAGTAGAGGTCATCAGCAGCCTCGTCCAGCACAGTAAGCTCCGCCTTCCTGAACTGATGCTCTTGCTCCTGTGGTATTCCGCCTCCCTCCAATCCGGACCACAACCGAAAACAAAGGTCGACTTCGGTTCCGGCCCATTCCTGTCGCATGAATACTTCCATATGGTTGGAATCGACACCTTGATATGGAGAGCCGTTCACATAAAGCAGCGATTCGAAGCCCGAATTATGTCCCGGCCCCGTGCTTCCGAAATCGAATCGCCCGACTACCGTATGTTTCGACCATTCGGACGGGATCGTAACCCGTTGCCTTAACCAAACATATAGATCACGACCCTTCCAGCGGTCACCGATTTGTATCGTTGCATCGGAGCTCGGGGTTGCCGGCGGCCTGGCGCCGTTCATCTTGTCTAAATCGGGCGTGAACATCCATTCCCCAATCGGGCGCAAGTCTCGATACCGGTACTCATCCAACTCATTTAAGCGTTGCTCAAGCTTCTCTTCAGTCCAAAACATGTTTCAAGTCCCCTCTTATAGCACGTGTTATTATTCAAAAAAAATTCTAAGGTATGAAAAGCTCATTTTGTTTATTTCACACCTTAAAAGTCTGGAAAATTTATCTTGAGTAAGCAGAGGCACAGGCCAGAATCAGCGCTCAATTCCTCTAATGGTCATATTAATCGTTTATCCTTTGACAGCAGAACTTGAGAACCCTTGAATAATATATTTTTGGCCCAGGAAGAAGACGATGAGTAACGGCACGACTCCCGCTGTAGCTGCAGCCATCATCATGTTATAGTCCACTCCTGCTTCCAGCATGAAATTTTGCATGCCAAGTGGTACCGTGAACAGTTTTTTGTCCAACAGGAAAATCAAAGCGTTCTCATAATCGTTCCAAGTCCAAGTAAAATCAATAATAGCGAAGGTTGCCAGTACCGGTTTGGAAAGTGGCAGAAATAATTGAAAGAAAATCCGAAAATGACCGGCACCATCAATAAAAGCCGCTTCAGATATTTCGTGGGGAATGCTCATGAAAAATTGCCGAATCATGAAGACGCCGAACACCGTAAACAAGCCCGGAAGAATGAGCGCCCAATGGGTGTTGTAAATTTTCATCCAATCAAACATGATAAATTTCGGTACAAAAAGTACTTGTGGTGGAATCATCATCAGACATAGATATAGTAAAAAGATACCGTCCCTCCCCTTAAACGGAATACGGCTAAAGCCATATGCCGCAAAGGCAGCGAGCAAAGGAGCTCCAATCATCAAAATTATAGAAATCTTCAGGGAATTGAAATAGAAGAGTGCAAATTCGTCTCCCGTCATCCATACCTTAAAGTGGTTGGTCCATACTGGATCGTGCGGAATCCATTGAATCGGATAAGTGAAGACATCCTTCGGTTTCTTAAACGAGGTGCTGATCATCCAGATCATTGGCGACAGCAGCAGTAGACTGGCTAGCGTCATGATGATCGTATTGAAGCTTTTAATCACCCGTTCTCTGATTATTCTGATATTTCTCGTATCCATTTGTGCGTCTTCCCCTCTGTTAATAATGGACCCACTTTTTCTGGCCAACCCACTGAATAACCGTGATGCAAAGGATGATCAGGAACATGGTCCATGAGACGGCCGAAGCGTAACCCATTTCATAGAAGTTGAAGGCTTTTTTATATGCGAAAATAGAGAAAACGGTCGTACTATTGCCTGGCCCTCCTTGAGTTATCGCATAAATCATGCCAAACCCCTTGATAGAGCCGATAAAGCCCGTGATCATCAAGAAAAAAGTCGTCGGACTAACCAATGGAAATATAATTAGGCGTAGTAACTGCCCAAATGTTGCTCCATCCATCTTGGCAGCTTCCAGCTGCTCGGAAGACATCTCCTGCAGTGCAGCCAAATAAATGATCATGTTGTAGCCGATGCCGCCGGCGGTCATCATGATCAGCACCGCATACATCGCCGTATCCGGCGAAGCAAACCATAGTGGAGGATCCGATACGCCTATGGATCGTAGAAAGGCATTTATTGGACCGTTAGTAGGCTGAAATAGCACCATCCAGACGAAAGCGATAGCGATACCGCTGGTAAAATAAGGTGCGAAAAAAAACGCTCGTAAAGTCTTCTGCAAATAAGTACGATTATTGAGCATGACTGCAATCAGAAATCCGAGCATAATAGAAATCGGTACAGGAATCAGTACCAATAAAGTGTTTTTGACCGATACAACAAATAAATCATCTCTCACCATCATCCTGAAATTATCCAATCCAACGAAGTGCGGGGATTGCCCACTAGCGAATACCCAATCCGTAAACATTAAATAAAAGGAAAACAGGGCCGGAACGAGCATAAACACCATCATTCCGATTAGATTGGGAGCGATAAACACATAACCAATCAGCCTCTGCCGCTTCATCCAACTCACGATCGGTCACCGCCTTTCTCTCTATATAATGTAGTAGTAGCTTCATCCAGCTTGCAGCCACAGAGGGATGTGATACTAACCTCCCCACCCCTCCTTGGCTGATGGTGCTATTTAGATAACGCTTTCAAATTATCGTTGTGTATCCGTGCCAATTCCTTCGCGGCTTCCTCTGGTGTCAGCTTCTGGGTAAATGCTTTGTCATAGACTGCTTGCTGCTCAGTCCCTGTCTTCCGGTCCAGACGGCTTAAGCCAAGCGGCAAATCGCCGAACATGACCCGCTTGATTGAATCCAGATCATAAGTGTCTTCCACGCCTTTGAACATAAGGGCGACAGCCTCATCGACCGGGAAGTCCTTGGAGGAAGGTACTCTTCCGCCTGCCGCCATCGGTAGCATGCCCCCATCCGCATACCATTGGATAAACTTCCAGGCAGCTTCCTGATGCTTGGTGCTTGGATTGATGGATATCACATCACCCAAGCCGCCGGCGTTAATATAATCGCTCTGATCCTTGTTCACCTTGGGAGCCGGAGCCGCCGCGACCTTGAATGTCCGTGGAAATTCTTGCACATTGTTCGTCGTGCGGAATATCTGGTTTGTAGAGAACAACATTGCCGTTTCTCCCTTCACAAACATTTGGTCCAAGGCAGGCTTCGAAGTAATTTGCTCCGTATGAGGCATCAAGCTCTTATCGGTGAACATCATGTCGAAATAAACCTGAAGCGTCTTAACCGTCAGCGGGTTGTCAAAAGCAGAGGTTCCATCGGCCTTTGTCAGTTGTAAGCTTTGCTTCTGCAAAGAACCGTTGATAGGCACATTGAAGTAATAATCGCTTTGCGCCAATCCCCAGACTTTGTCAGACTTGAGCTGGGCGGCATAATCTCTGAACTCATCTAGCCCCCACTCCGTCGGAATTGGTAGTCCCTTGGCATCAAGCATATCCTTGTTCAGCCAGACAAAGGATAAGCCCTTCTGGGTCGGCAGACCATAATACTTATCGTCTACTTTCCATAACGCAGCTCCTTCTCCCATTTTATCGTCCACGTTGTAGTCGGAGAACTTGCTGAGATCCAGCGCGTTGCCTGCTTTGATCCGCTTCTCGTAAAGGCTGAAATCATAGTTCACGTACATGTCCACGGGCTGACTAGAGATAAGCGCCGTATCCAGCTTCAGGTTGCCCGCATCGTCATTGACGAAACGCACATACTCTACCTGAATGTCCGGATTCTGTTTATTCCAGTTGTCTACAACTTCTTGGGGACCATTCTCAGATGGTACCGCTCCCCACAGGGTAAGTTTGATCGGGTCACTGCTGGCCGTACTTGCCTCAGGAGACGTTCCCCCCGTTTGATTACCGCCTTTTGCACCGCAGCCAGCAAGTGCCAGAGGCACCGCCACAAGCAGCGCCAGCCCTGCAATCATCCATCTTCTGTTTCTCATCTTACCTGCAACCTCCCTTAAATTGGATGTTTGATTCACCCCAACTATACCAAGCCGCCCCTTGTCTCATAAGGGTTGAAACTTGCAGATTAATAGTACAAAACTTAGATGTTATTCTCCCGCCTGAAGGAGCTAGGCGTTTGCCCAACCATACGCTTGAATACCTTAATGAAGTACGCATCATCGGCAAAACCCGTTTGAAAAGCGATTTCTTCCACATTTAGCTTGGAATGCAGCAACAAGCGCTTCGCCTGCTCGATCCGGATATTTTGCAAATAAGCGATCGGCGTCAGTCTGGTTTTTTTGCCAAACACGGTGCTTAAATAATCCACGTTAATGGATACCAGCTTAGCTAAATCCGCAACCTTGATATTTTCCTTGTAATGCTCCAGCATATATTGAATCACTCGATTCACCTCGGGATGATCTGTAAAACTTACATTTTCCTCTCTCATCTGCCGGATCAGCTCAAGTATGGCATGCTGTACATAGACAAGCAGCGATTCATGGTTGGTGGCCGAGTTGATTTCTTGCCGGTCCTCCGATTTCCTTCCTGCCAGCATTACTAGCATATGAAGAAGATGCGCAGCGAACATTTTCACTTCCATATGGGAAAAAGCCGATATCTCCATGCTGTCCCATATCAGAGCTGTCACCTCGGCGCATTTGAGTTCGTCGCGTTCTTCAAAGCAGCGGATCAGCTCGGCTTCCAGCTCCGCGATAGGTGGCAACTCGTGTCGCTCCTTCACCGGAATTGCCTTACAACCGTACCACTCCCCGTTCAACTGATTCAGCGCAGAGCGCCAATCCTGAGACAGCTGAGTCAGACTGCTACCAGCCGCTAGTCCAATGGAACAGTTCGACTTGTTCCAGCTCACATACTCTGCCGTCTTCTGAAAGCTCCAGCAAAAGAAGGTTGTCTGCCCCCCCTCATAGAAGGCTTGAACCAACTGATACTCCTCGGTTTGGATACCTGCCTGTTCCGCAGCAGAAGGGGTAGCTCCGCTTAAAACGGTAACAATATCAAGGCTCAAACTGCGGAATTTCTCCGCTGCCGCAATCGTTCCGGCCTGATCTTTATCGGCCGACGCGACCGTTCCCCGAATGCCTGACCAGATACGATGATAATAAGGATAAAGCGCCTCTCCAGCCATGCTGAGTTCCTCAAGCAAAGATCCCTTAATACGCCCCAAGCTCTCCAACAGAACTTCATCATTTAAGGACAACTTTAACAGATAGTTAAAAGCCCCGTACTGGAGGGCATCCCGGGCATAATCAAAGTGGCCCATGGCCGTCAGCATAATAAAACGGCTGCGGATTCCCGCCTTCCGTGTTTCTTTCAATAGTTCAATCCCGTCCATCCCCGGCATGACAATATCAGCGATCACGACGTCAGGCTTAAGACTCATAATAGCCGCGAGAGCTTCCTTGCCGTTCCCTGCCTCACCTACAACGCAAAATCCGTGGCGTTCCCAATCCACCGTTTCCCGGATGGCCTCACGGACAAACGCTTCATCTTCCACCAGTAAAATCGTCCACATACCCACCGTCTCCTTCCTGTGAATAAGGCGTCGCAATCAGCAAAGGTAACCGAAATCGGATCAGGGTCCCTTCCGCATCGGATATAAATTCCATGGAGCCTTCCTCCTTAAAAAGCAACTGTAGCCTTTCTCTCAGATTGCTCAGTCCGATGCCATGACCGCTTCGTCTTCCCGGTTTGAGAGCGGCTGCTTCCATGCCAATACCATTATCCTCCACCTCCAGAATAAGCTCGCTTCCCTCCGCTCTGACTCTCACCCAAATCGTGCCGCACCCGTCAGCCACGTCAAAGCCATGAACGATGGAATTCTCTACCAGAGGTTGTAGACTAAGCTTGGGAACTAGAGCGTGTTGAACCGATTCATCCATTTCATAAATAATGACGAAATGATTCCGAAAGCGAAAAGCCTGTATGGATTCATAAGAACGCAACAGCTTTATTTCTTCTTTGAGGGAAATCAATTCAATTTCCGAGTTTAGGCTTGCCTCCAGTATTAGCCCCAAAGAGGTGCAAATGTCTGCAATCTCTTTCTGCTTTTCTTTTCTGGCAATCCATTTAACCGTATTTAAGGTATTCAACAGAAAATGTGGATTCATTTGAGAGAGCAGCATTTGGAAACGAACCGCCTGCTTTTGCCGCTCTTCCAGCTTAAGCTTGTTAATAAGCGCGACAACATCATCAATCATCCGATTGAAGCTCTCACCAAGGGAGCGCACCTCGGCTGTTGCATCCTTACCGATGGTAATTTTGACATTCAGCTTCTTGTCCAGCGCCTCCTCCATGCTGCGCTCTAGGACATATAACGGCTCCGTCATCCGGGCAGACAGGATGATCGTCACCAGCACGAAGACAATGACCAGAATGGTCAAAAAGAGAAAAACGATAAACCTTAATTGCCGAATTTCCTGCTGCAGCTCGCTTAGTGGCATTTGACTCACCACATACCAGTCCAGCTCCTCAAGATAGCTGTAATTGACGAGGGAAGAGGAGTGTTTATCCTCATAGTGTCCTTCCTGTGCCTGGAGAGACATAATCCTCTGCATCATATACATGCTGAAGTCTGTTTTCTTGCTTTGCAGAACGGTCTCTCCTTGTCCGGTAAAGATGGTTAAATCCTGGTTAACCGGGCTATCCTTTAAAGTGCTGCGGAACCATTCCTGTATGTTGATGCTAATCTGCGCAAGTCCGAAATTTCCCCGCAGTTGGTCATCGAGAACGGTGTACAGGCTCAGAAACTTGTTTCCTTGGCTGCCGTTCACATCATTCCAATCATCCGCCACCCAGCGGTATGAATGAGCCCCGCTTTGTAGCTTACTCTGCCAATCTTGTAAATCTTTCAGCTCATTGGTCAACTGGCTATTAGGAGCATAGGAGGTATATACATTACCTTTAAGGTCGATGAACCTAAAATACAGCTCCGTCTGATGAAAGAAAAAGCTGTTGTTGATTCCAAACATTTTGCTCTCGATCACTTTCTTTCGTTCAAGGGGGTCATATTTGTCCGGATCGTGCATAATCTGGATCAGGCTCTCATCCTGGCTCAGCATGATATTCGCCTTATAGGCAAATGCCATCATATCCGTCAAGGACACATGCACCTGTTGCATACGCTCGGACATTCGATCCATCATATCCTTCTGGCGAATCGATTCAAAATGCTGGAATAAATAAAAAATAGCGACACACAATGGAACCATCAGAAGGGTGATATAAGCTACGATAAGCCTGTACTTCAAGGTATTCGGAAGCAAATAGCGCCAGTTTAGCATCGTGTAGGATCCACTCCTCAAAATAGTAGTAGTCGAATTTCTCATTTTACGAAGAGTGCTAAGACATGTATTCATTCAACCGAATAATTGCCGGATTTCTCGAATAGGCAAAAAAAACCTCTGTTCAAGAGGTTTTTTTGCCTAACCCATTGCGGGCTTGGTTTATTGTTCATCATTCATTCGATTATATCACGGGCAAAAACGAAGCTAGTAGATATAAAACTTGTAGATTTATATAACGAATCTTAGTTGTTACTGAACTGCGCCTACACCTCGTTGTCTATTATTCGTATACGCGAATCTCGACAATCTCCGCGCGCGGGCAACCGTTGGTCGCTTCCACCACTACGCGGAGACGGTTGGAGGTAACCGGCCGACCCAGTGTATGCACCACTTTGCGTTTCCGATTGTTCCGACCTTCGGCGACGGAGATCCATTCGCCGTTCATATAAATCTGCACGCGGTAATCCTTGACCAGTTCGGGAATTGTCTCGAACGATGTGCGGTGATGATGAAGATTAATCAAGTCCTCGTTCACGTCGTCATTAAATGTAAGATGAATCGTGCAAATATTAACTGGTGTCGACCAACTCAACTCCAGCCACTCCGGCGTGTCTTCCCGCAGGAATACTGACGACCACAGATGTGGACCCGCATACGGCCTATGATATCCGTCGATCACTTTATCTGGAGTGAATGCTTGTGTCGGCGAGAGAAGACGGAAGCAGATCGGCTTGCGGACAAACGGGCGCATATTCCACTGTACAACCGGCTGATCTGGCTGTTGATCCCCCAGGTCCGGGTAAACGACAGGTTGTGGTCCTTTCTCGAACGCAAGTACCCCAAATTGCGGCTCATCGGACAGATGTAAGACAATCCGTTCATTCACTTTGACAATGAGGAAAGCGTTCTGTGGAGTATCAGGCTTCCAATGGAGGAGCAGCCTCACCCACTGTCCCGCACCTTTCGTTACCGGAGTCGAAGCAATCGTCTGTATCGTATGTGGGACATAGTTCTCACCTCGTCCGGTATCCCATAGCTCCAGCTCCAGTGTCGTGTTCTCCTCCGCATCGACTAGTAAATCAATCCCAGTCAGCTCCGGATCAACCGGCAGGAGCAAGCCGATATCGGAAGCTAGCCGATACGATTCGGCCGGCTTCTCCACAGCTAGCTGCATCAACGTGCTGGAAGCCGTTGATCTAGCACTTCGCGCCAAATCAGCCGAATCTTCATTGCGAAAACCGATGATAGACGCATCCTGGCGAAGCAGTGTTTGTTGAAGTTCTCGCAAATGGGTCCGGTAGAGCTCGCGTGGAGAAACTCCCTTCTCCGCGCATAATGCAGCACCGGTACCCGCAGCCTCACCGATAACGGCGCAAGTCGCCATAACACGGGTCGTTCCGAATGCCACATGAGATGCGCTGATATCACGGCCGGCCATAATCAAATTGTTTACGTTGACGGAATATAGGGATCGGAATGGAACATGGTACACCCCGTCCGCATGTAAATGCTTGGAGCCGCTTTCTGTCGAATACATCCCTTGCGGAGGATGCAAATCGATAGACCATCCGCCGAAGGCCACGCCATCTTCAAACTCGCGCTGAGCCACGATATCATTTTGGTTAAGTACATAATCTCCAATGAAACGGCGATACTCGCGCTTCCCCGGGATGGATCCCACCCACTCCAGCGCCATATTGTCGGCATCGAAGTTGCCGGAATTTTTAATATAGTCCCATATACCATAGATCACTGCCCATAACTCGTCGCGGATCTGCTCGTTGTCGTGAACCGTATCCAGTTCCCCTCCCCATTCGATCCACCAATAAGCGCATCCATTATCACCGCTGCGGATGACGCGGTTCAGTGGAATGGTTGTCTTCGATATATCCTTCGCAAAACTTGGCTGCGTAAACTTGACAGGATGGCCAGCATCCTTCGTATAGAAGAACATCGTACTCCCCAATGTAATATCATCCGCAACTGGCGGTGCCCAGTCCTCATTGTACTCGTCCCTCGCCTCGCGGCCGACGTGGTACTTTGCCCCGGCCAGAAATCCGACCAGTCCATCGCCCGTACAATCTAGGAACATACTGCTTTCAAAACGAATACGCCGCTCTGAACCCATCATCCAGCCGGTAACAGAACGAATAACCCTGCTGTCCGCATCGCCTTCGGCTTCCACTTCATGGACATCGGTATTCAAAAACAAGCGAATATTGGGCTCTGCCCGCACAGTCTCGAGCACAATCATATCCCAAATATACGGGTTCCCGTCGATATTTCGGTTCTGATTTTCTACGAACATTTCACCCATAATACCGGTCTCGCGCGCATAACGGTTCGTTCCGTGGGCGGTAGCTCCACAAACCCAAACGCGTACCTCGCTGCTTGAATTTCCACCTAGCACCGGACGATTCTGAATAAGCGATACAGTCCTGCCCAAACGAGCTGCAGCGACAGCAGCACTCACTCCCGCCAGGCCGCCGCCTACAACTGTAATATCCGACGTTATAACTTCCTGCCTCATGATTGAACATCTCCTTATAATAGCATTCAATATCCGTGATTTCATCATATACTTGCGTATTTCCAAACTCCATGCATCATGTTACGATAATCTATATACTTTATTTCATTTAATGGTGGCGATATAATGAGAAGCGACTTTTCGATCCGGCTGGTGACGCATCTTCATTGGATCAAGAAAGAAACATTTGCTCTCGACCGGGATATTTATTCCTACTGGACAATGTTCGCTGTGGAAGAAGGCAGATTCACTTACCGCATAGAAGAACAAGAAGGTGAAGCCGGATTTGGTAGCTTGGTGGTCTGCCCACCAAATACCTGGTTTCATAGAAGAACACTTGAACCTTTGACTTTTCACTTTATTCATTTCACGTGGGATTCGGAGCCTTCTCTTGAGGAGAGGCGGTCATTGACCGGCAAACTGATGATCACGGACATCGAACGGCTATTTTCCGACTACCGTTACCTGCGACTGCTTGCGTTGGAACAGGATGAAACCGCATTAGAGAGAAAACAACACCTGGTAAGCGATATATGGCGTTTATACGAGCTGGAGAGGAATGTACCGAAGGAAATAGGGTTAAATGGAATGACAACTGATATTGAGATACGTAAGGCTGCCCAATTCATCACCGCCAATGCATTCGGTCCAATCGATATGAAGGGCTTAGCGTTCTCGCTGCAGCTTACCCCAGTGCAGTTAACGAGACGTTTTCGTGCGGCTTATGGAATGACTCCTTCCGATTATACGACTCGACTCCGCCTGGACAAGGCTAGCAAATTACTGCTGGAAACTGAGCTTAGTATCGACAAAATTGCGCAACTGTGCGGATACGAGAACGGCTTCTATTTAAGCCGCATCTTCCGGAACAAACGGGGAATGCCCCCTTCGCAATATCGCAGCATGCCTCGCGTCTAGCTTCAGATCTGATGGATGAATTCTCTTACACAAGTTTCACTCAAAAAGTTGGCGATATAGCACAGCTCCTTAGTTGGATTTATTCTGAAATCAACTATATATAGGAGCAAAAAAGCTTGTAAAGCTGGGTATCCAACTTTACAAGCTTTTTTGCTCCTGAAACAATGGCATTGTCCGGTCCGACGACTCCGACAAATCCTCTTGTCCGAAGTCAGGATAAATAACAGTTCTCGGCAGCCTTATTTTATATTGCTAATGACTTAAATCGTTCCCAGCTCTGCTGTAAATTTTGCGCTGCCCAGTTCATATGATTCTGGTCGCTATACTGACGATACGTACACTCTATATGTAAGATTAGATCAAGATATAAATCATACATCATTAACCGTTTCTTCTGCGACGGTGTCATTTCACTTATCCCATAACTCCTCACAAACGTAGGGCAATTCGCCAGCGAACGGAAATAATATTCCATTAATGGGTCGCCCCAAAGTGCCCGCTCACAATCGATTAACCCTGTAATCTTCCCGTTATCCACAAAGACATTCCCATCCCATAAATCCCAATGTACCAAGCAAGGCTCCTTAACCTCTTCCAGGCTAGATCTATGCCGTTCAATAGCTTCCATTATATCCTTCGCTTCAGCTGGAAGTGTGACATTTGCGTCCTTGGCATCAGCAAGCAAACCCGATACCATTGCCATAAATACATTAGACCATTCCTTACCTTGTCCTTCTTCCAGAGCAAAATAGCCAAATTGCTCTCCCTTAATTTCATTAATCAGTCGATTCAGTCTGCCTAATTCGGACTCTATTGCTTCCCGTTGCAACGGAGAGAGAGTTTCCTTTACCTTGTTGTACGGTTCCCCTGCAAGATACTCCATTATGAAAAATTCCCCATCAATAATTGAGCTACTGTCATCGTAATGGAAAACTTCTGGTACGGGGATTCTTCCGGTCTGCTTAAGTAAATTAAGAACTTCAACTTCTGCCTTCATCATATTGCGCTCATAACGCATTACCCCAGACGTAGCGTTAACTGGGGCCACTTTCAATACTACCTTGTTGCCATTATCCAAAGTGATCGCATAAGCGGAATTGAACCAGCCATCCTTTAATTCGCAAGCCGACAACATAGAGGTACTACTTTCAAAAGCAGCCTTTATCACGGCTTGTAGATCACCGTCGTCCAAATGCAGTTTAATTGCATTGTCTATTTCGTATCCCTCCTCGAGTAAAAAAAGTACCCACCTTGCTACAATAGCCAAAGCGAGTACCTTCTGTCATCCTGCATCCTATATTTTCTGTAGTGAACTCTTACTTACGCCTCATTGCCTTCAAGAATCATGACTCCACGACCTGCTAATGAAACAGAACCCGTTACCATTTCACCAGTGAGCATATCCTTTTTCTGCTCATCTCCAATTTCTACTACAGCAGTTTCCGCATTATGATTCAACAAGAATAAATAAGCCAATCCGTCCTTAACGCGTCGTGTCACTTCCACTCCTGATGGAGCTTTCGCTAACGGTTTGATCCCTTTCTCATCACATAGGTTAGAGAGGAATCCCTGTAAGAATGAAGCATCTGGACTACTAGCTATATAATACGCACGACCAGCACCAAATTGATTCACTGTAATGACTGGACGTCCTTGATAGAAATCGCTACCGTATTCCGCCAGCACCTCCGCTCCTTCACTATGAATGAGATCGCACATTAGACTACATTCATAAGTTCCATCCAAGGCTCCCCATGACTGCTTCAATACGATTTCGTTCTTTTGATTAGGGAACAGTGCATCAATTTCCTCTGCCCAGATGCCCAACAAGGAACGGAGTTCTCCCGGATATCCACCAAGGGTTACAAGATCACTCTCATTTACAATGCCGCTGAAGAAAGTTGTAACAAAAGTGCCGCCTGCGGCTACAAATGCCTCCACTTTTTTGGCGAAGCCGGGTTTCACCATGTAGAGCACTGGTGCAATAACGATGTCATAATTGCTAAGATCTTCTTCAACACCAATCATGTCACTCTCTACGTTCAATTCGAACAATGCATCATAATATTTGTGCACTTCGTCTACATAATTCAATGCAATGGTTGGTCCACTTGATAGCTCTGTTGCCCAGCGATTCTCCCAATCGAAAATGATCCCTACCTTGGCTTTAATTCGGGCATCAAGGATCGAATCGGACAATAGGCTTAACTCTGCTCCAAGTTCTGCGCATTCACGGAACACCCGTGTATGTTCATGGCCCACATGCTCAATAACCGCACCATGGTATTTCTCGCAAGCTCCAATCGAACGGCGTAGTTGGAAGAACATGACGGTATCCGCGCCCCGTGCCACTGCCTGATAACTCCACAACCGCATCACTCCCGGCCGCTTCAGCGAGTTATAGGGTTGCCAGTTTTGCTGGCTTGGTGTTTGCTCCATCAGCATGAATGGTTGTCCGTTCTTAACTCCGCGCATGAGATCATGTGTCATAGCTGTTAAACTAATAGGGGTATCGAGGGATGGATAATTATCCCAAGAAACTACATCTAAGTACTTCGCCCATTCAAAATAATCTAGTTCCTGGTAGGTTCCCATCAAATTCGTTGTCACAGGAATGTTTGGCGTGTGCTTCTTAATCTCTTCATACTCTAGCTTGTAACATTCCAATAGGCTGTGTGACATGAATCGACGATAATCCAAAGAGATCCCTTGGAAATTCGTACGCCCGCCACCCCACTCTTCACTCAACTCGTTCGGGGGAACAATCTCTTCCCAACTATAGAAGGTATGTCCCCAGAAACGGGTATTCCACGCCTTATTCAACTTCTCCAAACTACCGTACCGCTCTTGCAGCCATACACGGAACTCGGCAGCACAGTGCTCGCAATAACAATATCCTCCATACTCATTGGATATATGCCAAATTAATAGACTCGGATGATCCTTATATCTTTCAGCTAATTTTCCAGCTAGTCTCGCGGAATATTTTCTATAGGTGGGACTGTTGGGACAAGAATTATGGCGACCGCCAAATGTCCGCTTTCTACCTTGCACATCTACTCGAAGCACATCTGGGTGGCGGTTCGCCATCCATGCTGGGTGCGCACCCGTGGCGGTAGCCAAACAAACATAGACTCCATCTTGATATAGCCGATCCATCGTTGCGTCTAGAAATGAGAAATCATACGTCTCTTCATCCGGTTGGATCATCGCCCATGAGAAGACGTTCAGCGTTGCTACATCAATACCAGCAAGCTTAAACATCCGATTATCTTCTTGCCACGTTTCGGCATCCCACTGCTCAGGATTATAATCTCCGCCATACCATATCTTTGGTAATTTATTATTGATCACTATGAACACATCCTTTATGAAGTATAATTATATTACCATTCTAATTCGTAATCATTTCATGTTATATATAATATTAGGGACATTACATATAATAATATGGACCTCAAAGGAGAAGATAAATTCCTATGAAAGCACTGCGTCGATTCGTATTTTCACCGACAGGAAATCCTGGGCTACCACTGATTGTAGAGAGCATCGGTTACAACCCCAGTCAAGAAAAAATCATACGTTCCCAAGGGTATCCTTGGTATCACTGGTTACAAGTTGAGGATGGAGAGGGAGTGCTTACTTATCACAATGAAACGGTACAACTTTCGCCATACAGTGGTGTGCTACTCCCACCAGGACTACCACATATTTACGAGTCCTCCTCAAATAATATATGGAGTACCCTCTACTTAACCTTTGGGGGAGATGCTTCTGCATCTATCCTTTCATCCTTCGGCATTCATGAGCCCGCCATCTTCTACTGGGAACCAAGTTCGCCATTTGTCTCTCTTCTAAGTGGCATGTTATCTAAAATGGATGATGAATCTGATATGTTCGGGTTAGATATCTCGGTGGATGCTTACCGTTTTCTGGGACAAATGAGCAAGTTGAGTCAAGGAAATCACATATCCATATCTCGAAACATGGAGAAGTTAACCCCATTAATAAAATGGATGGAAAGGCACTACGGTAACCCTGACATCGGATTAGATAATCTTGCAGCCGTGTTAGGCATATCAAGCCGTCATTTAAGCAAACTGTTTCATCTGACGTTTGGTCTAGCACCCTATACGTATTTTGTACAAATGCGGATTCACAAAGCTAAAGAACGGCTGGCGAGCGAACCCATTGCCACAGTCGCTTCCATAGCGAGTCAAACTGGATTCCGTGATACCAGCCATTTTGTAGCTACATTTCGTAAACATACCGGAATGACGCCCCAGCAATTTAGGCGGCTTCATTAGTTTGAGAGTGTAACCCTTCTCAACATTAATGCTTCCTAAAAGATACCACCTTGCGGCGTTCTCTTGCTAACCAACACGGAAAGGTTTACTGATGACATCAATACTATCAACTGATGAAAAAAGTTTGATTCGGCTCCGTCCAAAAGCGTTGACCTTCTGGAATAATTGAACCATCCGGGCTGCAAATTTCAAGTGCTGTTTTCCCGTAACGAATGCAACACCAACCACTGCGAGTGGCTGTGATCATAGCTGTGACTAGGTGTCCCATTTCCCAGTTTATTTCTACTTCAAATCCTCCGCGCGCCTTCAGTCCACTAACATTACCTTGAGGCCAAGCTTTGGGGAGAGCTGGGAGTAATTCTATCTCGTCCAAATGACTTTGTAGTAACATTTCAGCTATACCGGCTGTCCCTCCAAAGTTACCATCAATCTGAAAAGGAGGATGATCATCAAATAAGTTGGGATACGTCGAACGAGACAGAAGCGTATTCACAAAGTGGTGGGCTGCTTCGCCGTCTCTTAGACGGGCATACAAATTGATAAGCCAAGCACAGCTCCATCCCGTGTGTCCACCCCCTTGGCTAATTCGACTTTGCAGTGATTTACGTGCCGCTTCCGCAAGTTCAGGACTCCGAGTCGGCGATATCGAATTTCCTGGATATAATCCATACAAATGCGAAACATGCCTATGACCCGGTTCAGCTTCCGCAAAATCTTCGCTCCATTCCAGCAAGCGCCCGTCCGGCCCGATTTCCGGCTTGGCCATTTGCTCCATCGCTTCCTCCAGCTGAGAAATCCACTCGAGGTCGATTTCAAGAATGGATGCGGCTTGAATGCAATGAGTGAACAGCTCCCGGATCAAAACCAAATCCATTGTGGAACCTGCGGACACACTGCAAGGTTCTCCGTCCGCCGTCAGGAATTTATTCTCCGGCGAAGTCGAAGGTGCTGTGACCAGCGTCCCATTGGGTGCCGGTACAAGCCAATCCAGACAAAATTCCGCGGCACCCTTCAGCAATGGATATGCCGTATCCCGCAAAAAGCCTTTATCCCGTGTGAAATCGTAGTGTTCCCATAGGTGGCGGCAAAGCCATACGCCGCTCATTGGCCAAAACGCCCAGCTGGCATCTCCGTCGCTCGGTGTAGCCGCCCTCCACAAATCAACGTTATGGTGTGCGGTCCAGCCCCGGGCTCCGTAGTGAATGCGCGCGGTTCTTGCTCCAGTTTCGCTTAAATCTCGGATGAGCCCGAACAATGGCTCATGGCATTCGCTTAAATTACAAACCTCTGCAGGCCAGTAGTTCATTTCTGTATTAATATTTGTCGTATAATTGCTATTCCATGGTGGTTGCATATGCGGATTCCATATTCCCTGAAGATGAGCAGGCTGCGTTCCCGGTCTGGAGCTCGCCATCAGTAAATAGCGTCCGTACTGAAAATATAGAGCTTCCAAGTCTGGATCCTTTTTCCCTGCCTTGTAGTTGGCTAGACGCTCGTCAGTTGGCAGAGCAGTGCTGTCAGATTGTCCCAATTCAAGACTCAACCGCCCAAATAAACTTTCATGATCTTGGATATGTCGATTTCGCAGCTCTTCATATCCCAACTGGGCGGCAGCATTCAAAACAGCTGTACATTTCTCGGTAAGTGAATCTTCTGAACCACTTCCTGGCATGACATTATGCCCTGCGAAGTCGGTTGCCGCTGCAAGCAGCACGGTCACCGAGGTTGCCCCTTTGACTTTCACAACCCCCGATTCCCTGACAAGAGTTCCACCTTCATGCAAAATCAGGATTTGAGCCTCAAAGGAAAGTCCTAACCCCTCCTCATACAGTACCGATTGAGGATGATCCCCCAAATAGTTGTCGGCAATATGGCTTGGTGCCCTTCCGTTCATTTTCAGCCCATTGTCTGTTAAAGTTTCGCTGATCGTATGTCGTAACGGGGTATCGAGGGAAAGAGAAAGGTTCATATAATCTTGCGAAGGTGATGCAAACCGGACAGCCAAAATCTGGTCCACCGTGCTTGCAAACACTTCCCGGGTGTAGCTTGCAGCTCCGTGGGAATAACGTGACTCGGCAATTCCGGTTTCCAAATCCAGGCCTCTATAATATTCTGTTGACGCAACCTCTCCATGGTGCTCCACCTTCAGATTTCCCAATGGCTGATAAGACTCGCTTCGGCAGCCTAGCATTTTAGAGTTTACAATTGACTCCGCCTCTTTATATTTCCCGGAAAATATCAATTCCCTAGCTCGGCTTAAATGACGGATGGCATCATAATTTTGGGTGTCGCGCGGAAATCCCGACCATAAAGTATCCTCGTTTAACGCTATTACCTCCGAACGGTCACCACCGTAAACCATTCCGCCAATCCGCCCGTTTCCGACTGGCAGAGCTTCTTCCCAGCGGGAAGCGGGCTGATTGTACCATAACTTCCATCTTGCTTTCTCATGATTCGTACCCGCCATCTCTCTTACCTCCACTCCGTACAAGTTAGAAGAAAAGACCCGAATAAAAACACGGGCCTTTTCTTTGTTCTTGCTATAAGTTTTTTTAAAACTATTATTTAATGTCTTTGCCTGTAAACAACGATACTCTCGCTTTAACAAGCTCAGTATATTCGGCTTCCATTTTTACTGCGCCGGCTTTATCCAGATCAGCTAGGAAGGCGTCATAGATTTTGTCGAAGTCAGACGTTTTGGCAAGAATAGCTTCTGGAATACGCTTGCGGACGATATCTTGCGTTTTCTTAGCGATTACTTGATAATCGCCGTCTGTTGGAACAGGCATGTTGTACAGCGCGCCCCATTCCTTAGCTTCAAAATCGCTTTCTTGCGGGAATAAATCTTTCCAAGTTGTAGCATTGTAAGCCTTCAACGATTCTTTTTCAGCATCTGAATAGAGTTCTACGATTTGTTCTGGGAAGTTGATCGTATAGTAATTATCTGTGGAGTCTTTAACACCGTCGCCATAACGCGCACTCATCACAGCATACAATCCAGCTGGATTACCAAGACCTGTTTCCTTAGTAAAGTTCGCTGTATCGTTCATTCTTCTTTCAGTAATCTCAGCCGGAATTACACGTTTTCCGTTTTCAACGGTATAATGTTTGCCTTCAATCCCCCAGTTTCTGAGAACTTGGCCTTCATCGGAAGCCAACCAGTCCAGGAACTTGATAGCGCGAACCGGATCTTTGCAAGCCGTCGTAATTGCGATACCGTATCCATCAATCCCAGCAGGTTGGAAGGAATGATCAACATAGTCTTCGCTCAACGTAACAGGGAAATGGGCGTAAGTAGCATCGTCTTTACCTGCAGCTTTCAAAGCATTTTCCCCATCCATGTAGCCCCACTCTTGGTCAATTAACCCAAGCACGCGGCCGCTGGCAATTTTTGCTTTGTATTGGTCTTCCTTCTGTACGAAAGTATCCTTGTCGAGCAATCCTTCATTGTACATATGGTTCAACCAGCGGAAGTATTCTTTCTCTTCTGAACGTTTGTAATGAAGCTTAGCTTCATAAGTTGTCGGATCGACATAATATTCTCCATCGTCCGGAGCGCCAGTAGCTGCGAAAGCTGGATTGGTAACCGTGATCATGATTCTCCAGTCATCCGCAGTCAAGGTCAGCGGAATCGTAGGCTGTCCGTCGATGGTCGGATGCAAGGCATAATAATCTTTCAATACTTTTTCATAATCCTGCAACGTGCGAACTTCCGGATAACCGAGTTCTTTCAATACGCGATGCTGGATTTCAAAACCGCCTGTCGCATCAAAGTATTGGTTGTCGACACCCATGTTCGTAACGAGCGAATAGATGGCTTGATCTTCATTGCTGTATTTCAAACGGTTCATGTTATCGCCGATAACCTTCTTAATATTTGGAGCATGCTCCTCAATCAAATCAGTCATATCAACGATGAGTCCGGCATCGATCAGCTTAGACAGCTCACCTTTAGCGAAAATCAGATCCGGAACATCGCCGCTTGCGGCCATCAAAGCAACCTTGCTCTCGCCGCCGCCAGCGCCTACATCAAATTCCGCTTCCAGGGTAACACCAGTTTTCTCGGTAATTACTTTACCGACATCATCCTTCATGCCGTTCCAGTTCGGGCTGGAATCCCCACCAAAGAAGCTAAAACTGATTGGGCTTATGTCCTCCGTTTTTTGTTCTGTCTGGCTAGAATTTCCCTTATTTCCTGTGTTGCCTGTGTTGCCTGCCGCACTGTTTTTGTCATTGTTGCCAGAGTTGCCGCAACCGCTTACAAGTAACGCACTTGTCAACAAAAGAGCAGCGAAGGTTTTAGGAGTTGTCCACTTCATTTCTAGTTCCCCCTCATTTCAAATGATAAATCTATATCGTATAACAGGCTAAACCTGCATATACCTTCCTTATAAGTAAAACCCTATTAATAAAAGCGCGTTTATTCTTGAACCCACCACAAAGTAAGGGCTTTCAAAGTTTGCCTAATAAAAGGGTCTTACTTGGTAGCAGCCCGCCGTACGTGTAGTTTAGTACGCCGGCGGAACTGCTCATTCTAAATCTTTAGTATTAAGCCTTAACGGCACCCAAAGTCATGCCAGATACGAAATATCTTTGTAGAAAAGGATATACGAGTAGAATTGGAACTGTTACGACAATTGTAATCGCCATCTTGATCGAATCCGGCGATACCTGGGCCATCTGATTGGCCAAGTCGTTCGCGTTTGCCATTGCTGCACCTTGGTTCGTACTGGCTAGCACCTTCATCAATTCAAACTGTAATGTAGTGAGGTTCGGCTTATTTCCGTTATACAAATAAGTATCAAACCAGGAATTCCATTGCCCTACTGCCAGGAACAGCGCAATCGTCGCCAGCACCGGTTTACAGAGCGGAAGAATGATTTTGTAGTAAATCTTGAAATCATTGGCACCGTCGAGTTTTGCCGATTCTTGCAAAGCGTAAGGCAATCCGTCCATAAACGATCTGATGATAAATACGTTAAAAGCGCTAACTGCACTAGGCAGAATATAAATCCAGAACGTTCCGATCAGATCCAGATGCCGCATGAGCATGTAAGTAGGAACCAACCCTCCGGAGAAATACATCGTCAGAGCCAAAAAGATAGAAACGAATTTACGTGATTTAAAATCCGGACGACTCAAAGTATAAGCAAGCATAGATGAGCTTATCAAGCCGAGTATGGTACCGGCAATCGTCCGCAACATCGTGATCTTAAACCCTTGCAACAAGCCTGTATAACCGAAAATCGTTTTGTAGTTTTCCCACGTAAACTCGCGTGGCCATAAATAAATGCCACCTCGAACGGTATCCGTTGAATCATTTAACGAGATCGCCAGCACGTTCAAGAAGGGATACAACGTGATGATTAGAATTACTGTCATCAGAATGATGTTGAAGATGTCAAATATTTTCTCAGATCTTGTTGAATTGAATGCTTTTACTGCCACGTTAGTCTCCTCCTTTACATGATGCTTTCTTTCGTCGTTTTCTTCATGATGCCATTTGCCGTAAGCAACAGAATGATACTTACAACTGAGGTAAACATACTAATGGCTGTACCGTATGAGAAACGGCTGATATTAATACCGTATTTCAACGCATATAGATCCAACACTTCGGAATAATCCGTCACCAGCGCATTCTGCAGCTGGAACTGTTTCTCGAAGCCGATACCAATCAAGTGACCGATCGACATGATCAATAGGACGGAAATCGTAGTCCGGATTCCCGGAAGCGTAATATTCCACATTTGTTTGAAGCGCCCCGCCCCGTCAACCCGAGCGGCTTCATAAAGTTCCTTATCGATACCGGTGATCGCAGCCAAGTAAATAATCGCGTTCCAGCCAGTTTCCTTCCATATATCGGAAGCGGTTACAATCCCCCAGAACCATTTCCCCTGAGCCATGAACTGAATAGGCTCATTAATGATATTCAATGACAATAAGATTTCGTTTATAATCCCACCGTCAATCGAGAGCATCTTCGTAATGATACCTGCCACAACGACCCATGATACGAAGTGAGGCAGATAAGATACAGTCTGAACGGTTTTCTTGAACATAGAACCCTTCAACTCGTTCAGGAACACCGCGAAAAAGATCGGCACGATAAATCCGAATATGATGGCCAAAATACTCATGGCCAACGTATTTCTTAATACCAGGTAAAATCTTTCATCGTGGAACAAGTCTACGAAGTTCTTCATTCCAACCCATTTCTGTTCCGAAAACGATTTGGATGGCTTATAGTTCTGGAACGCCATCGTCCATCCCCAGACTGGTAAATAGTTAAATACGAACAACCAAATTACAAATGGTAAGGACATCAGGTATAAATATTTCTGCCGAACTATACTCTGCCAAAATCCTTGCTTCCGCTTTTTCGGCGGTTTTGGGGTTACGCTTACATTTCTAGTATCGGGTTTTGCTGAGAGCGTTTCCATGTGTCCAATCCCCCCTTCTCTGCTATAACTCTATGATAAAGCAGAGAGGGGATTTGAAATACCCAATAGATTCTAGAAAAAACCATATAATAATTAGACATTGATCGGAATCGTAAACAAAATTTCCGTCCCTTTCCCATATTCACTGGTGATATTCAAGCCATGTTCCTCTCCGTAGGACAGGACGAGTCTTTGATGGACATTTCGCAACCCAATCCGATTGTTCTCCAGTTCATCCGGGGTTGAAACCGAATGTATTACCTCAGCAAGCCGTTCAGGTGACATACCCATTCCGTTATCCCGCACCCTGACTTGCACGACTTCTCCCTTATTCTGAATATCTATTTCCACTTTCACCCCATGCTCTTTATCTTCAACCCCATGAACCACTGCATTTTCAGCCAAAGGTTGGATAATCAATGGGGGAATCAGAATAGTATCTGATCCTGGATCGATGTTCAGTTCATAATGCAATCGGTCCTCGTAACGAAAATTCTGAATCTTCAGATAGGATCGCACCATTTCCATCTCTTCTTTTAACGGTGTCCTCTCCCTGCCGACTTCCAGATTTTTGCGCATTAATTGTCCGAGCAACCGGACGATATTCGCAATCTCCTGCTCACCTTTTATATGGGCATTCATCCGGATTGACTCCAAAGCATTAAATAAAAAATGCGGATTGATCTGACTGGCCATCATCTTCAGTTTAATTTCACGCTGGGCCAACTCCAGTGCCGTATTCTGTTCAGTTTTCTCCACAACTTGATTCATTAACGTCCGGATACTCTCGACCATATAGTTGAACTGCCGAGATAATTGCCCGATCTCATCGTTACCGTCGATCCTGGATACTACATTCAGATCCCCAAGTGCCAGCCGGTTCAAATGCCTGCTCAAACGAAGTAGCCGGTTGCTTGTTAGGAAAGAGACTATATATACAAAAACTAAAGCGACTAAAAGTACAAGTAAAATAATGAAGAGTCCGATCAAGCTCACCCGATTAGCATCTTTGACAATATCATTCGTACTGAAAACCGAAACAATTTTCAAACCGTTTATACTAGATTCAGGAACAAGTTCATCCACGATCATATATGAATGTTCTCCGTTAATTTTTACCTTATGGCTTCCTTTCTCCTGTTGGCTTAAATCAACTTCATAGTCAAGCGTTTCGAGCGTCTTGCCTACGAATGCAGGATTTTTTGCAGCCACTACATACCCTCGTTCATCGGCAATCAAAGTTTCAAACGGTTCCTGCCGCAGCATCCTGTTGAGCTCTTCTTGTTCTAGCGATACGATTAAAATTCCACTTGTTCGACGGGCGGGAAACGGCAATTGTCTCACCAGACTGAGCTTTTGTATAGGAATGACTTCATCATCATTGATATAAGCCCAACTCACGCTTTTCGTTTTCATCGCTTGCTGGTACCAGGCCGTTTCTTTCGTTTTATCATCTATGGGGACAAGCTCAAGATTATTAATCAAGGTCGAATTGTCATAATAAAATCGGACTCCGGCGATTTCCCTATAAGTGCGTTTAAAACGCGGAAACTCATCATATTCCAAATATGCCTTTGTCAGTTCTAGAACACTCTCATACCGTGTGGTAACCATCCTCTCCAGATCCTTATCGAGCATTAAGGTATTCGAGACATCCATCGGGATACGCAGCATATTTCCAAGCTGAGTTTTGATTTTCTCTACGTTATTCTTTGTCTGATCAATGGCGCGGTTCATAGCCTGGTCACGAAA
This sequence comes from Paenibacillus anaericanus, assembly GCF_003994475.1. Lineage (GTDB taxonomy): Bacteria > Bacillota > Bacilli > Paenibacillales > Paenibacillaceae > Fontibacillus > Fontibacillus anaericanus. The sequence goes on along the minus strand of NZ_RZNY01000008.1, from coordinate 65,499 downwards.
ATAACTCACTACCCCGCCACCCACAATCATCACCGGAATCATCACTACAATAATATAACTGATGATCAGTTTATGCTTCAGCTTAAGATTGTTCGTTTTCATAATAAATCGTTTTATCACTTTGAAGCCTCCCCCGTATCTCTAACCTTTCCACTATACCGCACCACATTTATCTAAAAATACGAAAATATCCCCTTTCCTAAACAGAGGGGATATTTCGACACCGTTTGACACGGTATAGTAGTATATTAGATTACTTGTCTTGACAGGGCAACGACAATTATTTCAATGTTATCTGAAGCTCAACTTTTTCTGAGAAAGCAGCAACTTCGACCACGCCTTGATCCGAGAGGTTCGCACCTTGAATAGAAGCAATTGCCTCATCACCATGAAGTGAAACGTTGAACGGTTTACCTACTCCTGCAGCATGTAGAGTTACTTGGGAGCCATTACGTACGGCAGTAACCTCTAGCTCCGTTTCTCCTTTTACATTTCGAACCTTACGAGAAACGGTTGCACCATCTTGAAGCTGGAACAATTTCAATTCCACATGGTCTGCAAAATCATAATCCGGACGGACATCATTCGCCCCTATAGCAAGAATAGAGTTCTCACGAACGAACAATGGCAAACTCAAGAAATCATAGTTCTCTTTACGCCATGTTCCGCCTTCTACTGTCTTGCCAGACAATAGGTGCGTCCATTGTCCTTCCGGTAAGAAGTAGGTTACATCTCCTCTTTCGCTAAATACTGGAGCAACGAGTATGGAGTCACCTAGCATATACTGCCGATCCAATGTTTCTACTGCAGGATCATTAGGGAATTCTAACAGCATCGCGCGCATGGTTGGGATACCCTGCTCTGTTGCTTGAACAGCTGTATCATAGAGGTATGGCATTAGACTACATTTGAGTTTCGTAAACATTCTTGTTACATCAACCGCTTCGTCATCATAAGCCCAAGGTACACGATAAGAAGTACTCCCATGTAGTCGGCTATGGCTTGATAGCAATCCAAACGCAAGCCAGCGTTTAAATACATGTGCTGGTGCAGTATTCTCAAAGCCACCAATATCATGGCTCCAGAATCCAAAACCTGTTAAACCTAGGGATAATCCGCCTCTTAGGCTCTCCGCCATCGATTCATAATCGGCATAGCAATCTCCACCCCAGTGAACGGGGAATTTCTGCCCACCAACTGTAGCAGAACGGGCGAACAATGCTGCTTCATGCTTTCCTAGCTTTTCTTCTAGCACTTCAAAGACAACCTTATTGTACAGATACGTGTAATAGTTATGCATTTTCACCGGATCCGAGCCGTCATGGTAAACAACATCCGTTGGGATTCTTTCACCAAAGTCAGTCTTGAAACTATCAACACCCATATCTACCAGATCTCTGAGATAGCTTCCAAACCATTCACATGCAGCAGGATTAGTGAAATCTACAAGCGCCATGCCCGGTTGCCACATGTTCCATTGCCATACGTCACCATTAGCCTTTTTTACGAAATAGCCATGACGTTTCCCCTCTTCAAACATACGGGAGCGTTGAGCGATATAAGGATTGATCCATACACAAATCTTGAGGCCTCTCTCCTTAAGCCGCGACAACATACCAACTGGATCTGGGAATACCTTCTCATCCCATTTAAAGTCTGTCCACTGGAACTCACGCATCCAGAAACAGTCGAAATGGAATACATGTAATGGCAGATCTCTCTCCGCCATTCCATCTACGAATGAATTTACCGTAGCTTCATCATAATTCGTTGTAAATGAAGTCGACAGCCACAGACCAAAAGTCCAAGCTGGAGGAAGTGATGGTTTACCTGTAAGATTGGTATATTTATTTAAGACATCTTTTGGCTCTGGTCCATCAATAATGAAATATTCTATTGATTCACCTGGAACGCTGAATTGCACCTTCTTGACCTTCTCAGATGCTACTTCATAGGATACCGCACCTGGATCATTCACAAATACTCCGTAACCTTTATTAGTTATATAGAAGGGAATATTCTTATAAGATTGCTCGGAGCTAGTGCCACCGTCTTTGTTCCAGATATCTACGATTTGGCCATTTTTGACAAAGGAAGTGAAGCGCTCCCCAAGCCCATATACCAACTCACCCACACTTAGATCCAATTCCTCACGCATATAAATGTTGCCGCCTGTTTCCGTAACATGCGCCATCGATTTAAATCCGCTGCCCGTAAGTCGTTCTGTTCCACGGAAGAAATCTACTGACCAATGAGTGCCTTTAGAAACACGGACACTTAAGTTTCCACTTTTAAGCTCAGCATACTCGTCATTCTCAGTAATTTCGACATGTTCGCCACCTTCACCATGTGCCAACTCAAAAGCTGGTCCATGCTCAAGCACACCTGCGAAATGAATCAGTTTCACGCCAATGACACCTGGTTGCGGGGAATGAAATTGAACGGTAAGCAGTGTACCATTGATTGTATCTGCCCGCCCGTGAAGAGGTGCACCGGATACATAAGCTGTCAAAGTATTATTCTGAATAGTAAAGTCATGGGGTTGAACCGCACTTAGAAGCGTATACTCATCACGAACCAACCAGTTGCCGTCAGTAAATTTCATATTAAAAACCACCTTTCATTTTTCTCATGTTGTGATAATAACTAATACGTTTTATACTTGCATTATACTGATTACATTATTAACAAACTTACATAATTAGATGTTTTTATAACACTATATTGATGAGGTGAAGAACATGGATCAAGCTCTGCGTCGCTCTTTAAAAGAAAGCCGTAGTCATGGGGATGAACATCTCCCATTCGGAAAATACTGGTTCCAATATGGACCTGGAGAGCATGTAATTGACTGTCATTGGCATGACGAAGCTGAGTTTTTCTACTGTATTGAAGGAGAGACACTATTTCAAGTCGACACAGACTATTTCCCTGTACGCGCTGGACAAGCCGTATTTATCGATGGAGGGGATATCCATGCCGCTCATGCCCTCGGAAAGACAGGTTGTTCGTTTTTTTCACTCGTATTTGATGTCAATTTTCTAGCGAGTGCGCATTACGATGCAGTGCAAGATAATCTAGTACTTCCGCTTCAAGAGCGAAAATCGACCTTTCCTCGGCTCATTCAGAGTGAAGCTGAATGTGAAATATCTCTTCTGAATCACATCACATCGATCATGAATAATTGCAGTACTGCTTCTCCAGGTTATGAAGGCGCTATCAAAGGTCATTTGTACTTGATGTTATCCGAGATCACGCGTCATCAAATTTCCTGCAATCGTATTTCAAACAATCGGATTCAGTCCTCCAAGATTGACCGGTTGAAGACGGTTATCCTCTATATTCAGCAAAATTATGAAAATCCCATTCGGCTCTCTGAGCTCGCTGCTCTTATTCCGATGAGTGAAGGGCAATTCTGTCGATTCTTTAAATCGATGACTCGGCAAACTCCGATGGATTACATCAATTCCTATCGGATACGTCAGGCTGTCGAACTACTCAGGCAGCCTGACAAAAAAATATCCGATATTGCACTTGAAGTGGGATACGATAACATCAGTTATTTCATCCGTGTATTCCGAAAAACGATGAATTCTTCACCTTCGGAATTCCGCAAAAACTATCTTTATACCATGCGGAACCAGCTGACTTGAACCTCACCTTTCAATGTTAGGCGTAAATTGCGGCGACCCGGCAATCCCTCCACAGGGAGGGATACCGTCGTCCATGCTTGCCTGCCACCTGTTGGTGGAACTTGGCAAGTTGCAATGATTTGTTGTTCTTCAGAAGTACCGGAATCTAGCGAGATAGCTATCTCCCCACCAAGAATATGGCCTGATACTCTGGCCTCGAACTTGGACGCCCCATTTCCGAATTCAACATCATGGAATGAGATCCACCCGTTCCCATCCACCGTGCGTACACTCTCCCCGCCCTCACGGCATTCATCAATATAGACACGGCTATAACTATCATAGTTAACAGCCCTAACCGCTTCGTCCAAACAACGTGGTGGAATAACTTCTCCAGCGACAGGGATTGTAGCAACCACAGCAATATCCTCAGAGGAACAACCTATCATTACAGTATAGATCCCACTCTCAACGCAATATCGATCACGGGTTACATCCCATATAGCGAGTTCAGATGTCTTCAACTCGAATACAACGGTTTCCTCTTCACCAGCATGAAGGTGTATACGTTTGAAACCCTTGAGTGTCTTTAATGGCCGCTTGACTCGTGAAGCATTTGCTCTCACATACAGCTGTACAACTTCATCTCCATCCATTTCACCCGTATTTCGTACAATCACAGATACCCTAACACACTCATCTTCTTTTACCTCAGACCGACTTAGAGACAGTCCGCTATAATCAAAGTTGGTATAGCTTAATCCATGTCCGAATGGATATAATACTTTTCCGTCAAAATATTGATAGGTCCGTTTGCCCTCGATAATATCGTAATCCATCAAAGCTGGAAGCTGGGATACGGAGGAATACCAGGTCATGTTTAATCTTCCAGCCGGGTTATAGTCGCCATATAACACATCTGCCACGGCATGACCTAACTCTTGGCCTGCATGTGAGGTATATATAATAGATGGAATATGTTCATTCTCCCAATTTACGGCAAATGGGTAACTTCCAACGATAACAACGACGGTGTTCGGATTGGCTTTGTACACAGCTTGAATTAATTCTTGCTGGTAAGCAGGTAGCGTAATGTCTGGGCGATCTATTGTTTCTTTACCATTAATGAAAGGATTATTACCAACAATCACAACAGCAGTCTCCGCAGATTTGGCCGCGTTCACCGCTTCTTTGATCCCATCCTGAACCACTTCAATGTAGAAGCTTTCACCAGTATCACTAGATTCATCTCCAGCATGGAGGGTAAACTCTTGCTTATCATTCAAGGAAAGACGTTTACCTTCCCATGACTTCATGTAGAAAGAATCCCCAGTAGAAGTATCTTCAAAACTAAATACCTCTTTGACAAACCACCCCCGAGCATCTTGGGCCGTTACAGTCAAAATACCTTCATCTGTCTCTGTAATAAATTTACCAAGATTGAGTGAGCGTAACGTAGTACTTCCCCAACCCCAATCCGTCCGTTCGAACACTTCAGCTTCTTGAATGTTATCGCGGTCAGCCACGAGTGCTGCCTTCTCTCCGGTTGCCACACCGACATATTTCCCAGTTGTTACAGAGCGAATGACAATTCGATCTAACCCACTCTTGTAATGAACAAGGCTACCGGCGACCGTCTCCTTCACTCCCTGTAGCGGAGTAACTCGATATGGAGGCGTTCCACTATACCAATCCGTGAATGCTTCATCTGCTAGCGGTCCAATGACAGCTATAGTCCCACCATCTTTTCGCAGCGGTAAAAGACCGTTATTCTTCAGTAACACTACACTTTCACGCGCTGCAGTTAATGACAATTCTGCATGCTCAGGTGCGCACAGTTTGGATTCTGGCACATGACTGTAAGGATTAACCTCAGCTGGGTCAAATTCACCAAGACGGAAACGTACACGGAAAGTATTTCGCAGCGCATGATCTAAATCGCTTTCTGCCAGTAGGCCTTGCTCCAGCGCATCTCGAATCGCCCGAAACGATATATCCTGATCATCTGTAATACTATCTATTCCTGCTTTAACCGTTCTAGCAACCGCTTCAGCATAAGACTGGACATATCCATGATCCATGACTGTACCGAGGACATCACCGGCATCGCCGACCACAAAACCATCCATCCCCCATTGGCTCTTAACAATCTCGTTCACTTCATTGTTCAGGTTGCATGGTGTTCCATTGATGCCGTTATACGCCGTCATCATCGAGCCAGCCCCGCCCTCACGGAAAGCAGGCTCAAATGCTTTTAAGTAATACTCCCACTTGTTCCGAGGATCAATACTTACGGACGCAGTCCCCCGGTCAATTTCGTTATTGTTACCGTAAAAGTGTTTCAACGTGGCTACTGTTTTGTAATAAAAAGGATGATCACCTTGCATTCCCTTAACGAGTTCTGTAGATAATCTCCCCGTCAAATAAGGATCCTCTCCATATGCTTCCTCTGTACGTCCCCAACGTGGATCACGTTCCATATCTACAGTTGGAGCCCACACAGTTAATCCATTAATGGCTGGGTCACGCCCGAAATAAATCCGCGCTTCATCACCGATCACTGAGCCGATTTCGTGCATGAGCTCTGGGTTCCAAGTACAAGCGAGTCCTGTATTCTGAGGAAAAACAGTAGCTTCGCCGAGCCAAGCAATCCCATGTGCGCCTTCCGTGCCATGTTTATATTTTTTCACACCAAGCCGTGGAATCTCCGTCTGATATTGACACATAAGCTCAATTTTTTCGTCTAGCGTAAATTGGGAGATCAAATCATTCACGCGATCTTCCAATGGAAGATTGTGATTCTGATAAAGAAAAGTGTTCTTGGTATCCTGCATATAAATACCTCATCTCTGTGTAGTTATAAAATTGAAAGCGCTATTAAAATTCACCCAAGATTATCATAACGTTACTAGTCCGACCTTCCTACACACATAATTAGTCCTGTTTTCATATAAAAATATAGAAAATTATAAAGCAGAAACGTTAAGTGATTGTTGTGGTAGGACGCTATGTGTACGAAATGTTGTTAGACCTTATCCGACCAGACAGAGAAAAAGGGCGTCCCGAGCCAATTCCTGACTTCGGGACACCCGCTTAAATCTTAATCTTTAGGCGTTAGCTACTTCTTTACGATAGGCTGAAGGGGAAGTTCCTACATATTTTCTGAATTTACTATGGAAGTAATCCACATTCGTATAGCCTACTTTTTCGGCAACCTGGTAGACTTTGAAGCCCTCTTCCAATAGTGCTTTGGCCTTCTCCATCCGTACTTTATCAAGATAAGTATTGAAATATTCACCTGTCTCATTCTTAAATAATTTCCCTAAATATGCACTGTTATAATTCAGGACACTCGACAGTGTCTCCAGTTTAAGGTTATCACCAAAGTTCCGATTGATGAGATCTAACATAATCTTGACTTCTCGCTGTTTGCCCCCTTCTCGCAAATGATTCATCATCTGTAGCAGAAAGAAATCAATTTTTTCAAACAACGATCGGATCGTTCGAACTCCATAAATTTCTGTTAGATAATCAGCATATTCTTTACTACGGCTCTGAAGTTCAGGAGACTGCTTCAATACTTTTCCATGAATAGAGGTTAATATCTCTGCAAATCGCCGTTTGATCTCCATTTCATTATATCCCTCGGAGACCAAGAACTGCCCCGCCCGATGAACCAATGATTTCATAACCTCTTGATTCCCGATGTCCAGAGCGTAATAAATCTGATCACTAAATGTATGAGCATTTATATCCACACAATCTTCATTATTATGTTCTGCACTAGATAGAGAGTCAGCACAGAGTATCATTCCATTATCTAGAAAAAAGTGAAGTTTGATCAGCTCACGAGCATCACTATACGATTGTCCTATCTCATTAAAGGTGCTCACCTTCTGTCCTAATGCAACACTAAAATAGTCACCTGTATCAATCACTAGGGACTCTATCTCCTTATATATTGCCTCCCTTTCCACACTTAGCAGCGGCTCCTTTAGCAATACCCCCATCTGAGAATGCATATAAAATACCCACCCGCGCCCGGTATCCTCAAAGGCTTCCATTAATCTTCTTTTAAGCATAGTTAGAGTTTTCGTATCCGTTTCATCCTGGGATTGAACCGAGATCAATAACACCTGATAATGTTTCCACAACAACCCCAGTTCTTCGGCCTTCTTGCTAAGAACGGTGGCATCCTCGTCCTCAGCCTTGGGTTCACTCAATACAGATAGAATCAGCGCCTCACGGGTCCAGACTTTGGTGACATTACGCCACTGTTCATTGACTTGCTCACTCTGAATTTCCGTTTTAATTTTGTTCAAGTAGCTGATTAGTTCATCTTCATCCACCGGTTTTAACAGATAGCCGTCCGCTCGATGCGTAATAGCCTGTTTCGCATAATCAAAATCAGCGTAACCACTCAATATTAATATGTGTAAATCGGTGTCGATCTCGCGTAATTTCTGGATCAGTTGCAATCCGTTCATTCCTGGCATACGAATATCTGCTAGGACCAGATCTGGTTTATACTGTTCGAATTTAACCAAAGCCTCGTTACCATTCGCCGCCGTATCTACCACGGTATAACCAAGAGATTCCCAGTCTATAAAAGACCGTAGACCTTCTCTTAACTTCGGTTCATCATCTACAATCAGCACTTTTATCATTGGTTATTCCTCCTGCCGGAAAAAATATAAGGCTACTTTCTAGCGAACAAAACTACTCTGCCCTCCGACAATAAAGCGTTTTCATTATAATTATACCTCATCACTATGATCTAACAACCATTATTCTGTTCATTTGTTGCACTATTTTGATGTATTGCCTGACACAAATAGGCGGGCTACCTTCCTTAAAAGGAGGGTACCCCGTATATATTGATTATGTTGCTAGTGGTACTAACTGACGAATTCAACTTCTTCTTCACCTGTATTTTCTTGAAACTGTAAACTATACAATTTCGCATACATTCCCTCTTGTACCATTAATGCTTCATGAGTACCTTCTTCAACAATTTCTCCCTGATCTAATACAATAATTCGTGATGCATTCCTTACCGTAGATAACCTATGCGCAATCACTAGTGTCGTCCGTCCCTGCATGAGTAAATCCAGCGACTGTTGCACAAGTTCTTCTGATTCGTTATCTAAAGCAGACGTTGCTTCATCAAGGAGCAGCAGCGGTGCTTGTCGCAAGAAAGCACGAGCAATTGCCAAACGTTGCCGTTGTCCACCGGACAGGGTCGATCCATGTTCACCAAGTATGGTATTATAGCCCTCTGGTAGCTTGGATATGAATTCCTCAGCTCCGGCAAGCCGGGCTACTTCCCTAATATCCTCCTCCGAGGCCCCATCAGAACTAAAAGCAATATTATCACGAATCGTACCAGAGAATAAGTAGGGGTTCTGCGGAACATAAGTCGTAAGCGCACGAGTCTCCTCTAATTGCTCATGAAGAGATGAACCGAAAAGTGATACACTCCCCTCATCCGGTTCATACAAGCCACAGCATAGCCGTACTAATGTCGATTTCCCTGAACCACTCGGCCCAACTAAAGCGACCGTCTCACCAGGTTCAATATGTAGGTTAATTCCTTTAAAGAGCAGAGATTCTCCCCCATCAACTGAACGGTGTTTAAAGTAGACATTCTGTATGCTCAGTGCAGTTTGATCCCGCGAAGGCATACTTGAGCACTTCTGTGTTACCTTTGAATGGTCTTTCTCTGTCATCTCACGTGGAGTCGTCTTCTCTACTGTTCTTGCATCGTTCTCACTTGGCATATCCAGAACAGCAAACACACGATCCGCTGCTCCTAAGGCATCCTGTACACCGCCCCAAGTCTGCGACATGTGTACAAAAGGCCACTGCACACGCCCCATTAATATGACGAAGGCCAATACACCTCCAGATGTTGTATTTCCTTGTAACGCAGAATAAGAGATCAAAGCGGCACAAGCTACCATGACTGTACTATTAACAAAGGCAGACGACTGCCATAAAAGTCCAGATAAGATCGTCCTTCTACGCTGCAGGATATTTAACTGCTCACGACGCTCTACATAGCGTTCAAGTAGCGGCCCTTCCAAACCAAACGCTCGAACAACCTTCATTCCCTGCAATATTTCCTGCAATAATCCTCTAAGCTCTCCTTCCTTTGTAAGAATATCCACCGACAATACCCGTAGTCTACGATCGAAGAAACGACCTGAGAGAAACACGACTGGACCTGATCCCAACGCCAGAAGTGCGATCCATACGTCCATGCGAGCCAAATACAAAAACGAGACAAGACACAACAGAATATTGTACGCGAGATCAAATACAACACTCTCAAGCATGCTCATGGCCTTTTCCGCATCCTTATTATTTCGAGAAGATAAGTCTCCCGAATGCATGGACTGAAGGGTACGAAAAGGCAGTCGATTACTTTTATCAAATAAATTGGCTCGAAGCTCCCAGATCATTCGGAAATGGACCACAAACCGGAAGTAATGTTGTAGCATAAGGCAAACCAAAATGAGTAAACATGCAATACCGCAAATCATAGTCAACCGCAGTAGAGCACTCATATCTGCACTAGTAATGGTATCAACAAATAATTGCTGAACCGTAGCGAATCCTACATCCATAACTAATTTGGCAATCAGAAGCAGCATGGCGACAATGAAACCGATCCGATACGGACGTACAAATTGTAATAATCTTCGTAGTATATGTCCAAAAGAGAGACGATTAGAATTACTAGTATTCATGCCCCTACCTCTTCTCTCTGAGAATGGAGAGTACCTTTATCCATACTTTTAGAGACCATATCCGTATATTTCCCTTCCAATGTCATGAGTTCATTGTGCGTCCCAGACTCCACGACTGCTCCATCTTCTAGATAATAGATGAGGTCAGCATCCCGAATCGTCGACAAACGATGGGCTACAACCACGGTCGTCCTTTCATGCATAAGCTCTTTAAGTGCTTGTTGGACGAGTTCTTCATTATGACTATCGAGCGCAGCTGTTGGTTCATCCAAGATCAATAAGCTCGGCTCACGTACAAATGCTCTTGCGATGGACATTCGTTGTCGCTCACCACCAGACAGGGTAAGTCCGCGTTCACCAATATGCGTCTCATAGTGTTGCGGTGTCGTCATGATGAAATCATGAATTCCCGCAGCGCGCGCAGCACTCATAACATCTTCTCGTGTTGCACCTGATCTGCCCCAAGCAATATTCTCAAACAGCGTACCCGTGAACAAATAAGGATCTTGTGATACATAAGCAATCCCTTTACGCCAATCCTTAGGATGAATGTCCCGGAGCGATGTATCTCCGCAATATATCATTCCTTCATTGGGTTGATATGTAGACATAAGGAGATTTAGAATCGTGCTCTTACCGCTACCACTTGGACCTGCAAATGCCGTAACTTTTCCCCGCGCAATCTCAAAAGAGAGCCCTTTCAAAACATTCGCTCCTTCCCCATAACGGAAGCCTACTTGCTCAAAGATGATAGAAGGAAACCCATCAGAAAATACAGGATTATAATCCTGACTTTGTGGCGTTATGCCCTTCCCTTCCTCCTCCAAATCAAGAATGTTAAATAAGCGATTGCTCTGTGCCATAGACGATTGCAATTCAGTCCACAGACTGGAAAGCCGAGCTACAGGTTGAGAAATTTGTTCGAAGCTAATGAGAAAGGCAGCGACTGCCCCTACATCAAGATTTCCTTTAATTACGAGATAACCACCAAATGATAGAACATATAACAAACCACCGAGAATCACGGCAAAGGGCAAGTTATATCCCACCGCTTCGAGCCTTGTGACTCGTAAATGAATCCGCAGGTGATCCTTGGCTCGGTTCAAAAATTGCTCCTTAAGTTTCGTTGCCAACGAAAATGAACGAACGACTTCTGCTCCCTGGATAGCATCTTGAATGAATGTTTGCTGCTCAGTTGCTACTTGTTGTCTCGCCTCATGCATAGCTCGAAGTTTACGAGTAAATGGGACCATAATCAAAGGAATCAAGGCGCAAATAAGTATGGTTCCCAAAGTTAACATGTACTGAAGGGACAATAAATACGTAAGCATAAAGACCATCTTCAAAATATTTCCGAACATATCTATCGTTTTCTCGTTAATGCCTGTTTGTGCCGCTGGGGCTGAATCATTGATACGGCTAATCAGATCCGCAGAGTGATACTGCTCTACGTCCTCCATTTGGACCTTCATTAGCTTCGATAATACAGAGGCCTGTAGCTTAGCTACAGATTTAAATTCCAACATACCTGATAGATACGTTTTGGCGAAATTACCGGCTCCTTCAACAACAACCACTGCGACGGCAAAAATACCACCAGAGACGAGACCCGACATATTTCCATCCACCGTCGCATTAATGATCCGGCGCAAGGATTCTGCTAATGCAACACTAGTCAGAGACAGAACAGCGACAATAATACAAAGAATGAAGTAACGTCCCCAGTAGGGCTTTCCTAAACTAATTAATTGTTTCAAAGTTTCAGATGCGGTAGGGTTATTCTTCTTATGGTTCTCCATCTTATTCATCCAGCAGAACCTTGGACGTCAATGCCAGAAGCTCCCTCAATCGATCTGTTTTCAAATGGTAATACATCCGATGATCCGAACGCTTCATTTCTAAGAGATCCAGAAAGAATAGGAAGTTAGCATGATAGTTTACTGCCGCGGGCGTAATACCAAGTTCAGCGGCGAGTTCAGCTCCATAACATGGTCGTTCCCGTAGTAATGAGACAAAATCCATTCGTCTTTTATCGGAGAGGGCTTTAAAGAATAACTCTACCTTCTCACGATCGGCAGCAGGTCCAAATACACGGTCATTATGAATACCAAAAAGAACCCAAGCATATGTACCGCCTTCTGAGTAGATAAAATGATTATTTATTTGTGACAAAAAACTAATATGAAACGTTGTTGGTATATCATAGATAGCTGGCTCACTTTTATTCGTTTCGCGGATAAATTGCTCTGGATCGACCATAAAAGAGTCGCCATAATGAAGCACAGATGCTTCCGATAGCTCTTTAATCCGTTTCGCCCAAGGCTTATATGCATCCTTATAAAACTGACGGATCAATTGCATATATCGCAGCTTGGCTTCCGGTGGATGATTGAGACATTCTAGAAGTGGTCCAATTGCTCCAGCAACTTCCGGCTGTGGTTCTGTAACTTTCACCAACTCAATTAGTGCCGGTATATCGCTTTTCACTTCCGCCCAATAGTCCCAATTCCGTCCCTGCAGCAGCTCATCCATCTTGTCATGATACACACCGTATACCATTCCGAACATAATGTCCTCTGCTGGAGTTTGATCCAGTTTCGATATCCACTCTTCGGCAGATTGGATCTTTGGACAATTACATATAGATGTATAGAATCCAAAATCTAAGGCTTTGTGTAGAAAGTTATACTTGAAGAAGAACTCTAGCTCTCTGAGTGTATGAGGGGATAGCCGCTCCCGGGCTTCATTATGGAATTCTAACGCGAGTGGGTCCATTTCGAACTTATATTCATTGGCTACCTCTTCCATTTGCTCTTCACATGCAACCATCCCCATGGCTATAATCAGTTCCATCGCTTCATTGTAGGCAAATGTGATGTTTTTAGTTAGCATGTCTTTCATCTTATCTCACCTTCCTCATTAAGTTATCACTATATATTAGTGTAGTTTCTCAACATTCAATAATTACTTAATGTTAAAATAATCCTTTTCGTAAAATTTGTCAATCCATATATTTACACTATAATTTCTTCCATGGGTGCTAAATCTGTAGCCAAACCAAAAAGAGCCGGCTCTGTTAAGAGTCGGCTCCATTCATGTATGAACTGAATAATACAAAATTATAATGCACGTACCCCGTCTTTCACTGGAATGCCGAAGTTAGGAGTCCCATCTTCATTCCAATGAAAAATCTGCGCTCTGGTGTGGCGATTCGGATCATAAAGTGGATCTCCCGTAATCTCTTTGTAATTACGAGCGTGGTAGATGATCACATCTTGTCCATCCTCAGATACCGTGAAACTATTATGTCCTGGCCCATATTGGCCCGTCTCCACATTCGTTTGAAATACGGGACCCGGTGATTTCACCCATGAACGCGGGTCTAGCAAATCAGCAGATTCATCCGCTGTAAGTAATCCCATACAATAGTTATGATCGGTTGCACTCGCCGAGAAACTGATGAAGATACAACCATTTCTTTTCAGAACAGCTGCCCCTTCATTAACCTTGAAACCAATGACTTCCCAATCATACTCAGGTGTAGCGATCATCACTTGTTCTCCGGTCAATGTCCAAGGATTGCTCATCTCTGAAATATACAGATTAGAGTTACCTTCAATATTTGGATCCTTCTGCGCCCATACATAATACAGTATCCCACGATGTTCAAAAGTGGTGGCATCCAGAGCAAACGATTCCCACTTCGTGTGAATCTGACCCTTTTCCTGCCAAGTACCTTCAAGGGGATTAGCGGAAGTATTCTCCAGAACAAACATGCGGTGATCGAAGAGTCCTTCCTTTGTCTCTGTGGTTCTAGCTGCTGCAAAATAAATGTACCATTTCTCATCAATATAATGAATTTCTGGAGCCCATATATTTGCGCTTAGTGGTCCTGATTCGTATTTTCGCCATGCTACAACAGCCTCTGCCTCTCTCAAACCCTCAAGCGTATCAGCCCTGCGAACCTCAATTCGATCGTATTCTGGTACGGAAGCAGTAAAGTAATAATAGCCGTCACTATGTTTGTAGACCCATGGGTCTGCCCGCTGCTCCACTAGCGGATTGTTATATTCTCTATTTATATCCATATTGGTTTCTCCTTTAATGTCATGACAATTTTGTAGGTCAGCACCATCTCGGTACGACTGGAAAAGGACAGATGGAATCTTGAAGCCGAGCTCTAACTGCAACTAGACAGCCGCAATATCGGCAAGTTGTACCATATTGTAAAGCGGGACAACTTAGACACATATCCATTCTGCGGTCATACTCCTGATCAGATACCGCCGTCCTCCCTTTTACCGCGATGGCAATCAGCCGTTCGAGCTTCTCTGGTGTTACCTTGACGCTCTCCGTACAGCCTTTACAGCCTTCGAGACGTTCCATTTCCGTTCACCTCGATCTTTATTCCAAAGTCAGCACGACAACGGAAGCGGGAGGTAACTCAAATTGAAGTTGTCCATCCAACAGCGACGCACCTTCAAAATTCACCGGAGCAACCTCGTTAGGCTGATCAAAGGTGTTATGTGCATTCAGTGTTGAATGTGTCAACACCTTGCCGGATACCCGTCTTCCTTCCGCACCAATAATATGGCACTGTACCGCTGCGCTCTCTTCATGATGCAGATTGCAGACCGATATATGAATGATTCCCTCCGCATTGATTGAAGCTGATATGCTTAGTTGTGGAATGGATTGTGCACCATATGTGTACAACGGACTCTCAAAAGCTACATCCAGCAATTCAGCATCCTGATGAACTTTGTACATGTCGAACACGTGATAGGTTGGTGTTAGTAGCATTTTGTCACCTTCGGTCAAGACCATGGCCTGTAGGACATTCACAACCTGTGCGATATTTGCCATCTTCACGCGTTTGCTATACTTCTGGAAAATATTAAGGTTGATCCCAGCAATGAGTGCATCCCGAAGCGTATTCTGCTGATATAGGAACCCGGGATTCGTCCCAGGCTCTACATCAAACCAAGTTCCCCATTCGTCGACAATGAGCCCTACTCTGCTCTCTGGATCATACTTATCCATAATTTTTGAATGTTTGACGATCAATTCTTCCATATAAAGAGTATTTTTCATGGTTGAAAACCACTCGTTTGTTTCGAAATCAGTCGATGATCCTTTTGAACCAACCCAATTCCCTGTTGGCAAAGTGTAATAGTGCAAGCTGAGACCATCCATCAGTCTGCCTGCTTCACGCATCATCACTTCCGTCCAGTGGTAATCATCCGAATTCGCCCCGCAGGCGATCTTATACACTTTGTTATCACCATAATTACGGACGTAAGTCGAGTAATGCTTGTATAAATCCGCATAATATTCAGGGCGCATATTCCCTCCGCAACCCCAGTTTTCATTCCCAACTCCAAAGAACTCTAAGCTCCATGGCTGATCCTGACCATTCTCTTTACGTAGATTAGCCATCGGGGATTCCCCGTCAAATGTCATGTATTCAACCCATTGCTGCATCTCTCGAACGGTGCCACTGCCAACGTTACCGCTAATATAGGCTTCTGTCTCAAGCAGTTCACATAATCTCAAAAATTCATGCGTACCGAAGTGATTGTTCTCCTCTACTCCACCCCAATTGTTGTTGATCATACGCGCCCGTTGTGAATCTGGACCGATGCCGTCCATCCAGTGATATTCATCTGCAAAACAACCACCAGGCCAGCGTAGTACTGGAATGTTCAATTTCTTGAGTGCCTCTAGTACATCGATGCGGATGCCTTCTATATTTGGAATAGGTGATTCTTTACCTACCCATATCCCTTCGTATATACATCTACCCAAATGTTCGGCGAATTGTCCGTACAAGTAACGGCTAATCGCACCTTTTTTCTCATTTGCATTTAGTTTCATGTTGGTCATTTCAGCAGTCCTCGCTCTCCACTCATATATTTTATATAATTATGCAATTTGCTTAACCTTTCACTGCACCAGCCGTCATCCCATCAATAAAGTACTTTTGAAAAGCGATGAATAAAGCAAAGATAGGTACGATGGAGAAAAATGAGCCTACGATCAATAGATCGTAATTATTTCCGTAAGGAGTGAGTAATGTCTTGAGTCCAATAGGAAGCGTAAACTTATTGCCACTACTCAGTACCATAAACGGCCATAGGAAGTTATTCCAACTGTTCATCCCATTTAGAATGGCCATAGCAGCAAATGATGGCTTCATCACGGGTAAAATTAATTTTAGATAAATTCCATATTCTGAAGCTCCATCTACTCTGCCGGCCGAAATAATTTCCTTCGGAATTCCTCTTAAATACTGTCTAAAGAAGAAGATCGTTGCGGCACTGGCAATCCCAGGTAGAACAATGGCTGAATATGAATTCATCAAGCCGATATTATTAGTCAATGTATATAGTGGTAACAACAAAATCTCAAAAGGTACCATCATAATTAGTAATACACAGATGAACAAGAGATTTTTACCTTTGAATTCATAGGCCGAAAAACCATAAGCCACTGTTGCACTAACAAATAACGTTAAGGTTACTTGAACTATTGTTAATAGAACTGAATTGAAAAACCATGTGAAATAGGAATGATCTCCAGTAAATAAAAATACGAAGTTATCAAAACTCATAGCAGAAAGATCAAAATTTAGATTTAGTCCATTTCTGATTAAATCTGCCCCGGGTTTAAATGACGCTATCGTTATCGCATAAAAGGGAACCAGTATAAGGAAACCCACTATACCAAAGAAAATGAAGAGGACTATTTTAAGCGCAATATTTTTATTCATATTTAATCCTCCTTCTTAAACATGCCAGAGAATGCTAATTGTGTTAAGTTAATGATCATGGTGATCGCTAGCAACACAATACCTACAGCAGCGGCATACCCAAGGTTATTCTTCTCAATCCCCTGCCGGTACAAGTAACCGACTATGGTAAGACCGATATTTTTAGGCGAATTGTTACCATTCCATAACATCATGCTCTCAATAAACATAGCCAAACCTGCGTAAATACTAATGGTTAATACATAAATTGTTGTAGGTTTTAATAGAGGCATTGTAATTCTTGTGAATTTTTGAAAAGCAGATGCCCCGTCAATCGAAGCAGCTTCGTAGTAATCGTCCGGAATATTTTTTAATCCAGATAGAAAATACAACATATTAACTCCGGTCCATCTCCATGTAGCCAATGCGATCAGAGCGATATAACCCGTAAACTGCCCCTTTAAAAATTTCATCGGCTCCATGCCAAACAGTCCTAGAAAGCTGTTGATCAAAGAACCTTCCATTTCGCCGAACATCAATCTAAAAATCGTACCGGCTACGACAACGGAAGTCAGTGCTGGAAAGAAAAACGCTGATTTGAAGAATTCTCTTCCCCACATAAATTTGTTATTAATCAAAACTGCAAACAACATAGGAAACGGTATTAATATAGCTAATGTCATGATCATGTAGATTACGCTATTAGTTACCGCTTTTAGAAAGATACCGTCACCCATCAATTTCGAATAGTTATCGAAGCCAACCCACTGGGCTTCCTGACCTAGCGTGGTCTTTTGAAAGCTCATCCCAAACGAATTACCGAGTGGATACAGCCAGAATATAATGAATACTAAGATGAACGGTAGCACGAACACGTAAGGAGCAACCTTTTGTGAGTATAAGAATTTTTTTAGCATCTCTTTACTCCTTTTTCTTAAAATAGAGAGCTACCCAGTCAGAGTAGCTCATCATTTTATCATCTTAATGCTTAATTATTTAAGATCCTGTACGATTTGCTCCTGAGCCGCATTTAACGCCTCCGTAACATCCCTACCATCTTCAAAGATTTCATTTAATGTAACTGTGCAAAGAACATTGTTAATCGTAGGGGAAGCAGAAGTAGACTTAATCAACATGATTTCATCTTTCACTTCATTCAAGACATCAAATGGATTGTTGACAAAATACTTCACGAATTGATTTTCTGGATTATGTGTTACATCTTTCATGTCCCAAACAGACATATTGATTGGGTCAAATCCGAGTGTGTTCCAAATCTCAATATTTGCATCCAATGATAATTTGGCATATGCGATAAATTCCTTCGCCAATTGAACATCTTTGGCCGTTTTTGTTACAACAGTTGCAGTTCCGCCACCACCATATGATCTAGGCATTCCTTTTTCAAACACGGGTAGTGGAGCAATCGCGATCTTTCCAGACAGTTCAGCCATATAGTTTGTGTATCTAGACATCTGCCACAAAGGCATGAATGCAGTTACATAATTTCCGGCGTTATATTCACCATAGGCTTCCTCAGTATCTGGCTGTCCTCCTGCAATAGTAGAAATAACATTGTTATCTTTCAAATCTTTTAACATAGTCAAAGCTTTGATCATTTCTGGAGAGTTAACTATCGGATTTGCAGAATCATCTGTAAGATCTGCTCCTTGTTGTGCTAGAAGTAATGATTCTTGCCATACTGCACTTGTATCCGCTGTTCCCATATATTTTCCGGTTTTTTCATATACTTGAATTCCGGCTTTTTTGAAATCATCCCATGTAACAATATCTTTATAATTGACTCCTGCTTCGTCTAAAATTTCAGTGTTATAGAATGCAACAGTTGCTCCAACGTGTGTAGACAACCCGTATACTGTTCCTTCTTTGCTATAAAGATCCAACTGAGATTGAACTATCGATTCTTTGTACTGCTCTACCACATCATTTAACGATTCTAATTGTGGTGTCCCAGCTAAAAAGTCTGGATATTTTCCAAGCTCAATATCTGAAATATCAGGAGCACCTACACCCGTTTGAAGGGCAATCGACAATTTATTGTGCATATCATCATATGGCATAACGGTAACATTCAACTTAATTTGGCGATCTGGATTAGCTACATTCCATTTCTCTAGCATTTTCTCAAAATGCTGTCCGTGCAATTCTACGAATGTCCAATAGGACAATTCCGTTGCATTCTCTCCAGCTCCAGCATCAAGGACCGATTTCTCTCCACCTGATGATGAGTTTGATGATTTCCCACATCCAGATAACACCAATATCATTGACATGATAATTAATAAAATAGCACCTTTATTCTTCATACTTAAACCCTCCCTGGAATTTCATTAGTTTTATCTACACACTTCGCATACAGTCACATTCACATCATCTATCTACTCATTCATTTAACAATCTGTAAGCGTTATCATGTTGTGCATAGCTTATGAAGCCTCTTTATTTCGGGAGATCGAACAACCATCATCAGCTGTTCTAGTAAATTAATTAGATTGTTCTTTTTTCAACCGAATAACATTCCATGAAGCCTTTGATAATCTCGCATTAACGTAGCCATCTTTGCAAATGGCAGTCCCTTTAGAATGGGGTTTAACTTTCTCTTCAGCCGCTGTATTAACCGCTTTCAAATCCTCATGTTCGAGTACAATGTGTTCAACTAGACGATATCCTTCAAATCCACGAACATCACACTCTAGATCAAGCGACTCTTGCAGATTACGGTTAACAGCGAAGATAGTAACTTCTTCTTCCGCTTCGTTATAGACCACAGCACTATCAAGGTATGGCACATCCGTATAATCCTGAGCATCATATACCGGCGAATCTACGATCGGCTGAAGCGAGACTCCGCGACCATAAATCGAAGTATGTAGATACGGATAGAATATCGTCTGCTTCCAGGCCCGTCCGCCATTCTCCGTCATAATTGGAGCGATGACATTGACCAATTGAGCCATACATGCCATCTTTACCCGATCGGCATGACGTAGGAACGTAATGAGCATACTTCCCACGAGCAGTGCATCCTCAAAATTATATACATCTTCCAATTGCGGTGGTCCTACGCTCCAAGGTTCGATTTGAGTATCGGCATCGTTAGAATGATACCAGACATTCCATTCGTCGAAGCTGAGGTACATTGTTTTTTTACTGCGTTTCTTGGCCTTGATGTAATCACAAGTAGCTGTGACCGTACGGATAAAATGCTCCATATCCATCGTCCGAGCCAAATAGTTAGCCGAATCATTGTCCCTGTTACCATAATATTGATGAAGAGAAACATAATCAGCAACCTCGTAAGTATGATCGAGTGTAACTGCTTCCCACTCTGGGAACGTTGGCATTCCCGTACTTGAACTTCCACAAGATACGAGTTCAATACTTGGATCTACGAGACGCATCGCCTTACCTGTCTCATAGGCCAATCTACCGTACTCCTGAGGAGTCTTCTGTCCGATTTGCCAAGGACCATCCATCTCATTTCCGAGACACCAAGTTTTGATACCATGCGGTTGTTCGTATCCATGGCTATGGCGCAAATCACTCCAATAACTCCCGCCCTTGTGATTGCAATATTCTAGAAGATTTCTTGCCGCATCAACCCCGCGAGTTCCGAGATTGACAGCCATCATGACTTCAGAACCAACCTCTTTAGCCCAGTTCATAAACTCATTAGTTCCGACAAAGTTTGGTTCCACCGTTCTCCAAGCTAGATCTAACCGTTTGGGCCGCTGATCTACCGGTCCCACACCATCCTCCCAATTGTACCCAGATACGAAATTACCACCTGGATAACGTATAATTGGTACATTCAATTCTCTAACTAACTGTTTGACATCGTTGCGGAAACCGAAGTTATCCGCAGTGGAATGCGTAGGCTCATAAATGCCCCCATAAACTGCCCGTCCCAGATGTTCAATAAACGAACCATAAATCCGTTGATCCACTTCGGCGATCTTAAAAGCTTTGTCTACGATCATCCTTGCTCTAGATGCTGCTGCCGACAAATCCATCACCTTCCATTTCAAATAATTATGAATTGATTTAAAAATACTTGAATGAATACGTTTACAAGTATAAAATAACATATAAGAACCTAGATTGTAAACATAAATCTAAACCTTTTCACATTTATATAAACAAAAGTCGAAATTAGCATGAAAAAGCTCGTTTATTAGCCTTTTATAGGAAAAACATCAGTGCGTTTGGTAATTTGATTTAGGTTTATGTGAATACAAAGCTTGTAATTATGCAATTTTTAACTATTATTTGAAATTATTTTACATTTTTAGATCTGATACTTCCTTTAATGACTCAATTGGTTTATAATGATCTAAAATAAACAAAATACATATTTCCTATTGGAAGAAGGTTATCTTACATGATCTATATTAAGGATTTGATGAGCGGTATTGATATTTTCAAAGCATTAAGTTCAGAAGTAAGAATTCAAATCCTCGAATTACTAGCAAAGAATCAAGCGCTTAACTTAAATGATCTCGCCACGAAACTGAAAATTAGTAATGGGGCGATAACCATGCACATCAAGAAGCTCGAAGAGAGCGGATTAATTGAGATAAATACTTCAGTTGGCAAACATGGCATTCAGAAAATTTGTTATTTGAACAAAGACAAACTCATGGTCGATCTCCGCAGCAAAGCTGTTGAGAACTTATATGAGGTAGAAATCCAAGTTGGACATTTCAGCAATTATCAAGCCATTCCTACCTGTGGATTGGCTACCAAAGACAGTATTATCGGTGATTTCGATGATCCTAGGTATTTTGCTGATCCACAACGAATCGATTCGGAGATTATTTGGTTGGCTGATGGATTTCTGGAGTATCGCATCCCTAACTATCTTAAGCCTAACCAAACTTTCCGCGAAATTCAATTTTCTATGGAGCTTGGCTCAGAAGCCCCCGGCTTCTCTGACAACTATCCATCAGACATTTATTTCTATGTGAATGGAATTGAGATAGGTTTCTGGACGAGTCCAGGAGACTTTGGAGATACGAGGGGGACCTTCAATCCAGACTGGTGGCCACCTCACCTGAATCAATATGGAATGCTGAAGCTCATCCGTATCAATAATGAAGGAAGTTTCATCGACGGGTGCCGAATTTCGGATGTCACTTTGGATCAAATCCAATTAGATTATAAAAGTGAGTTGACCTTCCGGATCGCAGTCACCGACAACCCCATTAATAAACGTGGCTTGACCATTTACGGTAAAAATTTCGGTAACTACAGCCAAGATCTGTTGGCTCGAGTGTTGTATGATGTGCATGAGTTATAAGATGATGAACAGGGTCCTCCACTATATTGATGGAGAACCCTGTTTTTATATATATGGACGTTTTACTCCCACTCCTGAATTGCAACACTTCTTGTCCATTGTCACGATGCTTGTGACCATAAAAATGGGACCCTATGCGCATAAGCCACACACGGTCCTAAACTAACAGAAAAACCTCCAGCTAATATGAATTACTTATCTTCAAATAATAACTTAAATGGATTTCCTCCATGTAATTCGAAAGTTTGTACAATAACGAGGCAAACTTGATTAAAACACCTGGATTATTTCCAGTTAATTGTTGTAATGATAGATATTCTAACAAATTATCGGGAGGTTTTCCCGGTAAAAGTACAATTACCCTTTTAAGATCCCCCGTACTGGAGTTACTCCGAATGCCTTCGCCAAATCGATAAGCTCCTGATCCGTAATTCTTTGCTTGATCTCATGATGAGCGACTAGCATATAGATTTGCGCTGCCTTCTCTACCGTTTCAATTAGACCAAAAGTCTCATCCATCGTCGAACCTGTACCGAAAATACCATGTTGTGGCCAAATTACTACGCGGCGCTCTTTCATCTTATCAGCAGTTGCTCGGCCAATTTCATTACTACCTGGCACCATCCAAGGAATTACGCTGACACCGTCTGGGAACACAACGAGGCATTCCGTACACATTTCCCATAACGTCTTGGTCAACTTATTCTCATCCAGATCATGAATGAACGTCATTGCTAGAGCATTTGTTGCATGACAGTGCATCACGATGCGGTGGGAAGGATCTACTTTTAGGCGCTCAATGTGACTCATAAAATGCGAAGCTAACTCACTAGTAGGAACAGCTCCATCACGAAGTCCCCATAGTACCTCTACGCTATCACCACTTGCGGATACCCGAATTACACCCAAGTTGGCTTCTGGATCAGAGATCACGTTTCTGAAATACTTACCTGAACCCGTGACGATAAAGTATTTACCCGCTAGTTCCTGAACAGGGAAAGAGAGCTTGATACTCCGATCTGCCTGCCCGATGTGAATGTACTTGGCAACTTCTGCTTCATCTAACAGGTAACTAATGTTACCGCCATTACGTTCGTCCCAACCTAGGTTCCACATATGGTAAGTGATCTCTGCCATTTCTTTAATAAAAGGCGCTTCTGTCTGTGCTATATAACCTGTTGTTTCTTCAATAGTCAATTTGCTCATAATAGGTTTTCTCCTCTAAATGTATTTTCTTTATAGCTTCTACAGTATTTTTTTGAATAAAGTGATAACTTCTTCTTTCGTTGGTATGAACGGATTGCCTGGCGCGCAGGCATCTATCATTGCATTATCAGCTAATAGATCCAAATCAACCTCATTCACACCAAGCTCCGATAGTTTAGAGGGAATCCCAACCTCTTTCGAGAGAGCCTTGATCGCTTCGACAACGAAGTCGGCGCACTCTTTATCTGATTTTCCAGCAACTTCACATCCAATCGCTTTGGCAATATTGCGGAATTTCTCTGGTACATATTTAGCGTTCTCCTCTTCCACATATGGAAGTAGCATTGCATTACACACACCATGAGGTAGGTCGTATACTCCGCCAAGTTGATGCGCCATCGCGTGCACATACCCTAGACCCGCATTATTGAAAGCAAGTCCGCCTAGGAAAATAGCATAAACCATTTGTTCCCGAGCTTCGATATCATGTCCGTTCTTCACGGTTCGTGGTAAGTAGTTAAAAATAATTTCAACAGCTGCCAATGCCGTTGCATCCGTTACGGGATATGCTCCCGGTGTAACGAGCGCCTCAATCGCATGGGTTAAAGCATCCATTCCAGTAGCAGCAGTTAAGTCGGCTGGCTTATCGACCATTAGTTCAGGGTCATTAACCGAGATGGTGGCCAAACTGTTCTTATCGACCATTACCATTTTGACCTTACGATCTTCATCGGTAATGACATAGTTAACAGTTACTTCACTTGAAGTACCGGCAGTTGTATTGATCGCAACGATCGGTAATGACTTATTGGCTGACTTATGAGCTCCTTCGTACTGTGTAATATGACCGCCATTTGTAGCAATAATCCCGATTGCTTTCGCTGTGTCCTGCGGTGAACCTCCACCAATGGATACGAGAAAATCACAATCGTTAGCTATCAGGAAATCAACGCCATCATGTACATTTTTGCAAGTCGGGTTTGGCTTAACATCATCATAGATAACGTATGGAATGCCCGCTCCGTCCAATATAGTAAGTACTTTGGCCGCAATCCCACATTTCATGAGGAACTTGTCAGTTACAACAAGTGCTTTCCGTAGCTTCAACTCCTGAATGTACGGGCCGATATCACCCAGACATCCCTTGCCCATAATGTTAATTGACGGAACATAGTATACACGTGTACTCATTCTCAATAAGCCTCCCATGTCATCTTTAGTTCATCACATATTTTGATAATTGATTAATAACTGCTATTTACAATTTCATCCTACCTTCGTTAATCTTTGTTGTCAACATAATAAAGATATTTGATGTTGTTTTATTTTGTTTGTTGTTTTGTTTGTGACAGTTGCCAACAAAACTGTTTTATCGTTATGATAGAGAAAACAGTCTTGAGCTTTACAGGACGTGAGATAAATATGAGGTGATGAGTATGTTGGCTCCAGAAAGAAGACAGAAAATAATCGACCTGATCCATCAGGACAAGCGCGTGCTTGTATCTGACTTAAGTAAAATGTTCGATGTTACGGAAGAGACGATCCGTCGTGATCTCGAAAAGTTGGAGAAGGAAGGTATTTTAAGCCGTACATATGGCGGAGCCGTGCTGAACAGACATACTAACGAAGACCTTCCCTATACAACACGTAATACAATTAACATGGATATGAAACGAGAAATAGCTCTGAAAGCCATGGACCTCATCAATGATGGCGATACGCTAATGGTTGATCCTAGCTCCACCTCATTTGAATTTATGAAAACGCTAAATAACAAAAACAACCTAACCGTCATCACGAATTCAATTAACATCCTCCACGAATTCGCTAGTTCGGCTTTGAACATCATCTCCACAGGTGGTTCACTCCGTTCCCGCTCTTTGTCACTAGTTGGACCAACTGCACATGATACCGTGCAGAAATATAATGTGGATACCGCTGTCATTGGCTGCAAGGGATTGTCGCTTGATAAAGGAATCTCGGATTCCAACGAGCCCGAGTGTGAGTTGAAGAAATATATGCTGAGCCATGCCGACCGAATCATTCTGCTCGCTGACCATACCAAATTCGATAAAACTGCCTTCGTTAAGCTAGCAGATTTGGATCAAATCGACTATCTAATCACAGATCGTAAGCCATCTGCGGAGTGGTTGGAATTGTTGGGGCGTAAAAATATCGAAGTGGTGTATTAGAATTGCGGTGAAAAGATGGGCGCTTCGTAGGCCGTTTGATCTTTCGATCGTTGTTGCCGTGTGATTGTTTTCTACTGGATAACTCCCTAAGGGGTTACAATCACACGGCAAAGACGAACGCTTCGCTTCTTCAGACTCAAACGCCCCACTACGCTGACTATTCACCGCAAATCTAAGTATGAGGGAGGAAGCAAAGAAGGACGCTCCATTGACATTTCGCGAAATTCTAATAAGTAGGTGGAAGATGAAAATGGGGCGCTTCATTGGTCGTTTGATCTTTCGATCGTTGTTGCCGTGTGATTGTTTTCTATTTGATAACACCCTATTGAGTTACAATCACACGGCAAAGACGAACGCTTCGCTTCTTCAGATTCAAACGGCCCACTACGCTGACTTTTCACCGCAATTCTAATTGTAAGGGAGCAAGGAAAAAAAGGACGCTCCATTGGCATTTCGCGAAATTCTAATAAGTAGGTGAAAGATGAAAATGGGACGCATCGTTGCTCGTTTGATCTTTCGATCGTTGTTGCCGTGTGATTGTTTTCTACTGGATAACTCCCTAAGGGGTTACAATCACACGGCAAAGGACGAACGCTTCTCTTCTCCAGACCCAAACGGCCCACTACGCTGCCTTTTCACCGCATTTCTAAGTATGAGGGAGTAATGAAAAGAAGGACGTGGCATCTTAACCCTTTATGAACAGGTGGTTTTTTGAATATGTTAACAAAATTAGCGAGTAGCCTGGGGCGAAATGACGAGGAGCCTAATATTGAGTTAGCGGTTGAGCTTTGTGAGACTAACAATATTAAAGGCATCGAGGAAATCGTGCAGGGCTTAAAGAGCAAAGAAATAGCTATCGCAAATGATTGTATTAAAGTACTTTATGAAATCGGTAGTAGAAAACCTGAATTGATTGCCGATTATACGAACGAGTTCATCTCTCTTCTACTCTCAAAAAATAATCGTTTAGCTTGGGGAAGCATGACAGCATTGGCAACGATAGCTGACTTAAGTGCTGATGAAATATATAGTAAGCTGGATATTGTTAAAAAAGCCTATGAGGCGGGCAGTGTTATTACTGTAGATAACAGTATCACTGTATTTGCGAAGCTCTGCAAAGCGAATGAACTATATCAGGAAGAAGTATTTCCATTTCTAATGCAGCATTTAGCTACTTGCAGGTCGAAAGAGGTCCCTCAACACGCTGAGAGAATGATGATATGTATTACGGCTGATAATTCCAAAGATTTTGTAGAAGTTTTAGAAAAACGAAGAGTTGATTTGACAGATTCTCAGAATAAAAGAATAAATAAAATCAGCAAATCGTTATCGACATAATGGCTCAAAACCAAAATCAGCGGTTGACAGCCCCTACGGTGTAAAGCAGCGTTACGCTTTGTAAACCACTGATTTTTAGATTGAGCCGAACTTCACCATATAAATTACCCGTCCAATAGATGCAACTATCGTCATCTTCTATCGGACGGGCAATTTGTATGTCAAAACTCATGCCGCAGTAACAATATCTTGCCTTCTAAATTATCTATTCTGTCACCATCGTATCAAATCTATTTGCTAAATGAGAACAAATGTTCTATAATATTGTAAAAAATAGGTGGTGACAGCTTAGTATGGAATTGAATATAAGTATGGATGAACGTATGAAGTTTTATAATGTATCTGGCTTAAGCATAGCTCTAATAGGCAATGGTCAAATTAGTACAGCTGAAGGCTTTGGTGTTCTTGAATCAGGAACCAATAACAGGGTAAGTAATCATTCAATTTTTCATGCCTGTTCAATAAGTAAATTTATAACTTCAATGCTAGTTTTGAAGTTAATAGAATTAGGTATGCTCGATTTAGATGAAGATATAAATAATAGGCTTACTTCTTGGAAGGTTCCCACGAATGAATTTACTCTGGACAAAAAAGTCACCCTTCGAACATTACTAAGTCATCAATCGGGGATCATCGATCCTGAAGGAAGCTTTGGTGAATTTGATTCTACGCAAGGGATTCCTACCATGGTTGAATTATTAGAGGGGAAAACCGCTTATTGTAAAGAAGCAATTCAAGTTCAGTATGAACCTGGGAGTGACTTTCAATATTCAGATGCTGGATTTTGTATCATACAACAACTGATAGAAGATGCTTCAGGAAGGCCCTTTGAGGTTATGGTAACAGAACATATATTTAGACCGTTAAATATGAATAACAGCACATTTGTTGTGCAGTACATATCAGAAGTAATAAACGATGATTTTTCTTGTGGACATAACAAAAATGGACATGTGGTTGATAGCAAGTATCCGATATATCCTTTTCCCGCAGCTGCTGGATTGTGGTCAACACCCTCAGATTTAGCCATTTTGGTGGTGGAATTAATGAATTCCTTACAAGGTAGAAGTAACTTGGGACTATCTCAAAGTAAGGCAAAGGAATTTATTACTTCTCAAGGATGTAAAGAGTGGACTGGACTTGGGGTGTTTCTAGATGGTGCAGAACAAGAACTTAAAATTTCTTCGCTAGGTTGGGGTGTAGGATTTCAATGTATGCTGGTGGCGTATCCATATAAGGGGACTGGTGCAGTCATTATGACAAATGCAGATTTAGGTGTTCATCAATTACAGGGGATCATTGGGGAAATATTCAATTCACTAACGTTATAATTCTCTCTTAAATAACAAGGGGGCACTTTCAAATTCATGAAAGCCCCCCTTGTTGTTACATATTTTTTTCATATTAACTTATGTCGATCCTAGTATTTCTTAAATATTCCAAACGGTTTCCCTACTGGTAAAAAGACACGACCGAAATGTGTATTCAATACAGCAGCGCCACAACCGTATAGCGACATAATTGCAATTCCTAACTCAGCGATAGCCGCTACAGTATGGAAAGCTCCTCCACCTACTCCAAAAGAGTCTAGTGTCAATCCAAGGAACAAGAAATCAATGAGCACAAAGATGGTAAACAACACTTTATGCGTCTCCATAGCCCCAAGAGTCATGAACAAGGTGAATACTAAGTACCCAAGAAAAGCGAAGCCCATTTGTTTCACATCGATAGTAGACGCCAGTTCAGGACCGAATACACCGAGTTTGATCAACCAACTGGTCCCCATGGCAAACCAGAAAAAGGCGTATGCGCCAAATGCGGTCATGCCGAAGGTATTGTTGTGCTTAGCATCTTGAATGCAAGCGAACAATTGTGCAAAAGCCCCGAGAAATATAGCCCAAGGAATGACATAACTCAATCCTGAAGTAATCTCAAGCTTTTGTGAAGATGCCACAAGTGTGACGATGGCCAGTCCAAACAGGCCGATAGCGCTAGGATCCGCACTAACAATTTTCACGTTTTGATAAGACTGCGATGACATGAAGAATGAAGCCTCCGATACAATAAATTTCAACTGACATATCATATCATACCTAATACAAATTGCATAAAGGAATTAGTAACCTTTTTTGAACATTTTGTATAATCTTATATTATATCCCCGATTAACAGTGAATGGTGGCGGAAAAGTATGAGGGGTTCACTCAATAGAAATCCACACAAAAAACACAGTAGCATTTCTCATAGGAGCTGCCGCTGTGTTTTAAACTTTAATGATTCAGTTATGTTTTACTGCGTAATAACACCCTTTTTCAAAATAATATTAGCATAAAGCGCCCTTTCACCTGTCGATACGATCGCATATGCTTTTTTCGCCCGCTCATAAAAAGCGAACCGTTCCACTTCCTCAAACACATCTGCTACCGGGTGATGATCACTCACAATTTGCTTATACTGCCGCCAAATCGGTGTCTCTACCGTATCTCCGGGCGTTACGGCCATCAGCGACACAGGACGATCCACATAGGTATCCAAAGGATACAGCGGGAGCACTGCGTTCAGCAATTCTGGTATTCCATGCCCGTCGCAACGCACAAGGCGTTGGGCATGACTGGCTGCTGGAAAGTTGCCATCGGCAAATACTATTTCATCGGAGTTACCCATTTCCATCAAAACTTTGATCAATTCTGGTGATATCAAGTTAGAAATTCCTTTTAGCATACATAGCCCTCCCGTAAAAGTTGATTCTTTGCGTAGAGCTCAGCAGTACATTTATCGTACCTTAAGAAGCCAACTAGACGCCTTATCTGCCTGTAATCTGTACATATTTTTGGAACGCAGCAGACCATAATTCTGGGGTTTCTGGATGGTAGACCGCTAATGGAAATGAGCGTTTCACAAGTTCAATGCCCTCTTCTTTATGCTGTACATGTCCTCCTGCCACAAACTGCAGTAGCATATTACCAATAGCGCTAGCCTCAATCGGTCCGGCCCATACAGGTCGGCCAATGGCTTCCGCAGTAAATCGGCAGAGTAGTTCGTTCTGAATGCCGCCACCAACCATATGCAATCCAGCATACGAACGGCCCGCCAACACCTCTGTTTTCTCCAGCACCTCACGATAACGCAGTGCAAGGCTCTCCAAAATACAGCGGATAAACTGCCCTTCCGTCTCCGGTACAAGTTGCCCACTCTCCCGGCAATATTCAGCTATCGTCTCTACCATATCCGCTGGATTCATAAAACGCAGATCATCTGGGTCGATCAAGCTACGGAAAGGCTCTGCCGCCTCGGCAAGTTTCACCATCTCAGGGAAGGACAAGTTAACTCCATTCAATTCCCATCTGCGCTTGCATTCCTGTAAGATCCATAGGCCCATGATGTTTTTTAGCAGCTGGAATGTACCGAAAGCGCCACCTTCGTTTGAAAAGTTATGCTCCAGCACCTCCGGGAGAAGCAGTGCTTCAGATAGCTCAGTCCCTAGTAGTGACCATGTTCCGCACACCAAATAGGCAAAATCAGTGCTATGCGCTGGCACAGCTGCTGCTGCTGACTCCGTATCATGGGAAGCAACAGCGATAGCTTTGATAGACGGCACCTTCAACTCCCGGCATACCTCTTCACTAAGAGTTCCGATGACTGTACCGGGTTCAATGGGATCCAAGAATAAGGAAGGCGATAAGCCAAGCTCCTTCATAAGCGGCTTGTTCCAAACGTTTTGACCCGCATCATATAACTGCGTTGTCGTCGCCATTGTAAACTCGCACACTTTTTCCCCCGTCAGAAAATAATGCAATAAATCCGGTGTAAGCAGCAGCGTCTCCGCAATATCCAGCTTCGGAGAACCCGCCTTTAGCATGGCATACAATTGATAAATTGTATTAAACGGCATGAATTGCAAGCCACTTTCCTGAAATAAACGCTCCCGCCCTAGCTTTTCATTCAGCTCTTCTATTAAACCTTCTGTTTGCGGATCACGGTAATGATATGGAATACCGAGCAACTCGCCTTGGCTATCCAGCAATCCAAAATCGACGCCCCAAGTGTCAATACCATAACTCTCCGGTGTATATCCGGCTTGAAATGCCTTGCGAATGCCATTTTTCACTTCTTGAAGCAACATCACCGTGTCCCAATGTAAATGATTGCCGATCTGGACAGGGATATTCGGAAAACGATGAATTTCCGTGATCGTCAGCAGACCAGGCTCGCCACTATTCTGCTGAACAATTTGCCCAATCAACGCCCGTCCACTGCTAGCTCCAATATCAAATGCAAGCACCGTAGCGGTGTTATTCATGAAGCCGCACCACCTTTTTTATCAAAAAGTATTACTTCATTTTTTGTAGGAGTTGAATTCGGTAATCTTCACTCTCTAGTGCTGCGATGTCCGCAACCTCCTGATCTGTCAACGGAACCGGAGTTCCTGCAGCCTTCGCGCTTAAGTAAATCTTCGCACTCTCCTCTACAACCTGTGTGCGGTAATAAGCTTCCCTCAAGTTGCGACCCGTTGTTACTAGACCATGATTTCCAAGTAGAATCGAACTTGCCTCATTTACCTTCGCAGCAACTGCATCGGCTAACAGGTCAGTTGTTGGAATCAAATAAGGAATAAAGGCTGTTCTACCAACGAGTGCCGCTTGATCCGGGAACATCATTGGCAAATTCTCTTCTATTAAAGTGAACGCAATACAATGTGAAGGATGAGTATGAACCATGGCTCCCATATCTGGCTTCTGCCGGTATCCATATAAGTGCATCAGCACCTCTGATGATGGCCGAAAGCCGTTATCAGTAATTTCACCTGTAGGGATATCCACTTCAACCCATTGTTCTGGCTCGATATCTTCAAGAGCAAAACCGCTCGGTGATAGGTACATTTTGTCTCCCGCCCGGGCGCTAATGTTTCCTCCTGGACCAACGACTAAGCCGTTGTCCACGATTTTGCGGGCGTATTTACATAGTTCTTGGCGTGTATCCATATTTTGCATGATGTTGTCTCCCCTTTTTTGTAGCTTAAATGAAAGTATGGTGAAAAGTACCCGCTGCGCAGGCCGTTTGATCCTTCGATCGTTGTTGCAGTGGGATTATTTGAATTAATTACACCTGGCTAGGTAATAATCCCACTGCAAAGACGAACGCTTCCGCTTCTCCAGATTCAAACG
The DNA here is from genome assembly GCF_003994475.1 of Paenibacillus anaericanus. GTDB lineage: Bacteria > Bacillota > Bacilli > Paenibacillales > Paenibacillaceae > Fontibacillus > Fontibacillus anaericanus. Next base: position 33,143 of record NZ_RZNY01000008.1, on the reverse strand, counting down.
GCCCGCTCCGCTAGGTTTTCACCACTGCTGAAATTACGAAAAAAAGTGCAACCCCCACATGCGGGGGTTATTTATAGAGAGGTCCGAAGTTGGCGCAGGCGCGGAAGTCGGCGTTCTCGGCTTGCTCTGTTCCGAACAGTCCCCAAGCTCGTGGACGGAATACTTTTTCTTTGGGCACATTGTGCATGCTAACTGGGATACGAAGTATGGAAGCTAGAGTGATCAGGTCGGCTCCGATATGACCGTAGCTGATCACGCCGTGATTAGCGCCCCAATTGTCCATTACGTCATACACGCTTGTAAATGCGCCGTTGTCTGTCAGATTCGGCACAAACCAAGTGGTCGGCCAAGTTGGGTCTGTACGATTATCCAATGTTTCGTGTACAAGCTCTGGTAATTCTACGGAATAGCCTTCTGCGATCTGCAGCACGGGACCAAGTCCCTTCACCAAGTTGAGGCGTGCCATAGTCATCGGCATTTCCCCACGTGTGAGATAGTCAGTGGAGAATCCACCGCCACGGAAATACTCGACAGATGCTGGACGCCACTGGGTAGCCTTCAGCATGTTCTCTACTTCTTCATCACTTATTTCCCAGAAAGGCTTCATGGCAGGTTTGCCATCTTTCATTTGTTCTCCCGTGCCATCCAGCGTTGCAGATCCTGAATTGATCAAGTGTAAAATTCCGTTAGCTGCACGACCTTCCAACTTATGTCCAGTCACCCGTTCTACTGAATCCGAGCTCCAATAGGTTCTAACATCGGCGAAAATTTGCGCTGTATTCGTGAGCAAATAACCAAACAACATGCCGATTCCGTTCAGGCTATCGTTTTCGGTTGCCACCATGTAAGGAGAACGTTTGCCATTCCAATCGAATGAGGAATTAAGTATCGTTTCCATGAAATCACCATTTGGAGCATGATCTGTCCACTGGCGTTGACCGTGGAAGCCGGAGACAATGGCATGGTGTCCTTGCGCTTCTTCTCCATAACCAAGTTCAGCCAAGCGTGGGTTACCGATCATCAAATCCCGCGTAATCAGCGTCATTTTTACAACCATTTCCCATTCCCAATCCTTACGTTCACGGGATGTTTGCAGATGTTCAGGATTGTTATCTGATCCTTCTTTGCAATTTTCCTTCACCCAAGCAAAGGCCTTCTCATATTCCTCGGGATCATAGATTCCTTCTTCCATACGGCGAGTAAACTCACTCATATCGATGTATTCATTGCGCATACCCAAAAATTCTTGGAAAAATTGGTCGTTCACAATGGAACCCGCGATCCCCATCGATACGGAGCCCATGGACAAATACGCTTGATCTTTCATGCATGCTACTGCAAGTCCACTCCGAGCGAACCGTAGCAGTTTCTCTTGCACATCAGCCGGAATGCGGTCATCTCCTTCGTCCTGAACGTCCTCGCCATAAATACCGAAAGCAGGCAGTCCCTTTTGTGCATGAGCTGACAACACCGCCGCCAAATACACAGCTCCCGGTCTACCTGTACCGTTGAAACCCCATACGGCTTTAGGCAGACTTGGATCGGTATCCATCGTCTCTGTTCCATAACACCAGCAAGGTGTCACTGTAATTGTCAGACCAACCTCTGCGGTATTGAATTTCTTAGCGGCAGCAGCAGCTTCTGCAACACCACCAATACATGTATCTGCAATTACGCACTCAACCGGCTCTCCATTCGGATAACGAAGCTGCTCTGATAGCAATCTCGCTACGGCTTTTGCCAGGTTCATAGTTTGTACTTCAAGCGACTCACGCACGCCTCTTCTTCTTCCATCTATCGTTGGTCTTATCCCTATCTTAGGAAATCCATCTTTCCATCTGTAAGTGCTTTCAATCATAGTCGTTAATTCCTCCTTGGAGTTCGAATATTATACTCCTATACTAAATTGAGGAACCGGAAACGATAACCCACTATGTTGTTGTTTGCCCGCCTACAAATAGTCCATAAAGTGAACCTTTTTGATAAGTGATCATTTCTTAGTTCAATAAAAATAAGCCAGTCAGAAGCTCTGACCGGCCTGATGATATACAAATCTCGCGTGTGAAGTTCGGAATTCCTTAAATTGATTAAGAATGCTTCAAATTAATATGATCCAATTCAGTGCTGCTGTTAAATATAAACTCCAATTTATAATGGCCGCGGAGATAGGTAATTTTCGTTTGTTTGGCCTTGCCATTTTTAATGGTAGTTGTGGACTCAGGGGCATACCAATTCTTACGTAACATGTTCATGGTGATGCCTCCGATATTGGTTCCTCGCTCTACATTCGTACCAAAATAGCGCATTTCGCGAATCTTGTCCAACCTAAACGAAAATGCATAACCTGGATTACCCATCTCAGCATGATAGATATCAAAAGCGTCCGAGTTATCACCCTTCTCATACGGTTCTCCAATCAGTTTGGACACGTCCTTACGAGTGCTTTTCCCTACGGTAAGACCGCTGACGGAACCAGGAAACTGGCCTTTCAGAGCGGGTTTATAGAAGCTGTTCAAGGTTTTCAAAGCTTGCTCCGAAGCTACTTCAGTTACAGTTACACTTGCAGCTGCGGCGTGACTCACAGGCAGAAAACTCAAACTGGATATAACGGCTCCCATACCAACTATACTCGTCAATGCAGCAGCAATGGTGATTTTTAAAAATGGCTGTTTTAATCGCATAATGAACTTCCTCCTTGTGTATGGTACTTATGATGTTTATTTTTGGGAGATGACAGTTCTCTTATATTTACCCTTTCTCACTCATCGCAAAACAACAGAAAAATACTAGATTCCCTAAGAATACCTCGAATTAACGACCTATATTCTGTTGTCTCTCCCCACTATGATATATAATGGAAGTATTATTGAACGGGAGGAACCACCGTGCCTAAGATCGAAATTCCCCACAGCAAGAGTGACCGCTTCCGCTTCAAAAAGACACCAGAATTACTTTTTGCCGGACAAGTGGTCGATGAGTACTCCTTTTATGCAGCCCCACAAATTCATGATTTCTGTGAAATGATCTACATTGTTGAAGGAACCGGTGAATTTAACATTAACGGCAAGACCTATACATTGAATCAAGGCGATATGGCCATTTATAATCCCGGTATCCAGCACGAAGAGCGTTCCTCAAGCGGCGGACCCTTCAAGGTGTTCTACTGTGGCGTCGATAATTTACATATCGAAGGCGTTCCATTAGGCATGTTATTGCCTCCATCTGTCGATCCCGTTATTTCCTGCGAAAAGTATGCTTTTAAAGTAGAGAGTTATTTATCTGAAATGCTGCAGGAATGCGACTCCCAAGTGCTTGGTTACGAAACACTGAGCAACAACTTGCTCATGTCCCTCATTACGCTAATCTACCGAATTGTTGATGTGAAGCACCAGTTCCAATCCCTCCAAGGCAAGAATGAAATTACGATTCGAACCAAGGATTTTATCGATAAAAATTACACGCAAAACATCTCGTTAAAGGATATCGCCGACACGCTTTATGTCAGCCAGCATTACCTATCTCACCTGTTCAAAAGAGATCTAGGCGACTCTCCCTTCAACTATCTCATTCGTCGTAGAATTGAAGAGTCTAAGCGGTTGTTAACAGAGAGTAGCTGTCCTGTGCACGAAGTCGCTGCCCGAGTCGGATATAGCAATGATAAATACTTCTCGATGTTGTTCAAAAAGGTAACTGGCCAAACACCCACGGGGTTCCGGGATGAGGAGAAAAGAAAAGGAAGCAGCAGCATAACGCCGGGCTCGTCCAAGTGATAAATATGATAAGTGTGGAGGTTTCAAATGTCCGAAGTTGAAGAAAGTAAATATAAAATGATTTTTGGTTGGGAAAATGACAATGGGATAGGTGAGATGTTAATCCAACAAATCCTTAACGGCGAAAAGACAGCTACATGCGCTCCCAAAGAGGAATATTCAGAAAAAGAATTACTAGAAACATATGAACCCGTTGGTGAAATTTTAACCGTCTATGATAAAGAAGGTATACCCAGATGTAATGTTAGACTGATCGAAGTATTTGAGACTACCTTCGGTAATCCCGATCTAAGACTTGTGCGAGGAGAAGGAGATGGGGACGACGTAAATAAATTTCAAGAAGATCACCGATTAGCGTGGAAAGATATTAACGTTGAATTGAAAGACGAGACGGTTTTAATAGTGGAGTTATTTGAGTTGGTTGGAGACCTATAAAAAAAGAGGGTCCCTAAAAGTCATGTTCATGGCTTTGGGGTCCCTCTTTATCTTTTATTAGGAATTCAGTTCAAGCCTCATTTAGTGCCCGCAGCAAGGTGCGTCGATCGCGGACCTTGTGAGCTTCAGCAAGACTACGTTCTAACAATTCATCGTCAATCCCCAGTTCCCGCCGATCCGTTGGCCCACCTGCCTGCCTCAATAGTTCGCGGATAAGTGATTCCGAAGGAACCTCAGCCAACCACGCGGTGATTTGTCCCTCGAACTCACGGAGCACACTTGGCTCTTGTCCTGGGAAAACTCCACGTTCAACCGCATCATGATATACACGCGAAATTTCAGCACAAGCCACGCCTACCTTCGCACCATGCAGCAGCGCTCTATTTCCGCGTCGCAAGTACTCCATTTCCCAATAATGTGAAACGTGATGTTCTGCGGCAGAAGCTGGATGAGACTGTCCGAACAACAGCATAGCAATACCTGATTCAATCAGAGCCGTCATTAAGATGCGGATACCCTGCTCAGAGCGCTTTCCAATCTCATGAGCATGCTCTACACAGGAGATGAGCGCACGTTCCGTGATGATTGCCGCTTGTTCATTGTAGGGTTCGCCCGCTGTAAGATGAGAAAACTTCCAATCAAACAAGGCGGTGTATTTGCCAAGCATATCACCAAACCCTGCAGCTACAAGAGGTTGCGGAGCCTTGGTAAGTATATCTAGATCAGCAAAGATGGCAACGGGTGGCACGGCCGGAAACGTCTTTTTCACGCCACGCACGATGAGAGGTGCTCCAGCAGATGTAAATCCGTCAACAGATGTAGCCGTTGGAATCGAAATAAAAGGAATCCCCGTCTTATGACTAACAAAACGCACGATGTCATGGATGGTACCGGAACCAACAGCAATCAAACCATCCGTAATCCCTGGTTTCACCTCAATCATGAGCTGAACAAGTGATATTTCGTCCGCCACAACATCGCCTGTTTCATTGGGATTAATGAGACATAACTCTACATTCAGTTCATTTTCTCCAAGTAAACTCTGTTCTAGCGATCTGCCCGCTGCTTCATACGTATTCTTATCTGCCACGATGATAAGGTGCTGACAACCACGTTTCTTCAAATAAGGTGCAACTTGCTGAAGCGCACCTGATTCCAGCACGATCTCTTCAAACTGTGCCATTTCCAAAGTATTTATGATGACAGTTCCTCCTCCGTCTGTTCGACTATCTATGGTAACTTAATAGAGTTGAACTATTGATTATGATTAGGCTACGAGCACGAAAAGTTCTTCCGATCGCTGTTGTCCCCCGAATTTCATTGAATCATTTTGCAAGGTCAAAATTCGGGGGACAAAGGCGAACGCTTCGCTTCTTCAGAATCATTTCGCGCTCTCCGCTATATCAGTTTTCTTTTATTCAACTCTATAGCTCTCTCTACTCCGAGGACTTCTTGATATTCTTGAGTCGTTTCATGACATCGTTCTCGCCGCGGCCGAAATAATCATGCAATTGGCTATATTCCTTATACAAACTGTCGTAGACTTCGACATTAGCTGGAATCGGCTTAAATGTCTCTTCTTTGACCCGTGCCATTTTCTCGGCAGCGTCGATGATCGTATCATAGCCGCCAGCGCCTTGCCCTGCTGCTACCGCTGCAAACATAGCCGCCCCAAGTGCAGGCGTCTGCTTGGAATCAGCAATAACAATCTCACGATTCGTTACATCCGCGTAGATTTGCATTAACAAATGGTTCTTTTGTGGCAATCCTCCGCATGCGTACAGCACATCAACACTTACTCCGTTAGAGTGGAAAGCGTCTACAATTTTGCGTGTACCAAAAGCGGTTGCTTCAAGCAATGTTCGATAAATCTCTTGTGGTTTGGTTAATAAGGTCATACCGAGAATGAGACCTGTTAAATCCGTATCAACTAGAACGGAACGGTTACCATTCCACCAGTCAAGCGCTAGTAATCCGGTTTGCCCAGGTTTGTAAGTCGCAGCTTCTCTTTCCAGCCACTGGTGAATGCCAAGTCCCTCTGCTGCAGCTGCTTCTTTCACGTAAGCTGGAAGTGATTCTTCAACATACCATTCAAAAATATCACCCACGGCCGATTGCCCAGCCTCATATCCGTATAATCCAGGAATAATTCCGTCCTCTACTACACCACACATGCCTTCGACTTGTTTCTCCTCTGTACCCAGCAGCATATGGCAAATCGATGTTCCCATCGACATGACCAGTTTACCCGGTGTTACAACACCAACTGCAGGAACTGCTGCATGTGCATCCACGTTCCCAACTGCAACGGCGATGCCCGGTTTGAGACCCATGATTCCAGCCATTTTATCTGTAAGTCCACCCGCATTGGTACCGAGTGCAATAACCTCACCGCGTAGTTTGGTATCAACCAGGTTCTCCAATCGTGGATCTAATGCTTTGAAATATTCTTTGCTTGGGAATCCATCTTGTTTGTGCCAAATTGCCTTATAGCCAGCCGTACAACTATTTCGTACGACGTTTCCTGTCATTTGCGAAATAACCCAATCGGTCGCTTCTAAGAACAGATCGGTACGTTCATAAATTTCTGGCGCCTCATCGAGGATTTGCCATATCTTCGCAATCATCCATTCCGACGAAATCTTCCCGCCATACCGCGGTAGGAAAGCTTCGCCACGTTGAGCAGCGATTTGATTAATCTTATCGGCCTCGGGTTGTGCAGCATGATGTTTCCACAACTTCACCCAGCTATGCGGCTGATCAATCAATTCCGCATCGAAGCAAAGAGGCTCTCCTGCTTCATCAATCGGCAACATCGTACACGCTGTGAAATCGATTCCAATTCCAATCACGTCAACAGGATCAATCCCTGATTCCGCAATAACAGCTGGAACGGATTTTCGTAGTACTTCCAAATAGTCGTCAGGATGTTGCAACGCCCAGTCATGTTCCAGCTTAATGCCCGACACGGGTAGCCGCTCGTCGATAACATGGTGTGGATACGGCGTAACATGATCCGCAACTTCATGGCCATTCGCCAAGTCGACTAATACGGCGCGCCCTGATTGGGTGCCATAGTCTACGCCGATGGTATATTTTGTGCCCATGTGATTCCCTCCAAATGAATGATGGTAAATTGTACGTACAACTCTGACAGACCGCTACGATGACGGATTATTCTTACGATCGCTGTTGCCCTCAGATTTCCTGATTATAAACCGCCTATAGCGGTAGAAATCCGAGGGCAAAGGCGAACGCTTCGCTTCTTCAGAATAATTCCGTCCTCTTCGCTACGCTCTGTAGAAACTTCTACTTTCAACCAGTACGGAACACGTTAATAATAGTACTATTTCTGTCCGTAATAGGCATTGGCGCCGTGTTTACGTAGGAAGTGGCGATCCAATAGTGTTTGGTCCATGGGAGCGGTATCTGGGTTGAGTTGCAACATCCGGGCGGCAATTTTAGCTACCTCTTCCAGAACTACGGCGTTATGGACGGCGTTGTGGGCATCTTTTCCCCAAACAAATGGTGCATGGGCATGAACGAGAACTCCAGGTACCTGGTTCGGATCGATATCAGCGAAACGCTCTACGATCACATTCCCCGTCTCGAGCTCATAAGCTCCATTAATCTCTTCCTTCGTCATAGGACGAGTAACCGGAATCTCTTCGTAAAAATAATCAGCATGCGTCGTTCCATAAGCCGGAAGCGCACGTCCAGCCTGCGCCCAACTCGTGCCCCAAGGAGAATGCGTGTGTACAACACCCCCAATATCGGGAAATGAATTATACAACACCATATGAGTCGGAGTATCTGAAGACGGACGTAAATCTCCTTCAACCACGTTGCCTTCTAGGTCTACAACAACCATCTGCTCTGCTCTCAAATCTTCATAAGGCACACCGCTAGGTTTAATTACAAACAAACCGCTCTCTCGATCAATTCCACTCACATTTCCCCATGTAAAAGTAACCAGCCCATATTTGGGCAACTCTAAATTTGCTTCCAACACTTGTTGTTTAAGCGCCTCTAGCATTACCGGCCACTTCCTTCCTCTGATTTTCCCTCTATAATTTTCGGGTAAATACCGATTCGCGTTGTATTAATTCCGGCTGGAACACCGTATCTCCCAATACAGCTCCCTGCTGGATCATTTCGATCAATTGCTTAGCTGCTAGTTCACCCATCTCGGTCTTGGGATGCGTTAGTGTGGTCAGCTTCGTTCCCGAAGCCACAGCCAGACTGGAATCATCGAATCCGATGAAAGACACATCTTCAGGGATAGATAACCCATTCTGCGTCGCGACCTCCATCAGATTCATCGCCAATTCGTCGTTATAACAGACAAAAGCGGTAGGGCGTTCCTCTACTCCCACGCTGAGCAATTCCTTCGCAATTTGAATAGGAAGATCACTCTTTTGCTCCGTCGTATAAGTTACTACTCTCTGAGGAGAAACCGTAACCCCAAACTCCCGATGCGCCGTCAGAAAACCTTTAAGTCGATTCACACCTTGTAGGTCATCTCTTTTGAAAAAACCAGCGATAGATCTATGACCATTCTCCAATAAATGACGTGCCGCTTTGTAACCGCCCATCTCATCGTCTACCTTAAGGCATGGACATTCCAATTCACGATACTTCTCATTGATCATCAGATATGGAATGCCTTTCTCTTGCAGTTCCAGAAAATATCCTAGATTCGGATTACCCTCTGCACTCTTGGTTGGTTCGATGATCAGGCCGCTAAGCGGTTGACTCGTCATCAATTGTAGGCTTTCCATTTCCTTCTCTTTGTTGTTATCCGTGCTAGAAAGAAGGAGGCGATATCCCTGGTTCCGCAGCTCAGCCTCTGCACCCCTTACGATATGTGGAAAAATATAGTCTGAAATATACGTTGTGATGATCCCGATCGTCTTAACCTGTTCACCATCGCGTCGTAGAGGATTCCTAGCAAAGGTTCCTTTACCTTGAATCCGCTCTAACCAGCCTTCCTTCTCCAACTCACCGAAAGTTTGTCTCACCGTTTGACGACTTAGACTGAATTGCTCCGCAATCTCATTCTCCGAAGGGAATTGTTTGCCGGGTTTCAGCCGTCCTGATTGAAGCCACGACAGCAATTCATTTTTTAACTGCATATATTTTGGAATCCGCCTATTATTCATCATTCACCTCAGCCAATGCACTATTTTTATACACCATATTGTACCATAGGCCGGAGAACGTTAGCGGTATCTCAACTTACCGTAAACGATAGGCAGCATCACTCCAGCGCAGCTCATTCTTGAACCGTTGTACTGAGGTGTCTTTATCAATAATTACCGCTTCAATACCCGCCATCTCAGCCCAGTCAATCAAATTCTCGGCATTGATCGCATAGGACAGAACCGTATGATGGGCACCACCAGCCAAAATCCACGCTTCAGCTGATTCGCGCAAGGACGGTTGCGGTTTCCACAGTACACGTGCAACAGGGAGCTTCGGCAATGCTTTCTCCACTTTCACACCATCAACAACATTAACAAGCAAGCGGAAACGATGTCCCATATCTACAAGAGATGCATTTACCGCTGGTCCATCTTGACCGTCAAAGACAATACGCGCTGGATCTTCTTTGCCGCCTATGCCTAATGGGTGAACCTCAACCGTTGGTCTTGTAGCCGCAATCGTAGGGCATACTTCAAGCATGTGCGATCCAAGAATCATATGGTTGCCCGGTTCAAAATGGTACGTGTAGTCTTCCATGAAAGAAGTGCTCTTGTTGTTAGCTAGTACTTTGAGTACACGCGTCAGGGCTGCCGTCTTCCAATCGCCTTCACCCGCAAAGCCGTAACCTTGTTCCATCAACCGTTGCACCGCAAGACCCGGCAATTGTTTCATCCCGTGCAAATCTTCGAACGTCGTTGTAAACGCTCCGAAATTCCCAGCCTCTAGGAAACGTTTCATGGCAATTTCAACTTTCGCCTGGTACGCAATAGAATCACGAACTGGACCTTCACTTAAACCAGCCTTGGTAATCGTATATTGTTCTGCATATTCATTCAGTAGCGCTTTTACTTCTTCATCACTTACTTCATTAAGTACTTGTACCAGATCGCCTATACCATAGCCATTAACCGACCAGCCGAGCTTGATCTGTGCTTCTACTTTGTCGCCGTCGGTAACCGCAACTTCTCTCATGTTGTCTCCGAAGCGTGCTACCTTCAGACCACGACTCTCTGCATAAGCAACCGCCGTGCGCATCCAGCCTGCAATACTGCTCCGTACTTCTCCATCTTCCCAATGGCCTACTACAATTTTGCGGGCAATACCAAGCCGTGCACCAATATGGCCAAATTCCCGGTCACCGTGTGCAGATTGGTTGAGATTCATGAAATCCATATCCATCGTTTCCCAAGGGATATCCCGGTTAAATTGAGTATGGAAGTGCAGCATTGGCTTCTGCAATTGCGAAAGACCTCTGATCCACATTTTTGCTGGAGAGAAGGTATGCATCCAAGTGATAATACCCGCACAAGTCTCGTCGCTATTCGCTTCAATAATCAGGTTGTATATTTCGTCCGGTGTCTTCACCGTTGGCTTGAAAATAATTGGGTACGTGAACACAGGGTCTTTACCCATTTGCTGGACGATCGTGCGTGAATGCTCTGCCACTTGATCAAGTGTCTCTGGACCATATAAGTGCTGACTGCCTGTTACAAACCAAAATGAACACGGTTTCAATTTCATTAATCCAACGCCTCCTAAAATAGTAATGAAGCAAAGCTAACTTGTACATACATATGCATTTTTTCGCCTATAAATTATATGTTGTACGTACAAGTGATGATGTGATTATTGTATATGCGCTACTTCAAAAAGGCAAGGGGAATTTTGTATGTATTTTGGCGCCGGAGAGATATTACTTCTATATAACGGATAGGGATTTTCTTGTATAATCCCCTCGTATAGTACTCTCCGGCACAGACAAATGAATCTCGATCCTTATTCTCTTAGTACCACAATCTAACCGGCTTGCCTCGCTCCCAGCCTTCTAATACAACGATACTATGAAGATACGGTTTATCCGGCCAACAAATATATTGTTCCTGCTCCAACATATTCAAACCACTAATAACGTCATTCTTTCCTCTACCTGTCATACGTTCCAATTCGCCCATCTCCGGCATACGGCGACGTTTACTTGAAAAGTTATAGAGGATACGCAAAAGCTTGCGTTCCAGATCAGGAAGCATTTCGTCCACCACCTTTTACGGGGAAACACGCCAATATTTGATCAATTCGGAACGCCCGCGGGGATTTGGTCTTCAGACAAGTAGCACGAACTAAGCCTCCACGTACCGCATGAACCTCAATTCGGCGCTGCGTAATCTTTCCGGCCCGATCCATATAAATGATCTCAACCATTTGCCCAATGTATTTTTCCACCAACATCATCTCCATATAGGAACTTATGTTCTTATTATATGCGAACTTATGTTCTTTATTCAATGGGTGATATTTGAAAATAAAATAAATAGGTGACCGCTACGCGGACGGATTATCCTTACGATCACTGTTGCCTCCAAATTTGTTTGATTATATCGCTATAGCGGTAAAAATTCGGAGGCAAAGGCGAACGCTCCGCTTCTTCAGGACAAATCCTTCCTCTCCGCTACGATCTGCATATAAGTCTGCTGGTCACAAGCACTCATAAGGTTTATATCCAGAATTTTAAATTTATTCTTATTAGAGGGACTATGAACAGTCAGAATAAAGTCATTAAATCGCATCGTTCTAAATTTCCATATCCTATTGAATTATCAAGAAGAGACCAGGTTGTTTTAGTCAGAATAGATGGTGATTTTGAAGGATAGATAATTTGGAGATCTCACTACTCTAGATAAGAAAATGGAGGGTGTTTCCGAACAACTCAAACAGATATTAGATACTGAGGGTTTAATAACAGAGCAGTTTTCTGGAAATGAATTAAATGAAAACGAGGGCGATAAGGTGCTCAAGTATAAAGATCTAATGACTGGGGATGGGGTTAGGTAGTAGTAGGAGATGAGTTAGGTTAGATTTATAAATGAAACTGAGTAAAAGGGAGGGATTTAAAAGGAGCAAAGGATGCTCCTTTTTGTTGATCGCAGAGCAAGGTGACCTGACTGAATCGAGCAGTCTCTATTTTCACAAATTATATCCGCCGCTATTTGGCTTCGTTGGATTCGATACGATCCCCAAAGTCGCTAACAGACCGAGGGTTACATCAACGATTGCTAGCATCTCTTGCTTCATTACATCCGTTAAATCAAACGCTCCAGTCAGATGTCCAACAAGTTGGATTAACAATAGCACTTGAGACACAACACTGATCCATAATGCGTAATTACGACATCTTTGCTTGTTCATGATTATTGATCTCCTTTCTCGATTTCAAGTAGTCTTTGATACAGTTGGTCGATCTGTGCCGAGTTCCCCGAGATCAACTGAAGAAGATTCCTCCGTAGTTTATTGACGACGATGGCTGTCTCCTCCCTTGTAATCGGGGCCCCCGGACGCTTACCATCAAGATAACCATTTGCCTTCGCCTCAATCCAATCATTAGTTGCCCATGTGCTCACTACGTTAATATCCCGCTGTAGATTTCCTGCCACTGTGTAGTCATCCTTTCCGGATGATTGACTCATAAATCTTTGCTTCAACTCTTCAAGTGTGCCGTCAAATTCATTTAAATCAACAGGTCCGTTGATACCGTCAACTTTTCGCGTGCCATTCGGGAGTAACCCACCTGCTGAACCGTCACTGTATTGCCAGAACGTCCAACGACTCCAACCCGAAGCATCTACCGGTATTTGAGTTGCACTGTAACGAGCAATCCACAGAGGATAATGATTCAGACCACTAAAATTACTTATAAACGACGGATAAGTGTAGACCATTGGTTTAACACCTGTCAGTCGGTAAATTTCTTCTAAAAATGTCTTAGCGACTAGAGTAATAACCACTTTGTTTAAGTTACTTTTATTGGACTCATAGTCCATTACTGGTGGGAGATCAAGCACCTTAATACCACCAGCAGCCTGTATGGCTGTGTAAAATACTTGAGCCGCGGCCTTTGCTTGATCCACATTTGTAACCGAATCGTCTATATAATGATATGCACCTACTAATAGACCCGCAGCCTTAGCACCTTTGACGTTTTCGAGAAAACGCTTGTCAATGCTATTCTGAGTGGCTTTGATAAAAGCAAAGGATATGCCGGTTGCGGCGACCTTGTGCCAATCGATTGGTCCTTGCCAGTGGGATACGTCGATGCCTTGGGTGTTACCCTGTTTACGTGCTTGCATTTCATCATCTCCCTTCGGTTCCTTCCAAGCGATCCACCCGTTTATTAAGTGATTTTTGCGACTCTTCTAGACGTGTTACACGCTCAGCCATCTCGTCAAATCTCTTACCCTGTGCCCGTTGTTCAAACTTAATATCTTCCACACCACACTTGATGTATTCGATATCTGAGCGAACCGTTGCATCAGTTCTGGCTTCTTCTTGAGTGTCCTGCCTAATCGATCTTGAACGACCAGACCACCCAATTAAAATACCGCTTATGACTCCAATCACAGAAACCATTGCAGCAATAATAGATACCTCCATCCCCTCATCTCCCTTCCAAGTGAATAACCCTCGGATCGGTTCCGAGGGCAAAATAAAAACGCCTATGCTGGCGTTGGTTCTATTACGTATATAATATTCGTGATCTCCTTGTACTCAGCTTCTGCTAGCATCTTAGCTACTACAAACGTCTTCAAGTTTTCATCGGTGTACTGCGGGTGCTTGTTGTCGTAATACTTCTTAATCGTGTTGTACCACATGGATTATTTGCCCCCTTTCAACATAGCAACTTCGAACAGCAAACCCGCTACGACGCCTTCCAGGCCTGCGATTGTGGCCTGGCCCGTGGCGTTCTCCAGCAGCAAGGCCCCGAAACCGTCCTCTAGCTCCGTCATCTTAGCGGACAGGGAAGGCTGGAACGGCTGCGGATCTTCTGGAGCCCCTCCCGGATAGCGGAATACGATCTGCTTCGTCGTGTCGTCCACGTGGTAGCCGTCACACTGCCTAAAGTCGTTTTGCAGCTCTTGGTACTCCAGGGATACAACGTCAAATGAGGCACGGCTGCGGGAAGATAGCACGTTGTAGATTGCTATTTGCTCGTCCACAGTAGGTCTGCGAACCCCCTCGTCATACTCGCCTGTGTCCAGGATGACTATTCCTGTAATCTTGTCGTAAAAAATGTCTCGTCCTACTTGCATTGCTATTCCTCCTTTTTATCCTTCGTAAGCTACCCACGTGTAAACTTTACCTAGCACGGATACGGGATAAAACACAGAGCCGCTACCCATAAATAAGCGCAGCTTATAGCTTTGAAATGCGCAGTTCCCGTACTCGGTAGCGCTGGCATGGTAGAAGTCCGCTCTCCTACAGACGGTAGGGGTTGAGGCGACCAGTACGTCGTCAATAAATATCTCAATCTTCGCCGCTGTGAAAGGAATGAGCGCCATGTTGATTAACACATAAGGGAATGACACGCTACCGCCTGTTTCCGTGGTAAAGGCCGTTGTAGCCCCGGAGGAGGCGGTTATAGTCCCCGTGGCTCTCCTCGTACTACCTGCGCCGATCTTGGAAGCCAGTACCGCCCATGTATCTGTTGTGAGTGCTGCCCCACCTTTGGCGTTAATGGCACTCACAATGCCGTTTTTAGCATCAACGCCAGATTGAAAAAGATCTGCGCTCCAGGCTGCCCAAGCTCCACCAGCCAATACCCGCATATAGAACGTAGGTTTACTGTTCACGTCATTCAGTAAATAGGCCTTTTGTATAGCGTATACACCAGGCTGAGCAGAGTGGTTTAACACCTCTATATACCACCAAGCATTAAGCCCCCCCGCTCCTAGGGGGTTGTTTGTAAGCTGAGTACCGTTATAGAACCCCGTAGCTACGAGAGTGTTAATGTCAAAAGGGGGAGGGATAGCTAAAACCGTCCCGCTGTTTTGCGTGAGCTTATGCACCTGCCTCAAATCCAGTAGCAATCCCGACGACTCGTCATTCCATGGGGCAGCTACCGGGCCCACGTTTAACATGATCCGGGAAACTACAGCCTCACCGTTGCCTCTGTTATAGCTTATCATCCTTACAATAAAGCGGCCGTTAGCAACCCCCGCAGGCGGTGAGAAGGTCACTGTTTTACGGTGCCACCCTTTATTAGCATCTGCCACAACATACGCCGCTATGACTGTCTGTGTTGCAGGATCTACTATATCCACACGGAGTTGAGCGTCCGCCGCAACCATACCCCAGGTGTAGAAGTCCACGGCTAGGGTATGAACTATCCCCGCCTGCATGGCTACAAGCTGGCTAGCTGCTGTATGGTTTCCTGTAGTCCCAGGGAATGCCCAGTAGGCGCCTCGTTCCCCGTATGCTGTAGAAGGTACAGGCGCCGTACCAAAGGTCGTCCACCCTGCATTGCCTAGCAGCGCCGAGGAGTTAGGCAAGAGGTTAGCGTAACCCGCTAGATCCAGGTTGACAGGGCCTACTGCTGGAGCAGATACCGATATAGGCCGGGCTCCCAGCTCTTTTACCTCGGTCACGAGATCCGTGAGCACGGCCCGTTCATTCTTCGCTACGCTGCCCAGGATCGGCACAGCAGGCGAAGCGTCCAGCTTGAAGTATGAAAGGCTGTAGATTGCCGAAGTATCTTTATTCATGTTATCAATCTCAGCGTAGGCGTATAACTCCCCGTTGAACGTAAGAGACATAAGCCGCCAACTAGGGTCTTTTTGTTCGTTTTTATAAGCAGCGTGTAATCTCACTGTTTTGTTTTTAAGACGGTACTCATTGCCTGCGTTTATCGCATTCAGCCAGCTGTACTTCGGGTTGTCGGATAGTATGGTACCTCGTTCCTTCCACACTAACCCCGTGCCCACTTCTACCAGGTTCTGGCCTTCATGCAGCATAAGGGAGCCTTCCGGGGTTATGACCTCGGTTGTCTCTGCCGCTAGGCGGAAAAGGAGCTCGTATGGCGTGTATCCGTCTGGGGCTAAAGTGTCGGGCACTGTAAGTGCGGTAAACGCATTTCCCGCAGACGGAGCCCATACCGCACCTGTAGATTGGGAGGCATACCACCGTTTTTGGTTTGCAGCAAGTGTTCCGTCCCATATAGAACCCGACGGTGCTAACAGTACCCAGCCTAATAGATAGGCAATAGCTTCCGTAGTCGATGGCGTGTAATCGGGCCCCCACCCGCTGTCTGCGTTGGCTACGGTTATCTCCAGCAGGCTGCTTGCTGTAATTGCTAGGTATTTATCAGCGCCGTAGTCTGTGACGCCGCCATCCACCCGGGGCAGCGAGGCGCCGTTATATTTTATTAAAGCCGCATTATTAGTGATACCGGGGATATTCATAGCCATCTTTTTATACCCGGTCATCTTTTGTATAGTGACCAGGGGCGTATCCCTGTTCAGCACGACCTTTTTCCACTTCCCGGTTTTCTCTGCCCGGCCCTCTCGCACTATCAATACGTCGGCGTCGCTGCCGTCCACTGGGTTTGAGTACAGCGTAGTTTGATAGGTTAGCAGCGAATCCTCCCGGGGTACGAACGGCTGCTGCACGGAGCCCAGGGTTAGCATGGGTTCACTGAACGTAAACGTGCCTGTGCCCGTATCCTGGCTAGCCCTAATGGAGATTACGAGGCTTTTTGCTGCTGCGTTGTAAGGTATATTTATCGTTGACCTTCCGTCAGACGTTGGGGTTGTTACGAAAAAGGCTATCTCGTTCCCCTCATTGTCCAGCAGGGAATAGGCGATACTAGGCCGCTTTACGCTGGACACATAACCCGTAAGGAGTACAGAATAGACAGCGGCGGTGCCTGGAGCAGGCAGTAACCACTGTAACCCTTGAGCTACGCCCCCCGTTACCGTTAGGGCGACCGTGTAGGCGTCGATAATTTTAAGGCTCGTTTTAGCCGCATCATAGTTTTTCGTCCACTCCGCAAAAGGCGGCGCTATGTTTTTCCCGTACCCCAGGACGTAAGGATTTTCTACGCCCTTGATCCCCGCAGGGTAAAAAGGGATAGGCTTCTGGCTGCTGGTGATTAGGTCGGCCTCGGTCTGTGTAATTTCATACATGCGCACGGAGTCAAAATATCCGTAATTACCCGCTGGAGCTCCTAGCTGGCCCGTAATTTCTACATAGATCGCGGTAAGCCCGGCTAGCTCCGTTGGGCCCAGGATAAAGTGCAGGGTTTTCCACTTGTTCTTATCGGCGTAGTTGATGCCTGTATCCTCAGATTTGATGGTGGCACCGTCCGCTATTTTAATGGCTGATAGTCGTATCAGGTCCATAGACACGTTATAGAGGTCAGCGGCTAGCATGTAGTATTTTGTAGGATCTACAGCTACCTTTACTTGGGTATAGCCCGCAGTACTCGCAACCGTGGAAGTTAATTTTAAGCTGCTTGATCCGCTCGTCTTAAAGGTAGCGTCCTTTGTTACCGTTACAGACCCCTGTGGCTTCCAGGCTGCGGCGTCTTCGCAATCCCCCGCGTTTCCCACTAGGTTTATTCTCGTTTTACCTTGAATACTACCTATGCGGACATTTGTGTCACGGGAGGAGGTAACAACTTGCAGCCCTGGCTGTAGAGTCAGGCTACCCCGGTCTGCGTTGTCTAGCCTGGACTTTATCTCGGCTAACTCTCCAGCGTTTCGGTCAATGCGGTCCCAGTTCTGATTCAACATCTCGTCGATGTTAAATGTTTCGTTTCCGTCCGTCACTGGGTCTTTCTTTAGTAAGTTTAAATTAGGGGTGTTACTGGCCAAATGGACCACCTCCTGCAAATTTAGATAATGGGATCTCTTCTATTTCACTTAACTTCATAACGCTATCGATATCGTGGATAAGTATATAACTAAATTCATATTCCACTTTCATATGCGCTGGCTTGATCTCCTCGATCACAGCCTTCAGATCATCCAAGTTAGGAGGGATTCCCACCGTGTCGATGAACTCAACTGTAAAGCTCCATTCCTGCGGCTGGAATGATACGCTTACTTTGCCACCGTCGTAGGCTTCGGCTACATTTTTGACTAGGCGTCCGGAAAATTTCCCGCTACCGCGTAGCTTTGATTCTACCAATGCCCTGCGTTGTTCAATCGGCTTCCGTTGATCACTCTGAATCCCAAGTTCATACTCCCAGTGATCCAAACCCCAAGTGGCTGTCTGAACAAAAAATTGCTGCAAAGTTTCATTAAGTGTCCCAAAAAGCGAATCCATCTCTGTTCCCTTGGTGTTCATGTCCGCCTGTATAATACGAGAACTCTCATAGTAAGTCGGAAGATACGAGAACAGTTCGCGCCCGCGTTCGCTTGCTAGTAGAGCCTCATTCATGGATATCCACCGTCCCCAGTACAGCAACTTGACCGGGATGAATCTCCGTGACCGAATCCGCCTTACCGTTTACAGTCAAATCGGAATAATCAATGATCGCTGGAATATCGAGCAAGACTGCTGCGATACGGGTAAATCTTACAAAAGGATCGACGAATGCCAACTGTTTCAAATACCCCTTTACTCCGTTAAAAATAAGGGCCTCAACATCCGCCAATGAAGCCCCACTCACCAATGTCAATTTCACACTGATGTTGATGTGTACTTCTTGTGCGGGTTGAACAGAAACAATAGGCCCTGCCGGAGCAGTTCCTTCCCCTTGCCCATCCTGCGACGGATCAATATGCTGTTGAGCGGCAGCAACAATCTCCGCACTGGCAGCGCGCTTCTCGGTGTCGAGCAAATAGATCCCCACCGTCCCTGGTCCATTCCAGAGCGGATTCACCTGTACTCCACCTACACCGGCAACTTCCCCGGCCCATTTTAAATACTGAGCTTTATTTCCACTAGTCCCTTGGTTACGAACCTGAGAATAGAATCGCTCAAGCAAAGAATCATCCGATTCGATATCTGCCCCGCCCCTGGTTTCTTCCAGATTCGTCACCGCTGTCACGCCATTGATCGGACTGGACATTACGGTAATTACACCTGCAGGCACTGTTCCGGTTTTCCCGGGTACGATAGCACGAACAGCCACCACACCCTCACTATTCTCATTTAAAATCACGGCAGCAACTGTTTCATATTCTGTCGATGCTTCTCCTGTTACTTCATCCGCTGGAGTTGCGACAATGGTACCTGCAGGTACTATTTTCCCCGGTGTCCCTT
Source organism: Paenibacillus anaericanus (assembly GCF_003994475.1). Classification (GTDB taxonomy): domain Bacteria; phylum Bacillota; class Bacilli; order Paenibacillales; family Paenibacillaceae; genus Fontibacillus; species Fontibacillus anaericanus. The sequence continues at coordinate 13,695 of NZ_RZNY01000008.1, read as the reverse complement.
TAAACCGAACAAGTCCTGTTGCTGCCACTGCTGCTCGCCGCACAACTCCGTGCTCTGCGGTTCTCAGGTCCAAATACTCTCCAAACGAAGAACTAGCAAAACCCCGCTGCAGCACTTGCTGCGCCCAAATCGCCGCTTCCGATAACATAAATGCTACTGGAGCCTCAGCATCCCAAATAAAAGAACCCTCGGATTTATCAATATCCGCGGGCACTCGGTCCAGCATACGCTGCATAATTTTCTCTTCACTCTGATCTTGCAAAAAGATCGGCAAGTCCGCCATTATACTGACACACTCCCTTCCAAAGTTTTCGTCTCATCCCGGATATTTCGTAGTCTGCATGTGAACCAGCAGCTATCCGTAGACCAATCGAAAGTAAAGTTATCAACGGAAGCTGTCCTTGAATCCTCCATTAACGTCTCTGTCGTCATTCGTTCGATCTCCGACTCCAGTACGGCTCGGCTGAATCTTTTGCCAATTAAGTCTTCATACTCCTGACCATAGTCACGAGAGTAAACAAGATGCCGATACCGAGGGGTACGTACCGCTTTTTGACACCACATCAACCACGCTGCTGTATCTGCTGCAACTGATATTTTCCGGGTCGGAGTCATAACAAAATCTCCCGCCTCAAAATCAAACAGCCAACTGCGTCCAAACCCAATCTCCGAACTTTCCACATCACTATTTTCTTCTACAGCCCATTCGGTATCCACCGGAAATAAACTAGCCATCCTTACTCACCACCTTGCACATCACGATGACATCATTACCACCATTTAAATTGAGAACAACCACTCGGTCTCCCAAAAGTAGACCAGCAGCAAGATCGGCTCGCGCTCCCTCAAGTTCTTTGGCCTCGAAATCAAAACGCATACGCTGAGAAGTTGAAGATGCCCCGGCCGGATTACCCTCCACATCAATCGGAGATGTCGTCGTTCCAAGAAGATGAAACTCGGGCAAGTGCAAGGTAACTGGAAAGTCAGCAACGAGGTAGTCTTGAATTTCATGTTTAAAATGGTCCAGTTTGAGCCCCGTCGTAGTTATCGTCCCGAGTTCAGTTGTAAGTCCAGACAAAGCAGTTTGAGTATACCCTGCAATTTGGTCCCGAATTGAAACAGCTAGTGTCTTATATGGATCAGCCATAATTCAGGAAATACCTCCTTTTCACATACTCCATTGAACCCAACTCCAGCGACATATGACCAGAATCACCAAGTTCATGGCTCACAGACATCACAATCAGCCCCATACCACTAAGCTCAACTTTGTCCCCAGCACGAAGTGTGTTAATGTCCAGTCCACTTACCGAGAACGTTTCTTGAATACCTGTTAACATTGCTTTTCCCAGCTTATTTGCAGCTGCCACTGTCTTAATGTCTCCATCTTGAGCGATCTTCTGTAGTGTTCCTAGCTTAGGAATAAGATCTGCGGATTTTACCACCGCTAGAAATTGAGATGGTAGATCCTCGCTAGTCTGCTTAGATTCATCCCCACTGCCAATGACTTTCACCTTGGTAATAGCACCTTCCAGTGTCCGAAGCTGACTAACCTCTTCAATAGCCTCCAACTTCCATACCGTAGTGTTGCTACCGATTCTGAACAATTCCAGACCTGCCGGGGTCATACGAGGAATGTACATCTCTCCCCCAGCTTTAACCGTTTCCCGCAGATCAGCCGTGATCATGTTGTAGATTGCTTGAGCCCGGTAGGTCGCTTTGTTCAGCTCCTTTTTAGTATCAGGAACATTTCCTAGTTGTATTTTCCACTCTTTCGCATACTTTTTCAGACGCTGACTCGCAGTCCCTTTCGCCGGGAAAAGAAATTCATCCTCAGATTTCACCAAATAGATCGTTTTATCATAAACTTGGAGATTGATATGCTTCGTGCTCTTATTACTACTGTTGCATGCCCAAACGACCCCAGGATTAAGCAAATGAACCTTTGTTGTGCCGGAATAAGGCACCCCACTGATTCGAATATTCTGCCCTGGGGCAATGGAAAGCCCCTCGCTCGGAACTTTTAACTGAATGCTCGCTTCATAAGAAATTTGATCCAGAGAATCCTTCAAAGAAATACTCTCAATGAGCTCCCGTAAATAATACTTATCCTCAAGTACAACCTCGTAACTCATGACGGTAACACCAGCTTTTGCCCTGGCTTGATCAGATTGGAATTAGGTCCGATGGTTGTTTTGTTCAGGTTATAAATTTTCGACCACTTCGAACAATCACCAAGTTCCAATTTCGCGATCTTGGAGAGGCTATCTCCTGATTTGACTGTGTAAGTTTTTGCGGTATTCTTCGTATCAGGACGACTTGTAGCCGTTGTCCCACCTTTTTTCGTACTTGAGTCAGCCCCCGCTCTAACGTGGATCCTCGGCTTCCGCCAAGTTCGAGCGGTCAGATCATAATAAATATCTCCTGGTTCACCGCCACGAAAGATGCTATCATGTGTCGCGATCATAACGAGAGCATTAATCACATTTCCAGTAGGACCAACAATGAGCAGTCGGACTGGTGTCTGGCTGTTCATTGTCGCTGTTAATTGGTTCATTGCATCCTTCGGGTTGGGGATCTGCTTATATTGACAATATCCTGCGTCATACTCTAATGGAAAAAAAGAAGAGAAGGTGATCTCCTTCACCTTCTCCCCGCTTATAAAGTCAAATTCTCCAAGAGCCATGATATTGACTGTCTCATATCCCTTTCCCCGAGAAATTTTAACCTCTTCAGGATTGACGGGGAAATAGAAGTCCTTACCCGCAGAATCGATTAAATGGATTTCCATAGCTATTCCCTCACTCCTTTAAGTTCTGCATTGAATGCTTTACTGCATTCGCAAATTGTAATCCTGCCATATTAGCAATTTGATCATAATCAATCTCATCTTTTTGTACAGTTAGATTTACAGCACCATCGGATATATAAAAGTTGTTAGATGTATCTTTTTGTTGTAATGAAGTTCCATTACCATATTCCATTAGGTTGTAGATGGGGGCGTTCAATTCAGGACCTACCGAGAGGAAATCTTGTCGATCAGATATCCTATCCGATTTCATTGCGTTAAAATCCGGTTTTTCTGCTATTTTTTTCATACTAGATTCACTAGGTTTTACTTTTACTGGTTCTTCTTTGCCATAGATCCATTCATATATTTTTCCACCCAATTTTTCACCTAGCATATCACCACCGGAAGAACCTGCGACGGCACCTACTCCAGTTCCTATCCCTGGCGCTACAAACGTACCTAGTGCGCCACCAATAACCCCCCCTACCCCACCTAGAATTGTGGAAGCAGCGGCCTTAAACTTATCTTTTTTTGAACCTGCTGTCGCTATATTGCCTACACCCATCAATAAACTCAGAGGGCCCGGCATTTTGATAAACTTGCTAGATTTCCCTAACAATTTAGTTAGACCATTACCCTTTTTCGGTAATTTCTTAATATTTTCTCCTACCCACTTGCTACTATTTGATGCCCCATCTTTTACCTTCTGCCACCAATTCGGCCGCGTTGTTTTAATCTTAGTCTTGTCAGGAGAAGACGGATTAGCAGGTGACTTTTCAAGTGTCTTTGTTTTGCTTTCTTCAGCTTTGATCTTATTACTTGATACCCTTCCTTTTATCTTCTCCCACAAACTCGGCTGCTTAATCTTGTCAGAAGAAGATGGAATAGCAGGTGACTTTTCAGGTATCTTTGGTTTGCTTTCTTCAGCTTTGGTCTTATTACTTGATACCCTTCCTTTTATCTTCTCCCACAAACTCGGCTGCTTAATCTTGTCAGAAGAAGATGGAATAGCAGGTGACTTTTCAGGTATCTTTGGTTTGCTTTCTTCAGCTTTGGTCTTATTACTTGATACCCTTCCTTTTATCTTCTCCCACAAACTCGGCTGCTTAATCTTGTCAGAAGAAGATGGAATAGCAGGTGACTTTTCAGGTATCTTTGGTTTGCTTTCTTCAGCTTTGGTCTTATTACTTGATACCCTTCCTTTTATCTTCTCCCACAAACTCGGCTGCTTAATCTTGTCAGAAGAAGATGGAATAGCAGGTGACTTTTCAGGTATCTTTGGTTTGCTTTCTTCAGCTTTGGTCTTATTACTTGATACCCTTCCTTTTATCTTCTCCCACAAACTCGGTTGCTTGGTCTTGTCAGGAGAAGACGGATTAGCAGGTGTCTTTGTTTTCTTACTGTCCTCAACCTTCTTTCTGCTTGAAGACTTGGTTGGATCATCATTACTATCTCCTGATCCATTCGAAGGATTAGAAGATTTTTCTTTCCTCTTTTGTCTTCTTCTTTTCCTTGTAAAATCACCTATCTTATCTGAAGCAAGGTTCGTAACCACTCCAACAGCTACATCCTCGACAATCTCTAAGACCTTACTCCAACCCCCAGTATCTCCGCCACCACCATCCCCACCTGAATTGTTCCACTCGATGTTTCCAAGCTTACTAGCAATCTGATCAGGATCAAGCGCACTTAGAAAAGACTCAAAGAAGGTTTCTCCAGCTAGCCGGCCCGCTTCTGCATAAGGCGATTCTTCTTCCAACGGATTTGAACCCTTTTCCAGATAATCGACCACTCGTGTGTACTTAACTTCTTTCGGCGTATCCACCAACCCCAACGCCTGCATAATAAAACCTCGCAGACCATTCCCCAGAGCAGTTCCAATAGCTGACGAAATCTTCTTCAGTGTGGTTTGACCTTCTGAACCCATCCAATCGTCAAAGGACTTGCCGATCACGGTGTTCCAGGAAACCCCATCAACAGCTACGCTCCAGCGGGTTTGGGTTAATGAGGCCAAAGAAGCACGTATGCCTCCAACATTGCTTGACACATGATCGATAAGAGTTGCAACTGGCGTAACCCTCATTCGATCTAGTTTCATCAAGTTGTCTCTAATTCTAGTGACCTTCGGCGTTACTCTATCATCAAGAGTTGCCTTGGGAGCCATCTTTGTCTTGCCAAAAACGGTTGCACGTCGCTGCGTTTGTTGTAGCAGCTTGTCCAAACTTCTCAGCTTCTTCGCTGTCTTATCAATGTCGCGACTATCAATCTCAACATCTAATTCGTAAATTTCATTATCGGACATGTCTTACCTCCTTTCTCCGCGCGGCACCCTATTAGAGCCTGAAGGGGAAGGAGAGGATACCATCTCCAGCTCCCTCATTGAAAAAGCTTTTAACAGCAAGCGCTCGCCTTTGGGAAGTGACCAATACACCCCGGGGCGTAGACTATGCTTACTCCACATATGGAATAGCAAAGTCGTCATGCCACCGGAGCTTATTAGTTTTTTACGTCTTCGATATCCACCCCGAAGCCGGAGATTTCTAGCACCTTGTCGCCCACAGCGTCAAGCTCCCCCGCTAGCAGAAGTCGGCGTATAGCCTCTTCGCCACCGGATAGCTTCAACCGACTCGTAAGACGATCATCGCCCCAACCGCTCAGCTTCACACTTTGCTCCGCACCTTCGCTCGCTTTTTTAATGACCTCAAGGAAAGCGGTAGCTTCTTTGATCAACGCAGCGTTGAACAACTCACTGTCGATTTTCTCTGTCACTTGACCTTTGGTCGTCTTGCGCACCGTACAGCGCTCACGAATTCCATCCACCTTACTTGATGTTAGACCCCGCAATGTGACTCGCAGACTAAGCCGCCCAATAAAAATAGCCTCTTCCGGCAGATTAGCTGCCGTCTCGAAGAGACCGTCCAGAATATCCTGTTCATTAAATTGTTCATGTTGACTCATGATTTAACATTCCTCCTCAAATTAAGATGCAACAATCGGGTCAAGCAACTCATAGGATTCAAAAGTAAACGCCGTTTCCTCAACGACCTCTTCACCCGCTGTCCAATTCGCCAATTGAATCTTATCGACCATACAACCGTTCAATTGAATGCGCTCAAAGCCGTAAGCTTCCGGGTCCTCAAGTTTATGAATAATGTTAAATTTCTGAAAACCTCTGCTAATCATCTCCGAAGTCACTTTGTACCCACTCATCGTGCCGGTTCCCTTTTTACGACCCAGCTTGAATACGGTGTACTCTGTGCCAACGAGATTAAGCTCCCGTTTGTCGGCCTCTACATTTGCTTCCAGATGATTCAAATTAGACTGCCAGATTCCCTCGATAAAAATCTGACCGAACGTTCCCATAATTACGCGACCAGGATCAAGATATTGTGCCATTGACTATTCCTCCTCTTATTTATTGCACGTTGAACGTGCCAAAAATTTGTTCCATAACATCACTAGCATCCGCCGTCCATGCCAGGAACACCTGATCATCAGCGGGTTGAAATTGTGGAGCATTACCATAAAACCGCGAGTCCAACGTCACATTGAAACCCGTTGCTTCGATTACACTCTCAGACGCTAACGTCTGCAAATATTGCTTCCCTGCGGCAATCAACGCAAGCCTGCCCTCTTCTGTGTTGTTTACTTTGCCGATATAATGGTCCTCAGCCTGACGCTGCAAATCAGAATTAATCTGATCGATAACCCGAATTTTCCGGATTTTCTTCCATCCATTGTTCTGACCTTGACGAGGTGTGATCAAACTGTTCACTCCACGTAGTACTTTAACTCTACGTCCATCATGTACCAGTAAAAATACACCGTTCTGAATTCCTTGTTCCTGTTCAGATCGGGTCCAACGACGCGTAACGTCTTCAAATGGCGTCACCGCATAAGTCGTCGATTCTTTGAGCGCCTGTCCGGCAATCAATCCAGCTACCCAAGCTGCTACTTGAGCAGATGAGTATTCCTTGCCGTTCATTTTCCCGCCCGTACCAACATTAATAACGCCTTCGAAATCAGTAGCGATACTACGAGCGATACTTTTGCTCACTGCATCCGCAGCGATATCCTCTGCCTTAGGCCCACCAAGTGTTGCAATAATACCTTTGCCCTCTCCACGTACACGTTTCACCCAGGCAACCAGACTGGTACGAAGTGCCGCATCACTGACTCCATCGAGTGTTAGAACATGAAAGTCTTGTGTCTCAAAAGCTTCAGTTGCCGCAATATAATCAGCATTCGTGATACCTGAGATCCCACTTTCACCCCCGGCGAGCACTACACCTGACACCTCTGCCAAGGTCCCGGTACCAACCTTCTCCGCAACAATCCACTTGTTACCGGAGTCTTCATTGATTGCTGCAACCGTAGATTCAACAGTGCCATCTCCAATAGCAATCGTGCGTAAGTGCGTATTGCCTTCGTACAGTTTCAATTCCTTCAGGCTAGCTACTGCAAGGCTTGGTTGAATCGTCACCTTGAAATCATTGCCACGTTCACCTTTATATTTTGCTCTAACAATTAAGGCGTCCGCAGGGGTCACCGCTGTATTCTTCAATGTAACTACGGCCTCAGTAGCTGAATTATCTGCCAACCGATATGCAAGTAGCTTCTTAGTTCCGCCCAATAAAGCAAGGTACAGCGTTGTAAAAGCCGTCGCTCCATCGGATTCATCACTTGTAAACAATTCATTAATCGCTGTTTCATTTGCCACTTCAACAAATTGCCCGATCGGTCCCCAATGTGCTTTTACCGGGGCAACAACTACACCTCTTGCTCCCGATTGAATCGCAGTTTCCGCCGCACCTACAAAGTTCATGTACAGACCGGGTAACACCGGTTGATTAGTCAAACTCCAATTGCCTCCTGCCATGTTACTTCACCTTCTTTTCTAGGAATTGTTGTACCAAATCTTTTGCTTCCTTAACCGTCAGCACCTCTGTATCGATACCATGAAAAGCGCCAGCCATCACTTCGGATTTCACACCTGCAATAACTTCAGCGTTCGCCGTAATCTCCGTGACCGAGTAGGCCGGGGACGTAATGCTTACTTCCTTAGCTGCCCCTTTAAAAAATCCCTTTCGTTCTGCCAAGTTCCTCACCTCATATTTGATTTGTAATTTACGGATTGCATCAATGAAATTTCCTTCACAGGACGTCGTCCCGTTCGCTGAGTACAAGTGACCGTTATCTGCGCCTCTGCCGTGCCGGTTGTGTTAACGTTAGCGTTCAAATTCCCCTTCGGCTCGCTGATGCTAAGAAAGCGCCGTTCTGCGGCATGAAGTGGTATTTTGACCGCTGCTCCAAGTTCCTCAATTAGCTGTAAAATTACTGCATTCTGATCCGTTGGATCATCTGCAAGAACTGTTGCCGTCAACCGCTTTTCAATCTCATAAGACGATAACCCCAGCACTCGTACATCCATACCAGTTACCCGCCACATAATCGCGGGCTTGATGTAACTTGTCGGCCAAACTCCGTTATACAGAGACCATTCGCTCCCAACAACATCTTGCGTCCATGCGCAGATTGCTGTGAGCCAAGAGTCAACCGTACTCTGAGTTGATTCAATTAAGCTACTCATGGCAAGACCTCTGGGGTATGCTGACAGGTTCTTTGTCCCGTTCCCTTGTCGTATCCCAATATCGCATCTGTGTCAGTTTTTCACGCGGACGATTCTCTCTTTTCAACAATGGTATTCACCTCCTTTCCAGCTCTTGTTACATCCAACACGCATCGCGGTCGACTACAAAATTGCTTTGTCCCTTCCCACCGCCCCCAAATACAACCCTTGCAAAACTCCGGCTGTATCCATTCGGTAGTTGGTGACAGGAGCTTATTCTTTTTCCTCAAATGAATTCCCCCAACAAAAAAAGCCGCCGAGAGTATCAGCGACTTTTGCATTTTCTATTTGTGATCTGTGGTTCGTGATCCTGGACAGTGAGTCGTGGTTCATGACTCGTGATCCTTTGTTTATGATCCTTGATTTGTGTTCTGGTTCATGATCCTTGGTTCCGTAATCCTTAGTTCGTTATTAGTGATCCGTTATCCGTGGCTCATGATTACTAGTTCCGTATTCACTGTACCGTGGCTACCCGGCTTCAGTAAGCTGTGTTCTCTCGCTTCGTCCGATTCCCACAATACAAATTTAACATGGGTAAAGTCTAATGAACGGACAAGCCGCTGACATGTTTCGGACAATAGAAGGACAAGCATATTTAGACGAAAATCCTTACCTATCATTTCAATACTCACATACTTTCTTTCCCACAAAAAAAAGCCGGCTATTAGCCGACTGAGTGCTCGCAACTCTCCATTTCTTCATCCAACACAACCACTTCAAGTCTCATGGCCGCAGCCAATATCTGAATTGCACTCGCCTTAATCCGGCGATACGTGCGGTCGCTGATTCCCATTTCTCCGCAGCTGATGAAATCGTACTCGCCTTCATTATCTAAGAAGCTTCTTTCGATGACTTCCTTTTGAGGGCTCGACAGTTTACTCATCGCCTTATCGAGCAATTCTGACTTTTCACGTAATTCCGCTTCCTTATCTACGTTCCTAATCGCGATTGTCTCCGTCGGTTTACTGATTGCATTTGTTGGTCCATGGAACTTGGGCTCGTAGCTTGCAGTGATCACAGCTTCCTGACGGATAAATCCTATTTGTCTGTACTGCCGAACCTCTTCTAGGCGCTCCTCTACGGCTGCCCGTGTTGCTGCATGGTCTATAGGTATTGTATTGAAAACAATTTGTATAGGGTGTTTACGTTTCTTCATCATATTCCCTCCGCTCGCTATCTACATAAAGTCGTAATATTACCAAATTGGTAACCTCGAGAGCAAAAAAATTTCTATTCTTAGCACTCTACCGCTTACTTCGAAAAGCACACTTTCTTTGTCGGCTCACTCATATAATAAACATTGGAATACCTCTGCGACTTGGGTTACCTTCTGATCAGACAGTAACGAGACTCGATCGTGGTTCATGGATAGTTAGGGCTAACATGGACTGGCTTGGGATAACTTGGGATAGCTTGGACTGCCTTATTCTGCGTTGGTTTTACTTGGTCTGCCTTGGACTAATTTTGAATGACTTGGTTTGTACTTGGTTTGTACTTGGTTTGTACTTGGTTTGTACTTGGTTTGTACTTGGTTTGAATTTTCTTTGAACTTAGCCGACTTGAGCTAACTTAGAATGACTCGATCTGACTTTGGCCCTCATAAAGTCACTAGCTTAGCCGGACCTGGAGTACGCTAATTACCTGAAATGCCTCATATTTCGTGTTGTTGCGGACATAGGATCCGTTATTGACCAGAAATGGTGGCAAAAAGGGGGCTATATCACCGAATAGCGGAACTGATGTCCGATAAACCTCCCAAAAGGGCATCTTTCTTGAAAATAAGGTATCTGATGTCCGGCTAGCGACTTCGCTTTGCCGCTTTGCCGCTTTGTTACATTGCTACATTGCAACTTTGCTACTTTGCTCCTTTGTGTTCGTCCACTCACCGAAGTTCAGCGTGGAACCAAGTGAGAGAAAAATAAAGGCTAGGCTTACCTCAACCTCACGGGTAAGATACTCCGATTATATTTTACCAATTTGGTAATGTCAACCAAAATAATTACCGTTTCGGTAACCTAATCGCTTTACCAATCTGGTAATGATATGATATATTTATGCAAACGACAAATGAGGAGCGGTTATGGAAACTTTGGGCGATCGAATCAAATATCTTAGGGAAAAAAAGAATATGACCCAAAAGGATCTAGCTACCAAAGCGGACTTAACCATCGTACAATTGTCCAGATACGAAACCAACGATAGAAAACCAGATCCTGAATCGTTAAGACGAATTGTCGATGCGCTAGATACGAACGGGGATTATCTGCTTGGGCGTACGCAAGATCCCTCTCCTTCAGACGAGAAGGCGACAAGCATGTCTTTCTATGGTGGCCCAGAGTCTTATACAGCAGATGAAATTGCCATGATGGAAGCAGCGCTAAAGGCTTACCGTGTGCAGAAGAAGAAGCTTTTGGAAAGAGACAACAAGAAGAATTAAAATCACAAGCAGGACATTACATAAGTGCTGGCGAATATATAAAATTAAGAGTAAACAACTTGGCCCTTACTTCAAGGGCCCTTATTTTCAAACAAAAATAGAACATACATTCTCATAAGAGGTGATTGTTATGTTATTTTCCTACTATAAAGAAACCCCTTTGGAACAATGGATCAATACAAAGTTTTTAGCTCGTGGAATTATGACCACCATCAACCATGACATCGAACGAATTGCTGAAGCCTTTGAAGTGGCACTCGTTTATGATATATGCCCCTCTTTCTCCGATAACGAAGATGGGGTGATCTTCCTAAACAAACATGCGGATGATGTTACCGCGCGGGTCATCTTTTTTCATGAATTGTGTCATGTGCTCCGGCATGCAGGGGATCAGCGAAATATGTCTGTTCTCTTTAAAAGCGCTCAGGAGATTGAGGCGGATCAGTTTGTCTTATATGCGGCTATCCCCTTTTATTTGGTTGCTAAATTGAATATTCCAGATCAGCGGAACGAAGCGATTCCTTACCTTGCCGATAAATTTCATGTTCCTCTATCTCTCGCCGAGCAAAGACTGGATCAAATTCAGCGCCGAGTTCTCCAAGGAAGTTTGATCGCAGCAGCGCAGGAGGCCAGCAAGCGGCAACGTCAACAGAAGCAGCAAGAACCTATGTGGACAAATGAAACCCATCGTGTTCTGGCGCAATTATCGCATCAACTGTCTGGTAAGGAGGCTCTATAAATCATGCGGATCGCAGCATATTCAGACTTCTATGGAGAAGCGATGCGACCATTACAATTAATTATTCAAGTTCACCCGGGTGAATTGGATTGGTCCAGAACACTATATATTCCTCTATCAAGTCCGTTCGATCCTTTTGAAGCCGAGGAATTTGGTGATGTTACCGGGGTATCGGTACTTCTGGAGGATATGGTACGCCAACCAGGTTCCACCCCTGTAATCGGTATCCATCTCCCTAGTATCGCAAAGCGTCATGGAACCGAGATTCATCTTCTCATACTCCAAATGGACGACGTCGAGGAAGTATTGAAATATGAAAGAGGCTATTTCAGCGAGTGAAATAGCCTCTAATCTTTAACTTTTCTAATTTTAACTTTCTAAGAATTGTTTAATTTTATTAAGTCAGCTGAGGTATGAAGCAATTCTTCCACTAATACTTCGGTTCGCTCGGCCCCTCTCGCATGAGACTCCATAATAGCCGCTGCTTCTTCTGTGTTAGCAAGCGTCTCCTCGGACACTGCCGAGATATTAGATATCGCTTCATTCATCTTGAAGTTGGCATCCAAAATATCTTTAATATTGAAGTGTACAGAAAATATTTGCTCTTTCACACTATGTAAATGTTGGTTGATCGTATGGAACATCATTCCACTTTCTTTGGCAAGTGAGGATTGATCAATATTGATCACCTGTAACTTCTCCATCGCCTGAACGGAATCGAGAGAACTATTAGCTAAATCTGAAGTAATCTGTTCGATATTCGTTGATAACGTCATCGTCTGTTCAGCTAACTTACGAACCTCCTGGGCGACAATGTTAAATCCTTTACCCACGTCACCCGCACGCGCAGCTTCGATTGAAGCATTAAGCGACAAAATATTGGTGCGATGTGCAATACTCGAAATATGTTGGCATATTTCTTGGATAAGTACTGTTTGCTTATGTAATGAATGTATCAAGTCAGATGCAATCACCGTATTCTCTTCTACTTCGGTCGACTTTTCCTGCAGACGATCAATGAGCTCCAGACCGTCAGAAGCATTCTGTGCCGTCAAATCAGCTTCTTGCTCCATCAGATTGGAGAGCTGTGATGTTTGCTTCACTTTTAACTGGATCGATTGGACGAAATCCGTCTGCTCTTGAATGGATATCGCATTCTGATTAGCACCCTGATTAATTTCTTGAATGGCCGAGAACACGGACTGAGAAGAATGATGTTGCTCTTGAACAATTTCATATACCTTCCTAGAATTACCTTCAAGAACAGTTCCTGTTTCCTTCATTTTCTGATTGAGCATTTGTTCTGTAAGGCGAGCATGAGCTACTTCCTTCATTTTTAGATCCATCGCATTTTTCATTCGGTTAAATATGTAGACAACTGCAAGCAGACTATTTAAGAATAAGATAACTACAAAGACGTGAATCAGCATCGTTGTCAAGAATTCGCTATATGCTACTTCACCAATAATTAGCTTATCCGTAGTTCTGAATCTATTTATTACATAAGCCCCATTCAGAATAACAATCAATGAACAGATAATCGTCATAAACCAACGATCAAGATACATACAAAATAAGGCTGCTAACGGAAATACGAACGTAAAGGTAACAGAAGTCGTTGCAGTCATAAGCGAAAATACATACATAACAAAAAAGCCAGTAAAGCTGATATAGCGTAAAATTCGGTTAGTCGGATTCTTTATAAACGAAATAGATCCCACTATGGCGGAAATAAAGCCTACAGATAGAATAGAAATGACAAATTCAAGGGTTCGATTACCTTTACTATACTCAATCAAAAATCCGGCCGATAATATGAGGACCATAACCCAACTCATGATACTGACAATCAGATTTACCGACTTTTCATAACTAAACTCTTTCATATAGCATACCACCCTCTAGAAAACTATAGTTAGTACTACTATAGTATTATTCTCAGATGAAAGTATATGTCCTTTAGCACTTTGTTTTCTATTACATCAAGTATCTCTTTCTCAATGCAACAGGACAACAAACATATATTAAAAAGACAAAAAGCCCTATCTTAGATAGGGCTTCAGGCTGTCGAGAAAGTCTCGACAGCCTTCTTTATGAAT
>NZ_RZNY01000079.1 GCF_003994475.1 Paenibacillus anaericanus | reverse complement strand
CGAGGCCACTGAAAAAGTCCATATTATATAAAAAGCATAATGCTTCTCGAATTTTGAGGAGAATTATGCTTTTTTTCTATATAATTAAGGTACTAATCCGAGTAGGTGAATGTAATGATTAAACAACAACAAACCTTGGCTTTAAGCCCCTATATAGAACTTTATAACTTAGTGATTCCCAAAGATAATATGTTGCGGCAAATCAATGAACTTGTCGACTTTTCTTTTGTTTATGAAGAACTGAAAGAGCGTTACTGCTTAGTTAATGGCCGAAATGCGGTCGACCCGATTCGAATGTTTAAGTATTTGCTCTTAAAAACAATTTTTGAGTTGTCTGACATAGATATCGTCGAGCGTTCGAAGTACGACATGTCATTCAAATATTTTCTAGATATGGCTCCTGAAGATCCAGTGATTGATGCAAGTTCATTAACCAAATTCAGAAAGCTGCGGCTGAAAGACTTGAATTTGCTGGACATGCTCGTAGGCAAAACAGTTGAAATTGCACTCGAAAAGGGCATTATTAAAAGCAAATCCATCATCGTCGATGCAACCCATACAAAAGCACGCTACAACCAGAAATCGCCTCGGGAAATCTTGCTGAATCGTTCCCGAAAGTTGAGAAAGGCGGTCTACAAGGCGGAGGAATCCCTAAAATCCAAGTTCCCGGTCAAGAATACCAGCGATGTACTTGAGGAAGAGATTGACTACTGTCAAAAACTCATTGCCGTGCTTGAAGCCGAAGGTGGCATCTGTGAATTACCCAAAATAAAAGAGCCCTTGAATCTCTTGAAAGAAACGGTCACGGATGACCTGGAGCAACTGAGGATCTCCGAAGATCAGGATGCCAAGATAGGCCACAAGAGCGCAGATTCCTCGTTCTTTGGCTACAAGACCCATATTGCCATGACGGAGGAACGGATCATTACGGCAGCCATTGTCACGACAGGCGAAAAGAATGACGGTAAGCAATTGCAAACGCTGATTGAAAAAAGTAAGGCAGCAGGTATGGAAATTAGATCCATAATCGGAGATACTGCTTACTCCGAAAAGGACAACATTGTTTACACTAAAGACAATGAAATTGAACTTATCGCCAAACTTAATCCTCGTATTACACAAGGCGCTCGCAAGAGAGAAGATGAGTTTCAATTTAATAAAGATGCGGGTATGTACGTGTGTAAGGCCGGGCATATGGCGATCCGAAAAGCGCGCGGAGGAAAGAAAGCCATCGGGAGCAACCAAGTCGATACGTACTACTTTGAAGTAGAGCAATGTAAAAGATGCCCGTTTAAAGAAGGTTGCTATAAAGATGGAGCAAAAAGTAAAACCTACTCGGTGAGTATTAAATCTACCGAACATTCAGAACAAACGACGTTCCAAGAAAGTGAGTACTTTAAAGAGAAAGCAAAGGAACGCTACAAAATAGAAGCAAAGAATAGTGAACTCAAGCACAGACACGGGTATGATGTAGCCACTTCCTCGGGTCTATTAGGGATGGAGCTTCAAGGCGCTATGGCTATATTCACGGTTAATCTAAAACGAATTATGAAGCTGTTGAAGTAAGAAGCTAGCCGTATAGGCCTGCTTAAATAACGCAAAGACGACCCTCACCCCGAAATACGGGAAAAAAGGTCGTCTTTTTATTAGTCTAACTTTAGCAGT
>NZ_RZNY01000078.1 GCF_003994475.1 Paenibacillus anaericanus | reverse complement strand
TTGAAAGGATTAATAGGGTAACGGTACACACGCCTGTCGTAGATTACGCCGAAGTACTTGACGACGATAATCGTCCCTTTGATCAGCGGATGGTAACGAATAGGAGTATCCCTGTGATTATATTGGACCGAGAGTTTACCGTGAGACTAGACGAGAAAGGGGAGCATTCTAACAAACCAGGGTACACAGATCCCTTTACGAAATACACCGAAGCTAAACGGGTGAAGTTTCCTTTTGGTGTCTTTGATGGAGGTCAATACATCGAAGAAAATACATGGATTTATATTGATGTAGGCAAAGCACAAAAAACATTTAAGATGCCGACATGGATTAATGAAGACAAGTATACGATTGAGACGGAAGTGATCGCGATTAATGCGGAAATGTCCGAGATTAATGAGGGTAACGGATGTCAGACCGAGAAAAATTCGGATCTTGCCAACCATTGTGCCAAACGAACGATGGATGTGGATGTTGTCGGACGACTCTTTGGCTTCCGTATATGGGATATTGGAGATTTTCGCTATGAAGATGTGTTCCGCACGCAAAAAGAACAAGCCGCTCATGCCCAATTTTATTACGTATCAGGTGGTCGTGATGAGAATCGTGTGAACACCAGGCTTTGGGATCAACCACAGAGGATGTTACCGGTAAGACCAGGCTCGCATCCGACCTATGCGATGAACGTCCCTCATAATGGCTATACGTATTTATTCGATTTCAAGACCATTGGAAACGTATGGAATGTGGGAGAGGGGATCGGGATTACCCCCACCTTCTGGTTCGTTCCTCAGAAAGGCGGTACAGCGCAACAAGTTAACTTATATTATGATGCATCTGGCGCATCGAATAAGATGATCCAAGTCGGATCTGATGTTGATAAGAAGATGTATAGTCGTGTCTATAAGCTAGCGGACCCCTTCCGAAATATCAATACGGCAGAGCTGCAACGCTCAGCGGAGTATGAATACAACTTTATTTGGACGGCACAAGAAAGAGCGAAAACACCTTGGGGAAAATTCTATCAACAGTATCTAACCCGTCAACTTCAGATTAGTGATCAAGGATATAACAATGAGGTGTTAGGGTATCGATCTCGCACGATCATCGGGCCGCAACCTCCTACTGGCTCGAACGTGACTCAAGAACGTGCGGAACGAAGTGTGCAACATTGGTACGGAGAATATAACTTGCCTGTAGCCCCGTATATTCTTCCTACAGGTACGTCAGTTCTAGATTTGGCAAAAAAATACGGTGGTGCATTAACAGGAAAAGAAAAAGAGTTTTTGAAAAATGGCTATATTATTGTCAATTTCAAAATCAATACGTTACGCGAGAAAAACGGAAAAACCGCGGAATTACTTGGCTATCAAGGCGAGATTGCGAATATGTGGGAGATAGAAGGACAAGTGGAATTATCCAGTGATATATATGGTAATTCTTTTAAATACCAATGGGGTGACCACATCCTATTCGAATCCGATTATTCCGTACGTAATGATTATCAAGGTGCGGGTCATTAACTGAATAAACACGAAAGATGTAATCCATCCCATCTAAGACAAGAGCTTCGAATATAGATTTCGGAGCTCTTTGGCTACAACGAGAGTGATTCATCTGAGCAAGAAAGGAGTAAATAGGTGGCTCAGAAATCGATGTTTCAAGAGGGTCAGATGCAGAAATTACAGAAGGATCTGCAAGGAATTTCCGACGATACGAATCATTTACGTACAAAGACGCAAGGCTTCCTTAACGAAATGGACGGGGAATTGTATTCCCGCGTATCAGGACAAGCTCAGCTTGCGCAATCTCAGATCAATCGCCT
>NZ_RZNY01000077.1 GCF_003994475.1 Paenibacillus anaericanus | reverse complement strand
CTCCAGATTGTCCACTTGCTCCGCTCCGTACCCGCTCTTCTCCGATACATTCATCCACTCGCCATGCCATGAACCAAGTTTCTCTCGTAGTTCACTGAGTAACTTGTCTTGCGTCAGCACGATCGTTGCCCCGCTATCTTGCAGCATGTATCCCATACGCTCCGCCGGGAAGTCCGGCGCAATTGGCAGGTAAGCGCCGCCTGCTTTGAGCACAGCAAGTAGCGAGACCATCATCTCCGCCGAGCGCTCCATTACAATCGCTACGATTACATCCGGCCTAACACCATTTTGTCGAAGTCGCCGCGCCAGCTGATTCGCCCGCTCGTTCAGTTCTTTGAAGGTCAACGTGCTGGAATCCATCCGCCAAGCGACCTTCTCCGGTTGCTGGCATGTCTGTTCCTCGAACAGTCCATGCAACGTTGCCTCGCGGCGATATTCCGCAGCTGTGTCGTTGAATCCGCGAAGCAATTGCCCCTTCTCCTCCGAACTCATCATCTCCAGCTTCTCCATCGGCCGTTCTGGGTACGTCGCTACTTCTTCCGCGAGCCGGACAAACCACTTGGCGAACCGCTCGATTGTCCCAACACAGAACAGTCTCGTACAATACTCAAATTTGCATCTGTACGCATTCACATCATTATCTATCGAAATCTCCAGCAACAAATCAAACTTCGCAACACCGGTTGGTAGATCTATAGGATGGAAAGAACCCTCTTCGATCCGATTATCTGCACTTTGCATATTTTGCATGACAAACATGACATCGAATAGCGGATTTCGGCTTAAATCCCGAGCCGTTCCTAGTTCATCAACCAATTCTTCAAAAGGATAGTCGCTATTGTCAAAGGCACCTATGGTTGTCGATTTGACGTTCTCCACAAATGACTTGAACGTTTGACTGCTATCCATGCGATTTCGGATCACCAGTGTGTTTATGAACATGCCAATCATAGATTCCAATGATGCTCGAGGTCGACCTGCGACCGGAGTTCCGATCGTAATATCGCTTTGTCCGGAGCTGCGTGCCAAGAAGAGATGAAAGATAGCAAGCAGAACCATATAAGGTGTAGCTCCGGTTTGAGCCGCGAGGCTATTCAGCCTTGCAGTCAGCTCCGAAGGCATTGCAAATATAAAATGGTCACCATCGTAGCTCTTCAGAGACGGTCTTGTGTAATCGGTGGGCAGATCTAGTGCGGTCCGTTCCCCCGACATGACATCTATCCAATAGCGACGCTGCTTATTCAGTCCGCGCTGGTATGCCTCTCCAAGCTGCCACAACGCGAAATCCTTGTATTGCAGTCTCTGCTCGGGCAACTGATTTCCTTCATATAAAGTAATTAGTTCATTCTGCAATACAACCATTGACAAACCATCGCCCGCAATATGATGCATGTCAAACAGTATATATTGCTTATCATGCGTCTCTTGGACTAATACCGCCCTAAGCAAAGGAGGTTGCTCCAGATCGAATGGACGGATAAACCTCCGGTTCAACTCCTCAAGCGAGAAATTTTCGAGATCGATGGTTCGCAGTTCGAAGTCAACTTCTCCTTGTACGATCTGAACCGGAGTTCCTTCTTTGAGTCGATAAGCGGTTCTAAGAGATTCATGACGTGCAATCAGTTTCTTGAAAGCCTGTTCTAGTCGTCTCGTATCAATGAAACCTCTGATCTCCAGCGCTGCCGACAGGTTATATGCTCGGCTCTGCGCTTCTATTCTGTTCAGGATAAACAGACGATTCTGCGCTGGGGTGAGTGGATATTCCTCCTTGGCCTCAAGCGGCTCAATATCTGCGTACACTTCTAAAGATTCAAGCTTCTCCAATTGGCTAGCCAGACCTGTTATGGTCGGAAACTGGAACAAATCGCGAAGAGGTAAGTTTAGATTGAAAGCTCTATGAATCCTCATAGTTAATTGCATCGCTGTAAGCGAGTTGCCCCCAACATCAAAAAAGTTATCATTCACGCTGACTTTCTGCACCCCAAGCACTTCCTGCCAGATCGCCGCCAACTTCTCCTCGGTTTCTCCAGTCGGAGCCGCGTATGCCTCTACTTCTATCTGCGG
>NZ_RZNY01000076.1 GCF_003994475.1 Paenibacillus anaericanus | reverse complement strand
CACTTTTTTCAAAGTTTCCATCTTACGGGTCACAGTTCAGGTCCAAGGGGGCTATTCGTTATTCGTCAGAGCCGCTTTCGTATAACTCCCTTTCTTTCTTGCGATTTCCCCACTTCGGCAACCACGATTTACGAATTGTTATATTGATAATCGAAATTGATGTACACTATTGCATTTTGCTACAAAAATTTAAAGTAGTCTTCTCCAGTTGAGTAGTGAGCGTTGTCATCAATTTTGTTCTAGTTTGAAATGCGCTAAGCATACAGGTGATAAATAGAGCTTCTCACCGAATAATTTAAACTCAGTAATATCGGTTACCCACTTCTCATCAGGTACTTCGGCTGTAAAGTTTCTATCTAAAATGTTTGATGCAATCTTACCAACCGTACCTTTATACGATTTATATTTTTTCATGCGTACTAAGCACTTTAAACCTAACTCTTTCATAATGCGCTGAATCTTCTTATGATTCACTATTTGCTCACGATTCGCTAGCTCATCACGAATGCGACGATAGCCATAAAGACCTTCATGTTCATCGTAGATCGCTTTAATCGCCACTTTTAAATCAGGATCTGGATCTAGACGATTCATCTTCTTTATTAAATTGTAATACGTGCTACGTGGGATTTGTGCGAATGCCACAAGCGCCTTTACCGGGTACTTATGCCTTAATTCATAGATGATCTTTACTTTGTCTTCCTTGGTGATTTTTCTTTGTTTTAAACTAAGGCATTCAACTTTTTTAAGTACTCATTTTCCATACGTAAACGTTCGATTTCTGCTTGGAGTGCTTCTGTGGAGCCTTCAGCTAGTACTTGTTTTGTTTGTTTATTCAATTTTTTGCTCATGGATGGACGCCCCTTTTTCTTTGAAATGAGCGCATCTAACCCAACAGCATTCAGCTGTATCCTCCATGTTCGAATCAATGCCGGAGAGGAAATGTTATAGATTACCGCCGCTTCGTTAGGAGATATCCCAATTTCGTTCATATAGTTAAGTTCGTCCTTTTTTAACTGCATAGTGTAGGATGTATAGGATTTTTCAAAGACGGTTAATCCGTGATATTCAGCTTGTTTAATCCACATCCGTACAACTTCGTGGTTCGCCCCTATTGAACTAGCAATTTCCTTTACACTTTCCAACTGACTCTGATATCTAATAACTGCATCAACTTTTTGTTCGTTTGTAAATTTGGCCATAAAAAACTGCACCTCCAATTGTTGATAGTGTCTAACAATTGGGGTGCAGTTCATTATGTGTTACCGCCATGATTACCTGTTTTTTTGTTTTCTACGCTTTTCCTACATTTTATTAAGGAGATTGAATGGATTTTATTTTTATATAACTAGTGGAATATTTCAGATAATACATGATACCAGTTCAAATAACACAGACTGATTTCTTACATCGATTATATAATTTTGGAATATAAATCCGGTAACGTGCTAGTCAACATATAAAGTTAAAGCAACGTTGTAAGGCTAGCCGCTTTGCCCTCTAATATAGTCCGGAATTTATAAAAATCTCGGGTTGGGGCTGAAAATGAAAGGTGCATACCTCTTTTAAGGAGATATTTTCTTAAAAAAATTTTTTATAATACAAATTTCGACAACGGGAAATGTGAAAAAGTGATATATTACGAAGATAATATGTAATATTATGGTATTTGAAACATTTAGTATAGAAAATGTACGCGGTCATGTAGATCAGACGTTTAAATCAAATCAGTCGTAAGTCGTACAGAGTTTATCAAAATGGATGTGAGTGTAACCGGTTTTGCATTATAACAAAAAGAGGGTCTAAGTATACAGCATATATTCAAGTAGCTCAAAGCAATAATGCCATCGGTGATAAAGAATACATAAAAGTAATGACGCGTTTAAGAATTGGCGAAGGCAGACGTCCGTGCTGCAATAAACACGAAAGATGTAATCCATTCCACCTAAGACAAGAGCTTCGAATAGATTCGGAGCTCTATGCCACAACGAGAGTGATTCATCTGAGCAAGAAAGGAGCNAAATATCTGACGATACGAATCATTTGCGTACAAAGATGAGTGGTTTCCTTGCCCAAATGGATGGGGAATTGTATTCCCGCGTGTCAGGACAAGCTCAGCTTGCGCAATCTCAGATCAATCGCCTAGCGGATGATTCGGAGCAATTGAAAAATTTTGTCCGACTCGCCATCACCAAAATCCAAGGAGCAGAGCTACAAAATGTGGCCGATGCGATAGCGCTCATGAAAGGGAGCGCGAGGGTAGAGTCATGGGGAAAACCACCCCAAGAGAAAGCTCTTCCTATGATCGAACGGGATACGTGGAATAGCTGGGGCAGCTTTTCTAATCAGTTATTGAAGGATTCGCCCAAATGGTATACAACAACGCCGATCCCGCCCTTTTTGTTCGGTACCTTTCGCGGTCTTACATTGCAACTGGAAAGAAAGACATTAATCGATCGCATGCTAAAGTATAAAGGGGATGCAGA
>NZ_RZNY01000075.1 GCF_003994475.1 Paenibacillus anaericanus | reverse complement strand
TCGAAACTCTTGTCTTAGGTGGAATGGATTACATCTTTCGTGTCTATTCAATTCATGTCCTGTACCTTGATAATCATTACGTACGGAATCATCGGATTCATTCTGTGAAAAGTACCACAATATAACAATCTGTTCTCACAATATCACTTTTTCAATTTTACTGTTGTCGAAATTTGTAATTTATAAAAGTTTATTCCTAATGTTAAAAACTTGACCCTTTAAAGAATTTCATCTATTTGTTCATCAGAAATAACCTTTCAGATTATAGACTTCTAGCAAGAAAACGAAGATAGCAAAAAACAGTTTAATCATGGTGGTATCTAACCATAATCAAACTGTTCAATGCAACGGAAAAACGTTAGTATGTTATAAAAATAAAGTATTTGATGTGCGTACAAACAAAATGACGAAATCTTTATACGGGGTATCACATCGGTTAACTGTGTTATTGGTTGAGTGATGGGGATACTCGGCACTGGGTAGCCCCATCTAATGAGTTTTGTACCGATCCATTCTATGTAAATACATTTAATAATCCATTAGTTTCACTTCTACCTTACTACTAGACATCAAAGTTTTCATAGAGACCTCTTCAAACACACTACCCGGTATGACCTTATTTCTAGAAATTATGACCTCCCCATTAACTTGATTCGCAAATTTTTTCTCCAATTTACAATATAATTCGTGAACTTGCTCGGAATTCAAGGGACTGTCAGGGTCAAAAAGTTGCTTCTCTTCAATCTCTCTTCCTCCAATGGTTGATTCTAATGTTCCTTCAGTAATAATTAAATCATCTTTAGATAAAAGTCTTGGTGATATTTCCGAAATAAATATCTTTATATTTCTTTTCCAATTTATTCTCTCCAAGAGAAAAATAATTTCTAGACGTTCTTCATTACTAAATATACATTTTATTTTTCTCCATTCATTCTCACTGGGAAAATATACTATATCCTCACAATTCATCATTGGCTCAATATCCAAAACAAGCTTATTATTACCTTTAGTAAAACTAACTGTCTTCCATCTCATATCTATTTGCATTCCATCCGGTAATTTTATCATTTAGCGATAACTCCTTGTTTACATCATGAAATTTCCATAATATCTTCTGGTTTATAACTTTTCAATAAATAGCTTATTATATTATCAGCAATTTTTTTTTTGTATTCCGGTGTTATTATTTCTTTTTTATATGGTTCATTCCATTCCTTTATTAAGCTTACACCAAATAATATTCTAGACTCCCTAAAATCAATATCTACAAACATAGTTTTATCACCTTCAGAATACTCCAAACAATAGAAATGTGGTATGGAGATCTTTATACTATCCACTTATTTTCCTCCACTCTCTAATAATTCTGTGAATACATTTTTAATTTCATTGTTTTTCTCTAATGCTTTGTATTCAATAGTGTTAAATATGCTTCCTTCCCAAGAACCTTTAACAAATCCATATGCATTACCTGATGCTTGTTGAGCATATTTTTCTGATAATTTTCTCCAAACATCGGCTGCTTGTTCTTTTGTTAGTACACTTCCTTCTTCAAACAATCTTAAATCATCTAAGTACTTTCCGCCATTAGTCATTTCTAAAGTCGTTTTTTCGTTCAATTTGGCAAATTCTTCAGCTAATTGCCGATTACCAGGACCTGAATAAAATGTTGCCGTATTCTTGGCAGTTGACACATCTAAGCCATCTACTAAATTCATATAATAGTCAAAATCCGCTTCGTTTGAAACAATTCCTCTTTCAGTTCCACTAACTCCCTTAACTTCACCAAGACCATCAATNAATTTACTCGCAAAAGATTCTGGTAACCGCGACACTGAAGCTGGATATTTAAACTTCTTCACCTTTTCAGCTACCGAAGTCACTGTTTCGACTGCTTCGACCACTTTAGCCACTTCCGCCACTTCAGCAGTTACTTTAACTGCTTTAGTTACTTTCATTACACCTACCATTTGTTTTAAACCTTTGGGGCCGCCTATAGCTGATACAACTTCAAATGCTCCTCGCGAGAAAAATTTGAATCGGGATTTAGTGCCTCCATTGATTACATCTCGAATATAGGAATTTGTAATCTGTGCCGATGTATTGATTATTACTTGCCGTTGAAATTCCATAGCTTGGGGTGAAGTTCCAGCCATAAGTCCTACGGAGACAACGGTATTAATAGGATGCTTTATAGCCTCAACAACTCCATCAACCAAACTTATAACTCCTTCAGATATCCCAAGGCCAATACCCTCTATTGCCTCAATAAGATCACTTTCGGTCTCGCCGTAAGTCTTATTCAACCAATCCTGGTATTCCAGATCAGGATTTCGCAAGATATCCACGTTATCCGGATCTTTCATCACATGCTTGAGGAAATAGTCAAACGTCGTTTCATTTCGACTATTATTGGCGGTAATATCCGTTCCGTCAGGTAGCTTCTTAGGATGACTATTCTCTTCTTCTAATGTATCTTCATCTCGAAGTTTCATTACAAAACCATCGTAATTCTCCTTCGCCCATTCCCTGTATTCCCTA
>NZ_RZNY01000074.1 GCF_003994475.1 Paenibacillus anaericanus | reverse complement strand
TGGATGTAGAATCCTACGGTTCTGTATCTGTATCCTCCTCCAGAAGCTTTTACAGTTGTTTCAAATATGATAGAACGATCAGGTTGCATGACTAATTCATTCGCTTTAGTAATATGAGGAAATTGTATCCATAGTATTATGGCAAGTAATAGTGTTAACAATCTGCTTAATCGTACCATCACATGTACACCTACAATAACTTATAATGATCTGAAATATCTGCGCCACCACTGCTTAGTCTAAAGTAGTCACCTATAAGAGTAATATCCATATACCCTTTAAATTCCACACCAACTTTATTTTTAATAAAACTCATATTCCATGTCTGGTCATAAAATATACTCCAATCGAGCAAATGATCTTCCCAGTTGAATGCAGCCTTTGGTGCCGATAATATAGTAAATTCAAAGCTGTTGCGCATATATAAATANGCCTTTGGTGCCGATAATATAGTAAATTCAAAGCTGTTGCGCATATATAAATACCCAAACTCATACAGCATGCTTGGCTCCGCTTTTACACTCCCCTTCGTAACAATTTTATTTTTTTTCACCCAATCCACATATTTTTTCATCTTATTTAATCTATTTTTTCTAGCAAGATCACTTGTGCCATCTTTAGAAAGCAAAGCTTGCACTTCATTAGCCCAAGAATAATCAATTTTCTGATAATCGATATTTAGAATTAAATCGAAGTAATCTTCGGTATTCTTGACTGCCCTATCAATGAAGGATTTATCATACTCGAGATAATTTGTCATTTTATTTGTTTTAAGTGAATAGATCCCACTGAATGCTAAAGAATCATCGTATGGCATTTCATACATCTCATTCGGAATATCCGCTAGAATATATTGAAAATCTTGTGCGTTCTTTGGCAAATTCGTCGTCCGTATCACACGTCCCCATGGATCAAGCTTTGCATTGGCTAGGTCTTCAGCATTTTTGATTGCTTCTTCATCTACAGGTAATGTCTCACCTGCACGAACTTTTAAGATTCGTTCAATAATTACAACCGACTGCGCACGTGTGGTCGTTGCTAGCATATCTAAATTCCCTTTACCTGTTCCATGGATCAAGCCATTTTTCGTGGCAATTACCATGTATTCTCCGTCAGTTGTAGCCGTCAGACCAGCAGCACGGACGGCAGCCCGAGCCATCTCCAAGCGAGTCATTGCCACATTATAATCGATATACTCACTCTCATTAATAACGTTATTAATAAAAGCTGCTTCAACGTAGGATGTATACCAAGGACCTTCCCTTTGCTCTAATGTAAAGCCGATTGCACTCACAGCCATTTTGATAAACTCTGCACGACTTACGGCTTGATTCGGTTTAAACGTCTGATCTACATAACCGTTGACATACCCTTTCGTCGCCGCATTCACGATATCTGCTTTACCCCAATGATTCGTAATATCTGTAAAAGCAGTAAAAATGGATGGGGCTGTGACCTCCGTTACAGCTTCCTGCACACTTTCTGTACTTGAATTCTCCCCTTCCGTAGCGAATATGCTTCCTGGGATGCTTGTCACGACCATCATCGTAGCAAGGAATGCAATCATTTTTCGTTTACCCATTAAAATCCCTCCGTTGTATATTTATTTACTAATTGTAAAAACCCATCCATTTTACATGCCATAATATTACAATATATCCTCATAATATATCACTATTGCACATCATTAGTTGTCGAATTTTGTAATATTTATAATTTTGTTCCTAACGATAAGAAAATAGCTCCTTTATAGCGTCTATGCCATAAAGGAGCTAGATCTTCCATCCTCGAATTTGGATAGTTTATTAGAAATTTAATAAGAAGAATATCAAATAATAGGTCTTCATTATCCCAAAAATCATCTACTATTATAGCTTCAAAAAAACTGTATCCTTTCCTAACCAATCAAAGGATTTCAACTTCAATACCTTTATTCGTTTTCGTTGTTACTGGCTCATGGGAATACTAAGTATAAACCTATTACGATGATGTCTTGCTTTCTACTAATACCACATGCATCTTAGACTTTCACAGAATAAGAGTAAACTATCATACACTCATCCTTTTATAATCCTTCATTTATTTGTTGAAGCAATATTTTTAATTCTTCTTCATCAAATAAATCTTGATTCTCGGGTACTTTTATCAATAGTTCGGGAAAACGTCTAATAAATGCTTTTCTTTTTTCCATCTGTTCGTCTTTTTCTAAAGGCCAATTTCCCGTCTCCGCATAAACCATTACTTTATAAGCATCCTGGTCTGACTTTAGTGCTTTCTCCATATTTTCTTTTGAAATATCGTAAAAAACAGGGTGCCCATATGGGCCTTGCGGCCACGTAATTTGATTTTTATCACCCTTCTTGATAATGGCAAAACCATTCCCCTGGTGTATTCTCTCCATATATAATTCCTTCCTTCAAATTTACTGTTTAAGATAAACATCAGATATTGTATATCCTCCTGATGGAATCTGATCGACCACAGCCTCTGGAACACCACCACTCGTGTATCCACCTGGAATCCAGTATTCAGGCCATGCACCTGCTTCATTTCCTGATGGAATCCTAATATTAGATGGATTATTTATCTCCAATATGATTGGATGTTTTCCTAAATACCCGGATCTAAACCTAAAAGATCCTCCAAAATTCGTGGATTACCATTGTTTTATCATCATCAATACATTGTTTACTATAATCTTTTAACCAGAGTATTGCTTTTTTATCCAATAGATAAGGTTTCATATCAACCGATTCATTCTTATGAATATAAAACCCTACGGTTCGATATTTATGAAGAGGCTTTAACCGTTGTTTAAATACGAGTGTACCATCCCCAGGTGTTCTAGCCCTGAGTCTGCATTTATTGAATTAGAAAAAGTAAATAAAGAAACAAGCAAACTCACTACCACTAATATTGTATTCATAACCAAAATTTCCCTACTTGATAAGCTGATAATCATATGTTAGATCATCTCCATATCCTGACAACCTGCCATCAGCTGTATAGGATATATTTGTATAACCTTGAAATCTAACTCCAACACTTTTAGAGGTAAATGGCGGCCAAAAAACTTGATTCCAGAAGACACTATAATCAATCCAATCTTTTACATTGAAAACTTCTTTTGGGGCTGAGACAATAGTAAAGTCAAACTTACAACGCATTTTACTATACCCTTGTCTGAACGCCATACTTGGTTCGGCCTTCATACTTCCTTTGGTAATAATTTTATGTTTCTTCACAAAATCTACATATTCTTTTAGCTTTCTCAATCTTTCATTAATGCTGTATGCATTTTTTCCTTCCAGACTTAAGGTTTTATGCATTTCTTCTGCCCACTTATAATCGATAGTACGATAATCAATATTAAACACACGATCAAAATAATCTTCAATATTTTTAGCAGCTTCATCTGCTTGTTCTTTACTATATCCATCTAGTGCATTTTGGGCGCTTGATACAACATCAAAAATTTTCATTTTTTTATATGGCATTTCATACATTTCATTTGGTAAATCCGCTAGAATGTATGAGAAATCTTGTGCGTTCTTTGGTAGATTCGTTGTACGGATCACACGTCCCCATGGATCCAGCTTCGCATTGGCTAAGTCTTCGGCGCTTTTGATTGCTTCTTCATCTACGGGGAGTATCTCACCTGCACGAACTTTTAAAATTCGTTCAATGATCACAACTGACTGCGCACGTGTAGTCGTTGCTAGCGTATCCAAATTTCCTTTACCTGTTCCATGGATCAAGCCATTTTTCGTGGCAATTAGCATGTATTCTCCGTCAGTTGCCGCCGTCAGACCAGCAGCACGAACAGCTGCTATTGCCATCTCCAAACGCGTCATTGCGGTATTGTAG
>NZ_RZNY01000073.1 GCF_003994475.1 Paenibacillus anaericanus | reverse complement strand
AGATAGGGAATACAGGGAATGGGCGAAGGAGAATTACGATGATGTTTATGAAGAAATTAAAGCAGCCGAGGTAAGTGCAGAAGGTCCAGTACTTGGGGCTTATGATCCAAGCAAGACGGTAAGTGAAGAAGAACTAATAACAGGTAAATCCAACAGGTATACACCGGAACAACTTCGAACGATGTGGAGTAAACTTAGTCCAGAAAGCCAAAGTGAGCTTACAAAAGCAAGACAAGCGAATTGGTTTATAAATGGAGGTCCCATCCGAGCAACATTATTTAAAAAAGTAATAGAGCCATTTGGGAATATGTTAGATTCGGTTTTATCGAACCCAATCGGTGAGTTCTTATCAAGATCAACCTATATCCCAGGTGTTTCAGTAGGTGTTCAAGAATCTACTGGAAATGAAACGGCTGACAAAGTAAGTAGCTTTATCGGTAGTAATGTAGCCCCATATTTTGTGCCAACGGGAGCACCTTTTGGATCAGGACCGATAGCGGCACCTTATGAAGCTGCAAATAAACTATTAAACACGGGTGTAGGACAACAAGCAGTCAGTAAGCTGGGTACTGGAATCGGGAAAATCCCATTTGTAACTTCAAATTTTGCTCAGGGAATAGCCAGGGTTGGACTGGCTGAAGGTATGGCAGGGGGCGTTCAGAATCCTGCATCCATGCTTGTCAACAATTCCGATCGTGGTACAAATGAATTACTTATGGACTCTGCGATAGGTTTTGGGGCCGGATTTGCATTAGGTATGGGTGGATATGCAATAGGCAAGGGGATTGGCGCAGGGGTTAGTAAAGTACTGGGCAAAGGGAATGTTCCTGACTCAATCGTAATCGATGGGATGGGTGATGTTTCTAAGTCTGTTATAGAGGAAAAGAAATGGCTTGAGAGTCTACAAAACACAGAAAACTTCAAACAAGGGACTAAAGAAAATGGATTAAACCATATTTTTGATGGTGAAATACTCAAAAATGGAAATGCCAATGGATTTCATTATGAAGGAATGCCGAATAGTAGCGGTAAAATTGTCGGAAATATTGACCCGCCTAATGAGTTTGGTGTCTATCAAGCCAATATAGAAATTAATGGAGTAGTAAAGGGACCTAAGTCCACATTTTTTCCAAAGGAATGGACACCACAACAGGTGATAGATGCAGTGAATGAAGCTTTTAATAATAAAGTGATTATAAAAAATAATAAATATATAGGTGAAACAGGCACGGGAATGGAAATAGAGTTTATTTTAAGAAATGATAAGATAATTTCAGCCTATCCAGTATATTGAATTGGAGGAGATTTGAATAATGATTAAGTATAAATATAAATTGAAATATATGGAGAGATTTAATATAGTTGTATTGGATTTTGACGAAGAAAAATCACTGAAATTCGCCAATATGATAAGTGATCCCTTAGGATCTGATATACCTTGGAGATTTAAAGATTTGAAAATTGATATTGATAATTATATTGATTTATTAAGGGGAAATATACCCGAATATAGACATGGAGGAAATGCATCAAGCGTTATATCCTATAGAGACTATACAATAATTGAAGATCCATTTTATGACGAGGAAGAAGATGAAATTGAACCGATCTGTAAATTAGAAACAGTTGAATTTGTGAAAATTATATTAGTATGGGCTTATGAAACTTATAAATATAAAAGCGAGAGGGGGAGGATTTCTCAAGAGGAGGCAGAAATGGTTTTGAATTGGATTGAACAAAAAATGATAGATGTTAAGAGTATAGAAAATAACGAATAAACATAACTAACACTGAGAAGCTTATTCCTAAAAGAGTCATAATGAGGAGTAGGCTTTTTCAATATGTAGGCAGGTATACGTAGACGGGAAGCAATACAATTGTATGGGAGCATTTAAAATTGTCAGTATTCATTTATTGTCACCTCTTATAAGGTATCCAAACCTAAGAGTTCATTTCCGGTAGATTCTTGCAGTAAGCTAGGTACTGGAATCGAGAAAATCCCATTTGTAACTTCAAATTTTGCGCAGGGGTAAGTAAAGTACTGGGCAAAGGGAATGTTCCTGACCCAATCGTAATTGATGGGGTGGGTGATGGTAGTTGGTATGCCAAGAAACCTTTGAATGCTGAGGATTTTATTGGGAAACTTGATGAGAATTTTGCGAACTTAAGTACCACGAAGCAAATAGATGCGGCATTTAATAGAATTGAATCAGCCTTTGGTAAGAAATATGCCGATGAAGTTAAAAAGTTATTTGACTCAACATCTCGATCATTTAACACTTCACATATGGGAGAATTCAGATTTGATATGAAAGGTAATCCGATTATCGATTTAAATAAAAAATTTGGGAATTCAAATATTCTGGCAAATACAATACTACATGAAGTAAGGCACTACCGACAGTTTAATAAACTTAATCTATCAATTAGAGAATGGCACGGTTTACCCGAGGAGTTCGTAGAAAGATATGCTACTGGCACTAATATCTGGCAGGGGAAGAAACTAGGATTAACAACGGAAGAATTGAAAATATTTGAAAATTATTATAAATACTATAGGGGGTTGGAATAAATGAAATTGGATGTATTTCCATTAGAGGGTTACATTTATCAGGGAAGTGTAAAATCTATTCCTGTTGTAGTAAGATTATCTTCAATCGAAATTATTGAAATCGCAGAAAAGATAGATTTAAGAGAAATTGTTTTATTACAAGGAGACGATCCAGTATTTGGAGGATATATTAGAAGTGGTTTAGGTTGGGAAAAGGATACAATAACTATATCCCCTGATAAACCTCATCATAAAATGTACGATATTTGTAATTATGAAGATAGCGACCTATTACCCGGTAAGTACGATGTAAATATTGCATTGCAAGTCTACCGTTATGAACATGGGAAAAGAGCAGAGACTGTTGATTTACAAGCAAAGTGTGAATTGTTGATTAATTAGTCCTCATTTGGGAGCTACCCAGTGCCGGATGAAGGATCAAATATAGTTGGCTGGTGGAAAAGTGAGTCTATATTTCCATATAGTACTGAGTTTGAGAAGGTCAGATTCATTATTATCGAAATGTTAATATAAGTAAGGAAAGTAGATTTGATGTAAAATTAAAGTATCTAAGCCCAAAATATTAAGGACAGATTTAAAATACTTATTTTGGATAATAGACTTAGAAGAAAATTTTATACCTATTTATATTAAACTAACTCTTTTATGGCGGACACGTCTAAAGGGGCTAGTTTTTTGTCGTTAGGAATAAACTTTTATATATTACAAATTTCGACAACGGAAAATGCGGAAAAGTGATATATTGCGAGGATGGAGTGTAATATTGTGGAATATGGAAGTGGCTGGATTTCTATAATTAGTAAATAAAATGTATAACGGAGGTTTCTTAATGAGCAAACGAAAAATGATTGCATTCCTTGCTGCGATGATGGTCGTGACAAGCATCCCAGGCAGCATATTCGCTGCGGAAGGGGAGAATTCAAGTACAGAAAGTGTGCAGGAAACTGTAACGGAGGTAAAGGCACCTTCCATTTTTACTGCTTTTACAGATATTACGAATCATTGGGGGAAAGCAGATATCGTGAATGCGGCGACGAAAGGGTATGTCAACGGTTATGTAGATCAGACGTTTAAACCGAATCAAGCCGTAAGTCGTGCAGAGTTTATCAAAATGGCTGTGAGTGCAATCGGTTTTACATTAGAGCAAAAGGAAGGTCCTTGGTATACACCGTATATTCAAGCGGCTCAAAGCAATAACGTAATTGGTGACAAAGAATACATAAAAGGTGACTACAATACCGCAATGACGCGTTTGGAGATGGCAATAGCAGCTGTTCGTGCTGCTGGTCTGACGGCGGCAACTGACGGAGAATACATGCTAATTGCCACGAAAAATGGCTTGATCCATGGAACAGGTAAAGGAAATTTGGATACGCTAGCAACGACTACACGTGCGCAGTCAGTTGTGATCATTGAACGAATTTTAAAAGTTCGTGCAGGTGAGATACTC
>NZ_RZNY01000072.1 GCF_003994475.1 Paenibacillus anaericanus | reverse complement strand
CACCGGGTAACGGGGTCGGGGAAAGGCAGTTTTGATCTGGTCATGCGTGGGATTCGCCATTTACAGGATGCCGGTGTGGAGTATAACATTTTGTCGGTGATTCATGAAGATAACGTGACGAAGCCGGATGAGTTGATGGCATTTTACCAAGAACAACAATTTCCTTATATTCAGTTTATCCCTTGTATGGATTTTGTTTCGCAGAAGAGCGGTATGCCTGGACGATTCCGGATTACACCTGAACAGTACGGGCAATTTCTGTGTCGCACATTTGACTTGTGGTATAACGAAGGTTATCCTGAGCTGCCCATACGTATTTTTGAGAATATGCTGCTTGTATTTATGCATCGTCAGGCGGAGCTGTGCGTTCACAGCTCATGCTGTCCGAAGATGATGGTGCTTGAGACGAATGGCGATGCCTACCCTTGTGATTTCTTTATTGATGAAGAGCACAGGTTAGGGAATATCGGTCAAACGGACCTGGAGTCACTGCTTACAAGCCCTGTGTATGATGACTTTTTGCGGATGAAGCCACAAATGAATGAAGCCTGCCGGACTTGTGAATACCTTAGATTTTGCAACGGAGGGTGTCCCCGCAACCGGAATTGGTTAGATGTTAACGATCGTACCGAGGTGGATTATTTCTGCCAAAGCTACAAAATGTTCTATTCACATGCTTATAAACGGATGATTTCGCTCGCGAACCGGCTCAAAGCGGAGCAGATGCAGGAGTACAGAAGAATGGGTCATCCGCTTCCAGGTCGAAATGAATCATGCCTTTGCGGGAGCGGGAAAAAGTTCAAGAGCTGCTGCCAATCGTTGTAAGTGCATCTTTCAACCTAATCTTATGTCAATTGCAATGTTGGAGGAGAATATTATGCGGAAATTATCCATATCAGGTGATCACTTTCTATTGGATGGCCAGCCATTACAGCTACTTTCTGGTGCTCTTCATTATTTCCGGATCGTACCGGAATATTGGCGGGATCGTTTGCTAAAGCTGAAGGCTTGTGGAATGAACACCATTGAAACTTATATCCCTTGGAATTTACATGAACCGGAGGAAGGTCGCTTCTATTTCGAAGGCATTGCAAACATCGAGGCTTTTGTTCAGCTTGCCGGAGAACTTGGCTTGCATGTGATTTTGCGTCCAAGTCCTTTTATTTGTGCTGAATGGGAATTCGGCGGATTGCCTGCATGGCTGCTTGCGGATGATAACATGCAGTTGCGTTGTGAAGATAAGGCTTATTTATCCAAGCTGGATGCGTACTTCGACGAGCTACTTCCACGTTTGCAACCTTTGCTAAGCACCCATGGAGGACCCGTGCTTGCCCTTCAGGTAGAGAATGAATATGGAAGCTTTGGAAGTGACAAAGCTTATCTAAATTATCTGAAAGAAGGTATGATCGCCCGCGGCATGGATGTTTTGCTGTTCACCTCAGATGGAGCTGAAGATCATATGCTGCAAGGAGGTATGATCGACGGGGTATTCGCCACGGTAAATTTCGGTTCGCGGGCAAAGGAATCCTTCGCTAAACTGCGTGAATATCAGCCTACGGGGCCGCTAATGTGCATGGAATTTTGGAATGGATGGTTTGACCATTGGATGAAGCCGCATCACACCCGTCCCGAATTTGAAGTGGCGGAGACTTTGGACGAGATGCTGACTTTAGGGGCCTCCGTTAACTTCTATATGTTCCATGGAGGAACGAATTTTGGATTTATGAATGGTGCGAATCTTTTTGATAAATATGAACCTATCGTAACCAGCTACGATTATGATACGCTACTGGACGAGTCAGGTAAGCCGACGGCAAAATTCTACGCAGTTCGAAAAATTATCGAGAAATATGTAGAGTTACCACCGCTGGAATTGCCTCCATTCATTAAGTCAGGGGCTTACGGCAAATTGCAGATGACAGAATCAGCGCCCTTGTTCACCCAGTTAGACGCATTGTCTCATCCTGTACGTAAAGCATGTCCGGAGCCAATGGAAAAACTCGGTCAGTCTTATGGGTTCATCTTGTATTCGACGAAGATCACTGGACCACGCATCGGCATGGAGCTCGTTCTGCAAGAAGTACGCGACCGTGCGTTAGTCTTCGCCAATGGAACTTTTGCCGGTACTGTAGAACGCTGGGATCCGAGAGGAATTCCAATGGAGGTACCTGCCGAGGGATTACAAATCGACATTCTTGTAGAAAACATGGGACGCGTGAATTATGGCCCACAGCTTCGTGATCCGAAAGGCATAACGTGCGGCGTAAGGCTCGGCTATCAATTCTTACACGATTGGAACATTCGCTCTCTGCCGTTAACAGATCTTAATGGATTGTCATTCGCTCCAATGGATGGCGAAGAACGTCTTCAGCCAAGTTTCTATCGGGGGAGCTTTCAAGTCAGCGAGCTAACGGATACTTTCTTGAGACTGGACGGATGGAGTAAAGGACAAGTTTTTATTAACGGCTTTAATTTAGGTCGTTATTGGGAGAAGGGTCCGACAAAAACGCTGTACTTGCCGGCGCCGCTTCTCCGTCAAGGTGAAAACGAACTAATCCTGTTCGAATTACATGGTGTAATGGAGCCTGTCGTTACTTTTGTGGATAAACCGGATTTCGGATAAAGTAAATTATTTCAGTTTATCCCTTGTATGAATTTTGTCTCGCTTAAGTGCATCTTTCTTTTTAAGTAAACAAGGTTGTCCCAAAAATCATTATTGGGACAACCTTTTCGCTTGGTCGAAGTAACCGTTATCGGTTGGTATGAATCCTCAAAAAATGATGAGAGAGGATGAAAAATAATGAAAAAAAATAAAACCCACATTTGGCTCATTACGACAGACCAGATGCGTGCCGATGCTATTGGTACCGAGAATGAAACAGTTCGGACCCCCGTACTCGATAAGTTGGCCTCGGAAGGAACGGTAATGACGAATGCTTACTGTGCGAGTCCTGTATGCACACCGTCCCGAGCTTCCATTTTCACAGGCCGATACCCTCATGTGCATGGTGCTTGGAATATCGGTGTATCGCTTGATGAGGACGAGGTAACGCTTGGTGATTATTTGAAGCAGGAGAACTATCGGACAGTTGGTGTGGGGAAAATGCATTTTCGCCCGCAGTGCAAGACTGACTTTTCCACGGAGTCAGAGGATGTGGCCATTCGTGACCGCGGTAGGGAGAAGGACAACACTTATTATGGCTTGGATGAACATCACATTTCCGAGGATAACTTACTGGGTAAGTATCTAGACTGGCTTCGAGAACGTAATCCACGGGTAGCAGATCGTTTTGAACTAGATCATTATCGTTCGGAGGATGCCGAGCATGATGTTTGGGAGAGTGACATGCCGGAGGAGCTGCACCAGACGTATTGGACGGCAGAGAAGAGTATTGACACAATAATGGCGCATGATACGGAACAACCACTTTTCCTATGGACAAGCTTCGTAGATCCACATCATCCATTTAATCCGCCTAAAGCCTATGCCAAGCTATATGAAGATGCAGATATTGCGATTCCGCACTCTGATCCTGCTGAGTTAAGACTTCGGCCGGATCACCTACTTTATCAGGGCTTAAATGGTTATTGGCCAGGAGGAGGAGAGCCTCATCCGTATTCCGATGAGCATCTTGGTAGGGTAATCCGCAATTATTATGGGATGATTACGTTTATCGATGAGCAAATTGGACGTATCATGAAAGCCTGGCAGCAAAGAGACATGTATGATGATGTTCTGATCGTGTTTACGAGTGACCATGGAGAGTTGCTCGGCGATCACGGATTGATGTACAAAGGACCGTGGTTCTACGAAGGGTTGACACGTATTCCCATGATTATTCGGGGTCCTGGAATCGCACAGGGACAAAGAACCAACGCCATGATGGAACATGTCGATATCTTACCGACGCTGCTGGATGCCATAGGTTTGGAACGACCATATGGAGTGCAAGGATTATCGCAATTGGAAGTACTCACTGGAAAGAAGGAATATATAAGAGATTCTGCTATTACATCGTATGATGCACACGATCGTGGGATTCAAGCGAAATGCTTACGGACGAACCGTTACAAGCTGGTTGTGTTCGCTGGCGAGGAGTACGGTGAACTGTATGACCTACTGGAGGACCCGGACGAGCGCTGCAATTTGTTTTTTGATCATGTGTCACGTGAGGTAAAACTGAATTTGATGGAGATACTGATTCACCGGCTCATCCAAAATCAAGATCCACTCCCGGAACGTAAAACGAACTGGTAACGAAATGAGGCTGCAGCAATACAAAAAGGAACCCATACTATGGGTTCCTCAGCTTGTCGAGAAACCCAGTCATTTTCATGACATCG
>NZ_RZNY01000071.1 GCF_003994475.1 Paenibacillus anaericanus | reverse complement strand
TTCTCGGTTTCGTTTTGAGCTTATCTTAATGACATTGCCCTCTTGGGTGTCTTTTCTGTATGCTCCATATGGAGGCGAACCGTGGCGATGCAAAACCGTTACCTACGGAAGCACCCGGCCCTATCGCAGACTGGCCAGCTTCTCCAAAAAGTCTGCCACGATTTCCAACGACGCTGTGTCGAAACTTGTCAACAATTCCATCGCTTTTTGATCCTTCTCCTGGTGGAATACCCGATGCAGGTCGGCCAATTCGGCACCGAGCGGAGTCACGGAGAAATAAATTTCTTTCAAGTTGTCCGGCAGCTGGGTTTTCCGGATCAGGCCATGATCCAGCAATTTACGGGTAATTTTGGAGACGGCCCCTTTCGTTATCTCCATATCGCGCGCGATATCGGCCCCTTTAATACCTTCATGCGTATTGATGACGTCCAAAACATGCAGGCTTGAGACGGAAAGTCGGGGCAGCAGCCTTTTTAGCCGGTCATCAGAGATGTGCTCCGTGAGCCAAAGCCGATCCTGGTCCTCGTCAGTTTCGCTGATGAGGATCCGGTACATTGACTTTTCGATACGGTTTTTGAGCTGTAGCAAATCATCATTCATATCTGGCATAAGGCAAGCCTACCTTTTTTCTTTTCATTATATCATGGTTTCCACGGAAACAATTTGACAGGATATCTTTTTCTTGTTATTATTGTTTCCATGGAAACCATTTAACAAAACACGGTCTTCATACAGCTTCTACAGAAACCATCTATTTGGAGGGAATTTTAATGAATGAGGTCATGCAAGTGATCCGCCAGCATCGCTCCATCCGTAAGTTTAAAAATATTCCGTTGACTGGCGAGCAAGTCGAAGCCATTGTCGATGCAGCGCAAATGGCACCGACTTCGGCGCATATGCAGCCGTTCTCGATCATCGGCGTTACCGATCAGAAACTGCGGAAGAAGATCGCAGTGCATTCGAAAAATCCATCGATTGAGGAATGCGGGTACTTTTTTATTTTTTGCATCGATCTTCATCGGATGATGTTGGCTGCCAGTCCGGACCAACAAGAAAAAATGGGTCGTAACCTGAGCTTCTCGTATTTTTACCAAACCGCTGTGCTGAGTGCCGCGCTTGCCTTGCAAAATGCCAATGTTACGGCCG
The DNA here is from genome assembly GCF_003994475.1 of Paenibacillus anaericanus. Classification (GTDB taxonomy): domain Bacteria; phylum Bacillota; class Bacilli; order Paenibacillales; family Paenibacillaceae; genus Fontibacillus; species Fontibacillus anaericanus. Next base: position 3,423 of record NZ_RZNY01000071.1, on the reverse strand, counting down.
AATCGATGGGGCTCGGAGCTGTTATTATCGGCGGAATTAACGAGGCCCTGCCTGCACTGGACGAATGGCTTGACCTGCCGGACTTCGTCATTCCTTTGGTCGGTCTTGCAGTAGGTGTTCCCGACGAGTTCCCCGAGCAAAAACCGCGGTTGCCACGGTCTGCCGTATTTTTTGAAAACCGGTATGATCCCGATCTTAAAGCAAAGGTCGAAAGATATGACCGGGAAATCGAGGAGTACTACGACGCGCGAACGAATAACAAACAAAAGGCAACCTGGTCCGGAAAATTCATCGCCATGCTGGATAAAGATTTGCCGTTGGGCGGGTATACGGAATACGTAAAAAGCAAAGGATTCGATTTGAAATAGTGAGAATTGTGTATAACGAGCATGTTGACCTTATCCTATAGCTTCTTATCCCTGAAACGCAAAATCCACAACCGGATTCGGTTGTGGATTTAACATATGTGCTTTTTATTGATTATGACTTCCGCACTGGTCTGATATACTTCCAAAACCGCTCCGGATTATGATAAAAGTAAATTATTCTACCGGGGGAAGTATCAAAGCAGTAACCGGTGCCTGCAAAATCAAAAGCCATTGCCTTTTCCATCTTTTCCTCCACACTACGATTTTCCTGCTCATAATCGAATGGCCCATGTTCAAAAACAATATACTCGGCTTCGGGAACATCAATCATAAGCATTTGTGGTGGTACTTCGCCTTTATAATCAAAAGGAAGACGTACACCATAACACTCTGTACGTGGAATACCCCAATCGCAGAGTCTGCCGTCCGGGTCATTAATGTACGCCATAATCTGACCGCTGCCGCTGTTAGATTCGCTCCCACCATCGTCATCCAATTTGCCCTTGATACTATCGAGTAAGCCGCAAATTGTTTCGCTGTCCTGTCCCGGAATAAGGCTTTGCTTTTGCCAAAAATCCCAATACCCATTACTCTCATAGTTTTTAATGTGCAAAAATTTGTGTGCGGGAATGGTTACAAAATAAATTTTAACATCGTCTGTAGATTTCATCATACCAATCTCTCCAAATCCGAAAAAGTAGCGGTCGAAAGGGTTTATTTTTGTACGAAGGGCGACAGGCATAGGCTTTTTTCGGTATTCACTTGGAGTTACACCATATGTTCCCTTGAAAGCTCTGGTAAAAGCTTCATGTGATGAAAAACCATAATCAAAAGCAATATCCAAAATACTTTTTTCACTATCCCGAACCTCTTTTAGTGCAAAGGCTAATTTTCTATGCCGCAGATAATCCCTAAATTGCATACCCGATATTTCCTTAAATTTTCTAGTAGTATGAAATTCGGAATAACCTAACTTGCGAGAAAGAAATCGTAGCGTTATTGCTTCGCCGTTACGATTTTTAATACACTCGTCAATTTCATCAACGATTATTTGGATTTGCTTGTGCCACTCGTACATTCTTCTGTTCACCTCGTTTCAACCACTCTATAGTCATTTTAGAGTAATGGAAATTGCATCGCTTGATCTTACTTGCGGAAAAGAGAGGATATATTTTATTCCTTAACTTGCCTAATATAAATTTTCAGCGCTTACATAATATCAAACACTAAGCACAGATAAGGAAACTACTCTGCCTTGGATAATATCAACGTTATCATTCAATGACATTTCAAACGTTTTGGTCCTAACCAAACACCAGCCCCCGCTTTATCAGCCAATCACGCAGGAAATATACCCCACCTAAGTAAACAAATACACTTTACTTCAAAGACTTTCCTTCCACAATGAAATAACTCTCATTGTTTCGAATTATCATATCCTATAGGCATACTTTTGCTTAGCACTATGTATACCATCAGAGACTGTCACTGGTTACAATAACAACACATGCTTCAATCCCAATCACAGCAGGACTTGTTAACCGCAATGCCCCCTGTTCCATCCTTTAAAAATGAAAAAAACACCCTCTCGGGTGTCTTTTTTTGTGTGCTCCATATGGAGGCGAGGGGAGTCGAACCCCTGTCCGAAGGCAACGCCACAAAGGTGTCTACGGGTGTAGTCACGGTTTTGATGTCACCCGAGTATCGCCCCGTAAACCAAATCGCTTTTATCTATAACATTCCTTCTACTCAACAGATCGCAAACATTTTATGTTGTGTACATTTTAATAGTACTTATTACCAAAAATGATATACTTGTAGGACTATATGAAAGGGGTTTATTCATAAAATGGATATGAGGCTACGTAGAAAATTTAAAAGTTTAACAAAGAAAAGCTCTAATGGGACAAGATTGTGTGATGGAAAGATGGCCTCTGATGATCCAGAATTAATCTTGGCATTATTAGATGTCTCCCAAGATTATGCTGGTTTTGTGCGTCAATTCAAAATGCACGATGCTATTAACATAGTTTTGGGATTGGATTTATACAATAAAGACAAACAAGCTAAAATGTATCCAGAATTCGCTTCATTTAAAAATCTAAATTTTAAAAAGGAAGTAGGAAGAATTGTTACAGTTGATTTCTTTGGACATTTCGGTACTGAGTTAGCTTATGAACATCCTGCGATTGTTTTAGGATCTGAAGGCTCCTCTGTATTAGTAGCTCCTCTTTCATCTCCTGCTTATGGACAAGGGCGTTCTTCTCACGTAGATTTAGACAAAGACTCAGGTATTGTTACACTTAACTCTGCTATACTATTAGAGAAGGTTAGATCTATTAGCAAAAATAGAATTTTAGCAAAGCACCAAAAACTAACTGGACAAATAATTTCACCAACAAATTTAACCTATGGAAAAGAAAAATTACAAGAAATCGACGAAAAATTGGCGAATTTATTAGTACCATATCACTATAAACGCTTCCAGCAAGCAATGCAGAATGTGAATAATTTGCAAGAACAGTACGAGAGAGATAAAGAACGATTACAATTAGTTTTGGAAAGAATAGAAACACAAGAGGAAGAAATTATATATTTAAAACAACAATTAGGACTTGAAATCACAAGTGCGTAAACACTTAAGACCCATTCATTACTCAGAAGATGGAATGTGTAACTATACGCTTGAAAAGAATACTGAAATGCGTTATAATTAATTTACATATTATCTTAGGTCTTGGACCAGCGTATTTATTACGCAACATTTAAACTGGCTTTAGGCCAACCGAAACCTTGATGGGCTCATTACCCACAAGGTTTTTATCTTTCTTAATGAGCGAGCTTAACCACTCATCAATCTTATCGTCATCTCTTATGCTTTAAGGGTCTGATATTAAAATTCACTCCAATTATTTCCTACAAAAATTTCACCTAGATAGTTTAAACAAAGCTATAAGTTTATAAGTTTATGTAAGACCTATTAGTTTGAAAATCAACAAAAAAAACACCCTCTCGGGCAATGTCATTAAGTTAAAGCATAGGTCCAAAAATTAAG
>NZ_RZNY01000070.1 GCF_003994475.1 Paenibacillus anaericanus | reverse complement strand
GGAGATTTTGAAGGATGATCGTGGGCAGAAGAAGGTGTTTTGAGGAAATAACAGAAGAAGTTTTTTAACTAACCCGTAAGTTGGCCACTAAAATGTGACCACTTACGGGTTAGTTTGAGTAACTAACTTTTGAATCGAGCTGGATAAATCCGTTGCGCATGCACGATACAAGCATTTATTTGAGTTGAATTCACAAAATAGCACCTTATTTTTGAGGTTCAATAACTAAAATCGTAATGGATGGGGATCGCTAAAGTACGTGGATCAGATATATTAGTTTTAATACTGGGCCTTTAGTGTTAATTGGATGTTGTAACAAAGTTGACAATTAATATCTAGAACAACTATTAATTTTAAGAAAAAATTTACCGATAGTTTAAGTCAAGGAATCTTGTATTTTTTATCCATTTTTGCGACTTATTGATAGCCTTCAAAAATGGATTTTCTAAGAAATTAATTAAATCTATAACTGTTAATTATTACTAGTAATAGAGGAGGGGAATTTCAAAGAATATACTTTCAAATTTTCTTCTTTTTTTGTTAATTCCGGTATTAGGGAGGCCAACTACTATTAGGTGCGCTAGTATATGTTAGGTTATCATTCTAGCATTTTTTCTCTAAGATCGTCTTCTTTCGTTCCTCAGAGATTTCCGTTTTTTCTTCAAAAGCTCATAAAAAAGCTCCCCCCTTCAACTGGACTATCGTGTGTCCAAGTTTTTCCATAATATTCAAAATATAAAAAGTGATCGTTAATTCCAAAATTCAACAGTATTCGACATGTAAAAAAATATACTTAATTTTACTTCTAAGGAAATGGAAGGTAGAAAGTTATTGAAAAAAAATTGGAGTGCTAACTTATTATTATTGATTGCTAGTTGTTTATTGGGCGGATCGACCAGCTTCGTAATTGGTAATATTATCTTTTCGACTTATCATATTAATAGTGTATTTAATTGGGTCTTATTGTTACTGTTAATTTTTTTTTATTTTTTTTGTCATTGCGTTATCATTTCAAGAAAGTGAAAAATAAATCCTTTGTTTCGCTCAATATATATATATTTATTTTTTTTCTATTAGCTGCTCCTGTTATAGTTACTAATTTTGATCATTACTTATCAATTCCTACTAAAAAAGAACAAAATAAAACAATCGAGCAAATTTCTACGATATTAAAGCAAACCGGTCTTCCTTATGAAATTGATGTGTCAGAAAGTAAGAAACAAACGAAAGAATATGGTGTAAGGGTAACGATTGTATTAGTAAGAATATTGAATGGCCAATTCAAGAGAAATGAAGTGGATACATTACTGGAAAAGTTGCCTGATGGGGATATAAATATTACTTTCTACACTAAAGGTAGAACTACTTATATTGATGTCTTAATTGATGAAAACAAATCAATCACAAGTTGTTTTCCATTCGAAATATGTAAAATTATGGAGATTGATTAATGAAAATAGAATAGCAGGAGGAGAAAATATGCGAAAGATTATGACAAATATTATAATAATATTTTTGTGCTTTATTATACAACTTCCCATATTTAATAATTTTGTTTTTGCTGATAATAGTGGTAGTTCAAATATACTACAGGAACAGAGAAGCACCTCAACAATGTCCTCCACAAGCAATGGAATTGGCACCAGAAGTACTGATGTATGGGTTGATGATTACTTTAGTGAATATGGGAATGCAATTGATATTCATTACAGCTTTCTTGAAACACACCCGGTCCAAATAACAGTAACTCGGGAAGATGGTTGGGAACAAACATATTCACAGTATACTGGAAATGCATACCATAACATATTTGAATTTAATCCTCCTGATGATGGTAGATATACTTTTCGTGTTCAGCCAATAGATGAAAGTTCTGAGTTTGGTGGTCAGGTTTCAGTAACTGTCTACAAAAACATTGTAATTGTAGTACCAGGTATAATGGTAAGTGAATTATTTGTAGGTAATAATCAAGTTTGGAAGCCTAAACAGTATGTATGGGGGGGCTAGTTGCGACTGAATATATAAGACAAGTGAATGCGGTTGATAAATTAATAACTATCGGAACTCCTTATTTAGGTGCTCCCAAAGCAGTTTCTATTTTTTCAACAGGTAATATATCGAGTCTGCCCGATAATTTGGCGATCTCTACCTCAATAAAATCTGATCGCCGTGGAGACAATCGGCAGCAAGAAGTTTCCGAAATATCTCGAAAGCTCAAGCAACTTGCGCGTGAACTCAATGTGCCTGTAATTGCTTTATCTCAATTAAGTCGTGCAGTAGAGTCACGGCAGGACAAACGTCCGATGATGTCCGACCTTCGAGAATCTGGGTCAATAGAACAGGATGCCGATATCGTTGCATTCCTGTATCGAGATGATTATTACAACCATGATTCAGAGGAAAAGAATATCGTTGAATTTATTATTGCTAAGCAGCGTAACGGCCCAGTCGGTACAGTCAAGCTTGTCTTTATGAAGGACTTTAGTAAATTTGTTAGTTATGATCGAGGACACGACACGCATAAAGGAGCCTGATGATATGGCAAAGGTATTAAGTTGTATACCAGCTCCTTCACAAATGATAGATTTGGGGCTTGCGACAGTTGATAATTATCAACGAGCTTTAAAGAGTGCCGAGCGAGCATATAGTCGAGCTGACGCAGATGATAAAAAAGTAATCGGTGGACGTGAAGGGATAATAAGTGAACTTGAATATGTCATAGAGTGGCTTGAAACCGGTCGTCGCCCAGGTAACAAAAGATGGATTGAGTGTAGGGCAGTATACCAGCGGGAAAAGTTAGTTGACCTTTTGCTGAGTTTTATAAAATTTTCACATAAAGCATTGTGCAAAAAGGAGGGGGTATTTTGAGTAGAAAAGTAAAGAAAAGATGGCAATTTAGACGTTGACGGATCAAATATCCGAGCTAAGACAACTTGTCGGAATAATGAAAACCCTTAAAGATGCAGGTGACGACTTAAAAGCTTCAGGAGCGTCTACGGTTGGACAAGTACGCTTTAATGTTGACAATGTAATTCCATAATGGTGTTACGCTCTGCGGTGGTCATGCGTTCCAGAACCCCTTGGACGTTGAATATATTTACGTAATATTCCGGAATAACTCCACTACTGCTTAGTCCTGGTAATGTAAAGTAGATACCACTACCCTATCCACCAAAATGCGTAGAGACATAAAGATATTTGTCACCGACTTTTTGATAATTGATTACATAATAATAATCTTCTGGAGGTAGTATTGTTATTTGGTAATTTGATGCTGCACCATAGACGAAACTCCAATAATCAACATTATTACTACTACTTAAGTTACCTCTATTTATCGATTTTACAAGTATATAGTTGAATTGTACGTTTAATATATTAACAGGTTTATATTGGAAAATATTAAAAAATTAACTATAAAAATATAATACTTCCAAAAAAAAGATTGACAGTTAATGTGTTTAAATATATACTAGCGAAGACTTCAAAAAATGTTAAAGGAGGGTTTAAATGGTTAATTTTAAAAAAATAGCTATTTGTCTTTGTGTTGTTGGACTGACTTCTTTTTCCAGTATAGCTGTATTTGCTTCAGAAGAAAAAGTTCAAGTAGTAAGTTCTAAAACAGTGGACGAGTTAGAAAGTTCAACTATTTACGAAGATGCTCCTACTACTTCGGGTCTTATCAGAGTGGAGAAAGTTGTTGACTTAGAGGGGGTTGACAAGTCTACAGGTAAGATTATCGATAAGGAGACATTTAGAAATTCCTTATTAAAGTTTTACAATACAGATAAAGTAAAATATTCTGAAAATATTAAAAATATCAATAGTACTATTGATAAAATAATGTCCTCAGATACACAATCAAGAGTGACTACACAGGATATAACACCGTTTTATGCTGATGGACAAGTTGTAGGCCGAGGCTGGAGTAAAGAGCCAAAATTAACTTCATCTGAAAATCGTGTTACCTTTAATAGGGATTGGGTCACTGAAGATAATTATCGTTCTGCTGTTGCTATAACAGTTTCTTATACAAAAACATTAAAAATTAGTAGGGATATAGGATTTGAAGGTGCTGTAGAAATCAAGAATAAATTTGGCTTTAGCGCATCAGCAAGCGTGGAACAAACTTCTACTATATCTCAAGGCGCAAATGTTCCAGCTTGGACAGCGTGGGGATATAGACCATATATCAAGTATAAACTTGACCAATACTCTGGGGAATACTATCTAATGATCTACGCTGGGGGTGCAATAAATACTTATTATTATACAAAAACAGGATCAAATTATTCTCTTATTACAAAATCTAATGAGTATTGGTCAAGAATTAATACTAGTCAAAGTTTAACAGCAACAACCCCAACACCACCAACTGGTGCCCCTAATGTATAATTTTATTTAAATAACACTCCCCCTCACTTAGTTGTACGAGAGGGGAGTGTTTTTTAACATATATTGAAAGCTATAGACTTAATTATTTCGTTGACTAATGATAATATAGTTATTAAATGAAAATATTAGATTGACTTTCATGTTAATATATAGCTTATTCTATTTTTTGATTGTGAATAATAAAATGTATTATTGATGGGGGAAAGAAATGAAAAAAACAATTATTGGTATTACATTTATCGCTATTGGAACGGCGATCTGCTTAAGAATTATAACGTTAGCTTCAGAACTCTTCCCAACCGTCGATGTTTGGAGAGGGACTAAACTATGGTTTGCAATATTTGGGGCAATGGATTTAAGTAATGAGCAGAGCTTATTTTTAGGTGCTCCCTTTGTTCTGGGGGTTATTTTATTTTTTTTAGGTTTACTTATACTTATTGTTGAGTATTTTAATCTTCCGAATAAAGTTAAAAAATGAAAATATTACGGAAGCTTCCTATTGGAAATCAGCTAAATGATAACTTATATGTACAGAGGAATTCGCGCATCTTGAGATGATCGCCACCATGGT
>NZ_RZNY01000007.1 GCF_003994475.1 Paenibacillus anaericanus | reverse complement strand
CCTAATAAAATAACCTGTCTAACTTTAGGGGGTCACTTCATGATCACCGTGGTTTTTTTTAGGTTGAAGATTATTATGATCCCAACTTCAGAAATTTTAGAAACAGAATAAATAGTTTTTGCTTGGCTGTTATCCAGACTCCGTCCGCTTGGTAAAAACGCCCCATCCAGCAAGATCAAAAACACCGTAGTCAAGAGGTGTATATGAAAGTAAAGAGTAGTGTATGGAATGAATGCGGTTACATTATTATACTAAAATCAAGCAAAGAGGCTGTAACATACTGGTAGAGTTTGGTGTTATATTTTGATAATTGGGAGGGGTTACATGAAAAGAAAGCAGAAAAGTCTTCTGATCGGTGCATTGGTCCTCAGCTTTGCCTTAACTGCGTGCGGCGGCAATAATGCGACGAATAAGGCGAATCAGGCTGAGAAGCCAAGCAACGCGACAACGGCACCGATACAAGAGAGCGCACAGGATGTGCAGGAAGTTGTGGAAGTGTCGACGGTTTCACAAAGTGATCCATATCTTATATTTGATGAAGGTGAGAGCTTCGACAAGAACTCCGTCTATGATGCGTATGAGAAAGACATTGGCGTGAAGATTACGAATAAATGGGTGGCAGACGTCACTCAGTTCAAAGAAAAATTGAAAATGACGATCGCATCTAACGATATTCCGGATTTAATGCTTGTGGAAGCGACACAGCTCAAAGATCTGGCTGATGCAGACATGATCATGGATATCACGGATGTATACGACGAGAACGCAACGGATGAGACGAAGAAGTTCCTGACGATGGACGGCGGCATGCAGATGAAGACGGCGACGATCGATGGGAAACTGATGGGGATTCCGAGCTCCTACAATCCTTACCAATTCCAATACTTGTTCGTACGTACGGACTGGCTGAAGAAATTGAACCTGCCTGAACCGAAGACGATGCAAGACGTGCTCACGATCGCTGAAGCCTTCAAGACGAAAGACCCAGGGGGCACAGGTAAACCTTACGGTCTCGCAGTCAGCAAGGAACCATTCAAAATCGATACAGGTGTAACGGGTCTCCGCGCATTCCTCAACGCCTACCATGCGTATGAGAATATGTGGATGGAAGATGACAGCGGTAATCTCGTGAACAGCGACATTCAACCGCAAGTGAAAGACGCGCTCAAGGCGTTGCAGGATATGTTTAAGAAGGGATTAATCGATCCTGAGTTCGCCGTGAAAGATACAGAGAAAGAAGCAGAACTTCTCTATAACAACAATGTAGGTCTCGTATTCGGTGCATCCTGGACGCCTGCACAGCTGGCGAAGGGCGCTATCAAAGACGGTAAAGTCGTGCAAGAGTGGGGCGCATACTCAATTCCATCCGCGGATGGTAATCCGACACTGAATCAAATTGGCTTAGGCGTGGATCAGTATTATGTTATTTCCAAGCAAGCGAAGCACCCAGAGGGCGTTATCCGCTTGGTGAACCAATGGATCGCAGTGGATAACCATCCAACGGAAGATCAAAAAGTATACAAGTACGGTAAAGACAAGATAGAAAAAGGTAACAACTACTGGCTGCTTAGCCCACTACGCGTTGGTAAACAGCTAGATAACAACGGTGAAATTCTGCCGAAAGCGATTGAAACGAAAGATCCTAGTATTCTTCAAACGAACGATCAAGAAACACGTTATGAGCGCGCGATGAAATATGTTGACGGCAGCGATATCAACATGTGGTGGGAATATTTAATTTCGGGTCCGAATGGCGCAAGCTCTCATAATCCGAAAATGATGCAAAACAAAGAGTATCTGCAAGACAAATTCTATGGCGCAGCTACGCCTACGATGGTGGATCGTCTAGAACTTCTGAAGAAGAAGCGCGACGAAATCTATTTCAAAATCATTATGAACCAAGTGTCCGTCGATGAATTCGATAAATTCGTTACAGAGTGGAAGAAGCTTGGCGGCGATGACATTACCAAAGAAGTGAACGAGTGGTACGCAAGTCACAAATAATTGCATGAGAGATGAATTGAGGGGTTGACTAACAACAACCCCTCTTTTAATACAGCGAGGTGAGATGCATGAATGTATTGACACGAATGTGGAAGCGGGAGTGGCCTCTTCATATGATGGTGCTTCCAGGATTAATCTTGGTATTGATCTTCAGCTATTACCCGATGGCTGGCATTATCATGGCTTTTCAAAAGTATATCCCGAACAAAGGTTTGATAGGATCACCCTTTATTGGGATGAAGAACTTTCAATTGTTAATGGAATATCCCGACATCGGACGGGTCTTTCTGAACACGATTTATATTGCGGTTATGAAAATTATTGCCGGATTGATTGTGCCTATCACGATAGCGATTCTGCTCAATGAGCTGCGGAAAGAATGGGTCAAGCGGACGTTCCAGACGCTCGTATACTTGCCACACTTTCTATCTTGGGTTCTATTAAGCGGTATTTTGGTTGATATTCTATCCCCATCCTCCGGTATCCTTAATCAAGTGCTCAGCATATTTGGGATCAAGCCTATATTCTTCTTAGGTGAAAATGCCTGGTTTCCTTATGTGATGGTCATTTCGGATGTATGGAAGGAGTTCGGGTTCGGGACGATCGTCTACCTGGCTGCACTAACTGGCATTAATCCATCGCTGTATGAAGCAGCTGAGATCGATGGGGCTGGGCGATTCAAGCAGATATTGAACATCACACTGCCAGGGATGATGCCAATCATTATCCTGATGCTCACACTCAATATCGGTAATGTATTGAATGCAGGCTTTGAGCAAATATTCAACCTGTATAGTCCACCGGTCTATGAAAGTGCGGATATTATCGACACCTTCGTATACCGTTTGGGGGTCCAACAAGCACAGTTTGGATTCGCGACAGCGGTGGGGCTGCTTAAATCCATCGTATCCTTTATCTTCATTTCGGTTTCTTATGTCTTAGCCTATCGGATAGCGAATTACCGCATCTTCTAAGGCAGGCGTCGGTAATTCAGAAGGGAGAGACACACATCGTGCATAATAACAGATCATGGTCCAGAAAGTTATTCCTGGTATGCAACTTTATCTTTTTAGCATTCATATCCTTTTTATGTCTTATGCCTATTATTCATATTCTAGCGATCTCATTCAGCTCCGGACAGGCGGCAGCAGCCGGTAAAGTTCTACTCTGGCCGGTTGAATTTACAACCGCTGCTTACCAAAACGTATTCGGAAAGCCGGAGTATCTACGCGCATTCTGGATCTCGATCCAACGGGTCATTATAGGGACAATGATCAGTATGACGTTGACGATTATTACAGCGTATCCATTGTCCAAAGATTCCAGGCAGTTCCGGCTGCGTACATTCTACGCATGGGTATTCGTATTTACGATTTTATTCAGCGGAGGACTCATTCCAACGTATACTACGATTAAGTCCCTCGGAATGATCGATACGATTTGGGCGTTGGTTCTACCGGGAGGTGTCGCAGTATTCAACGTCATTTTGCTCCTCAATTTCTACCGTAGTCTGCCGAAGGAACTTGAGGAATCTTCGCGAATTGACGGAGCAGGACATTTCAAGACGTTATGGAAAATATATGTACCGTTGTCATTACCTGCATTGGCAACGACAGGCTTGTTCACGATGGTAGGGCATTGGAACAGCTGGTTCGACGGGATGCTCTATATGAATCATACCGAGAATTATCCACTGCAGACCTTCTTGCAGACGGTCATTGTTAAACTAGACTTCCGTTTCATTAAGACGGAGAATGTCGAATTGATGCTTAAATTGTCGGACCGCACAAGCCGAGCAGCGCAAATTTTCGTCGCAGCATTCCCGATTCTCATCGTGTATCCGTTCTTGCAACGATTCTTTATTAAAGGAATTGTGATGGGGAGTGTCAAAGAATAATATCGGGGTTACTCTGATCATGAACTAGATGGGAGAACAAACGATGAAGTTCTTATTCTTTTTGCGCGACTCCTCCATTTTCAAGAAGGTGATGGTTGCCTTCTTGACAGCGCTGCTACCGCTGATGATGATTACCTGGATGATTAATGAGCGAGGTTCTGACAATATTCGTAAGGAAATATCGGAGTCGATTCTGAATACGACAAGGTTCTATCTGGACTCGTTGGATAAGGAGGCAGATAGGATTGACCGCTATTTGCCGAACTATGTCATGGACAAGGATTTGATGGAAATTGCCATAACTGGCCATGACATCACGTATTATGAGCTTACACAAAAAATATTGGAGATTCAGAAACGGCTGGATCTGATGAAAAATTCGAGTCCGTTTATTCAGGAGGCAAGGGCCTACGTTCCCTTAATTGATCGCACCATTCTAAGTCTGAAGTATGAAACGTCGATTGATGAGTCGGAATACGCTGCGATGCAACAAACTGACAAGCTGTATGCAGAACCGTTTACGTACTGGAATGATCGCTTGTTTATTAGCATGCAATATCCAGCTAATACGATAAGGAGACCTATCTACATTGTGGGGGTCGAGTTGTCTGCAAGTAAGATCAGAGAAACGCTGGCACAGATCGGAGAATCACGAGGCGGACAGAGCGTATTGCTGAACATGGATCGGGGCTGGGAAATTGAGAGTGGCACCGATTCAGCTTTAATGGAACGAATGAAGGAGTTTGCCGCGGAAAAGCGAGGCTCCAAATCTGAGGAGGGTTATGAAACACTGCATTATGCAGGGCATCGTTACCTTACTGTTTATAAATACTCCGATGTTTGGAATTCGTATTCCATTACTTGTATCCCCGAAGCGAATGTCTTAGGCCCGTTGCAAATGTATCGGTTCTGGTTTTTGGGGGCGTGCGTTCTTGCCGTGTTCATCGTGTTCTTCTTCTCTTATTTTCTATTACGGTTTATATATCGCCCGCTAATGAAACTGGTTCATTCGTTCAGGCGCGTCCAGCAGAACAGGTTGGATCTGATCCCGATCGATCGTGGTCATGACGAGTTTGGGTACTTGTATCAAGCTTTTAACGATACCGTACGATCTTTGAAGACATTAATCGAGGAAAATTATGAGCAGCAAATCCGCAACCAGCGTTCAGAGCTGAAACGACTGCAATCACAGATTAATCCTCATTTTTTATATAATTGCTTTTTTGTATTATGCCGTTTGATCAAGTCTGAGCATCAAAAAGAAAAAGCATATCAATTTTGCATGCATATCGGCCAATATTTTCAATTTATTACCCGGAACGATGAAGATGAAATTCCACTTGAGCTTGAGGTGGAGCATTCACGTACCTATGTTGATATGCAGTCTATCTGTTATGGTGACCGGATTCAAGTCAGATTTGACGGAGAGGTCCCGGACATGGTTGTACCAAGGCTTATTTTGCAGCCGATTATCGAGAATGCGTATAAGTATGCGTTAGGCAGTATGCTCCCCAAAGGCGAGCTTTGGGTTCATACAGAGCGAAAGGGAAACGACTTCTCTTTGTATGTTGAAGATAATGGTAACAGCATAAGTGATGAGGAAATTGAACAGCTCAAGCTGCGGCTTAAACTGTCTTCCAATCGTATCGAAGAAACGACCGGTCTAATTAATGTTCATCGCAGAATACAATTGCGTTACGGTGTAGATCATGGCATTACGTTGTCACGTTCCATTCTAGGCGGGCTGAAGGTAAGGATCAACCTGAGCATAAGCTAGAGCTAGAGGAGGAAACAGCATGTACAGACTGCTTATCGTTGATGATCTTCCGATTATTGTTGATGGTCTTCTTGAGCTTTTCGAGCAAACCGCTCATTTAGAGCTCGATGTCATGAAAGCTTATTCAGGAGAAGAGGCTTTGGAGGTGCTGCAGAATCACAGGATTGATATCGTGATTTCAGACATCAAGATGCCTGGACTTGAAGGTATTGAATTGCTGCGGGAAATCAAATCACAGTGGCCTTCCTGCAAAGTCATCTTTTTAACGGGATATAATGAGTTTCATTATGCAAGGAGTGCGATTACATACGGTGGCTTCGAATACATTCTGAAGGTAGAAAGCGATGAGAAAATTATCGAGTCTGTGGAACGTGCGATTGAAAAAATCGAGGAGGAACACGATCAGCAGCAGATTATCGCAAGGGCGCAAACCAAAATGAGGTTGGCGCTGCCTTCGCTGCAAAAAGACTACATGTGGGGACTGTTCCAAGGTAAGCAGGAAACGGAATATCAATTGAAACAAGCATTTAAGGAAATTGATATTTCACTGGATGCGGGGATGCCGGTTTATTTGCTGCTTGGCAGGGTGGATGCTTGGAAAGAGATGTTCACGACACCGGACAAAGCACTGTTAACCTATGCGTTCCAAAATATTTGCGACGAGTATTTATCAGAGCATGTGCACTGCTTTTCCGTTGTGTACGATTTGTCGAAAATCGTCTGGTTAATTCAACCCTCAATTAACGAGCAATCGTTCACAGCTTCAGACCCCTTGGACTGGGTCAAAGCTTATCGGTATGCAAGTGGTATTCTAGAAACGGTCCAGGAAACGTGCAAGAAATTGTTGAACTTGCCCGTTTCTTTTATTCTTGGCAGCGAGCAGACGGCATGGAACGGCATTTCTGACCGATTTCATTCTATTAAATATTGTTTTGTTTATGGTCACGGCTTGTCCAGTGAGGTCATTATGACGGATAGGGATATTCATGAGCGCGAAGGCCACGAGATGGGGAGTCATCATGATTTTTTCTATCATACCCGGGTACAATTGCTTATGACTTGTCTGGAAAATAATCACCGGGAACAGTTCTCCAAGCTATATGTCGAGTTGACAGCCATATGGGGTGATTCCCTGACTCCTTATGAGCGTAAAACAGAATTGTATCATTCTCTTTCTGCCGTGTTTCTTTCGCACATTAATAAAAATCGGGAAGTTCGCGATTACATGAATACACTGCTTGATTTGGATAAATTGTTTCAGCATAGTGATACGACTTCGTGGTCGGATTTAACCCAATATTTTTGGCAAATGGCAGAGGTTCTGTTCGATTGGAATGCTTCACATGGCATACAGTCGCCAGATGAAGTTATTACAAAGGTTCATCGGTATATCGAAGAACATATATCCACCGATATTTCCTTAAATGCATTGGCGGATTATGTAGGTTTAAATCCGTCTTATTTTTCCAGATTGTATAAGCAAATTACCGGGGTTGGGTTATCTAAATATGTAAACGATTACCGTAACCTGATGGCTAAGGAAATGCTGTTGAATACATCGATGAAAGTCAATGAAATTGCGGCTGCCTTGGGTTACAATTCGGCACTTGCTTTTATCCGCTTTTTCAAAAAGCAAAACGAAATGACGCCTCAAGAATATAGAATGGTGCGTTCATAAAATGAAGGTCAATAAATGTATATGAATGTCAGTAACAATCTCTTTAATGTACTACTTCATTCCCCTTAAAATTGAATCAGGAGCCGAACATGATGAGGAGGAGAAGTTTTGAAGACGATAACGGCGGTTTTATTAGGCGCTGGCAGTAGAGGACGATATATTTATGGGCCTTATGCAGAAAAGTTTCCAAATGAATTGAAAATCATAGCGGTAGCGGAACCTGACGATGAACGAAGAAAGCGGTTTGCGGATATTCATCAGATTGCTTCGGAGTATGTCTATGATTCGTGGGAGCAAGCATTTGATCAAGGACGTATTGCGGATGTGATGATCATCAGCACGCTCGACCAGATGCATTACGTACCGGCGATGAAAGCGATGGAGCTAGGTTATCATGTCCTGTTAGAAAAGCCGATGTCACCTTCCAAGGATGAATGTATCCGTTTGGAGCAAGCTTCGCAAACATATAAGCGTCTGCTTGTTGTCAGCCATGTCCTGCGATATTCCCCTTTTTGGGTAGGGATTAAAAAATGTATCGAACAGGGAGAACTTGGAACGGTTGCAACGATCCAATTAACCGAAAACGTTGGTTTTCTACACATGGCACATAGCTTTGTGCGTGGCAATTGGCGTAAGTCGGAAGAAACAAGCCCGATGATTTTAGCGAAATCATGTCATGACCTGGATATTATATCTTGGCTCATGGGACAGTCCTGTACAAGTGTGAGCTCATACGGATCGCTGCTTCATTTCAGAGCGGAGAATGCCCCGGATGGCTCTACCGATCGCTGCATCGATGGCTGCGAGGTGGAGAAGGAATGTCCTTTCTCAGCACTGAAAATGTACATCCAGCCCCCACACCACCCTTGGGCGCGTTATATGTCAAATGATTTGTCGCAGGAAGGGATTATGAAGGCGATCAAGGAGAGCCCGTTTGGGCGTTGCGTTTATCGGTGCGATAACAATGTTGTCGACCATCAGGTCGTCAATATGGAATTTACCAATGGAGCGAACGCATCGTTCATCATGTCTGGACTTACGCAAACCAGTGGACGCAGGGTACAAATTATGGGCACTCAAGGTGAAATATTAGGGAATATGGATGACGGAACCTTTACGTTATACAGGTATGCTACAGGGGAGAAGCTTGATATTCAGTGCTCTATCGGTGGCGATGGTCATGGAGGTGCTGATGGCCATGGAGGTGCTGATGGCCATGGAGGCGGCGATGAGCGGATGGTGGGTTCATTTCTACGGGATGTCAACCGATTCGACAACAATCCTTCGTGCGGTTTGACTTCTGCAACCGCTTCTCTCCAGAGTCATCTGATGGCATTTGCAGCCGAACATTCCAGATTGCACGGCGGACAGGCAATAAAACTTACGGATATGCAGTAAGAAATCTCAGTATGACAATTAGGCATTACTACATGAGTCCCCATCTTTTCATAAGATGGGGTTTTGTTACGTTTACACAGATTTTCAGGTAGCTCGTACACGTCTATAAAGGAGCTAGTTTATCTAGCATTAGGGATAAACTTTTATATATTACAAATTTCGACAACAGTAAAATTGAAAAAGTGATATTGTGAGAACAGATTGTTATATTGTGGTACTTTTCACAGAATGAATCCGATGATTCCGTACGTAATGATTATCAAGGTACAGGACATGAATTGAATAGAAACGAAAGATGTAATCCATTCCACCTAAGACAAGAGTTTCGAATATAGATTTCGGAGCTCTTTGACTACACCGAGAGTGATTCATCTGAGCGAGAAAGGAGTAAATAAGTGGCTCAGAAATCGATGTTTCAAGAGGGCCAGATGGGGAAATTACAGAAGGATTTGCAAGAAATATCTGACGATACGAATCATTTGCGTACAAAGATGAGTGGTTTCCTTGCCCAAATGGATGGGGAATTGTATTCCCGCGTGTCAGGACAAGCTCAGCTTGCGCAATCTCAGATCAATCGCCTGGCGGATGACTCGGAGCAATTGAGCAATTTCATCCGACTCGCTATCACCAAGATCCAAGGAGCAGAGCTACAAAATGTGGCGGATGCGATAGCGCTGATGAAAGGGAGCGCGAGGGTAGAATCATGGGGCAAACCACCCCAAGAGAAAGCACTTCCCATGATCGAACGGGATACGTGGAAAAGCTGGGGTAGCTTTTCTAATCAGCTATTGAAGGATTCTCCCAAGTGGTATACAACAACGCCGATCCCGCCCTTTTTGTTCGGCACCTTCCGCGGTCTTACGTTGCAACTGGAAAGAACGACATTAATCGATCGCATGCTAAAGTATAAAGGGGATGCAGAGATTGCCGCCTTACTGGGGATGATGCAGCATGGTTCGATACAAGAGCAGATGGAAGCCGAGCAGAAATTAGATAAGATCAGTGATACACTAATCGAAGTGGGAAGATGCCAGGCAGCCTATGAGATATATAAGCAGTTTGGACGAACCTCGTATATGGAAGTCGCACATGGGGAGGCTGAGAAAGCAAGGGCCTTGTTGTCAGAGCTCGGAGTCAGCAAAACCTTCTATGATGCGAATGTAAAACTAACATCTGAATACACCGGAACGCCATTATCTGCCTGTCTGTACAACCCATTGAAGCATGATTATTCGATCCTACCCACAGACAATCGACTTCTCACTATGATCCGACTTAGTATGGGAGATGGGGAATACAGGGAATGGGCGAAGGAGAACTATGATGATATTGCTGATGAAATAAACGAAGACGTAAGCTCCCTGGTTCGTGATGAGAACAATGTGTATGATGTGTTTAAACTGGTAGATCCTACGAAGGTAAATGTAACAAACCTAAGAATGTTACTAAACAATTACTTGCGAGATGAAGGATATCAACTATTTGAAGGAGATATTTATTCAGGTACAATGATGGAAGTAGCCGACTTCCGGAAATATGCACTTGAAAACGGGTATAACCCAGATACATTCGGATACATTCCACTACAAGAGCGTTCCAATGCAGTGCGTACATATAACGAAGAGTATTTTAATAGGATAAGAGAATATCCAGAAGCAGTAGAGGAGAATTATGCCAAGCCAGCAAGAAAAGCGTTAAAAGATGCAGGATTAGAGGCCGTTAGTTTCTTGGCAGACAATGCTCCAATTATAGGAACAGCAAAAGGTGGCTATGAGTACACCAATGGAAGAGATCCAATAACGGGTAAAGAATTATCTAAATTTAATAGAGCCATAACAGGAGTATCTTTGGGGTTTTCGTTCTTTCCTTTCGGACGATATATCGTCCAAGATGGAGCAAAGCTTATCAAGAGAGTAGATGGAATCATTGAAGATGTCGCTGATGTGGTGAAATCAACTTCAAAAAATGAGTCCAATCTCATCAAGAAAGCTGACGAAATCGCTGATGTAGGTGGGGCAGTTCCTAAGAACCCGCAAAAAGGGGTAGATATTGAGGGGACGCCACAAGCTACATCAGTAATACGAACAACAGAAGAATCTTTAAACAAAATTAATCAAATTAGACAAGAGATTAATGTTGGTTCAAAGAAAAATATTGCTTTTGCTGAGTATGAAATTAATGGTATAAAGGGTGAACTCATTGGAATTAGTGGTAACGCAGAAAGAGCAGGTACAGTTGGGGTACTAGAAAAACGAATTTTTGATACAATTACTACAGGGAATAACCCACGTACTCTAGATTCAGAAGTTAAGATTTTGGAGAATTTAGCTTCAAACCTATCAAAAGATGCTTCTGGAAAGGTCTATTTGTTTTCTGAGTTGCCTTTCTGTATTTCTTGTTCAGGAGTAATAAAGCAGTTCGAGCAAAGATTCCCTAATATTGAGATAATAGTAGATCATGGACCTGGAAGGTGATGCAAAATGGATAAGAATAGTATTGTAAACTTATTGGTAAGTTCTCAAATAGCCTCCGCTGAGGAAATTGAGGGGTGCAGTGAGAATGAAATTAAGGAATTAGAGGATGAAATTGGACACAGTTTTCCGACTGTATATCGCGAATTTTTGTTGGCTGCGGGACATCGTGTAGGTTTGTTATTTCAAGGAACAGATATATTTTTTGGGAATTTAAGGGGATTGACACAAGAAGCAAATGAGTTGTTAGAAGAAAATCAAGAACCTTTTACGTTACCAGCGGACACTTTTGTATTTTCTATGCATCAAGGTTATGAATTTAATTATTTTAGATTTAGTGACGGAGAAAATCCTCCTGTATACCAATATATAGAGGGCGAGGGAGATCCTAAGTTAGCATGGGATAGTTTCAGCAATTTTCTTTCAGATGGAATAAATGTTACTGCCACGTTTATTAAGGAATAGAAGATGATATGGTTGTTTTCAGGTGAATGTTGATTTAACCGATACAACAACGAAAAATAGTTCTGGGTCTACATCTTAAAAGTATGGTCAATTGCCCAGGCTCGCGCAGCATACGAGCAGCTTATGGATGAAATTCAATTAGTGATGATATTCTAGTTCAAGCCCCAGGTGGCTTGGGGTTTGGAGAGTAAAGTTATGTTCAAAATTATATTAGAATCTGTAAACGGTGAGCAATTGGACCAAGTGTTTGAAGAGGGGAATGTTAAATATTTACAACAAAACGAAGATAAGTTTGAGATGTTAGGAGAGTTATCAACCTGCAGTTATGATGTCTACTCAAGTAAAGACATGGATATGTTAATACTTGAACTTGTGAGGTTAAAGGAAATGCCACTTGATTCTAACGAAATCAAGCATATTGAAGAAATCATATCTTTAGCTGATAAATGTAAAAATATAGAAAATATCAGGTTGATAATTACGCCTTTTTAAGCGAGAGAATTATACAAAAACCTTGATTGGCTCTATGCCTTTCAAGGTTTCTTTTTTTGAGGGGCTACCCAGTGCCGAATGGACCTATCATCCAACCAATAACACATGCAATACCCGTATAAAGATTTCTCCATTTCGGTTGTACGCACATCAAACAGGATGATTATGGTTATATACCACATAATTAACCTGTTTTTTGTTACCTTTGTTATCTGCGGTTTTTTCAAAATTACTCGCACCTGTAAAATACCATATAACGATAGTGATACTGAGAAAGAAAAAAATCGCACCTTTCAAGTTGGATAGTAGGACAACTTAGTAATGGTATTGAAAGGGAACTCACCGCTTGAAGCTGTCGTCTAGTTTTGCCCGAATTTAAACGTTTGGCGTACATGTCTATAAAGCTACTAGTTTCTTTATCATTAGAAACAAACTTTCAAATAAGACAAATTTCGACAACCTAAAATTTGGATAAGTGATATATTGTGGGATAACATGTCATATTATGTAGCAGGAAATTGATTTATTACCCTTATTTGATTAAGAAAATGTAAGACCAAGGGGTTTCAATGAGAAGTAGTCCAAAGCCCTCGTTGATAGCAAAAAAATAAATAGGAGTGGTGATAATAATGAATAAATTCATGGTTGGTGGAATCAGTGGAGTCATGTTGTTTACGGTTTTGTTCGGTACGGTTTATTCAGTTCAAGCAGCGGAAAAGAAAGGTACAAGTCCTTCAATTGCGCTGGAAACTCAGCAGGCTGCAGAGTCTAGTGTACAAAAAACACAAGATGCTCGTAATTTTACCGATGTGAGAGATGGGCACTGGGCAAAGACAGATATTGTGACTGCAGTAAGCAAAGGTTATGTTGCCGGTTATCCAGGTGGATTATTTAAACCAGATCAGCCAATTAAACGTGGTGAGTTTGTGAAAATGGTCGTAACTGCGCTTGGACTACCTGTAGAAACAACTACGGGAGCATGGTATGAGTCCTACGTGAAAGTGGCTGGTGATAATATACTTTATTCTACTTCAGACTTTGCCAACAACGATAAAGAATGGAATACCAACATCACTCGTCAAGAAATGGCGCGTATCGCTGTTCGTGCAACCGGCGCGACAACGACGGAAGATGACAAATGGATGTACCTTGCAACGAAGGCAGGGCTTATTACTGGTCTGGGTAAAGGAGAACTGGGGATAGACAAGACAACAACCCGTGCTCAGTCTGTAACGATCATCGAACGTATCTTGACTGTGAAAGATGGCGGTACACTACCAGTTGATAAATACGCTGTAGGAAGTGCAGAAATTGCTTGGCATGGAACGAATATCTTTACCGTGATGCCTGAAATATATGTGACGGATGAAAAGGATTATGTAGGAAAAACAATTGAAGATTTGTGGAATGAGGAACTTATGGTTTTAGAAACCAAGGATGGAGATTACAAGGGTGTGTTGGAAGCGTTGATAGCGATTGATTTAGCAGATCCAAATGATCCTAATTTAAAGTTATTACCACCACTAAGTGAATTGAAGTGGTTTAACAGATCAGGTGTAAATGACGGAGTTCCAATGGAACAACACCCTGTTAGTGAAAAAATGGATAGTTATCTTCTCTATTACAAAGGTAAAGAGATTTATAATAACAACTCTGCAAGGTATCGGTCTAGCGATTTAGGTCCTTCTGTTACTCTAATGGGAATGAACGCTGTTAAACTTACAGACATGAGGAAGGGAATTCTTAATATGCCAGCTATTGTTTATCATCATAAATTGCATGATTTGCCTGTTGATATCGTGCCAAAGACAGGCTGGGTTCAAAATGGAGATAAATTAAAAATAGAAATCCACTCTCCTAGTGTTGTTGCTGCTGGGTATACATCTCATATTTTACTCGAAGTTAATGGTCCGATGTTTGATTGAAAAAATTATAGCGTTTAGAGTATGGAGGGTTGAATAGATTGCAATCTTTAAAGAATTTCACTTTACTCATATTAGTAATAATTAACTTTTTCAGTTTCATGCTTAACAACATATACTCCTTCCGCATCGGCCGCTACTGAACAATCTCTTCCAGAAAAAGAGATCCCGTTTGGAAAGAGTGATGCGGATGTATTAAAAGCTAATCAATCCATTTTTGTGTCCAATACTAGTTTGAAAGCAAACATAGTAGAAGACATAGGAAGTGGAAAAATCATCACAAAAATTGAGTTTTTTAAAGGTCCAGACATTGTGAAGACGGAAACTGTAAATGCTCAGAAAATTAATAGAGAAGTTGAATTTACAGGGGAAAAAGTATTAGTAGTTTCAAAGGATAATGAATCTCCAAATGGAGCCTATATTGGGTTCCAAAGAGGGGCATCGGATACAGCTTGGACTATGAGTAATTCGACAAGTCCGCACTGGCCACTGGGGTCTGTTACACCAGAAAAGACGCCTGGTACCAACTTAGATGCCTATCCTGGTTCTAAAATTAAACATAGGGTAGATTTTAATCGAATTGAAGCTTATAAAAGCGATTTGTACCCTGATATACCTAACTTTAAAACAAAGGTGCTTGATACTAGATCTCAAGTGCTTGATCCATTAAATGAGACTAAACTTACAGGGGCTGATGCTAATGTGAAAGTTTTACCTAATAGATGTGATATTGTTTATCCTTTAGGAATGGGGCAAACAGACGACTCAACTGAAGTAGTGAAGCTTGAAGTTACTACCGTTGACCACGCCTACATCTTTTTCACACAAAACTATGATCATGAAGCCTATTTTCATAAATTACCCGCAGGAAACGCAGCCATGATGTACTATCTCGCAGCGTATTCAAGCGTATACCCTTTTTGACAGCCTTGTCGAGGATTTAGAATATGATGAAGTCAATAAGCAGTTAAGGATGACTTTAGAATTGTGTCAGTGGAAGCAATCCTTCTATGTTGAAACTCAACCAGAAATGCAGCTTGGAACATTAATCTTCTCTGATGTAACATTCTACAAAACTGAACCTCAATTATTTGATTTAGATAGTAGTGAAATACTAGCGGTTGATTTACTCCCATCTGAGGGAGAAGATGAGCGTATTAAATTAGTTCTTAATGGTTTGGATGATGTAATTGTACTAAATATTCAATCTAGCGAGGTTGAGTGGAGAGAAATAAAAACGGAGGATGGTCAATAGTTAGGAGTTTACGACCCCAACAACAAGATCCTATAATACAACCAACAAACCAAACACTAAATAATTAAAACGCTTAATAAACTTTCAAAAGCTCTTTCCGACTTGAACCATGAGTAGGAATGAGCTTATTTTGAATGCTCAAAATCAAAGGAGGACGAGCCGAATGGCAAAACGTGAACAGGTAATGATAGCAGAGTTGAAGGGACAACCCCTGGCCGAGAGTTTAGCGTGAATCTAGACGAGAAAGGGGACCATTCTAACAAACCAGGGTATACAGATCCCTTTACGAAATACACTCAAGCTAAACGGGTGAGGTTTCCTTTTGGCGTCTTTGATGGAGATCAATACATCAAAGAAAATACATGGATCTATATTGATGTAGGCACAGCAGAAAAAAATTTAAGATGCAAACAGGGATTGATGAAGACAAGTATACGATTGAGACAGAAGTGATCGTGATTAATGCGGGTAACGGCTGTCAAACCGACAAAAATTCGGATCTTACCAACCATTGTGCCAAACAAACGATGGATGTGGACGTTGTCGGACGACTCTTTGGCTTCCGTATATGGGATATTGGAGATTTTCGCTATGAAGATGTGTTCCGCACGCAAAAAGGACAAGCCGATCATGCCCAATTTTATTACGTACCAGGTGGTCGTGATGAGAATGGTGTGAACACCAGGATTTGGGATCAACCACAGAGGATGTTACACGAAGGTAAATGCAACAAACCTAAGAATGTTACTAAACAATTATTTGCGAGATGAAGGATATCAACTGTTTGAAGGCGACGTTTATTCAGGTACAATGATGGAAGTAGCCGACTTCTGGAAATATGCACTTGAAAACGGGTATAACCCAGATACATTCGGATACATTCCACTACAAGAGCGTTCCAATGCAGTGCGTACATATAACGAAGAGTATTTTAATAGGATAAGAGAATATCCAGAAGCAGTAGAGGAGAATTATGCGAAACCTGCAAGAGAGGCGTTAAAAGATACAGGATTAGAAGCCGTTAGTTTCTTGGCAGATAATACCCCATTTATAGGAACAGCAAAAGGTGGCTATGAGTACACCAATGGAAGAGATACAATAACGGGTAAAGAATTATCTGAATTTAGTAGAGCCATAACAGGAGTATCTTTGGGGTTTTCATTCTTTCCTTTTGGGCGATATATCGTCCAAGATGGAGCAAAACTTATCAAAAAAGTAGATGGAATCATTGAAGATGTCGCTGATGTGGTAAAATCAACTTCAAAAAATGAGTCCAATCTCATTAAGAAAGCTGACGAAATCGCTGATGTAGGTGAGGCAGTTCCTACGAACCCGCAAAAAGGGGGGGGATTGACGGTAAAGTTCATGGTATGCCTTCTATTGTTCAATCCCGAATAAATACCAGTAATGATGGGTGGAAGCACGTCGTTGACAGACATTTTTCTAATAAGAATGCTTCTCAGTTCACAGTAACTCAGGACGAACTACGTTCACTGCTGTCGAGTACAGAAATAGTGAATTCCCTAGTCATCAGAAGTATTGATAGTGCAGATGGAGTTCGATATGTAAGAGAAATCACTTTAGATAAGTCCATTGGACTAGATAAATTCAATGATTTCAAACCGACCTCCACTATGACAATCTTAACTGATATGCATGGCAACTTAGTAACAGTAACACCCGGATTAATAAAATAGTTTAAAGGGAGGGAGAACGTGAAACTAATAGGCAGTAAGTTGGAACAAGAACTAAGGGAGCAACTTATTATTTCCAATCAATCACTATTCAAGAGTGAGGAAAAAAGAAGACTAGTTGAAGTGATTAAAAATTCATTTCCGGAAATGAAAACGGCTTATATTGTTAACTGGATACCTGAACAGGGCGAGGATATTTATAAGATACTAATTAATGATAGTCTTATCGCAGATATTGAGTTAGACCGTTATAACAATGAAATTGAACCGATAGTAGAATCTAAAGATGTCCCCCAGTATCTACATGGACTCAGCAAGCAGAATCGGATTAAATTAGCGGTTGCTCTTGATTTAGCGAAACAAGAATTGAAGAATATGAAGTGACTAACACTATCCAAGAAACCTTGAATGGCTTTCTGCCTTTCAAGGTTTCTTTTTTTGATGGATGACGAATGAATTCAATATTCAACCAATAACACATATAACCCATGTAATACCGGTATTAAAACTTCTTCATTTCGATTGTCGGCACATTAAATGCTTTAATTATATAACCTAAATAACGATATTCCGTTACATAGAACAGGTCGATTACTCAAGAAGAATTAGATGATCTAGCTCGTGATCCATCTCATGCAGGAAGAATTGAAGAGCAAGGAATAAAAGAAAGGGAAGTGGGACTTGAATTAGAAAAACAGGGTATTTTAGTTAATGGCAACCCAGGTCTTATGTTTGATAAATTTGCTGAGGGTTCTAAGGATATAGTAAGGCTACAAAATGGTAAAATAAGAATAGTTGGAGAGTCGCCTTTATTAAACCAACAAAGTATTAATAATCTAAATGCAGGATTCTGAACGGCCCCCGCCATACCTTCGGCCAATCCAACCCTGGCTATTCCCATGCTTGTCAACAATTCCGATCGTAGTACAAATGAATTACTTATGGACTCTGCGATAGGTTTTGGGGCCGGATTTGCATTAGGTATGGGTGGATATGCGATAGGTAAGGGTATTGGCGCAGAGTTTAGTAAAGTATTGAGTAAAGGTGATGTTCCTGACTCTATCGTAATTGATGGGATGGGTGATGTTGCTCATATTAAAGCCCCGAATCTACCTGAGGGAAGCCAATGGGAAAGAAATGTTCTGAACTCATTTGCAGGTGGAAAGTCAGAAATTAAAACATACGGAGAAGGAACAACACTATATAGAGTAGGAGATAAAAACGGTGGTTTTTGGTCGTTAGATGCTCCTCCTGCAACAGAATTTGAGTGGAGAGTTAACACCGCTATTAAACAAGAATGGGGTAATAATGCTAGTAATTTATACGAGATAACTATACCAAAAGGCTCAAATATTACTGGCTTGGATGGTAAGGTTGGTTCGCAAGGAAATGGTTTGTATGGTGGAGCACATCAAACTTACATTGACTTTAACGCAATTCCAGAAAGTTGGATTAAAATAACCCCATTAAACTGACATATAAGGTGGAGAAACTATGGACTTAATGAACGAAAAGCATCAGGCATTGATTAGTTCCCTAGAAGAACTCAGAGTAATTGTCGATAAGATGAATGAAGTTTCTAATGATGGAATTTTAACTTGGCACAAAAATGAAGTTATCGATTGGTTATCGTACTTAACACAACATACTGATGTTGAAGAATTAGAGTCACTTGAAAAAGAAATAAACGATAGGTTCTTCTTCAAGTACAATGTTAGGATTGAACCAAGGGATTTGGATATTATAAGATTAAAGACCTTTGAAAAGGTAATTCATCAATTCCATTCTGTTTTACATTAAAACACTTAGGTAATCCCTGTTCTCGGGGATTACCTTCTTATTTTGGTGGGGTCTACCCAGTGCCGAATGATTTCATCATTCAACCAATAACACACTTAACCCATGTAGTACCGCAACAAGAATTTCTTCATTTATTTTGTACGCACAGAATGCTTTAATTTTATAACCTAAATAACGCTATTCCTATACATTGGACAGGTCGATTATGGTCAGATACTACCATGCTTGACCTGTTTTTGTTACCTTTGTTATCTTTAATTGTAGGTGTATTTATGATGGTACGAATAAGCAGGCTATTAGCACTATTATTGTGTAAACTCTGGTAATAGTCTTTTTTCCGAGGGTGAAGAATTTATCATAAATGCTGACTAACTCGATCTGGGATAAATACAGAGAGTTGAAGCAGGATCTTACTCAGTTTTTGGACAGGGTTCGTCCATTAATAATATCCGTATAATCTTCAGAAACTAGCTCCCTTATGGCGTACACGTCTGTAAAGGAGTTAGTTTCTTTGTAATTAGGAACAAAATTTTAAATATTACAAAATTCGACAACGAATGATGTGTAATAGTGATATATTAAGAGGATAGATTGTCATATTATGGTATGTGAGTAGCTAGATTTTTGCAATAGTAAATATAATTTATAACGGAGGGGTTTTAATGAGTAAACGAAAAATGATAACATTCATTGCTGCAATAATGGTCGTGACTAGCGTCCCAGGAAGCATATTCGCTGCGGAAGGTGAGAATTCAAGTACAGAAAGTGTGCAAGAAACTGTAACGGAGGTCAATGCTCCCTCCATTTTTACAGCTTTTAAAGATATTACGAATCATTGGGGTAAAGCAGATATCGTGAATGCGGCGACGAAAGGGTATGTTAACGGGTATGTAGACGGGACGTTTAAACCGAATCAAGACGTAAGTCGTGCAGAGTTTATCAAAATGGTTGTGAGCGCAATCGGTTTTGCATTAGAGCAACAACAAGGATCAGGACCTTGGTATAAGCCCTATATTGAAGCCGCTTTTATTAATGACGTTATTAAGGGGAGTGAGTATGGCGATTATAATGTGGCAATGACTCGCTTGGAGATGGCTAGGGCTGCCGTTCGAGCTGCTGGTCTGACGGCGACATCAGATGGGGAATACATGTTAATTGCAACGAAAAATGGCTTGATCCATGGGACAGGTAAAGGGAAATTAGATATACAGGCTACGACTACGCGTGCGCAGTCGGTGGTGATCATTGAGCGAATCTTAAAAGTCCGTGCAGGTGAGGTATTACCCGTAGATGAAGAAGCGATCAAAAATGCTGAAGATTTAGCCAATGCGAAGCTGGATCCATGGGGACGTGTAATTCGTACGACGAATCTACCAAAGAACGCACAAGATTTTTCATACATTCTTGCAGAAATTCCTAATGAAATGTATGAAATGCCATACGATGATTCTTTAGCATTCAGTGGAATTTATTCACTTAAAACAAGTAAAACAAGATTGACAGATGATTACATTAAGTATGACAAACTATTTATTGATAAGTCAGTCAAGAAAATCGAAGATTATTTCGATTTAATTCTAAATATCGATTATCAGACAATTGATTATTCTTGGGCTAATGAAGTGCAAGCTTTGCTCTCTAAAGATGGCACAAGTGATCTCGCTAGAAAAAATAGATTGAATAAGATGAAAAAATATGTGGATTGGGTGAAAAAAAATAAAATTGTTACGAAGGGGAGTGTAAAAGCGGAGCCAAGCATGCTGTATGAGTTTGGGGATATATACATGCGCAGCAGCTTTGAATTTACTATAGTATCAGCACCAAAAGCTGCATTCAATTGGGATGATCATTTGCTGGAGTGGAGTATATTTTATGACCAAACATGGAATATGAGTTTTATTAAAAATAAAGTAGGTGTGAAGTTTAAAGGGTATACGGATATTTCTCTTAGAAATGACGGCTACTATAGACTATGGAGTGATGGCGTAGATATTTCAGACCATTATAAGTTATTGTAGGTGTATTTGTGATGGTACGATTAAGCAAGCTATTAATACTACTATTTTCCATACTACTATGGATACAATCACCTCATATTACTAAAGCGAATGAATTAATCATGAATCCTGATCGTTCTATCAAATTTGAAACTATCGTAAAAGCTTCAGGAGGAGGATACAGATACAGAACCGTAGGATTCTACATCCATAAGGAACCTTCTCTAACTTTAAAACCTAATGAATTAACTAAAAAAGGTAAAATAATGATTGGTGATTACGATACAGAATGTGATGATGATCGTACTGGAACACAAATTAAATTTACGTGTACCTTTAAGGCATCGGATGTTGAGAATGCATTGGACCAGGCGCTACTCGGGGAAAATGTGTCTGGTGATAAAATTTATGCGAGTGCTATTTTTAAGATTTCAAATGCATCAGGGAATTTTTTAGATAGTAATACGAAATATTTCTATAACTATTCTCAAATTTTGAGTGCTTTACCGAACGGTATTAGGTGGCCAGATCAAGTGCAACAAGATTTGAAGGAATACTATAATCAGTATTTACCGATAATAGGTTCAGAGGCATATACGGTAGCGATTGAAAAAGGAAGAAAGTTTAATGGAAATTTATCCAGTGGTATTTTACAAGGTCCGACAAAGTTAATACCCAATGAGACGCAAAAAGTGCCTATGACAGACTTGTTTAAAATCGGCAAGCCATTCAATGCGACCTTTCAGGACAATCTAACAATCAATGGAACGCAGTATGAAATTGTTAGCTCGTACGTCACATCCAAAAATAAAAATTGGAGAAAAGAAGCCATTATTAGTTGGCCAAATCCCATAACAACCAATCGAAACCCAACGGTAGATGTTATGGACACCTATGTTGTAGCGGAGTATAAAAAGAAATTAGATGTTGATATTCCTGACCCTTCTGGAGAATGTACCGACCCTACTCCTCGTGGACGTGTCAATGGGCAGGACATGCTACCTTCATCGACAGGGTCGATTCTTGAAGATACACCTCACAATCCAAGAGACTTTGATGCCGTGCAAGGGATCCCATCTTCCGAATATCTAGTTGCAAGTACCGAAACGAAAAACTACTTGTTTGAAAACACATTCGTAGAGATGGTCGGTGAATGCAATTACAAGGTACCAGTCACACAGGAATACACCTTGAAGTGGGACGATGGTGGAGGTACGGGTTCAGACGGCACTCCGCTTCCGCCCAATCCTCAAACCGAAGACGGTTCATTTACCGCAGAAATGGAAGTCAAACGGGAGTATTCGTACTGGATGATTGAAAAATTAGGTGTTTATGGGATTGATCACGCTGAAATGAGTAATTATGCCCTTCCGGGTGGTACTGTGACGCTCTTTCCACAGAACTATTCATCTCCAAGCGTTGATGCAATGAATACATGGAAATATACTCCACCCGAAGTGAAGGAAGCAGAGAAGCCAATTAAAAAAGTTGTTGATGGCGGTAGAAGTAAACCCTCACCTCCGACCGCAGCAAACGTAAATTTACAGTCATACGCCGAAAAAGCCGTTGGCAAGGTTAAAGTGAATAACGATTCATTGACTTTTAATGGATCAGTTATTATGGACGGTAGTGAAAAGGAAGAAAAGGGCGCTACTCCTTCTACGATTCCACCACCAAACCTGATCCAAGTTCTTCGAGAGGACAACTTGCAAATCGAGTACTATAAAGCGAACCATGTCGGAGAGAGTAATGGAACGATTTATTATTCCCAATTGGTTTATGACTTTGATGGTGATGAGGATCAAGAATACCCAATTGAAAGGATTAATAGGGTAACGGTACACACGCCTGTCGTAAATTACGCGAAAGTACTTGACGACGATAATCGTCCCTTTGATCAGCGAATGGTAACGAATAGGAGTATCCCTGTGGTTATATTGGACCGAGAGTTTACCGTGAAACTAGACGAGTACGGGGAGCATTCTGACAAACCAGGGTACAAACACCCCTTTACGAAATACACCGAAGCTAAACGGGTGAGGTTTCCTTTTGGTGTGTTTGATGGAGCTCAATACATCGAGGAAAATACATGGATCTATATTGATGTAGGCACCGCAGAAAAAAAATTTAAGATGCCAACATGGATTGATGAAGACAAGTATACGATTGAGACGGAAGTGATCGCCATTAATGCGGAAATGACCGAGATTAATAAGGGGAATGGCTGTCAGACAGAGAAAAATTCAGATCTTGCCAACCATTGTGCCAAACGAACGATGGATGTGGACGTTGTCGGACGACTCTTTGGCTTCCGTATATGGGATATTGGAGATTTTCGCTATGAAGATGTGTTCCGCACGCAAAAAGGACAGGCCGCTCATGCCTCATTTTATTACGTATCAGGTGGTCGTAATGAGAATCGTGTGAACACCGATCTTTGGGATCAACCACAGAGGATGTTACCGGTAAGACCAGGCTCGCATCCGACCTATGCGATGAACGTCCCTCATAATGGCTATACGTATTTATTCGATTTCAAGACCATTGGAAACGTATGGAATGTGGGAGAGGGGATCGGGATTACCCCTACCTTCTGGTTCGTTCCTCAAAAAGGCGGTACAGCGCAACAAGTTAACTTATATTACGATGCATCTGGCGCATCGAATAAGATGATCCAAGTCGGATCTGATGTTGATAAGAAGATGTATAGTCGTGTCTATAAGCTAGCGGACCCCTTCCGAAATATCAATACGGCAGAGCTACAACGCTCAGCGGAGTATGAATACAACTTTATTTGGACGCCACTAGAAAGAGCGAAAACACCTTGGGTAAAATTCTATCAACAGTATCTAACCCGTCAACTTCAGATTAGTGATCAAGGATATAACAATGAAGTGTTAGGGTATCGATCTCGTACCATTATCGGACCGCAACCTCCTACTGGCTCGAACGTGACTCAAGAACGTGCGGAACGAAGTGTGCAACATTGGTACGGAGAATATAACTTGCCTGTAGCCCCGTATATTCTTCCTACAGGTACGTCAGTTCTAGATTTGGCCAAACAATACGGTGGTGCATTAACAGGAAAAGAAAAAGAGTTTATGAAAAATGGCTATATTATCGTGAATTTCAAAATCAATACGTTACGTGAGAAAAACGGAAAGATCACGGAATTACTTGGCTATCAAGGCGAAATTGCGAATATGTGGGAGATAGAGGGACAAGTGGAATCATCCAGTGATATATATGGTAACTCTTTTAAATACCAATGGGGTGACCACATCCTATTCGAATCCGATTATTCCGTACGTAATGATTATCAAGGTGCAGGACATTAATTGAATAAACACGAAAGATGTAATCCATCCCATCTAAGACAAGAGCTTCGAATATAGATTTCGAAGCTCTTTGACTACAACGAGAGTGATTCATCCGGNGATGAGTGGTTTCCTTGCCCAAATGGATGGGGAATTGTATTCCCGCGTGTCAGGACAAGCTCAGCTTGCGCAATCTCAGATCAATCGGCTAGCGGATGATTCGGAGCAATTGAAAAATTTCGTCCGACTGGCTATCACCAAAATCCAAGGAGCAGAGCTACAAAATGTGGCGGATGCGATAGCGCTGATGAAAGGGAGCGCGAGGGTAGAGTCATGGGGAAACCCACCCCAAGAGAAAGCTCTTCCCATGATCGGGCGGGATACGTGGAACAGCTGGGGCAGCTTTTCTACGCAGCTATTGAAGGGTTCGTCCAAATGGTATACAACAACGGCGATCCCGCCCTTTTTGTTCGGTACCTTCCGCGGTCTTACGTTGCAACTGGAAAGAACGACATTAATCGATCGCATGCTAAAGTATAAAGGGGATGCAGAGATTGCCGCCTTGCTGGAGATGATGCAGCATGGTTCGATACAAGAGCAGATGGAAGCCGAGCAGAAATTAGACAAGATCAGTGATACACTAATCGAAGTGGGACGAAACCAAGCCGCCTATGAGATATATAGGCAGTTTGGACAAACCTCCTATATGGAATTCGCACATGCGGAGGCGGAGAAAGCAAGGGCCTTGTTGTCTGAGCTTGGAGTCAGCAAAACCTTCTATGATGAGAATGTAAAACTAACATCTGAATACACCGGAACGTCGTTATCTGCCTGTCTGTACAACCCCTTGAAGCATGATTATTCGATCCTACCCACAGACGATCGACTTCTCACGATGATCCGACTTAGCATGGGAGATAGGGAATACAGGGAATGGGCGAAGGAGAACTACGATGATTTTGTAATAGAAATTCGAGAAGAAGATAGATTAGAAAAAGAGAATAGTCATCCTAAGAAGCTACCTGACGGAACGGATATTACCACCAATAATAGTCGCAACGAAACAACGCTTGACTATTTCCTCAAACATGTGATGAAAGATCCGGATAACGTGGATATCTTGCGCAATCCTGATCTGGAATATCAGGATTGGTTGAATAAGACTTACGGCGAGACCGAAAGTGATCTTATTGAGGCAATAGAGGGGATTGGCCTTGGGATATCTGAAGGAGTTATAAGTTTGGTTGATGGAGTTGTTGAGGCTGTAAAGCATCCTATTGATACCGTTATCTCTGTAGGACTTATGGCTGGAAATTCACCCCAAGCAAAGGAATTTCAACGACAAGTAATAATCAATACATCGGCACAGATTGCAAATTCCTATATTCGAGATGTAACCAATGGTGGCACTAAATCCCGATTCAAATTTTTCTCGCGAGGTACATTTGAAGTTGTATCAGCTATAGGCGGCCCCAAAGGTTTAAAACAAATGTTAGGTGTAATGAAAGTAACAAAAGCGGTTAAAGTAACTGCTGAAGTGGCGGAAGTGGCTAAAGTGGCCGAAGCAGTCGAAACAGTGACTTCGGTAGCTGAAAAGGTGAAGAAGTTTAAATATCCAGCTTCAGTGTCGCGGTTACCAGAATCATTTGCGAGTAAATTACCCTTACAGATGGTTAAGACTCCAGAGGGTTTCAAGATGATAGTACCCAATACGGGGAAGATGGAATTTGGCCCTTCGAAACCGCCTACTATACATGATGGACCGAGTGTTGCTAAGGTAGAAGGGAAGATTGAGGGGACGGGACAAGGTCTAGAACTATACCGTCGAACAGCCAACGTTGGTGAGTTTAGTCATTTGGAAGTTCCTATGCAATTAAGAGAAGTTAAGCGCTTAGCTGAACAGGCAGGTGTGGGATTAGATGGTGTGAAGATAAAAATAATTAGGGATCCTGAAATGCTAGATGTTCCTTTCGCAGGCTGGGCTAATCCAAACGGTAAGGAAATTCAGTTATATCCTAATGCGTTTATTAATGAAGAACAATTAATTAAAACTTTAGCACACGAGAGGACGCATATTTTTCAAGTTAGGATCTATGGGCATGCTGCAGATGATTCGATGTTACGCTTATTCGAAGATGGAGCATACGGCATTGAAGA
Source organism: Paenibacillus anaericanus (assembly GCF_003994475.1). GTDB lineage: Bacteria > Bacillota > Bacilli > Paenibacillales > Paenibacillaceae > Fontibacillus > Fontibacillus anaericanus. The sequence goes on along the minus strand of NZ_RZNY01000007.1, from coordinate 211,953 downwards.
TACTTTTTGGGATTATTTTAAGAAGAAAGGAAACTGAACATGGTTAATCCTAAATTTAAACAATGGTTGAAGTTATCAGCAGTAGTTCAAGAGACCGTTCCTGATGTCCCCAAGATTAACTGTCCAAGTTGCTCCAGTTCAAATATTAGTTTTGAATATATTGGAGATAGTGAAAAGAGGCAGGGGTATTTTTTAATATGGTGCAATAATTGTTTGGAAGGAATTAACATTTCAAGGATTCAAATTCCTGAAACAGCAAATGTAATCCCATTTAAAGGACCAGATGAACAAATAGCACACATACCAAATTTCACAAAGATTACTCCGTAACATATTCTTTGAGACGGGTTTACAATTCCAACAACAAGATCGTACAATACAACCAACAAACCAAACACTAAATAATTTAAACACTTGATAAACTTTCAAAGCTCTTTCCAACTTGTTTTATGAGTAGGAATGAGCTTTTTTGCGTGCAGAAAATAAACGAAGGAGCTGAATGACATGGCAAAACAAGTACAGATAGTAGAGGAAAAGGTAGGCTTAATTGCACAGGCACCAGGCACAAGCAGATTACGTGGAAATAGTAGAGGAAGTAAGGGGGTACTGTCAGAAGGCACGAGAGTTACGGCAACAGGCAGAGGAGTTAAGACGATCTGGCAGTACCGACCCTCAAATAGCCACAGAAATAAGCAAGCTACTGGAACAGGCCAGATCAGAAGGACGGACACCCAAGGCTGGAAATTCTACGCCGCATAGATAGCTTGGAAAGAGAAGCATCTGGATTACGTGAGACTGTACAGTACAACGAAAAAGTGTTAGCCCGTCAACAGATAGAACTGGAAGAAACAGGAAGAGAAGCTGTACTAGTGGTACAACGAGAAAAGGATCAAATACAGGAAATTGAACAGCTATTGGAGTCACAACGAACAAAGCTGACAGAACTGGTGGGGAACAGAATTGAGTAAGAAGTTGATAAAAAGATTTGAATCACTAGAAGAGATTATTGAGTCGGCAAACGAGATTGGAATCATTGAAATTGTAGATGACGAGGACATTATTGAATTGGTGATGGAGGAATAGACGAATGGAACAACTAAGTCCTGAAGCATTGGAAGCACGCCGTCAGTACGAAAGAGAGTACAGACGGAAATGGCGGCAAAAACCTGAAAACAAGAAGAAGCAAAAAGAGTATGAACGTAGATACTGGGAACGTAAGGCACAGCAATCCAAGATGCCTTGTTGTCAGAGCTCGGAGTCAGCAAAACCTTCTATGATGCGAATGTAAAACTAACATCTAAGTTTGGTTGATGGAGTTGTTGAGGCTGTAAAGCATCCTATTGATACAGTTATCTCTGTAGGACTTATGGCTGGAAATTCACCCCAAGTAAAGGAATTTCAACGACAAGTAATAATCAATACATCGGCACAGATTGCAAAATCCTATATTCGAGATGTAACCAATGGTGGCACCAAGTCCCGATTCAAATTTTTCTCGCGAGGAGTATTTGAAGTTGTATCAGCTATAGACGGCCCCAAAGGTTTAAAACAAATGTTAGGTGTAATGAAAGTAACAAAAGCGGTTAAAGTAACTGCTGAAGTAGCGGAAGTGGCAAAAGTGGCTGAAGCAGTCGAAGCAGTGACTTCGGTAGCTGAAAAGGTGAAGAAGTTTAAATATCCAGCTTCAGTGTCGCGGTTACCAGAATCTTTTGCGAGTAGATTACCCTTACAAATGGTTAAGACTCCTGAAGGCTTCAAGATGATAGTACCCAATACGGGGAAGATGGAATTTGGCCCTTCGAAACCGCCTACTATACATGATGGACCGAGTGTTGCTAAGGTAGAAGGGGATATTGAGGGGACGGGAGATGTTAGACCTGTCCAAATAATTGAAAACAGATATCCAAATGAGATTCAGCAAGGAAAGAGTTTTGAATATGTTTTGGAGAATGGTCAAGTTAAGATTCGAGATGGAATTAAAGAGGTTGACTTCGTCATAGATGTAAATGATAACTTAAAGGTTGGACGAGGACATTCTTATTTAACTAATGGAGCTGATGTTCAAGCTGCTGGAAAACTAAAAGTCGATGCAAATGGAAATATTAGAAGGATAACAAATGAATCAGGACACTATACTCCAACAGCTGAGCAAGCTAAAAACTATGAGCAAATATTTAATAATGCTGGAATAAAGACAGAAAACGCTTGGTTAGAAATATATCAATTAGAACTAACGAGCAACGGTTATGTTGATTTAGGGAAATTAAAGAAAGTACAGTCAACTAAATTGAAATAAAGGGAGGAGATATTATGACAACTCAAATGAATGAAGAAATTTTTTCAACAAATTTATATAAAGCAGTTGATAAGATAAAGAAGGCTAGGAACATTTCGAGCGATATAGTTAAATTTGTTATAGAGCCTGTCGAGGAACATGGGAAAATGTTAGATGGTGGCGATGAAATGATGAAACGTCTTGTGTTATCTAAAGAGAATATTGGTGGTAAAAAACTATTGTTAGAAGATGTTGTTGGGGTTTTAGGTGGGCTTTTTCCGAAAGCTCCCATATGGATTAATGTATCTTTTATGGAGATGGAAGGAGATACCGCCATATTTAAATTGGAAACTAGTTCACGTTTTAGAAAACCAACATTATTAAGGAATGCTGAAACAGGTCATGCCCCTTTTAACGCCATTGTATAAGATTTTTGTGTAAACTCTTTATAGAGACTCAATGGGGCTACCCAGTGCCGAATGAACCCATCATTAAGCCAATAACACATATAACCCATGTAATACCCGTATAAAGATTTCGTCATTACGGTTGTACGCACATCAAATGCTTTAATTTTATACCCTAAATGACGCTATTCCGATACATCTAGCAGGTCAATTATGGTCAGATACCACCATGATTGACCTGTTTTTTGTTACCTTTGTTATCTGCGGTTTTTTCAAAATTACTCGCACCTGTAAAATACCATATAACGATAGTGATACTGAGAAAGAAAAAAATCGCACCTTTCAAGATGTATAGAACGACAACTATATTAAAGGTGTTATAAATAGTACTTTATCTGCAACCGAACTGACTCTTACAACGATGATTACGGTGCAGGAAAGAAATTTGGTAACGTGCCAGTTAACATATAAAGTTAAGGCAACGTTTTAAGCTAGCTGCTTTGTCCTTTAATATAGTGCGAAATGTATAGTAGATAGTTTCTTAGATAGTAGGAATAAATTTTTATATAATACAAATTTCGACAACAGGAAATGTGGAAAAGTGATATATTAACAAGATAATATGTAATATTATGGTACTTGAAACATTTAATAAAGAAAATGTACACGGTTATGTAGATCATACGTTTTAACCAAATCAAGCCGTAATTCGTGCAGAGTTTATCAAATCGATGATAAAGAATACATAAAAGTAATGACGCGTTTAAGGATTGGCGAAGGCAGACGTCCGAACTGCAATAAACGCGAAAGATGTAATCCATCCCACCTAAGACAAAGAGCTTCGAATAAAGATTCGGAGCTCTTTGGCCACAGGCGAGAGTGATTCATCTTAGCAAGAAGGGAGTAAACAGGTGGCTCAGAAATCGATGTTTCAAGAGGGCCGGATGGGGAAATTACAGAAGGATTTGCAAGAAATATCTGACGATACGAATCATTTGCGTACAAAGATGAGTGGTTTCCTTGCCCAAATGGATGGGGAATTGTATTCCCGCGTGTCAGGTCAAGCTCAGCTTGCGCAATCTCAGATCAATCACCTGGCGGATGACTCGGAGCAATTGAGCAATTTCATCAGACTCGCCATCACCAAAATCCAAGGAGCAGAGCTACAAAATGTGGCGGATGCGATAGCGCTGATGAAAGGGAGCGCGAGGGTAGAGTCTTGGGGAAGCCCACCACAAGAGAACGGGCTTCCCATGATACAACGGGATAGGTGGAGTCAATGGGGCAGCTTTTCTAATCAGCTATTAAAAGATTCACCCAAATGGTATACAACAACGCCGATCCCGCCCTTTTTGTTCGGTACCTTCCGCGGTCTTACGTTGCAACTGGAAAGAACGACATTAATCGATCGCATGCTAAAGTATAAAGGGGATGCTGAGATTGCTGCCTTGCTGGAGATGATGCAGCATGGTTCGATACAAGCGCAGATGGAAGCCGGGCAGAAATTAGACAAGATCAGTGATACGCTAATCGAAGTGGGACGAAGTCAAGCCGCCTATGAGATATATAGGCAGTTTGGACAAACCTCGTATATGGAAGTCGCACATGCGGAGGCGGAGAAAGCAAGGGCCTTGTTGTCTGAGCTCGGAGTCAGCAAAACCTTCTATGATGCGAATGTAAAATTAACATCAGAATATACCGGAACGCCATTATCTGCCTGCCAGTACAACCCATTAAAGCAGGATTATTCGATCATGCCAACAGATGATCAACTTCTCACGATGATTCGACTTAGCATGGGAGATAGGGAATATAGGGCATGGGCGATGGAGAACTACGATGCAATAGCAATCGAAATTGCAATTGCTAAGGTGGACTGGACGGCAGTGGTTGAGGGGATGGGGAATAGCAACTGGGAAAGTCAACCGGCAAAAAAAGATTTTATAGACAAGTATTTGGTAGATCCACTTATAGAATTTGTCACTGGTGAAAAGCCCGGTATAAAAACTCAGGGCCAACAAGTGCTAGAAGCTCAATTAATTACAATGCAAATGGAGATGCAAATGGAATTAACTGAGCTTTCGGCCGATTTTCAGGCTGCTATGCGTGGTGCAGCAAGTGCTGATAGGATAGCTGAACTAACATCGATCGGAACACCTGAAATTAATAATGGTAACAATAAATTTGGAAAAGTTGGACAGGTTCAAAAAATGCAAAGCAGTGTTGGGGGGACGGTAAATTCAGACACTTTTGCAGATCTTATGAGTCCGGCAGATACCAAACGTTATAATCAATTTTGGGATTATGCAGAGAATGGATTAAGTGTAGAAGATAGAGTAAGGATAAGTGACTGGAGTTATCCTCCAGATGGTAAACTATATAATAAGTATCAGTCAGTTTATACTGAACCCAAATATTATGATCAAAAAACTGGTAATATAAATTGGCCGGGAGAAAATGGTGATCCTAACATTAATGGTTTTCTGCTGGGAATATCAGAGGATATGACTCTAAAAAAGGGCATGTTAATTGATAGATATGGTTCTCCAGTAGGGAACTTCTTTTCACCAGAAGGTATCCCATATGAACAAAGGGCGCTTGCTCCACATAGCGACTATGCAGACTATTATGTGTATAAAATAGTACAGGATTTTGAAGTCGAAGGTGGTATTATTGCACCATGGTTTGATAGACCAGGTGGAGGGTTACAGTACATTAAGTATAAGCCTGATGGAGATAAATATTCTTTAGAGGAACTGGTTGATCTTGGTTACCTAATAAAAGTTCCCGTTAAAAAGTGAGGGTGAAATTATATGGATCAAAATAAATTTTTAACGTCGTTTTTGGGTGATTTCTTCGTTGTAACAGTTAACAAAGATAATAATATAGAAGTTTACACTAGAATTTCTAACAGAACGGACATGATAGACCCAGAAATATTTGTGATGTTATCAGAGAAAAGCAAATCTTCTTATGAAGTGATAGTAGTCCAACGTGGAAAGCCGCGTACGGTTGCCACGTTTTCAGAAATTGGTGTAGGAACTGTGGCTTTAGCATTGTATGCCAGAATTCGTCTTGGAGGAGTTTCTAAAGATGAGGAGATACAAAATAAGTTGTTAGAACTGGAGAGTAATGACTTTGATAAATTAAACGAAATTCTATTAGGAGTTATTGGGGATGAATATTTTTCGATATTTAATAAGAAAAAATACGCTATTAACTTAGAAAGGAGCGACGTTAAAGAAACGTATAATATATACTATTTAACGGGAGAAAATGAGGAAATATATTTTGTTAAAGATAGAGAAGCGCCAAACTGTTTTCTTGTAGTATATAACTTCTCGGAAAAATTAAAGGCTATATTTAAATACTTAAATGAGTGCCAAAAATATATTGCTTTGGATGAAGAGTTCAAAGATAAAATTATAAAAATATTAATTCACTAAGGTAAAAGAGGTTAATCAGATAAAACTGGTTACCCTCTTTTTTTATCTACACACTATAGAATATTACCCCTAGATTAGAGGATTTTGGACCACTGTGACGTACGGGGGAGAGTTACTATTAAAGAGTGTATCCTTACTATCACGGAGGTGCTTTCATGCGGATTATAGTAAAAGATACGGAACAAGAGTTAGATATTGCAGCGGCGCTTGAAGTAACAAAGCAAGTGATCGTGAAACCGGATAGCGTTCTAACTTTTGCTGGAGGGCAGACCACCATAGGGCTTCATCAGGAAATTGTGAATTTGTATAAACAATGGAATGTGGATTACTCAGAATTGAAGGCGTTTACACTAGACGAATATGTAGGACTGTCACCGGAAGATCACAAAAGCGTTAGCTTCAGAATTCGTAATCAGGTATTGAATCATCTCAATATAAAAAGTGGAAATATTCATATGCCTGATGGCATGGCGGAGGATCTGGACAAAGCTTGCCGTGAGTACAATGCTCTTCTGGACAGGCATGCTGTAGATCTTGAAATACTGGGTATAGGAACCAACGGTCATATTGGATTTAATGAGCCGGGGACTGAATTCCATTTAGATACACATGTAAAAGATTTGGCGAGCAGGACTGCCGAGATGAAGGCTGGATTTTTTGGGTCTGCGGATAGGGTTCCGAAGCAGGGGCTTACCGTGGGAATCAAGCGGATCATGATGTCGAAACAAATCCTGCTGCTGGCCAAAGGGAAAAGCAAGGCGGAGATCATTAAGAAGGCAATATATGGTCAGATTACACCGGAGATCCCTGCATCTGTTCTACAATTACACCCTTTTCTAACGGTAATGCTAGATAAGGAAGCTGCCGAGATGCTCTAGAAGTAAGTAAGTCATATGAACTAAATAACTTCACTTGTAGGAGAGATGCAGAGTGTATCCAGATGAACCGTTTACCATAGGCATTGACATTGGTGCGACAAAAGTACTTATCGGTTCTGTGACACAGGAAGGGAAGGTTGTCCACCAACAACGGTATGACATCGATCTTTCATCAGAACAGTTACTGAGAAGCAGTATATACGATTCGATTGCAAATTATATCGATTTGCAACAAGTAAGAAATGTATCCAAGACCATCGGCATTGGGGTCTTCGGGCATGTCGATTTTGAACACGGGGAATGGATGGGAAGCATGAGATTGCCTGGGATGGATAAAGTCCGTTTCAGAGAAGACTTACAAGCGAAATATGGTTTTGATATTGCAGTAGACAACGATGTTCATGCGGCAACCCTCGCTGAAATGTATCTGGGTAAGGGACGTCAATACAGAAATTTCTTATATGTAAATGTCGGGACGGGGATTGCAGCCGGTATTGTAAGTGATGGTAGATTGGTGCGTGGGGCAGCTAACTATGCTGGGGAGATCGGTCATATTTTTGTCGGAAAAGACATGGAACCTTGTATGTGCGGGAGCAATTGGTGTTTGGAGACAGCCGCCTCTGGAGGAGGAATGATCCACCGGGCTAATCGTTGGCTAATGGATTATCCTGACTCTATACTGGCCTCCAAGATACAATCCGGTACTGTCGTCTCGGTGGATATTTTTCGTGCGGCGCTGCTTGGAGATCCATTAGCGGGCAAAATCCACCAGGAATTCATCTGGTCCATGGGCATCGTTCTAGTTAATCTAGTGAATATACTGAACCCGGAAGCCATCATTATGGGGGGCGGAGTCCTACAAGACGAGTGGTTAATGAAGGAATTGAGTACTTTTGTGTTTGAGCACGCGGCGAAAGTTCCCAGTAACGCACTGAAAGAAATCACGCTCACCGAGCTTGGCCCACAAGTCGTTGGATTGCTCGGAGCGTCGTGTCTAGCGTGGAATTACGAAGCAATGAATTGAAGTTATTTAAGTTCATCCATACACATAATGCATCGGAAGGGGAATGAAGTAACAATGAAAATACTGATGAATCATATAGGCTATGCCCGCTGTGCTTCAAAACACGCAGTTATCATTGGACAAGACGGCGACGAGGCCGGCAAGTTTCGAATTGTTGAGGGAGCAACAGGATCCGTAGTATACAGCGGGACAGCTGTGAACAGTGGTCCAGTGAACCGCTGGAAGGACTGGTACTTCTGGACTTTAGATTTTGATAGCGTGCAAGAAGAAGGAAGTTATTATATTGAATGTGACACCTCGGCAGGAAACCTTCGTTCCTATGAGTTTTTAATTAAGGATAATCTACTGGGAATACAAAGTCTTTCAGATGTTATATTTTATTTCAAAGCACAGCGCTGTACCGGTGATTTCGACAGGGCAGATCATCACATCCCTTTTGCCGGAGATAGAAAAGGTCGTCACGACTTGCACGGAGGATGGTATGATGCTACTGGAGATTATGGTAAACACTTATCTCATCAGTCGCATACAACCTACTTCAATCCGCAGCAAGGATCATTTACAGCTTGGGTGTTGTTTAAAGCGCATGAACTACTTGAGGATTCAGGGAATCCCCGTTATTTCCAATTCAAGCGCAGAATCATGGACGAAGCCATGTACGGTGCGGACTATATGTATAGGATGATGGCGCCTTCAGGGACCTTTTTTCGCTCGGTAAAGCGGGTAGGTGAGTTTATGAAAGCGGAGGATCGGGTGATCTCCTTCCAATATAAAGGTTCATCCACACAGTTCGGAGATGCAGCAACAGCGGGTGAAGAGGTCATTACTGATGAATCCTATGAGACTGGATTTCGTCAGGGAGCGGGTTTTGCCATTGCTGCCTTGGCGGCGGCGAGTAGGTATTCTTATCCAGGAGACTATACACGCGAACAATATCTAGAAGCGGCGAAGGAAGCTTACTCTTATCTAGAGGAGAACAATCATCGGTATCTGAATGATGGAAGATCCAATATTCTTGATGAATACTGTACGTTGACAGCACTTACTGAATTATATAAAGCTTCTCTGGAACCAGATTATCTCAAAAAAGCTGGCGAAAGCGCGGATCGATTGCTCGAATATTTACATTCCAGTGGAGATTGGAAGGACTATTGGAGTGCCAATGACGAAGGGCGTCCGTTCTTTCATCCTTCAGATGCAGGACTGCCAGCGATCGCACTGCTGAACTATTTAGAGATTGAGAAGAACAAGGATATGCGAGCTAAAGTACTAGAAACGGTAAAAAAAGCGATGCAGTTTGAATTAGGCATTACCAAAGAAGTAAGCAATCCTTTTGGTCTTGCACGTCAATTGGTCCAAAGTAGTGAAGGAAGTAGATATACGGCTTTTTTCCTACCTCATCAAACGGAGGCTTCCCCATGGTGGCAAGGTGAAAATGCAAGATTGGCATCTCTTGCCGCTGCTGCGAGGCTTTTAAGTAAACACCTCGACGAACAAGACAACTTAAAGGCGGAGCTGCAAGTTTATGCAGATCATCAACTCAATTGGATTCTGGGGCTCAATCCTTATGACAGCTGTATGCTCCAAGGATCAGGCCGGAATAATCCGGAGTACCATTTTGTATATGGCTTCGATTACATGAATTGCCCGGGCGGGATTTGTAACGGGATTACTGGAGATCCTTCGAACGAAGAGGGAATTGAATTTTTCACTAAATCCATCCCTGGTGTGATCGATGACAACTGGCGCTGGGGTGAACAATGGCTACCACATGCATCATGGTATATGTATGCTGTTGCACTCGGAGATTTAAATTAGTAGGGAATGATAAGTTGTAAGCACTCCAAACCCACCATCTTGTCAACGAGATGGTGGGTTTGAATTTCTATGCCAATAGGGATCTAGTATTTCGAAGAACTTGTTTCATAAAATCGGAATCAACCAGTATATGTTCAATAATTTTGATTTTACGTTTATTTACATCAAGACTTTTTCATTCATCCGTTAGAACAATTCCCGAAGTGAGGCGCGCTTAATCCCGGTAATGACTGGTGTCACCATATAAATCAACATTTAGGACGTCATGATTCATAGTAACTTTACACAGAGCAGTTGGGTGAAGGTCGGGCATCGTTCCGATTTCATTCAGCTGTTTTTTCATGAAATAGCTCATAACTGCTTTTAATGTGATCCTGTGAGTAACAATAAGTACCTGTTGGCCCCTGTGTTTCATCAAGATATCTTGAATCGAAGGAAGGGTTCTCTCTAGCAATTGACTATAGCTCTCCCCTTGACCCGTTGGTTGGTATAGATGAGGTTCATTGAAAAATTGACTGAATTGAGTAGGAAAATCTTGTGTGATTTGTTCTATGTGCTGGCCTTCCCATAGCCCCATGTTTATTTCTCGTAGTGAATCCAATTTTACGATCTCAGTTGTTCGATGACCTGAAATAATACCTGCAGTAGTGATCGCTCGGGGACTGGAACTGCAATATATAGCATCAAATGGAATGGTGGATAAGCGTTCTCCTAACCACTCGGCTTGCTGAACACCGGATGGGGTGAGAGGAGAGTCCTTATGACCTTGCATTTTCTTCAATAGGTTCCATTCGGTTTGTCCGTGACGAGTCAAATATAAAGTAGTTTCCATTCTGTATTCCTCCTAGTCGTAATGTAAGACTAGTATAATGTGTAGATATATAAACTAATAATATATAATATCTAATATACATAAACTAAATTTATAGGTGGAGATGCAGTTTGAACCTTCATGTGCTGAGATTATTTTATTATGTTGCGTTAACTGGCAGTGTAACGAAAGCTTCAGAGAAGCTGCATATTAGCCAGCCAGCCATATCGGCACAAATTCGCAAGTTTGAAAAAGACAACGACATTAAATTATTGCAAATCCAGGGTAGAGGTCTGGTTCTAACTCCTCTCGGGAACAAGTTGATTAAGCCGCTGGAGAAGTTATTTGCAATCGAGGAGCAGGTCCGGTATCTAATCGAAGACTATCATAACTATCCTGAAGGGAAATTACGGATTGCGGGAAATTATCTTGCAACGAGTGTACTGATTCCTAAGTGGGCCTCTTTATTTAAGCAACAATTTAGTGGAGTTGAAGTACATATTTCAACTGTTAACTCTCACAATGCTATTGAAAAATTAATTAATTTTGAGGCGGATGTAGCGATCTATAGCGATATTGGAGTGCCTTTCATTGATGCGGATTTATTTGAAAGTCGAGAGTTGTATAGAGATGAGTATTTGTTCGTAGTAGCCCCCGGGCATAAGTATTCGTCACAAGAGGTGACACTTGAAGAAATTGCATCTGAGCCGTTTATTATGAGAGAAGAAGGGAGCGCGGCGAGAGAGAGGTTATTTCAACAATGTCGGGAGCTAGAGATCAATCCTCCTAAAATTGAATTGCAATTTAATGGACTTAATGAGACGATTCAAGCTGTAATGGCAGGTTATGGCGTAAGCTTTGTATCCTCTCTAATAGCGAAACCTTTATTCAAACGGGGTGTACTTGCTAGAGTAGATGTGCCGGGGATTTCTTCAGCGAACTCTATTTTACTAGGATCAAGGAAAAGGGAGCATCAAGAGGAATTTGTTAATGAATTCATCTCTTTAGTCTTCAAGCATTTGGATACGGTAGCCGAAAGCTTGTGAAGCAATGGTAGGATAATAAAAAATAAATAATTCATTTCAGAGGTTGTAGGAGGATTTGTGATGATGAAGTTTTGTTATGCTTGTGGAACGGAATTGCACGCCAAGGAATGTGACGGAGAGGGACTGATCCCTTATTGTGATACATGTCAGGTATTTCGTTTTCCCATCTTTAGTACGGCAATTAGCACAGCAGTGTTAAACAAAGAACGGAATAAGGTATTACTGATCCGTCAATATAATATGGAAGATTACATCTTGCTGGCAGGATATATCAATCGTGGGGAAACAGCAGAAGAGACGCTTATTCGCGAAGTAAAGGAAGAAGTAGGACTAGAGGTCGATGAATACAAGTATATGAGAAGTATGTATTTTGAACGTTCCAATACGCTGATGCTGAACTTTGTTTCTGTTACACGTGATGAATCACTCTTGCAAATTAATCAAGAAGTTGAGCAGGCGGAGTGGTTTACTTTTGATGAGGCTAGAAAGGTTATTAAGAAACAAAGTTTGGCAGAGTCCTTCTTACTGACGATTCTTGAGCAAACGGAAGCGAATAATTCGGTCGGCTAATGATAAGGGGCTAGTGCTACTAGCCCCCTATACAAGCCCCTCAAAAACATGATTGTCAATTCGTAAAACCCTTGATATAATCGCTTTGAAAAGGTTTTCTAAAAAAAGGAAGTCATGCGATGAAATCAACGATTCGAGATGTTGCCAAGATGGCGGGGGTATCCATTAGTACGGTATCCCGTGTAATGAATTCACCAAATTCGGTGATCGAGAGTAAGCGAGAGCGAGTGTTGGAAGCCGTTGAGCAACTGAAGTATCAACCCAACGCGTTTGCACGTGGTCTGATCTACAAGAAGTCATTTACTCTGGGCCTGCTCATTCCTGATATCGAGAACTTATATTACGCAGGGGTAATTAGAGGAGTTCAGGATGCGTGTATCAAGCTTGGTTACAGTCTGATGATATGTAATACGGACAGAGACAAGGACCGCTTGCTGTCTTACATCGATACCTTTCATGAGAAACAGGTGGATGGGGTCGTATTAGCCAGTGATATCCTTTATCCCGAGTATTATGACAAATTGGTCGGCTGTCGGATTCCATTTGTGCTTGTGTCCTCACATTCGGATGAATATGATATTCCATCTGTGGAGATTGATGATGAGGCTGCCGCTTATGATGCGGTAAAATTCCTGATCGAGCTGGGTCACAAAGAAATTGGGATGATTGGCTTCAACCACGACAACTCAATTGCGGGTCCACCGCGTTATGAGGGATTCATAAGAGCCTTAACGGAGTTTGGACTCGAACGTAACATCGAGAAGATCAAATACGCTAACCATCGTTATGAACATGCATATCAAGCTACCCATGAACTGTTTACCGATTTTCCAGATTTGACGGCGGTGTTCTGTGTTGCTGACGAATTTGCTATGGGTACGATTTCTTATCTGAAAGACCGGAATATCCTTGTTCCAGGTCAGGTGTCTGTGGTTGGTTTTGATAACCTTCGCATGGCGAGTATGTTCATTCCAAAGCTAACTACAATTGCACAGCCGATTTATGAACTCGGGTACCGCGGGGCAGAGAAGTTGCATGAATTAATCACTACCGGATCTGTTGAATTACGCAGAGAGAAGATGGAGCATAAGCTGATTGTAAGAGAATCATCTCGGGAAAAATGAGAGTTGCTCATTTCTTTCAACAAGGTTTGAAAAGCTTTTCACAAACTATAATGTATAAAGCCCGAAAGTAGCACTGAAATCGCTTCGTATAGTGAAAATATCACGATTTTTAAGAAAAAACATGAATAAATCATATTGGAAACACATAAAAAGTATGATAAAGTACAAATGTAAGCGCTGTTATGTAATTTAATTACATTCAACCGGTGCAACGCCGACCTATTTGAAAACCTTTGCAAGAAGGAGGTGATCCGCGCTCAACAGACAAAAAAGTCTATGAAAATCGATCAACTAGACCCTCAGATGAGTAAAGTATGTTTTACTTTAAATTTGATTAAAGGGGATGTTGCAGAGATGAAAAGTCCTATAGGACGGAAAATGTCTTTGGCTTTGGTGCTTTGTCTATCGTTTGCCATGTTGCTTAGTGCATGTGGGGGAGGGAATAACGCTGCTAAGAATGATCCTCCAACTCCAGCTACAAATAATAGCCAAGCAACGACGGACAATACCACAGTCGCTCCTGTTGAGACAACTGGATCACCATTGGAACTTGCGATGAAGGGTGAATATAAAGGAACTAAAGTATCCATGTTCGGACCGTTCGTAGATGCCGATCAAGTGAAATTTGAGAACAGCATCAAAGAATTCGAGGAGAAGACAGGGATTGATATCCAGTATGAGGGCTCTAAGGAATTTGAAGCTACAATCAACATTCGTGTTGATGGCGGCAACGCTCCGGATATCGCTGATTTCCCACAACCGGGATTGCTAGCTTCTATTGCCAAGACAGGTAAAGTAATTGACTTAACTAATATTCTGGATCAGGCCAAATTGAAAGCTAACTATAATCAAAGCTGGCTTGATATGGCTACCATGGATGGCAAAGACGGCAAGATTATGACTGGGGTTTGGAATCGTAGTAATGTGAAAAGTCTTGTGTGGTATCCGAAGAAACAATTTGAAGAAGCTGGCTATAAGATTCCTGAAACTTGGGATGAAATGATGGAATTGACTGAGCAAATTGCTAAAGATGGTGACCCCGCATGGAGTATCGGCATTGAAAGTGGCGCGGCAACTGGTTGGCCTGCAACAGACTGGGTTGAGGATATCATGCTTCGTACTACCACTCCAGAGAATTATGACAAATGGGTAAAAGGAGAGCTGCCATTCAATTCCCCAGAAGTAAAACATGCGGTAGAAGTTATGTCTGATATTTGGATGAACAAGGACTATGTATATGGCGGCACTAAATCTATCGTTACAACCGCATTTGGTGATGCTGCGCTTCCGTTGTTCGATAACCCACCGAAAGCTTGGCTCCACCGTCAAGCTAACTTTATTACTAGCTTCTTCCCTGAAACAGCCAAAATAGATGCAGATTATGATTGGTTCTACTTACCTTCAATCGATCCGCAATACGGTAAACCAGTACTTGTAGCGGGTGACATCTACTCGATGTTTAATGATCGTCCTGAAGTTCGTGCTGTGATGGAATTCTTCACAACAGGTGAGTCGATCAAGACTTGGGTTCAATCCGGTGGTGTCATCGCGCCAATGAATGATGCTTCACTTGACTGGTACAGTTCTGAGTCCGACCGCCGCATGGCGAAATTGGTTCAAGAGGCTTCCACACTTCGCTTTGATGGTTCCGACCTTATGCCTGGAAAAGTAGGTGCGGGTACTTTCTGGAAGGGTATGACCGACTATGTAAGTGGAACAGCTAATCTGGATGACGCTTTGAAACAAATTCAATCCGGCTGGGATAACTAATCCGAGTCCACACACAACAAGAGAATATCCGTCTCACTGGATCTAATCCAGTAACACGACACCACAAAAGGAGGGGCAGCATGATTGGAACAAAATCTGCCGCCCCTCCTTTTGTATTAGTAGTAGGGGGTTCGATGCTTTCGAAGTGAGTTTTGCTACGCAAAACTTTAAGGAGGAAAGACTATGAGTGCACAGGCAAAGCAAAGGATCAGTACGAAGGCAGTGCTCTTATCGCTCGGTGTATTATTAGCTAATATCGTCGTGAATGGCCTGATTTTCTTATTCTTTCGAGATTCAACGCTTAATCCGCTGATCACTGCGATACTTGCCGTCATTTGGGGAGTGCTGGGCGTATACCTGATTTACTACACCCTGACATGGGCGCTTGAGCAGTACCCTGATGATATCGTCAAAAGATTCCTCCCGTATATTTTTATCGGGCCAGCGGTTATTTTACTAGGTTGGCTGTTGGTGTTGCCTGCACTACGAACGCTGTATTTGAGCTTTTTCAATGCGAGCTCGGAAAAGTTTGTCGGTCTTAGCAACTATGCCGCCATCTTCAGTGATCGCCTGATGGCAACTGCTCTACGAAACAACCTCCTGTGGGTGTTCATAGGAACGCTGGCTTGTGTAGCCATGGGGTTGTTAATCGCCATACTTGCGGACCGCAGCAGTTATGAGAAAGTCGCTAAATCGATTATTTTCATGCCGATGGCCATATCGTTTGTTGCAGCAGGGGTTATCTGGAAGTTCATTTATTACTATCAACCAGGCGATGAGCAAATTGGACTTTTGAACGCCATTGTTACTTTTTTTGGCGGCGAACCGCAAGCATGGACGAGTATGATTCAGCCGTGGAACAATTTCTTCCTTATTATCATCTTGATCTGGATGCAGACGGGGTTTGCGATGGTTATCTTCTCAGCAGCAATCAAGGGAGTTCCTGAGGATATTTTGGAAGCAGCACGTGTGGATGGCGCGAACGAAATAAAAATATTTTTCCGCATTATTATTCCTTACATTTCAGCGACAATCCTGACAGTCACAACGACGATCATCGTCTTTACCTTGAAAATATTTGACGTCGTCATGGTGATGACGGGAGGTCAATACGATACAGAAGTAGTAGCAACACAGTTCTATCGGCAGTTCTTCATGTACCGGAATTTCGGTTACGGTTCGACGCTAGCTATTGTTCTGCTGATTGCGGTCTTACCTGTCATCATTATTAATTTGCGTCAGTTCCGCAAGCAGGGGGGATTCTAATGGCCTTGAAGAAGAAGAGAAAAGGCAATAAGACGCTAGTAAATATTGTACTCGGAGTCATATGTCTCATTTGGTTATTGCCGACGCTTGGGCTATTCATTTCATCTTTCCGTCCGGCAACGGATATTCTGCATACTGGGTGGTGGAAGGTATTTCCTCACCAAGAATGGAGTGCGGGTGAGACCATTCAGCTTAATAAGGAAGTGGATCTGCGAGAGCCGATTGAGGTTAATGGCACGACCTATACTGACGATCAATTAAAAGCGGGCGTTACGGTAGATGGCAACCGTCTGCTATGGGAGAACCGCAGAGCACGAACAATTAATGTACAAGAGCAAGCTTGGGCGTTTAAGCCTACTCTTACATTAGAAAATTATAAAAATGTGTTGTCCGGCAAGGAATATAAGCTCAAAGAAGCGGATGGTAGCGAAACTGTGCAGAAAGGATCCGGGTTATCCCAAGCTTTCTGGAACACACTTACGATCGCTGTTCCGGCAACGGTAATTCCGGTGTTGATTGCTTCTTTTGCTGCTTATGCCTTCGCCTGGCTACGATTCCCGGGTCGCAAAACCTTATTCGTCATGATTATCGCCATGCTGGTCATTCCACTTCAGGTCGCACTGATACCAGTGTTAAAAGACTACACATCGCTTGGATTGAACGGCAGTTATTTGGGAATCTGGCTAGCACATACCGCCTTTGGTCTCCCACTTGTCACGTATTTTATGTATAACTTTATAAGCCAATTACCTAAGGATTTGTTCGAATCCGCATTTATGGATGGAGCGAGTCACTTTACGATCTTTGCCAAACTGATTCTTCCGTTGTCTGTACCCGCTCTGGCGTCCATTGGGATCTTCCAGTTCTTATGGGTATGGAACGACTATCTCGTCTCACTCATATTTATTGGTAATCAACCAGGTGTACAGGTCATGTCGATGAAAATTGCCGATTTGGTCGGCTCACGTGGGAACGATTGGCATCTACTTACCTCGGCCGCATTTATTTCAATGTTGATGCCATTAGCTATTTTCTTCTTATTGCAAAAGTATTTCGTCAGAGGTCTTATGGGTGGATCGATCAAAGGATAGTTATGAAGTAATCATAGTGCTACAGCAGATGAAGTCTGCTATAAGGAGGATTTATACACAGATGAAGATGAAACCATACGAGCATCCAGCAGCGTTATATCCGTACCATGAGTGGAATCTCAGTGAGGATCGTTATGATGAAGAGAACAACCAAAGAAGTGAGAGTGTATTCGCATTAGGTAATGGATATATTGGCATGCGTGGTAACTTTGAGGAAGGTTATCACGGTACAAGGGGTACTTCGGTTATCGGAAATTATTTGAACGGATTTTACGACTCAGAGCCGATTGTATACCCAGAAGGTTCATATGGAAATCCCACACGTAATCAGGCCATGCTCAATGTGACCGATGCCAAAATAATCGAGCTAACTGTTGAAGGTCATGCCTTTCATTTGAATAGCGGACAAATTCATGATTATAAGCGGGAACTGGATATGAAGAAGGGGATTCTGCACCGACTGGTAGAATGGGAATCACCGGCTGGTCATCGTGTACGCATACGGATTCGGCGTATGGTTTCCTTACAGCACAAACACTTAGCGGCTATCGATTATGAGTTGACGGCGCTGAACTTTGAGGGAGAGATCACTCTTACATCCATAATGAACGGTGAAGTTGCTAAGCAGGAGGCAACAGATGATCCACGGTTAGGAGGTGGAAATGCTGAGCCTAACTTATTGCTGGAAGATGCTAGGCATGAGGAACACTTCATTTGGATGAAACAAAGGACCCGGCATACTCAGTTTACTCTACTGACAGCTATGAGTCATACGATACAGTCGGTATCTGACGCGCAAATTTCGGAAACTTTGGATGGAGAGCGCATTTCAGCAGGGTTTACTCTCTCGATGCGGAATGGGGAAACGATATCATTTACTAAATATATCTCTTATCATACTTCCAAGGATTGTGCAGAAGATGAACTGCTAAGCGGAGCAGCAGAAGTGCTGCGGATGGCGGAACAAAGAGGATTCGAGGAGCTTGCCTCTGAGCAGCAGGCATTTCTGCATAAATTCTGGAATCGTGTGGACATAGAAATTGGCGGAGATCCGGCGCTTCAGCAAGGGATTCGCTTCAATGCTTATCAACTGCTGCAATCCGCAGGGCGTGATGGTGTGACAAATATTGGTGCTAAAGGATTGACTGGGGAAGGGTATGAGGGCCACTATTTTTGGGATACCGAAATGTACATTCTGCCTTTCTTTACGTATACACAGCCGGAGGTCAGTAAGGCGTTACTAGAGTTCCGTTATGCCACACTTGGCAAAGCGCGGGAGAGGGCCCAGGTGATGTCACAGAAGGGGGCGCTTTATCCATGGCGTACTATTGATGGGGAGGAGAACTCTGCCTATTTCCCTGCAGGCACGGCTCAGGCACATATAAATGCCGATATTGCCTATGGAATTAAGCAATATGTGCAAGCAACTGGTGATTATGACTTTCTCGTGACGAAGGGTGCGGAAATTCTGTTCGAGACATCGCGCTTCTGGGCTGATATGGGACATTTCAATCCTGCGAAAGGCGGGTCCTTCTGCATTGATGCCGTTACGGGTCCTGATGAGTATACAGCCATCGTCAACAATAATGCCTATACGAATTTGATGGTGCAGGATCAGCTATGTTATTCGTATGAGACTGCGAGGCTACTTCAGGAGCAATATCCGCATCATTATGAACGCCTACAACAGGAGATTGGTTTGACGGAAAGGGAAATAAGTGTCTGGTTAGACGCTGCAAATAAAATGTTTGTTCCCTTTGATGAGAAGCTAGGTATTTATGCGCAGGACGATACATTTCTCAGCAAGCAGAAGTGGGACTTCGACAACACTCCAGCGGATAAATATCCGCTGCTATTAAACTTCCATCCGCTGGTCATTTATCGTCATCAAGTACTCAAGCAGGCGGATCTCGTTATGGCCTTGTTCTTACTTGGGGAATGGTTCACGCTAGAGGATAAAGTTAGAAATTACAATTATTATGAACCACTTACTACGCATGATTCATCGCTATCTCCATGTATTCATAGTATTATATCCGCGGAGATCGGAGACTTGGAGGGAGCTTACTCCTATTTTGATCGTACGGTTCGTATGGATCTTGAAGATATCAATCGTAATGCCAAAGATGGACTGCACATGGCTGCCATGGCAGGTTCATGGATGTCTATCGTGAATGGCTTTGGCGGAATGCGCTTGTATGATGGTGTCTTGTGCTTCAGTCCAGCGCTACCACGACAATGGGAAAGCTATCGCTTCAAAATTCTGAATCGTGGGCAACTAGTAGACGTCTTCGTCGATGGGCAGGGAGCTGTTTATACTCTATTAGAAGGTGATGGATTAGAAATCAAACATAGAGATCATCCGCTGTTGTTATCCCCACAAGCCCCGGTTAGAGTTCCATTTGTAAAGTAACATCATTACTGAAGTACTGCTGAAATCATGATTTCAGTAGTACTATTTTTATTTATGGAGAAAAAGTCGGAGGTATCTGATGCCTGATCCAAATTAACTGGAAAACCTCCAGGTAAATGCTTCGGAAAACTAATATTCCACTATGTAACTGGAAATTCTCCAGTTATTTCAATCGATTGTTCATCATTGTTGGTAAAATCCACGAATTATAAGGAGAAATTCCAGTTAGTTCATTTCTAAATTCGGTCCTAGAACTACTTCCCCAACTATTCTCGACCCATCTTCGAACTCCCCACACACTCCTCTCGCATCCTCAACCAATTCTTAGCTCTATCTTCAAGCCATGCTAATTTCCTCCTGAAAGCCCCATCCGGCGCGGATTTATATGCTTAAATCCTCTGCAATAGCTTTAAAATTAAAGCATATTTTTGTTAAAAGAAGGAATAAGTAATAAGCCCAACGAATTAAGGTAGAAGTGAGTAATTTGTCGAATTTCCCCATTTTAAAAATTTAGGTATAGCTTAAGAGCGTAGATGAATGGGAGAGTGCACAGATGGATCAAGAGAGAATTTATCTCAGGATATCGAAGGTTTGGATTGCTGTATTGTTGATTGTGATAGGCCTCAGCTTAACAATATATCTTCCAGAAGCTGCTAATGCGAAGCAGACCTCAACTCAGAATGTATTGATCCTGAATTCCTACCATAAGGGCTATACTTGGACAGATGATCAGAATAACAGTATTGAAGCGAAGCTAAAAGGGGCGGAAACAACTCCAGTTATTTTTAGTGAGTATATGGATTGGAAACGATATCCGACAGACGCTAACATTCAGAATTTTTATGAGATGATTAAAGTAAAGTATGCAAAAATACATATTGATGTAATTATAGTCACAGACGATAGCGCGCTTAATTTTGCAATGAGGTATCGCAAGGAGATTCTGAATGAGGCTCCCATTGTATTTAGCGGGATTAATCGGGTTGGCCTGGAAAGTATAATAGACCAGAAGGATATTACTGGAGTAATTGAAGAGATTGATCCAACAGAAACCATACGGATGAGTTTAGAAATAAATCCATCGATTAAGAATATATATGTTGTTTATGATAATACAGAGAGCGGTATTTCCACAGGGAAATTAGTTGCTGAAAAGATCTCGTCGTTAGATCCTGGGTTGAATTTTATCCCTATGAATGCTCTCTCTAATGAAGAAATTATGATGAAGGTATCCCAGCTTGGCTCGGACAGCATTATTTTATTGACTACCTATTATAGCGATTCCACGGGACAAATTATTGAATTTGATGGCTTTGCAAGTGAAATAAGCTCGACAAGCAGTGTTCCTGTATATGGACTTTACGAGTATGCATTGAACCATGGAGTGATTGGCGGGGATCTCGTTAGCGGGATCAATCAAGGACATACTGCTGGGGATATGGCACTGCAAATTTTGCATGGAACAGCTCCCGAAGACATACCGATAGCTTCGAACAATTTGAACCGCAAGGTGTTTGACTTCAATGAGCTGCAGCGGTTTCATATTTCAATAAATAAGTTACCGAGTGACAGCGAGATTATTAACAAACCGTTCTCTTTCTACGAAACCTATCGAGGTCTTGTCCTTAGTATCATTGGAGTATTTGTTGTATTACTAGCGTTTATCGCTGTTCTAGTGTTCTATGTGATTCGAGATAAACGGATGAGACGGAAGCTACAAGTGAGTTACGAGGAGTTGGAGATTACTTACGAAGAGCTTACAGCTCTGCAAGATGAACTGCAGGAACAATACAACAAGTTAGTAAACAATCAGGTGCTGCTACAGACTAGTGAGGAGAAATACCGACATCTAGCCTATAACGATGTGTTAAGCGGTCTACCGAACCGACTGTCTTTAACGGAGGAATTAAGGACGTTCATAGAGCAACGTTCAGATGATCAGGCGGCATTGTTCTTTTTGGATATCGATGATTTCAAATATATTAATGATACAAAGGGGCACCCCTTTGGTGACCAATTGTTAGTTAAAGTTGGGGAGCGGTTGCAGGGTCTAGCGGATGGAAGTAGTAGTATTTTCAGACTCGGTGGGGATGAATTTGTTATTTTGCTACAGGAAACCACCATGTTTGCGGAGGTTATGGCTTATGCAGAGTCTATCGTTGAATACTTCAAGGAGCCTTTTTTGTTAAATGAAAGTCTTGTTTATATTTCAGCAAGTATAGGAATTGCTAGGTATCCTAAGAACGGCTTGAATGCGGAAGAGTTGATGAAAAATGCGGATATCGCCATGTATAAAGCGAAAGAGACGGGGAAAGGAACCTTTGTTATTTTCGGGGAAGCCTTGCAGCAGCATTTCGATGAACGGATGATCATTGAGAACCAATTACGAAATGTAATAGCGAATGATGAGCTTTCTCTACATTACCAGCCATTGATAGATCTTGGTACAGGTGAGAATTGGGGATTTGAGGCTTTAATCCGCTGGAACAGCCCTGTGCTTGGTTTTGTATCGCCGTTATCTTTTATAAAAATAGCAGAGGATTCTCGATTAATTGTACCTATTGGAGAATGGGTGTTGCGTGAGTCTTGCGGGTTTATTAAAGGGCTCCAGGAACAAGGCTACAAAAATTATCATATCTCAGTCAATATTTCAGTTGTTCAATTAATGATGGATGACTTCACGGATATGGTGCTTAAGATTCTGCGAGATACGGGACTTTCTCCACAATATTTGGAACTCGAAATTACGGAGTCTATCTTTATGGAGTCTTTCGAGGAGATTAGTAAGAAGCTAGAGTTCTTGAAGCATAAAGGGATCGGGATTGCATTGGATGACTTTGGAACGGGTTATTCTTCCTTAAGCTATTTGACGCAGCTACCAATTACCACTTTGAAAATTGATAAGTCGTTTATCGATGGTATCGATGCAGCAGACAATAGATCACTTGCCAGTTCGATTATAACGATGGGGCATGATATGGGGTTGTATGTCACTGCTGAAGGGGTTGAAACGGCAGAGCAATTGGCCTTCCTTGAACGTACAAAATGTGACAAAATCCAGGGATATTTCATCAGTAGACCGATCCCAGGACATGAAGTAGTCGATTGGGTTAAGGAGAGAGTAGGGTAACTTAGTAAAGGGAGTGATCTTAATGTACGTGACAAATGCAGAGGACTTACGTTATGTGATTTTATTGTCTAAGGTACCTGGCAAAGAGATGACTGAGGAATTGATCCGCGCTCACGTCCAGCATCTGAAGCAGCTGGACGGTCAAGGCAAGCTTGAACTCTGCGGACCATTTATTGGTTACCGTGGTGGTATGGTGATCATTAAAGCAACTTCATTTGAAGAGGCTAAGCAAATTGCCGAAGCAGATCCGTATGTGCAGGCAGGTGTTGAAACCTACGAGTTACGAACCTGGGAACTATCTTGTGAGGCCAACAATCATATGGGGATGGGATAACACAAGGAGCCCCATCAGCTTTATGCCGGAATCTATTTTCTCGCAGATTATGATTCTCTATCCTGTAGTTTCTCCAATGCGGCGAACGCCAATTTTACAAAATAGGTGGATGCGGGATAAAGTGCAGCATCAGCGACTTTAAACTTCGGATGATGTAGATCGTAAGGACCACCAGAGCCAATCATTACAAAAGCACCCGGGAGCTTCTCTTGGTAGTAGGCAAAGTCTTCACCAACTGAAGTGACCGGGATCGTCTTCGCATCATAGCCATGTTGTGTAGCAATCTCTAGCGATAAGTCGGCCCATTCGGCCGTGTTCATAACAGAAGGCGGACCTGGATGCCAGTTTAACGTGACTTTTGCATCAAACGATTCACCGATTCCCCGCAGTATTTGCTCCATACGCTTGCGAATATAGGAACGAGTCTCGCTATTAAACGTGCGAACGGTTCCCTCCAAATAGGCACTCTCTGGAATCACATTCCATGTTGTCCCACTGTGAATTTGTGTAATACTGAGCACGGCATTATCAGAAGAGGACACATTCCGGCTGATAATACTTTGAAGTGCCCCAATAATCGCTCCGGTAATAAGAATAGGATCATTACCTTCATGTGGCTTGGCAGCATGCGCGCCAACTCCTGTCACATGAATTTCAAAACGATCTACCCCAGCAGTTAGAGCTCCAGTCTTTGTTCCGAACTCACCCACCTTGAGGGTAGGATCATTATGCAGACCAAATATAGCCGATACATGATCCAGAATCCCCGTGTTCAGAATGTTTATGGCACCATGTCCAGTTTCCTCAGCAGGTTGGAACAGAATACGTACCGTCCCAGGTAAAATCATCTTCTGTTCATTCAGTAGGATCGCTGCACCGAGCATCACTGAGGTATGAAAATCATGACCGCAGGCATGCATAACGCCTTTATGTAGGGAGGGGAAATCCACATCTGATTGTTCCAGAATCGGCAGTGCATCAATATCTCCACGTAAAGCTATGATTGGACCGGGGAGATCTCCTTTGATTTCAGCAACTAGGCCCGTAGTTAATGGTAAATCACAAATTGAAATCCCGTATTGCTCGAGTACTGTGCGTATTTTATGTGTCGTTTCAAACTCTTGATTTGATAATTCAGGATAAGTATGTAGGTCGTGACGGAATTGTATCAATTGATCTTCTAATGGTTTTATTGTCATGATCATACTCCCTCTCTAATCCCTAAATAATAAATTACTGGAAATAGAATAGTCAATAAAATTTGCTTTATATATCGTAATATCGTAATATAGTGATATATAAATATAAGGTATGAGGAGATGGCATCACTTGGACAATAATTTCAAAGCTTATGATGAAGCCTCTGAACTGCTCAAAGCTTTAGCTCATCCGGTGCGTTTATGCATCGTCAAAGGCTTGCTGGAGAAGGGACGCTGTAATGTATCCCATATGCAGGAATGTCTCGATATTCCGCAATCTACCGTATCGCAGCATCTGCAGAAGTTACGGAATGCAGGGATTGTTGTGGCTGAGCGCAGTGGTTTGGAGATCAACTATATGATCAAGAATGACACCGTGATTAAACTAATTGAGGCTATTTTTGGGGAGGAACTATAAATGAGTAAAAAAGTATTAATTGTCGGCGGAGTTGCTGGAGGAGCTTCGGCAGCTGCAAGGTTACGCCGTTTGGATGAGGATGCACATATCGTCATGTTCGAGCGGGATCATCATATTTCATTTGCTAATTGTGGCTTACCATATTATATAGGAGACTCGATTAAAGAACGCAGCAAACTGTTGATTCAGACTCCAGAAGCCATGTACAAACGATTCAACATTGACGTACGGATTGAAAGTGAAGTGATCTCGCTTGATCCAAACTCAAAGACCGTCCGTGTTAGAAGTAAAGAACGTGGCGAATATGATGAAACCTACGATGCGGTAATTCTCTCACCTGGTGCTCGTCCGATTAAGCCGCCGTTACCAGGCATAAACGGGTCAGGGATTCATACACTGCGCAATATTCCGGATACGGATCGAATTAAGAAGCTGGTTACGGAACAATCATGCCGTACAGCCGTTGTAATCGGCGGGGGATTCATTGGGGTCGAGATGGCCGAGAATTTGCGGGAATTGGGTCTAGAGGTGACATTGGTCGAAGGGGGTCCACAATTACTAGCACCTTTTGATTATGAAATGTCAGGTAAGTTGTCAAAGGAACTGGAACAGCATGGAGTTAACCTTATTTTAAATGACGGTGTTGCATCTTTTGCTGAGCAAGGGACACAGACCTTAGTAAATCTGGCTAGTGGTACAGCGCTTATAGCTGATATCGTGGTGCTGGCGATCGGGGTTGCTCCGGATACTGGATTCCTGTCAGGAAGTGGACTGGAACTTGGGCCTAGAGGGCATATTGTCGTTAATGAACGAATGGAAACCAATCTTGAACATGTGTATGCAGTGGGAGATGCTATTGAGGTAACTGATTACGTGAGTGGGTTCAAAACCGCAGTTCCACTGGCTGGTCCAGCTAATAAACAGGGGCGGATTGCTGCAGATAACGTCGCAGGATTACCTACCACGTATCGCGGAACTCAAGGCACCTCGATCATCAAGGTATTTGGGCTTACAGGAGCTACAACAGGTAACAACGAAAAGACTTTAACTCGGCTAGGTGTTCCTTATCATGTCACTTATGTTCATCCCAATTCACATGCTTCTTATTATCCAGGTGCCATGCCTATGACCATCAAGCTATTGTTTAATGAGAGTGGAACGATACTCGGCGCTCAAGCAGTTGGTTATATTGGAGTGGATAAGCGAATTGATGATATTGCAACAGTTATCCATTTTAAAGGTAATGTGAGTGATCTTACTGAACTGGAACTGGCTTATGCTCCGCCATACTCTTCCGCTAAGGACCCCGTTAATATGGCAGGGTATACGGCTGAGAACGTAGTGAGTGGTAGGACTGCGGTCTATTTGCCAAAAGATCTGGAGTCACGCGATACTTCAAATACGGTGCTAGTTGATGTGCGGTCGGCAATAGAGCATGCAAACGGTCATATTCCTGACTCGCTGTTAATTCCAGTTGATGAGTTGCGGAGCCGTCTGGGTGAACTCGATAAGAATAAGGAAATCTGGGTATATTGCCAAGTAGGTCTCCGTGGTTATACAGCCTCGCGGATTCTAAGCCAACATGGGTTTAAGGTAAGAAATTTGACCGGAGGTTACAGTACCTATTTAATGAGCCAATATCAACCGGCGAGCATTACGGGAGAAACAGGAACCGGATCTGCTGGGTCTGCTGCTAATGCTCAGCCGAGTATATCACCTGATAAAACAGCGAAAGAGGAAGTTGCAACAGCACTAGAGGTGGAGACATTCGAAGCAAATGTTAATGTTACGCTTGATGCTTGCGGACTCAGTTGTCCTGGACCCTTAATTAGAGTCAAGAAGCAGATGGACCAAATGCAGGATGGAAACGTTCTAAAAGTCACAGCCTCGGACCCTGGATTCTATGAGGATATTAAGGCCTGGGCGAGAATGTCTGGTGCTGAAGTACTGCAAATCGAGAGAAAGCCAGAGGGTATGATCGAGGCTTATTTGCGAAAAAAAGCAGCCAATGTTCCAGCGGAGAATACAACAACAGCAACTGTACAAAGTTCGACTTCACGTGAAGGAAGTACAATGGTTGTTTTTAGCGGCGAGTTGGATAAGGCGATTGCCTCATTTATTATTGCAAACGGGGCTGCAGCTAGTGGTAAAAAAGTTACGATGTTCTTCACCTTCTGGGGACTTAATGTCTTGCGCAGACCTGACAAAGTAAACGTCCCTAAAAGCTTCATCGGCCGCATGTTTGGAGCTATGATGCCACGGGGAAGTCGCAAATTGGGCCTGTCCAATATGAATATGTTGGGAGCCGGTTCCATCATGATTCGTAAGGTGATGCAGTCCCGTAACATTGCTTCACTTGAAGAACTCATTCAATCTGCGGTAGACCAAGGCGTTGAGATGGTTGCCTGTCAGATGTCCATGGATGTCATGGGAATTGTAAAGGAAGAACTGATCGACGGCGTCAAAATTGGTGGAGTTGGCTATTATCTAGGCCAAGCCGATCAATCCGGGCATAATCTATTTATATAATATAAAAAATAGGGATACAGTACATTCATATGAATGTCTGTATCCCTTTCTATAGGTACAACCTATTCTGTTGACGGAGTCGGATGAGCTGCCAGGTATTCTAGTGCCTGATTAATAAGTATGGCGGCATCTGCACGAGAAATTTCAGCTTTAGGGTGGAATTTACCGTCTGCATCAAGCTTGGTAATGCCAAGTACAAGTGAACGTTGAACAGTTCCTTGATAAGCGACTTCTAGTTCGGTGTCATCTCCGAAAGCAATAGGAACTATCTTAATCTTAGGCAGTTGACCCTGATGTTCCATTGCCAAAATTAATTGGTGTGTGAACTCCTCACGGGTCATTTTATGAACTGGATCGAAGTCAGCAGGCAAATCGAATCCATGAACGGATGCAATGATCAAGGCTTGGGCATACCAAGCATCGTTCTTAGCTATTGTAAAAAAATCGGTGACCTCAGGCATTTTAACAAATGAGATGGCATTCAAGTTTAGGTCAAGGGCATTGACTATGAGCTGCACGCTTTGAGCACCAGTCAATGTAGCTTCCGGTGAAAATTTATCGCTACTTGTCCCATGTAGGATTCCCTTTTCTTGCAACAATATAATGCTGTCTTTGGCTGCAGTACTGCTTATATCAGCAAAAGAATTCGTGGCAGCGAAGCTTGATCCTGCAAATGACAGGGACAGTACGGCAACGGAGGAAATAGTTGCGGTTAATAGCTTGCGTTGGAATGACATGAAATCACCTCTTCTAGTTGGATGGATAGTTATATTCATTCTGACGTGGATATTATAGGAATGTTGCATCAGGCTCTAAACAGCAATCAGTGCTGCGATATATTCAAACAAATTTGGAAGCAACAGCGAGCGTAAGGATAATCCGTCCGCGTGGCGGTCATTAATCTACGGTATATATATTTTCTTGAACTGATTGTACTATTGATCCGGAATTAAATAGTGTAATATTATTAGTGACACAGCAATGCATATAGTCTATAATTAAGCCAATTATCCATATAAACAGCTAACGCAAATAATTAGTACAGTTTTTCAAGTCGAAAATAAGGGGGAATTCCTTATCATTTCGCTGCAACAGGTAAGCAAAAGGTATGCTCTGCGGGAGGGGGACTTTGAAGCCGTTAAATCTGTCACTCTCGACATTGCAGAAAGAGAGATTCACGGGATCATTGGTGAAAGTGGTGCAGGCAAATCCACACTTCTACGAATGATGAACGTTCTGGAACCTCCAGACGAAGGCAAGGTTATGGTTAATGGGGCTGACTTGACTCAAATGTCAGAGATACAGCTTCGTGAGGCGCGCAGATCGATCGGTATGATTTTTCAGCAATTTAATCTACTACATAATCGGACAGTGAGTGGGAATGTTGCCACTCCACTTGAGCTAGCGGGCATTCCCAAGAAAGAGCGGGCACTGCGTGTTGCCGAGTGCTTACGATTTGTTGGTTTGTTAGATAAGGCGGATCAGTATCCTGCTCAGTTAAGTGGAGGGCAGAAGCAAAGGGTGGCGATTGCTAGAGCACTCGCTAATCATCCCCGAGTGCTCCTATGCGACGAACCCACGTCTTCACTTGACCCCAAGACCACGGTGGAAATATTGGAAGTGCTGAGACATATTAATGAGACATTGGGCGTTACGATAGCCATTGTCACACATGAGATGGATGTGGTCAAAAGGATCTGCCACACCGTGTCCGTCATGGAGAATGGTTCAATCACCGATACCTTTGCTTTGCAAGGGCGTAGCAGGGATTCGGCGCTTCCTCTTCCGCCATCATTTCGGGAACAACTGTTAGGTGAAGCGGGGGATGCATAGTGTTTGACTTGTCTGTCATGCTGGATCAAGTGGTCAAATATCGATCCGAGATTGTCGAGGCGATCGGAGAAACATTCGTGATGGTGGGGATTTCCATTGGTGCGGCAATCCTGCTCGGGCTTCCTATAGGTACTTTGCTGTATCTGTGCCGGAAGGGACAACTTTACGAGAACCGTTCTGTATCTCTTGTGCTGAATAACCTAGTTAATATCATTCGCTCATTTCCATTTTTATTACTTGTTGTCTTTATGATTCCGCTAACTCGTCTTCTAATTGGAACGGCGATTGGAACACTTGCGGCTTCCGTTCCCTTGGCAATAGTAGCGATTGCTGTTTATTCCAGGTTAGTGGAGCAATCGTTGTTAGAGGTTCCGCGTGGAGTTATCGAGGCGGCGCAATCCATGGGGGCATCCAAACTGGAAATAATCATAAAGTTTTTATACGTAGAGTCACGCTCTGGCTTAGTACTAGGCCTTACAACCTCCACGATTAGTTTTATTTCTTACTCGACTGTAGTGGGAGTAGTGGGGGGCGGGGGAGTTGGCGACTTTGCGATCCGCTACGGGTACCAACGCTTTGAGACGGAACTCATGGCAGCTATGATCATCTTGATGATCATTTTGGTCCAAAGCATCCAATTCATTGGAGGTTTTATTGCTAGAAAGTTGGATAGAAGGTAAGCGTTAGGTAGCAGCGACCGAATGGATCGTTTGTCCAAGGAGCAGTCACCTACCGACAGAAAATGGTATTTAATACACATAGGGGGTAAATTTAATCATGAACAAAAAAATGATGTCGATGCTAGTGCTACTAATGGTTGTTATAGCTGGTTGTGGTAACAATCAAGCGAAAGAGAATCAACCGGAGCAGGACAAGAACAATACACCTGCACAAACAGAAACAACCCTGAAAGTTGCGACCTTGATTCCACCCATGACGGAAATTCTAGATGTGGTGAAGCCACTGCTTAAGGAAGAAGGGATTAACCTTGAAGTTGTTGTTCTATCAGATAACGTTCAGCCGAACGATGCGCTTGCTAATAAAGAAGTGGATGCGAACTTCTTCCAGCATGTCCCTTATATGAATCAATACAATGAGAATAAGAATACAGAACTCGTTCCGATTCAGCCGATTTATAATGCGATCTATGGTGCTTATTCTAAACGTTACAAATCAATGGAAGAGTTACCTGACGGGGCGACCATCGCGATTGCGAATGATCCTACCAATATCGGCCGTTCGCTCGTCATGCTCGATAAAGCCGGAATAATTAAGCTGAAGGAAGGCGTTGGCATTCAAGCTACACAAGGCGACATTATCGAAAATAAGAAAAAATTTAAATTCGAAGAGGTCGACCTACTGATGCTTGCTCGTATGCTGGATGATGCTGATTTGGTTCTCATGACACCAGCTTATGCCAGCCCACTTGGATTGACGCCTAAGAAAGATGCACTACTTACAGAAACCGATGATTCGGAGTTCGTGATTACGCTAGTGGCTCGTGCAGATAATCAGGATTCTGAGATCATTCAGAAGCTTGCTAAAGTGATGTCTGGTCCAGAAGTGAAAAAGTTTTTAGAGGAAAATTACGACGAGATTGCCGTACCTGCGTTTAAATAATTGAAGTTTTCTGTAGATTTTTTTCGCTCTCCACAGATTGGTGGATTACAAATGGGTAAAATGATGCTATATTAATGTAAGTGAATATGTATTTCATGAAACTAAAGCATTTTTCAATTCAATGTGACTTACTTAACAGAGAGTGGATATTTGTCGCAGTACAATGAATACAGTTCATATCATTAAATACAACTACAATTCAATTGAATATGGATCTTCGGGGTAAGGTGAAATTCCTGACCGGCGGTGAGGTTTGTTCCTAGTGAATGAACTATAGCCCGCGACTCGTCATTGGATAACGATGACGACTGACTTGGTGTAATTCCAAGGCCGACGGTAAAGTCCGGATGGGAGAAGATCAAAGATATAGCATGCCGCAGCTTTATTTCCTGTGCAAGCTTATTTGATCAGCCCCTGTTACTGTCGATGATTTGTCGATAACAGGGGCTTTCTGCTGTAGACCCCATATTCAAGAAGGGGACAGACAAATGGAGAACGTAAGCGCAAATGTTAAACCAGCATTGATGAAAAGAGATTCAGCAAGAGGTGGATTTTGGTTAGTCGTATTAGGAGCAGCACTATGGGGAGTTGATCCTCTATTTAGGATCCTTCTGCTCGATACGCTCACCTCGGCGCAAATTGTACTACTCGAACATGTCATTATTGCCTTAGTGATGTTTCCGTTAATGTGGAAGAACCGTAGTGAATTACGTGGTCTGGGATGGAAACAGGTTGGGGCGTTGCTCTTCATTTCGTGGGGTGGATCAGCTATAGCGACGGTGCTCTTTACCATGGGACTGACTAACGGAAATCTCAATGCCGTTCTTTTGTTACAAAAGCTACAGCCATTATTCGCAATTATTCTAGCTAGATTGTTACTGAAGGAATCTTTGCCTCGCTATTTCTTCCCACTGGCCTTGGTCGCATTGGGTGGTACGTACTTGTTAACCTTCGGTTTTACTTTACCTATAGGTCATTGGAAGGACTTTGTCCAAGTAGGTAGCTTGTTGTCGCTAGGAGCAGCCGCTCTCTGGGGTGGATCAACGGTTATGGGACGTATGATGGTAGGCCAAATGAAATATGAGACTGTGACATCGTTACGTTTTATTCTCGCTTTACCGATATTGCTCGCTCTCACTTGGAGTGAAGGAGCAGCATGGAATATACCATCAGGTACATCTGCTATTGCGGGCGTTTCGCTAAATCTACTCGGGCAGGCATTGTTGCCAGGATTACTCAGTTTGTTAGTGTATTATAAAGGACTGACTACGACAAAGGCTTCGGTCGCGACTTTAGCTGAACTCAGCTTCCCGATGGTAGGGGTGCTTATTAACTGGATCGTGTTTCAAGAGATGATCACTCGTCCACAAATTGTTGGCTTTATTCTGATCTGGGGAGCGTTGTTCGTTATATCTAGACAGGGACAAGGCAAAGACGAAGGAGCAGGTACAGCTTCCATTCAGAAATAAAGACCCAGTTTTTAATCGAATGGATCTATTGCTTAGATTTCAGGTTGGTATACGGATACTTTTAAACAATTCAGAAGCGTGTTACCCTGTATTTATGGATACGGCGGTAGCACGTTTTTTTTGTGAAATTCAGTCACTAAGCAAAGTCCAAGTCTCCCGATAGAAAGGAAGCGCTTATGACGTTATTATCCTTCTTCTCCCAAGGGAATTCGCCGGAATTTATTATGTTCTCTGCTCAACATGGGATCGTAATTGGGGTAATCATTTTATTCGTATTGGGTTTGTATATAGGGAGGCATAGGATCAGGAGGAACCGAATTGTCGCATCGGCGATTCGATATGGACTGGTTGTTGTTCTAGCTCTGACGGAGATTGGTCTTAACACATGGTATTTCGCGAATGATTTATGGGATGTTCGATATACGCTGCCGCTTGAGTTATGTAGTGTCACACTTATTCTCTCAATCATCATGCTACTTGCTCGAAGTAACAAGCTATATCAGATTCTGTATTTTGCCGGAATAGCCGGGGCATTCCAAGCTTTAATTACACCCGCCTTAGCATACGGTTATCCACATTTTCGTTACTTCGAGTACTTCATCGCCCATGGTGCTATTGTTCTATCTCCACTCTACATGACATGGATCGAGCAACAGAGGCCAACGTGGAAATCAATCGGTTGGAGTCTGTTGTTTCTGAATGTTCTGGCATTAGTGGTTGGTACTGTGAATTATCTCCTCGGTTCGAATTACATGTTCCTTAATCATAAACCGGATACGGCGTCTGCACTGGATCTATTGGGACCCTATCCTTATTATCTACTGGCTGAGGAAGGTGTAGCGCTGTTTTTTTTCGTAGGTATGTATTCGTTATTCTTTGTACTTCCAGCTAAACGTAAGAAAAGGCTAGCTTCGGAGTCAATATATAAATCAAAAGGAGTCGATTCATAATGAAATTCATGTTTATCTCAGATATTCACGGGTCTGCATATTGGTTAGAGCGAGCTTTGGAAAAGGTAAAAGAAGAACAGGCCGATTACGTAATCCTGCTTGGGGATTATTTGTATCACGGTCCACGGAACCCACTGCCTGAAGGTTATGATCCTCAGAAGACCGCCATTCTACTTAATGGTCAGAAAGATCGTGTTATCGCAATCCGTGGCAATTGTGATGCTGAAGTAGATCAGATGTTGCTTGAGTTCCCAATGATGGGCGATTATTCTATCCTGTTCCACGAAGGGCGCCGGATCTTTGTCACGCACGGGCATGGATTCCATATGGAGCAATTGCCTCCGCTGACCGCAGGGGATATATTTATTCAAGGACATACCCATATTCCTGTAGCTGAGAAGCGTGAAGAGATTTATGTGCTTAATCCAGGATCTATTGCATTGCCCAAAGTTAACTACCCTTCTTCTTATGGAGTGTTAGAAGGGAATGCTTTCGCCGTTAAAGATTTTGATGGAGGTATAGTGAAGGAGATTGTATTTAGTTAAAATATCTAACCGGGAAATGGAATTACTTATCTGATCTGGAAATTTGCTAATGATAAGTTTAGGGGAATACATTTTAAAAATGGGGAGAGTTCAACATTGATTAAAGGCTTAAGTAAGGCAGGGATTGGTCAGGTCCGTGATGAAGAGTTTATCCGCTTAGCGGCGGAATACGGCTTTGGTGCAGTAGATATTGAAGCGGAGTCGTTAATTGCTTGTGTTGGGTTAGAAGGAGCCATAGAACTGCTAGGGCAACATAAGATGTTGATTGGTTCTATCGGTTTGAACGTGGAATGGCGCCGAACAGAGGATGAGTTTCTTGAAGGTCTGAAGGGGCTAGCACAATCAGCAGCAGCGGCTGCAGCACTAGGCTGTAGAAGCTGTTGTACATACATTTTGCCAGCTACCGATCAGAGTCCAGCGTTGTTTATGGCCCAGGCGGTTCGGCGCTTGCGGATTATAGCAGAGGTACTAGGGGCTTATGATGTTAAGCTTGGTTTGGAGTTTGTGGGTCCTCATCATCTCCGCACCGCTTGGAAAAATCCTTTCATATGGACTGTGAATGATACCCTCGCGTTAATCGATGCCATTGGATTGCCTAATGTGGGGCTCTTGGTAGACTCCTACCATTGCTATACGACAGGGTTTACGGCGGATGACCTCCGCAAGCAGTTGCGATCGGAGCAAATTGTTCACGTTCATATAAACGATGCATATGACCTTCCCGTAGGGCAATTGCTGGATAATGATAGACTATATCCGGGTGAAGGTGTTATTGATTTGCAAGGTTTTGTGAAGAGTCTAGGCGATATTGGGTACCGTGGTGTGGTATCTCAAGAAGTGATTACACCGTTAGATGCGACTGAAAGTCCGGACCAATTGCTGCAGCGGTCAAAAATAGGATTTGATAAGGTGTTTTCATAAGATCGATATAGCAGACAGATGTGTTGTGAAAACCTATTGAAGAACTTAGCTAGTGAAGCCTCGGAGAAATCCGAGGCTTTATTTTTTTATATAGAGCAAATGGTTTGAGAACCCATGCGTTCTAAGCATAAAAGGGCACAAAACCAGCACTAGTGTTTGACCATGAATCGAAGTTGATTGCGAATCGCAGGCTGTAAAATGATTGCCAGTCGCAGGACATGAGCGCAAATCGCTGGCTGTAACGGAACTCAGCGACCTTATTTGTGGAATATTCTACTGTTCTGGATTGTAACGGAACCAGGAGACGTTATTTCAGCATTGTTCATGCAGTAGAGCATCATTTGGAAGGAATAAGGTCTTTCAGTTCCGTTAGAATTTTTCTCGACCCTCAAAACTCAAAATAAGGGCTGCCAGTTCCGTTAGAGTGATATCTGACTACGCCCAACACTGATTATGGGGGTGTGCAAATAAAGTGTTGCTTAATATGTAAACGTTTGCTATGATATACACCTTCTCTCAAAATTTACCTTGTCTGAAGTAGACAGCAGAGGCTGTCACACACACTTATCGGAGGTGCTGCATGCTTTATTTCACTTTGGCTTCTAAAGCCTATGCCCGCAATCTTCAGTATCGCGGTGCACACATGGTGCATAATATCGCAAGTGCGATGTTCGGCTACATGTATGCCTGTATTTGGATTGGGCTAGGCAAAGACCACGTTCTTGGAGATTACGGTACGCAGGGGATGGTAAGCTATATTGCCTTCACCCAATCGTCGTTGTGGATTTCCGGATTTATTACGAACGGTCTTGGTATCCCGCAAGCGGTGCGAACCGGTCTCATTTCACTTGATTTGCTACGTCCCGTCCATTTGTTCACGCATTTGATGGCCCGGGAATGGGGGCAGATCGCCTACCAGTTTCTGTATAAGTCCCTCCCTATTTATTTGTTGTATGTTGTTGTCTTTCGCTTACAGTTTTCCGGTAGTTGGCTCACTCTGATATATGTAGGTGTAGGGCTATTTGGAGCGGCATATTTAGCTATCTGTATGAATTATTTAATTGGTGTAAGTGCGATGTGGACTACGGAATCTTCGTGGCTGCATTGGGGGAATCATGCAATGATTAATTTACTCGCTGGTTTTTTTATTCCACTGGAATGGCTACCCGACTGGCTGGAGCGCTTCGCTTGGCTGACCCCGTATCCGTATCTTCTGTATGTACCTACGCGAATTTTTCTTGGGTTTGGTGACGTTTCGTTGTTATGGGGAACGTTGTTTTGGTGTGCTCTTATGACAAGTGGTTGTCTATTAGCGACACAGTGGCTTAGGCGAAAAGTGGAGGTGCAGGGAGGATGAACGCAAAATCGTGGTTTTCTTTGTATCGTTTGTTGATTCGAACAAGTATCCGAAGCCGGATGCAGTACAAGTTTAATTTTGTGCTGGCCTCTGTTCTTGCTGCTCTTATTCAAATCTCTGAATTTTTGATGGTGGCCATTGTGTTGTATAAGTTCGGAGCTATTCAGGGGTGGTCACTATATGAAATTGGTTACCTCTTCGCGGTGATCACCTTGTCAAAGACGTTGTACCGCACGTTCGCTGATGAAGTTCATCATCTAGAGAAGTATTTGGTAGGTGGTGAACTAGATCAGTTACTGACACGACCACTTCCCGTTCTGCTAACGCTGATGCCACAGAGCTTTAGAATTATGTTAGGTGAGGTTCTGCAGGGTGGTTTTCTGCTTTGTTGGTCACTTGGGGCCATGATGAGCCGTGGGCAGGTGAACTGGGTATCCGTACCTTTGACTTTACTGGCGATTTGTACTGGGGCCGTTATTATGTTCTCGATCGGATTAGCTACCGCAACGATTGGTTTTTGGACAACGCGGATCACTGAGTTGCAGAACATTACGGAAGACGCGGCTCGAACCGCAGCACAATACCCGCTCAGTCTCTATCCTAAATGGTTGTCTTCTTTATTGTTAATAGTTATTCCGGTAGGACTAGTAAACTATGTACCGGCTTTATATATTTTGCGTGGTGAGCTTGGACCTTGGGTTCCAGGAGTAGTGGCGGTGGCTGCAGGGCTCTGTCTGTACGGAAGTCTACGTTTCTGGCAGTTTGGTATTACTAAATATCAAAGTACAGGGAGCTAGGTGAATTTCAGATAAAAGGGAGGGATTTACATGAACATTGAGGTAACTGAGATCCGAAAGCAGTTTAAAACTCCGGTTACTCGTGAGGGGCGATTCGCCGGATTACGTACACTATTCTCGCGGGATTATATCGTTAAGGAAGCGGTACGTGGCATTTCGTTCCAAGTAGACAGTGGGGAGTTTATTGGTTATATCGGTCCAAATGGAGCGGGAAAATCAACAACGATCAAAATGCTCACGGGCATACTTCACCCAACATCAGGTAAGGTGCTGCTTGGCGGGATGGACCCGCATAAGGAACGACGTCAAACTGTAAGGCGACTTGGGGTCGTATTCGGTCAACGTAGCGGACTTTGGTGGGATTTGCCTGTTAAGGATTCCTATGATATTTTGACCGAAATGTACGGCGTTACTCCAGCAGACAAAAAACGGCGTCTGGACCAGTTCGCTGAGTTGCTTGATTTGCATGAATTTTGGGCTACTCCGGTACGTAAGCTATCACTGGGGCAGCGGATGCGCGCAGATTTGGCGGCGGCAATGCTACATGATCCCGACTTGCTATTTCTAGATGAGCCAACCATCGGACTTGATGTGAACGCCAAACGGAATATCCGTCAGTTTTTGAAAATACTTAATGAGCAATTTGGCAAAACCATCTTGCTAACCACACATGATATGGATGATATTGAGCAATTATGCAAACGGGTTATGGTCATCAACGAAGGTCAGCTGTCCTATGATGGAACAACACAGGGGCTCCGTGATAGTATTGGATTACCTACGTTGTTTCGGGTCGCATTCAGGGGAGCTTTTCACATCCCAGAGCATTTCCAGGCGAGTTTGTCTGAAAGAAACAACCCTATAATTAGTTCCTCCCTGATCAACATGCCAATACACGTTACCAAGGTACAGGACAATATAGTTACGGTGGAAGCTAACCGTCAGGAATGGAGTACGATGGACATTCTTCGCGAGTTAGAGGGTTGGGGTGAAATTGACGATATCGATATGGAAGAACCGGATTTCGAGGATGTTATCCATCGAGTGTATTAATAATAAAGTGATCGTATAGCAACCACTCAAGAACCACAGCCGGATGAAAAATCCAGGACGGTGGTTCTTTTTATTAAGTACGGTCTGTGCCATGATAGCTATGGGGGCGATTGAAGAATGTTTAAGGATTTCAAGCTCATTGCCGGACGTCCGGTATATATCCAAGTCAAGGATTATATGAAGCATTTGATTATAAAGGGTGCCTTACAGGGCAACCAGAAGCTGCCCTCAACTCGGGAGCTCAGCTTGTTACTTCAGGTCAGCCGCAACTCCGTGATCTCCGCCTATGAGAGTCTAGAGGATGACGGGTTTACTTATGCGGTACAAGGTCAAGGGAGCTATGTAGCCCCTGCTGCAGCCGGCAGTATTAGTGTCCCTACATGGACGCTGGACTGGAAGACTCGGTTGAATGGGCATGCGCGAATGGCCGAGGACCTAGATATTATGAAGCGTGGAATACGCGCGGAGAAAGGGACGATTTCTTTTACCAGCATAGCTCCGGATGAGAATCTGTTCGATCTGGATC
Source organism: Paenibacillus anaericanus (assembly GCF_003994475.1). Lineage (GTDB taxonomy): Bacteria > Bacillota > Bacilli > Paenibacillales > Paenibacillaceae > Fontibacillus > Fontibacillus anaericanus. Next base: position 173,333 of record NZ_RZNY01000007.1, on the reverse strand, counting down.
ATGTAAAAAGAGCCTTTATGGAGCGGATGTCGGTAGAGGGGAACGTGCTGCTTAATTATGGATACGCCAAAGGCTATAAGCCATTAATAGATTATTTGCGGCAGTATATGGAGCACAAAGGTGTAGACATGCACGGAAAGGATATCTTGATTACCAATGGATTTACGGAAGGATTCGATATTGTATTGTCGGCCCTAAGCAAGAAAGGTGGGGCTGTAATCTGTGAGAATCCAACACATCACACGGCAATCAAGAATATGAAGCTGCATGGTTTTGAGCTAAAAGGGATTTCCTTGGAGCGGGACGGCATTCACCTGGGAGAACTGAAACAGGCATTGGAGGAAGGGGTCTACGACTGCGCTTACTTTGTGCCTTCCTATCATAATCCCACAGGCATTGTCATGTCCCCTGAGAAAAGACAGAGCTTGATGAAGCTGATGACACAGTATGAAATCCCGGTGATCGAAGATGGGTTTAACGAGGAATTGCGTTATTCAGGGGCGCATGTGGCGCCACTTATCGCTACGGCGGGCAGTGGGAACAGTGTGGTCTATCTGGGAAGCTTCTCCAAGGTGCTGTTCCCAGGGCTGCGGGTGGGCTGGATTCTTGCCGATCGGGAGTTGATCTCGGTTCTGGAGAGCACGAAACGGGCACGTAGCATACACACCTCGACGCTGGATCAGTCCATCTTGTATCAATATCTACTGGGAGGCCATCTCGAGAAATATTTGAAGCGGGCAAAATCAGAATATAAACGAAAATACGAATTAACCATGGAGTGCTGCAAAGAGTTGATTCCTTATGCAACGGTATCGGGGGATGGTGGATTGCATCTTTTTGTAACGTTTGAGGAGGGTTTTAATACCCGTGAGCTACTGGCTGCTTGCCATGAGCGTGGTGTTATTTTTACTGCGGGGGATATCTTCTTTACAGATGGCACAGGACAGAATACATTGCGGCTAGGTTTCTCCAGGGTAAATGATGAGGATATTCGCAAAGGTATCGTAATTATCGGCAATGTGGCACGACAACTAATGGGATAAGAGGTGAGGAAGATGAAAGTAGGCGTCATTATGGGCGGAGTTTCATCTGAATATGAGGTGTCGTTGATGACGGGGAGAGAAATGGTGAAGCAGCTCGACCCGAACAAATATGAAGTCATCCCCATTGTAATTACGCAGCGGGAACAACTGGTTGATGCAGTGAAGGGGCTTGATTTTGCGTTGCTGGCTCTACATGGGTCATATGGCGAAGATGGTACGGTTCAAGGGACACTGGAGACGCTAGGAATTCCGTATTCCGGAAGCGGTGTGTTGTCCAGCAGCCTGTGCATGGATAAGGATTTGTCCAAAAAAATTCTACGCAGCGAAGGTGTACAGACACCCGATTGGCTGTGCTGGAGCAGCATGGCGGAATTCACAGCGGAGGCTGTAGAGCTACTGGGTTATCCGGTGATGGTGAAGCCGGTTTCCGGCGGATCTAGCATCGGGGTGGAGAAGGTGAACGGGAGCCAGGAACTACGGAATGCTGTGCAGAAAGCTTTTGCCAAGGATGCTTCCGTCATGATCGAACGCTACATTAAAGGACAGGAAATAACCTGTTCCATTGTAGAAGATGAACTGCTGCCTATCCTGGGGATTGAAGCGGTGCAGGGAGAATGGTTCGACTATAGTGCCAAATATGAGGCAGGTGGGGCGGATGAACAGGTGATAGCCTTGCCATTGGAGATTCAGGAGCAGGTGCGCACCGCGGCATGGGCTAGTTATAAAGCACTTAAATGCAGTGTGTATGCACGGATTGATATGCTGTTACTAGATGGTATTCCGTATGTGCTGGAAGTGAACACGCTACCGGGAATGACGAAGACCAGTCTGTTGCCCAAAAGCGCTCATGCGGCAGGGATGACTTTCAGTTCCTTGCTAGACCGGATTATTGCTGTCTCACTGGTGGAACGAAGCAGTCGGAATGGGGGGCTTGTTCATGCTGAATGAACTTATTGCCCCGCGTGTCCGGGAGATTGCACCATCGGGCATCCGGGCTTTTTTTGATCTGAGTGCAGCTAACAAAGATATTATATCCCTTGGAGTGGGAGAGCCGGATTTCGTCACACCGGAGCATGTCAGAGCCGCTTGCATCCGCGCCTTGAACAGGGGAGAGACAATGTATACTCCGAACGCCGGGCTACCGGAATTGAGGGAAGAAATCGCCGGATATCTGCATAATGGGTTTGGGCTCCGCTATGATCCAGCCAATGAGATCCTGGTTACAGTGGGAAGCAGTGAGGCGGTGGATTTGGCGCTGCGGGCTTTAATTGCTCATGGGGATGAAGTGATTATTCCCTCTCCCGGCTATATTGCCTATTCTCCGATCGCCCATCTGAACGGGGGCGTGTTGGTAGAGGTTCCGGCAGCAGCAGAGCAGGGGTTCAAGCTCACAGCCGAAGCTTTGCAAAAGGTTATCACACCGCGCTCTAAACTATTGGTGGTTAATTTTCCTAACAATCCTACCGGAGCCGTAATGTCCTACGAGGATTGGCTGCCAATTGCACAAATCGTCAAGGCGAACAACTTGATTGTCCTATCGGATGAAGTATATGCAGAATTGACGTATACGGGTCAACATACCAGCATTGCCGCTCTTCCCGGAATGAAGGAGCAGATAATTGTAATCAGCGGCTTCTCCAAGGCATTTGCCATGACCGGCTGGAGAGTAGGGTATGCATGCGGCAACCCTGAGTTGATCGCAGCTATGCTGAAGATTCACCAATACACCGCAATGTGTGCACCTGTGCTCGGACAAATCGCCGCTATCGAGTCTTTGCGAAATGCGCTTGGGGATAAGGATATGATGAAAGACTGTTTTGACCAGCGTAGACAGTTGCTTGTTGCTGGACTCAGAAGCACTGGATTATCGTGCCACGAGCCGAATGGAGCTTTATATGCTTTTCCATCCATTGAACATACGGGGCTGACATCGGCGGAATTTGCCATGCAGCTGCTGAAGGAAGCGGGAGTTGCCGTTGTGCCTGGTCATATCTTCGGAACAGGTGGAGAAGGCTACATCCGCTGCTCTTATGCAACTTCAACCCGGAAACTGACAGAAGCACTGGAGCGGATCGAGGGGTTCATGAGTAACAAAAGGGAACGATCTCTCTCTGCTATATGGGGTTGAAGTTGGACGAAAGTTATTGTTACGTTATGACGTAGTTTGAAAAGCGGTCCCTCTTTCTGTAGAATCGATCTCATCAACCTTTGAAATCGATGAAGTGGAAGGAGAGGACACCGTGGAAGGAATACCGGATCATCTAGATTATGGATTAACGATCTTATTCATTGGATTCAACCCCAGTCTAAGATCGGGCGCGACCCGGCATCATTATGCTAACCCACGTAATAACTTCTGGCGAATACTCTATTCCTCCGGACTGACACCCCGGTTATATGATGCCTCTGAGGATGGAGAACTGCTGAAACTAGGATATGGGTTCACGAATATCGTCGCACGTCCCACACGTGGGATTGAGGATATTACCCGGGAGGAGTACACAGAGGGTAGAGAAATTTTACATGCAAAGCTGAGTGAGTACCGGCCACAGGTTGCTTGTTTTGTGGGCAAAGGTGTATACAGTCAGTTTAGTCGTAACCCCCGTGTTGATTGGGGATTTAGGCAGGAATCAATTATTGAAGGAGTTCACGAATTTGTGGCTCCTTCTTCGAGCGGACTCGTGCGAATGAAGATGGATGAGATTGTAGACATCTATAGACAATTAAGCCAATTTACGGCCAAAGACATTTGTTAATTTTGTGTGATACACAGGAATTACCACGCTTATGCCCCCCTATAACTCTCGACTCTCCTAAGGTAATATGGTATCATAGGACTCTGATAACGTATTACCGGACTAAAGTATATTAATAGTTTGTAGATAAGAGGGAGAGATTCTATATGAAGAAAATAACTCTATTAAGTTTGGTACTAGGTATGATGTTACTTGCGGTAGTTGGGTGTTCCGGCTCCGGTAATAGCGACAACAAACTAGTGATTGGGATTGATGATAAGTTCGCTCCACTTGGATTTAGAGATGATAATAATGAAATTGTCGGATTTGACATCGATTATGCAAAAGCGGCTGCAGAGAAGATGGGGATGGAAGTAACCTTTCAACCGATTGATTGGAAGTCGAAAGAATCCGAGTTGAACAGTGGACGAATTGATCTCATTTGGAACGGTTATACAATTACTGATGAACGTAAAGGCAAAGTGTTATTCACTAAGCCATATTTAGCTAATAGCCAAGTCGTCGCTACACTGGCCGATTCTAGTATTTCTACGGTATCTGAACTGGCTGGTAAAGTGGTAGGACTTCAATCTTTGTCTTCGGCAGCGGATGCCTTGGATGCAACTCCAATCAAATCCGAGATCAAGACAATTTCTGAATTTCCAGATAACGTACTCGCATTAAGCGATTTGAAGACGGGGCGACTGGATGCAGTCGTTATTGATGAAGTGGTTGCAAGATACTACATGTCCCAAGAAGAAGGAACGTTTAAATTGCTTGATGAATCGCTAGCCCCAGAAGAGTATGGAGTTGGTGTGAAGAAGGGGAACGAGAAATTGCTGGATAAGTTGCAAAAGGCACTCGATGAACTGAATCAGGACGGAACTGCATCAACGATATCTCAGAAATGGTTTGGCGAAGATAAAGTATTGAAGTAGAACTAGAGTAAAGTCGTTGGTACTAAGGTAGAGATTACGATTGTTGTATTATCTTATGGGAACCGGATGAGTAAAGGGATCCGGTTTTTGTTATTGGGGAGACGAAGATATGAGTTTGGATTATTTAATAAGAATTACAGGGCCAATGCTGGAGGGTGCACGAACGACGGTACTTATGTTCTTCATCACTATCATACTGTCGATTCCACTTGGTTTTGTTATTACGTTGATCGTTAAGAGTGCAATAAAGCCATTAGCTTGGCTTGCACATGGGTATATTTACGTCATGCGAGGAACACCACTTCTGTTGCAGATGGCATTCTTCTGTTTCGGTCTACCCGTGATTCCTGTCATTGGCGAATATTTAGTAATGGATCGCTTTGCTGCAGCCTGCTTGGCCTTTACATTGAATTATGCAGCTTATTTTGCTGAAATTTTCCGCGGTGGATTGTTGGCGGTTGATAAAGGACAGTATGAAGCAGCGCAGGTGCTTGGGCTTGGTCGCTGGCATACACTGACTCGAATTGTTCTACCGCAAATGTTCCGAGTGGCCTTACCTGCCGTGTCGAATGAATCGATTACGATGATCAAAGATACAGCGTTACTTTACGCGGTGGCGGTACCGGAGTTGCTACATTTTGCCCAGACCGCGGTGAACCGTGATTTTACGATCATGCCGTTTTTTATTGCCGGAATTATATATTTGCTAATGACTCTTGTATTAACTTTATTCTTTAAATGGCTTGAGAGAAAGTTCAAATTTCAATAAAAGGACTGGCTAAATATGGCGATCATCGAAGTAACAAATCTCAAGAAATCCTTCGGGAGTCTTGAAGTATTGAAGAATGTCTCTTTTGAAGTCAAACAAAGTGAGGTTGTGGCTGTTATCGGTCCGTCTGGATCAGGTAAAAGCACGATGCTGCGCAGTCTGGTCCATTTGGAAGAGGTGAACGGTGGTAGTATTAAGATCGGTAGTGATTACGTTGTCAAAGAGGGCCGATATTCTGGGGGACACCAGATCAAGGAGATTACTGCCCGCATGGGGATGGTATTTCAACACTTCAACCTGTTCCCTCATTTAACAGTTCAAGGTAACTTGGAGCTAGCACCCAAGCTGGTGAAAGGACAACATACCGCCGATATACGTAGCAAAAGTACTGCTTTATTGGAGAAAGTCGGATTGACAGACAAAATGGATGTATATCCACAGCACCTTTCCGGTGGACAGAAACAGCGTGTGGCGATTGCTCGGGCATTGATGATGGACCCAGAAATATTATTGTTTGATGAACCTACATCGGCTCTCGACCCCGAATTGACGGGTGAGGTGTTAGAGGTTATGAAGCGACTCGCTGAGGAGCGGATGACAATGGTCATAGTGACTCATGAGATGGGATTCGCCAAGGAGGTTGCTGACCGAGTCGTATTTATGGCGGATGGCCAATTTATAGAATCTGGCACACCTAAAGAGCTATTTGGTAATCCTAGACATGAACGGACGAAAGCATTTTTGAACCGAATATTATAACTTATAAAGGATATCTCCCTTTCTGTCGATATAATAATGTAGGGAGGAATTCATAATGAGAGTTAAGAAAATAAATCGCAAGAGATTAGTAGATGCCTTGCTATTGGCTGCTCCGATTGCAGCAAAAGCAGAGTATGAATGGCCGAAGCATACATTCGATTATAATATCGGCGAGGATTTGAAACTAGAAGTTGAGTTTTTAAAGGACTTGTTTGAGCATAATACGGATTATATTATGGAGAAATGGTACGGTGGAAAAGATATAACGGGTGGACTATTGGATAAGTGATCAATGTCAGAAAAGATACATGGTGGCGCCTATTGGCGTCGCTTTTTTGATTTATATGTAACCATCTATATGAAAAAGTGTTATATATCTATTATGGAATCAAGTCTATATTTTTTTACTCGATATATGGAGGGCTTGCTATGGATACATACAGAATACAACAAAACGATGAATGCATAATGCGGGGGGACTATACTTCGGCAACAGTTGTTTCTACGGCTACAAATTATATTATGGACAAGGGCAACGTATTCACGCATACCTTTCGATCCTATATTCAACTTAGAGAGAATGGATCATTGAATCTTAAATTTTGGCATAGTAACGCAATTGATTCCACTTGGGATATGGGGCAGGTTGCTGTCGGAAGTCAATTAGGCGGAGAGTGGTTGATTGAGGCAGCTTTTGTGGCTGATGGAGGGAAGACTCCGGACGGTAAAGTGGTAGAAGGATCTCAAATTCCGGTCACTTTTGCAGGCAAAGATTCAAAAAAAGTAACACCAGGCGAGAAGTTCTACAGCGATGAAGTGAGTATTCATTTGCCTGAGGGGCATTATCTTTCCTTTACTTGGACGATTACAACATGTTCACCCGGCAAAACGTATCCCTTCAACGTAGAGCAGATGCTTGTTACGGCCTATGATGCTCCAGGGAACTTGGCACATCAGGAGTCGGCTACTTCATTTACGGAGTCCGAGAATATGTTGGTATTTCCTAGTTACATAGGTTACAAAAAGGACGTGGGGGAGCATATTGTATTCTTGGGCGATTCCATTACACAGGGAGTGCGAACTACCAAGGATGCTTATGAATATTGGGTCGCAAGGATCGCAGCAGAAATGGGATCAAATGTTGGAGTGTGGAACATTGGTTCTGGCTGGGGAAGAGCCTACGATACAGCAACAGATGGATCATGGCTATATAAAGCCAAGCAAGGGAATAAGGTCATTATTGCACTTGGTGTAAATGACATTGATATTGGCAAACGAAGTGCGGAACAACTATTAACTGATCTGACGACGATTGTATCCAAAATAAAGGAGACTTCTCCGTCAACTGAAGTTACTCTATTCACTGTGCCTACGTTTAATTTTAGCGGTGAACAGGAAAATGTATGGCGTAAGGTGAATCACACGATCCTTACTCATCCACCTGTGGGGGTGAGCCGAGTATTTGATGTTGCTCATGTTCTTTCTCAGGCCGCTCCCAATGACCATCTACTTAAGCCGGAATATATGAGCTCAGTTTATGATCCACATCCAAATGGCTTGGCGGGTAAAGCGATATCTGATGCTTTTATGAGTTGGTATCGTCGACATTATGGAGATTCCGTCTTAGTATAAGAAAGTAGTTAATAAACGGACATACATGACAGGGGATAGCATCGATGACACACCCAAGCATAAAGCGGCTTAATGTTGGGATTTTCGCCCATGTGGATGCGGGTAAGACCACAACCACCGAAAATATACTATACGAAAGTGGGAGAACCCGGGCTTTGGGCAGCGTAGATGCAGGTACCGCTGTAACCGATTCTATGGATATCGAGCGACAACGGGGAATTTCAGTGCGTGCGGCAATGACCTCTTTTACATGGAAGGATGTTCAAGTAAACCTTGTGGATACGCCGGGGCACGTCGATTTTCTCTCGGAGGTCGAGCGGTCCCTGCGGGTGATGGATAGTGCGGTATTGATTGTCTCGGCAGTAGAAGGCGTACAACCCCAGACAGAATTAATCTGGAATGCGCTGCAGAAGCTTAGGATTCCTACGCTAATTTTTGTGAATAAAATGGACCGGATCGGTGCTGATTCGGACAGCGTGCTGGAGCAGATTAGAACTTATTTATCTCCTGATATCCTGCCTATGCAGCTTCCAGTGGGGAAGGAACAGGATTTCAATGCAACAGTGGATATCTGGGACGCTGATGTTGATCCAGAGGCCAAGCAAGTGCTGTATGAGAGCCTGGCTGAACGGGATGAAATATTATTAGAATCGTATATTAATGGGGAATTCATTTCTAGAGAGCAATGGAGAGAATTTGCGACGACAGGGTTTAGATCGGCGCAAATATACCCCTTGTTGTACGGATCCGCTGCGAGAGGAATTGGAATTACCGCATTAATGGATGCGATGATCACCTATTTACCTCAAGCAGGCGGTAACATAGAGTCTCCGTTATCTGGGATCGTCTTCAAAATTGAACGAGACAAAAGCATGGGGCGTATGGCCTTCGTCCGTTTGTATGAAGGTAGCTTGCGAAACCGAGATACGGTATTCAATCATACACAAAACATTCAGGAGAAAGTGACGCAAATTCGCAAAGTAGATGGCGGCCATAGTGAAGATATAGGGTTGCTTACAGCGGGAGATATTGCGGCTATTTGCGGATTGGCACATGTTCGGATTGGCGATGTGCTTGGCGTGCCGGATGCGATTCCGGATGAAGCGAAGATGGCAATTCCGTTACTGACTGTTCGAGCGCATTGGATCGATGAAGCTGATTATCCAAAGGTCGTACAGGCACTAACTGAATTATCTGAGGAAGATCCGCTGCTGGATGTGCAGTGGTTACAGGATGAAAGGGAATTGCATGTTAAAGTGATGGGCCCGATTCAACTGGAAATATTAACTAGTGTGCTAGAGACCAGATATGGTTTACAAGTGTCATTTGGCCAGCCGTCTGTTATTTATAAAGAGACACCAAAGCAAAGAGGAGAAGGATATATCGCCTATACGATGCCTAAGCCGTGCTGGGCAGTGCTTCGTTTTCTCATTGAGCCAGGACCGCGGGGGAGTGGGCTACAGTATGATGCTAATGTGCGAACGGACGATTTGCTGCTACAGTATCAGAATGAAGTGGCTAGGCGTGTTCCTGAGGCATTACAGCAAGGGATATTCGGTTGGGAAGTAACCGATTTGAAAGTAACTTTGATCGAAGGTCAGCATCATGTATGGCACACCCATCCACTTGATTTCGCAGTGGCAACTCCGATGGGGATTATGAATGGTTTGGCTAACGTGGGAATAACCTTACTTGAGCCTATACTTCGTGTTCGAATCGTTGTACCCGAAGAGAACGGGGGGAGGGTGATGAACGATCTGAGTCAAATGCGTGGAACATTTGATCCTCCAGTGCTTCAGGGAGATCGCATGGTTATAGAAGGATATTTGCCCGTGGCAACTTCTATTGATTACCCAATAGAATTAAGTTCATATACGAAGGGGAAGAGCTCATTCACTTCCTTTTTCTCGGGTTATGAGGAATGTCCAAGCGATGTATTGGCCGAACGAACCCGCCGAGGAGTTAACCCACTGGATCAGTCGAAGTATATTCTAAGTGTACGAAAGGCATTACAAGGATAGAAAAAGGGGTAGCTCAAAAGTAAATTTACTTTTGAGCTACCCTGTTTTTGATTTTATTTGTCACCCAGTAAATACGCTGTCAAATCAGTATAACTCTTAGCAAGTTGATGGGGACGATGTGCCGACTCTGGCTCTACACCACGGTGATTGAACCAGATCACGTTCCAGCCGGCAGATGAAGCACCCACTACGTCATTACGCCAGGAATCCCCGATATAATAGCAATTCTCAGGTGAGAGTTCAAATTTATCGGTCACATGCTCGAACAGCTTGCGATCAGGCTTAGTGATGCCGACAGCACCCGAGATGAAGAAAAGTTCGCTTGGAATGAACTCTTCCAGATTTAGAGCCTGGATTTTGTTCATTTGGTGTTCTGGCGGACCATTCGTAATAACCCCAACGAGGTAACCATGGGCTTGTAACTTCTGTATCAGTTCCCGCGCGCCCTCAAACATTTCAATTTGAAATTGTTTGTTGAGATACTGAGCCTGTACCGCAGCGGCTTGCTCTGTAGTTAGGATAATATCGAATTCGGCTAGAGCAAGTTGGAATCGGCTGGTACGCATTTCTTCGAGATCATGACCCTGTGTCGGGGTCCCTCCACGCTCTGCAGATAATTTATCACTGAAATAGCGCAAACGATGATATGCGGGTTCATAAGGGAAGTCTATCCCTGTCGATAGTACGCTTTGCAGCGCGAGGCGAAAAGGAATCAAGTGATCATAAAGAGTGTCATCTAAGTCAAAAAAAACAGCTTTCTGTGGTGTGTAATCGTTCATGTTGTACGGTTCTCTCCCTCCGGCGGAACTAGGTTAGTCTGGAATCCGCTTTATATACTAGGGATTATTATACCGGGAGTAGCTGTTTTTCGACAGGATTACTATAAAAGTTAGTTCTATTATGATTAAAACCTGCGACTTGCACCGCCGCCCCCAGAGGAACCACCGCCACCTCCGCGAAAACCACCGCCTCCTCCAAATCCACCGCCACCGCCTCCACGCCCGCCGCGACTAAGCATAGAAAGAAGGAAGAAGGTCAGAGTACCGCGGAAGAAAATGAAATCAATTGCGAGTAAGACAACAATAAGGATGATCCAGCCGAGTGGCAGATCGCCACTAGCACTCTCTGTGGCACTTGGAACAACTATATTTTGCGGTGTTAACTGGTCTTCTACACCGTATTCTTTGGCCACTTCGTTATATAACATCTTATAGGTTTCAACAATAGCCTCCCCAGGCTGATTATTGACTAAATAGGGGATGGTTACTTGATCTAGAATCCGACCCACCTTGCCATCTGGCAAAGCCCCCTCAAGTCCATACCCAACTTCAATACGAAGTGGTCTGTTACCTGGTTCCCCATCTTCCATCGATAACAGAAGTAACACACCATTGTTTAGTTTTTTGTCACCAAGTCCATATTGTCTAAGCGCTTGTAGAGCATAATCCTCTACCGTATATCCACCAAGTGAAGGTACCGTTAATACTCCGATTTGTGCTTTTGTACGATCCTCAAGTGCTCGACCCAGACTGTTCAACTCGTTGGTTTGCTCACTTGTCAGCAGGTTCTCGAAATCCTGAACGTAGATATCACCACGCGGTTCAGGGATGGATGGAGCTGCCATAGCAATCGGTGCGAGCGATATGAGCAGGACGGACATTAAGATGAATACCCGGAGACACCACCCATGACGCTGGGCGATGCCCCGAGTAATGAAGGGGAGTCTCAGGTGCTTCATGCCCCAGCTCTCGCTATATCTACACTTTTGTTATCGAAGCGTAGAGATGTATTCTCTGTTCCGAAATCAACTTCAGGATTATTTCTTGATTCTGCTGTCGTTTCGAAGTAATCCTTCTTCTCGAATCCGAGCATTCCAGCCACTAAGTTACCAGGGAAACGCTTGATCAATTTGTTGTAATCCGCTACTACATTGTTGTAGTCCGCGCGTGCCACAGCGATCCGATTCTCTGTACCCGAAAGTTCATCCATTAATTGCGTAAACTGAGCATCTGCCTTCAGGTTCGGATAATTCTCCACGACGACAAGGAGACGACTCAAAGCACCAGATAACTGTTCATCTGCTTGCGCAACTTCACTTGGTGTACGTGCTCCACCCAGAGCTGCACGTGCATCAGACACAGATTTGATGACATCTTTTTCGTGAGCCGCATATCCCTTTACTGTATTTACGAGGTTTGGGATCAGGTCAAATCTACGCTGCAATTGGACCTCTATCTTACTCCACTCTTGATTCACAGTTTCTTCAGCCGTAACGTATTTGTTATAGTTACCTGCAAACACGGCAATGAGAACGACGATGACTGCCACGACAATGATCAGTGGTAAGAGGCAGCCTTTTCCTTTGAAATTCATACATAACTTCCTCCCTATGAAATGATTATGAAGCTTGTTCTGTTTAATCCTAGTCACGATCTCTTAGTATTATTCCCGTAATCGGAAACTAAACTCAGATGATGTGAACAGCTTAAAACTTAATAAACGATACGGTATAGGTAGCCAAAAGGTTTCATTATTCTTAATAAAGACGAGTGAAATAAGGTCAAGTTGTTAAATATGTGAAAATAAGTAAGGTGGGATGATTTGGGAGGATCCAAGAGGATGTTTATGAATCCCTCTGGTCAGATCCTCTGACATGGAGTGACCCCTGCTCAGCTAGCTATAAGAGCCTTGAGCACGTTTTCCCTTAGAGTGTAAAGACTCTATACTTATATATGTATTACAAAAAAGTAAAGAGGAGTTGGCTTGCTTGGCTTATGATGATGTGTTGGTACGTCGGAGTGAAATGTTGAAACGACGGATTGGTGTGATGATCACCAGGGAAAACCAATATGGATTGGGAAATCAAGACGGCCATTTTCTTCGAAGAATGGTGAGAGAACTTTTTCAGACGGAATTTGAGTTGAAGGCGAAGTCAGGGTCTACACTTGAAAATCATAATCGTTAACGAATGAAGGGAGATAGCCTGCGCTGAGCAGGTTATCTCCCTTTTCTTTGGACGAAATAGACAGTTAGGTAGGTATGTAAAATAATCGAAGTGTTATACGCGAGGGCGTTTAACTAATAGCTTCGTGATCATTTGATTGAGCACCTCGGACAATACAAGACCGATAGCTATCGATCCCGAGATAAGAAAGGCTTCCGCCGCAAGTTGGACAGCTATATTATATTCATTCTCCACGAACTTCCGCATGGCGTCGTAAGCAAGGCCACCTGGTACTAGCGGAATAATGCCTGCAACGCTGAAAATGATGACGGGCTTCTTACAGGTACGTGCGAATAACTGGCTGATGACACCGACGATAAAAGTGGCAATGACTGTGGAGAATAGTGGATCTAGGTAGAATCCAACAAGCGTGTAAGTCATCCAACCCAACATGCCGGATAATCCACATTTCAATAAGGTCCGCTTGGGCGTGTTAAACAAGATGCCAAAAGCGGCAGATGCAATAAAACTTGTAATTAGCTGAATCATTAATGCCATATTGATCGAGAACCGTCCTTCCACCTCAAAAAAATGTGAACATCACCGCAATACCTGCTCCGATAGCGAAAGCGGTGAGAAAAGCTTCGGCTCCACGGGACAATCCGGATACTAGATGTCCGGCCATAAGATCTCTAACTGCGTTCGTAATGACGAGCCCAGGAACAAGTGGCATAACGGAGCCAATGATTATCTTGTCCAACGAGACTCCAATTCCGAGAGTCACTAGTAACATGGCTAATAAACCCACTAATAATGACGCTGTAAACTCAGCGAAAAATTTAACCTTCACGAGGCGGTGGAGAAGAATGAACGCCGAGAAAGCAAGACCACCACATAGTACTCCGGGAATAAAGTCAGATAATTCTCCTTTGAACATTAATGTGAAGCAGCCAGTTGAGATTGCGGCAGCCGCAATCTGCAAGAAGACGGGGTAAGCGTGCTTGGACAAGTCGATCTCTACAAGTAGTCCATGAGCCGCCTGGGTTGTAATGGTTCCACTACTTAGTTTGCGGGAGATATCGTTAACTGCAGCCACTTTCTGCAAATCGATCGTTCGTTCAGCAATCCGAATCAGCTGAGCTGAACCCGTATCCCCAGCTTGAAACATAATCACGGTAGGTGTCACAGAACTATGTGAAGAGACAAGGCCCATGGCAGTTGCCATCCGGGACATCGTATCTTCAACTCGGTAAGTTTCCGCTCCACTTTGTAGCATGATTTTACCCGCCAGGAGACATAACCTGACGGGTTCTTGTCCTGTGCCTAGGGCACCGTTGTCCATCGTTGTTCACCCTTTTCCATATTCTTCTGTCATTATATCATGAGGACTATAGAAAGGAGAATCCATCAAGGACGGATTGTTACCCTAGTTCCGATGGGAACAAGCGCTGCGAGTGTTAGCACATCTTCATTGTGCATTCGGATGCAGCCGTGGGATACTTCTTTACCTATCGAGGAAGGATCATTGGTACCATGGATACCATAATGAGGTTTGGAAAGACCCATCCAAAATGCGCCGAATGGGCCACCAGGATTAGGTTGCTTATTAATGATTGCATAGTCTCCAGCGGGTGTCTGAGTTAACATTTTACCAATTCCGACCGGGAATGCCCTGACGACTATATTATCGTCAAGTAAGTACAACTGTCGATCTGATAAATCAACAATAATCCTATAGTTTGGAATTGTAATCTCCTCCTGGATGATGTTATAGCTACAATATGTATATTCAGTGGAGTAGCCCTGCGCGACTCAAATGTAAGGCAGAACATTTTATGTAGAATCATGGGAGATGCATTAATTGTGTGATATGCTTGTACATAGTTAATTCTATCTATATCCCCCTGATTTGCAGGTTAGATTTATAAATCGACCTGAAATAACTAGCTGAGAGGTATATCATAATGTTTGAGGGTTTAGTTAATAATTTCACTATTCTTACGACATTTCTATTCTTTGGAAATATGGTAAGAAGCAAATATCTGACTGAGAATCGTATGAAAAGAAAATCTAACCACATTATTCCTGGTATTGTGTTAGGTTTATTTGGCGTAGTTCTGATGTACTTTTCCTTTCCCATTAGCAATACGGTATTTGCTGACTTCCGTCAGTTACCTATTTTGATTTCCGTTTACCTTGGAGGTGGTACTGCTGGGGTGGCAACCGCGATTATCATCTCCATTTATCGGCTGTTTTTTCTTAGCGGAATCAATATGTCTTCCGAACTTGCTGCAATCAATGCATTTGTGACTTTAGGGATTGCCATGATATTGATACGCGGAAGGAAGCTGTCTTTCAAGAGATGGGGCTGGTCATTGGTACTAACCATGATGACTGCAAGTACAATATTTGCGATCACCATACAAGAGGATAAGTGGTTTTCGATAGCGTTATTTAGTGTCGTATACATTTTGGGTGGTGTGTTCACATATTATATGCTGCAATATTTGAAGCGATCTGATGATATGTTGAGATTGATGAGTGAAGCAGCAAACCGAGACTTTCTGACGGGACTGTTCAATTCAAGAGCATTTGAAGCATTTATGGAACAGAAGTCGATAGTAACCCTCCATTCGAATACACCATTTACGCTCCTGATGGTGGATATTGACCATTTCAAATGTGTGAACGATACATATGGACATCCAGCTGGTGATGTAGTACTGGCTGATTTAGCGGAAGTGCTTAGGGATTCTTTCCGGCCGAATGATCATATCGCACGTAAAGGTGGAGAAGAGTTCGTTGTTGTTGTAGATCGATGTAATCACGAACAAATCACGATGATCGCTGAGAGATTACGCCGTAATGTGGAGGATCACGTATTCCGACTACCAGACGGAACAGATTTGCATATTACGATTTCAGTGGGTTGTGCAACTTATCCTGACGTTATGCTAGAACAGCTACTTGAGAAGGCAGATCAAGCATTGTATCAAGCCAAGGAGTCTGGAAGGAATCGTGTTTGTATTTGTGCATAAAGTCCTTTCAAAGAACAAGTTGAGGAGAAATCCTCAGCTTTTTTTATTTTTTATGGAACAATAGAGTGTTTGTAGGACTCGATTTATGTAAATTACATGAAATGTTACTATAAGGATCAAATTCCATAACCGATATATAAAGTATATATTTTTGCTGATATACTGTAGATTCGAGGAGTGAACGTATGAGAAAAAAAACAATAAGCTCAATTAGAACCCGGATGATCGCTTCATATTTGATCGTACTGTTGGTTCCTAGTATCATTATCGCTTCAATTACCTATTCGGTGGCAAGTAACCGCGTTGAGGATGAATTGATGGCTAGTGCACTGGAAAGTGTAGATTCTGCCGATGCGATCATTACACAAGCTATCGAGAATAAATTATTAGATATTTCTTATTATGCAAAGTTATTTACTTCAGAAGCTGTCGATAAAGAGGTAGCTGAAAACGGGCGAGAGATAAAGGATAAGTTTAAGGAATATAAGGCTGTTCATAGTGATGTTCTTGATATGTATATCGGAACCAGCAATGGGAAAATCGTGCGTTCTCTAGATGATGCTCTGGCTTCTGATTATGATCCACGAAAGAGAGATTGGTATACGCTGGCCTTTAAGCAAGGGACAACCCCGATTGTTTCTCCGTCGTTTCTTTCGGTCGATGGAAATATGGCTGTCTCCATCTCACAAGTTCTTCCGGATGGCAATGGGGTCATTTCACTTAACTTGGATCTAGCAGCTCTGACGAAAATGACAAACATGAAGGTTGGACAAGATGGATATATTACAATCTTAGATGATAGTAAAAAATTCTTGGTTAATCCTAGTGGTAACATAGGTGAGGAATCTACAGACAATTTCGTCCAAGAGATGTTCGCGAGTGATCTTGGAGAACTCAATTATACTTATCAAGGTAACAATTATAAGATGGCATTCATGAAGAATGAGGTAACTAATTGGAGAATTGGCGGTAGTTTAAATCAAGATGAAGTGCTAAGCAAGACCGTTGGTATCAGAAATACGGCGATTATTGTCGTCGTTATCTCCATATTGGCAGCAGGGATATTGATCTTCTTTAATGTCCGGTCTGTAACCGTACCACTTCGAAGATTGAAAGATGCAACAGCCGTTTTAAGTGAGGGAGACTTAACCAAACGGTTAGATAACTTCCGACAAGACGAGATTGGTGATTTAGCGAATAACTTTCAACTCATGGTCGATAATTTACGTAATATGGTTGGAAGTGTCCGAGAGATGACGGATAATGTATCTTCTTCAGCGGAGGAGCTCTCGGCGGGGGCGGAACAAACGACGAAGGCGATAGAGCATGTAACTGTAGCTATACAGGAAGTAGCAACGGGGAGCGAGCAACAACTGCAAAGCGTTGAGGGAGGCATGAAGACCATTGATTCTATGACCCGCAAGGTCGAGAATATCTCCGGTCATATGTTTGAGGTAACAAAGACGATGTCACAGACGACAGATGCTGCTGATCATGGTATTGCAGCGGTTGCAAGTACAGAGGAGAAAATTCGAAGTGTTAACCAGACAGTTGAAGAACTTGCATCTGTAATCCTGTCGTTGAATCGGCGTGCCGAACATATTGATGGAATTGTTAGTGTCATGGCAGGTATTTCGCAACAGACCAATTTGTTGGCATTAAACGCCTCAATTGAAGCAGCGAGAGCTGGGGAACAGGGTAGAGGATTTGCTGTTGTTGCCTCTGAAGTCCGTAAGCTTGCTGAAGGATCAGCTCAGTCGGCAAATCAGATCAAGGAATTGATCGGACATATTCAGACAGAGATGAAGCAGGCTGTAGACACGATGGAAGATGTAAAAGACAAAGTTACGCAGGGCATAGAAGCAGTGGATACTTCAGGAAGCTCCTTTAAACTTATATCTGAATCCGTGGTCGGTGCTGCCAAGGTGATACAATCGGCGTCGGATGCAATGCATGATGTGACAAATGAAGCTAGTACTGTAACCCAGGCAATCCATCACATTCGTAGTCTCTCGCAAGAGGCGGCAAGTTCAACGGAGACCATATCTGCGGCGGCTGAGGAACAACTAGCGTCTGTAGAAGAAATCGCTTCCTCATCAACGGACCTTAGTAGTCTGGCAGAGCAATTACAACAATTGGTGGGACGCTTCAAAATATATAAAGACTAAATAAAATCTTATTCTAACACTAGAGAACCCTGGCAGATTTGTTAACTTTGCCAGGGTTCTCTTTATGTTTATACATGATGCTTTAACTATTCGTATCGTCACCACTATAACCGTTCAGCAAATCTGTGCCATGTAAAGCTTCTGTATCGGGAGCTGCTGGGTCAATTGGGGTATTCATCTCAATCTCATCTGCATCAGGTACATCTTGAAGTTCTTCCCATTGATTATTATCACTAGAAGCGATATGGGTGGGTCCGCTCTCCTCGCTAATACCTTGAGTAATTCGGGTGTCATGTGGTAACAGATCGGCGTCTGGAATGTCATTCTCAGGACGATATCCCTTCAATATTTCGTATCGCTCATATTCATAGTCAGCAGCTGTCTTGAACTCATCCATTATGGTTTCTGTCCTCCTGTGTCGGAATTAGGCATATACTTCAAATGTTCCTATTTGGAGTTTACCCCAAAAGCCGCAGTTCAATCGACGCACTTGATAAGGTACAAAAATTGTAAATACATAGGGTTGATTTAAAAGATATGATCCTATAATCATGACTTTTTATTGTGAATTAAGTTGCATATATGTATAAAGGACTAAGACTGTAAAACTATGGATAGCGTTAGTGAGTTAATAACGGTAAAATAACGATGTTACATATTATGATAGAATAATATAATTGCCAAATTATTGAAATGTTATTATATAATTGTATTGTCGTGATGGAGTAGCTGTCATTTTGTTATTTTATTAGCAGGGGTGCTGTAATGAAAGTCATTTATAAAGGCATGGTTATCCTCGTTGCATTGTTCATAATTGTATTCTCTGCGGTTTTTTTTGAGGGTTATCACAATGAGAACTCAGATGACATAACCATTGATCACTGGAAATATACTTGGACGAATCAGCTGGATTTTCAATCTAACAAAGAGCAGTTAATTAGCTCTGATGGTTGGATTGATGGGGGGACGAGTTCAACGATTTCTGAAAGAACATCAAAATCAAATTCACAATGGATAAAGTTCCAACTACCTCTGCTAAAGGATAATTCTTCAGCTATTTTATTTGATAAGATTTATGGTAAACGCATTATTGTTAACCTAGAGGGGACTAATGTTTATGAATCTAATCGAAAATACAATTACGAAATAAATAGTATTCTTATTCCTTTAAGTCCAAAGGACTCCAATAAAACAATATATATTGGTATAGCCTCTGAGAGAAGAATCGGAATTCCTGATAAGATTAGGATAGGAGAGTACCAGGAATTAAATAAAGGGTTTGTTAGAGGGAATATATCCGATTTTATCTTAGGTAGCGCACTTGCATTTATTGCTTTAATTATGATCGTTTGTTCCTTATTTTTAAAATACGAAAATATAGCGATATGGTTATCTTTATTTACTGTTATTTTGTCAAGCGGTGTTATTGTCTTAACCTATTCTTCATTCTCATATTGGCTTTTTGAAGATTACGGGAAATTAATCGTTACGTTATTCGATTTGTCGTTGTTTATTCTACTTCCGGCTTTTACCTTGTTTTTCGAAAAAACTTTTGGGGCAGGTTATTATTCCTTAATTCAGAGATGTCGCAAGTTTCAGGTTGCATACTCTATTTTTTGTGTTTCCTTATTGCTCATAAATGAATTGTCTTCTAATAAATTGTTTGATCTTTATAGTATGGCCTCTGCAAAAGTACTCGGTTATCTCATGATTATTCAATTTGTTCTACTTGTGACTACCTCAATCATTTACGGGATTAAGGGAAATAAGGATGCCATCATTTTTTCTATTGGGTTTATGATTTTTGCATTCCTTGGTGTTGGAGAACTTGTATGGTTCTATACACAAGCTGCCTATTACGATTTGTTCTTATGGAAATGGGGAGTTGTAAGTTTTCTTACGTCTTTAATCATCATTTTAGGTAGAAAATTTTCTGAAAATCACGAACGTGTTGTGGAGTATTCAAAACAATTGGAAGTATTTAATAATGAGCTTCAACGTTCGGAGAAGATGGAAATCATTAGTGAATTAGCGGCTTCCGTTGCACATGAGGTGAGAAATCCGCTACAGGTAACCCGTGGATTCATACAGCTTATTGCGGAGAAGCAAGAAAGATCGGATAAAGTTTATTTGAATATGGCCTTAGAAGAGTTGGACCGAGCTTCTGGTATTATCACGGACTTCCTCACCTTTGCCAAACCAGAAGTTGGGAATGTAACAACCTTGGATATATTGGAGGAATTTATCCATATCGAGGGTATTCTCGTGCCAATGGCTAACTTGCAGGGTGGTAAGATAACAGCCGATATCCCAAATGAACTTTATATTGTTGGAAACTCTTCTAAATTTAAGCAAGCTTTTGTTAACATCATCAAGAATAGTATTGAAGCACTTAGTGATGAAGGAGATATTCATCTTTGGGCATACGAAGAGAAGGAGCAAGTTTGTATTCATATTAAGGATAACGGTGAAGGAATGGATGAGGAGGTACTAGCACGTCTGGGAGAGCCCTACTTTTCCAATAAAACAAAAGGGACTGGGCTAGGTCTTATGGTAACTTTTCGAATTATCGAGGTTATGAATGGGAAAATTACATTTAGAAGTGAAAAAGGGATAGGTACAGAAGTCAGCATCCGGTTCCCAGCAGTAAAAAAATCCTGAAGGAATTTCCGAGATAAGACTTCTATAGCTATCCCTAAGCAAATTACTTGGTAGTTACATACCCCATACTGCTTTTGGTTGCACATCGGCTGCAATGACGCCCGATGGATTCGGTGGAAGGACAAGATAGAATTCGTTTGGATTCTCTTCTACCGCTTTAATTTCGATATGGTCCGGGAGAAGTACGCCCAGTGCCTCCTGGATTGCTGCCTTTGGATCGGATAACAGTTTTGCTTTGAAGCTGGGATCTTGCCAAGCTTTCTGAATAACTTGCGTTTGAAGGGAAGCTCCTGATGTCATAAAATCACCCTTTCTTATTAAAATGGTTGTATTTACCTCTTCAATATACCACGAAAAATGACATAAATCTAGAAAATTTAGGAGTTTTTAGATAACCAATACGCTAACCCTCCTTGTTGCAACAAATTTCTCTCTTTCTCTATGTGATTAGCACCCTCATGAATATTTTGGCACAGATAGGCATGGAATTCGTAAAGACGCGGAGCATAGGGCTCTATAATCCTAAGGGATTCATGATGAGTTTCCGCTCGTTGCGCATAATGAGATAGAAGAACTGAGGCATATAGTGCTTGTGTAATTTCCTCATGCGTAGGTCTGCGAGCCTTATGAATTTGTAGATTAGACTGAACCATGGAGATCAGACAATTGTAACTTCCCTCCTGCAAATCTTTCTCCCAATCTTTCCAATCATCCAGCATTTGAAGAGTTATTAATACCGTATCAACTGCATCTTCAAAGAGAGGGATGAGCTCCTCTTGATTATCATGTTCTATCAGCAACAGTGAACTGACAATAGATAATTTCACAGGGGATGCTTTGTGGGCAATTGCTGAAGGAGCCTCCTGAAAGTAATCTCGATGTTGCTCATGGGTCACAGCTTCCGCCCATTCTGTAACGTATTTCTTATAATAGCTCCAGAACGGGGAGTCTGACGGAAAATAGTTACTATAAATTTGGGTGAATTCGAAGTGGATCAAGTTGGCAAGTGGGAGTTGGTGAGCAGATTTTGCCTCAGGTTCGTCCATCAATTCATCAATGAGATGGTAGTACATCATTCCGAATATATTTGCTACTGCGAAATTTCGACAGTCATTGATGCTGACACCTGAATTATCTTGTAACCAGAACGGCAGCAAGTAACATATGTAATTTTTAGAACTATCTGCTTTTAGTACATGAAACTTATCGAGGTAAGCTAGAGCAGGTTGGCTAAACGTGGTAGGCAGTCCCGATAATATGTGCTCAGCTTTCGTGAATGCTTGTCCTAGATCTCCTTCATAGCTCGAGAGCCATTGCATAGTAAATATCTCCTGTCTAATAAAGTTTATCCTAATCTGTATATTATAGAGTAAAATGTATGAAATAAGTGAGATAGAATATTGACAAAGATTGAATAGATAGAAGATGAATAACATGCAAGGAAGAACGGTGATTATAACGGGAACTGATTCGGGGATGGGCTTAGGCGTCCACGGTGGAACTGGCACGCAGGGGAGCAGACGTTACAATGGCTTCTCGTAGCGTGGAATGGGGCCTAGCAATTAAAAGGAACCCGTGTTACAGCCAATTGCCTTCACCCCGGAGCGGTTACCACGAATATTGGGATTGACCGGGGGACTGGCTTTGGTAAATCGATAGTTATAGACAACGGCCATTCATCTGGCGAGTTCAGGATTAGATTAGAACATTTGATTAATTCCGATTACGATAAGCAGTAAACCTGATATAACGGTAGCGGTATTACCAAACTTCTCAGCCGCATATTTCTCGCCAAATCCTGCACATAATAATAGTAATAGAAAACTGAAAATCCCGACAGATAGCGATGTATACCATATGTCTAGCTGGGTAATGCCCGCATTGAATCCACCGGCCAATGCATTCATAGCCAGCGCGGTACCTAGCAGTATAGATTCCGTTAAACTGATGGATTTGGAACTGTCTTTATCTGCTTCTTCAGGATTGCGGAGCAAGCGGGTAAACGCATTTGTATCGCTATCGCCATCCTTCTGCGATTTTTTCTTTTCTGTGAGTGGTTGTAACAGTACCCAAATCCCGACCCCGACGATGACAACCGTTCCGATGAATTGGCCAATCCAAGGATCGATATAAGAGGAAATCCAAGTCCCGAATAAACCTGAAGTTAAAGTGGCAAGAAGTGAAATGATGGAAATAGCTAAATTGGAATACCACGGAATACGAATTTTTCGGACCCCATATGCAATTCCGACCCCTGCATTATCTAGGTTGGAGGCCAACCCGATGGCAATGATAGCCCACAGATTGTAAGAATTCATGATGTTCTCCCCTTTGCATAGCTTGATGAAACAGCATATGCCCAGAAGTTTGTTTTGGTTTCGATTAAATTTATAAGAAATATTTCCCTTTATTCTGTAAAAAGTAGTATAATTTTTACTAAGATATACCTAAGGAGTGATAAATGTGCTTGAAAATTTGTTGCGACCGACACATTTGCTGTTGTTGGTAATTGCTGCGCTCCTGTTATTTGGTCCTAGCAAATTACCAGAACTCGGGCGTAGCTTCGGCACGATGTTGAAAGAGTTCAAAAAAGGTGCCCGTGGCGATTATGTGGAAGAAGAGAAACCGCAGGAAATTAAAGCGGTTGAGGATAGTAAGTAGACTTAAATAATCCTTACATGCAGGCGCCAGAAGCTGGCGTCCTTTTTGTGTTAAGATCCATGACAACAAGGATGATGGATTTACTTCATGAACTGCCGAATATCGATAAACGGTTATGAATATGTTACATTATAAACGGGATTACTAATAACCAGGTGTAAGCTTATGTACGGAGGGATACCAATGCAAGATGATTATTCACGAAAACTGGAGGACCAGAAAGGTCTGTTTAAACAACTGGGAATCAAGTTAAATGCACTAGGCATTCATGAGAAGGATTTCGATGTGAAAATGCGAGGGTATGAGAAGGAAGAAGTTGACCGCTTCCTCGATGATGTTATCGTCGATTACGAGCGCTTCTACGATATTATTACGGATCTTCTGGATAAATACAAAGAGATCCAGCGTCGTCAAGCCTATTGGGAAGAGGAGAAGAAGTCCCTTTCCCGACTGCCCAAACTCGAAACAGAGAATGTAGTAAATCGTCGAATTGTTGAAGATGGACTTCGGCAAATCGAACGGAGTTTGGAGCAATTTAAGCTTCATATCCGAGAGCAGATCTGAATTTGATTACAAGGGAGGAACCGATGCGAATATGCGTCGGTTTTTTCTTTTTTTTGAATAATAGGTCATTAAAAGGCACAAACTTTACTTAACATATGATACAAAAACTGCATTTCAGTGATATGGGATTGCTTATGGGCAGGTTAAGTGATATTATATTAACAAGATTTAGATCTAGTCTAAATTTAAAATATTTAAATTCTGAAGCTTTCTAGACAAACTGTATATTACATTGGTGAATGGAGGAACAAGAAATGGCAAATCAAATTCTAACTCAAGGTGAACAAGTACTTCAAGGGAAATTGAATCTGCAGATCGCAAACTTAACGGTGCTCTACACTAAACTTCATAGCTTCCACTGGTATGTAAAAGGTGCTAAATTCTTTACACTACATGAGAAATTTGAAGAATTGTATAATGAAACTACTGGTTATTTAGATGAAATTGCTGAGCGGTTGCTTGCAATTGGAGGATCTCCGATTGCTACACTGAAAGAATCTTTGGCTATCGCAACCATCAAAGAAGCAAACGGCAAGGAAAGTGCTGAAGAGATGGTAGCTGCTGTTATTGCTGATTTTGAAACGATAAGTGAAGAACTTAAGCAAGGAATGGAAGCAGCAGTAGAAGCAGAGGACGAAGGTTCTGCAGACTTACTGTTGGGCATGCTAACTGCATTAGACAAGCACAGATGGATGTTGAATGCTTACTCAAGTAAATAAGTTAATGATGAAACGCCCCTTATCCATTGGATAAGGGGCGTTTTTTTTAACTAATAACAGGGGGGTTATACCTTGAATCGTTCGATAAGAGTCTGAAGCTTGTCAGACAGACTGGAAAGGAAACTAGCTGATGCATCTACTTCCTGCATAGAGGCTAATTGTTCCTCAGAAGCTGCAGACATGCTTTGAGCGTTATCAGTTGTTTCATTCGCTACTTCGACGATCTTCTCTATCGATTGTACCAATAGCTCTGAGTTGGTAGATAAATGCCGAACGGTGCCTGATAATTTGTTGATTGCTTTGGCAGTATACTCTGATGAACTTTCGATTTCAGTTAGGGATTCACCAACGCTACGCACCAGTTGTGTACCATGGGCGACTTCTTTAGCAGCTTCATCCATCGTATCGCTCGTTTGTTCCATTTTATTTAATGTGAAATCAATCAGTGTAGCGATTTGCTTCGCCGATTCTGTCGATCGTTCCGCTAGCTTGCGGACAGAGGAAGCTACAACAGCAAAGCCACTACCTTGTTCACCTGCATGTGCCGCTTCAATTGCAGCGTTGATGGCAAGTAAATGAGTTTCAGCTGAGATACCGGTTATGATATCAAGAATACTTTGGATTTCCTTTGAATGGCTACTCAGTTCTTGAACGTTATTAGAGAGCAAAAGAATTTTTTCTTCCATTGTACTCATTTGCTCTACCGTAAGTTTGATAGAGTGGCTACCTTGCTGCGAAGCAGATGAGGAAGTCTGCGCTGCTTGGGAGACATTCTGGGCATTCTGGGCGATTTGGGTAATGAACTGTGCCATCTCTTGTAATGCTTTGGAGCCTTCTTCCAAACTACGCAGTTGTTGCTCTGCACCTTGAGCAAGTTCTTGCGTAATTAATGCAGTTTGTTCACTCGCTTTACCTGTTTGCATCGTGCTTGCAGATAATTGCTGCGACGATGAGGAAACCTGAAGAGACATATCGTTAACTTCCGTAATTAGTTCCCGAAGACTGACTGTCATATTTCCGAAATCACGTGCCAACCTGCCGACCTCATCCTTACTATTCAGGGATAATGGTTGCACAGTCAGATCACCTTTTGCTACCTGATTCACTTGGGTGGATAACTTCTCGATTGGACGAATCATCCAATGAATGAGGAAATAGAGAACGATGGCTGCAATAAGGAATACGATAGCTCCAATAATGAAGGGCAAGGTAATAATCTCCCAAGTCCGATCATGAATAATGGAAGCATCGAAATTAATGGCCATAAGAGCGATGATTTCTTTATTTGGATCATGGTCCTTATAAATGGGGCCATAACCAGTTAAGAGGTCAACTCCATCATATGTATATACCTTAGAATAAACCGTGTGTTTCATGGTGGTGATCATGTCTTTATCAGCTTGATCAAAATAGAATGCTTGTCCAGCGCTGTAACCACGTTGCTTCAAATGTTGGTCGGCGGCCAGAATTTTTCCGTCAAGCGAGAGAATGAACACTTCCTTGAATAGTGATTTATGATCAACAGTCCAGTTCAGTTGTTCTTCAATCTTAGCGAGATCGGAGGAGTCACCTGCTGCCAACTTCTCAATGTCACTCGGAGTTACGAGCCCTGTAGTGATATTTGCACAACCCACCACTTCAATCCCTACGGATTCATAAACTTGACGTTGTGCTGTTTGATAGCTGAATACACCGATTAGCGCACCGACAAGCATAAGAATTCCGATAACGGTTGCGGTAATTTTTTTTGCAAACCCCATAATTGGTTTCCCCCAAATCTTTCTATATAGAATTGTATGAAATTAAGTCCTGAGACCTAACTTACATTATAATTCTAAAGTGTCATCTGTGATTGAGATTTAAATCACAGATTTTAAGTATTAATTAAAAGAATGGGGGATTGTTGATCAATAGCCTCTTTTTTTGGATCACCATATTAATTCGCTCTAAGTCCGGCAATTCCTAAGGCACGTCTGTCTACCTGAACTGTAGCAAGTGAAGAGTGCAATAGTTCCATAACATCCATGGCACAACGTTCAGGTTTATAAAGGGGATGAAGCTGAGATGTTTTTTTGAAATACTCTCTTCGTGAAACTTCATTTGAAATGGATTTAAGCCATTTGTCTAGAATATCGCCTGAGGCGAGAACCTCCCCATATCCTCTACTGACAAAATATTCGCGATTCTTCTCTTCCTGCCCAGGGATAGATTCATAGAACAGCATCGGTATTCCCTTTGCGAGAGCCTCTGTACAGGTCATCCCTCCGGGTTTGGTAATTAGCAAGTCGGAGGCGTCCATCCATTTGCTAATTTCACATGTGTGTCCCATCACAGTAATATTATGATGCCGAAGAGCGGGATGCTTCTGTAGTTTTGCAACTAGTTTCTCGTTACTCCCCATGCAGAATACAAGTTGAACGCTATCTCTCCAGGAACTGAGTCGATTGATGAACTCCTCCTTGAAGAGTAGCCCCCAACCACCACCCATAATGAGAGTGGTCGGCATATCTTTGATTCCAAGCTCTGCTCTTGCGGATTGTTTATTCTGAATGTTCCAGAACTCCGGATGAACGGGAATGCCGGTCACCTGAATGGCTTCTGGGCTTATTCCGCGTCCGATTAGCAAATCACGCACCTCTAATGTAGAAACAAGATAATGTTCGACTTCTGGAGTAATCCATGAACCATGTGCATCATAGTCGGTAATAAGAGTACATAATGGAACATTGAGTCCGGCCGCTTTGAGTCTTGAGATGATCGTATTAGGAATAGGATGTGTACATATAATAAGGTCGGGTCTCAGCTGCCGAATTACCTGAGCTGCATGATGGTAGAACATTTTATGAAGGGCTAAGGTGGAGAGACGTCCCAATGGTTTCTTATATTGCTTTCGATAGAGTAAACCTACCAAGGCGGGGCTTGTATTAATGGTGAGTTTGTAAGCTGACAGAATCCAAGGTGCTAATGTGGGATTAAGAAAGGAACCTAGTTCCAGCACTTTCGTCTTGATCTGTGGATTGAGTTTCTTAAGTCCAGCAGCTAGAGCATATCCAGCTTGAGTATGTCCACTACCGAAGCCTTCTGATAAGATAAGCACTCGTTTTTTAGTCATAGCTTTGATCACCTGCTTCAAATTTTATCCGATCACGCTGTGGATCGGTCAGCCTATAATTACATCATATTTGAACTAACTATGATAATCGGCACGCTTATATATCTGTATTGCTAGTTTAGTTTTTTTATAACGATCATGTAAGAGCCTGCGGGCGGGTCCTTTGCTGGACTTTAGTCGGGGAATGTTTAATGTAATGAAAAAAGATGAAAATTCTTGAAATATACTTGCATTACATTCATGAAAATGTTAAAGTGAGCTATGACCAAATGACCGAAATCGTATTTTAGTCATTTAATGTTTAAGAAGAGGGAAGAAAAGGGGGTGCATAAGATGGCTGTGGTAGATCGCCGGAAACTAGTCATCGAAGCGGCGGAGAAATCGTTCGCCCTGTTCGGCTACAAAGCGACGACGATGGACCAAGTGGCAAGAATTGCTAATGTGGCCAAGGGTACGATTTATACATTTTTTACAAATAAAGAGGAATTGTTTGATGAAATTCTTCGCTCCATCATTGCGGATATGAAGCGGATATCAGAGCAGGAAGTACACGAGGATAAACCGTTCTTCGAGAACTTGTACCAAAGTATGGATGCTCTTTTGGTCTATAGAAGAGAGCAAGAATTACTGATCAAACTTTTTCAAGAAGTACGTGATTTTGGCACACCGCAGGCAAGAGAAGGACTGGAGAAGGTTGAGAATGCAATTCTCGATTATTTGGAACGTCAAATTTCTCGTGCAGTAGAACGTGGAGAAATTCGCTCATTTGATCCAAAAGTCATTTCTTTTATCTTAATGAAGCTTTACGTTGCACTGACTTCAGATTGGAACAAGCTTCATGAGCCATTAAATGAGGCGCAAATCAAGGAATTCGTCAAGATGTTTCTAACAGGCGGATTGTCACCAGAATAAGAGATGCTGGCCCTAAAGGGACCTGCACGTCAAAGTGATAGGATCACAGATATATTGGTTATAACAAGGAGAGAAAAACATATGAGATCGTTGTCGGTATTTTTTAGTGATTTAAAGGCTTCCTTTAAGAAGCCTAAGGTATTTATTCCAATAATTGTAGTTTTGTTTATTCCTGTGTTGTACAGTGGAATGTTTCTTACTGCATTTTGGGATCCATATAGTAAAATGAATGAGCTTCCTGTAGCTATTGTTAATCAGGATACGGGCGCTAACTATGAGGGTAAGTCACTCGAAGTTGGTAATGACCTTGTGGAAGAATTAAAGAAAAGTGATGATTTCTCCTGGAGGTTTGTCACCCGTGAAGAAGCGGCGCAAGGGATGGAGAATAACGAATACTATATGACAATCGTTATTCCAGAAAACTTCTCATCCAAGGCAACAACTTTGATGGATGAAAATCCAGAACCAGCTCAACTTATTTATGAGCCGAATGAGGGCTATAATTTCTTGGCCTCACAAATTGGTGGTACGGCTGTTAAAGAGATCAAAACCAAAGTTTCTGCAAAAGTGACTGAAGCGTATACTGAAACTTTGTTCGATCAAGTGGAGGAAATCTCCGGTGGATTGGGTGATGCAGGAACCGGGGCCAACACACTCAATGATGGAGCTGTTAAACTCGATGATGGTGCACTGAAATTGAAAGAGAATTTGGCTAAATTAGTTGATGGAACAACTAAGCTGGAATCTGGAATTACTCCATTGAAAGATGGAGCAGGTACACTAAGCCAAGGAGCTGAAGATCTTCAAAAAGGTTCTTCTACTCTAGCGAGTGGGTTAGATCAGTTAACTTCGGCAGGTTTGCAACTAGAAGATGGTGCTGTGAAGGCTAGTGCTGGCGGTAAGCAATTACAGGCAGGTCTGCAATCTTCCTTGGAAGGTGCGAATACACTTAGTGCCGGATTGAAATCTTCTGGCGAGGGTAGTGAGAAGTTAGTAGCGGGTCTCGAATCTTCAGTGCAAGGAACTGGAAAAGTAACTGAAGGTGCCAAAGCAGTAGCACAAGGGTTGGAGCAACTAACAAAAGCAAGTCCAGAGCTTGCAAGTAACCCTGCAGTGCAAAAACTGTTGGCAGCGAGCCAAGCGGTTGCAACGGGTAGTGAACAAGTGCTTCAAGGACAACAACAATTGTTGCAAGGCAGCAAAGATTTGAATGGTGCACAACAGCAATTACTACAAGGTAGTCAGAAGCTCTCTCAAGGACAGGAACAATTGCTACAAGGTGCAACGCAAGTGTCAGCAGGACAAGAGCAACTTGCAGCTGGATTGAAGCAGTTTAATGGTAAATTGTCAGAAGCTGCAACTGGTGGGAAAAAGCTTGCCGATGGTTCTGGTAAGCTCAGTATTGGTGCACAGCAAATCCAAGATGGTATGGACCAATTATCTGGTGGCGTAGGTACGCTTGCTAGTGGTTCTAAACAATTGGACAGTGGCGCTGGCGAATTGAAAGATGGTATGGATAAGCTTACAGAAGGTTCAGGAGAATTGGCTACTAAGCTGAACGAAGCTGCGGATAAAACTTCGAGCGTGAAGAAAACCGATGCACTTGTAAACATGTACGCTCAACCGATCGAAATTGAGGAACATAAAATTGATGAAGTACCGAACTACGGTACTGGATTCTCACCTTATTTCTTATCATTGGGACTCTTTATAGGTGCACTTATCTCTACACTAGTAGTTCCAATGCGGGGATCTGCTGTTGCAGATGCAACCGGATGGAATCGTTTTGTCAGCCGAGTGTTAGCTTTTAGTTTGATGAGTTTGATTCAATCAATTCTAGCCGCTATTCTGGTGTTGTATGTATTAGGTCTAGAAGTACAAAGTGTTCCACTCTTCTATTTGTTCACTTTCGTCACTAGTTTATGTTACATGTTTATCACTCAAGCGCTTGTAACTTGGCTTGAAAATCCAGGACGGTTCTTAGCAATCCTGATGCTAATCTTCCAATTAACGACCAGCGCGGGTACGTTCCCACTGGAACTAATTCCTAACTGGATGAAAGTATTTAACCCTTGGTTACCAATGACGTATAGTGTTAGTGGGTACAAAGCGGTTATCTCGAGTGGTCAATTCGGTGTCGCTTGGGGTCACATGGGCATTCTTATGATATTTGGACTGCTGTTCCTAGCACTAACACTGGTATACTTCCTACGTCATGATCGTAGTGAGGAAGAAGTTGGCAACGAGGCGATATTGAGTGCTTAATTAAAAAGGAATAGAAAAAAGTTATAGGATTATGAAAGGTCCGTTTACTGGTGTTAAAGCCAGCGAACGGGCCTTTTTCGTTTCTTGTGAAGTTGTCAACAAATTCGCCGTAAAATTGTATCCATTAGTGCAAAAGAAAGAGAAAATAGTGCAAAAACTATAGAGCTATTTTCCGTTAGAATTAAAACAAAGGCAAACCGGATTTATTTGATGTAGAGAAAGGTAGTGTTCAAAATGAAACATACTGTGAACCCATCACGACAGGGACTTTATAATCCTTCATTTGAAAAAGACGCTTGCGGTATGGGATTTGTGGCCCATATTAAAGGTGAGGCGTCTCATGAGATCGTGAGCCAAGCACTGACGATGTTAAGTAACATGGAGCACCGCGGTGGACAGGGGAGTGAACCCAATTCAGGCGACGGTGCAGGTATATTACTGCAAATCCCTCATTTGTTTTTCGCAGAAGAAACAAAAGGGCTCGGGTTTACTTTGCCTGGGCCAGGAGAGTATGGAGTAGGGATGTTATTTCTGCCACAGGATGAGACTATCCGCAAAGTACAGGAAGCACAATTCGCTAAGATTATTGAGGAGGAAGGGCAACACCTGCTCGGTTTTCGTACCGTTCCAACACGTGATGACATGCTCGGTAAATCGGCAAAGGAAGCAAAACCGTTCGTTAGCCAGGTCTTTATTGCCCGCGGTGCTGGGCTAAGCAAAAATCTCGATTTTGAACGTAAGTTGTATGTGATTCGTCGTCGTGCTGAACTTACGATTCGGTATGGTGGAGCGGATCAAGGAGATTCATTCTATGTATCAAGTTTATCTTGTCAGAAAGTAGTCTACAAAGGCATGCTCACAACTGAGCAGGTTGGGGAGTTCTATCTTGACTTACAGGATGAAAAATTAGAATCAGCGATCGCTATGGTCCATTCCCGTTTCAGCACAAATACGTTTCCAAGTTGGGAACGAGCACATCCATATCGGTTTATGATTCATAACGGTGAAATTAATACACTTCGTGGTAATGTGAATTGGATGCATGCACGGCAGTCGATGTTTGCAACCGAAGCTTTTGGTGATGATCTGGATAAGGTCAAACCTGTCATTAATCCAGACGGTTCGGATACCGCGATGTTTGATAATACATTTGAGTTTCTATACCTTAGTGGACGCTCCCTGCCCCATGTCGCTATGATGATGGTGCCGGAGCCGTGGAGTACGGATAGTTATATGAATAAAGATAAAAAAGCGTTCTACGAATATCATAGCTCGCTGATGGAGCCATGGGACGGGCCTGCGGCTATGGGGTTCACGGATGGGGTCCAAATCGGGGCGATTCTAGATCGGAACGGACTCCGACCTGCGCGTTATTATGTAACAAAGGACGATTTGATCGTATTGTCTTCAGAGGTAGGAGTACTCGATATTCCGGCGGAAAATGTGCTGTATAAAGACCGTCTTCGTCCGGGGCGTATGTTACTTGTAGACACCAAAGAAGGACGGATTATCTCGGATGAAGAGGTGAAAACTTCTATCGCTAGAGAGAACCCGTATCGTCAGTGGCTTGATGAGCATCTTATTGCACTGAAGGATCTACCGGTAGCTCCGGAACTTCCGCAGGGAGGACATGAAGATATCGTACGTCGTCAGATGGCGTTTGGATATACTTTTGAAGATTTGCGTAAAGTGTTGGAGCCCATGGCGTTGACTGGAGTCGAAGGTCTAGCATCCATGGGATATGATGCACCACTTGCTGTATTGTCGGATCGTCCGCAAAGACTTTACAATTATTTCAAGCAAATGTTCGCTCAAGTAACGAACCCTCCTATTGATGCCATTCGGGAGGAACTTGTGACTTCGACTATAACAACTAT
Source organism: Paenibacillus anaericanus (assembly GCF_003994475.1). GTDB lineage: Bacteria > Bacillota > Bacilli > Paenibacillales > Paenibacillaceae > Fontibacillus > Fontibacillus anaericanus. The sequence goes on along the minus strand of NZ_RZNY01000007.1, from coordinate 140,515 downwards.
AGGTCCTGAGCGAAACCTGCTCAATCCAGAGCCGGAGAGTTGTCGACAAATTACACTGGACGGTCCTATTTTATCCAATGAAGATTTTGCGAAGCTACGTCATGTTCAACGTCCGGGATTTAATTCGATGACATTTCCGATTTTGTTTCCAGCAAATGAAGGAACAGAAGGGCTTGCGACGGCTATTTCTTCACTTTGTGAAGCGGCGGATCAAGCTATTGCCAAAGGCCATAATATTCTAATCTTATCCGATCGTGGTATGGATATGGAGAATGCTGCTATTCCTGCATTGCTGGCTGTATCTAGTTTGCATCATCATCTTATTCTTCAAGAGACAAGAACCAAAGTCAGCATCTTGCTCGAAACTGGGGAACCACGGGAAGTTCATCACTTTGCGCTATTGTTAGGCTATGGAGTCAGCGCAGTGAATCCTTATTTAGCATTTGAGACACTGGGTGATATGATTTCGCAGCGAATGTTACAAGGCATTTCACATGAAAAGGCGATTAAGAACTTTATCAAAGCCGCGACCAAAGGCGTTATCAAGACATTGTCGAAGATGGGGATATCGACGATTCAATCGTACCGAGGAGCGCAAATATTTGAGGCTGTTGGTCTCAATGATTCGTTCGTGGATAAATACTTCACTTGGACCCCAACCCGCATTGGCGGGATTGGTCTTGAAGAAGTTGCTGAGGAGACACTTACTCATCACTTCAGAGCTTTCACAGATAAAGATGGAAATGATAAAGTACTTGATTCCGGTGGGAATTTCCAATGGAGAAGTGACGGAGAGGAACACTTATTTAATCCACAAACCGTCCATTTACTGCAACAATCTGTTCGTACTGGTGATTATGAATTGTACAAGAAATTCGCCAGTCTCGTACAGGGTGAGGATAAGAAGCATTTAACTCTACGCTCTTTACTTGATCTGAAACCGGTGGGCCCAAAGGTACCGATTGAAGAAGTAGAATCGGCCGCTTCAATTGTGCGTCGCTTTAAGACAGGTGCGATGTCTTTCGGCTCAATTAGTAAGGAAGCACATGAGACGATAGCTATCGCGATGAACCGCATCGGTGGCAAGAGCAATACGGGTGAAGGCGGGGAGGATCCGGCACGATTTATACCTGATAGCAATGGGGATTTACGTCGGAGTGCTATTAAGCAGGTGGCATCAGGGAGATTTGGTGTAACGTCTCACTATTTAGTGAATGCAGATGAAATCCAAATCAAGATGGCACAGGGAGCGAAACCTGGCGAAGGTGGGCAACTTCCGGGTAAAAAGGTATATCCTTGGGTAGCGGAAGTACGTGGGTCAACTCCTGGGGTTGGGCTCATATCGCCTCCTCCACATCATGACATTTATTCCATTGAAGACTTAGCTGAACTAATCTATGATCTGAAGAACGCGAATCAACGTGCTCGTATCAACGTGAAGCTCGTGTCTGAAGCTGGAGTGGGTACGATCGCAGCTGGTGTAGCGAAGGGACGTGCAGATGTAATTCTCGTGAGTGGTTATGATGGCGGTACGGGTGCTTCGCCGCAGAGTTCGATCCGTCACGCAGGTCTACCATGGGAACTAGGTCTGGCTGAGACACATCAGACGCTTATGTTGAATAATTTGCGTGATCGTGTCGTACTGGAGACAGATGGTAAAATGCTTAGTGGTCGTGATATCACTGTTGCTGCTTTACTTGGTGCAGAAGAATACGGTTTCTCCACAGCACCGCTTGTAGCAGTGGGCTGCATTATGATGCGTGTCTGTCAATTGGATACTTGTCCGGTTGGAGTGGCAACGCAGAATCCAGAGCTGCGGAAGAACTTTGCTGGGGACCCACAGCATGTGGTTAATTTTATGACCTTTGTGGCCGAAGATTTACGTGAATGGATGTCTGAACTCGGCTTCCGAAGTCTGCAAGACATGATTGGCCGTACCGATTGCTTGAGCGCGGTTAAGGCGGTTGATCATTGGAAGAAGAAGGGTGTAGATCTCACACCACTGTTGCATGTGCCAGTACAGAGTGAAGGAAGTAGTCGCTATTGTACACAACAGCAGAATCATGCACTGAATGAGACGCTTGATGTTACAAAGCTATTAGATCTAGCTGCGCCTGCATTAGAGCGCGGGGAAGCCGTTAGCGCTAACTTGTCGATCTGTAACGTGAATCGGGCTACAGGGACTCTATTAGGCAGTGAAGTGACACGTATCTACGGTGCAGCAGGTTTGCCAGAGGACACGATCCAATTCTCTTTCGAGGGATCAGCAGGTTTAAGCTTTGGTGCATTCGTGCCCAAAGGTATGACACTTACTGTAGAAGGCGATACCAATGATTATACTGGTAAAGGACTGTCGGGTGGGAAGGTGATCGTGAAACCTTCAGCTCATGCAACGTTTGCCGCAGAAGAGAATATTATTGTTGGTAACACTTCGTTTTATGGTGCGACTAGTGGCGAGGCTTATGTACGTGGTATTGCTGGAGAACGGTTTGCGGTACGTAACTCAGGTGCGAACATCGTCGTTGAAGGCGTTGGGGACCATGGCTGCGAGTATATGACCGGTGGAGTAGTGGTTGTTCTTGGGGGAACAGGCCGTAACTTTGCTGCCGGCATGTCGGGTGGTATTGCCTACGTACTAGATACGGATGGTGGGCTAGTCAATCGGTGCAATCATGAAATGGTATTATTAGAGAGAGTTCAAGATGCTGCCGAAGCCGAAGAAATTCAAAGACTAATTAGTCGTCATACTCTCTACACGGATAGTCCAGTGGGTCAGCAGGTGTTGGATAACTGGAACGAGTATCTTCCGAAGTTCGTACGTGTTATTCCTAAGGACTATAAAGTGATGCTAGAGCAAATCCGTAAATTTCAGGACGATGGTTTACAAGGAGAAGCTGCACTGCTTGCTGCCTTTGAAGCAAGTACTCGGGAATTAGCTTGCTCGGGAAAATAAGCAGATAAATAGACAAGAAATTACAAACCGGAGATACCCTGCCCTTAATAAGGTCGAGGTGTCTTCGGTTTGTGCGTTCTTGATATCGACTGCTCATTTTTTAATTCGCATTCAATATATGGTAAACTGGCAAGAATGATGTTTATGAGTGGGTGTAAATCTCACCAAGGTAGGGAGTGTGAAACAAAGAATGCAGAAAAAAACTGTCGTCCAGATCAAAGGTGTAAGTAAAAAGATAGGTTCCAAAACGCTAATTGATAATTTAACGCTAGATATTCCAGCGGGTCAGGTGTTTGGATTCCTGGGACCTAATGGGGCCGGGAAGACAACAACCATTCGGATGATGGTGGGGTTAATGTCCATTACCCAGGGGGATATCCTGATTCAAGGTTCCAGTATTAAGGATGAATTTGAGCAGGCCATATCCCATGTAGGTGCTATTGTTGAGAATCCTGAAATGTATAAGTTTCTTACGGGTTATCAGAATCTACTGCATTATGCCCGGATGTCACCCGGGGTTACTGAGCAGAGGATTATGGAAGCAGTAGAGCGCGTGGGAATGCAGCATCGAATTCACGATAAAGTGAAGACCTATTCGCTTGGCATGCGCCAGCGGCTAGGTGTGGCTCAGGCTATTTTACACAAGCCTAAGCTTTTGATTCTGGACGAGCCTACCAATGGTCTTGATCCGCAAGGTATTCGCGAGCTTCGTGATTATTTAAGAGAATTGTCGAGGGAAGAGGGAACCACGGTTTTTGTATCAAGCCATTTACTGTCGGAAATGGAGCTAATGTGTGATACGGTTGCTGTCATTCAACAAGGGCGCCTTATTGATATCAAAGAACTTAAATCAGGAGACAGCGAGAACGAACTGCATGAAATTGCTTTCGAAGTCAATGATCCACAGCGAGCAAAAGCGATTATCGGAGAAGGTAGAATCGAAGAGAACCGTCTTATTGTAAATGCGAAACGGGAGTCAACACCCGAGATTAATGCGAAGTTGGTTATGTCGGGTATTTCAGTATTTGGAATATATACTGTTAAACACTCACTGGAAGATCAGTTTTTGGAGATAACAGGGGGTGGGCATATTGGGTGATTTTCTAAAGCTTGTACAGAATGAGAATATGAAAATTTATCGTCGGTTGCGCACCTGGATCATGTTTGGACTAACCGCGTTACTTACGATAATGTTCGGAGTATTGTTTTCTCTTGAGGGTGGTTCCACGGTCTTGAGCGCTTGGGATGTCATATCACAGTTGTTCTTTCTCTATTTTCTCGCCACTATTTTCTCTGTTATTGTTGCTTCTGACATTGTGGCCGGTGAGTTTACTTGGGGGACCATCAAGCTGTTGCTTATTCGTCCGTGGACTCGTACCAAAGTGCTACTATCCAAGCTAATAGCGGTACTGCTATTTACGATTGCGTTAACGGTTGTATTTATGATCGCGGCGATGGCGATCTCGTTTCTTCTTTTTCATAAAGAGTCTTCAGATATCTTTGCTCAAGGAGACAGCCCGTTGCGATATATTATGGAGAGTTTGTTGTACAAATATATCGATCTCGTAGTCATTACCGTGTTCTCGTTTATGATCTCCACGGTATTTCGGTCGGGTGGAATCGCCATCGGGCTATCGATGTTTATTCTGTTTACGGGAAATATTTTTACTATGCTGTTTAGTCCAGCACGGTATTCATGGGCGAAATATGTTTTGTTTGTCAATATGGATCTAGGCCAATATATGGGGCAAGGCGCTATTATACCAGCGGCGGGTATGAGCCTAGCGTTCTCCTCCTGGATACTGGCGGCCTATGTGCTACTGTTCTTAGTTATCTCATGGATTGTGTTCAAAAAGAGAGATGTTGCCGCTTAAACGATTCTATGGTTTACGGTGCCCAGTTTAATCAGTTCAGTTCGAAGCAAGGAATTATCCTGCTTCGGACTGAACTTCTTTTTTTTTCTTTTCTTTGATATTCGGAACAGGGGTGGGTGCGTTCTCCATTTTGCTACTCCCATTGAGAATGCCGCCTTCTAAAATAATGAGATTATTAACATGCACATTTCCAACGATCTTACCGTTTTTTGTAATCGTCAGTCTTCCTTGTGTTGAGATATCTCCACTCACTTTCCCAGCAACAATTACATTCGCAGCTATGATATTGGATATGGCTTCTCCGGTCTCACCAACAATGACATCCCCGGCGCAATGAATCTCCCCCTGAAAATTACCCTCAATCCGTAAGTTGGCATCACATTCAAGTTTACCTTCGGCGCTACTGCCTTGGCCAATTAATGTATCCGTAGTCTGATATATTTTTTTATTTTGTTTAAACAATGTGCATTATCCTCTCTTATAAAACAGATTTATTGTTTAAGGAAGGGCATAGGATCAATAGGCTTATTCTGTTTAACGATTTCGAAATGCAGATGGGATCCTGTACTTCTTCCCGTATTACCAACTTTTCCAATGGTTTGTCCCTTGGTTACGATGTCCCCTGCAGAGACGTCGATATCGCTGAGATGTAAATACCAGCTTTCAAGTCCATCGGGGTGCTGTATGACGATATATTTACCGTGCGAACTATCTCTATCTGTCGTTAAGACTTGACCAGCACCGGCGGCATATACGGGATCGCCAATCTTACCTGAGATGTCGATACCCGAATGAAAGGCGGCTTTACCCGTGAATGGATCGGTGCGGTAGCCGAAGCTAGAGGTTAGCCTCTTGGAAGGAGTAGGCCATTCCGAAGGGTTCCCCGTCAGAGAGTATTGAGTTTGTGTAGCTCTTATGAGCGTCACGGGAATATTTTTCTCCATCTCATCCAGCATGGCATTCATTTCGCGAAAATCGTCGCCAGTCTCCTTAGCTAAGTCGTCAATTTCGTTGTCATGGACAGCGATGTATTCTCCCCCGATACCTAATGAATCCGTATCATCCAAGGATAAGGCGGATAAATTGCTGAGGTCCCCCTGTGTACCGTATTTGTTTATAAATTCTTGGAGTTCAGCCTCAAGTTCTACAACCTTTTCCATCCGGTCCATCATCCCTTTCGATTGTCCGGATAGTGTAACAACCTCGTTCTGGAGTCGCTGAATAGCTTCGTCTCGGTCAGTTACAACTGCTTCGAACTGGATGCTCTGTTGTTGTAGTTGGCCCTCAAGCTGTGTAATGGTACGGTTCGAATTTATATGCATACTGACGATTAGACCAGAGATAGATAGTAGGGCAACCATCGGGACTGCGACGATAAGCGGCTTGGATACACGGACTTGTTTGACAGGCTGATTTGCGTCTCGGAGAACTAGCAACGTCATCTGATTTGATAAACTAGCACTTTTCATGGCATCTCCTTCCCATACTTTAATAGCTTCTATAACTTATCTATTCTCGGGTCTCTTAAAACATGTCAAAAAAAAGAGATATCGAATACCCACAGCAGCTAGGAAATGAATAATTTATAAACGGTGGTTAATGCTTATTGAAGGGGAGGCGAAGTGGATGGTTTGGCTGATCATAATTTTACTTGGTTTTATTTATCAGATAGCTACAATCTTATTCTTGGAATTTCGCAATCCTCCTAAAGCTATGGCTTGGATGTTTATTCTGTTTCTGGTCCCGTTTATTGGTTTCATCCTCTACTATTTCGTGGCACAGGATTATAAGAAACGGAGAAAACTTCGTCGTCAAGGAACACGAATATTCCAGGAAATAAAGCCTGTATTATGGAAGCAATCGACGATTGTGACTTCTCCTGAAGAGATGACCAATCCCGACTTTACTAGTCAAGGTCGACTATTTGAACTACTCACTCATGTATCCGAAAGTCCGATTACGGGATGTAACGAAACGGTGATCTTGAGTCAAGTAGAGAAGGCTTATGCGGCAATGATTGCTGCGATGGAGGCAGCTAAAGATCATATACACATGGAGTTCTATATCTTTCGAAGTGATGTTATCGGTACTCGCTTTCAGGAGGTCATGATTCGTAAGGCTAGAGAAGGTGTGAAGGTACGGATGATATGCGATGGATTAGGAAGCTATAATCTGAAACACTACTTTATTAAACAACTTGAGGAAGCGGGGATAGAGATACATTTGTTTCTTCCGCCTTGGATTGCGATTCTAGACCGCAGGGTGAATTATCGCAATCACCGTAAAATATTGGTGGTCGATGGAACGGTTGGATTTGTTGGTGGGCTTAATGTGGGTGATGAATATTTAGGGTTGGCATCGAAGCTTGGTTATTGGCGAGATACTCATCTTCAAATGAACGGCGATGCGGTCTATTTTCTACAAAATACATTTCTAGCGGATTGGCAACTTGCTTCTGGTGAAAAGGTGTATGATCCCAAACTATATCCTGAACACCAATGTGTCAGAAACGAGCGGGCACAAGTCTTGACCAGCGGGCCAGATCAACATTGGGATGCTATCCAAGAATTGATCTTTGGGGCGATTGCCGCAGCAAAACAGCGTATTTGGATTACTTCGCCCTATTTCATCCCTGACCCTAGTATTCGCACTGCTCTGAAAGTGGCAGCTGTTAGTGGTGTAGAGGTGATAATTATTATTCCATATCACTCAGATAGTTGGTTAGTGCATCTAGCATCACTCTCTTATGTGGAAGAACTACTACAAGTTGGAGTGAAGTTTTATCAGTACACTCAAGGGTTTATTCATGCCAAGGTGATGATAGTGGACGATTTAATGGCCACGGTCGGTACGGCTAACATGGATATGCGCAGTTTCTTCTATAACTTTGAAATGATCGCGATTCTGTTTGATGCTGTTCCAATTGAGAAACTGGTGTGGGACTTTCAGAATGATCTGACAGAGTGCCGTCCAATTACTTCACGAGAATTCTCGCGTCGCCGGCGTCTACAGAAGGGAGCGGAGATGCTAGCAAGACTGCTGTCTCCTCTCCTATAACCTGCGATTCCCCTGATTAGGAATGGGACAAATTTTGTAGATGCTTCAATATGAGTTCAACCGATTGTGGCGCGACCGATTGGAGTAGATCTCCATGAACTTTTAAACGTTCACCTATATTGAGCAAGTTGAATTCAGCAGGATGGGGATCAAGTGCTACTTCCTCCCAAGTTAAAGGTGTTGAGACACTTGCAGCAACGCGGGCGCGAGGGGTATAAGGAGATGCCAATGTTTTTCCTGCGTAATGCTGTAAATAGTCGAAGTAGATTTTATCGCCGCGGTCCTTCTTGAATCGTTCGATAGTGAACAATTTAGGATGTTTCTCGGTTACATAGCGGGCCACGAAATGGCCAATGGAACGGAGCTGCTCAAAGGTGACTCCGTACTTGACGGGCACGATAATCTGGACTCCCGTGGCTCCTGAAGTTTTGGGTACAGAGCTAAGTCCTAATGAAGATAGAACTTCTCCGACATGGAGGGCGGCTTCCATGATCCGAGGCTCATCCTCTACTGAAGGATCTAGGTCAATGATCCACTCACAAGGTAGCGTCTCTCCGACAAAATGCAAGGATGGATGAAACTCAATAGAGGCCAAATTTCCCAGCCATAATAGGGTAGGAAGGTTATTCATTACGACATAACGAATGTTCTCGTGCAGAATTGTTTTTACGTAAAGAGGTAAGGGTTCTGGTGCGTTCTTCTGATAGAAAAATTTACTGTGTATTCCTCCGGGATACCGGATCGTCGTTAAGAGGCGATTATGACAGTAGCGGAGTAAATAGGGGGATAGTTCGGTAAGCTTTTCTAAATAAATCATTTTGCTAATCCCAACCTCGGGCCATAACAACTTATCTGGATTAGTTACCGATACCTCTTCGCCTTCGATGGTGATGGTGCCTTTTATACTTCTTGGCATGTAGCTAACTCCTTTCAAGTTCTCAGAGCTTTTTGATTTTTTGAACGCTAATTATGGAAGGATCAATGCTTTGAATGTAGGGTGACCTGTTGAACGGAAAACTATGAGTAGGGATGAGGGAATGGAAATCCGGAGCCAAGGGCAAACTTTTGGGAAATAGGGATGAGTATGAGGTGTTGAGGTATGGAATTGAAGCCAGTAACTCCTTTTGAGCCGTTGCGTACTGAGGTGATCCCCAGTGGAAGCAACTGGGTTGCTCAGGTTAAGTGGGATGGGGTAAGAATACTAACCTACTATGATGGACATGAGACCCGGCTCATTAATCGCAAAGGGAACGAGCGTAGTAGGCAGTATCCTGAATTTATCGATGTACCATCATATTGTCAGGCACATTCCGTCATTTTGGACGGAGAGATGATCGCTTTGGCAGGAGGGAAACCGTCTTTTCACGAGATTATGAAACGCGACAGTTTGCGGAGGGAACAGGAAATTTCATTCGCTGTAGGGCGGACTTTGGCTATATATATGATATTTGATATTTTGTATTATAACGGGCAATGGGTAACGAATGAGACACTTGAACATCGACAACAGCTGCTGCAAAATATAATCACTCCGCATTCTGCGTTACAACTCGTTCCTAATGTACAGGATGGTGAGGCTCTGTTTACTGTGATGAAGGAGCGAGGCTGGGAGGGTATGGTTTGCAAGCGATTGGATAGTAGCTACCTGATTGGTGGGAAGGATTCCAGATGGCAGAAGTTAAAGCTCGGTTACGATTTGTATGCAGTAATTGGTGGCGTGACTTATCGAGATGGGATCGTGAATGCTCTATTGCTTGGACTATACAACCAAGAAGGGAATTTTATTTATATTGGACATGCTGGAGGCGGTAAGTTAAAAGTTGCGGATTTGCGTGAGCTTACGGAGATCATCCAAACCATGATTAGAGAAACCGCTCCGTTTGTTAATCAACCTCAGCGTGTTAAAGGGGCCATATGGGTTCAACCGACCCTTAGTGTAAAGGTGCAATTTATGGAATGGACCCCCGGTGGGACCATGCGTCATCCTGTTATTCAGGGAATGGCTACTGTGCCACCGGAGATGTGTGTCGTTACACAAATAGAGTAACCTTTGTTTATGAGATTGTTTTGTTAGCCGCCTTGCTTCCAGTCCTGCGTTTGGGTTTGGGGACTATGGCGGCTTTTTGGTCTGTATCAGCTTCAGCCGATTTCGTAGTTGCTGCTTTACGTGTCCGCTTTTTCGGGGCGGGACCGGGGTCAGTGGCAATGACGGGTTTGACGGCTTGAATGCTAGCTTGTAGCGCGGCCATCAAGTCAATTACATTACTCTCCGGTTTGGCAGGGGCAAGACTAATCTCTTCACCAGCCACTTTTTGTTCAATAAGCTTCAACAAACTTCCCCGATAATCATCGGTATATTTATCCGGATGAAACGGAGTAGACAGTTGCTCAATTAGTAGCTTAGCCATGGATAGTTCCTTTTCATTGACAACGGCACCTTCAGGCAGATTAGGCACTTGTGAAATAGGCCGAATTTCATCCGGGTAGAAAATAGTCTCCACCGCCAAACATCCGTCCATGACACGAATGGCTGCTAGGCTACTTTTGGAGCGAATGGCGATTTTGGCGATGCCAATCTTACCACTTTGCCGCATGGCTTCGAGCAGGAGTTGATAGGCATTCGAACCGGCTTGATCGGGAGAAAGGTAATACGTCTTCTGGAAGTAGATTGGATCAATTTCTTCCAAATCAACAAAATCCAAGATGGTGATACTCTTCTGGGATTGAGCGGAGAGTTGCTCTAATTCTTCCTTTTCAAATAGTACGTATTTCCCCTTTTCGTATTCATACCCCTTTGAAATTTCACCCCATTCGACATCGACATCACAAGTTGGGCAACGTCTGACATAGGCAAGGGGGCTGCCGCATTTTTTATGAATGTATTTCATTGAAATGTCTTTGTCTTCAGTTGCAGAGAACATTTTAACTGGAACATGTACTAGCCCAAAGCTGATGGCTCCTTTCCAGACGGTGTGCATATAGACGGAACCCCTTTCTTAAAGGATGATTTGATTAGTTGTCTTCATTAGTATGGTTACAAAATGTATTTCTATGTTCTGGGTTGCCGAGTGTACTGATTGCTTCGGTCCTTGCGGGTCCTGCGATGGACCGATATAATGGGGACATACGTTTTTTTGTTAGTACGGTACGCATTTCAGTAAACCGCTAAGAGGGTATTCTCACTTTAGTTGGCGGTTGATTAAAAGGTGGTAAAAACGGAAATGGAATTTGATAAAGCTTCTGCACAATTTGTATATGAAGCGCAAGATTTGAATGGAACGGAGAAGTTGGCGGCGTTTCTTGCGAACAAAGCTGAACCAGGGACTGTTATTGCGCTGGATGGGGATTTAGGAGCAGGGAAAACGGCCTTTGCCCAGTTGTTCGCTAAGCATTTGAACGTAAAGGACACAGTGAACAGTCCAACTTTTACACTGATTAAGGAATATGAAGGCCGATTGCCTTTTTATCATATGGATGTCTATCGGCTGTCCCAGGCAGAAGCAGATGAACTTGGGCTGGATGAATATTTTTATGGACATGGTGTGACGCTGGTGGAATGGGCTAGTCTGATTGAGGATATTCTTCCACCGGAGATACTGCACATTTATGTGGAGACGGTGACAGAGAATAAGCGGCGGATGACTTTGATCGGGCGTGGTAAACGCTATGAACAATGGACGAAGATTCTGAAAGAAAATGGGGTTTAACAAAAAATGAATAATCACGAACAACAACCGCTGCAGCGGTTATTGGCGTTTGATACATCGACGTCCTCTTTGGCGGTTGCCGTTATGGAGAATGACAGGCTGCTAGCGCAAGTGAATATCCTTGCTGAACGTAATCATTCAGCTTTTTTAGTTACAGCAATTCAAGATTGTCTGGATGCAGCAGGGGTAAGCCGAAATGACTTGGATGGAATTGCTGTAGGTGTGGGTCCAGGTTCATACACAGGGATCCGGATTGCGGTAACTACGGCCAAGACACTGGCATGGGCGTTACAACTGCCTGTAACTGGGTTATCAAGTTTGGAATCAACAGCGCTTGGCGGCTGGGCGAACGGTACGAAGCAGGATGCAACGAGCATCAAGCCACTGCCTGCTGAGTCGAACGTGGATGATGGGGTAACCCATTCGGATGAGGACTGGATCATACCTCTAGTAGATGCAAGGCGTGGGCAAGTTTATACTGCACTCTTTGCTGCGAGGGAAGGGAATTTACCACGCCGTTTGGAGAAGGATGCGGTCCGGCTCATGGACGTTTGGTGTCAGGAACTGGCTGCAAAGATTATGACGCTGACCCCGGAGCAAAGACCAAGCGCTGTATGGTTTGTTGGCGAAACTGCGCAGCATGAAGCTGCAGCGGAAGAACTACGTAATCTGCTAGGAGAAAGCCTTCATATTATGTCTTATGAGTTAGAGGGTATATGGGTTGGACTTTGTGGTGCGGACCACTTCTTAACTGGCGAAAGAGCAGATGTACATTCTTTGGAGCCTAATTATACTCAATTGGCTGAGGCGGAAGCTGTTCGGCTTCGCAACGCATAGGGAGGAATTGAAGTATGGCCGCGTTAAAGGTAATAGATCCAGAAGAAATTATTCTCCGTAACATGACGATGGAAGATATACCGGATATTATGCTCATTGAGCATGAAGCATTTACACTTCCTTGGAGTGAGGAAGCCTTCCGTAATGAATTGACGCATAATCATTTTGCGCGTTACCTTGTGATGGAACATAAAGGTAGCCTGATTGGATATGCAGGCATGTGGAATATCGTGGATGAATCTCACGTTACGAATATTGCAATAAGGACCGTCTATCGTGGACTCGGTTTAGGTAAAAGACTCCTAAGAGCTATGATGGATTGGGCGATTGAACTCGGTATGCTCCGGATGACGTTGGAAGTACGAATTTCCAATTTAGCGGCCCAATCATTGTATAGTAAGTTTGGTTTCTATCCCGTGGGCACTCGGAAGGGCTATTATTCCGATAATCATGAGGACGCGGTGATCATGTGGTGTGAACTACCACAGCGGGAGTACGGTGAAGAAGAGGAAGGAAGCGAATGGGACTAATGAATTTAGAATCAGCTGTTGAGATGAACATAGATGAGCCACAAGATTGCTATATTCTGGCGGTCGAGACAAGCTGTGATGAAACTTCAGCAGCCGTTATAAAGAATGGGAACGTGGTATTGTCGAATGTAATTGCAAGTCAGATTGAAACACACAAAGCTTTTGGTGGGGTTGTGCCGGAGGTAGCTTCGCGTAAGCACGTGGAGAGCATTACTCTGATTCTAGAAGAGGCGATTCAGCAGGCAGGGATTCCACCAGAGAAACTGTCAGCTATCGCAGTTACGGAAGGTCCGGGACTTGTAGGTGCATTGCTCGTTGGGATTATGGCTGCAAAAAGTCTTGCATTCGCACTCGATAAACCACTGATAGGAACGCATCATATTGCGGGTCATATCTATGCAAATCAACTAACCAATGAGATTCTCTATCCTTGTATGGCGCTTGTTGTGTCTGGTGGACATACGGAACTTGTGTTGATGGAGAAAGAAGGAAGCTTTAAGCTTATCGGCCGGACCCGAGATGATGCTGTAGGAGAAGCCTATGATAAAGTCGCGCGAGCCCTCGGATTCCCTTATCCAGGAGGACCCTATGTAGACAAGCTTGCATGCGAATCTGAGGAAGTAGAAACTTTACCGCGCGCTTGGCTCGAACCAGGTAGTTATGATTTTAGCTTCAGTGGTCTGAAATCGGCTGTGTTGAACACGGTTAATCAGCACCGGATGCGTGGGGAGAATGAGTTTCATCCGGCTATTGCACGCGGATTCCAGGAATCCGTGATTGAAGTGTTAGTGGAAAAGGCCGTCCGTGCAATAGGAGAGACTAGTGCGGTACAGCTTCTATTATGTGGCGGGGTTGCAGCTAACCGTGGCCTGCGTGCAGCTTTAAGCGAGCGTTGTCAGAAGGAAGAGATTCCACTCTTGATTCCACCACTAGTGTATTGTACAGATAACGCTGCTATGATTGGTGCTGCGGCTTACTTGAAATGGAAGAATGGTGAATTCTCAGACCTGGCGCTTAAGGCAGAGCCTTCGCTTTCGTTAGAGGAATGGTCGGTAGCAACATAGTTAATTTGTCTAAATCATCTTGTTCAATAGATGTGAAAGAGGCCCGCATTCGGTTGGAGAACCGTTGTGCGAGCCTCTTTCAATTTGTCAGGCATCATAATTAACAATTAGGGGTTGAAACAGTTTGACTACCAAGTCTTATAAGTAACTTCTTCTTCTACCTGTTTAGCATTCCCTTTCACAGGGGCGACAGGTTCGGCGATTGCTGCGGCGACTTCTAACTTAACTGCTTCGGATTGGGTTATGTTCTCCATCTGGCTATTTCCTTCAAATATACTACCTTCCTCTATAGAAAGAGTAGTTGATTTGATGTTGCCATATAGCTTGCCTTTGGAAGTAATGGATAACTTGCTTCTTGCTTGCACGTTTCCGGTCACAGTACCAGCAATAATGATATTTCTAGCAATAATATTGGAGTGAACTTGTCCATTCTCGCCGACAGTGACATCACCCTCGCAATCGATATCTCCAGTAATTTGTCCTTCTACCCGAATCCCAGCATCGGATTTAATTTTTCCTTCAAAAATACTCCCTGTACCAATTATCGTATCCGTCGTATTAGGGTCCAGCTTTACATCCTTACTTTTACTTTTACTCTTAAACATTACAATCCAACGTCCTCTCCAGGCTTACTTAAGTATATTTCGGGGTTAATTGTTGATCCGTTCTTAACAACTTCAAAATGCAAGTGAGGCCCTGTGCTTCGACCCGTTGAACCAAGTTGCCCTATGGTATCACCTTGGTTGACCTTCGTTCCTTTGGTTGTTGTAACGATTTTCATATGGAGGTAATTGGTCTCTAGTCCTGAAGGATGAGAGATCGTTACAAAATTTCCGCGAGCGGAGCTATATCCAACATCTGTAACCGTTCCATTTGCAGCAGCGTATATGGGATCCCCGGTTTGTCCACCAATATCCAGTCCACTGTGGAGAGTAAGCCTTCCGGTGAAGGGATCTTTACGACTTCCAAAATCAGATGTAGTTCTTGTTGAAATCGTAGGCCAGAAGGTTGGGAGAATGGTCATCATTTTCTTGTAATCTTCGATGGTTACTTTTGCCTTCTCCAATCGAGCTTGTAAGTCAGGCATTTCAGTCAGTGAATTACTAATGCTCTCTTTCGTCTCTTGGATCAAGGAAAGAACATCCTCATCGGATAAAGGGATATCTTCACCGCCCATCCCATCACTTTCTTCCAGAGAATCTTGAGAGGGTTCTGAGGAGAGTTTAACATTTGAGCTAGCTAGTTTATCCGTGCTACTACCATTAGTGATGGATTTCAGTTCAGCTTCAAGCGTCTCTAGTTCGATCATCTTTGCTTCGATACTCTTGGACTTCTCTGAAAGCTCGAGTAATTCGGATAGCAATTTATCAATGGCCTTTTCTTTGTCGTCAACTGTAGTTTGAAGACGATCTGAGGAACGAGAGAGTTCCGTTTCTAGAGAAGTAATTACATTTGAGTTACCTCTATTTATGGATAACAATACCATGGATATGATGAACAGAACTATCACTGTGGTAGAGGCTACTATCAGGGTAGTTGAACGTAGTTTAAAACGGAATACCGGGTTTGTGCCCTCTGGCACAATCATAATGGTATACCGCTTGTTAGTAGGTTTAAACCTCAATTTCATTGTACATTTCCTCCTGAATCTATCGGTGATGGGTCAATGATGAACACCATTTAAATATACTTTGTGGGATTAATTTCCTTGCGCCACTTAACTTTATTCGGCAAATAGTCTTAAATACCTTCTATTTCGAAAAAAAATGTTCCAGAATTTTTGGCAAAAGAAGGATTTTGTCGAATAAAAGCGGAATTACATGAAATGAGTATTTAACTTTGTGTCTTTAAGTACTGTACATTTAACGAGGAGGGAATTTATGATTAGGTTTGCCGGAATTGACGTAGGGAATGATAGTGTCAAAGTAGTAGTCGACGGCTCGCAGCAGCCCATTATTATTCCAAGTATAGTCTCACCCGGTTATGATCGGCATGTGTTACAAGAGGAAGATTCACCAATTAAGGCTTTGGACGTAAGAATTTACAGTCCCAAATTGAAGAAGAGCAATGAACGATATTTTGTTGGATTACTGGCCATTGAGGATCAGGATAACTCAGAGCTTGAAGAGACAGATAATAAAGCAACCAGTGACCAATCGCTGGTCATAGCATTAACAGCGCTTGCTCTTGCTGCACTTACAGGCAAAGCCTATCCTTCTACTGATGGAGGGAAGGAAGAGGTGGAATACATAATCGGGACCGGTTTACCTGTCCGTACATTTGTTTCTTTCCATAAAGCCTTTGAGGAACGTCTTGTAGGTGAACATGAAGTGACGTTCTTATCCACTCCTGAGCTTCGCGGAAAGACGGTGCGAGTGATCGTTCGCCGAGCAGTTGTATCGGTTGAAGGAGCAGCGGCACTATTCCATTTGGCAACGAATGATAATCTACAGATAAGAAATGAAGAATTGCATAATGGCATCATCGGGGTCTGTGAGATTGGTGCTTTGACTACAGATTTCCCTGTTGTGAAGCGGATGAATATCGATAACCAGTTCAGTACTGGCGAACAGTTCGGACTTGCTACTTATTTGGACTCCATTATCCGTGAAGTAGAGGATAAGTACGGCTATCGCTTTCCAAGCCGCGCGAAATTAATCCAACGGATACGTAATCGGGAATTTACCATCCAACGTGTGGGTGAAGGGAAGGCTGATATTCGTCCAATAGTTGATGTATATTTCGGCAGGGCAGCACAGAAGCTTGTTGATCTAATCAAAAAACGGTGGAAGAAATACCCGGATATTGAATGTTTCTATGTTCTTGGTGGAGGTGCGTCTGCCCTGCGGACGTATATGGTTGAATCCGCTGGGTCTATGCGCTTGCGGTTTGAAGAGAATAGCGAACTGTTAAATGTTCATGGCTACTTGAAACTTGCCAAGAACAAGGCAGGTCAAGTACAGAACTAATGTATATAGCAAACCCCAGTGGATAGAGTCAAACATCCAATGGGGTTCTTTTTTTATAGGATTGATGTATACTCTGGGGGGAATGAAGCTGGAAATCCAATAAATGGAGGAGAGCAAGTGAAACCTATCAAACGGTCCAAGATTAGAATGTGGGTAGGCACAAGGTATTTTCGGTGTAAACGACATTTAAAATGGATATTCGGCGACGATAAATGGGCTACAAAGCGAGAAAGCGAACTTTTCCAAGAGCACATAGCGCAGCATCAAACAATTCTACTCAGGCAGCTGAAGGATGTAGATATGCAGTTGCAGCATAACAAAATTATTAATCTGAAGATAGCCGTGCAAAAGATAGATGGGTTGATTATTCATCCTGGACAGACGTTCTCTTTCTGGCGTTTGGTAGGCAAGCCGACGAGGAGAAAAGGGTACGTCGATGGTATGATTCTTCATTATGGGAAGTTTAAGCACGGTGTAGGTGGCGGTTTATGTCAACTTACAAATCTACTCTATTGGATGAGTTTACATTCCCCGTTGGAGATTAAGGAACGTCATCGTCACAGTTATGATGTGTTTCCAGATTCATCTCGGAGTCAGCCATTTGGAAGCGGGGCTACCTGTTCATACAATTATTTGGATCTGAGATTATATAACCCAACGGATCATCCACTTCAATTATGTATCAGGTTAACTGATACGGACCTAATTGGGGAGATTAGATCTAAGATGAAGCCAATTCATCGTTATGAAGTCTATGAGAAGCAACATCGAATCACCGGTGAATATTGGGGTGGGCATGTGCGGCATAATTTGATTTATCGAAGGACTTATTCTTTGGATCAAGTATTAATCGAAGATACTTACGTAACGGAGAATCATGCGCTAATGATGTACGAACCCTTGCTTGAATCTGGAGTCACAACAGTGAATGAATAGATATATCCTTGTTGCGGAAAAATTCTGTGATGAGTAAAGAGGCTGATTTACAAGGGTGTTTACTTGTGTAATCAGCCTCTTCTTATGAGGGGAAAGAGATCATTCTCTTTCAAGTTTCTGTGGTTCGAACGTTGTGATAATATTCTCTGGGCCTGAGGTAACTTCATGTTCCCAGTTCAGCATGCCACCTTCGTAGTTATGAACCTGTTCGAAGCCGAAATGTTTGAAGTAGTTCGCTACCTGTAAGCTTCTGTATCCGCTTCGACAGACAAATACATATTCTCTTTCTTTATCAAGATCATGGATATAACTTGCGATTTCCCCCATTGGTATTAATGGGATACCGGGAATATGTGCTCCGATATATTCATGAGGCTCCCTGACATCAATGATCAGGGTTCGATTTGCGGGGTCCTGAATTATTTCATGAAGCTCGTTACTGTCAATGTGGGATATACCATCGATTATTGTACTCATTTGCGACGCACCTCACTTTATAGTTAGTTTATGTTACGGCGACTCGATTGATCGGACTCTCTCACTGAAATACATCCATACTAAGGTATCGTTCTCCGGTATCAGGGGCGATGCACAAAATGCGTTTACCCTTACCGAGTTTGCGGGCGAACTGAAGCGCTGTCCATACAGAAGCTCCAGCCGATGGACCAACAAGGATGGCCTCCAAGGCAGCGAGCTTTCGGGTAGTTTCGAGCGCATCTTCATCTTTGACTTGGACAATCTCGTCGTAAACCTCAGTATTTAGTACCGACGGGATAAATCCAGGACTTGTTCCTACGAGTTTATGAGGTCCGGGTTGGCCGCCTGAAAGAACAGGAGATCCTTGTGGTTCGACGACAATAACTGAAATACCTGGAATATGTTCGCGGAGATATTCACCTGTTCCTGTTATGGTTCCACCTGTTCCAGAAGTAGCCACAAACATATCCAAACGTCCGTCCATTTGCCGGAATATTTCTGGTCCGGTCGTAAGTCGGTGAATTTGCGGATTCGCAGCATTTTGAAATTGTTGAGGCATGAAGCTTCCTGGAATTTTCTCTAGTAATTCTAATGCCTTCTCGATGGAACCACTCATCCGTTTCGCAGCGGGGGTAAGTATAACCTCTGCACCATAGGCTTTGAGTATATTAATCCGCTCTTTCGTCATATTGTCAGGCATGATCAGAATTGCTTTATATCCTTTGGCAGCTGCATTCATAGCTAACCCAATACCAGTATTACCGCTTGTAGGCTCAATGATCGTAGCACCCGGCTTCAGCATGCCTGCTCGTTCTGCTTCTGTGATCATATAAGAGGCTGCGCGATCTTTGACGCTTCCGCTTGGATTGAAATACTCGAGCTTGACGTAGACTTCGGCGTCCATTTCTCCAATCAGACGGTTTAACTTGACGGCAGGTGTATCGCCGACCAACTCCGTGATGCTGTTTACCACTTTACGGGTCAATTTACATCCACCTTTCTTAAGCCGCTTGTGTGTATATATTATCTGTTAAATTCGTCACTTTCAAGTAAGCCCAAAGGCTTCGTAATTTTCAAATAGTTCGGCATATGTTAAAGTATTCCTAATCATATAGAAGATATTGGTAGAGGGCGTTTCTAAAAATATTAGTGATATATTTCACATGATTCAAGTTTGTATTAAGGAGATGATATTGAATGGTTGCTGCATCAAAACGTACTTTTACTGGTTGGTTGTTAATTGCACTTCAAGCTTTTCTTGGTATAGGAGCCGTGGTGGGTGGCTTATTTCTGGTTTTTGATCCTAGCGGTAATATGATGGGGATGTCTATTGATCTCATGAAGGTGACGATATTTCCTGATTTTCTGATTCCAGGAATCATTCTGCTGTTAGCACTAGGTGTGTTTCCACTGATTGTTATGTCGGCTCTCATTATAAAATGGGACTGGAAAATAGGAGAGAAGTTGAATGTATTCAAGCAGCTACACTGGTCATGGGCATTTTCACTTTATATCGGATTTGCACTTATTATTTGGATTACGGTGCAAGTCTATATCGTTAGCGAAATATCTACCATTCATATTGTTTATATAACGCTCGGATTAGCTATTCAAGCTGTGACTTTGTTGCCATCTGTCAGTAGTTATTACACCAAATCTAATTCAACACTTATTCATGGGGGAACAAAACATGTTGCCAATTAATATAGATAGAGCCAGTAAAGGTAGAGTCGGGCTTGCTATGCTGATTTGTGGATTGATCTTGTTGTCACTACTTAGCGGTTGCGGTGCTACGGATCGGCAGAAGGGAGTCTATGATGATGTAGCAGAAATATCATCTGAAGGCGATACATACAGTTACGGGAGTCAGTTGGGCGGAGTTACCCAAGATGGGGGACTTGAGAAATCTTTCTCACGTTTTAATGGAATGGATACAGTATGGATATTCTCTGTGAAAGAAGAAGGAAATGTGACCATTCATTATGATCAAGAAGTGTATAAAGGGAAATTCAAACTCGTAGCTGTTGATCCTGATCAAATGGTTAACGTTCTTACGGAGGGGACAGCCAAGGGTGACAACGTACTCCATGTTAAGAAGGGGACTTACCGGATTAAACTGGTGGGAAGCGGGGCAAAAGCTAAGATAAATATCTCAATTGAAGCCGACGAAGGAATTGAAGTTGATGTAACAGGCAAGTGACTTGGGTTGAAGGTTGAATCATAGTGAGATAATTAAGATTTAAGAACAAGGAGAGAAGTACCGTGAATGTTGCCAAGCTAACATTCGGGGACTTCTCTATTTTTATAATCGTTTGTATGAAATAGAAGGTAACAACATCCAAGGAGGATATTTTGTTAATTTAATGTTATGGATTTGTCAAGCTGTGTACAAGGTTATCCACAGATTGTCGATAGAATTAATGAAAAAAAGATGAAAGCTTGCGTACCAAGAGTTTGAACATTTTTACGAAAAACAAGTCATTTTTTTCAGAAAACTGTGGATAGTGTGCATAACTCGGTGGATAAGACATGAAAATTTAGGAAATTGGCTACGTACCCGTAAAAAAACGACCTAATAGGTCGCTTTTGATGCCGAGCTGAATTCTTCGAGTGTGGATATCTATGTGAATAAAAGCCGGGATTGTTAAGGCAGTGTAAAAAAATTTTTTTTAGGCTTATCCCTGCTCAGCTAATGTCTCCCATTCTTCATAAGCAGCCAACACCTCTGCTTTATTCTTATCGATTTCTGTCTGACGTTCTTGAATAGCTACATAGTCTTGATATACCTCAGGGAGTGTCAATTGAATCTCAAGCTCAGTAATTTCACTCTCCAGTTTCGCGATGAGCTGTTCCAACTGCTCAATACGACGGAGACGGCTTCGTTCTTCCCGTTTAGCTTGTTTGTCTGCTTCAAAGGAAGCAGCCCCTGTCTTAGCGACCGAGGACTCCAAATCTGCAGCTGAGCGACTTGTCTTTTTGGTGGCCTCAGCTGCAGCCTTCTCAGCGGCGATCTCCAAGAGTTCCTGTTTTTTCGCTATATAATCGTCATAATTTCCTAGGAAATGTTGTGAGCCACGGGGATGAAGCTCGACAATTCGCTCGGCCATTTTGTTGAGAAAATAACGGTCGTGAGAGATAAAGAAGAGTGTTCCATCGTAATCAAGTAGAGCAGATTCCAACACTTCTTTGCTGTACAAATCTAAATGGTTCGTTGGCTCATCGAGAATAAGAACATTGGCTTGTTGGAGCATTAATTTGGTCAGTGCTACACGAGCCTTTTCGCCACCACTAAGTGCCGCAATTTTCTTGAGTACATCTTCACCACTGAATAAGAAATTACCTAGCACACTGCGAATACGTGTCTCCTCCAGATGGGGGAACGTACTCCAGACTTCTTCCAAAATTGTATTTCGCAGATTTAAATGAGTTTGCTCCTGATCGTAATATCCGATTTTGACTTTACTTCCCCATTTAATCGTACCTGTGGAAGGTTCAAGGTCACCAATAAGCAGTTTGAGTAGTGTGGATTTACCGACACCATTAGGGCCAATCAGTGCAATTGTTTCCCCTCGCTTCATGTCGAAGGAGACGTCTTGGAACAAGGGAGCTTTATTATCTCCGAAGGAGTAAGAGAGATCGCTTGCTTGTAAGACTTCCTTGCCAGTCATTACCTCTGCTTCAAATGAGAAGCTAGCTTTCTTGAGGTCGCCGAGTGGTCGATCCATAACATCCATTTTCTCCAGTGCTTTACGTCTGCTTTGCGCACGTTTGGTGGTGGAGGCACGGACAATATTGCGTTGAATGAAGGTTTCCATTCGCTCAATTTCATCCTGTTGTTTCTCGAATAGTTTCATTTGGCTCTCATATTCTGCAGCTTTGAGATCGATGTAACGACTGTAATTTCCCGTATATCTACGGGATTGATTGCGTTCGATTTCGACAATTGCAGTGACAAGTCGATCAAGAAAATAGCGGTCATGTGAGACCACCAGCAAGGCACCAGAGTAATTCCGAAGATAGTCTTCCAACCATGTCAATGTTTCAATATCCAAATGGTTTGTTGGCTCATCGAGCATGAGTAGGTCCGGAGCTTGTAGCAAGATCCGAGCCAACGCAAGCCTCGTTTTCTGACCGCCACTTAGTGTAGAAATGACCGTGTCAGGTGCGAAGTTGCCAAAGCCCATTCCGTGAAGAATGCTTCGGATCCGAGTCTCCATTTCATATCCACCATTATCCTTAAACCAGTCGGACTTAACGGCGTAACGTTCAAGTAAGTTTTGATAAGCTTTTTCGTTAGCAGCTTGATTCGGATCGGCGATCTGTATTTCCATTTGGCGTAACTCACGTTCCGTTTCGATTAATGGGGCAAATACGCTGAGCATTTCCTCCCATATCGTGTTCTCTGATTGTAAGCCGCTATTTTGGGCAAGATAGCCAATCGTCGTTTCTTTAGCTTTGAAAATTTGTCCGCCATCATAGGACATTTCATTGGCTAAAATTTGTAGAAGAGTCGATTTACCTGCGCCGTTGACTCCAACAAGACCGATGCGGTCCCGCTCTAAAATCTGCAGGTTAATCCCATTGAGCACACTAGTAACACCGTATAATTTTGTAATGTCCGTTGCTTGAAGCAGCATAACTATATTGATCCTCCATATCGTTAGGAACCTTAATCATTTATAGGTTATCCGTATTAATTTATCTTCTATTAGTGTACATGAAAAGAGGGCTTAGTGCACCGCTCATTGTTATCGCTTAACAGAGGCTCAATAAGGGTTTGATGATCAGTTTTCATTTTGTGCTAACAATGATACACTAGGTGAAGAGATGAACTAGGGATGGCTATTCAGAACAAGGGAACTCCAATCTTCGAAGGTGGTAAGGAGGAGTAACTTGGATATCGCAGATTTGAAACAAACATTAAGACATCAGATGATAGATACTCGGTCCCGGGTAACTGAATCTTCCCGTAGGGAACAGTCAGAAGAGGCATGCCTTCGGGCTGAGCATGAGGTGCTAGGCCCTCTTCGAGAACTCAGAGGAGGAAGACTAACCGTGTTCAGTTACGTATCGTTTCGTGACGAACCTGATACGCGTTATTTTATCCAGAATAGTCTGATCCGAGGTGATCGGGTACTGGTGCCCAGAATAGCCCCCAACGCTTCGCTAGTACTGCATGAATACGTTGATGAGCAAAGTCTTGTCCCTGGCGTTTGGGGAATTCTCGAACCAGGTGAGGATGCGGCAGTTTGGCCCGTTTCCCGCTGGAATGAAATTGATGTAGTACTTGTACCAGGACTTGCATTCGACGATCAAGGTGGCCGAATCGGTTTCGGGGGAGGATACTACGATCGTTTTATTGCCAAACTTAGAGACCTGGGACATAATCATACTAAACTTGCAGCATTGGCACTAAAGGAACAATTTATTGCCAGGGATATTCCCATGGAAGATCATGATTTTAGGCTGGACATGCTGTTTACGGCGTCCGGCGTTATATATAGGAAAGAAAGTAGTGAATAAAGCTATGGATTCGGCTGCAGTTCAAGGGGAACTGACTCATTTTAATGATCAAGGTAGAGCGCACATGGTAGATATATCAGAGAAGGACATATCCGTTCGTGTGGCTATAGCCAGCTCTATGGTAACTATGGATCCATCCACACTCGAAGCCATTAAGCAAGGTAAGATTGGTAAGGGGGACGTGCTTGCAGTTGCCCAGATTGCTGGTATTCAGGGGGCAAAGGCAACATCACAATGGATTCCTCTGTGTCATCCGCTACCGCTAACAGGTGTGAATATTGTTTTTACCGATAATGGACTTGATGAACTTTACATAGAAGCCTCGGTTAAAACGGAGGGTAAAACTGGCGTAGAAATGGAGGCGCTGACAGCGGTATCAGCAGCAGCACTGACGGTATACGATATGTGCAAAGCGCTGCAGAAGGATATGGTGATCGGACCTACACTGTTACGATCCAAAATGGGTGGCAAGAGCGGGGATTATACCCGGTCTTAGCAGAGAGAGAGCTAATATTATCGGAACGGGAGTTCCTAAATGGATGAGGGGGTGAGCACTTGGTTTGGAAGACTGCAATCCTTACGGCAAGTGACAAAGGAGCCAGAGGTGAACGTGAAGATACGAGCGCCCAGGTTATCCGGGAATTGGTTGAGGAAGAATTGGGTGGCGAGATTATCGAGTATCGCATCGTTCCAGATGAACCCGATGAGATCATTGCCGCTTTGATTGAAATGACTGATTATTTCCACGCCGATCTTGTTCTTACAACAGGGGGTACAGAATTAGCCATTCGGGACGTAACTCCGGAAGCGACAAGGCGGGTTATTGAGCGAGAGGTACCGGGGATGGCCGAAGCGATGCGATATTCAGCAATGCAGAAAAATCCAGGTGCCATGCTGTTCCGGGGCATTGTTGGTATTCGCGGACGTACATTAATCGTTAATTTACCTGGTACACCGAAAGGTGTGCATGAGAATTTAGCTGCAATTATGAATCAACTACCTGAAGCATTATTGATGGTAACAGGACAATTTCGTTTGTAAATGATGGGTAAGAATGAATCAATGTATTTTCACCAGCGAAATAACGATCGTCTTTTCTGTAAATATGTTAAATGTGTCGAATAATCAGGCTATAACTGTGACATTAGTTATGGTATGATGTGGGCGTATGCAGGAAACGTGATGATGAACTACCTTATCTATTTGTTGTTTCGGAAGGGGAAACTATCATGGGCGCTGGTGGATTGCTATTGATCATTATTGCAGCATTGCTGTTATTTGGGCCTAACAAGCTGCCTGAATTAGGGAGAGCTGTGGGTCGTACTTACCGTGAATTCAAAGAGGCGACACGGGATATCGTAGATGATGGACCTGAGGTGAAGAAGCCAGAAGCATCTGTTGCTGTAAAGAGTGAGTCTCCGAAACCTGATGATTGGCGATTACCTGAATAGTTGAACTGGAGATCTCTATACGAAGAACAATCCCTTCTTTTTTGAGGGGATTTTGTATGATGTAGGAGTAAACAAGGACTAAAGGGGGCGGAGTATGGCTCAGGGGCAGGAGCAGTTGAGCGTGATCGATCATTTGTCGGAACTTCGCCGGCGATTATTCTTCACCTTACTGGTGTTTACAGTAGTTCTCGTAGCAGCCTTCTTTGTTGTTAAACCTATCTATCATTATTTGACGGTAAATGTAATCTCAGGAGTGCAGATTGAACTGAATGCGTTCTCTTTCTGGGACGGCGTCGGAGTCTATATGAAAATTGCGATGATGGTAGCGCTTGGCATTACACTACCGTTTACCCTATTTCAAATTTGGGCGTTCGTCAGTCCTGGTCTGAAGCCTAAGGAACGCAAAGCGACGTTGAGATATATTCCATTTGTATTTATTTGTTTTCTATTAGGTGTTGCATTTGGCTATTTTGTCGTCTTTCCGCTTGCGATGACGTTTACAGGTTCCTTAAATAAGGAGTTAGGTTTAATAGAGACGTATGGCATGGCTGATTACTTCAAGTTCTTAATTAACATTGTGTTACCGATCTCTCTATTATTCGAGCTCCCGGTTGTCATTTTATTCCTAACTCATATAAGGATTTTAAACCCACTCAAGTTGCGAAAAATGAGACGTGTGGCTTATTTTGCACTGGTTGTTATTTCAGTTATGATTACACCAGCTGATTTTTTCTCGGCATTTCTCGTACTGGTTCCGCTTATTGTGTTGTATGAGTTTAGTGTGCTGCTATCTAGTCGTGTACATCGTCGGCAATTAGCTGCAGATGCGGAACGTAAGGAAAAATATAAATAGATTATTTCAACGCGCTACTTTTCTTAATAAGCGCGTTTTTTTGTAAGTAAAAGGGTAATATAGGTGAGTACGGAGGAAAGATGAAGGAGTGCTTTGAGGTTGTTTTTAAAAAAGTAGGTAAAAAATATTCAAAGAAACTTGAAATTTTGGCTCAAGTTGAGTATCATAAATATTGGTTGTTAGCACTGAGGCATGTCGAGTGCTAATCACGAGGATTACAACTATTAGATTAACACCAACATATTCAAAGGAGGACATTATTCATGATCAAACCTTTAGGTGAACGCGTATTGGTAGAAGCAATTGAGCAAGAGCAAACAACAGCTTTCGGTATCGTGCTTCCAGACTCATCCAAGGAAAAACCACAAGAAGGTGTAGTTGTTGCTGTTGGTAGCGGTGCATTGAAAGACGGGGTTCGGGTTCCTCTAGAAGTTAAAGAAGGCGACCGTGTATTGTTCTCTAAATACGCTGGAACAGAAGTTAAATACGAAGGTAAAGAATATCTGATAATGAAAGAAAGCGACATTCACGCGATTATCGGTTAAGAAATATTCGCTTAAATTATATAGGGAGGTAATTAACAATGGCAAAGGATATAAAATTTAGTGAAGACGCGCGTCGCGCGATGCTTCGTGGTGTAGATGCTTTGGCAAACGCAGTAAAAGTAACATTGGGACCTAAAGGTCGCAACGTGGTACTGGAGAAAAAATACGGTAGCCCATTAATTACAAATGACGGCGTAACAATTGCTAAAGAAATCGAACTAGAAGATGCATTCGAGAACATGGGTGCTCAACTAGTTAAAGAAGTAGCAACTAAAACAAATGATGTAGCCGGTGACGGTACTACTACTGCAACAGTTCTTGCTCAAGCTTTGATTCGTGAAGGCTTGAAAAACGTAACTGCAGGTGCTAGCCCAATTGGTCTTCGAAAAGGTATCGACAAAGCTGTTAAAGCTGCGGTAACTGAATTGCAAAAGATCTCCAAAACTATTGAAGACAAACAATCGATCGCTCAAGTGGCTGCAATTTCTGCTGGCGACGAAGAAGTGGGCGAATTGATCGCTGAAGCAATGGAGAAAGTCGGTAAAGACGGCGTAATTACCGTTGAAGAATCCCGTGGATTCGCAACCGAATTGGAAGTTGTAGAAGGAATGCAATTCGATCGCGGATACATTTCCCCATACATGATCACAGATACTGACAAGATGGAAGCTGTTCTGGACAATCCGTATATCTTGATCACGGATAAGAAAATCAGCAGCACGCAAGAAATTTTGCCACTTCTAGAGAAAATCGTACAACAAGCTCGTCCGCTCTTGATTATCGCTGAAGATATCGAAGGCGAAGCACAAGCTATGTTGATCGTTAACAAACTACGTGGCACGTTCAACGCTGTAGCTGTAAAAGCTCCAGGCTTTGGCGACCGTCGTGAAGCAATGCTGCAAGATATCGCTGCTTTGACTGGTGGTCAAGTGATCACTGAGAAACTCGGCCTTGACTTGAAGAGCACGACTATCGAGCAATTGGGTACAACTCGTCAAGTGCGTGTAACTAAAGAGAACACAACCATCGTAGACGGTAGTGGTGATAAAGGCGACATTACAGCTCGCGTGAATCAAATCCGTGCACAACTGGAAGATACAACTTCCGAGTTCGACAAAGAAAAACTGCAAGAGCGTCTAGCTAAATTGGCTGGCGGCGTAGCAGTAATCAAAGTCGGTGCAGCTACAGAAACAGAATTGAAAGAACGCAAACTTCGCATTGAAGATGCTTTGAACGCTACTCGTGCAGCGGTTGAAGAAGGTATCGTATCAGGTGGCGGTGTAGCACTTGTGAATGTATACAATGCAGTAGCAGCAATCGATGTTACTGGCGATGAGAAGACAGGCGTAAGCATCGTGCTTCGCGCGTTGGAAGAACCAATTCGTACTATCGCAGCAAATGCTGGTGAAGAGGGTTCCGTTATCGTGGATCGTCTGAAGAAAGAACAACCAGGTATCGGATTCAACGCAGCTACTGGCGAATGGGTAAACATGATTGAAGCAGGTATCGTTGACCCAGCGAAAGTAACTCGTTCTGCACTACAACATGCAGCTTCCGTAGCAGGTCTATTCCTGACAACTGAAGCAGTTATCGCAGACAAACCAGAACCAGAAAAACCAGGTATGCCTGATATGGGCGGCATGGGTGGAATGGGCGGCATGATGTAATCATTACATCAAAAAGCCTGATATATCAAGGAAAACGGGACCTTTAGGGGTCCCGTTTTTGCTTAAAAATCACGTAATGGCAATCATAGAGAGGGCTCAGCAACCTGTGGAAGAAAAATCGAAAGCAGACGGCGCCGTATAGGGCGTATTTTTTTTGACACAGAGTTATTTAAAGGAAGTGAAGTGATGGAATTTAGATCTTTAATTCCAATGCTGAGAATGTTGATTTGAAAATTCAATCTATGAAGGCAGGGGCTATCCGATGGAGTATTCCTTCCAAGAAATACCCTGAAAATCAATGCTAGCTAAAAAATTAACAATATCTTGTTTTCCATGATACGTAGGTATGCCATTGGGATTCTGTGCCATCAAAACAATTGGAATGCCGAGAGGAAAGTAAGGTCTAAACCTACTTCTCACTATTTCGCGTTCTGCAGAATTAAGAATTTGAGGTTTTACAATTACAATAGCAAAGGTTACACCTTGTTCTTTAACTACAGCGCCTTGATATTTCAAGGTTGTTATCTCCTCTCTTTGATTTAATAGGAATAACGATCTATATTGTAATTCGCTAAACTGGGACAATTTACCTTTTTATTCTTGTGTGTAGTTAATATTTTCGAATGGTTTCCATTATGTTTTTTACTTTGCCATCACTGTTACGTGAGGAATATCTATTAAAAATTAGAACAGGGGAATGGGGATGCCGGATCGCAATTGGAAACGTTGCAACGTGTAACACGAGTCGAGACTAAGGTAGATTACATTGAGGAACGCAATTAATGCCCGTAGCCCGCGCTCAGCAAATCGATCAGCAAAAGAAAATGCTGGATAACGAAATAATTAGGCAAATACAACGTAAAATGATTGCTGATAAATTTCAATAATCTATAGTTTAAATTATTCATGTATTAATGCGAGATTTTTATATAGTTAAAGCCCACTAACCTATATGAACTGCCTTCAAGGTATCAGTTCTGTATGGTCGGTGGGCTTTTTTCCTTATATAAAAAACTTCTCAAAAACAGGACTCCGCGACCATCACATCGAATAATGTGAAGCTACTCACCACATAATACTACCGACACGAGGAGGTGTATTTGTGATGAATGAGAAGAATAATGCGAAGCATAGCTCCAAACAAGTAAAAAAGAAACTAGGTGTTCCAAGTCTTGATGCAGAATTTGCTGGTGAAAATTCAGATGCCTATAAAGGAGCGTCCCAAAAGACGAAGAAATAGAATGAGCATAAGACCACCTAGGTATATGGTCAAGACCCAATATTGTAGACAATGAAAAAAGCCCTATAAAACTGAATTATTTAAATGACAAAGCGGCAGACTAGAATTTGGTCAGCCGCTTCAATGATTTAACTATCGTCTCCCGTTAGTTGATCGCCAATTACCTCAATAAGGGTTTCTAACTTAAGAATTAAATATTTCTCTATTTGCTTTAATAACATCTTGAATTGAAATTGCACCTGGAGAAGCTGACAGCTTTTCCATCACCTTATCACGCAGAAATGGAGCTTTTTCTTTATTCGCTTTATTTAAGGCTATGGTTAGTTCCTCTTTTGTAAGTTCTGTACAGTACGCAGGGGTTCCTGGCTGTTGTCTCCACGAATCGCTTAAAGAACCACTATCTACGGAGTCGAAGCCTAGATTGTTCGCTAGACCCATAATTTTATTTTTATGGGATAGGTCATCACCAGCAATCGCTATGGCAATGCGTCCATTAGTCCCTTCGGGAGTTCCATGATGTTCTAACGTATAGGCTAAGAAATTGTTGAAAGCTTTAATGATAGGTCTACCAAAATGATTGGATACCCACACACTTTCAACCATCCCGTTCTCAATCTCTTCGATCTTATTGCTTATTTGAGGATAATAATTTGAAGTGTTTACAACGACTACTTTCTCCCCAACTTTATCAATAATGTTGCGAATGCTTGGCAGCGTGTGGAAAGGGATTGATGTTATAAGAACATCAATATTTTTAATTACATCTTCTACGATTACAGGTATTCCTGTAAGTTTTTTCCCTTCCAAGCGTTCAATCCCACGAGCATCTGCAATCTTGACATCATGTCCATTCTCAACCAATTTTTTCGCAATATTTGATCCAATTGGTCCTGCACCTATAATTCCAAATCTCATTTTCATTCCTCCTATTTTCTACTTTATTATTGAGTCGATTGAGTAATCTGTATACATGCACTAATATATATACATTGCTCTTATTTTTGAAGAGGGAAATTAAAATTGACATAGTACTTTTTTTTGTACCAAACAGCAGATTGAGGTGGAAAGGTGTCTAGAATAAGCAAAGATGGATTTAACGAAGAATGTAAGAAGGATCACAGAGAAGTATATGGCATTGCCTATACCCAAAACATGCTTTCAGGACGTTGGAAGTACCTGATTCTATGGTTTTTAAAGTATAAACCGCATCGATACAATGAAATCAAGACTCTTTTATGGGGGATTTCACAAGGGTCTCTAACCAAGCAACTTCGAGAATTAGAAGCGGATGGCTTAATTAATCGCAAAGTTTATCCCGAAGTACCTCCGCGTGTTGAGTATTCGTTAACATCAAAAGGGGAGAAATTGATTCCAATTATTGATCTAATGGAGGAATTCGGAAAGAAGTTTGGAGACAAAATAGATTAATTATATTGGGTATTTTTAAATTAAATTGCCCATTAGCTTAATGAAGTCCAGTTCTAACATTTGATTTTGATCTAACACACTCATGATGTGAATTGTAGTCGATACTCAACTGGAGTCTTCTTTTTTAATTTAATTTGGATTCGTTCATTATTATAAAATCGAATGAACTCCTCAATTCGTTGTTGAGCCTCGCTAATTGAACTAATATCATAGGGGTAGAGTGCTTCCGTTTTTAGATGCGAGAAAAAACTTTCCATTGCGGCGTTGTCTATACAATTGCCCCGACGAGACATGCTGATTCGAGCGCCGACCTTAGGTAGTAGATCGTGGTATTCGTGGGACGTATATTGGGATCCCTGGTCGCTATGAACGATTAGATCAGCTATCTTACCAGAAGCATCCTTGTGTTGTTTAAAAGCTTTTGCAAAGGTGTTCAGCACCAACTCATTGTCATTTCTAGTGTTAGTATGAAACGCTACAATAACATTCCCACACAAATCTTTTATGGCAGACAGATAGAGACGCTGCTCCCCAACGCGGTATTGTGTGATATCTGTAACCCATTTAAGGTTTGGTTTCGTAGCAGTGAATTCACGATAAAGAGGTTTGGAGATACCCTGCCATCTGATTGCGCGGTTTGATAATTACTAAAATAGGGACGCTTAGCACGAATGATAGATCTAATACCCATTTCTTGCATCAGACGTAATACTTTCTTATGATTCACCGTTTCATTGTACTGACGTTCTAACTCACCTTGGATTCTCCTATAGCCGTAAATTCGCTCACGCTGTAGATAAATCGCCTTTATCCGCTGCTTGATTACGCCATCAGGGTCTGCTTGCTTACGCTTAAGATATCTATAGTATACGCTCCTCCATACATCAAGTAATTCACATAGCAGAGTCACTGGGTAAAGATCAGATAACTCCTCGATAATTGCATACTTGCCTTTTACACCTCCCGTTTCCAGATTTCTAAGCACTTTTTTAGTACCGTATTCTCCCGTTGAAGTTGTTAGTTGTAACGATCCTTATCTATATACTCTTCTCGGCGGCCTCTGTTATCCAATAATCCGTATTCGCCTAGTTTCCTGAATTTATACACCCATTTACGTTTACGAACTCTATCTTTATCTTGTATTCCATACTTTTCTGTAATCTGCTTGTACGTCCATTTGTCCTCCTCGTGTAAACGCACGGCTTCTTTCCTTACTTCATTTGAATACAATTTATTCGTTTGCTCTCTTTTCCTCATAAAAATACACCCCTAAAGTATCATCGGTTTCCCATATGGGTTTTTCCAATGTCTACTATAAGGGGTGCACTTCAATATCCTAAGTGGTCTTTATTATCGATATGATTGGGGATGTTTTTTTTCACCAAAGTAAGTCGAAAATTTATATTAAACATATTGAAACGGTAACTAAGAACATAAAAAAATTAAATGTTCGACTCTCTCGAAGCCAACTTAATTTGCCGTAATTTCTTCCACAGAATGGACATCTGCGAACAGTTTTTGAAACTAAATAGTTGCAAGATATACATAGAGTCATAGGGTTATTTCGTCCTTCCTCATTTTGTCTCGATAGACGTACAAAAGAAGAAAGACAGTTATATAAAAGCCCTTCTAGCGAAGGGAGCGCAATAATCAGAGACCTTTCATGAGTTCATTGAACTTTTGGGAGGTCTCTCATTATTTTTGATGTAGTCGTATTGATTTCGCAAACATTTCGGAGTGAAGTCTAAATACTTGGATTCTGGAAAAGGTGGGTATGTCTCAATCTAATTCTTCATCTAAAACACGTTTTACTAAACGACGTACTTCATCTGTTGAAGAGGTATCCATTAATTGGATTCTTAGTTCGTTTGCACCTCTAAATCCACGAACATAGATTTTGAAAAAGCGAAGAAGTGGTTTAAATAGACGTGGTTCGGTTTCTATGGAATATTTATCGTGAAGATCCAACTGTAAAAGTAGTAAATTGAGAAAATCCTTCGCGCTATGTTCTTTATGATCTTTTTCAAAAGCAAATGGATTGGTGAAAATACCGCGGCCAATCATGACACCATCAACGCCGTATTGTTCTACTAATTTTAATCCTGTTGCGCGGTCAGGAATATCTCCATTAATAGTTAACAACGTATTTGGAGCAATTTCATCTCGTAATTTTTTTATTTCAGGGATTAACTCCCAGTGTGCATCTACTTTACTCATCTCTTTTTTTGTACGAAGGTGAATGGAAAGATTCGCAATATCTTGTTTAAATAAATGTTCTAACCAATTGCGCCACTCGTCAATATTAGTGTAACCTAATCTTGTTTTAACACTAACTGGTAATCCACCTACTTTTGCTGCTTGGATAATTTCTGCTGCAACTTCAGGACGTTGTATTAATCCAGCACCTTTTCCGTTGGGCGCGACGTTGGGTGCTGGGCATCCCATGTTTAAATCGATACCACGAAAACCAAGTTTTTTCATATCAATACTCATCTGTTCAAAAAATGCTGGTTTATCGCCCCAAATATGAGCGACAATCGGTTGCTCATCTTCTGTGAATGTTAACCGACCACGGACACTATGTCTTCCTTCAGGGTGACAATAACTTTCTGTATTTGTGAATTCCGTGAAAAATACGTCGGGTTTTGCAGCTTCACTAATGACGTGACGAAATACAACATCTGTGACATCTTCCATTGGCGCTAATATAAAAAATGGCTTCGGTAAATCAAGCCAAAAGTTCTGTTCGTTACTCATTTTATCTCCTCCTGTTGCAACATCTAAAAAAGATTTTTAGCAATTGCGAAGTCCTTTATCCATCATACATAGTATCATTTCTTTTCGTTTGATGCACAGAATCTCACCTAATATCATGGGCGGTATTATGTCATAAGTTTGAGGAACGCTGATACAAGGGATTTGTTGGAGCTGGCTTAGAAGCAGTGGGTTGGTTTGAATTTAGAGTCCTATAGAGTATACAATAGAAAGGAATACATTCATTGGAGGCAAATACATGTACCGTAAAGCAGGAGACTTTTTGATAGATTGGACAGCATCGGCGCCTGGTACGCTGTCCGTCATGAAAGCGATCACGGACGACAAGATGAACACGGCGATCGTGGAAGGACATAACTCTCTGGGCTGGTTGGCTTGGCATTTGGTCGGCACGGCGGGAGCGTTCGGACAGCTTGCCGGATTGAATACTCCCGCGATTGAGCGGGGGACTGAAGTACCGGAGCGAATGGGCGAGATCGTGGAGAAATACGAGGCAGTTATCGATGCCTATAATAGCGAAGCAAAAAAATTCACGGATGAAATGATGACTGAAGAAATCAACGTTTTTGGAGGCAAGATGATCAGAGGCAAGTTTTTGCGGATGCTCATCGATCATCAGACACATCATCGTGGTCAAATGACGGTATTGCTCCGTCAGGCGGGCCTAACGGTGCCGGGCGTGATGGGACCGACGAAAGAGATGCAGTAAGCTCTGCTTGCTAATACAATATCTGTTTGAACCGAGCGAGCCGTTCTGAAGGATGGACTCGCTTGTTTTTTTTTAAATCCCTTCCGAATCAACAACGTATACGCAAACGGAAATATTCCAAGTAAGAGTCTGCGAATCCGTAGGCTCTTTTATTATGTCTGGAAGGAAGAGCACGAAAAATAGGATTGCTCAACATAGCCTAAATGAGTAATATGAGTATTGCATGTTCTTTTAAATATAGAGAAAAATGGGTAGGGGAGCACCATGAAAACAACACGACAGAACGCATTGATTTTCTCGTTTACGTTTATGGCTTTTATTCTGGGTACGACGGAGTATATTATTGTTGGCTTACTCTCGGAAATATCCGCGAGTCTTGGAGTTACGCTAGCGACAGCCGGGGGATTGGTATCAGGCTTCGCGATCTCTTACGCGATTGGCACACCTCTAATGATGTCCTTATGCAGCCGTGTTCCGAAACGGATTACGATTCTTGTAACTCTTGTATTGATTCTGCTACTGAATTTGTGGAGTGCTGTATCCGGATCTTACAGTATGCTATTGGTGACGAGAATAGTTACAGCCGTACTGTGTGGCTTTGTCCTGTCTGTAGCAATTACGATAGCTAGCGAAGTGGTTGACCCTGACAAGAGAGGCAAAGGGATTGCTACTATTCTGAGTGGTTTCGCGATTGCGAACGTGCTTGGTGTGCCGATTGGCACATTAGTAGGGCAGTTTTTCACTTGGCCGGCTGCATTTGTTCTAAATGGAATATTAGCTGGAATTGCTATTGTACTAAATTATATGTATATTCCACGCGGACTACCGAAACCTGTGCCTAGCTCGCTCAAGGATCAGGTCGAACTGCTCACGAATGGACGCATCATTCTTGCTTTCTTTATTCCGGTTATGGCTGTGGGAGCCGTATTTGTT
This sequence comes from Paenibacillus anaericanus, assembly GCF_003994475.1. Classification (GTDB taxonomy): domain Bacteria; phylum Bacillota; class Bacilli; order Paenibacillales; family Paenibacillaceae; genus Fontibacillus; species Fontibacillus anaericanus. Next base: position 104,987 of record NZ_RZNY01000007.1, on the reverse strand, counting down.
ATGTATACATACATTACACCGTTACTGGAACAAGTGATGAATATTCCTAAGAGTTCGGTCAGCGGTGTGCTGCTGGTATATGGGATTGCCACGATTGTTAGCAACTGGCTAGGAGGTAAGATTGCGTCGGGAAATGCGGTAAGCAAGCTTAGATTCGTATTTCTTATACAAACGGTAGTCTATATCGTTTTTAGTATGACCGCATCGATCCCGATTTTAGGAATGGTCGTACTCATGGTGTTAGCCACAATGTCGAGTATTGTGAGCGCACCAGCACAGCTCTATTTGATCGATTTGGCCAAGCAGTTCGCACCAAGAACGAAGGACCTTGCCGCATCGTTGAATCCAGTTGCCTCTAATGTGGGAATCGCAGGAGGATCCGCGGTTGGTGGAGTGGTTGTCCAGCATGGAGGCTTAACCTCTCTTCCAATAGCTGCTGCCATTATGGCGATAGGGGCATGTTCAATTGCGGTGATATGCAGTAGGTTGGATCATCCAGGGCAAACGACGGCGAATGTTCAACATCATACCAATGGGTGAGGTTGTAAACGAAAATACCAAAGGCAAAGTGGCACTTGAAGCATGCGCAAGTGTCACTTTGCCTTTGGTTCTTCGTCTGTTATTAAGCTACTACGTCCTTTTGATGATAGGAATTGACCTTATCATGCCCTATGCTTTTACTAATAAGGAATTGAGCGGTGTAATAGGTTGACATAATGATTGGACCTGAATAGGCGACATCTGAAACAAACATATTCCAGGATAAAATGGAGTCTGAAGTGATGAACAATAAACTACCCAATATGGCCCATTTATTACTTGTCATAATAGAGAACCAACCCATCGAAGCAATAGCAACGAGATAAATAAATACGGGAATGACTAATCCTCCGTCACCTGAATCTATTAGAGCATGATATAGCTGGTATCCCATAAACCCACTAAATATAAGAATTGGAATGATCGTCAGGAATCTTAACCAAGAGAATCGCCATCTTGTGATGAATGCCGCGGTATAGAATAGATGACCAATTAGAAATGCAGACAGTCCAATCATAAACCATTGAAGAAGACCGTCACCAAGCATACAGAAGAATAAACCGATAAGTGTAATTAAAGAATATCGATCTTTTACATTTGGTTTCTGTAAATAAGCATAAATCAGAATTAGCCACATCGGAATTAATTTATAAATTAGTGCAGAGCTCCCAAAAATATAAACAAGCCCCATCACCAGAATTGCTGCAGGTAACCACCGTTTCATTATTCATACCCCCGGCATATTTGATTTAAAGTTAGCAGCTCTGTGGCTTTATTCATCCGCATTTCGCTAATTATATCAGATAGTGCATTTGTGGTTAATGTTTAATTAACCGGCTCAAATGAATTGGAGACATCGAGAACTCGTCTGCTATTGAATTTTAGCACAGGTTGGAATTGCAATAGTCTTGTTCAATAATTTGATGTACTTTTTTAATGAGGTATTCTTGTTTTGTACTTCGTTTTTGTATTTCTTGAGAACTGATATTTGATAAGAGCTTCGATGCTGTACTTGCCATTTTAAGCAGAGAGAGTGGCAGTCGAACAATTTGAAAACAATATCTATATCCACTGAATGTTAGTCTTGTAGATGATGTTGAGGGTGGCCTGAGAATATTTATGGAAAAGGCAAAACAAAGCAGGTTTAGATAAGATTCAAGACGAATATAAGAAGCAATGGTTGCAGTATTTGGATGATGCAAATATTAGGTGAGCCAGTTTAAAGTATGACTCAGGGAGAACAGCAGGACTAACGTCCTGTTGTACTCTATTACAAGGGGGTAATTTTTATGAAAATTCACTTTCATGGAACAGCTGCATTTGAAGGAATTCCTTCTTTATTCTGCCATTGCGAGACTTGTAAGCAAGCCAAAGTACTTGGCGGGAAAAATATTCGTACACGGACTTCGGTCTTGATTGATGAGGTGCTAAAGATCGACTTTCCGGCGGATACCTTACATCATTCCATCCGTGATTCTGTTGATATGGATAAGGTTCGTGATTTATTATTTACACATTCACATTCCGATCATTTGTACCCTGAAGATTTACTGATTCGTGCGTTTGGTTATGCCCAATTTATTGAAGAGGAAGAGCTCCATCTGTATGGTCATGACTTGCCTATTAAGCACTGCAGTCAATTGCTCGCCACGGAATCGCATCGCTTCCAATTCCACAACTTGAAACCGTTTGAAACCGTACAAGCACAAACAGCTACGATTACCCCATTGCTTGCCAAGCATGATCCTAAAGAAACTTGTTTATTGTACATAATAGAGAAGGACGGCAAAACTATATTTTATGGTCACGACAGTGGTTGGTTTCCTGAACAGACTTGGGACTGGTTGAAAGGGAAGAAGCTGGATCTTGCCATTCTGGAATGTACAACGGGGAATGCCGAACAATGCGACGGTCATATGAATGTCAAGGATACACTAAAAACACGGGATTGGTTGGCCCAGAATAATGTTATGAAAGTGGAAGGGAAAATCGTGGTAACTCATTTCTCTCATAATGCCCATCTGCTACATGAAGATTTGATGCAAATTTTTGAACCGAAAGGTATTATAGTTGCATTTGATGGGATGCAACTGGATATATGAATCCAGGTCTACACTCATGAATTGAAGTTATTGCTGTGATGTCCGTGGTTGTCTTACTGGTTCTATGCTTCACATTTTTAAGCTGATCTTGCAGAAGCAAATAATATGAGTATAAATGAGTTTATGGAAATTTTTGATGTTGATATTTTGCTTGATACCAATAAAAGAATTGATACAAGCAAACGGCAGAAAATGCTGAAGATGTTTCGGTAGTATCTCATGGAATCACTCATGGCATTATTATTCTATTCAATAGAACCAGAATCTCTAGATGAACTGGAAGCTGGACTTGCTAATGCGAATATATCAAAGATAATATATGATGATGGCAAGTACACAGTTGAGTAAATGATATGGATTATGTAGAAAAAGGTAATAAATAAGAATAAAAAAAGCACTTGATAGAAAGCTTTGCAAAACGAATACTGATTCAGTAACAACAACCCCAATGCTACATAGGCACTGGGGTTGTTGTATACGATTAAAAGGATGATCTGATCCATTCATGCTGAGTACATAGAATTTAGCTATCCTCGCATTAAAAATTGCTGACTCATCCTGGTTATTTACATACAACATAATTTGACCTACCTCGACGTCATGTACTACAACGAACGTTTTGCGGAACGAGTCATTCGTGGGTTTGGAGATCTGGAGGTTAGGAAGAAATTGAACGAGATGTTTGAGACACGTTATCCAGCTTCACTTATGCAAGCGTAACTAAGGTTGGGTGTTCTTTGGGGTGGGGCTTCTCCCCACCCCAAAGAACATCACCACTTAACAATCCGAAGAGATACCTCTACCAAGCTTACACAAACTTCTTGACGCTACCAATGCCATAAAAGTATTCGAGAAATATCATCTTAAATAAAACAACAGGGTCAATCTCAGTCGTCCATTATCCGCACAATACAAGGGCCGAACTTGTTCATCGATAAAGGAAAAGTCGATATGTTTATCTACTTTGCGCAGCAAATGATCTTGCGGGACCAAATCTTCTATGGAAACAAACTCGTAGACTTGTTGTTTTTCTCGGTTGGAACGTAGCATGTAGAATACCATCCGTTCTATAATAGTTACCTATATTATACAACGTTAACGCGGTGTCGTCTTAAATAATTAGGTCATAAAGAAGGCTGTCGAGAAAGTCTCGACAGCCTGGGAGACCCCTTGGGGTCCTTTTTTATATAGCAAGTCACAAAAACGCCACATTTTCTGTGAACATAGTTTTTGAGAGTATCCTCGAAGTGAATATTCAGCTTCTTAAGAGCGTGCCACTACCCTTATTCGTAATTTTATTAATTTATATAGATGCTATTTATGATAGTCAAGTCAAAGCGGATCGAAGGAATGTCTCCCGTGGAGTTTGACCTTCCTTGTACGGGTAGCTGCTGCAATCTTAAATGCTGGTGCTTACGTGATTGCATTCTCCGATACAATCTACTCATTAGTATTCCCCCCGTTTATGATCATACCCCATCTCTAGCTATTCAATATCTTGATTAAAAGAAAAATGACCCGTAGGACACTTTGAGTGTCTATCCTACGGGTTATAGTCAAGGTAACCGTACCGATATTTGCTTGAATAAGATAATTCTGCAAAATGATTAAGTGTAAAATTCATTTTGAGAATCACCATAAGGTCAATGTTGTATACAGTAAGCATAATTATAAGTGAATTTAAGAAGCAATAAAATACTATTTTCCCTGTTCTTTTTTTGTAGCGATCTTCCATTTAACTAAAGTATTGAAAGCTATAACTATAATTAAAATAAATAAAAGAAGATTAGTGGTACCTAGACTATTGTCTACTTTATTAATATTACTCGATATTTGATATGAACCACTACTAACCGTTGAACTGACATTACTAACTTGATTAGCTACATTGATTAATTGCTGTTTGTAATCAATCTCGGAATCATCCAATTTATCCATTCCCTTCATAAAATATTTGACTGGGTTAAGAGTAACATATTATTTTTGTATTTACAATAAATCTATTAGATGTTATATTTTGTATTTAATTATACAAAAAAAGGAGGAATTGTATAAATGAGGAATAGTAAGTTATTTTTTTCACTAAGTCTTGCTGTATTGTTACTTCTATGTTCAGTAATGGGGGCATCTGCAAAGAGTATTGACAATCCAATAGGAGCAACTGAGAAGAATGGAAAAGTGGTATATAAACTGAAATTAGAAGGTTTTACAATTGAAACACCTTATAGTCCGAAATTATACAATTTTGTGAGAGAAGAGATTGATAATGGTGTTAAAGTAATAGTTATAGAAAAATTAACAGGAAAGATTGTTACAGATTATGGGGAAATCGTTGAGTACAAAGCCACTCCAAATAAACTTGCTGGAGGAGTGACCCCTAAAATTTCTGGGACGTATACTTCGAGAACTACTTATCAAACATTTTATGATAAAGGTTATAACGATAAGCATTTTGCAGGTGCAAGACTTTACACTGTTTATACATGCTGGCAGGAAGGTTCCTTTGCCCAAATTAACTCTGTAGAGGATACCTACTGGTCTCCTATTGCTGGAAGCGGAAACTTCGATCTAGAATCTCCTCACGCTACTACCGTTCCAACTGGATCAACAAACAAATTTCCTTGTAACAAAATGACAACAACGGGTACTGTTGTGTTTAAGACAACAACTACAGAATCCATGGGTGTAGATCTTAAGTTTTTTGGATTTACACTTGGCGGTGATAGTTACAATAGATATGATACTGGTCCCCAGGGCTACAATATTACTTTTGGAATTTGATAAAAAATCCTACCCGACAAGCTGGCTTCGGTCTCAACCGGAGTCAGCTTGTTTAGTTTTATTTGCGGCGACATAGATATAAACATAAATACTTCGCTTTACAGTATTGATTTAGAAATACCTAACTCTCCAGTATATGAGTAGTCCTGGATGAGAAACTTATGGCTGGCTTATGGAAGTGAGGAGAGCTGATGGAGAAGGGCGTTTTAATATATCTAGACACATCGCTGACCACAATTGACCACCAACTCATCATACGTAATTAAACTTCATGAGAAGCCTCCTTTAGTTGTAACTGAATATTGAGAACTGACAGTATTCTTAGTCAAAATCGATTTATGCTCAATCTTGTTTCTTAGTGAAAAAGGCTTCTATTAAAGGAAACCCTGCTATAATATATTTTTATTGATTACTTTTTTTCTATTATAGCAACATCAGCAAAGTTAAATACTCTTCCATCAGGCACATTGAAATTTCTCCGAGGGTTATTTTTTTATCTGAAAAATCTTTATATATTTGATTAAGGTCATCCGAAAAATACAATAATGAAGGGGTTCCCAGATTGACTTCAGGCGACGTCTTTGAAACTAATTACCGGTATCTGTCTCAGAGGAGAACCCTGCTTTTTCTGTCCAAAATTTTGACAACTCGTTCTGGTTATTTACATCAACATAAACTTCCCCATTGAACTCATTCCTAATTTAAGAGTGTCTGATAGTTTACTGAACTGCTGGGATGAATTGGTATAGTCCATTTGTTAAATGTCGATAATAAGTGTACATTCTCGTTGTGATTTGTACCTATAAGCTAAATACATAGTAATGAATTATATGAATTGGCATAAAAATGGAGGATTTATAAATGAAGTTTCCACATGATTTTTTATTTGGAGCAGCATCGGCTTCTTATCAAATAGAAGGAGCATGGAATGAAGACGGTAAAGGGTTAACGAATTGGGATGTCTTTTCAAAGATTCCTGGGAAAACGTATGAGGGCACAAACGGAGATGTAGCGATAGATCATTATCATCGATATAAAGAAGATATTAAATTAATGGCCGAGATGGGACTTGAGTCGTACCGATTCTCGATTTCATGGGCACGTATTTTGCCAACAGGAGACGGAGAAGTCAATGAAAAAGGCTTGGAATTTTATAATGATGTAATTAATGAATGTTTAAAATATGGGATTGTTCCATTTGTTACGCTGTATCACTGGGATTTGCCTCTGACACTTGAGGAAGATGGGGGATGGACGAATAAGCGAACAGCTGAAGCCTTCGTCCAGTATGCGGAAATTTGTTTTCGGTCATTTGGTGACCGCGTCAAACATTGGATTACTTTTAATGAAACGGTTATGTTTTGCGGACTAGGTTATTTAAAAGGGGCACATCCTCCTGGTATCCAAAACGATGAGAAGAAGTATTTTCAAGCGACACATTACGTATTTTATGCACATGCCAAAGCCGTAGAAGTTTATAAGGCATTGAATCATTACGGTGAAATTGGTATTACACATGTGTTCTTACCGGCTTACAGCGTAGATGATAACAAAGAGAATGTATTAGCCGCCAGACATGCCAATGAATATGAAACCTTCTGGTATTATGACCCTATTTTAAAAGGAGAATATCCGACGTATGTGGCTCGGCAACTTCAGGAGAAAGGCTGGACGCCAAGTTGGACAGAAGAAGAACTAGCAACGTTAAAAAGGAATGCCGGAAAGAATGATTTTATAGGACTTAATTATTACCAGCCGATTCGAGTAGCAAAAAATCACGAAGCTGTTTCATCTATGGAACATTCAAGAGAAACATCTACTCTAACTCCAGGCCTCCCGTCCTTTGATGGTTTTTATCGGACCGTAAAAATGGAAGATAAAACATATACAAGATGGGGATGGGAAATCTCACCTCAAGGATTTCTAGACGGACTGCATATGTTAAAAGAGCGCTATGGTGATGTTAAAATGTACGTAACAGAAAATGGTCTTGGTGATGAGGATCCGATTATTGATGGCGAAGTAGTGGATGTTCCTCGTATTAAATATATAGAGCAACACTTACAAGTGATTAAGCGTGCAATTGAAGAAGGTATTCATTTAAAAGGGTATTACGCATGGTCAGTGATTGATCTATTAAGTTGGTTAAATGGGTATAAAAAGCAGTACGGATTTATTTACGTGGATCATAATAATAACTTAAACCGTAAGAAGAAGCTGTCGTATCATTGGTATAAGCATATTATTGAGACGCGAGGAGAAGAGCTGTAAAGTAAATGAAGAGCATCTCATTCATCGAATGAGATGCTCTTTTTGTCGTGCGCCCAGTATGGGTGTTAATAAAGGAACGTGTGAATTATTCCCATATAACTTTCCAGTTCGGTACGCAAGTAGCTTGTATTACAGGGAATTCAGCGAAATAATCAGCAATAATTTCTGTCATATCGGTCTGAATATCTTTTACGACGGGACAGTCTGCGAAGTACGGAAAATTTCCAGCGCCGGTTGCTCGATAATTATTCATAGCCACTTCGTAACTGCCATGCATATCTAATGGTTTCCCTTGATAGTTGATGCTCAAGATACGATGACCAACGGGCTGTCGCACATCTATCACATACTCAATTCCTTCCCACATATCATAGTTATATGGCTGTGCTTTTGGGTGAAGGAAAGAGGGATCAATTGTTAATTGACCATCTTGAATGGTGAAATAGGATGCACACTGTTCAAGAGCATCATGAATATGCTGCCCCGTCACCTGCAGTACTTTCAACGTGTTGGGATAAATATAATTCGTGACAATATCACGCATCGTTACTTGTTCATTAAATCCGCCTGGTTGATCATGAAATAGAGATGTGCAGGAAATGGGCGCATTCGTCACATGCATTTGTACATGTTGTAAAAATTCAATATAGGGATGTTTGTGTAGTCTTACATCAAAAGCATTGTTATATCGCAGATTTCCATGAATGTGGCCAATCGGTTCATCTAACCATTGTTCCGTTAAATCATGCATTTCCTGAGCTTCACGTACTACTCGCTCATCAAGCGGTGTCTGATCATCCACATAATATAAGTTAGGCTCATGCTGAATAGATGATATTGTACCGTTGATCATCTCCACATCGATGGTAATTCCAGCTATGCAGACAGCTTTGGTTCCTGGCTGTACGATCGATTTCCCGAATGCTTGGGTGCATATTTCACGGTGTTGGTGCCCTGTAATCATAATATCGAAATCTAGCTCTTTACACATGCGATAGCCTACATTTTCCCCTGTATCTGGCTCAAGTAAGCTACCTGATGTTAGATCATGAGCAAAGCCCCCATGATAGCATATTACAGTAATATCAACGTTCTCCTGTTCTTTCATAATACCCAACCACTTTTTAGCACTTTCAAAGGAATCCTCAAATATCAAGCCCTCAATATGACTAGGGTCCTCCCATAAAGGGACAAGTTGAGTAGTGATGCCAATGATGCCGATTCGAATACCTGCAACTTCTTGAATAACATAAGGCTGCATCCAGGTTGATCCGTCTTTGGTATATATATTGGCTGATAGCCAGGGAAATTGTGAAGCTTGAATCGTGTTCTCTAATACAGGTAAACCGTAATTAAATTCGTGATTGCCAAATATGGCTAAATCATAGCGAAGCGCATTCGCAGCATTGATGATGGGGTTGGACTGTTCAGGGTGAAATCTTTGATGGTAATACGTTAAAGGACTTCCTTGAATAAGGTCTCCATTATCAATCAATATGGTCGGACGTTGTTGTCGTAAGTTTTCAATGAGGCTCGCGGCTTTAGCAAGACCAACGGGTTCGGTTATACCACGGTAAGTTGTAGGCATGAGATATCCATGGACATCACTTGTTACGAGTATTTGAATTTGTTCTGTAGACACAAGTTACACCTCTTAATTTTTTAATAGTATTTTATTATAAGGTCAATAGAGTGTAGGATGTCAATTTATCAAATGAATTGTTTGAAATAAATGGTTTAACAATATCTTAACATTAAGTTGAAAAATTCTTTACATTTATCTTATATACGGATTAGTAGCATTGAAAGATATCAATTTGAAAATTAAGCAGGGTGAATATGTTGCCATTATAGGTTTGTCAGGCGCTGGTAAGTCAACATTATTACGTTGCATTAATCGAATGCATGATATTTCGGAAGGTACATTGACGGTTGAGGGTGTAGAGATTAGTAAGCTCAAAGGAAAAGGTATCCGTCAGTTGCGTCGAAAGATCGGAATGATCTTTCAATCCTTTAACTTAGTGACAAGAATTTCCGTTATTAATAATGTACTCGTAGCGTTCGTACCTGAAATGCCGTTTTGGCGTAAGACGTTAGGGATATTTACAGTTGATGAGAAGAAAAGAGCACTGATGTCGCTAGATCAAGTCGGCATTCTAGATAAGGCTTACGTACGTGTAGATCAATTATCTGGAGGACAACAGCAACGTGTTGCTTTGGCAAGAACACTAGCACAGAACCCGGGGATTATTCTAGCAGATGAACCGGTAGCTTCCTTAGATCCGGTTACTGCCAATCAAGTAATGGAAGATTTCAGACGAATTAACCAAGAGATGAATATGACCGTAATTATTAATATTCATCATGTCGAATTAGCATTGGCTTATGCCACACGTGTCATCGGAATACGGGCCGGTGAAATTGTATATGATGGTCCTTCTCAAGATGTGAACGATCAAGTGCTACAGCTTATTTACAATGGTCAAGTAGATAAAGGAGGCAGCACTAGCCATGCTAACGAAGCTGTTTCCACCTAAAACAATAGAGCTTCCCAATGGTAAAGTTGTGATCCAAAAACGATCGATGACACCGATCACAATATTAGCTTTTATTGTGCTGATCTATATTTCCGTACAAATCACAGATTTTGACCTGCAAAGATTGGCTAAACGAATTAATCAGTTCTTTTTCATTTTAAAAGATATGGTGCCCCCAACATGGGAGTATATGCCAAAACTTTGGGAACCATTAGTTGCAACCATAAAAATGTCTTTATTCGGTTCTGTGCTTGGTGCCATTGTTGCATTGCCAATAGCGATGTTAGCAGCAAGCAATATTAATCGCAGTCGTTGGATTCCTGCTGTTACGAAATTTATACTGAGTATACTGCGAACCTTACCGACTTTAGTTGTAGCACTGATCGCTACCTTTATTTTTGGGTTAGGAACAATGGCAGGAACCGTTGCGATCTTCTTGTTTACGATTGCTTATATAGGTAAATTGCTCTACGAGCAGATCGAAAATGCGAATATGGGTGCTTATGAGGCCATGAATGCGATGGGTTTAACGACGATTCAGTCGTTCCGATATGCCATATTTCCACAAGTGTTACCTAACTATTTATCGACATCATTGTTCTGTTTCGAAGGTAATGTTCGGTATGCTTCTATATTAGGATACGTTGGTGCAGGTGGAATTGGCTTATTGTTAAATGAGAGTCTTGGATGGAGAAACTATGCGAATGTAGGCATGATTTTGTTGATGCTTGTTTGTACAGTTTTCGTGATTGAGACGCTCAGTGAATATTTCCGAAAGAAACTGATGTAGGTGAAGAAATGATGAATACTATAGACCAACAATTACAAAAAGCCACTAACCGTCGTCTGCCTAAGTTTATAATCACTGTGATAGTCCTCATTATTTTTTTGTGGTCAACATCAGCAGTGCAATTGGATAATATAACAGAAAATGGATTTTCCATCGCGAAGAATATTCTAATGGGACTAGTTCAACCAGATACGGGACTGCTGTTTAACTTGACTACAGGCGGTGTCTTATATTTATTGCTTGAAACTATGGCAATCGCCTTTTTAGGAACGATTGTTGGGGCAGTGATAGCTATTCCGCTTGCTTTTCTATCGGCGTCCAATATTGTGCCGAAACCAGTAGCCTTTGTTGTTCGCTTCTTATTAATTATTATTCGGACAATTCCAGCAATTGTGTATGGATTAATGTTCATTCGTGTGACAGGGCAAGGACCATTTACAGGTGTACTCACGATGTCTTTAATAAGTGTCGGCATGTTATCTAAGCTATATGTTGATGTTATTGAAGAGTTAGATACATCGGTGCTTGAATCCATGGAATCCATTGGTTGTACCACAATGGAGAAAATTCGTTATGGTATCTTACCACAATTATCTGCTTTGTTTACGTCCATCGTTATTTATCGATTTGATATGAATCTGCGTGATGCTGCTATTCTCGGAATAGTTGGAGCAGGAGGGATAGGTGCCCCACTTATTTTTGCGATGAATGCGTATCGCTGGCCGGAGGTAGGATCTATCCTAATTGGTCTTATTGTACTGATTTTAATTGTGGAATATGTTTCGAATAAAGTTCGCAATAAATTAGTAAATGGATAATAGATAATCACGTTGAGCAAACCTATATAAGACGCATTTCATGGGTTCTTTAGAACTCCTTGGAGGCGTTTTTTTTGATTATGAGAGTTTTTCGGAACGATGAGTTAAAAGAACCCGTTATCTATACAAACCTCTAATGTCCATCGCATGGACTGGTGAAAAAAAGCGCTTTAAACATATTGACAAAAAAAAAGAAGGGTGGTAATCTATGTTACGTAAACGTTTAACCAAAGGTGAATTATAGATTATTTCTATTGCCTTTTAAAATAAGTAAACGTTTACTTATGAGGGGTGGATATATGGCTGCTACTATTAAGGATATTGGAAGGGTTGCTGGTGTATCAACCGCAACAGTTTCTCGAGTAATTAATAATCTTGGCGGATACAATGAAGAAACCGAGAAAAAAGTTATGGCTGTGGCAAAAGCATTAGGATATAGAAAAAATGAAAGTGCCAGGAGTCTGGTGCAAAAATCAACAAACATAATCGGTGTGATTATGCCTGATGTTGCTACGAATTTTTATGGTGACATTGTAAATGGTATAGAAGATGCTTCTTATGAGTACGGATACAGCGTTATATTAACCCATGCAGGTATTAATGGTTGCCGAATTAATGAGAGTTTGAATTTAATGGGGGAACGCAGGGTAGATGGAATCATTATTGTTTCTGTCGAATTACACGAAGCAGAGATAGAATCATTGACGTCTCTCGACATTCCCTTTATCTTGCTCTCTACAAAAACAAATCGTGAGGATACACCTTACATCAAAGTTGATGATTTTAGTGCTGCTTATACAGCCGTAAATTATCTCATTGAGAATAACCATCGAGTCATTGGTATGGCAGGAGCTAATCCTGTGGATCCTATAGCAGGAACACCAAGAATTAATGGATACATTCAAGCTTTAACAGATCATGGGATAAAAGTAGACTTGAATCTAATTAAGGCTGGGGATTTTAGTTTTGAGTCAGGTAAATCAGCAATGCAGCAATTTATTGAGGATAAAGCTCCTATTACAGCAGTATTCTGTGCAAGTGATGAAGCTGCTTTAGGTATCATTTCAATTTGTTTTGAGAATGGTATTAGCGTACCTAATGATATTTCATTAGTAGGATATGATAATTCTACTGTTTCTTATATGTCGATCCCTCCCCTTACAACCGTAGCACAACCCTTTTATAAAATGGGGAAAGAAGGCTGTTTGAAATTGATAGGTTCGATTCAAAATAAAACTAATATTGAGTCAGAAGTTATTCCACATGAATTGGTTGTTCGTCAGTCCGTAAAAAAAATATCTTAAAAAGATATTTTTTTATAAATTACGTAAACGTTTACTTAATCTGAATCTACCCAAAATAACATATCTGAAAGGAGAAAAAATGATTGACCATAAAGGCATTAGACAAAATTTACTGTAATAGGTTTACGTAATCTAATTAATGCTTTCAATCACTGAGTTTAAGACTAAACTGCATAAACAAAAGATAAATTGGAGGAAATATTTTATGAAGAATAGAAAAATATTAGCACTATTTGCTTCAACGGCATTGTTAATGAGTATGGTTACAGCTTGTGGCAGTGATAATAGTCCATCCGTTTCAGACAATAATAATGTTCCTAGTGACGAAAAATTCACTTTAACGATGTGGCATACCTTTAGTGATGTAGAAACAGAAGTATTTGAAAAGAAAGTCATTGCGAAATTTAATGAAGAGCATCCCAACATCAAGATTGATGCAACGCGTATGCCAGCTGGTGATGAGTTCAATCAGCAATTAGTACAAGCTGTTTCGGGAAGTAGTGCGCCTGACTTAGCTCGTATGGATATTGTAGATGTTCCTAGATATGCCAAGCTTGGTGCTCTAGAGCCACTGGATGGATATGAAGGATTTGATGAGATCAAGAGTGAGATGTTCGAAGGTCCCATGTCTTCTAACTTCTATAATGGAAAATACTATGGTTTACCACTCGACACCAACACCAAAATTGCAATTTATAATAAAAAACTTTTAGATAAAGCTGGGTTGACGGAAGCACCAAAAACATTTGATGAATTAGTTGAAGCTGCTAAAAAAATCACGAATGATGAAACATTTGGCTTTGCTCCACAAAATATCGAGGTTTGGGGAACGATGCCATACTTCTTCTCCCTTGGTGGAACGTATACAAATGAAGATTACACGAAAGCAACAGGTCATTTAAATAGTGACTCAAGTGTGAAAGCGCTTGAACAATTAGTAGCTTGGAATAAAGAAGGATTGATTGGTAAGTCATTTGAAGGTGGCTTGGGTTCTTGGGAAGGCTTCAAAGGTGATAACTACATGATGATTGATGATGGCCCATGGTTCGCATCTGCCAATCAAGATGTAAAAGATAACATGGAATTTGCATTATTTCCTGCAGGATCAGCGGGCAGTATCGAAACCAACGGTGGAGAAAATACGGTTATCTTCAACTCTAGTAAACATAAAGAAGCAGCATTCACATTTGCTAAATTTTTAGCTTCTGATGAAGCGCAGACCATATTTGGTGAAGAACTACGCATGATGCCTGTTAATACAAAAACGGGAGAAAAAGAATTTGTTAAGAACGATGAAATGTTGAGTCTTTACATGGAACAATTGAAGACGGCTGTATCTCGTGTACCATCACCAGAATGGACTGTAATCAATAACGTCATCACAAAAGCATTTGAAGCAGCCATTAAAACAGATGAAACACCAAAAGCCCTATTAGATGATGCAGCAAAACAAGTGGATGCATTGTTAGCAAAATAAAGAGCATTAAAGAACTAAAAGGAGGACCAAGCCATGGAGTTTTCAGATCGATTAAAGAAATTAAACTCGAAAAAAAATAAATACAGCTGGTCTGAGACAAGAGATGCGTGGCTATTCACAGGTATTGGTGTTGTACTATTCTTGGTATTCGTATTGTATCCACAAGTCAAAAACTTCTATATGGCTTTTACAGAGTACAATATCCTCCCCGGTCAGCCAAGTAGATTTATTGGACTAGAAAACTTTAGAACGATGTTCATTTCAGATGGTGCTTTGGGTGAAAGTAAATATTTCTGGGTAGCTTTTAAAAACAGTCTGTGGGCGGTTATCATAACCGTCCCCGGACAGCTGATCCTAGGTGTGATGCTTGCAACCCTCATTCATAATCTTACTCGAGGTCGTCTTCTCTACAAGATTTTGCTCTATATTCCGGTTATTTCGAGTTGGATCGTTGTATCAGTTTTATTTAAGTATATTTTTCAAGATACAAAAGGCGCGCTAGTTAACTATGCACTTATCCAGGCGAATCTGATTGATACTCCCATTGCTTGGTTACAAAATGCGACTACTGCAAATATCGTAATTTGGGCTTTGTGTATTTGGAAAGGCGTGGGTTGGGTCATGATTATTTACACAGCTGCTCTTCAATCCGTACCCAAAAGTATGTACGAAGTAGCGAAAATCGAAGGTGCGAATGCGATTCAAACTTTCTTTAAAATTACCATCCCGTTACTTAAAGAAACAACCATCTATTCGATCGTTCAACTAACCATTGGTGCATTCGGCATTATGATTCAAGTGATTATGATCACCGGTGGAGGTCCTATGGGTAAGACGGAGACGCTGAATAGTTACATGTATTCGCAGGCGTTCTCACAATTCAAGTTTGGTTATGCATCAGCAGTATCTATTGTAATGGGAATCGTGGTCATTGGAATTACACTAATTCAACGTAGAGCATTTAAAGAAGGGCAATAGAAAGGATGGAATACCTATGAAAAAGAAAAAAATAGCAATGCAACTAGGTCTACAAGTATTGCTTATAGGGGCATCCATTCTTGCTATCATGCCTTTCCTATATATGCTGGCGACTGCTTTAACGAAAGATACTTATACGATGCCAAACCCTCCTATTTTGATACCAAAAGAATTCTATACAGGTAATTTTGTTTCTGCGTGGACATCCAATAGTTTCTCGCGTTACTTCTTAAACAGTTTGTTTGTTTCATTAGTAACGATGGTGTTAACACTTGCGATTTCAACAGCCTCCGCTTATGGATTTGCGAAGCTACGCTTCCGGGGTAGAAATGTAATTTTTAATGTGTATCTGTTCTCGATGATGATTCCAGCCGTACTTGCCTTAGTATCTCAATATACGGTATTGAACGGTTTGAATTTAATCGATACTTACCGTGGGCTAATTTTACTCTATATTAGTGGTGGTATAGCGGGAAACACCTATTTTCTCAAAGGGTTTATTGAACAATTACCGAATGATTATGAAGAATCCGTCATGATTGACGGGGGAAGTCGCTTTACCGTGTTCAGTCGAATCATTCTACCGTTATGTCGACCTTCGATTGCGACGTTAGCTATTCTATCGTTCATGGGGACATGGGATGAATTCTTCGCGGCGTTAACAATCATTAAGACGGCCTCCAAACGTACTTTACCGATTGCGATTCGCTTGTTTCAAGGACAAAATGCAACCCAATGGGGCCTTGTATTTGCAGCCGCACTCATTGCTTTGATTCCAATTCTGATTATTTATATTACGTTCCAAAAATACTTTATTAAAGAAACTGATGATGGTGGTGTGAAAGGATAATGGAAATGATGAGAGAGACCATAACTGTAGAAAAAGAAGTGAAATGGTGGCAGACTGCTGTGGTATACCAAATATATCCACGAAGTTTTCAGGATAGTGATGGAGATGGGATTGGCGATTTAAGAGGAATAATTAATCGTATTGATTACTTGAAATACTTAGGAATTACTGCGATTTGGTTATCACCCGTCTATAAATCCCCTAATGACGATAATGGTTACGATATTAGTGACTATCAAGATATTATGGATGAATTCGGAACGATGGAAGATATGGAAGAATTAATCACGAAAGCTAATGATGCAGGTATTAAAATGATCATGGACTTAGTCGTAAATCATACATCGGATGAACACAAATGGTTTATCGAAGCTAGAAAAAGTCGAGATAACGAATACCGCGATTACTATATCTGGCGTGATCCTGTAGATGGAGGAGCTCCTAATGGTTTAACTTCTACATTCAGTGGTTCTGCGTGGGAATTAGATGAAGCAAGCGGACAGTATTTCTTACATTTATTTAGCAAGCGCCAGCCAGATTTGAACTGGGAAAATGAAAAAGTTCGTCAAGAAATCTACGATATGATGAATTTTTGGTTGGATAAAGGTGTTGGGGGCTTCCGTATGGATGTGATTGATTTAGTCGGAAAAATCCCTGATCAAGAAATTACGGGGAATGGTCCGAAATTACACGATTACCTTCAAGAAATGAATCAAACAACCTTTGGTTCTCATGATGTTCTTACTGTAGGCGAAACATGGGGCGCAACACCTGAAATTGCAAAACTTTATTCTGATCCCAAACGAAAAGAGCTATCTATGGTGTTCCAATTCGAACATGTAAGTTTGGATCAACAAGAAGGTAAAGAGAAGTGGGATTTAAAGCCGCTGCGTGTTGCAGACTTGAAGAGGGTTTTAGTGAAGTGGCAAACGTCATTGGGTGACGAAGGCTGGAATAGTCTATTCTGGAATAACCATGACCTACCTCGTATTGTATCGAGATGGGGTAATGATCAACAATTCCATGATCAAAGTGCCAAAATGTTTGCCGTTCTCTTGCACATGATGAAAGGTACCCCTTACATTTATCAAGGCGAAGAAATTGGCATGACCAATTATCCCGTCACAACGATTGATGAAGTTGAAGATATAGAATCAGTGAATATGTATCATGATCGCTTAGCGAATGGGTATGCGGTGGAAGATATCATTGCATCCATTAACGCAAAAGGGCGAGACAATGCACGTACACCGATCCAATGGGATGACAGTGACAATGCCGGGTTTACGATAGGAACTCCTTGGTTACATGTGAATCCAAATTATAAACAGATCAATGTAAAACATAACCTGGAGAATAAAGATTCTATTTTCCATACGTATCGACGTTTAATCCAGCTTCGTCAACATAATCCGATTATCGTGTGGGGAGATTTTGAGCTGATCGAACATACGCCTGAAGATGTGTTTGCATACTATCGTAAATATGATGGCCAAAGATGGCTAATCGTTGCTAATATTTCTTCGCAGAAGAATGAATTTTCAGTGGATGAAGAGGTCACAGAAATCATTATAAGTAACTACAATCGTCAAGAAATTGTTGTGAAATCTGTGACGTTAAAGCCGTATGAGATATTTGCTGTAAGGGTTTAAATGTTAAAGCTCACATGTTCTTTGTGTGAGCTCTTTTCATAAGTAAATCTTGGAGGTAGAGTATGAGATTGCTCAAAATCGTGAGTATCGTTTCAGCTTGTTTATTAACAATAGGTTTAGTGTCAGGATGTGGAAATGTGTCAGATAAGGGTCAATTAGATAAGAATGGTTTGCAAATTATTCAATTAACAACAGATAAAGCTATGTATGATCCCAATGCTGAAGTAAAAGTAATCGTTAAATTAGAAAATGTAACGGATAAGAATGTGAAAGGGAAATATACATTAACCGTTAGTCACCTGGAACAACAAGTGGGTGAAGCGATTGAAGGGAATTTTTCAGTCGCTGGCCATGAATCTACGAATATTGAAATCCCATGGACAGCTCCAAATGAGGATTACAAAGGTTACTTGTTTGATTTCCAAATGAAAGATAACAAAGGTAACAGGGTGGCTTCCGAAACGATGGGTGTCGATGTCTCTTCCGACTGGACGAAGTTTCCTCGTTATGGCTATGTGACGGAATATAACGACAAAGTAGATACGGAAAAAGTGATGGAAACACTTAAAGATTTCCGTCTCAATGCAATTGAATACTATGACTGGAAGTACCTGCATCATCAACCTGTTCCGGCCGACGGTTCTATGGAATGGGAAGATTGGGCGGGAAGAAAGATTTCAGGACAGACGGTCAAAGATTATATTTCTGCAGCAAAGGACCGTAATATGGTCAACATGTCCTACAATATGATTTACGCAGCAACTAATAATTTTGCGGATTTTGGTGTGAAAGACGAATGGGGTCTATGGTATGCAGAAAATCATGGTGGACCTGGCAAAGCCAAAGGAGATCGCTTTACATTCCATATGGGAGCAAGCCCGTCCGGTCAATCCGATTTATACTTCTTTGATATCGAGAATGAAGAATGGCAAGATTTTATCATTAAGAAAAATATTGAAGCCATTCATACGATGGGTTTTGACGGATGGCATGGAGATACAGTCGGAGAATGGGGTAAAATGTGGACGAATGAACATCGTGGCAATGAAGCTGAAACCCTATATGTCAAAGATGGCTATACGGAATTTTTGAATAAAGCCAAAGACATGTTGGGAGAAGATAAATACCTAGCTTTTAACCCTGTAGGTGCTCAAGGGATTGAGAATGTTAATAAATCGAAGGTAGACGTGCTGTATACAGAAATGTGGCCTTGGGATCACGACAGTGAAGGAAATCAATATGACACCTATATGGGATTAAAACGAGAAATTGATCAATCCAGACAAGAAAGTGGCGGCAAGTCTTTAATTATCCCTGCCTACATGGAATATGATTATGCGGAACGAAATTCAAGCGTGCCGTTTAATATGTCCTCCGTGTTGTTAACAGATGCTGCTGTATACGCAGCCGGGGGATCACGGATTGAATTAGGTGATGGGGAGAACATGCTCTCGAATGAGTATTTCCCATATAAAAATTTATATATGACACCGGAACATGTAAAAAGACAGTCTGCGTTACAAGATTTCATCGTTGCCTATCAAAACTTATTGCGAGATGGGCAAGAGGATAATGGAAATCTCATCGAAATAGCGAATTACGATACAAGTATCGATGGTCAAGCGCAAACGATCTGGGCTTACAGCAAATCGGATGCTAAATATGATACCATGCAAATGATTAATTTAGTCGATGTGAGTACCAACGATTGGCGTGCGAATGAAGGCGAGAAAGACACGCCTCGTATGCTGACGGATGTTAAAGTGAAGTACTATTCAGAGAGAAATATTCAATCGGCTTGGGTGACTTCACCGGATCCAGCCTACGATTCTCGTTCACACAAACTTGATTTTACAAAAGGATCTGATACAAATGGGTCTTTTGTGGAATTGACTGTACCTTCGTTAGAATATTGGAACATGGTGTTCTTTTCTGAAGCAGAGGCACCCGCTTCTGAAAATAACGAAAGTATTGGTAAAGTCGACCTTTTCGAAACAGAAGGCGAACTAGCCAATGGCGATTTCAAAAATGGACTAGATCATTGGAACTTATACAATGATGTTGCAGAAGTAAAAGAAGGAAAAGTTAACTTTGAAGGGTTACATTTCGCACAAAGTATTGACCAAACGGTGACCGAATTAGAAGACGGTATATATGAAGTAAGTTTTACGGGTAAGCAGTATGGGATGAAGGCGCATATCTCGCGTTTAGAATTAACAGGAACAGGTTATCCGAATGTGTTCGTCGATTTGCCAGTCGCAGAATCTACAGATACTATCACACAAGAAGTGCGAGTTAGAAACGGACGACTGAAGATCACAATTCACCATGAGAGCATTTTAGGCTCTAATCTTGAGATCGAAAAGATCGAACTGAAAAAAGTTGAATAGATAGGTTTATACAGTTAAGGGATACTCAAATTGAGTATCCCTTAACTGTATAATTGAATAAAAAATAAGTAAGGTCAATTGGTATCGATCTGAAACCATCGAACTTGAACTTTTGGGAAGCTTCTTTATTAATGTCTTGGAACCTTATTTTGACACGTAAAATCCACTAAGCTCGGCTTTTTCAATAATATTCTGTTCAATCACTTGTTCGAAACCGTAATAATCAACAAGATAGTCGTCATTTTCCACAATTGTTCCCCTCAAAGTAATGACACAAATCCACGAAAGATATCTCCCTAATGTTATTTGGCAAGTCGCCCAACTCGGAACAAGCTGATATAATATGCTGCTCATCCATTCTGAAACTTTTGAAATGGAAGTTGCTTGCCTCAGGTGAGAACCAGACATCCCCACTTTGGTGAGATAACGAGAACCCATCAAGTGGAATAGACAAGCCTTTCCCGAGTGCTTTAACATAACTCTCTTTCAAGGTCCAGAGCCTAAAGAAGTATTCCAATTGTTCTTCTCCCTGTTTCGCTATGAGATCCATGTATTCTTGTGGGCAAAAAAACCTTTCTGCTATCCCCATATCCATAGGTTTGATCTCTTCAACGTCTATCCCCAAAGCAAGGTGCTTATCGCTGTAAATCAGGACAACCCAGTTACCTGAATGTGATAGATTGAACGAGAAAGGGGAGCCTTTACCTTTGGTAAGGGACGGCTTACCGTAATTATTGTATATAAACCTGATATCATCGTTACTTATACCTGTGTAGTCGCAAATTGTGGCGCGTAGGAGGAGTTCACCCAGAAGTGAACGGTAAGCATCGCTTATCCGCTTATATCTTCCAATTCTCGCGTTTTTTTCTTTACTAATTTTTGATAATAGTAGACTATAGCAGTCCGAATCAATGAATTCAGGCACCCTTAATGAGACGATTTCCGTCATTATATTATATTCGCCTCCTCACTATAGAGTAATTGGACAAAACAACTTGGATTCCTGCGAGACACCGATGAAACTGGTGGAATAGTCATGTAATGATATGAGATTCGACAAAATGATATATGTTTCGCCAAAAAACTACATACTTAAACTAGAATATTTAGTTAATAGGTAGTAATCTTACTATGGAAGCGCATACTTTAGTGGGGGTAAGTGAAAAAGTTAAGTTCGTTATTTTAAATTGAAATGAACTATGCAATAAAAATGGAGGTTTAGTATGAAGCTGCGGGCAACGGGTAAAGTAAAATGGTTCGTCTACCAGAAAATTGTCATCTTATTTATCGTCTTTCTGATTCCACTTTTATCGATGAATATTTGGGTGAATTACAAAGGGATGTCTTTTACGAGGAACGCAATCCTGGACTCATCATTAGCGGGGGCGTCATTCTATTCTAAGCAACTGGATAAAGAAATGTACTTTATCCGTAATCAACAATTACAATTTCAAGAAGATAAAAATATACAGAAACTAAGCTTCCGAGGTGGAAGTTTAGAGAAATATGAAGAGGTAGAACTAATCGATAATGCTAGAGATCTGTTGAATCGGATTATTGCCTCAAGCGATTATGTGGTTAATGCTGGGGTATATGTTAAGTCGTTGGGTAAAACGATCTCCGGTAAGACGGGTGTCACAGACATACCTAATGAAGAGTATGAGAATATTTCCTCGTTGCTTAACGTTAAGCAGAAGCCTTCATTCTATAGGGATGGTGATGCGATTTTCCTTATTGAAACAGGGGATAATGCGGGCTTGTGGTCGTATATCGAAATCTCTACAGCGAAGTTATTAGAGGCATTAAGTCAAATAGCAACCTTATATCAAGAGTCAGAGGTATTTCTCGGGAGCAGTGATATGGGGAATGTGTTATCTACAACAAAGGATACTATGGTATCTACTGCAGTTCTTGACCTCATCGCCAAAAAGGATAACTCTAACTCGGACATTCCCGAAATGAATAAGGTGAATGGTACAAGTTACTTTATTGCCCATAACTTCATCAGTTCAATGAATCTATCATTAATTATGTATGTGAACCAGAATGAAATTACACGTCCATTAAGTCAGTTTAACACGTTACTCTACATCTCGTTCGTTATCGCCATAGCGGTGATGATACTCTATTCTTATTCGGTTAATTTAATGATTCATAGACCACTATCGAAACTAGTTAAGACATTTCGTATGGTGGAAACGGATAATCTTGATATAGTTATTGAGTCAAGGACAAGGGACGAATTCCACTATATCTTTCATAGCTTTAATCGTATGGCTTATAGACTGAAGCGTTCTATAGAGGAGAATTATGAGCAGAAAATAGCACTGCAGCATTCGCAGTTGAAGCAGTTGCAGTCGCAGATTAACCCACATTTTCTCTATAACAGCTTCTTTAATATTTATATGATGTGTAAAGTAGGCGATTCAGACAGTGCGGCCGAGCTCTCACAGAAGCTAGGGAGCTACTATCAGTACATTACGAGAAGTGGGTCGGATGAGGTGCCTTTCTTTAAAGAATATCAGCATGCACTGGACTATTGTGAGATTCAGTGTATTCGCTTCTCGAACCGTATCCGGTATGAATACGAGGAACTGTCTAATTCATCCAACACTATACTCGTTCCGAGGCTGATCATTCAGCCGATCGTCGAAAATGTGTTTGAGCATGCGTTCGAGGACGGTAACATGGACGGCGTGGTCTACATCAGTGCGGATTGCCATGACGGAGTGGTACGCATCGCGGTAGAAGATAACGGGAGTCTATTTACGAACGAGGGAATAGAACAGTTACGAGATAAGCTTGCTATGGGGTTGAAACAAGTTGAGAAGACAGGACTGATCAATGTTAACAATAGACTTCAACTGAAATATGGTGCAGGTAGTGGTCTGTTTGTCTCGCGGAGCAAATATGGCGGACTGAAGGTAGAGCTTATTGTTAATTATGACAACGTCAAGGAGGCATAACCATGTATCGACTATTAATCGTAGATGACGAGCCTGTTATTGTAAATGGCCTAGTTCATCTCTTTCAAGAGGATCCACAGTTTGACTTTGATATATGTAAAGCGTATTCCTCAAGCGAAGCGCTTGAAATAGCGAAGAAAACCAAATTAGATATCTTAATTAGTGATATTCGCATGCCACAGAAGAACGGGCTCCAGCTTGTAGATGAAATTATCTATTATTGGCCTTTGTGCCGAGTTATTTTTCTTACAGGATATAGCGAATTTGATTATGTATATGAGGCAATTCGTAAGAATGTGGACAATTACATTCTGAAAACCGAAGGGATGGAGCCTATCTTCCAGGCCGTAAAATCGGCAGTCGACAAGCTGGAAGAAGAGAACCGTCGTAGACTTCAATTGGAAAAGGCACAGATGCACTATCAAATTGCTAATTCCTTTTTAAAGGGAGAGTTAATGGAACGGATGCTAGGTGGTGAGTCAATTGCTTCTTTATTATCCGACTCACGATATAAGGACGTAGATTTTAGTATTGCATTTGATCGACCTTCGTTCTTTCTTGTTGGAATAGTAGATAGATTGGATGATCATAAATTTAAGATACCTCCGTCTGTTAAGCGAATTTTTCGTGATCACCTGCCTGTGTCTATTGCCTGTGAGGAAGTGATCTATGATGATCGTGTGTTTGTATGGCTACTTCAACCGGATGAAGGTTTGCTGAATCGCTTCTGTGGTGGTTATCCTGATTTGGGATTGAACTGGAATGGAATTGTTGCGTATATGAGGGGGATTTTGGAGCTTGTTCAAAATGAGTGTGAAGAGCTGTTAGGTGCTTGTGTTTCGTTTGGAATATCTGGGAACCTACAAAACTATTGGGAATCGATCCACCTCCAAGTTGAGGCTGTACATACCTTGATCAGCAAGAGAACATTGTTAGGACAGCATATGCTTATCTTAGACCTAGAGAAACTAAGTCAACATGAAGATACGGTCCATAAGGTCGGAGGGTTTGAACAGGATGATTTCAAGACGTTAATCATTGAACAAGTTCACCAATTTGTACAGGAGAATCTATCGGGCGATGTATCTCTTACTTCGATTGCCGAAGAGGTGCATCTTAATCCATCGTATTTATCCCGTTATTATAAACAGACGACCGGTCAAAATTTAATAGAGTATATCCAGTCGACGAAACTCCATGTCGCTCTTCAACTGATGGAGAATACAGCTTTAAAATTAAATGAAATTGCCATAAGGGTGGGTTTTGAATCACCATCCTACTTTACAACATTCTTTAAGCGAAAGATGGGCCTTTCACCACAAGAATAT
The DNA here is from genome assembly GCF_003994475.1 of Paenibacillus anaericanus. GTDB lineage: Bacteria > Bacillota > Bacilli > Paenibacillales > Paenibacillaceae > Fontibacillus > Fontibacillus anaericanus. The sequence continues at coordinate 80,203 of NZ_RZNY01000007.1, read as the reverse complement.
CGAAATTCAAAATGAGTAAATAAAGTGAAAGTGATGTAAAGAAAACGAAATTGTAAGCGCATTCCCGTGTGCCTAAAATGATAACTAGGAACACAGATAACGCCATGAATTACAGCATACAAAGGGGGAAAGCGTTCAAATGAATAAAATTAGACCATGGAAAATGATTTTGGCAGTAACGATGATCCTTTCATTATTGTCAGCATGTGGAAGTCAAGGGAATGGAAATGCTAATGCTCCAACCACGCCGAAGGAGGACGCTACGAATAGTGCGACAGACAATGCCACACCACCTGATCCACTAGGAAAATATGCAGAAACGGTTACTGTTACAGAAGTACTCGGATATAATCCACCAGAAGATCCAAGAACGCCAAGTGGAATTACACCTGAGCAGAATGCCTATCTGAAAGATCTCAAAGAGATGATGAACATCGAAGTGAAATACAAATGGACAGTTCCTTCTGCGCAGTTTGAGCAAAAGTTCTCGCTTGCCATGGCATCGGGAGATCTACCAGATGTGATAGAAGTTGATCAGAAGACCTATGAGAAGCTAAAAAAACAAGATATGCTTGCTGATTTGACAGAAGCATATGACCAATATGCATCACCGGCTCTTAAGGCATACATGGATTCTGACGGTGGATTCGCGATGAAGACATTTAGTGCAGATGGTAAGCAATTGGGTATTCCTGCATTTGAAGATCCTTTCCTATCCACACAGTTACTATGGATTCGGCAAGATTGGCTTAATAATCTAGGTTTACAAGCACCGAAGACGATCGATGAGCTTGAGAAAGTTGCACAAGCATTTACGAATAATGACCCAGATCAGAATGGTAAGAATGACACCTATGGTATTGCGATGCAAAAGAGTTTGTTCTTCTGGGGATTTGATGTCAGAGGTTTCTTTAATGGATTCGGAGCATTTCCTTCCGTTGGTGATAATCAATCTGCTTGGATTAAAGGCAGTGATGACAAATTACTACCAGGGCTGATCCAACCTGAAGTGAAGACTGCACTTGGCAAGCTACAACAATGGTACAAAGATGGAATTATTGATAAAGAGTTCGCACTTAAGGATGAGAATAAAGCGGTAGAAGATCTGACAGCAGGTAAAGTGGGTATTTCCTACGGAGAATGGTGGTATCCGAACTGGCCGCTTAACTCGAGCGTAGACAAAGATCCGAAGGCGGATTGGATTGCTATTCAACTTCCAGGGATTGATGGTCCAGCTAAATCGCTCGTTCCAAAAATCCGCAGTAATAAAATTTTCGTCGTGAACAAAAAGATGAAGAATCCAGAAGCAGCGATTAAGATGCTCAATTTCTACATTGAAGTTGGGAATAAGAAATACAAAGATAAGAACCAAGCGGCAGATGGTTATGTATACAACTGGTTTAACCCACGTATCGCCAACCCTGCTGATATTGATACGATTTACACTGAAGTGAACAAAGCACTCGATGCCAATCAGACTGAAATTACAATAGACGATGCAAATTATAAGACCGTTGCGGATACCTTTAAAGCGACAAAAGACTTCCTAGCTGGCGACACAACCAACGCTTCCAAAGGCGTAAACTGGGGCCAATACTATAGCCGAGCTGCGAAAGACGGTGGTTGGGGATTAACACGTCAAATTAAAGAAAATCAACAGTTCGTGTATAACGAATTCTATGGTCTTCCGACAGCAACAGTAGTGGAGAAGGGTGGTCAGCTAGATAAGTTGATGCAAGAGTCCTTTACCAAGATAATCATGGGCGGTTCCATTGATGATTTCGATAAATTTGTTGATAGCTGGAAGGCACTTGGCGGTAATCAAATTATCGATGAGGTCAATGAATGGTATAGCACGGAAGCTACGAAATAAATCATAGGAACAGTAAGCGGGTGAGGTGAGTCGGGTAAACCCGGCGCACCTCCCGTTTTCAAAATGAGTAGTTGGTGAGGAGGGTCATCTGTGAAATCACTGAAGAAAGAATATCCGCTTCATATCATGTTAATACCGGGTGTTATTGTTACATTGATTTATGCTTACGGTCCAATGGCCGGCCTGGTTATGGCGTTTCAACAATTTGAGCCGTTATCCGGGTTCTTTAAATCCGATTTTGTCGGACTAGATAACTTCCGTTATGTATTTAATTTACCGGATTTCAAGCAAGTGCTTTGGAATACGCTTGTTATAGCCATCATCAAAATGGTCTTGTCCCTGCTTGTCCCTCTCATTCTAGCTTTATTACTAAATGAGATTACTAAGAAATGGTTTGCAGGCTTTATTCAATCCGCTATTTTCCTTCCGTTCTTCCTTTCTTGGACCGTACTTGGAGGCGTCATCATTGAATTATTCTCTCTGAATGGACCTATTAATGGTTTGATTTCCTCTATTGGCTTGGAACCTATTATGTTCATGCTTGATAATGGTTGGTTTAGAGGAATTATCATCGGGTCGGATGTCTGGAAAGGCATGGGCTACAATATGATCATCATGCTTGCGGCTATCACAGGAATTAATGCGACGCTGTATGAAGCGGCAGAGGTAGATGGTGCAGGGAAATGGAAGCAAATGCTTAACATTACGCTTCCAGGAATAGCGCCGATTATTATTCTACTAAGTGTATTAGGTCTTGGTGGTATTCTTAACGCAGGTTTTGAGCAGATCTTGATTATGTATAATCCGACTGTATATGCAGGCGCAGATATAATTGATACATTTGTCTATCGATTGGGGATGTTCAGCCAACAATTTGGACCTGCGGCAGCAGTTGGGCTCTTTAAATCGGTAATATCTTTATTCATGGTATCAACGACTTACTATGCAGCCTACAAATTTAACAATTACCGCATATTCTAGGAGGTGGAGAAGTATTATGCTGCACAAACAATCATTTAGTAGAAAGTTATTTGTCGTGTTCAATACGCTGTTGTTAACTTTCATCACCATACTCGGCATTATCCCGTTTGTTCACTTACTCTCCATCTCACTAAGCTCGAATACAGCCGCGATGGCTGGAGAAGTGAAGCTGTGGCCCGTCGGTTTTTCATGGGATGCATATGTATATTTAGGAGAAAAGGTAGAGTTCTTCCGTTCTTTGGGAGTCTCAGTTAAGCGGGTAGTGCTTGGCTCAATAGTTAACTTGCTTCTAGTATTTATTACTGCTTTTCCGCTTTCCAAATCAAATGATCAGTTTAAATTTAGAACCCTATATGTGTGGATATTTGCAATTACGATGTTCTTCGGGGGCGGCTTAATTCCTTCGTACATCATAGTGAAAAATACAGGCTTAATCGATTCGATATGGGCGCTTATTTTACCAGGTGCATTGAATGTATGGAATATGGTTCTGATGCTTAACTTCTTCAGATCCATTCCTAGGGAGTTGGATGAAGCAGCCACAATTGATGGTGCTGGACATTGGAGAGTGCTTTGGCAAATTTATTTACCCGTATCACTCCCCTCCATCGCAACCATTGGATTGTTCACCATTGTAGGGCATTGGAACGCTTGGTTTGACGGTATTCTATACCTAAATTCGCCTGAGCATTATCCGCTGCAGACTTATCTTTCTACATTGATCATGTCCATCAATGCTCAGATGTCATCAATGTCTGTTGAGCAACTCAAGGTGATGGAGAATCTAAGTGAGAAGACCATCAGAACGGCGCAAATATTCATGGGCGCGTTGCCAATTATGGTCGTATATCCGTTCTTGCAAAGATATTTTGTGAAAGGTATGACGGTTGGTAGTGTTAAAGAGTAGAGACAGAATAACGTCATAGAATAAGTCAGAGATGAAGATAGGAGCAGATGAGATGAAAAAAATTACTGTTGCGTTAATTGGAGCGGGGCTACGCGGGATTAATTATTCAGAATATGCGATTCAGCATCCAGAGGAGCTTCAAGTTGTAGCTGTTGCAGAACCGAATGTTGATAGAAGAAATAAATTCAAGGCAAGACATAAACTATCAGATGACGTGTGCTTTGCGAATTGGGATGAATTCTTTGCGTCACCGAAAGTAGCAGATGCAGTTTTCATCTGTACTCAAGATAATCAGCATTATGTACCTACAATGAAAGCACTAGAGGCAGGATATCATGTTCTTCTGGAGAAGCCAATGTCTCCTGATGCTAAAGAATGTGTACTTATGGGGGAAATGGCCTCTAAAGTAAATCGTGTATTTTCGATTTGCCACGTGTTGAGATATACAAATTTCTTCTCTACGATCAAGGAATTGTTAGAGCGTGGTGCAATCGGACAATTGATGTCTATCCAACATAATGAGAACGTAGGTTACTGGCATCAAGCCCATAGCTTCGTAAGAGGCAATTGGCGAAACAAGGAAGAGTCCAGTCCGATGATTCTAGCGAAGTCTTGTCATGATCTGGACATCCTTTCTTGGTTAACAGATTCAGAGTGTGTTCGAGTATCTTCCTTCGGCTCACTATCGCATTTCAAATCTAGTGAGGCACCGGAAGGTGCGCCACTACGTTGCACGGATGGATGCCCAGTAGCAGATACGTGTCTCTATTATGCTCCTAACCAATATTTGACGGATAATACGGATTGGCCAACTTCGGCAATTAGTGATGATCCAAGTTATGATGCTCGCTTGAAGGCACTTCAAGAAGGACCTTATGGTCGATGTGTCTATCATTGTGATAATGATGTCGTTGATCATCAAGTGGTAAATCTAGAATTCGCTAATTCCGTAACTATAGCATTTACGATGAGTGCATTCACTAAAGACGTAAGTCGCACTCTTAAGCTCATGGGTACCAAGGGAGAAATTCGAGGTGCCATGGAGAAGAATGAAATCGAAGTTATTCATTTTGGCAGTGGTAAGGTTGAGAGAATCTCGTTCGAGAATGCGGGAGGACATGTAGGCCATGGTGGCGGCGATATGGGTTTAGTCAAAGATTTTGTTAAGTTGGTTCGAGCAGATGGGAAAATTCAAGGCCTTACATCAGCTAATCATTCCGTTCAGAGTCATTTAATGGCTTTCGCAGCGGAGCAGTCAAGAATAGAGGGAAACAGTATTATTCTGAAGGACTTTGCACATAGTTTCCATACTGCTGAAGAGGTGAAATAAGTGACACATGTCCCGCAGTCATTTCAGACGATGTTATTAAGTTCGTTGACTAAGGTGTTTGCAGATGAGAGGCCAAATAATGAATCTTATAGTCGTGCAACCGCACTTTTTGGAGAGACATTTTCCTTCCAAGTGGCCTATACCTCAGACACACTCCTAAAAAACATAGACATCAATATCAAGTCAGCTCTTTCCGACCAAATATTGATCAGATCTGTTGGACTTGTTCCCTCGGAAATGCCTTGCTTCAATAATCATGATACGGATGTGTTACGTACCACACCGGGACTATATCCAGATCCATTATATAAGTTAGATCAGCAATCTGTTTCTTCAATCCCTGGTCAATGGCGCTCAATATGGGTGACGATCGAGGTGGATGAAAGTGTAACTGCGGGGATGCATCCTATACAAATTATCTTTAGATCATCTGAAGGACAGGTGTTAGGGGAATCCGAGATATTTGAGTTACATGTCATCCCTGCTGCTCTGCCACCGCAACAGTTAATTCATACAGAATGGTTTCATGTCGATTGCCTTGCAACACAGTATCATGTCGAAGTATTTAGTGAAGCTCACTGGGCACTGATTGAATGCTATGCAGACACTATGGTCAAGCACGGAATGAATATGATCTTGACACCGTTGTTCACTCCACCCTTAGACACACTCGTTGGTGGAGAACGCCCAACGGTTCAACTCGTATCCGTAACCGCCGTAGGGGATACCTATGAGTTTGGATTTGATCGACTTACGCGGTGGGTAGCGATGTGCCATCGGCTTGGCTTCAAGTACTTTGAGTTCTCTCATTTATTCACACAATGGGGCGCGAAATGCGCGCCGAAGATTATGGCAACCATTCATGGAGAAGAGCAAAAGATATTTGGTTGGGAGACGGATGCATCTTCAGCGGCTTATCGAGATTTCTTAGATCAATTCTTACCTTGTTTGGATCGATATTTGAAAGAGCATGGACTAGATCAGCAAAGCTGGTTCCATATTTCAGATGAGCCAGGTCAGGAACATTTGGAGTCGTACCGAGCTGCAAGTGAGATGCTTCATAAGCATTTGTCAGGTTATCCGATTATGGACGCCTTATCCGATTTGGAGTTATATGAGCAGGGGCTAGTGAAGAGACCAATTCCAGCGAATACACATATTGAACCATTCTTAGAGCATCAAGTGCCAGACCTTTGGACGTATTATTGCTGCGCCCAGGGTGAACAAGTATCCAACCGTTTTTTTAACATGCCGTCTGCAAGAAATCGTATCATTGGATTCCAATTGTATAAATTCGGATTACAAGGCTTTCTGCATTGGGGTTATAACTTCTGGTATTCACAATATTCATTGAATCAGCAGCTTGATCCGTATCGTACGACGGATGCAATGCATGCCTTCCCTTCAGGGGATGCGTACTTGGTCTATCCAGGTGAAGAAGGCCCGATCGAATCAATTCGATTGGAAGTTCTGTATGAAGGATTGCAGGATTTGCGTGCACTTGAGCTACTAGAGCAGAAAATTGGCAAGGAACAGACAATAGCCATTATGGAAGAAGGTCTCAGTAATCCTCTGACATTCACTGAATACCCAAGGGGCCATGGGGCGTGGCTGCTAGCGGCAAGAGAGCGGATTAATCAAGCGTTAGCTAGTCATTATGTTTAGTATACACAATAATTTACAAGGCGGAGAAAACATGGCAACCTTTAATTATTCAGGATCCTCATTTTATTACAATGATCAGCCGGTACGACTAATTTCAGGAGCCATCCATTACTTTCGGACTGTACCTGAGTATTGGCAAGATCGTCTTATAAAGTTACAGGCATGCGGCTTCAATACGGTTGAAACTTATGTAGCATGGAATTTACATGAGCCGAAAAAGGGCGAATTTCATTTTGAAGGCATGGCAGATTTAGTCCGGTTTATTGAACTGGCAGGGGATTTGGGCTTACATGTGATTGTCCGTCCCGCACCTTATATTTGTGCAGAATGGGAGTTTGGTGGGTTGCCATCTTGGCTCCTGGAAGATTCGGATATGCGTCTTCGTTGCTATCATGAACCGTTTCTAGATCATGTCGATGCATATTATGATGTCTTACTTCCTATGTTAAAACCGTTGTTATGCACAAATGGTGGGCCAATCATTGCCATGCAGATTGAAAATGAGTATGGAAGTTATGGTAATGATAAACGTTATTTGACTCATCTGAAAGACAGCATGATATCACGTGGGGTGGATGTTCTATTATTCACGTCTGATGGACCTGATGACGCAATGCTTCAAGGGGGCATGGTACCTGGTGTATTGGAGACAGTAAACTTTGGGTCACGGCCAGTAGAAGCTTTTAACAAGTTGCGTGAATATCAACCAGATGCTCCAATTATGTGTATGGAGTACTGGAATGGTTGGTTTGATCATTGGCATGAGGAGCATCATACCCGTCCTGCGGAGAATGTTGCGGAAGTGTTGGATGAAATGCTTAGTTTAGGTGCATCCGTTAATTTCTATATGTTCCACGGTGGAACCAACTTTGGCTTCTACAATGGAGCAAACGGTCATACGTTCGATAGCTATGAACCAACGACTACAAGCTATGACTATGATTCATTATTGAATGAATCGGGTGAACCGACACCTAAATATTTTGCAGTTCGTGAAGTCATTTCGAAATATGTGGATCTCGGACCATGTGAGCTGCCGGCTCCAATCGAGAAGAAAGCCTATGGGCGGGTTGAGATGAAGGAGCAAACTGCACTAACAGCAAACTTAGACCGTATTTCAGTACCTATTTACTCGGCATATCCTGAAACGATGGAGAAATTGGGCCAGGATTATGGATTTATTCATTATAGTACGTTCATTTCAGGACCTCGTCCGAAAGATGAGTTCTTCATACAAGATTTACATGATCGTGCACAAGTCTTTCTGAATGGACAGTTGGCAGCAACCTTAGATCGTACCCGGCCAGAAGTAAAACTAGAATTCGAGGTTCCGGCTGATGGGTTACATGTAAGTATACTTGTGGAGAACTTAGGTCGCGTCAACTATGGTCCTTTTATGAGAGATTGCAAAGGGATTAAAGAAGGGGTACGTTATGGTCGACAGTTCTTGTCGGAATGGACGACATATACGTTGCCATTAACTGATTTATCTGGTCTGGTATTTGATGGTCTTTCCGAACAAGCAGAACCTAGCTTCTTCCGTGGAGTCTTAGTTGTGGATGATCCTGCTGATACTTTCTTGAGCATGGAAGGTTGGATCAAAGGGGTAGTGTTTATCAACGGTTATAATCTTGGACGCTATTGGAATGTTGGTCCGCAGAAAACGTTGTATGTGCCGAGTCCATTATTGAAGCAAGGCGACAATGAGATTGTAATCTTTGAATTGCATGGCACTTCGGAAGTAGCTGTTACATTCGTGGATCAACCCGATATAGGATAGGATGAAGGGGAGAACAACCTGTGGAGGATTAATATTCCGCAGGTTGTTTGTGTTGTAATGATGAATTATTTAATACGTGATCGTATAATTTTATTTGTTCTAGAAGGAATAAAGCGAAATAATGACGAAAATAGTCGGAGACCTAAATTCTAACTATAATTAGTAACAGGGGATGACTATGTGAGAAAGAGTAAAGCTATTATGATTGTATTTATCAGTATTATCATCGTACTAACTGCAGGTATAGGTTGGTTATTAAATGACAAGTACGGTTTCATTTCACATGGAGCAAAAAAGCCGACTTATCACTATACTATAGGTGATTTCACGATAGAAGATTTGGGAGTATTCGATACAAAGACCGGTAAAATGTTGTATATCGGAATGAAGAAGGATGAGGTTGATAAGATTCTAGGCGATGGTGTAGAAGAAAAGGAATTTATGAGATTAACTGTGTACGCTGATAATATAAATATCAAATATCGCTTGGATCAGGTTGTAGCTATTTCATTATCTGAGGATTCATCTAGGTATGTTACGGCAAGAAATATGGAGGTGTTAAATTCCCGTCAGGAATTTGAATATGCGTATGGAAAACCAAGTTTTTCTGACGATAGATATACAGATTATTATCTACATAAAATTAACGATGAATCTTATTTAAAGTTGCTACCTAAGTTACCGATTGATCAAGACGAGTTGACTAAGACCTTTATAATGAGTGTGAGTTCTTCTGAAGAAGGCAATAGGATTATGATTTCGGATTTTAAATTCGCTCGAGATCATAATTGAAGAGATTCTAATTGCAAAAAGAGGCATATAATGAGCTCAAGAACTCATTACATGCCTCTTTTCCTTGCCATTTATCAGATTGATATTAACGTAAAGTCTTCAATGCTCCGCTCCAAGCAAGCACTTGGTCAAGCATGCCATTTACATTGGTAAGGTGAAGATCAGCTGGTTTGAAAACAGTTCCGTTCTCAAAGTCAGTGAATAGTGACAATGCTGGGTGTACACGAACGTCCGCTACGGATAATTCTCCCAAGATTCCACGTAGATGTTCTGCTGCACGAGCGCCGCCTACAGAACCATAACTAACGATACCTGCTGCTTTGTTGTTCCATGCATCACGTGCATAATCCAGAGCATTTTTCAAAGATGCGGATATGCTGTGGTTATATTCTTGAACGATAAATACGAAGCCATCCAAGCTAGCGAGTTTGGTATTCCAAGCTGTCGCTTGTTCTGTAGCATCAGCTTCTCCTAATAGAGGAAGTTTGAAGTCAGCGATATCTACGATTTCGTAATTGGCATCTCCCCGCTCATCAGCAACACGTTTAACCCATTCCCCTACTTGTGGACTTAACCGACCTTGACGCGTGCTTCCTAAAATAATACCGATGTTTAATTTTGACATTGTTGTTTCCTCCTTAGTAATTGTTCTACCTAATATTTTGTCTAAAAAACCCAAATCCTACACCGCCATTTCAAAAGCCAATAAAATATAACCAATTTGTTGAAATATAATCTCCCTCTAAGATGATAATAATTCCATAAATGAGGAGAAGTTATTCTCGAACTTTAATCACACTCTATATTCCTTTAAATTAAGTATCTTTAACATGAGATAATAATAACGAATCTAATTCCCTTTGTCAAGCAACTTTATAATAGTTAGTCCTAAAAATTTACTGCAATCAAAAAGAGGCTCCCTATTAGGGAACCTCTCCATAGAAATATTTGAGATTATTGGTCCATATTATTCGTTACAACGATAAGGTGAGTATACGTTCCTCCCGTTGTATTATCTACTTCTGTTCGTCCAACCACTAATCCGGTTATAGATACATAATCATTAATTTTGATGTCTCCACTAGGTACCGTTCCAATAAAGTCAACTATGACATCATCATCAGTAATTATAACTACCTCAGACTGTAAATATGAATCCCCAGTTGGAGGATAGTCATCGGCTATGCTTACGTATCCAGAGAATGTGAGTGCTTTACCATAATATTCCCAAGGAGCTTTATATACCCTCTCATTATCAACTTGCTTCCCTTTTGATAAAGGGGAGGACGTTAACAAGTATTCCAGGGCAACCTGTATATTTCCATTCGTCTCGGCGTCAATATTCGAGGTATTCCACACCAAATCGCCGATATCTGAAGATTTACCATCTATTATAGGTGTGACAGTAGCACTTTCTGAGGGAATGATTTTTACAGAATCAATCACTTGATCAATGACATCTTGTCCTTCTTCATCATAATATTCCTTGGAAAAAGTTAGGGTGATGCTATAAACCTCTGCTTCGGTTGGAATTACGTATTGGGTCATTATTACGTCTACACCAGTACTATGTTTATATTTTCCTGTTAATATACCCGCTTTGTAGTTAGCATATTTTTTTGCTTTAAAATCTATTTGTTCATAATCTGTGATTCCAGCACCCTCACCATATTGGGTGAAATATTCGACTACTCCATCTATAATAGCTTTTGCCGAGGCGGCTTTGGAGGTATTTGGCTCAATGACAACGTTTATATTATCTGCAAATGGTGCCTTTGGATGGGGATTTGAAACTGCATATTTAATCACAGGATTGTTAAATGTAGCTAGGTCTACTGATTGCCACGTTGAAGGATAGGAAAGGGAAAATTTGGCGTCATCATAGCTGGTGTAAGTCACAGCATCTTTAGATTCGTTTGTTGTTTGAACTTTAGTAGTATCTTGATCTTTAGCAATATCTTGATTATTAGTGTCTGAAGTTATGCTGATTGGAATGGAGTTATTCGTTGATGATTCCGATTCTTTTGGATCAGAATTATTACAGCCAGCTAGTACTATAGACAGTGTTAGAAGTAAAATAATCCTTTTCAAAATAAAACATCCCTTAAGGTCTCCATCGGCTGAAGTATTTGCTTATTCTTCGAAGTTTTTTAGTATATTTCTATAGGTATTGTTTATGTATAAACATATTTTAACATAAATAAGTGTCGAATCTCGTTATTAATATTTATCTGGTCAATATTAACTAGGTAATTTATACTAATTCTAAATAGTCAACTTTGGGAGGATAGATATGTTAGCTAGTTCAATAGAAGAGTTAGAAGTATTAAGAAAACAGTGTAAGAAAATGGTTACAGGAAGAGCGGTAGCTTCAGGTGGAGTTGCAGCAGTTCCCCTGCCAGGTGTTGATGCAGCGGCAGATATAGCTATGTTACTACAACTGCTACCGGCAATAAACGAAAAGTTCGGGCTGTCTCCGCAGCAACTAGAGGGTTTAGATCCAGAGTGTTATGAAGTGTCGAAGAAGTTACTTGAAAGTAAAGTGAGTAGTTAATTATTCACATTTATAATAATCGGGGATTGTCTATACTTAGAACATCTAAGTAGAGGATAATTCTCTTTTTAATATAAATCAATAAGTGTAGTTTGAAACAGACTATTTTTATCAGACTACACTTGCTAAAATGGGAAATAGATGGAAAGGAGGGTATATGAGAGAGATGGGTCTAAAAGTAATTATTGTCGATGATGAGCGCCTTGCTTTAAAAAAAATGGAGAAACTATTAAATGAACAGGTCGAATTAGATGGTAGTCTAGATTTGATTGGAACTTTTGTGGATCCATATGCTGCACTAGAAGTAGCTAAGCTAGAAACATTGGATTTGGCTTTTTTAGATATTGAGATGTCGGAGATTGATGGATTTGAATTGGCTAATCGATTGCTGGAAATTCAGCCGCAGCTGCAAATTGTTTTTACTACTGCGTATCAAGAATATGCTGTGAAGGCATTTGAATTGAATGCGCTCGATTACTTGTTGAAGCCTGTAAATCAAAGTAGATTGGCGATAACACTGCAACGAGTTGCGGTATCGGCCACAAGAACTTCAGAAATCGATAAAGAGAAGGTTCTCCCAAAACTATGTCTTTTGCAAAATGTTCATTATATAGATGAGTCTGGATCGGCGCAGTCTTTTCCATGGAAAACTTTAAAAGCACCTGAGTTATTCGCTTACCTTGTCTATCATCATGATAAAACGGTGAATAAACAAACGCTAATGGATTTATTATGGCCAGATTACGACATTGAGAGGTCAACTACTCAATTACATACTGCAATTTATCAAATTCGTAAAATAATTAAAGAAGTTGGATTGTTTGATCTTGAGCTTAAGTATAAGGATGGCGGATATAGTTTTGTATTAGGTGAATTAACGTTGGATGTTGAGGAGTGGGAGCGCCGTGTACGGCTGGCTTCTGTAGTGACTCCTGATACATTGGAACAACACTTGGCGATTATGGCGCTGTACAGTGGAGACTTTCTGGTAGAACATCGATATATGTGGGCGGAGTATGAGCAGGAACGAATCCGTTTGATTTGGTTGAATCATGTTAAGCAAGTAGCGGAGTATTACGCATCACTTGAACAATATACAGAGGCTATGGTATTGTACCAAAAGGTTGTGGATAGATTGCCACATATGGAAGATGGTTACTTTGGGTTAATGATTATTTATTCCAAATTAAATCATCAACTAGAAGTTAGGAAACAGTTCCAACTCATATCGAACAAGTTACTAGAGGAATTTGATGTGACTCCTAGCAAGGAGCTTATGGATTGGTATCAGGAATGGTTAAGCGGTTTGTAAGTCTGATTACTAGGGAGATTGGAATGAACATAATATGAAAATCAAGATCATATCCGTGTTGCTAATTGTTATTGGGATTTTTGTAATATGTTATCCTAAAATTTCTGAAGTATATCACGATTATCAGCAACAAAAGCTAGTTAAGGAATGGAAGAATAGTCTTGAAATTATTCATAATGGCGAGGATACCTCTGAGGTGAGTAATGAGATCGAATTTACCGATACTGCTGCGATTGCCCACGTGGAGGATGAAACAAACGCTGAAGATCCTAAACCGGATTTTAGCAGTTATGAGAACATGGAAGGCATTTTGGTAATCGATAAAATAGATTTACTTCTACCTATTCTTCACGGTGCAACGAAGGACAATATGAAGACTACGGTGGCTAGTATTCTAGATACCGGTAAAGCTGGAGAAGTTGGTAATTATGGAATAGCGGGTCACCGGAATCGTACATTCGGCAGAAACTTCAATAGACTTGATGAATTAGAAATAGGGGATACGATTGAAGTGGACAGCGGAGATGCCCAATTCGAATATACGGTGACGGAAAAGTTCAGAGTTAAGCCTGAAGAAGTGTGGGTATTGGAAGCGAATAACAAAGATAAAGAGATTACCTTGGTCACCTGTGACCCTATGGTAAATCCAACTCATCGACTCATTATTAAAGGGAAAATAGTAGATTAAACGATTTCCATAAAAGCCCGTTACGCTGACTGATCATTCTTACGAGCGCTGCCTCTTCTTCAGAACGATTCCGTCCACTTCACTGGGTTTGTGTATTGGGCAAACAACCACTAAAGCCGATAGATCTCTTGAAAAGAGGTCATCGGCTTTTTCTATTACCACATATTCAGAATAAATTCAGTGAGATAATTTATATTTATTTGATAAGTATCGACTTGGATTGACAGTGGTTGATTCGAGAGATGGAAGCTTTTTGTCGATTCAACTGGAAGATTGTGAAATTTAGAGTTATCGGTTTGTGCTTTGATTAAAAATGTGAGGTGAGGTTTCTAACATGAGTAAGTTTAAAAAAACGGTGTTCTTATTTTTAGTATTTATATTAATGCTAAATATTGTGGTACCTTCTTCTTTAACCCGCGCCGAGGGTGAGTCAGAGGATCCTGCGGTAACGACTCAGCAGAGTGTGACGGATGATGTGTATGGCAAAGACAAAATGAGTTTGCTGAGCGCTACTGGCACTGAGATAACAGATAAGTTTTCGATCACAAAAGTAGAATTGTATGATAAAAAGCCTCTTGTTGATGCAGATGGGGACATTATCCCAGGTGGGAATAAATTAGATGATGCGGGATATCGGGCCAACGCTAATAAAGAAGTGGCTATAATCCTTGATTGGGAGTTAGCCTATGATCATTCTTATGATCTTGGTTCGTTCTATACCTTTTCTCTACCAAAAGAGTTCAAAGTACCAACTAAATTATCAGGCACACTAACAGGTGGCGTTGGAAATTATGTGGTAGATACAGATAAAACAGTAACTTTGACATTTAATGAAAAAATTGAGAATGGTCAAGGTTTTGATGGTCAGTTCTTCGTATGGATATCGTTTGATCAAAGCGAATTTGCAGAGGGACTGGAGCAAAAAATTGATTTCAATTCTGTAGGTCAGGGAGAGATCAAAGTCAATTTTGAGAATAATGCTACAGATGGGCTCGTGAAAACTGGGGAGGCCAATAAAAACAAGTTTAACTCAGATGAAATTAAATGGACCGTTGATTTTAACCAAGGTGAAAAAACGATTATAAATGCAGTGCTTACGGATTCTCCCGACGCTGGCTTGACAGTTAAAGGAGATATTGAGATTCGTCAGTTAATCATTCAAGTAGATGGAACATTAAAAGAGGGTCCTTTAAGTCGAACAGAAACTACGTTTCCTATAAGCTTTGGGGATATTGATAAAGCATATCGCGTAACCTACACAACGAGTGTTAATGCTCCGATTGCTGAGCCTTTTAAGGATCGGCCAATTAATAACAAGGTTACACTTACCGGGGATAGTGGTTACAAGGAAGAAAAGACAGGGACTGTAAAAATTAGTTTCAATGAACCGCTGAATAAGAAAGCTATTGGATCTCAAATAGTTGGCTCTAAACAAAGGGTCACTTGGAAAATCGAATATAACTTTAATCAGCAGACGATCGCTAAGTCTGACGCTTGGATCGAGGATACACTTGATGCATCTAATAAGACAAAGCATAAGCTAGTTGATCGTAAAGTGAATGTGTATGAAATGCTGATCGACAGTAGTGGTAAGGCTACACGTGCTACTAATATCCCTATTAATGAGAGTGAATATGCTTTAACAGGGCTAGGTACTGATTTCGATGGTGGTTTTAAATTGGAATTCGACCATGGAGTAACCAAAGCCTATGAAATAGAGTATACAACTGAAGCACAAGATCGCATTTACGAAGATCAAGATGTGTCCAATCATGTAAAGATCAGTAGCATGACTAAACCTGCTTCACAACCGCTCAAAGAAGTTATCTTTGCGAAGAGTGTAAAGAATGAGGACTTCAGTGGAAAGAAAATTGAATGGCAACTTGTTCTCAACAAAGATAAGGTGGAAATGACTGATATCGTAATCAGTGATGAATACAAAGATAGATATATGAATTTGGATCCTACAAGTATAAAGGTTGATGGAGTAAAATTAGAGGATTCTAAATTTGAGTTGGTAGGATCAGCTGATTATAGTGAAGGATTCGTAATTAAACTAAAAGCTGGAGAGAAAATTAATGATGAAGTTACAATTACTTATGTAACCACATTTGATCCTAAGGCTGGTAAGCCAAAAGATAATCTTTATAAGAATGTAGCAACATTAAACTGGAACGATTTTAATGGTCCACATGTACTTAAGAAAGAAGCCTTTGTACAACCAGAAGACAAAACGAACAACAATGGTACCAAAATAGGTGTATATAGCGCTAAGGATAAAGAAATTACTTGGACGATTATTGTAAACTACAATCTATTTGATATTGAAGATGCGATAATCAAAGATTCATTAGAAGGAAACCAAGCTTACGTAAACGGTTCTTTAGAAGTGAATAAGCTCAAGCTTGACCTCGATAATAATAACGTAACTCTTGGTGATTTAATTGAGGCTGATGATTATGAATTGAAAGTGAATAATGATAGTAAAAGCTTTGAATTGAAACTTGGTAAGATTGGTCCGACTGCATATCAAATCAAATATAGAACAAGCCTTGAGGGGAATTTTCCGATTGAAGATACGTATTCCAATCATGCGACGATGCAAGATGGAATAAAGCCGTTTCTATTTGAACAAAAAGCTACTGTAACACCTAAGCACGGCGGGGAACTACTTTACAAAACAGGTACTCAAGACGGTCAGTCTGACACCGCTTCATGGACAGTTACGATTAACCCAAGCCAGTCCTTTGTGGCAGCAGGTTCTGTTGTAACTGATACATTAGGGGCAGGACATTTATTATTGGCTGACTCATTAATGCTGTATGAAGCAGATTTACCTAGTAATAATTCTGGCGATATTCAACGTAGCAATACGTTGGTAGATGAAAGTGAATATGAATTAGTGGTAGAAGGAAATAAATTCACGCTAACCTTTAAAAAGGATTTAAAAACCGCTTATATCTTGGAATATAAATCTTTTATTACTGCTGAATCGGGCGACAGAATCGAAAATGAAGTTCAGTTCGCTGGTAAATCTGTTTCTGTTCAAGGCGATGGTGGTCAGGATGGCATAAAAGTCTCTTTGGCTGGAGCTGGAGGAGGAGCATCTACTGGTCTTGGTCAATTGAAAATTTCCAAAGTAGATGATGAAGACCGTCCACTACAAGGGGTTATATTTGAATTATACAACGCTGCCGGAACTATACTCTTGGAAACACTGACTACGGATGTAAAAGGGGAAGCTACAACCGTTCGAAGCTATAAATATAATGATAAAACGAATGGTTTTCCTTATAAGCTCAAAGAAAAGTCAGCACCAAGTGGTTATGTAATTGATCCTGCGTATGGCACGGGGAAAGGGAAAGATATTTTATTCAAAGATCCTGCTGTACCATTAAAGATTACGAATAAAATTATTCGCCAAGGCTTTGAATTTACGAAGGTTGACGCTGTAGATTCAAATAAAAAGTTAGCCGGAGCAACCTTTGTATTAACCAGGGATGGTCAGCCAAACCTGCCGATTGGCGTATTAATTTCGGACGAGAATGGAAGAATTGCACAAGGTGATTTGGCACCGGGTGATTACAATTTAGTTGAGATTACAGCTCCTGAATTTTATGTAGTAGATCCGACCCCTATCCAAATAAAAATTGTTGCTAATCAAACTACAATCGTGCAAAGAGACATATCTAATGTATGGGGAACGGATGGCAAGCTGATTGTAACCAAGGTCAATGCGAAGGATCAATCTGTCATAGAAGGGATAGAATTTGAACTTCATGATAGTTCGAATACAGTCGTTGACAAAGGTACAACGGATGTAAATGGTGTAATCGAGTTTAAGAATCTACGATACGGAAATTATTCATTGGTAGAGACAAAAGCGGATGGTTTCGTAATTGAACAAGCAATTACTTTAGTTCCAATTAAGCAGTCAACGACACTCAAGACGATCGAAAACAAGGAAAATGATCGTTCTGTTAAATTAACAAAATGGAACTCTAATAAGAGCCAAAGGGTCCAGGGAGCTGTCTTTGAATTAAGAGAACAGTCCATCATTTTTGATCAAAATGGTAACTACTTATTTGATGTTGTTGCAGGAATCGATGAGTCCCAGTTAACAACAGATCAAAATGGAGAACTATTCTTAGGGAATTTAGCACCCAATAAATATCAATTGATCGAAATTAAGGCGCCTGCAGGTTACTTATTAGACCCAACACCCGTAGCATTTGTGATTACGGATAAGCAAACTGAGTCTATATTAGTTGAAAAAACAAACAACAGAATCCCAACCACAGGTGGAGGAGGAGGTGGCGGAGGCGGCGGAATTACGCCGACACCGAGCCCAACTCCTACACCGACACCAGGGCCGACTCCAATACCAACACCGGATCCAACGGAGCCAGTTGACCCAAATCCGGGCACACCAGTGAGTCCTGAGCCAGAAAAACCTGCGAAACCTAAAGAGAAGGTGACCACACCGAAGCAAACTCCTGTAAAGGGTAAAATTGGAGTTCCGAAGGACAAGACACCAAAGGTTAGCGAGAAACCTAAGCATGGTAAGGTTACTGTAGATCCGGAAGGAAAATGGGTATATACGCCGGATAAAGATTATGTTGGTGAAGATTCATTTAAGATCAAAGTTACAGATAAAGACGGAAATGAAGAGGTGTATGCGGTAGAGGTTGATGTATTGCCTAAAGATGGGACAACGGGTGATACTGCTTCGTCAACTGGTACAGGAAAGACGCTTCCGAAAACAGGAGAATCTAGTCAGTTACCACTTCAGTTGGCTGGTTTAAGCCTTGTTATTCTGGGTACAGCATTATTGATCTTAAGAAAGAAACGATTGCTGCATAAATAAGGAGAGAAATTTCCGCGCGAATATGGACTACTCCCAATGTCACGAGAATGACTAGGGGGTAGTCCATATTTTTAATCTAATTTTCAGGTCAGGGTAAGGTGCTTTTAAGGAACGGGCTATATAGTAAGAGTAACCCCTCTTCTTATTAATATATATGAAGACCCCATCCCTCGTAGGGATGGGGTCTTCGGGCGTTTTGAAGTCTTGTTTCAAACAGTTATTCTAACGATTTCTTTAAATCTTCTATCGAATCGAGATCTACATAGCTAGGTACAACTAGTCCGGTTCTGACACCTGTCATGTTAGGACCAAGATCCTCAAGTTTATCACTATATTTCTCCCAATAATCACCGTGGGTCAGGGGTAACCAAGCAGCAGCTGTGGCATCTACATCGCCACTAGCGACACCGGTCCACATCGGCCCAGCTTCTACTTGAAGTGTGTTTACTTTGTAACCCAGCTTTTGTTCAAGGATATATTGGAGTAGATGGGTGCTGGCTATCTCGGAATCCCAAGCTACGTAACTTAGCGTCAGTTTGTCACCGTTCACAGGTGCAATGCCCTTTGTCCATTCATCCACGCGGTCTTTATGAGCATTTGCCCACTCGGCAGCGGCTTTGTCTGGGGCTTGTCCTTCCTGCATAGCAGTCATAATCTCGCCCATTTCATCGGATGACCACTGGAATCGGTCGAGGAATTCATAGGCAGACGGGTGATCTTCAGCTAGTCCAAGGCGTACGACGGTGTGTATTTCCTCCGCGTCACCATACGATTTAAGTGGATCTTCTAAATATTTGAGATCATATTTGTTGAACATCCAGTGTGGAGTCCAACCTGTGATGATAATCGGTTGTTCTTCACGTATCGCTTTATCCATTGCTGCGGTCATGGCTGCACTAGAACCTTCAATTAAAGTCCATCCCTCAAGATCATAATCTTGGATGGCTTGTGCAGTTGATTTCATGATGCCGGAACCTGGATCGATTCCGATAATTTTGTAATCAAAGAGACTACCAACAGAATTCTCCGGTGAAGTTTTAGATGAAGTTTCTCCGCCCTGCTGTAGTATTGCCTGAAGTATTCCACCGCAAACAATTACGATAATTAGTGCTGCGGGGATAATCCATCTACGGCGAGATGCTTTTTCTCCGGGAGCAATGACTTTCTTGCGCCTTGGCTTCAGCAGGCTTTGTGTAAAGCGATCAAGGACAATCGCCAATACGACGACGGCGAGACCTGCTTCAAAACCTTGGCCGATCTTCAATTGAGTTACAGCGCGATATACCTCAGCTCCAATACCCTGTGCACCAATCATCGAAGCGATAACAACCATCGACAGGGACAACATGATAGTCTGGTTTATTCCAGCCATCATTGTAGGCATGGCAAGGGGAAGTTCCACTTTGAACAACTTTTGCCATGATGTTGAGCCGAAAGCATCCGCCGCTTCATTGAGCTCCTCGGATACTTGCTTGATTCCTAGATAGGTCAAACGAATAGTTGGTGGAATCGCAAAGATCACGGAAGCAATTACGCCTGGTACCACGCCAAGACTGAAGAACGTCACGGCAGGAAGCAAATAGACGAAGGCCGGCATGGTTTGCATGAAATCTAGTGCCGGTGAGATGATGCGATGGGCTGTCTTGCTATAAGCACTCCAGATCCCGATCGGAATCCCGAGTAGGATAGAGATAAGTCCTGAAGTGATAACAAGACCTAGAGTATCCATCGTATGGGTCCAATATCCGAAGTTATCAATAATCAGAAAGCCAATGACAGTGAAGAACATCAATGGCAGACGTCCGATTGCAAATGCTAATATGCCGATGATGGCAATAAAAAGCAACGGATGTGGGAGGAGAAATATCCAAGAGATGAAGGTGACAATGTTTTCAATAACTGTTGATATAGCATCAAAGAAGCCACCTAGATAATTCTCCATCCAAGCTACGATCCAATCGATCCAATCAGCTAACGGAATTTTTGGTGTCATTTCCAATCACCTCCATCTGTTGGGTGATTTCCAGCAAGAGCACCTAGTAGAGCACCGCGGATAATGACGCCCATCAATTTACCTTGCTCATCTACAACTGAAACTGGAACTTTGGCTGAACTCGTCAGTTCAAACAAGTCACCGAGTAATGTATCCGGTTGAACTCTTGGTACATCTGTAATCAGAATGTCGGATAGTGACTTACCTGTCTTAGCCGCAATTGAAGCATCTTCGGCAGTAATAACACCAAGCAGTATTTTGGAACGGTTTATGACAAACAGATTAGATATCCCAAGTTCACGCATCAGCTCTAGAGCAACACGGGGACCTCTGTCTAGTGTAGTCGTCTCTGGACGCCGCATAACATGGGCAGCTGTGAGTACTTTAGAAAGATCGACATCTTCAATGAAACGTTCCACATAGCGATTGGCTGGTTGCGTCAACATTTCCTCTGGTGTGCCGATTTGCACCAAAGAGCCGTCCTTCATTAAGGCGATCCGATCACCAATTCGCAGTGCTTCATCAAGATCATGGGTAATGAAGATAATCGTCTTCTTCATCTTTTCTTGCAATTCAAGTAATTCATCTTGCATATCGCGCCGAATTAATGGATCGAGTGCGCTAAATGCCTCATCCATGAGTAGGATCTCAGGATCGTTAGCCAAAGCACGTGCAAGACCTACCCGTTGCTGCATGCCCCCACTTAATTCATCCGGCAGTTTATCTCCCCAACCTTTAAGTCCGACCAGTTCCAGTGCCTCTAGAGCCTTTTCTCTGCGTGTTTCTTTATCCATCTTCTGAATTTCCAGGCCGTATTCTACGTTCTGTAGTACAGTACGATGGGGGAAAAGTCCGAATTTCTGGAATACCATACTGATGCTTTTCTGCCGCACTTCCCTTAATTGTGCTTTGTTCATCTTAAGTAGATCTTTTCCATGGATCAGTACTTGACCCGAAGTGGGATCAATCAGTCGATTGAGCATCCGAACTAAAGTAGACTTCCCGCTACCGGACAGCCCCATAATGACAAATATTTCACCTTGGCGTATATCGAGACTAACTTTGTTCACGCCTACGGTAATCCCTTTACTAGCAAGACTTTCTTTAGTATGACCTTGTTCCAAAAGTTGCAGACCCATTTCTTGATTGGGACCAAACACTTTGGTGACGTTTCGGACTTCTAATATAGAATCCTTCAAACCATCAACCCCTTTAATTCAATTTTAGCCCAAATACTTGGAAGTCTATTCGTGGTCTCTAGTGTAACAAAAGACATTAATTTTTACAAACGTAAAAACTGTACGTAAAGTATGAACAGAAAAAACTGTACAGAAAGAATGTGACTTATTCTGCCGTATGCTTTAAAATGCTTATGAGATGTTTTCTTTACATTTCGGTATGCTTTTTTTAATATAGAAGAGAAATTGCGATAGGAGGTTACAAGCATGAGCTTGGACCAGCTGACACCGGAACAACATTCCGCACTATTAAAGATACGTAAGCGTGTTATAGAAGCGATTGGAAGAAACATGGATTTATACGGTATCCCATTATCAACAGGTCATTTATATGGGCTGTTATTTTTTGCAGATAAACCGATGACATTGGATGATATGGGCCTAGAAATGAGTATGAGCAAGACAAGCATGAGTACAGGAGTTAGAACCTTACTTGATTTAAAGATGGTCAATAAGGTATGGGAAAAGGGCTCGCGTAAGGATTTATATGAGGTTGAAAACGATTGGCATCAAACGTTTACTGACTTCTTCGCAATTAAATGGAGAAAAGCTGTTGAAAGTAATATTCTTGTGTTCCGCCGATCCATCGAGGAGTTGAACAATCAACTTCAATCTCAACCAGAGGGTCCTATACATGAGATTCTTTTGGAGGATCAGCGGAAGATGAGTGAAGCTGTTCGATATTATGAATGGTTGGACAAGCTGATTGATGCAATGGAAAGTGGCGAAATTTACAAGATGATTCCTAAATCTTAATAACCCTTCTAAATTAAAAAATGGCAAGTCTCCGGTTTATAGGAGGCTTGCCATTTGACGTTTTCGGCCCATTGTTGCTTTATGCTCGAAGTAGCGTAGAGACCACAGCGATTGTAGGAACGGTCCGTTCGCGGAGCGTCCTCCTGGGATACGCCATTCTAGTGCAAGATTGAATAAGAAAATAACAAATATACGTCAATACAAGCGCTTTCAAATATAATAGACTAGAATAAGATAGGAATTTCTATCTTCGATACACCTCCTAACAATACATACGGGCAAAGGCGGGCATATCATGGCACTTTTCAAGCAGTTTGCTCCAAGGCGGAGATGGAGAATCGCTCAGATTTTAAATATATCTTTTTTCTTAATGATTTCATTGCCACTGTTTCTTGTTACTTTGTATTCTGTGAGGTCATTTAATTCGATATTGGTGAAAAACACGACATCTCAAGCCTTACAGACGTTGGAACAGGTGTCCTACACCTTCCAATCTGAAGCTCAGATGATTATGAATACGCTCTCAACGATGGGCAACGATGATGAATTAATTGCCACGGCTTCAGCAGTAAGTAGCGCTGAGAATTCACAGGAACACTTACAAATGAGTAAGAAGCTTGATACGCAGGTAGGGAGTTATTTTCATTATACGGGTGACGTGGCTAGCGTTCTGTTTTTCTTTAAAGATCAGAAGATGTATGAATATAAGCGAAGTTTAGGACAGAACGCTTCATTTTATCATAATCAAGAATGGTATAAGTCGGTGTCTGCCTCCAAGAACAGGGTGGAACTAATGGGGATCGAGCACAGTACACCTTCTGTACCAGAAGATGGGATGTACATTACTGCGGCAATATCTCCAAAATATAGTCCGATATTCTATGATGTGGATATGATTTATCTTGTATTTCGGGCGAGCAAATTTATCCAGTTATTGGAGACGAAAAATTCCGGCGCAGGGGATATTTATGTAGTTGGAGAGGGAGGCGATTTAATTGCTTCCACGAATAATGATGCTTTGAGGGAAGGAATGGAGGGGGTACAGTACTCTTTTCTAGATGCTGCTAAGCAAGGAACTCATGGTAGTTATGTTCATCAAGTAGATGGAAAGGAGTCTTATATTGTATATACAGAAGGTGATCTTGGATGGAAGTTTATCCAAGTTGTTCCGTATGAAGGGATCATGGCACAGGTTACAAGTGTATTTCATCGTACGATACTGGTTTCTGCGATTGGACTCATTATTTTCCTGCTGATGTCTTATTTCTTTGTACGAAGTATAGTGAAGCCTATTGTTGCTTTGTTCCGGCAGATGGCGCAAGTGAAATCGGGCAATCTTAGCGTCAGTATCACACCTTCGGGCCCCCTTGAAATTTTTGTGCTTGGCAATGCATTTAATGAAATGATGTCGAATATGGAAGGGTTATTACATGAGGTAAAAGAAAAGGAGCGACAGAAACGAATCGCAGAAATAACGGCGCTACAGTCGCAAATCAATCCTCATTTTTTGCTCAATACTTTAAATACAATCAAGCTGATGGCATCGATCTCCAAGGTTAGTAATATACAGCGAATGACAGAGGCATTAACCAAACTGTTGTCTTCAGCTTTTAACCAAGGGGGTATGTATTCAACGATTGGTGAGGAAATGGTGCTTCTAGATTATTATGTACAGATCATGAAGATTCGTTATGGGGATTTATTCGATATGGAATGTGTCATCGACCCCGCTCTGGAGCAGGCATTAATCCCTAAATTAATGTTGCAGCCTATTGTGGAAAATGCAATTATACATGGCATGCACGAGAAAGAGAGTCGAGGCAAAATTGTTATTACCGGGGGAATTGTAGATAAAGAAGCATGCTTATTTACGATCCATGATGATGGAGTTGGAATGTCATTAGAGGCACTTTCTGAGCTCCGTGAAGGACATGAAACGAATCGAGAAAGATTCAACGGAATTGGTTTAAGAAATGTTCAAGACCGTATTTCGCTTAATTATGGGTCTAATTACGGGATGGTTATTGAAAGCAATCAGGAGCAGGGCACTACAGTAACACTTCGTATTCCATTGATGTACCATACAGATTCGAAATAAGCCGAGATTAAGGGTTTGAGATTATTCAGCTTTAAGAGGAGAGGAGGGCGATTTATGTTAAAAGTACTGATCGTGGACGATGAGCCGATTGTGAGAATTGCACTTCGTGAGATCATCTTGTGGGATAGCTATGGGTGTGAAATTGCCGGGGAAGCGTCGAATGGTCGAGAAGCGCTGCGAATGATCCGGAGCAGCAATATTGATTTGGTATTGGTAGATATGCAGATGCCTATCATGACCGGAATTGAATTCATCAAAGAGCTACGCGACTTACCAGAAGGCGCTAAGACAGGAGTCATCGTGCTCAGTGCTTACCGTAATTATGAATATGTGCGTGAATCCTTTTTGTATGGTGTCTATGACTATATTATTAAGGATGATTTGGAGGAAGAGAAAGTAGGAAAAGTTATAGATAAGGCAGTAAACTTGCTACGTGAAAGAATGAATGAAAGTGAACGTAAAGAGAGTGAAGCCCGCTCCGTGCTACAACAATTAAAGGATCAATGGTTCATGGGGATTTTAAGACCACAATTAGGTGACTTGAGGAATGTACAGCTATCATCTCATGGGGAACATGGATTGGAATCTTGGTCAAAGGGGTTATCAGGATATCGCCATATTATCGGGTCGCTGTTAATTGATCGAAGTTATAAGGATACGTTGGAGGATCAAGGGCAGAAGCAACGATTTGTGATGCATACGGTAAGACAAGTCATTGAAGGATATGGCTATGAAATTGTGATGAGTAGGATAGGGCCATTGGAATATGCCTTACTTGTCTTAATTCCCCGGCATGTTAGCGGGCTAGCTGAAAGGGAATTGCTGCATGAGATCATAACCAAGGCGATGAGTCACTTGGAGCTATATGTGAATGTGCGTGGAGGCATCGGGATCGCTGAACCCTGTGATGATAAGGGGTTATGGAGAACACGATATGAGCAAGCGGTATATTTAGCACAATATCGTTTTTTCAGCGGAAGTGGAATGGTATATTTCCCGGAGGATGCTGTGTTACCTAGTCAGGAGGGGCGTTATCAGCAAGCTGCGGATTCTAGGAGCATGTCGGAGTTTATTCAAGCGCTTGCTCGTGATGATGATCATTGGCGCAAAGAACTGAGTGTCCTGCTGGGTCAATTCTCCCTTAGCCGTAGAGCAACAATTGATCAGATGCTGGATCCGTACCGTTCGCTGCTTCAGGAGATGAATACCATGCTTTACAGCAAGGGAATCGCTTGGTCTAGTGTCAAGGGTGTGGAATTATCAGCATCACAGTTGCTAAGCAAGATCGATTCACTTCAAGAAGTGAACCAGCAAATGATAGAGATCGCTGAAAGGGCAGCTGCAACGGTTTTCTCTGCAAAATATGCTCTAGATACAGTAGAACGACCGGTGGAGAAGGTAAGAAGATGGATCCAGGTTCATTATCATGAGCCGATTTCCTTAACATTAGCAAGTGAGGAAGCGGGAATTAGTGAGACTTATCTCAGTAAACTATTTTCCAAAGAGATGGGTGAAACCTTTGTTGAGTATGTTACTCGTATCCGAATTGAGAAGGCGATCGGGATGATGCATAGTGGGATGAAGTTGTATGAGATCGGGGAAAAGGTGGGTTATCCCAATCAGGGACATTTCACCAAAGTGTTCAAGAAGGTGACGGGCATTGCCCCAGCAGAATACCGGGAACAGTTACAACAAGAAATTGAAGAGGGATGAGAAGATTGTGAACCTGTGCAAAAAGAGAGAAGAAAACAACAAAAATGTACATATGAAAGCGTATTCAGTGACCTTACAATTAATTTATAACAAGCACATAGAGGAGGTCATTGTATGAGAAAAGGAAAACTTGGAATTTGGATTGCTGTGACAGCGTTACTGATATCTGTTCTAAGCGGTTGTGCATCTGGAGGAAGTAATAAGGTGGATAATACGTCAGGAAGTGAGAGCAAACCAGATAGTTCAGCTAAGGCTGTAACACTCAAAATGGTGATGTGGGATTCAAATAATGACTTTATCACATTTTTAAATGACAAGGTTAAGGAATACAGCAAAGTGAAATCAAACGTGACGATTGAGCTAGAGTCCTTCAAAAGCGATTCTGATTACTTGCAGGCAGTGAAGGTACGTGCAGGTGGTAATGCATTACCAGACATCATCGAGTTAAAGCCAAACTGGCTGAGTGATTTCAAAGAACAACTAATGCCACTTGATGGACTGGGTTTTGTAAGCAGTAATAAATACGCAGATAAATACAAAGTAGATGGGAAAGTCTTAGCTGTTCCTTCCGTCTCATTCCCAGAACTTGTGTATTATCATCCTAGCGTGTTCAAAGAGTTGAACCTTGAAGTACCAACAACTTGGCCGCAGTTCCTGGATGTGCTGAACAAAATCAAGGAGAATGGCACTTATATACCATATGCCATGGGCGGTAAAGATGCATGGCCAGATTATCCGTTTAACGAATTCTTGCCACATATTCTTTCAGATGATGAGAATTATTTAAGCGCAATGGCTGAAGAAGATGCACCTTTTGCACAAGGTACAGCTTTCTATGAAGGGTTCAGTCAGATCGCACAGTTGTATGACGCTAAAGTAATGGGTCCGGATCCACTTGGCGTGGGCTGGGATCAGGCGACAGACCTGTTTGTATCCAAACAGGCAGCTGTAGTAGCATCAGGTCTTTGGTTCGTACCGACTTATGCCTCGAAGACAGGAAGTACCGATGATTTGGCGGCGTTCCCAATGCCTTATCGTCAGAACGAAGATACTCCATTGAAACTTATGACATTTACAGATCATTTCTATGGCATTAGTGCATCCACTAAATATGCTGATGAAGCAAAGGCGTTCATGGAATGGTTCTATTCACCTGAAGTATATCAGGATTATATCGACCACGCGCAGCTTGGTTCTGCTTATGAGGGAATTGAAGCTAACGTACCGTTCCTACAAGATTTTTATAATAACAATAAGAATGAACCGTTCCTCTACATCCCAGGTAACGCAGCTTATACAGATTTGGCGAATGCCATTCAATTGGATGTAAAGGCGCTAGGTCAAGAGATGATGGCTGGTAAGACAGTGGATGAGATTAGCAAGGATTTGGATGGAAAATGGTCTAAGGCTCGAAGCGCTAAATAGTACAACATAGAAATAGGGTTGATAGGTCGTCCGGATCAGGGCGACCTAGACAGACCCATTCGGAGGAGGTTCGTGGATGAGATATACTGTCCAGAAGCGGCTTGTTATTTTCTCATTTCTTTGTATTCCTGTGGGATTACTTGTTTTATTTCTACTCTATCCAACAGTTAAGCTATTTCAATTTAGCTTCACGAATTGGAACGGTATTTCTGAAAGCTTTGAATATACAGGGTTAAAGAATTATATTACAGCCTTTCAAACACCAGAGGTATGGACTGCATTAGGCAATAACTTTCTATATTTCATTCTTCATGTCATCTTTATTCCGCTTGAAATAATGGTGGCTGTATTCCTTAACAATAAAATCAAAGGCAGTAACTTTTTTCGGTCGATCGTGTTTATGCCGTATATTCTCAATGGCGTAGCGGTAGCTTACATTTTCAGCTATTTATACAATCCGATTAATGGTCCGTTAAATGCACTGCTAGGAGATATGAATCTTGAATTTCTAATTCGCAACTGGCTCAGTGATTCGAGCGTGGTCAACTATTCTTTGGTCGCCGTGTCACTTTGGAGATTTAGTGGATTTCACGTTATTTTGTTCTTGGCGGGTCTACAATCTGTCCCTGCTGATTTGTATGAAGCAGCGACCATTGATGGAGCTAGTGGGTTTCAAAAATTCCGTTATATTACTGCGCCAGGTATTAGCCGGGTTATAGAGATTGTGCTCTTCCTCAACGTCCGAGGGGCACTACAAGTCTTTGATATTCCATTCCTCATGACACAAGGTGGACCGGGTACGGCAAGTACAACTTTTACGGTGTATACCATTCAGACTGCATTTAAATATAACAATTACGGTTTGGCTTCAACTTTAGCTGTTATCCTGATGACAATCATCATTGTATTCAGTATGCTACAGAGCAGATTGTTTAAGGGGAGGGAGGAATAACAATGAAAGTCAACTTACCGAACTCCCTAGTAAGCTATCGAACACGTCAGCGTTTGAATTCATTCCTGCTCTATCTATTGTTTGTCATAATTGGTCTGATTGTAATGTTCCCGGTACTAATAAACATCTTTACAGCGTTTAAGACGGGCCCGGAGCTAATGAAGAATTCTCCCCTGGCACTTCCGGATTCGTGGCAATTCACGAATATTAAGACGGCGTTCAACATGGGGAACATGCTCGTCGGGTTTAAAAACACAGCGATTCTTGTCGTGGTCAGCGTCTTACTTAACACCGTATTAGGCTCTATGACGGCTTATACGCTGAACCGGTTTCAATTTGGAGCTAAGAAAATCATTATGGCGATGTTCACGGTTGCGATGGTGATTCCGTTCTATACAACTGAGGTATCCAGATTTCAGATTATTAAATCGCTTGGGCTGTACGATAGCATGTCTGCTCCTCTATTAATCTATGCTGGAACGGATTTGCTGCAAATTTTCATTTACCTGCAGTTTATAGAGAAAATTTCGAATCAGCTTGATGAAAGTGCAATGATTGATGGAGCCTCTTACTTTAAAATATTCTTCCGCATTATCTTCCCACTGCTGATTCCAGCTTCGGCAACTTTAGCTATTATTAAGGCAGTAGATATTATGAATGATATGTATATTCCATATTTATATATGCCGTCCAAAGAACTACATACCCTCTCGACAGCATTAATGACCTTTGTGGGTCAGAGGGCCTCGGATTATGGATTATTATCGGCAGCTATTCTGATCGTATTGCTCCCGACGATTATCATCTATCTTTTGCTCCAAAAGTTTATTTTCTCCGGGATCACCGAAGGAGCTATTAAAGGGTAAGAGACAATTTATCATTAGCAAAAAGGGGAGCCCCCGGGCTCCCCCGGGCTTCCCTTTTTGCTTAATATACTCCGATATCATCTAGCATAATTTTCCCGCGTCCCTCACCCATATGGAAAGTTAATCTTTGGATGCTAGTAGGGTCCAGCTCGGGATCGACCGCAGTATACTCACTTAACGGTAACTGGAACGTTTGAAATACCGTCTCTGTTGGGTGTTTGTACTTACCGTCAGAAAGACGCTGATCTAACCAAGGATGCAGGGTGAAGTTCGTCTCAGGTAATGAAGGTACAGCCATGAAGGAGGACAAAGGAAGACGTACAGAGACACCACTTGTATCCTGAATCTCTACTTCGATCTCGAACGACCTCATTAGCGATTCCTCGGATGTTTCCTCTACTGTTAGTTCGAAGCTACGGTTGCTGAGCGAGAAGGCGAGTATTGAAGCTTCTCCTGATCGTGGAGCTTTAGCCCCCTGTTCCCAACTTAGACTATACGAAGGCTCTGTTGATTCCTTACTCTCCCAACTCAGGACGATTCCACGAGTACCTTTGTTAGAGTTATGTCGGTTCTTATATTCTTCTTCCAGCCATATCAAATCTGTACCTGTTGCCTTACCGGCACCGGGTAGACTTACTCGGTTCATATCCTCATCAAACGAGGCCCAAGAGGTAAACTCCCCGCTCTCGAAGCGGTTATAGTATGAGGTTTCTGGAAGCCACCTAAGACCATTTCGGTAATCACGGAATAGAGGAATATATTGCTGCTCCCCATGGAGGGTGGCCTCTAAGAAAGCGCAAATATATACCTTGGAGATCGACCGCTGTTCGGGAGCGCTCAACATATCTTTTTTACTTAACAAAATCCCCAGAGGGTAAGCGATATCCCGATCACCCCATCCACTGTTGAATTGGCTATGGTTAGCATTTGAAATGTATAGGGTTGATTTGAAATTCGTAGACCCAGATGAGAAGGTGGTTCGGGCATATTGCCGTTCTCCGTCAAAATCGCTGACATCACCGTCTTGTGCTCCCTGAAGGGTTAAGTAACTAATATCGTGTAATTTGGCTTGTTTTTCATCAACTTTTTTATCTGTAGGTGCTATAGCTGCGACCGCTTGAATCTGAAACTTTCTGAAATCGCCTAAGGTATCATCAGTGCTAAACCATTGATCGGCATCAGCAGCCATAGCTACGGCCTGCCCACCTCGAGAGTGTCCTATAAGTGCAACTTGTTCATAATCAATCTTTTCATAGAATGGATTATCTGGTGAACTAGCAAATTGATCAATTTGCTCTAAATGTTTGAGTAGAACCCAGGCCCTTACCTTCATATCATTGTTCGGTATACCAGTCCAAATGGAGTAATTCAGGAAATTCTCGTCAACTGATACAGTAATGAACCCTCGGCTTGCGAGTAATTTTCCCAGATAGGCGTAACCGTCATCCGAATAATCCTCCATTAAATGATTACCATGAACAATCAAGACAATTGGAAAAGGACCTGAACCTTGAGGCATCCATACACGGCCGTTAAGGGGCAGTGATTTTTCATCATACCCCCAGAATAGTGTTCTTAACTTGGACCACTTTGTTATATATTGTGATGCGTCCACGGACTCAGATAGAAGATCGACATGATGGCCAAATTCTGTCTGACGTGGATCTTCTCCACTACCATAAGTAAAGTAATCAACGGAATAAGATCCCGGTTCAGCTGGACTTACCGTATTAATGGGCGTTACAGAGGAGGTCAACTGATGTTCACTTTGAGATGCTGATTGATCCTGCAGCCATAAGGCCGTACTGAGGCATAGAACAGCGAGCAGCGCGACTAGACCTAACTTAATTCGTGAGCTGATACCACGGCTGGAGAGCAACCCGATGACAAGTCCTGTGAGAATGCCGCCGAGTGTCACTATAACCGAGACAATAGCTGCAATAACAAGTTCAACATCATCTAAATAAAAGATAAAGAATACCGCAATGAGATCGAACAATACCGTACCGATAAAAAGTCGGGGAATCCGTAATCCTATCAACGCTAGTAGAATGGCTACTATATTTCCCAGAACAAAGAAAGAGAAGGTTCCCGCAGTGGTAAATAACAGTATATCGAAGAAGGTACCCGATCCTGTAGGGACACCAAGTGCGAGTAGGACAAATGCGAAAAGGCCAGCCCCCCAGGGGCCGGCGATCGCTATCCGCCAAAAGGCGGTATCATATTGGTATGTGTGTTTGATGCGATTTACTAGTCTAGAAATAAGAGGGGGCTTCTGTAAGACATATTCTGTTTGCACTTGAAGTTGCATAGCTTCCCCCACCTTGGATTTTCTCAATATATTGTATCATGCCAAGTGCAATGGGGGAATGAGTAGAATTATGGAATGCGGCTTGATTTGAACCGGAATATTGACCATACGGCGAGCAGGATCATGACACCAATACATACACCAATACTAATCCGATTCGCTGCATCAAATAAGAAAGTCACGGCAATTATGGATAGACACAGGGTCGTGATGATGGTGAGGTAAGGATATCCCCATACCTTGAAAGTTGGCTGTACAGGATAAGATTTGCGGAGCTTTAACTGAGCTAGGCATATCGCAATCCAAACGATCACAACTACGAATCCAGGCACTGCCATCAATAGAGTAAAGACTCTTTCTTGGGCAAAGTAGGCGATCATTGAACCAAGAAATAGAATAACAGCACAAAGCTTTAGACTATTCACAGGAACACCTTTAGCGGAAATGCGAGCGAGCGATTGAGGTGCTTCTCCGTCCTTGGCTAGAGAATGAAGCATCCGTGTAGCACCGTAAATTCCTGAGTTCGCCGCAGATAACACGGCTGTAATCAGGATGAAATTCATTAGATGGGCCGCGCCTTGCATTCCGGTCGAAGTCAGGACCTGAACAAAGGGACTGGTATGCTCATCTAGTTGATTCCATGGAATAAGCCCACAGATGATCAGAATAGGCAGGGAATAGAAGAGAATGACCCGCAGAATGAAACCCTTCACCACTTTAGGAAGTACCTTTTCTGCATCCTGTGCTTCCGTCAAGGTTAGTCCGATGAGTTCTGAGCCCCCATAAGAGAACATGACGATCAGTAGCGCTGAGAAGATAGAGGTCCAACCATTCGGGACAAATCCACCGTACTCTGTAAAATTATGCAGGAAAGGGGCTTCTGCTCCTGGTAACAACCCAAATAGGAGGCTTCCGCCGAGTACAATGAACACAACGATCATAGCGATTTTGATCCCGGCCAACCAAAATTCAAACTCACCGTAACCACTGACGCTCATTGAGTTCACACCAATTATGAAGGCTGCGCTTGCGAGACTGAGAATCCACAAGGGAACATCTGGTATCCAGAATTGCAGAAAACTTCCGGCAGCAATAACTTCAATTACGCAAACGGCTAACCACATGAAACAGTACAACCAACCAACTATAAATGAAACCCGCTCTCCAAGAGCTTTGCGGATGAATTCTTTCATATTCATGTTGGGATAGACGGTAGCCATTTCAGCGATGGCTCCCATAACGACAAGGAGTAGGAGTCCTGCGAATACATAGGAGAAAATAACTCCAGGTCCAGCAATGCTTACAGTTTCCGCGCTACCTTTAAAGATACCCGTGCCGATGACCCCGCCCATCGCCATAAAACTGATATGCCTCGGTAGTAATTTTTTTTGTAAAGGGGATTGATTAGATTTCACAGTAGAATGCCTCCTGATGAGATGAAATTCGTGATTTAAGATAAACACTGCTCTATATTACAATAAATTTAATCTCTAAGATATGAATGCATAATGAAAGTGTCCAGGAATGTGACTATTGTTTGAATAGTCGAAGATTCGATTCCGTCTGACAATTTTTTCATTTTGTGATAATGTGTGAATACTATAGTTTGAAGCACGAGGGCGAGAGTTAAAGAGAGAAGGGGGATGGGGCATTGAATTATTTGTTTTGGGGCATTCCATTCATGTTTGATTTCAAACTTTATGGAAAAGACTTCATACCGGATATCTTGGGAATTATCATAATCTGCACAGGGCTGTATTCACTTAAGCAGAGAAATTCTTTCTTCCATACAGGATTTTATACATCACTCATTATGCTAGGTTGGGTGTTGTTCAAGTACATATTTAATATCTCGGTTTTTCAAAAAGATATGGTTTCGAGTTCTTCCATACAAAACGATCCGTTTGATTTTAACACCATCGTACCTTTTATTGATCTAGTGACGATCGCCTTCCAGGTAATCCTTGTATATGTGGTTGGACGTGGAATTATTGGGATGGTGAGTGACAAGAAGCCAGAACTAGTTAAGAAGGTCAGAATGCTGGGGTTCGGATATTTCTTGTTCGCACTGATTTCTGTGTGCTACCGGGTGTTCAATCTACTGCAGAATCGTTATGTAGGTTGGATGGAGCTGGCTTTATTTGTTTTCTCTATGATCAGTGTGGTTACAATGATGGTTTATATTAGTAGAGTTCATAGACTATCCTCAAACCTAGATATTTCTACGGATCTGGCATCCCATCAGGATTCCAATGAAGTTGAAGTTGAAGTTGATAATGAATCTAATTCCACTGAGTCTCGTACGAAAGAGGTACCTCCAACAAAAGCACCGGCGATCATCAGTTTGATCTGTGGTGTAATTGCTAATCTTCCCTTAGGGATTTATTTACTGTTATTTATGTTTGCACGTACGTTGA
Source organism: Paenibacillus anaericanus (assembly GCF_003994475.1). Taxonomy (GTDB): domain Bacteria; phylum Bacillota; class Bacilli; order Paenibacillales; family Paenibacillaceae; genus Fontibacillus; species Fontibacillus anaericanus. The sequence goes on along the minus strand of NZ_RZNY01000007.1, from coordinate 45,685 downwards.
GTAATCCAGATGACCCTAGCGCTGGAGCGGGGGTCGGTTATCTAATGGCCTTTGCGTTTATATTTCTATCCATTGTTTCCGTTCTGTTTGGTATTATAGGTGGTTTAATTGTGTTAGCCTCATCCAAAGTGCATCGATCTTTAAATAAAGCCGGACTATTAAGCTCCGTCATTGGAGGGCTACAACCTATCATCATACTCATGATGGTTAGTCCTGCAGGAGCGATGTTTATTTGGCCAGGTCCGTGATAATTCATTTAGTACGAGTTTACTTTAGCAAAGAAGGCGACATATGAAAACAAACTTAAAACAAATTCATCCTTTATCTTGGACTATTATTATAGGCACGATTTTTGGCCGGATGGCAACAACCATGAGTATTCCGTTTCTCTCTATCTATTTAATCAAATCGATGGGGGCCTCTCCGTCGCAAACTGGTTTTGTTGTAGCGGTTAGTTCTCTAATCGGGGTATTTGCTAGTTTCTATGGAGGATATATTTCCGACGTCATTGGACGTAAAAAGGTCATGCTAATCTCCATTTTTGGTTGGAGTCTTGTATTTGTTGGTTTTGCTCTGGCGGACCGGATATGGATCTTTTTTTTAATGAACGCATTAAATGGATTATGTCGTTCTATGTTCGAACCAACTTCACGGGCATTGCTTGCCGACATTACACCGAAGGAGAGCAAACTTCTGGTATTTAATCTCCGATATGCAGCAATCAATCTGGGAGCTGTGGTGGGCCCTTTATTGGGACTGCAAATGGGAGTAGCAAATTCTAATGGAGTTTTCTACATTGCCGGTCTGGTCTATTTCTGTTACGGGCTAGTGTTGATCGTACAATTCCTGAATAATAAGGAAATTGGGACGGCGACTAAACATCTAGGTAACCGACTGACGTTAATGGGTGCTCTAAGAGTGACAGGTAAGGATCGGATCTTTATATCAGTCTTGCTTGGTATGATATTTTGCGTACTTGGGTATGGACATTTCGGTTCTACAGTGGGGCAATTTATGGAGATAAATCCAAGGATCCAGGACGGAGTCAAATGGTTTAGTTATATGTTGACTCTAAATGCGCTTGTTGTATTAATTGTACAATTTCCTGTTGTGAAATTCGCAAGTCGTTTTTCACCAATTATTCCGTTGATTGTGGGGAGTGCATTTGTATCATGCAGCTTGCTGATATTTGGTCTTTTTGAATCGGTGGTAGCATTCATGCTTAGCGTTATATTGTTTACGATCGGAGAGGTTCTGATGTTTACGATGACAGATGTGCTTGTCGACAAAATTGCTAAGCCTGAACTACGTGGTACATACTTCGGTATGTTTGGGTTCAACAACTTGGGTAATGTCATCGCCCCCTTGCTAGGTGGATTTCTGCTAGATGCAATAGGTGTACAATCTCCACTTCTTATCTTTTCCATCATAGCTGTAAGTTCAGCTTGTGGTATTCCTTTCTTGCTATCAGCACATCGGCACCTGTCTGCAGCAGAAGCACACAGAATCGTTTGAATTTTAGTCGTAGAGGAACTATTGACTTCTTATCACTGTGAGGGGATAATACCCTCAAAATGAAATTACTGGATTACATAAAGGAGGGATACTATGTATTGGGTTATCGATTTCGTATTGGGTTCGCTCCATGCAAAGTCTGCAAGATCAACGCGGCGATTCTTTGCATGGAGCTAAATAATAATCGCCTTCTTTCATCCTAAGGGGTGAGAAGTGGTTACGCAGGCTTTGCTACCTTAAAATGCCAAATGATTTTAAGGAGCGAAGAGCGAATGAAATATATACAAGCAAATGTAATTTTTCCGGAAAATTTATTGAAAGAAATACAGAAATATGTGCAGGGGGAAATGATTTATATTCCCAAACCTGAAGGGATTCGCAAAAGATGGGGTGAAAACTCCGGAAATCGTGAACAATTGGATCATCGTAACACTAAGATTTGTGATCAATTTCTCGAAGGGGCTACGATAGATCAACTGGTTGACACCTTCAGTCTGTCCTATGACAGCATCAAGAAAATAGTGTATAGCAAAAAATAACTGATATTCATTCAAACCCGTGGGAGAAACCAACTCTTACGGGTTTTTAATTTGTGTAAAGAACGATTAGGAATTGTTTTTGATATATTTTGGAGGAGCTCATTTCTTTATAATTTAAATATAAAGCCAAGGTAGAAATGGGATCCGAATACAATGAATACTCTTAAACTAAATCAATTGCTGGAAAAGTATCAGTGGAAAATAAAAAGGTTAGGTCCACAAAATGAGAAGGTAGTTGAGATCAGATCTATCTTACATAATACCCTTAACTCAGTTGAGAGACGCTTTGTAACTGAAGGGATGTGGGCACATCACAAGCTACGGATGACCGATATCCATATCGAATACTGCTTGTTTTGCCCTGAAATGATGTATAGCAATGAAGCAATAGAGCTTGTGGAAGCGTTTATGAACAGTACCGATGATATTTATGTAGTATCTCCAAAAACATTTCAAAGACTTAGTGATCGTGATGACCCAGATGGATTCATATCAGTCGGTATATTACCTGTCTATCACAAAGAGGACCTTGGAATACGGGATGATGCCGTAATTGTGATATTGGATGGGCTGGAAAGCCCAGGAAATATCGGGACGATCTTGCGCTCTTGTGACGGAGCTGGGGTTGATGCGGTAATCATCTGTAACCCTAAAGCGCGCGTTAACAACCCCAAACTGATCAAAGCCAGTATGGGAGCTGTATTTACAGTGCCTATTGTGTACTTTGAACATCCTTCAGAATGTATTACATGGTTGAAAAATCACCGTTTCCACATTTATTTGGCTGATTCGGAGGCTAGGTCATTCTATGGTAACCGTGTCTATGGAGGAAATACGGCCTTGGTTCTAGGAAGCGAACGATATGGGATATCGCAGGAATGGTATAACCATCCCGTACAAACTTTAACGATTCCGATGTCAGGTTCCTGTGATTCATTAAACGTAGGTGTTGCCGCTTCAATTCTTACCTATGAAATATGTTTGAGGAAAAAGGCACTGGGAGGTGATGAATATGAAAACAAACTTTAGGCCCTATATGACGAATGATTTTTTGAAAGTGCGTGATTTTTTAATTCAAACATATTCCAAATTAGGGCGACCAAATAGTTGGGGAATAGACCGCTGGGAGTTTCTTGAATTTTTCCAGGAAGCAAGAAACAGTCATCTCAAACGGCGCTGGCAGGACCGCATTGGCTTATGGGAATACAGTAACGGTGATTTGGCAGCAGTAGCATGTGATGATGGAGATGTTTACTTTTTACTAGATACATTTGAACCGAGTGATGAATTGATAGATGAATTGTTTCAGTATGCAGAGGAGTATCTGTTGACCTATGAAAATGGAGTAAGTACCAATCATCTTGCAATTACTGAGGGCATGGCAGGGATGGAAAGAGTGGCAAAGAACAGAGGATACATTAGCATGGAATGGGACGATATCATGATATCTATTTACCTTGAGAGGGATTTTAAAATGGGAATTCCTGAGGGATTCAAGCTTAAGGCTGGATCGGAAGTAGGTGATCTAAGTAAGGCACAGGGACATATTATGGCTTTTGATTATGAAGGATCACCTCATGCTGAGCTAACTAGGAAGTACTACGGTAATATTAAGAACGCTCCCGACTACAGGCCAGAGCTTGATTTATTCATATTGAATAAGGCTGATGAAGTAGTTTCATTTTGCGGAATCTGGCTGGATGAAGTCAACAAAGTTGCAATTCTGGAACCTGTGGGAACACACAAAGATTACAGGCGAAGAGGGTTAGGAAAGGCTGTAATTTATGAGGGCTTCAATCGTCTTAAAGGGATGGGAGTTGGTAAGGTGTACGTGGGTGCAGATCAACCATTTTATCGTAGCATCGGTTTTGAACCTGATTTCAAAATACATCCATGGAAAAAGGTTAAGAACACATAGTACGACACATTATTCCTTTACTGCCCACACCTCATTAGAACGTGTCGCGTATATTGTGGCATGATTATCAGGAGGTGGACCTTTTGGCAACTATTTCACGGTTTAAGCAGGCAAAAAGCTATTTGAACAAACCAGTTAAAATCAGAACGAAAACAGGTGCAGTTCTATACGGAACCATCGTCAAAGTCAGCGGTAAAAAACTGTATCTTAAAGTATCTGCTGCCCACAGCAAAGGTAGCGGAGCTCATGCCACATTTGTACCGTTTATTATACCGCTTGTTCTGTTTGATTTGCTCGCGATTATATTGCTGCAAAGAAGACGGAGAATAATACGTAGAAGAGTTTTTTAAGATCAGTTTATTCAAAGATCCACTTACAAAGGCTGCTGGCATTTGTCCATCGGCCTTTGTACTAGTCAATAGTATGGACAAGCAACGAAAGGATGTTATGACAATGAATCTTACTCTAAAAATAGAAGAAGCAATGAATCAACACAACCAAGATCTACCTTTTTCAGGTGCAGTATTTGTAGAAGGGGAAGAGAAAATATTTGAACGTGGATATGGGTACGCAAATCGAAGCGAAAAAATAGCTAATACTATTAGCACTAGGTTTGCTATCGCATCAGGAAGTAAAATTTTAACGGCGGTAGCCATTTGCCAACTGGTACAAGAAGGCGTAGTTACATTTGATACGTATCTAAAAGATTGCTTGAATTTTCCTTTTCCACATTTTAATCCAGATATCACAATACATCATTTATTAACTCATAGTTCAGGTGTTCCGGATTACTTTGATGAAGAATTCATGAGCGATTTCGCAGACTTGTGGAAGGATCTACCCGTCTATAACATGAATGCTCCACAAGATTTTTTGCCGTTATTTCAGAATGGGGAGATGAAGTTTGCTCCAGGAGATAGATTCTCTTACAACAATGCTGGATACATACTTTTAGGTCTTATTGTTGAACAATTGTCGGGTTTGAGTTTTCCGGCGTATATTGAGAAGAACATATTTCAACCTTGTGGGATGATGGACTCAAGTTATTTTCGAATGGATCAATTATCGGAGAGAACTGCTGTTGGTTACATAGATCATAAATTAGGTTGGAAAACCAATATATACTCAGTTCCTATTGTAGGTGGTCCTGATGGAGGTTCCTATACAACCGTTCACGATTTAGTGAAGTTTTGGAATGCATTATTTGACAATAGATTATTGTCTAAAGAGTATACTGATATTTTGCTGACCCCGCACGCAAGTGAGAATGAAGAATTACATTATGGGTATGGCGTCTGGATATTGATGAAAGAGAACGAGATTTTCAAGTATTTTGTAATGGGCAGTGATCCTGGAGTAATCATGCAATCATCGGTATATGCGAAAGACAATACACATGCTCATATTCTAGGAAATATTAATAAAGGTGCTGGTATGATTGCGCTCAAAATTGATGAGATAATCCACAATGAGTTTCGCGGATAATTCGAAATTATCAGTAATGTAAAGCCTCCTCTAGAAGATCTGTAAAGATCAAAGAGGAGACTTTTTTTTGCCGAAACCCACTCCTGACGCGGCATTTCACCATTAATAATCCACCCTATAGTATCCAAGCCCCCCAGCTTGTCAAACCAGTCCGCATAAATGGCCAAGTTCCCTCATAGATATGTATCAGTTTAGGAAATCAAACTGCAGAGGGGATGATCTCATGCGTCGACGGATCACATGGGTGCTAACCATCGTGATAGTGTTAAGCGTCATGTTGGCTGGTTGCGGGAAGAAGGACGCCGCCGGTGTTGTCAAAGATTTGGATAAAGTCGTTACAAAGTTGGAGAGTTATCAAGGTTCTGGAACGATGACGTTGTATACGGGTGACAATCCACAGGAATACAAAGTGGAAGTATGGTACCAAAATCCGTCATATTACCGGATTGCGCTTACAAATGCGCAGAAGAACATTACTCAGATCGTACTTCGTAATGATCAAGGGGTATATGTTCTCACACCAAGCTTAAACAAGAGTTTCCGGTTCCAAAGTGATTGGCCAGAGAATCAAGGTCAGGTGTATTTGTATCAAACTCTGGTAAGAAGTATTGTAAGTGATAACTCACGGCAGTTCGTAAGCGATAAGGATAGTTATGTATTCGAAGTAGCTGCGAACTATAACACCCATTCGCTAGTACGGCAGAAGATTTGGCTCAATAAGGGTGACTATGCACCGAAACAGGTGCAGGTATCGGATGCAGAGGCAAAGGTTGTTGTAGAGGTGAAGTTTGATAAATTCGCCTTCGGAACGAAGTTTGATAAAAATTCTTTTGATATGCAACACAATCTGGATGCTGCTGCTCCAGGTGCACAAGGAACGTTGCTCGAAGTTGATGAGTCTGGTGTACTCGTTGAAAAGCCAGATCCATCTGATGTGGCCGTAGATGGTACCGATATTTCTGGGGCAGAGATATCCACTCCAGCATTGTCAGAACCATTTGGAGTAATCATCCCAACGTATCTACCTAGTGGGGTAGAATATAGTGATGATAAGATTGTGGAGGATAGTGAGCGAAGCACAGTGCTTCTACGATATGACGGTACATATCAGTTCACGTTGACAGAGTCCCGTTCGCCAGATCGAACTGCCTCACTTGTATCAGGTGAAGTGATCGATTTAGGTTTTACAGCGGGTCTGCTTACAGGAGATTCTCTTCAAACGTTAACATGGACGATAGACGGTCTTGAATTCCGAATTACTAGCGGTGATTTACCCGTAAATGAAATGGTAAAAATCGCCGGTTCTATGCAGGACCAAACGGGTAAATAATACAAGAGGGGCGGATTGCGACTGTTATGATTGGATACAATATCCAATCATAGCACTCCGTCCGCCTCTTCTTGTATAAATCCTTTATCTTGCTGAATTGACAGTGGCCTTCAGGAATATTACCATTAGTGTATCGTAGAAGGATATACTCACAATCAGTGGAGAAGGTGACCTACAAGTGCAAGTGAAGTATCGACCTACTCAAGCGGAAATCGATATCGATGCGCTACATTCCAATTATTTAGCGTTTCGAACAAGACTACCGAAAGATATGAAGCTACTCGCATGCGTAAAGGCTAATGCATATGGACATGGTGCTGTACCTGTAGCAAGAGAGTTGGAGCAGTTTGGAGCGGATTATCTCAGTGTAGCTTTTTTGGAAGAAGCCTTGGAACTGCGCCAATCTGGCATTACAATGCCGATACTTGTACTGGGATATACACCGGAACATGGCATACGCACTGCATGGGAACACAACATTACCTTGACTGTGTTCAGCGGGGAAACTTTGGGGGCGATTGAATCCCTCGATCCTTCGGAATTTCCGCATAAGTTAAAGGTCCACATCAAGATCGACTCCGGTATGGGACGTATTGGCCTATTACCAGGGGAAGAGGTAGTTGATTTTGTTCAAAGAGCATTGCAAATTCCGCAGGTGGAAGTGGAAGGGTTATTTACTCACTACGCCACAGCGGATGAAGAAAACAAGAGCTATACATTGGAGCAGTACCGACGGTTTCAGGGTGTGGTGGACGCGCTACGGGAGAATGGAATAAATATCCCGATTATACATACTGGTAACAGCGCTATCGCCATTGATATACCGGGAATTTCCTGCCATATGGTGCGGATCGGCATTTCGTTATACGGTCTGTATCCCTCTGATGAGGTTTCATTTGAACAGGTTAAATTAACTCCGGTTCTGTCACTTAAGACGGAAGTGGTATTTGTAAAGTCACTGCCACCTCATTCCTCAATTAGTTATGGGGCGAGATATGTGACGGACCAAGAGGAAATAATCGCCACATTACCAATCGGTTATGCGGACGGATACTCCAGATTACTTGGTGGTAAGGCGCAAGTACTAATACGCGGTCGTCGCGTTCCTGTCGTCGGAACAATCTGTATGGACCAATGTATGGTTTCGCTACAAGCTTTAGCTGAAGAGGCTGAAGAAATTAAAGTCGGCGAGGAAGTTGTGCTCATCGGCCAGCAGTCAGGCGGGGTTATCTCTGCAGGCGAACTGGCATCCGAAATGGGAACCATCCACTATGAATTGATATGTATGTTGGCTCATCGTGTGTCCCGGGTATATAAACGTACCGGTGCGCCTGATATCCTGATAAGCCCACTGTTGTCTTAATTACAACAATTGACAAAAAACTACAAAACTTTTTCCCCTGTATGAAGGAATTCCTGTCTGGTTATCGAATGGTAATAGACATGGAAATGATCAGGTATGTACGGCAATGTCATTTTTGTTTATAATGAAATGCAGCATACTTGATATACTGGCAGCATATATTTCCTTTGTATATATTTCCTTGAATAATGATATACTGATTCAAAGGGACAGGGTTCGACAAGGTTTTGGGGGTGGATGTAAGGATGGCCAATATGCATAGCACCAAAAGGATTATGATCAGTTTGCCGGATCATCTTTTGCAAGAAGTGGATGGAATTGTTGCGATGGAGAACTCCAACCGTAGCGAGTTGATTAGACAGGCTATGAAGTTGTATTTGAATGAACGGAAGAAACGCTTTATCCGTGATTCGATGCAACGTGGTTATATGGAGATGGCAAAGATCAACTTAACCATGGCCTCAGAAGCATTCCATGCGGAGGAAGATGCAGACATCACTCTGGACCGCCTAGTGAGCGGGGTGTAAACATTGATTGTCAAGCGCGGAGACGTATTTTTTGCAGACCTTTCTCCTGTAGTAGGTTCTGAACAGGGAGGGGTAAGACCTGTACTTATCATCCAGAACGATATTGGTAACCGATTTAGCCCTACCGCTATAGTTGCTGCTATAACGGCTCAAATTCAAAAAGCCAAACTTCCAACTCACGTAGAGATTGAAGCGGCTACACATGGCTTTGATCGTGACTCTGTTATTTTACTTGAACAGATTCGTACGATTGATAAGCAAAGGCTAACTGATAAAATAACGCATTTGGATGATGAGACGATGAAGAAGGTAAACGACTCGCTGCTTATCAGTCTTGGTTTGATAGACTTTTAGAATAACCTAACCGGACTCGAAGGTCCGTTTTATTGACGCTCCAAGTATTTTGGGGTGTCTTTCTTTTTTTGAGTGATACGGATATAGTAAGGAGGCCACCCTCGTAAAGCCAACTATAATTGATTTACACACTTCCATAAATCGGAATTAATTTAATAAATATAATTAGATTTAGGCCTGTTATCTGCTATAATTGAATTAATACATACCTTAGGAGGACCTTTTTTAATGAATCAGAATTCAACTGAACAATCTTATCAATATAGTACGCTTAATGATTATCCGCCGAATTACCCACCTGCTCCAGCGAAGACAAATGGCAAATCCATTGCTGCGCTTGTATTGGGCATCCTTTCAGTTATGATTCCTTACGTTGGTTTTCTTATGGGAATTATAGCGATTGTATTCTCTAGCCTGTCTTTTAAGGAAATCAAGAGAACAAATGAACAAGGTAAAGGATTGTCTATCGCAGGGCTCGTATGTGGAATCGTTGGTACTGTGCTATGGGGAATCATTATTTTAATTGTTGTTTTGGCCGTTCTCGCTTTTTCATCCGTGGATAGTTATAATTATTCTAATTTTTAAATTAAGCTTCACAGAACACCGTTGCCTTTCCGGCGCGGTGTTTTGTCATTTCAATAGAACGTATCACATTTCACCTGCTGGAAAAGATGATCAAAGTTTGTGATAATAGGGATAGCGAATTTATCGAATGAAAGAGGGATATCATTGTCACAATTGGATGAGAACGTAGAGACAACAGGCCAGGGGAAACTCACGGCAGAAGTGCTTGAACGGATTACTGTACAAATTTCCAAGGAGCTTGGACTGTCTTTGAAGCAAGTAAGAACGACTGTTGGATTGCTGGATGAAGGGAACACCATTCCGTTTATCGCTCGTTATCGTAAAGAAATGACTGGGGAGTTGGATGAGAATCAACTTCGTGATATCGAGGAACGGGTGCATTATCTTCGTAATTTGGAAGAGCGTAAACGGGAAGTTATTCGTATTATTGCGGAACAAGACAAGTTGACCGTAGAATTAGAGACTGCTATTACTAAAGCGGTGAAGCTTCAAGAGGTCGAAGATTTATACCGGCCTTATCGTCAGAAACGTAAGACACGGGCAAGTGTGGCGAAGGAAAAAGGTTTAGAGCCATTAGCTGAATGGGTGTTGTCACAGCCGAAGCAAGGAGATCCGCTGACCGAAGCCGCTAAGTATGTAAATGCGGAGAAAGCTGTGGAGACGGCAGAGGAAGCTCTGCAGGGGGCAATGGACATTATAGCTGAGCAGGTAGCAGATGAAGCTCCTACCCGGGCATGGGTACGACGGTATACGATGGACCAAGGGATACTAGTCTCTGAGGCGAAATCGCCGGAGGAAGAATCTGTGTATGAAATGTATTACAATTACCGTGAACCTACTAAGAAAATTCCTCCTCACCGTATTCTCGCAATGAACCGGGGGGAACGAGAGAATATTCTCAAGGTAACGTTAGAGGTAGAAGTCGATCCCATACATCGATATATTGCGGGTAGGTTAATCAAAGGTTCCTCTTCAGTTGAAGTTATCTTGCAAACGGTCATCGCTGATGCGTACAAAAGATTAATTGCTCCTTCAATAGAACGGGAAGTCCGGGGGGAATTGACAGAGAAGGCTGAAAATCAGGCGATTTCTATCTTTGCGGGGAATTTACGTAGTCTTTTGTTGCAACCACCTGTGAGGGGGAAAAATGTACTTGGTGTTGACCCGGCGTATCGGACAGGCTGTAAGCTTGCCGTCGTTGATGATACAGGTAAACTGCTAGAGGTAGCTGTTACTTATCCAACCCCACCTCATAATAAGAAGCAAGAAGCTGCAGCCAAGTTTCACGAACTTATTGATAAATATGCAGTAGGACTTATTGTTATCGGTAACGGAACGGCCTCCCGTGAGAGTGAGCAGTTTGTCGCTGAGATAATCGCAGAACGACAAGACAAGGATCTGGCATACCTGATCGTGAATGAAGCTGGGGCGAGTGTATATTCAGCTTCCAAACTGGCACAGGAAGAATTCCCGGATCTCGACGTTGCAGAGCGCAGTGCCGTATCCATTGCACGTAGAATACAGGATCCTTTGGCAGAACTCGTTAAAATTGAACCAAAAGCGATTGGTGTAGGACAATATCAGCATGATGTAACTCAGAAGAACTTAGATGAGAGTTTGAAAACGGTAGTAGAATCGGCTGTTAACCATGTTGGTGTTGACGTTAATACTGCATCTCCTGCACTATTGTCGTACGTATCTGGTGTGAATGCTACTACGGCTAAGAACATTGTGAAATTCCGGGAGGAGAACGGTAAATTTAAGAGCCGGAAGCAATTACAGAAGGTCCCGCGTTTAGGGGCTAAGACATTTGAACAATGTATTGGATTCCTGCGTATTAGTGAGGGGGATTTCCCGCTGGATCGCACGCCAATTCACCCGGAATCATATGACGTGGTAAATCGTCTATTTAAGGAACTGCGAGTGGAGCTGACCCAGCTTGGTACCAAGGAGCTTGCCGCGCAGTTGGCGGCGTTAGAGCCAGAGGAGCTAGCTGTGGAACTCGGGGTCGGCGTACCGACGTTACGTGACATTCTGGACAGCTTACAGCGTCCAGGCCGTGATCCGCGCGAGGAGTTACCACTGCCGATTTTCCGTACGGATGTACTGAAGTTAGAGGATTTGACACCGGGTATGGAGTTACAAGGCACCGTGCGCAATGTAATCGACTTCGGAGCATTTGTTGATATTGGGATTAAGAATGATGGTCTAGTGCATATTTCCCAGCTCAGTAATGGTTTTGTAAAGCATCCGATGGATGTTGTATCGGTTGGAGACAATGTTACTGTGTGGGTGCTGAATGTGGACACAAATAAAGGACGAGTAGGACTGACCATGCGTCAGCCGAAATAGAATCAGTAAAGAAGCCGAACAGCGATTAGCTGCTCGGCTTCTTTGTTTGGTCCAATTACAAGCATAATAAAAACACGAACCCCACCTTAAAGTGGAGTTCGTGTTATGGATTCGGGGTTTATGTCACGGCGGCTATAATAAAAGAACCAACAATCATTAAGCAATCGAATTTGTCGAGAGTCCCGCTTATGGAAGGCGTTCATAATTTGATTGCTAAGCCATTTAGGCAAGAAAGATCTCCTCCTCTGGCATCCCATTTGTACGTTAGCATATGGGCAGAGGCCGTGAAAAGTGCAAGTCTTACACTAAAAGGTGGCTCAAAAAGTTATCTACCTGAGCACGAAGTAAATCAGATAACTCCTTCTTCCTCGTACCATTGTTCCAGCTGAGCCTGTAATGCACGAATTTCCGTTAATAATGAGACGAGTGGGTAATTCTCTTCCTGGATCGCTGAGAATGAAGCCTCAAGTTCATTGATATAATCAAGTCCTCCGGTGATCCGAAGCGTTTCCTGTAACAGGTCAAGTTTATCGCATTCGGCAATTGCGAGGGGTAACGTCGGAATTTGATCAGCCGTTAGTTTCAGAATCTCCTTATTTAGACGAAGATTTAGGGCACTTAATTGATAAGCATAGTCGCTTGGCATCTCTACAAATTGCAAATCCTGATTTTGCTGTAAAATAACATATCTCATTAAAGGCATGGGACAACAGTCTCCTTTTCTATCATTCCTACTTGACAGTGTAGCGTAATGATAAGTTAAAATTCAAGTACATGAGTGAAGGAATTTGGTATGAAAAGCCACAAAGACAACGAGAAGGAGGAATATAAATGGACAATGACGAGCTTCAGGCCTGGGTAGAAGAGATTTCGCTTACTCACTTTGGCATCCCTTTTCGCCATTGTGCCAAGTTTAACTCTCGTTTGCGAACAACAGGTGGGCGGTACTTTATGAAATCACATGATATAGACATCAATCCGCATCAGCTTACGGCCTTTGGTAAGGAGGAAGTGGAGAAGATCATCAAGCATGAACTATGCCATTATCATCTTCACTTAGCGGGGAAAGGCCATCGACATCGGGATCAAGATTTTAAAGTATTGTTAAAAAGAGTGAAGGGGAGCCGTTATTGTCAGTCTATACCGGGTAGTACGGCAAGACGTACGCTTCCTTACCGCTATAAGTTAATCTGCACTAGTTGTGGAATGGAATATCTCCGTAAGCGCCAGATGGACCCTAAACGTTACCGCTGTGGAAAATGTGCGGGGAGTTTGAAGCTGATCAACCTTTAGCCTATTATCTAGTTGTTATGCAGCATTAGATAAATCATCATGTTATACTGATCATGAAGAACATTAAAGGAGTGATTGAATTGGCCACAACCAAAGCTAAGAAACTGCGCCAGAAATTAGCTAGAGAAGGGAAACGAAATCCTGAGTTAAGTCGCAGCCCGTTTGCTACTACTGACATGAGAACTAGGAGAACTAAAACGAAGCTTGAGCAGCTAAGTTGCATCAAACATAGGAACCATGACTCTATTTATGGAGACGATGGTTCTTTTTTATTTTCCGGATCGGGAAGCCCTTTCATTAGTGTGCAGATTTCTTGACTTTGCTATATAAACATGATAAATTAATTTGTATTCTGGTTGTTATTTATATTCCCTGATAGCTCAGTTGGTAGAGCACTCGACTGTTAATCGAGTTGTCACAGGTTCGAGTCCTGTTCGGGGAGCCATATGTTGGAGAGATACCCAAGTGGCTATAAGGGGACCCTCTGCTAAGGGGTTAGACTGCGTAAGCGGTGCGAGGGTTCGAATCCCTCTCTCTCCGTTGAATATTGTAATGAAGCAAGTCGGGTGCAGAAATGCTCCCGACTTGTTTTATTTTTCCACAAAAAAATTAATTCGAAGGTATTGCCATGTCCAACTGTTTTTGCTATACTAATTCTTGCCGTCACAAATAAAAAGACGTAAATAAACACTAATGAGGCCCGTTGGTCAAGCGGTTAAGACACCTCCCTTTCACGGAGGTAACAGGGGTTCGATTCCCCTACGGGTCACCAATTTTATTTCCTCGTAGTTTTAATTTTATGTGCGGTCGTGGTGGAATGGCAGACACGCTACCTTGAGGGGGTAGTGGGTGTATACCCGTGGAGGTTCGAGTCCTCTCGACCGCATCACAAGTGTCAATTCTGGAGCCCTTGCTAAGCAAGGGCTCTTTTATTTTCCATTGAATGATAAAAAGGTCCTAACGTGATTATTTGAGAGAAGCTTATCAATAGTAGAGTATCTTCTGCTGCTGGCAAGCTTCTTTTTTTAGTTATTTTCCAAACTTAAGATGTTCGTTGATTTAGTAAAACAATCGTTAATCACTTGCGTAGAAACCGCATTCAATTTCCTTTAGCATAAAGTTACAAACAATGTGAAGGTGGTGATGAAATGAAAAGTGACGCAACTTCAATGCTGAACGATAAAGGATTAGCTCCTATGCAAAAGTCTAAGAATAACGGGGTATGGGCGCGCTTCTTTCGACAGTGGGATTACCAACTTATGATTCTCCCGTCTATCGCGTTCATTATCGTATTCAGTTACATACCGATGTGGGGTGTCATGATTTCTTTCAAAGATTACAACCTATTTACTGGGTTCAGTGCGAGCCCTTGGGTAGGATTTACGCATTTTAAGATGTTCTTCGAATCTCCTGAGTTCTGGACCATCATGCGCAACACATTAGCCATTAGCTTGCTAAAGCTAGCTTTCGCCTTCCCGGCGCCGATCATTCTGGCATTAATGCTGAATGAGATTCGAAATATGGCATTTAAGAGAGTAGTACAGACCGTAACCTACATCCCACATTTTATTTCCTGGGTTGTTGTCTCGGGTTTAGTATTCTCGATGTTAGCTGCGGATAATGGTCCGGTCAATGATGTTCTTCTACAATTCAATCTAATTAAGGAACCCATCAACTGGCTCTCCATTCCAGAGTACTTCTGGGGAATTCTCGTTTCGGTAGGGGTTTGGAAAGAGATAGGTTTCGGTTCTATCGTTTATTTAGCAGCTATTGCAGGGATCGATCCGGCATTGTATGAAGCAGCAGCAATGGACGGAGCCAATAGAATCAAACAAATCTTTCTCATTACGATTCCTAGCATAACTCCTGTAATTATTATTTTCCTAATCTTAGGTATTGGTAATATCTTAAATGCGGGTTTCGAAGATATCCTCTTAATGACGAAAAACCTGACTAATGGAATCGTCATGCCTTATGCGGAAGTCATCGATACCTATGTATATCAAATGGGAATTATGAACCAGAGGTTCTCATACGCGACGGCGGCAGGACTGTTCAAGTCTATTATCAGTGTAACGTTGTTGTTTATTGCAAACGGCATTGCCCGTAAATTAGGGAAAGCAAGTCTCTGGTAATGTAATCCCATCTCTTAGAATGGAAGCGATATGATGAAACTAAATTTCTCTGACAAGGTGTTACAGGTAATTATTTATTTCGTGCTAATCCTATTGTCTTTTATAACGTTCTATCCATTTTGGAATTCGTTAGTTATGTCCTTTAACGTAGGAAGTGATACGTCACTCGGTGGGGTAACCTTCTGGCCAAGAGCATTTACGCTGGAAAACTATCAGATTGTGTTTAAGGAGAAGCAAATTTTCACTGCATATGGAGTAACAATTGCCCGTACGCTTATCGGAACATTTGTGTCCATGTTCTTCACTTCCTTATTCGCCTACGCTTTATCAAAGAAAGGTATCGTGTTTAAAAAGGGTTACATGATTATATGTATCGTAACCATGTATTTCAGCGGTGGACTCATTCCGTACTTCATACTCGTGTATAATCTTCATCTTTATAATACATTTACGTTCTTGATAATTCACGGTATGGTCAACGTCTACAACATGATTATCTTTAGAACTTTCTTCGCAGAGCTCCCAGATGGGTTGGAAGAATCAGCGCGGATTGATGGATGCTCGAACTTTGGGGTTTTCTTCAAGATTGTACTACCGATCTCTGGTCCAGTTGTAGCTACATTGGGACTTTTTACCGCAGTTGGCTTATGGAACGATTGGTTTACACCGGCGGTATTTATCAGTGATCAGAATCTAATCCCGTTGCAGACGCTTCTGGTACAGATTGTTAACGCTGGTACAACGGCGAGTCTAATTCAGAATTTGAATACCTATGCACAGAGTGCGGTACAGAATTCTGTAACCGTCAAGGCGCTACAAATGGCGACGATGATGGTCGCTACATTACCGATTCTCTTTATTTACCCATTTCTGCAAAAATATTTCGTTAAAGGTGCATTGGTTGGGTCTTTGAAAGAGTAGATTGTGGTTATTCGCGGGGTCAGCATGCGACTTCCGCTGATGACATATATAATGTATTTGAAGAGAGGGGAAAAGACATGAATATGAAGAAAAGTTCGAGCCTGCTAGTGGTTAGTTTACTTACCCTTAGCTTGGTGCTCTCGGCTTGCTCTAACAGTAATAACAATAGTCCAACTGCCTCCCCAGCGGCAAACGCTACAAATGACGCGGCAGCGACCACTGCTCCGGATAACGCTCCGGACCCAGCTGTAGCAGAGGGCGATACCCAAGCGAAGGTAAAACCTGTGGATTTCTCCTTGTTTGTTAACTATGATTGGTATACGGCACCAACTTGGCTTGAACGCCCACATGGCAAATGGATTACTGATAACTTGAAAGTAACTCTGAATCCGATTCAATCTAATGGAGCAGCAACGCAAAAGTTGAACACAATGATTGTATCTAATCAACTACCAGATGTAATTGTAAGTGATAGAGGAAAAGATGTAGACCGTCTTCAAGAGGCTGGCAAACTAGTTGCACTTGATCCTTATCTTGAGAAATATCCAGAATTCGTGAAGACGGTTGGAGAACAAACAATAAATATGCTTCGCAGTAGCGACGGCAAACTCTACCAAATGCCAAACTGGTTCATCAATGGCGAGAATGGTAACGGAAATGCGGCTTATCTCGTAGAGAAGAAGATTTACAAAGCGCTAGGTTCTCCTGCACTTGAAACATGGGATGACCTAGAAGCATATCTGAAATTGGTTAAAGAGAAATATCCGGATATCGTTCCGCTTGATTTCGGCGAGGTTCGTGACGGTGACATTCAAATGCTAGGCATGCTTTTTAGTGGTGCAGCTGATGATATGACACCAGGTTTCATCTCTCCAGCAGCCATGTTTGGTGTTCCGAGTGGTGATTCCTTGGAATCTATCTATAAGAATCAAAGCTTTAAGGACGCAGCAATGTATAGTAGTAAGTTGTTCCGCCAAGGGCTGACATCTAGCGATATGTTCACTCAGACCCGTGATCAAATTCTTGAAAAATTAAAAACAGGTAAAATTGCTGTCTTCGGCGCTTATGATGCGGTAGTTGAGGGAATTGGACGCGAAGCTAACAACTTATTGTCAGCTAAGGATCCAGAAGATGGATATGATGTTATCTGGCCTGTACACAAAGCTGGTGTAGATAAGAACAAAGTATACCCATCAGGATTTAATACACTAGGTTGGAATGTAAACGTGATTACGACCAATGCTAAAGATCCAGAAGCGATTTTCTCGTATATGAACTGGGCATCCAGTCCGCAAGGTCAACAAGTATTGTTCTTTGGGCCTGAAGGTCTCTTCTACGATAAAGTAGAGGACGGCGTACCAATCCCGAACGATGCGTACATTAATCGTGATCTTAAGAAATATGATGAGCTCAAAATTGGTGAATTCAACTGGAATGGTAATACTGCTTATGTTGATGGCACCAAAGCTAAACGCGAATTGTTGCTTCCACAAGAGGCTCAAGATTGGACGACAGTAGGGCAGGCTAATGTCTCGTTCAAAACTTCGAAGGATATTACAGAGTTCTCCAATTTGGAACCATCTCCAACATCGGAAGAAGGTATTATCGTTCAACGTTTGAAAGATCAATATAAGAAACTTATTCCGAAGCTTTTCTTCGCGAAGAGTGATGAAGAAGTTCTTAGTTTGATAGAACAAGCTGACAAAGAGGCAACTAAGTTTGGTTATGACAAGGTGCTGACATGGAAAACGAGTGTGTGGCAAGCGAATCTCCAAAAGCTGAAGGGTCAGTAAAAAAATATATTAAGTGAGTTGTAAGAGAGGGTATACTTAGTGTACCTTCTCTTTCCACATAAAGGAGCGCATGTCTATGTATAGAGCTGTATTGGTAGATGACGAAAAGTATGATCTGGAAGGCTTGCGTCAACTTATTCCATGGAATGATCTGCAGATTGAAGTGGTTTGTAGTGAAAGCAGACCTTTTGCAGCCTTAAGCTATATTGATAATCACTCGATAGACATTCTTGTAACCGATATCAAAATGCCAGTTCTTACAGGTTTGGAGCTGTCAAGAAAGGCACTAGAGAGGAATCCACATCTGAAGACTATCTTCATTAGTGGTTACCAGGACTTTGAATATGCTAAAGAGGCACTCCACCTCAAGGCAGACGGATATCTCTTAAAACCGGTCGATGATGATGAAATTGTGGAACTGCTCAAAAAAGTAGTAAAAGAAATTGAGTTGGAACGAAAAAGTATTCAGGAGCAGTCTCAATTCACGGAAACCTTTGCTTTTATAAAAAAAGATTTTGTGCAGCATTTGCTAGAAGGTAGCATCAATCATGAGACGTTGCCGACCTTCTTGGAACGTTATCCATTGGCATCTCCAACTGGCTTCGCGAGTGCAGTGATCATTGAGTTGGATGATGTATTATGGAAGAACAAACAAGCACCAGATGCTTGGCAAGAGCAATTACGTACAGCTTCAGATTTGATTATTTCCTATATAGAAGAACAAAAGCTAGGTGCGTGGTGCGAGCTATCCACTTCACAGTTTGCTTTTATTTATCAGGACACTCCTGAGCGGTTGGAGGATGCTTTAGCTGATCTGAATCAGCATATACATAGAAATACACAGTTTACCATAACCGCAAGCTATGGGGACCCTGTAGCATTTCCTGAGGAGATTTCCCAATCTTTTATACAAGCCAAAGAACTGATAGGTAACAAAATGTTTCTTGGCAAGAATAGGGTAATTCCCCCTCGACTAGCCAAGCTTCAGATCGTCAAGGATGCCAAAGATTTGAATAGTATTTTAGATGCGATGTTTGTAGCTATTGCGGGATATGATCTCGTTAAAATTTGCGATTGTATGGATGACTTATTTGATAATGTGAGAGGTTTCGAGCATCCAGTGAAAGTATATAGTTTCTCCATTCATATTGCTACCAAACTGGAGGCGCATCTTAGTACGGTCAATGAAACATTCGAAAGCTTACTTGGGTGGGGCTTTGAGCATTTAGACGTTATCCGCGAATTCGAAACGGTAGATGATATTAAATCATGGCTTCGCAAGACATCGTTTGAAATTTCCGAGCGTTTGTTCATGAAAAAACAGAGCAAGAGTCGGCGTCTAATTGAACCCATTGAACAATATATCCATAGCCGACTTGCTGAAGATATCACCTTGAGAGAAATCGCCAATAAGTTCTCTTATTCTCCAAATCATATGGGGTATTTATTTAAGGAGCAGACCGGTGAGAGCTTTAATGAATATTTGGTACGTAATCGGATGGAAAAAGCAAAGGAACTTCTGCTAGAGCCGAAGTATAAAATCTACGAGGTGGCAGATCAGGTCGGTTATAAGAGCTTGGCATATTTCAGTAGGTTATTTCGGGAGCACTATGGGTTTACTCCGGGAGACTATCGAAAGCAGGGTTGATAGTAATGCCAATGAAGAAATCAAATAGCTATATCCCCCTGAGCTATAAATTGTTTATATCTTATTTGTTGATGGTCATGACGCCTGTTATCGTGATTGGGAGCTTCGCTTATGTGTCTTCGGTGAATTCAAGTGAGCAGCATACTCGTAGTAACCTTGAAATTGCTGTCAAACAGATTGGTAACAATGTAGATTATCGTTTGGCGGACGTTATTCGTGGTTCGGAGGATATATATGCGGATCAACCATTATCGGGTATTTTATCAGGATATTATTTGGATTATGAAAAATATACGATCACTTCACAATATATTTTGCCAAAGATAGAATCGGCGGCGAATTTACCGAACATCGATGTTAAGTTATCAGTCTATTTGAGCAATACGAATATAAGTGAGTTTTATTATCTTGATCGGGTTGTTAACCCCGGCGATAGCCGCCAGTATTCGATTTTTCATTTAGATAGAATTTCTAACTCCAAGTGGTATAAAGATATGAATGAGTATATGAATTATGAAACTATAGAGTGGAAGCAAATTGATAGTGACGCTACCAACGCCAGAATTTCGTTATTACGACCTATCATCAATTATCATACGTTATCTCCAATTGGGTTAATGAATTTTAACGTTAAGCTTCAAGATATATTCTACGATGTTGACTTCACCAAACTAGGCAAAGATAGCTTGTTATTTGTCGTGGACGGAAATAATCATCTGTTATATACAAGCTCGCGAAGTGATTCGAAACTTCTACCATTTGCACAAGGCAGTTCAGTTAACCAGCCGGAAGGCTACATGCAAATCAAACAACCCATTTCGAATATGAATGCAAGTATTATCGCCTGGATTCCTAATTCCTCATTTCAGGAGAACTCCCAGAAGGTGCGCAATATTACAATTCTCATCTGCTTAGCAAGTTTGCTTGTACTTACCTTGATCAGTTGGACGATATCGCGATATTTCTCCAAACGGATATTGAAGTTGATTCGATCTCTGAAGACATTTAAGGAAGGGAATTTCCAAAAGCGGATGCCCGTGCAGGGGAAAGATGAATTCTCGCAGATTGGCGAGGCGTTTAACGACATGGCTTCTAATATGGAGAAGCTAATTGACGAGGTTTATTTAAGCAAGCTAGAGAAAAAGGATGTTGAGCTTCAGGTACTTCATTCGCAGATGAATCCTCATTTCCTCTACAATACGTTTTCTTCTATAAGTCGGATGGCGCAGCTGGGAGAAATCGAAAAGATGCATGAGATGGTGCGTGAACTGGCCAAATTCTATCGGCTTTCCTTGAATAAAGGTGAGATGATTATCTCCATTGAAAAAGAACTGCAAATTATTCAATCCTACGTCGATATTCAGAGAATAAAATTCGCGGATAGAGTTATCGTTAATTATGAAGTTTGCGAAGAGACTTTGAAATACGAGACAGTGAAATTTATCCTTCAACCATTTGTGGAAAATATATTGGAGCATGCCTGGTATGATGATGAAATTCATGTGGTCATTCGCTTATTCTTTGAAGGTGATGAGATTTGCATGGAGGTGCAAGACAACGGTATTGGCATGAAAGAAGAATTGATCGAGCAAATATTGACCCTTTCGGAGAAAGGGGTCGGCTATGGAATTCGCAACGTCGATCAGAGGATTAAACTCCAGTTTGGCAAAGCGTATGGGGTGTCCATAACAAGTTCAGTTGGGGAGGGGACAACTGTACGAATCCGTTTCCCTAAATTCAATCGATAATGATTCAATGAAGTAAGCCCCTGTCGGTGACAGGGGCTTACTTGTGCTGCTGCTTGAAAAATGAGCTAAGAAGCATAGAATATTTACAGTATTTCATTGATAAATATGTTACAATCTATCGAGCTCGTACTGAAGAAATTTATGGATTATTTGGATGATCAGGATGTTCGTGACAGAGACAGGTTTTATGGGGATTCTGTTCTGAATTATTTGGGTGGTCAAGGATTGATGAGTACTTAGGATATAGCAAACGGATGCAATCGGGACAAATATCGTGAGTAAACTCAACGCAGGTATGTTGGTTTAAATAATTTTCGATGGGGTTCCATACATTATGATCGTCTTTAATTTTTTTGCAGACGGCACAAATGGGGAGAAGTCCTTCTAGAGTGGATATTTTGGAAATAACTTCTTTTAGCTGTAATTCACTGTTCTTAAATTCTGTGATATCGGAGCATGTAAGAGTGATACCTCTGATCTGTGTCGATCCCTGTTTAGTAAAGGGAATAACTTCAGCTAGAAACCAGGATTTCCCTTGAGGTAAGTCCAAGTAGAATTCTGTTTTGAAGTAAGGATGATCTCCATGCAATATGTTATTAAAGTTTTGTAGGAGATGTTGTAAGAGAGGGTTTGAATTGTGCCTATTGGCAGCGAAGACATGAAGCAGGTTGATCCCTGGTCGATCCCAATCAGGAGACAAACCGTGTTTGGATGCTTGAGTTGCCCAACTCTGATTGACGAGTTGTAGGGTGCCGTCTGGAGCAATGATAGCTATGCTCTGGTTTAATGAATGGACGGCGTCATGCCATACAGAAGACATCTCGATCACGATTAGCGCACTCCTATAGTATAAGATTATAATTGGAAAAAATTATGATATAATATGTATATATAACACGCAAGGTCATAAATTTTATTATATACGTAAGTGCGTTACCTTACAACAGTAGAACAACTTAAATGCGTATTTTCTTGTGCGTTGAAGAAAGGTCGGAATTTCGTTGTCCATTTATGATAGAATCGAAATCTTAATTAAAAACAAGAAAATAACCAAAAAGAAGTTTTGTATGGATCTTGGAATAAGTACGGGGAATTTAGGAGATTGGAAACGTGGGAAATCGACTCCGGGTAGTAATAAACTAATCGATATCGCCATGTATTTTGATGTGAGCTTAGATTGGCTTATGACTGGACATGAACGACAAGTAGAGAAAATCCACGAGCGCCTTGAAGTTTATTTGGTAGATGTTTCATCCATAGATTGGACGGTTAAATTATCTGCCCATGAAAAAGCATTTATTCGTGAGTATATTCATTTTACTCAACATCGAAAAATGTTGAGGAGGAAGAAAGCGGAGAAAGAAAAATAGTTTTTCTTTACATTTGGATTCGCCGTAGGTATAATGTTAAATGTTCGCTTTAGAAACACTACGCGGTCGTGGTGGAATGGCAGACACGCTACCTTGAGGGGGTAGTGGGGGCAACCCCGTGGAGGTTCGAGTCCTCTCGACCGCATCAAATGAACAGCGTCACCGAGAAAATCTCTTGCTATTGCAAGGGATTTTTTTGTTATTTTAATGTAGACTTTTGTAAATGAGAAACTTGACGAATAGTAAAATTTTACCTATAAATAATAATCTGTTAACATCTACCAAATATTCTCCCTCTAAGCTTATCTTAGTTCTTATACAATTGGAGGGAAATAGATGAAGAAGTTATGGAAGGGCTTAGCGGTTAGCGGTCTGGCACTGACAGTCGTGACGGCGGGATCCTTTGCAACATCCAAAGATACGGTCTCGGCAAAAGAAACAAAGAAATCCCAACCGCAAAACTTGATTGTTCTAATCGGTGATGGCATGGGACCAGCTCAGGTATCAGCTACACGTTATTTCCAACAATATGAGAAAAACATTACGCATTTGAACCTGGATCCTTATTATGTTGGTCAAGCGACAACCTTTGCAGATCGCGGAGAAGACGGTGGCACGGTTGTTTCAGGTGTTGTCACTGACTCGGCATCAGCAGGTACCGCTTTTGCTACAGGGCATAAAACTTATAATGCCGGTATCAGTGTATCTAATGAAGATGTCTCGAAACCTTTTGCATCTATAATCGAAGCTGCTGAAGCCAGTGGGAAAGCTACGGGTTTAGTCACAACAGCGCGTATTACCCATGCTACTCCAGCTGTATACGCCTCTCATGTCCGTAGTAGAGACAACGAGAGTGCCATTGCCTCCCAGTACCTGACAAGTGGAGTGGATGTATTGTTCGGTGGTGGAGAATCTTTCTTTGTTACGAAGGAAGAAAAGGGGAAGAGAACAGATAAAAACCTGCTGCCTGAATTTGAAGCTAAAGGTTATACCGTAGTTAAAACGGCGCAGAGTTTAAAAGCTCTATCGTCTAAAAATACGAAGGCGCTCGGTTTATTCGGTAGTTCACATGTTGCTTATGTACCGGATCGGACTGCTGAGACGCCAAGTTTGGCTCAGATGACTTCTAAAGCTCTAGAAATCTTGTCCGCTGACAAGAATGGATTTGTCATGATGATCGAAGGCGGCCGAATTGACCATGCTGGGCATGCTAACGATCTGCCAACGATGGTTCAAGAAACACTTGATTTCGATGCAGCATTTAAGACGGCCATTGATTTCGCTAAGAAGCAAGGAAATACGTCTGTTATTGTTACAGCGGATCATGAGACCGGGGGTCTTTCCCTATCACGGGACAATATTTATGAAATGAACATTGATCTGTGGGATAAACAGAAGCATTCTTCTGAATACCTCATCGGATCTTTAAATGATGCTAAAACATTAGCAGATGTGAAAAAGATCGTTGCTGACAACACGGGAATTAATGATTTAAGCGATGAAGAAGCTCAACTTATTCTAGATGGGGACGGCTCATCCTACAATCGCGAGGGCGGATATAACGCTGTAGTGTCTAAGCGCTTGTTGGTCGGTTGGTCCGGACATGGTCACTCTGCAGTTGATGTTGGGGTTTGGGCATATGGCCCCATTGCTGACAAAGTGAAGGGACAAATCGATAATACGCAGATTGCGAAGGCTGCTGCTGCGGTGATTGGAGTCGATTTAGACAAAGTAACGGCGGCTATGCAAGCAAAATATGTATATCCTAAATTCAAAATCAATCGTGATAAGGAAGTCTTATATCCGGCTAAAGCCTTAACACTAGCACTTAATGGTAAATATCAAGCTAGTAGTAGCATAGCAACGCTTAGTGGTAAAGGAGCAACTATTACCGTAGACCTCGGCGCAAGCACTGCTAAGGTAAATGGTAAGGCGGCATCTTTCACTGTGGAACTGGATAATGGGACATTGTATCTTCCACTGGCTGCCTTCAATCAATTGACGGGTACAACGTTGGAATGGGATTCGTTATCTGAACGTATCCAATTGAAATAAGCTAAGTAAGCCACGATAGGTGGGAGAATAAACAGGAGAAGTCGCTTCTCCTGTTTTTCTGCATTTTGGTTCGCAAAGGAGTGTGGATACTATGTTACATATTCAAGGATTGAAGAAAGGCTTTCAAGTGGCAGGAAAGGACGTTCCAATCCTAAATATCCCGGAATGGACAGTCAGTCAAGGTGAGAAACTCGCAATGATCGGACCGAGTGGTTCGGGGAAAAGCACCTTACTTCATTTGATCAGTGGCATTCTCTCGCCAGATAAAGGTGAAATCATAATGATGGAAATGGCCCTCCATCAAATGAGTGAGTCTGTCAGGGATCGCTTTCGTGCGGAGAATATCGGATATATTTTACAGGACTTTCATCTGATTCCTTCCCTAATGGCTAGGCAGAATGTTGAAATTGTAATGTCAGGTAATCGAAGTAAGACAGAACGGCGGGAACTTATCGACTTCTGGTTTGAGAAGGTTGGTCTGAGTGATCGGAGTCGTCATCTACCATCACAACTGTCCAGGGGGCAGCAGCAGCGTGTAGCAATGATTAGGGCGTTAATTAATGAACCGAAGCTAGTATTGGCTGATGAGCCTACAGGAAGCCTAGATTGGGAGACGGCGGATGAAGTTACGGGGCTACTGCTCGATTTGTGTGCAAGCAAAGATCATACGTTAATCGTGGTCACTCATGATCTCAATATGGCAGATCGTTTTGAAAAATGTGTTCATATTCACGAAATTAACGAATTAAGAAGTGCGAGGAGTCGGTCATATGAGCCTGTTCCATTTATTAGTTCGTAATATTCTTCATCGTAAATTTCTATCTTTGCTGACGTTACTTTCTGTAACAGCGACAGTAGCATTTATCATCATACTCTCGTTATCTAAAGCCAGCGTAGAACAAGGAACAGAGAAGGGTTATGGTCCATTTGATGTCGTGATTGGAGCTGAAGGCAGCGAGACTACACTTGTACTGAATACTTTCTATCACGTTGGATCTCCTACCGGGAATATTCCCGAGGAGACTCTTGAAGTGGTCCTGCAAGATAAAGGTGTGGAGCAGGCCTATGCGATGACAACAGGTGATAACTACAATGGCTATCCTATCGTGGGTATTAATCCGCAGTATTTCATGACTAGGTATGGCGACCGAAAACTAAGTGCAGGAACGCTATATGGACACACTGGTGAAGTGGTCGTTGGGTCGTATGCAGCACGATTACTCCATCTTCAAGTAGGAGACACTTTTTCCGGTGCACATGGATTGGTTAAGGACGCCCTTGATGTAGAACTGGGAGATGATACTGAAGGAGCAGAACACGACGAGCATAATGCTCATCAGAGTTTTCTCTATACAGTCAAGGGGATCCTTCCCGAGCTGAACACCCCAGATGATCGCGCTATGTTTACAACGCTCGACTATGCATGGTTTGTTCATGGTGAGTTGAATGCAGATCGAGAGATTACAGCAATTCTTGTGAAGCCAAAGACCTTACTGGGCGCACATGAGTTACAGAGTAAGCTTGATCAGATGAATAAAATTCAGGCTGTTTATACGAGTAAGGTCGTTGCGGATGTTGTTAATCTCGTAGATCGGGGATCAGAGATTATTGAAATCGTTACTCTGTTATGCGTCATTTTAGCGGCAATATCTATCCTCTTATCCCTTGTTGCAGCTGCGAATGAACGAACTAAAGATGTTGGATTGCTGCGTCTGCTTGGTAAATCAAAGATCTATGTATGGATGACATTGATAGGCGAGGGATTGATCATTACGGTCTCAGGGCTGTTGATAGGTTTACTTGTTGGTCATGTCGGAAGTTATTTTTTGAAAGATCTACTATTCACCTACGGGGGGATTCAAATCAATCCGTTCCTTTGGACTCAAGATCATTTTTATATAGCGGGTGGGACGATTCTGATCGGGTTCGTCGCTTCAATGGGACCGGCATTTAGGGTATATAGAATGGATCCATTAACCCTATTTAAGGCATAAGGAGGTAGTTCTTTTGAATAGGAAAAATGTAGTGTTGTCCATTTTGATGTTTGCAGTACTCCTGCTTCTTCAAGCATGTGGGCAAAATGATATGAAACAAAATGAGGCAGGCTCATTTGGCTTTGCTGCTCAGTCGATCGAGTCCCCTGATACAGACCAGAATAAGCTAAACACTTTAGAAGAGAAGAAGTTGATTGTTGTAGCTGATATGAAGGAAGAGAGTGGAGATAAGGAACAATCACTGCAGAATGAGCAGGAAAAGGTAGATGAGAAAGCAACGGTAGAAGAGAAAGTAACGTTAGTAGAAAAAGTGGAGGTAGAAGGGAAGGGAAATATAGGAAAAACAGCTGACGAAAATATAAAAAAGGATCCGAATAAAAAAAATGACACAAAATCTACAAAAAATGAATTAGTAGCAGATCAGGAGCTCATCGTTAAAGAGGACAATAAACCAGTTATAGTAGAGAGAAAAGTAGCTGAGAAGACTCCTGATGTAGTAAAAAGTGGAATTGAATCTATCGGTTGGTCGCAATTTTTTGATGGGGAGGATCAGACCACTCCTTCAGATCAATTCTGGGACTTGGATGATTCCACAGTAACGATCAAAGGGTTTATGGGGGAGGTGCTATCCTTCGAGAAACATTGGTTCCTATTGATACCACAGCCTGGAGCGGAATGTCCGTTTGATAACGGGGATGAGACCTATTGGAACAAAATAATGATGGTTTTCGTACCGGATGACGTAAAGCTTAGATATAAATCAGAGCCATTACAAATAACAGGACGTCTAGATGTGGGTATTAAAATAGATGAATCAGGCTACAAAACAATGTTCCGGTTATACGATGCTTCTTTTAAAGAAATTAAAGAATAGAAGAATACCCCGATAACAGTTGGTTAGGCTGATAACGGGGTTATTGTAGCGGAGCAATAAAATGATTTATGAAGTTATGGTTTGTACTAGCAGATAGATGTTTAGGATTACGATGACTCCGGCGATGAACCATGCCAAAATGTTCAACCAAGTTTTATTGGCGAATTCTCCCATCTTCGCCTTACTGGATGTAAATTTGACCAAAGGGATGACTGCAAAGGGAAGTTGTAGTGAGAGGATAACCTGGCTGAAAATCAGTAGATCTTGCGTACCACGCTCGCCGTAGATGGCTGTAACGATGACTGCAGGGATGATCGCAATTAATCGGGTAATCAACCGTCTGAGCCATGGTGTAAGCCTGATATTAACAAAGCCTTCCATTACAATCTGACCTGCAAGCGTACCTGTTAGTGTGGAGTTTTGCCCAGAAGCGAGTAAGGCTACGGCAAACAATACGCTAGCAAGTGTAGTTCCGACAATCGGTGTAAGTAAATGATACGCATCCGAGATATCCGCTACTTGCGTTAACCCTGTCTTGTGAAATGCCGCTGCCGAGAGGATCAGAATCGCCGAGTTGATAAATAGGGCAAAGGTTAGCGCAATACTGGAATCCCATGTCGCGTACTTGATCGCCTGCCGCTTCCCAGTAGGGCTCAAATCAAATTGTCTAGTTTGGACGATGGAAGAGTGCAGATATAGATTATGAGGCATAACAGTAGCCCCTAGAATACCAATAGCGATGTAGAGCATTTGCGGATTACTTAAAATTTGTGCACTTGGAATATATCCCAAGGCTACACTGCCGAGATCAGGTTTGGTGAGAAATAAATCAATACCGAAGCAAATGCCAATCGTAGCAATGAGCACTACAACAAAAATCTCCAGCGAACGAAATCCCTTATTTTGTAATAGTAGAATGAGTAATACATCAACGGCGGTAATCATAACCCCATATATGATCGGGAGACCAAATAGTAAATTTAAGGCTATTGCTGCGCCAATGACTTCCGCAAGGTCAGTTGCGGCAATGGCCAATTCGCAGAGTAACCATAGTGCAATGACGGTTGGTTTGGAATAATTGTCTCGACAAGCCTGTGCCAAATCTTTTCCGGTTACGATCCCAAGTTTACCTGAGAGTGCCTGTAGTACAACTGCCATAAGGTTGGATATTAGAACGACAGATAATAAAGTATAGCCGAAGCGTGATCCACCTTCTATATCAGTAGCCCAGTTACCAGGATCCATATAACCGACCGCTACCATATAACCAGGACCGGCAAACGCGAGAAATTTTCTGAACCATGAACCGTTGGTAGGGATCCGCATTGAACGGTGAGCTTCCGGTAGGGAGGGTTGCTCGCCATTCATTCTCCACCCTTTTTGAGGAGTTTCAGTAGTATCTTGATTGTTTTTCATACTATCACCCTTATTCGAAGAAGAATAAAATTTGATTTAATTTATATTGTACACCCGCAAGATTCTTTGTCTAGGGAAACTTTTTCGTGAAAACGAGTGCTTTAATGTTAGAAAGTTATGATTTTTATGAATTGTCATGTGCTTCCAAGTTGACATAGGACTGAAAATTAATTAATATGTCTAAGTACTAAAACACGATTGAAATTTGATAATACGGGTGATGACCATGTCTTACAGACCAAGTGTTGAGAACGTGACCAAAGCCGGAAGCAACGAGAAAGACGGATTGTACGAGTTTGTCGTTAAAATGGTTGATGGCACGGCATGCCGTGTATTCTACAGCCGTTATCCGGAATGGCGGCTTACCAACATTAGCCGTCTGCAACAGTCTCCTTGTCCTATCTGCCGCAAAGATTTTATCTGCAAATGCATGGACAATTTTTCGGGAGTAATCGCTAGCCAAATGCATGAGGGACAATGGTTCGACAAAGCATTGGCCGAATAAGCAGGGCAATGAATACTGATAGGCACGGGGAATATTCCTCGTGCTTTTTTCATTTCACATTTTATTGACTTATAGAGTTCGTTATAATGGTTATGTGGAGGTGTTATCGTCAATGGATATGGAACGTTCGGAGCCGGATGCTGTTATATTGTTTGACGGTGTTTGCCACCTATGTCAAGGTGTAGTCAAATTCTTGATTAAGCGCGATCCTACGGGCCGTTTCCATTTTGCATCCCTACAATCTGAGGCCGGGCGTCGGCTGTTGGAGGAGAAGGGTGTGCATGTGGAACATTTGGGTACCATCATAGTATTAGAAAAAGACAACTACTATATTCGCTCGACTGGAGCGCTGCGTATAGCGAAGAGACTACGTTTTCCATGGCCGCTGTTATATGGATTGATCATCGTACCACGTTTTATTCGGGATGCGGTGTACCGCTTAGTTGCTGCAAACCGTTATAGGTTTTTTGGTAAGGATGAGACTTGCCTTGTTCCCACGAAGGAGCTCAGTAAACGTTTTTTGAAGGATGGCTAAAGCATAGGTGAAGTAATCCAATAATGGGACTTGCTTGACTGTAATAACTATGTTATTCTAACTGTAAATTTAAGGAATTGAGAGCGGAAGCACCGTTCAAGAACCGATATTCGGTTTTTGAGCGGTGCTTTTTTTGCATGTTCTCGAAAGGATAGTGATGGCATGGTTCCAATCAGACTCGTATTGGCTGTTCGAGATGAACAGTACATTGAGCCCTTCCTGCATTATGTTCTTTGTAGTGATTTTCAAAGGAGATTGGTTGTAACAGCGTTCAGCAGACAAGATGCTTTTTTACGCTACATGGAAGAGTCCGGTGATCTTGTGCATGTTGTATTGGCTGAGCCTTACTTCATAGGAGATAAATCTAGTCAGGATGCCCGTCAGATTCCTTGGATTTGTCTTGGAGAAGAAGGAGTAGAGAAACATTTCATAGGAAAGTTACCGAAGTATCAGCCACTACACTCGTTGTTGTCGTCCGTTCTAGATTTATACAGAGGAGGAGGACAAGCGAGAATACCTACTGAAGGAAATTGTCCTGTTATAGGAGTATATTCTACCCTCGGTGGTTCGGGGAAGACAACGGTCGCATTGAATATGGCAAAACAGTTGGCAATGCAAGGAAAGCGAATGTTTTATTTGAATTTAGAGACGGTGAATGCCGGACTCCTATTTCAGGGAGAGACTCGCGCTGGGAGTCAGCGTGCTGGACTCGCTCGACTTCTATATGACCTTAAGGGAGATGAACAGAGGCAGCAGACAGTTATGCCTTCGGTTTCAACCTATGCGCTCAAACATTCAATTTTGCAAAGTGATACATTTGGCCCAGTAGATAATCTAAATGAAATTCTTGAGATGGAAGAGCAAGATACGATCAAGTTGATGGATTACATTGCTGATAGTGGTCTCTATGATGCTGTAATCGTGGATACCGATTCATCTCCAAACAGTAGGAGTAGGGCGGTGATGAAAAGGTCAGACAAATTAGTGTGGCTACTAACGGATGATTGGAGTGGTATGCAGAAGACGGAACTTTGGTTGGCCCATCTGGAGCGGTCTAATTCAACATTATTCAACTCGATTATGGGTAAAACATTTTTTGCTGTAAATCGATATTCTGGGGAGATGTCAGCTGCTTTGCCAAGAAAAGGGATGACCGTGGAGGCAACTCTTTCTCACATCTCTTCATGGAACCCAGGCATACAGCAGGGAGCTTTACTTCACTCGCCCCTATTTCAACGTGATGTGCTGAGGTTATGCCGTGATGTATTCAACAATAGAGAGTTTGTGGGTCAGGGAGGGCGAGCGGGTGACAGATGACTTGTTTACACACCTGCGGGGCGAGATTCGCTGTGGTCTTGATGTAACCTATTCGTTAAGTGATGATCAATTGCTGGACTACATCGAACGGCGTGTGCTGGAAGAAGACAAGTTGGCTGATTTAACGGCTGCGGATAAACGGAAATGGGTGCGAAGATTATATGATTCATTTCGTGGTTTGGATGCATTGCAGCCACTTGTAGATGATCGATCTGTGACTGAGATTATGATAAATAGCCATGAGGAAATCTTTGTTGAGCGAGATGGAGAGGTCTATCGTCTTCCTACGAAATTTGAATCTAGAGAGAAACTTGAAGACATTATTCAAAGTATCGTTTCAGGAGTGAATAGGGTAGTCAACGAATCATCGCCCATTGTGGATGCGAGACTAAAGAATGGTTCACGGGTCAACATTGTGCTTCCACCTGTTGCACTAAAGGGGCCGACTATGACGATTCGTAAATTTCCAGATCGACCTATGACGATGGAGCAGTTAGTTGCTTGGGATTCACTCAGCACGGAGGCAGCTGCATTTCTTCAGACGCTGGTTCGAAGCAAATACAATATTTTTATAAGCGGTGGTACGGGGTCCGGTAAGACCACATTCCTCAATGCACTCTCCCAATACATACCACCCGATGAACGGATTATTACAATCGAGGACTCAGCAGAGTTACAAATAGTCACCGTTCCTAATCTGGTATCGCTCGAGACACGTAACGCGAATACAGAAGGTACAGGGGAGATTTCCGTAAGGGACTTAATCCGTTCTTCTCTTCGGATGCGGCCTAATCGGATCGTTGTGGGTGAAGTCCGGGGTGGAGAGGCTCTTGACATGCTACAGGCGATGAACACTGGACATGATGGATCCTTATCTACTGGGCATGCAAACGGGACTGCAGACATGATCAGTAGGTTGGAGACGATGGTATTAAGTGGGGCGGAATTGCCGCTGGCGGTTGTTCGTGGACAGATTGCGTCGGCGATCGATATCTTTGTTCATTTATCTAGACTTCGTGATCGTTCTAGACGGGTGACGGAAATCTCTGAAGTAGCTGGTATCCAGGGTGGGGAGGTGATACTTAATCATCTTTATGTTTTCAAAGAGGAAGCGGAGATCGAGGGTAAAATCGTCGGTCGATTGACTGAAACGGGCAATAGACTGCTGCATGACGATAAGCTGCGGATGGCGGGGATGACTTCTGGCAGCATCTGAGGGGAGGAGGATGGGTATGAAGGCATTGTTAAGGCGACAGGGGACAAGCGTAACTAGTTCCCTGGGGAAGCTGCCAGATTATAAAGTTTATGTTCTTTCTGTGAGGCAGAAGTGGGCATGCTTGCTAGCCAGTGGCATAGGGCTCTACTGTATAGGCTACGTTTTTTTTCATTCATTTTGGTTCGCGCTAGTCATGACGGGGGGTGCGGCCTTTATACCAAAATATTGGAGTCAATATTTGCTGAGCCGAAGAAGGGATGCACTCAGTCTGAACTTTAAACAGGCACTCTATTCACTATCTTCTTCACTCGTGGCAGGGCGCTCGGTGGAGAATGGATTCCGGGATGCGATTGAGGATTTAAGGCTTTTGTATCCGGGTGGGGACAACGATTTAATGATGGAACTCGGGATTATTTGTACGAGGTTGGAATACGGCCAACCAATTGAAGTAGCACTACAGGATTTCAGTGACCGAGCGGGGAGTGAGGACATAGGAAATTTTGCAGATGTATTTACAACGTGTAAGCGTTCGGGAGGGGATCTCGTAGAGATCATTAGAAGGACCTCGGCCATTATTAGCGAGAAGCTGGAGATTAGTCAGGAGATCGGCGTCATGATTGCTCAGAAACGATTTGAATCCAAGGTAATGATGGTTTCTCCGTTGTTCTTTCTTGTATTTATGGATATGTCTTCTCCAGATTATATGTCACCGATGCATAGTGGTATAGGATTGGTGATCTCGGCTGTAGCGTTGTTAGTTTTTGCTTTATGTGCCTGGCTAATGATGAAGATTATGGACATCAAAGTGTGAAAGGAGTGGATATAAATGATGTGGTTCACGGGAGGCCTCTTGCTCGTGATGATATCGGGATGGGGACTCTTATTCATACGCTCAATTGGGCAATATGGCGATAGTGCTGGAATGGTTATGGAAGGACTGAGACTTCAAAAATTAGCACCGCCCATGTTGTATTTGCTTATGTTGATCTCTTTGTCACGCAGGTGTCCCATTTTTTTCTACAAAATACAACGATCCGTACAGAAAATCTGCGGAGACCGCCGTAGTGGTGAATTCACACTGCTATTTCTAGCCGAAATGCTCACTTATAGCTGGTTACTGCTAACCTCGGGATGTTTATTCTCTTTGCTCATGGGTGGGGATAATACCGTGCTCATAATGGGAACTGCACTTGCTGTTCTGCTTCCGGCCGCTCTATTGAATGATCTTCATCGAAAAGTAGTTAAAAGAGAGCATGAGGTAATTCTGGAGTTACCGGAACTACTAAATAAAATCATACTGCTAGTCGGGGCTGGATCCACGGTTCAGCAGGCGATCAAACAATGTCTTGAACGAAAACGTGGGGAAGAGAGTCACCCTTTGTACCGTGAACTATTTCAAATGCAACGGGAGTGGGAGAGTGGGGATTCTTTTCAACAAGCATTAGAGGGATTCAGTAAACGTTGCGGGATCCAGGAGGTGTCTGCATTTACTACTTCGGTGTTACTTAATTTTCGTCGTGGGGGTAATGATTTTGCTCTGGCATTACATGAATTGTCCCACACACTATGGGAGAAGCGTAAGGTGGTTAGTCGGACGCTGGGAGAGCAAGCATCTTCGAAGCTTATGTTCCCGATGATGTTACTGTTTTTAGTCATCATTGTATTAGTAGGCGCCCCAGCGTTTATGATCATGGACTTGTAATTTGAGAGAAGAGGGTCACTATTCATTTATTTTATCTATTTAGGAGGGGTATCTAATGTTGGAAATGATTCGTGTAAAGGCCAAGGGATTATGGCGTAATGAAGATGGGCTTGGGATGTTAGAAATGATATTGATTATTGCGGTGATTGTGATCATCGCGGTTATATTCAGAGATCAGTTGAAAGAGATTGTTGAGAATTTACTTGGTAAGGCGTCGAGTAAGACAGATGAATTTATGGACGGGAACTAGATGAATCTATTTCGAAATCGGGAAGGAAGTTTCACGCTGGAAGCCTCACTAGTATTCCCGACTATCTTCACCTCCATATTGATAATGTTGTTCTTCTGT
Organism: Paenibacillus anaericanus; assembly: GCF_003994475.1. GTDB lineage: Bacteria > Bacillota > Bacilli > Paenibacillales > Paenibacillaceae > Fontibacillus > Fontibacillus anaericanus. Next base: position 10,846 of record NZ_RZNY01000007.1, on the reverse strand, counting down.
TTGTATTTATATCAGAATGTGCTGCTTGGTCATATGGCAACCGTAGCGGCAGAACGGAGTGCTTACACCTGGGATAACAGTCATCGTAGTCCTCGGACGGGAGCCTTCCAGATTGAAGAACGCGATTCCTTATATTGGCGAATGAGTGATGATGGGATGATGCAGGCGCTATTTGGATGGGGTGGTCAATCTTCACCTTCAATCTTGCAATTACCTAGTGGAGTTAATTCTGATAGTCCATTGCCCCTGCAGAAGTTAAGCCATACGGGTGGCGAAATTCCGCAAGGGGTCAATGGAGTAATGCGATATGACAATAAATTATTATTTCGTAAAATCACGGTCTCCATGAACCGACTTATACCTTTTGCACCCTTGGAGCGAGTGATTGGTGATGTGACGCAGAGAGGCAAGTCCACTTCCTACATTGTTGAAGCGGTAGAGTGGATTCGTATTGTGGACTTGGCACGATATTATGGCGCGAAATTCAAAGGTTCTGGAAAAGATCATGTAGATAAGAACGAGGCAGGTGATGCGCTCGAAATGTTTGGCAAATGATCAAATAAATTTGTGCTGACTTAAGGGAGGGGGAATCTAATCAGAATGTTTATTAGAGACAGGTCAGAGAATGGTGCAGTAACGATTTTTCTAATTGTGACCTTCACAGTCATTTTTGCATTTGTTGCGATCTTCATTGACTTCGCTCGGATGTATGCTCTGCAGACGAAGGCGGAAGCGCTAACTCATGCCGCAGCTCGCTCCCTCCTGTCAGCCTTTGATAAGGAGCTAGTAGAGCAATACGGTCTATTCGCGTATGGAGAGACGGATGAGAATTATATTATGTCTAAAGTGCTGCAGGATAACTTCGATCTTGCGGTTCGAAGCGATGATCTACCCTTACTGAGAGCAAAATTGGACTCATCCTCTGTTGAATTATTACGACCACTCGGGATATATTCTGTTTTTGAATCGCAAATACGAGAGGAAATGAAGTATAAAGCACCTATCGATTTTGCATTAGATATCATAAATCGATTCAAGCCGATGGCACAGGTAATGAAGGAGACGTCTAATACGGTAGATTTACTTGGTAAATTACAGAAGCTGTATGACAAAAGAGAAGCAAAGCTTGATGAGTTGCTAGACAAACAAAAGAAGGCAGCGTTGACTGTGGAATCATTATCGTCATTGTTACCACGCTCTCCTTCTCTTTCTCTATCCGATGAGTCTGTTAGTGGTATACCTCGGACTGCTGCTGATCTGGCATCGCAATATGCTGATTATCAGAGCATGGTTGAAGCAGATCGTGAACGAGAATTGTTGGAACGAGTGCACGGTATGAGTATAGGATTTTATCAACTTGGCGCATCAAATATCTTCAGCGAAGCGGGACGGTCCATAAGGAATGCGCAAGTAAAACATCGGGATTCCTTGGCGAATGCTAGGAATTTGTTGAAGGAAGTTTCGGAAATTAATGAACAGATGAAAGTGATTATCGAGCAATCAGAGCAAAGATCAGCACAAGATGGCTATAATTCTGTATCTGAAGGGCAGAGTACCGGAGGCAAAGAGAATGTTGTTGGAAATCAAGAAATCGCAAAAATACGTGAGCAAAGTCGATCGTTATTACTTCCAGATGATTTAATTGCAGATTTTAAATCTGATATTGATGGACAAGCCTTACAGTTGACTCAACTACAAAGTGAGATGAGTTCTATGCTTGCTGAAGAGAGCTCCGTAATGTCGGCCTCAGCATCGAGTGGCTCGCTGAAGTCGGTTGTAGTGACAGCAAGTCGAGAAGTAGATGTTTTCTTGCAGAAATATGTCGATCATGGATCTAACAATATATTGGAGGAAAATGCAGCAACACTTGAGAGATATCGTTCATATGATAATGAACGCAAACAACTAGAGAATCAAGCCGGAGCTAAATTAAAGGACGCGAGCAACATACTTACCCAACTTAAGGAACTAAAGAATAAATTGAGTCAATATCAGGAGCAATTTGATCAATTGGAATCTTACTTCAGTGAAAATCGAACACTTAATCAAGATGCCTCTTCCGCGGAAGGAACGGAAGGATCTTCATTATCACAGGATCCATATGACGCTGGAGAAGATGCTATGGGAAGTATGGACACCTTTTATGGTGGATTATCCGGTGTTATGAGTGGAATGTCTGATAGTTGTTTTCAGAGTGAATATATCGCTAATTATTTTCAATATTTTGATGTGAGCACACTGGATGAGCTGCTGAAGGGTAGCGGTACTGGGAAGTTGGAAGCTTTAAGTGAACAATTTGCTTATGATAAGCAGGAAGTGGAGTACATACTGTACGGATTCAATAATCCAACTGGAAATATCGCAGCTGCGTATGGGGAGATTTTCACTATGCGCCTAGCTATCAGAACAATGGAAGGTTTTATTAAGAACGTAAATAAAGGAAACCCGCTGCTCATTCTGGTCTCTGCTCTACTATATGGGGTTGAGAAGGCGATAGAGGACATGGTGACTCTTGCCCAGAAGGGGAGTATCCCACTTAGTGATTTTATGAAGATTGAATTAACGTATAAAGATCATTTACGAATCTTTCTATTCTTACATGGAAGGAGCGATAAGAGGTTATCACGTATGCTCTCCATTATTCGTATGGAAACCGGAATTAATCCGGATGAGAGAGCAACGTATGCGAAAGGGGAAGTTACTACAGCAATGACTTTGTGGTTCTTACCTGGTGTCGCCAAAGCCATGGGATCGGTTGGGGCATTGAATGGGAGAGTGGAAGGAAGCCGATATTATGTCGATAAACAAGCGGACTTCTCGTACTAAAGAGATAGTGGGATCAAAGGGGAGTATTGTGCTTGAGGCTGCCCTGGTTATGCCAGTATTTATAATCGTTGTGTTTTTCTTTATCTATATGGTTCAGATGACTCTACTAACAACGCAAATGAATACGGTGGCTTCTAATGCAGTGAAACTCGTCTCTTCACATATTTACCCAGTAGCGTTAGCAGTGGAGGCGCATGCCAAAGAGAATGTGAATGAGAGTGAGAATGCATCTAACCTTAAGATACCCAAGCTATCATTAGTGGACTGGGCCGATCAATATGCAGCTGACTTACCCTCCCCGCTAAATGAATGGATTAGAGAAGCTGCAGTTAAAGGAGACGAACCACTTCAGGATTTGAAGAATAGTGTGCTCGAAAGTGTACTTGATCCGGTGATGAAACCTCTGTTGCACCCTTTTCTTGAAGGAACATTGCTTCATGAAGAGCGACTGCATGTCAGTCGTGTAACCGTTCCTGATTTAAGGACAGGGAGTAATCCCTATTTTGGAATAGAAATTAGTTATGAATTGCCTATCAAAGTACCTTTTACGAACCGGAAATTGGTACTTCAATCGAGAGCCGAGGAGCGTCTGTGGATTGGAGATACCGGAGAACTAAATGAGAATGCCGGAGAAGGGGAGGTAGAGCAAGGACAATATGCCGTAATTCTCTCCAAACCCGATCCAGCCTACGCAGGGCATAAGGCTAATGTCTCTGCAAAAATTGAACCCGGTACAACAGCCAAGCTAACTGTATATTACAAGAGTGGTACCAGTAAGGCTAAATATCTTGGGGAAGCAACCGCAGATGCTAGTGGAATCGTAGATTGGGAGTGGCTGGTCGGTGGGAACACTACGCCTGGAACATGGACGATCGTCATCGAGACACAGGAGGGGTTACGTACAACAGAGGTATTTGATGTAGTCAGTCCAAACAACAAATAGTGTAATCATGGAAGTAACGCTAACAAAACTTAGCGTATGCTTTCGAGGCAGTTTTGTACGAACCGTAATCTTTGAAGTAACGCTACAAAACTTTAAGGGGGATACGATGTGGAATATTGGGCTTGGGGTTGTTTTCTTTTGCTTATTATCGCATTCATAACTGATATCAGGTCAATGAAGATACCAAATGTGATCACGGTGAGCGGTATGATTCTTGGAATCTTAGTTCATACATTGTTGGAAGGAAGTGCGGGAACTGTTTTTGCACTCAAAGGGTTTGGTGTCGGTTTTGGACTGATGATGATCCTTTACTGGGTAGGAGCTGTAGGCGGGGGCGATGTGAAGCTATTCGGTGGGGTTGGCGCATGGTGTGGTATGAGTTTAACTCTGTCCACGATGATGTACTCTATCTTTGCTGCTGGATGTATTGGTTTGATCATTTTGATTTGGAGAAGGGAAATGTTTACTAGGGTACGTGGAGTTCTAAATAGCGTGCTTGGAGCCGTCATTCTGAAGAGCCTATTGCCGATCCAAGCGAATGCCAAAGGGCATCTGCAGTTCCCGTTCATGCTTGCTGTGCTGCCAGGTGCTGTCATGGCGTTCTACTATTTCTAAAGTAAGGGGGAGAGCTAATGATGGGTTTACATGTTGACTATGTCAGGGATGGCGGAACATTTATGATTTTGAGAGCGGAAGGTCATATAGAACCCCAACGGATCAATCTGGTACAGAAGGAGATGCTGATGTCAATTTCTGTACCTGGATTATTGCGGCTGGACATTCGAGAAGTAGATTACAAGGTTAGTCTTCACTATGATATTACGGGCAGAAGAATGTTATCTCAATGTTTGAAGAGCGATAAGATGAGTATGCCGGAGTTTTACAGCCTCCTTCTCCAGATCATTACTGTGTTGGATGATAGTAAAGGATATATGTTATCTCCGGGAAATTACATTTTGGAAGAGGAGTTTATTTTTGTAGAAGAACCCTTAACTAGCGGTATACTCTATCTCACCTATGTTCCATTGAAGGAACCTTTAATTGTAAATCCGGTTCATATCATGCTGTTGGGTTTGATCACAAGACTCATGACAAGTATCTCGCATATGGAGGGTAATGGAATCCAGAAAATATTATCCTTTTGTCGGGATGACTTATTCTCTATTCCGGCATTAAAGAGGATGCTAATTGAGTTACTGGCTGATGATGAACCAACAGTGCGCCATAAATCTAGCCATGAGTTACAGATGCAAAGTAAATATGAGGAATCTAGAGCCGTAATAAAAGAATATTTACCATCGTATTCCCAATCGGCAGTTGCTAGTGAGAGAGTTGGATTAGAGTATAGCTCCCTTAGGAGAAATGAATCTAACGAGTCTCCAATATGGAAGACTCCGCAATTATTTCATTCTGATGATAATGATACACTTGCGGATTCAGATGAAAGTGGTTCGGACTCTCCCAAGCATTTTTATTACATAGTTGGAGCAATACTTATCGATGCATTATGCTGGAAGCTTCTATACTTAGATCACCCTGTAAGCTTGAATTTATATATATGTATGGGACTGACTCTTGTATTTGGTGTTGCCGTTCTGCTCATAAGAGCAGGTAAGCTACAGCTACCAGTGCAAGGAATGGCTACGCAGTTAGCCCAATCTAATTCAACTAATTTCGATGATCAAGATCAGAAGCAGGAGGAGATAACATGGAAGGGCAAGAAGGGCCAGCGGGGCAAGCCGAAGGTAGCAGACTTTGATGAAAAGTGGAGATGGAATGACGTGGGGGACGTCACTTTCCCTAATGCTCCAAGAGAGAATCCACAAAATGCGCATAAACAGCAACCGCAATCACCTCGACTAACTCAGGAAGCCTATTCAACTCAGATTGATTATCCAACTTACGTATCGAATCCTATCCAAGAACCCTATCCAGCTCAGATCCCTTACGCAATCCCGAAGGAGAAATACAATGACTCGGTAGTAGGAATAGAAATAGGGCCCCCTGTTAACCCAGCAACTGTATTACTGAAGAGACCTATGGTTCAGGATCGGGATAGTTATTCTTTGCCTCTGCCAGCGACGCTTAGCTATTTGGAACGTTATGACTCCACAGGAGGAGGAACTCAGCGTATTGCTCTGAAGACGGGAAGTTTTGTGATAGGTCGGTCGGAAGAAATTGTTCAGTATGTGGAGAAAGCAGTAGGTGTATCACGAGCTCATGTTGAGCTGATGATTACGACAAACGGTTGTAGCCTGAAAGATCTGGGTTCTAAAAATGGCACCAAACTAAAAGGAGAACTTATTGCTCCCTATAAAGACTATCCACTAGAGGCGGGAGATGTGTTTTCGATCGCAGATACTTCCTTTAAGTGTTGCAAAGAAGGAATGTAATCAGCCAAACCAATGGATTTTCTGTATGAGATTCTTCAATAGGCTACGATTTCATTTTCAGATCGACTAACGCTTCATGCAATGTAGGATAGGTAAATTCAAAGCCGTAACGCAGTGCGGTATGTGGCATCACTTTCTGGCCTTCTAGTAGGAGCGAGGACATGTCCCCTAACGCAGTTTTTAGAAAAAATTCCGGAAGCGGAAGCCAGTTCGGTCTATGGTATATAGAACTGATAGTATTACCGAATTCATTATTGGTGACGGGATTAGGACTAACCGCGTTAACTGGACCGGCGACATCACGGTGGGAGATACAAAAGTCGATTAAAGAAACCAAATCCGAAAGGTGAATCCACGGAATCCATTGTTTTCCGCTTCCTATTCGGCCTCCGATTCCGATTTTATAGGGAAGAGCCATGAGCGGATAGGCACCGCCGTTATTTCCGAGTACAACACCTGTCCGAAGTTTAACCAGACGAATGTTTTGAAAACCATGATCTGCAGCATTCTCCCACTGTCTAGTCACATTCGCCAAATAATCATGGGAGGAAGTCTTTGAATTCTCGTCAAACTCCTCCTCAAGAGAAGTTCCATAAATCCCTACAGCAGACCCCTGTATAATGACCTCCGGTTTGCAGTCTAAAGATTTAACCCAGCGTGCAACCGACTCTGTGGCTGTCAATCGCGACTTCAAAATGTTCACCTTGGCGCTAGGAGTCCAACGTTGATTGATAGTGGCACCGGCTAGATTAACCACTGCGCTCACGTCGTGTGGGGAATTCACATTATTCTCAAGCTCATTCCATGTTAAGTAGGAAAGTGCAGGTTCTTCTTGAGCAAGCATTCTTTTTGTTTGTTTTCGCGTTACAATGATAACTTCATATCCCTTTTCCAACCAAAATGACATTAATGCACTACCAATAAATCCCGTTCCTCCGAAAATGACGATCTTCAATATCATCTTCCTCCCTTGAGCTAGACCGAATTGTATTAATAATAAAAAAACATCCGTCCACTGACTGAATCAAGAATGTCAGGGCCGGATGGGAAGTTCGGTAATTTATTTGTTCAGCAGATGTTGATAAGGACTATAATCGATTTGATTCTTCTCTAAGAAACGAACGAGAAACTTATTATCTCTCTGAGGTGTCGCAACGATATAACCTTTGATGCAGTGGTCTCGAGTCACTTCTTCCGCGCTATCTTGTAATGCGATTTTGCCGATTTCGGCGGCAATGGAGTGTTTGGCAATATCTCTGAACGCACTCGGAACAGGTGCCACGAGTAATTCGAGGAAGGATTTAGCGTCATCCGTCCATAAATGACGACTTTTCTCTACCCAATGATTCTGCCAATCGAGTTTGGACATACCATCAGCCTTAGGAAGCACCTTTATGAATTTACGAAACATAAAGAATCCGCCAATCGTCATGGCTCCAAGCATGATAAATCCCCAGAACACAATGGAATTCATAAACCAACGATTTGGTCCAGACGTGGTAAGCGTGTACAAAGTAGAGTGCCACATGGTTATTATCACCTCATCTATACTCTTATAACACCTCAATCTGATAAGAAGTATACCTTATTTCAAGATTATTTTCGAGAGTTCATATAGGATGTCAATGACAATTATTACTATACACCCCAGAGGAGATAGTGCAGGAAGAAAAAGTAACTTTATTTGAAACGATTCAAGATAGTGAAACGTAGAACTGGGTATAAGGAGCATCTTGGGAAGCATTGCCTGACCAAAGTTAGGATCTAGTGATGAATGTCATGGGTACAGCTTGATTACAGGCGACGAGGGCAACTTATAGCGCATCTTGAATCGGCCTTACCGTATTCAGCGGGGGTTACGGTTCAAGATGCGAATGTTATAAGAATATAATCAACCCGGAAAAGGGCAGAGATAGTGGAACACGCTTGAATAATCGAGGGTGTTTTTTATTTTTCCAGTGATAAAGTCAGTGAAGCCCTAGTTAACCTGAATAGAAGAACTAAAAAAAGAACGCTCAAATGAGCGTTCGTGCATTTCATTAGCAAGGAAAATTCGGAGTATTCTGAATGGGTTGAATATTTTGAGTGTTCCGATTGTTCCGGTTCCGTTGATTCTTTCGATGTCTACAAATAACAATCGCTTTTTGTCCAGGATGGAGTCTTACTACTATTACTTTTTTTCTCGAAGACATAATGATAACCTCCTTTTTTTATACAATTTATGATCCTCAAACCATCTTTGATTGGACGGGCTAACGGATGTAAATAGATTGAGAGATAAGCCAATAAGAGTAGTGAAAAATTTTTTAGTTGAGGAAAGATACTTTGGACTACATGCCTTCGTTTTTCAACTCACCTAGATTATTTTCGTTATTGAGGATAAAATAAGAGGTGTTTAGAAGGAGGAGATTAAATGTTAAAAATAGGTTCACATGTTTCGTTCTCAGATAAAGGGTTGTTAAGCGCAACAGCAGAGGCTGCTTCTTACGGTTCCAACTCATTCATGATATATACTGGAGCACCGCAGAATACACGGCGTAAACCCATAGAGTCGATGTTTATCGAAGAAGGTAAGACCGCCATGGGGGCTGCAGGAATTGATGAGATCGTCGTTCATGCACCATACATTATCAATCTGGGTTCATATAAGACCAATACCTACGAGCTAGCAGTTGACTTCCTGCAGGAAGAAATCCGTCGTACGCACGCACTTGGTGTCCGCAACATTGTGCTTCATCCCGGTGCATTCACGGACAAAGATGCGGAGTATGGTATCGATAGAATTGCCGCAGGTTTGAATCAAGTGTTAAATGGTACGAATGAAACCGATGTTAACATTGCCTTAGAGACAATGGCTGGCAAAGGTACTGAAATAGGCCGAAGCTTTGAAGAGCTTGCTGCGATTATTAATAAGGTAGAGCATAATGAACGATTGACGGTATGTTTGGATACTTGCCATATTCATGATGCGGGCTATGATATTGTAAATGATCTGGATGGAGTGTTGCGTCATTTTGATGAGACTATTGGACTGAACCGGATCGCCGTAGTGCACATTAATGACAGCAAAAATCCAGTTGGGGCGGGCAAAGACCGCCATACACCAATTGGATCAGGTTGGATAGGTTTCGAAGCTATCCATGCTTTGGTTCATCATGAAGCGCTACAAGGTAGACCTTTCATTCTAGAGACACCTTGGATTGGTAAGAATCCTAAGACTCAACGTCCGATGTATGAAGTGGAAATCGCGCTTCTTAGAGGACAAGTTGCTGAACGACTAGGAGCTACATTCGTGGCAGAAGTTGAACAGCTAAGTGAATTCTTTGCTAAGCGTGATCTTCAGCAACGTGCCTTTGTATTAGATACTTGGGATCTTCTTAAAAACGATGCCAAGGCTAAAAAAGCGGATCCACGTGAACCGTTAGAACGACTATATGATCTTGTGATGGAAGCAAATCTATTCCCAGATCACTCAGAGGAACGAGTGAATCAACTTCTGGTGGCGTGGTTGGCTGCTAGAGTTTAATATTTAACGTAATAGAACTCACAATGATGCAGGGGGAATGGAGAGAAAGATGGATACGCATATAAAGGCAGGCGGAAGACCTGTCAAACCTTATGAAAATAATCGTGCTCGGATGTTAATTTCATGTCCGGATGGACCAGGTATTGTAGCAGCGGTTTCACACTTTCTGCATGAACATGGCGCTAATATTGTACAATCGGATCAGTATACGATGGATCCAGAGGGCGGAATGTTCTTCATGCGGGTGGAATTCGATCTTGATCTGCTGGGGGAGAAGCTTGTCGCATTGGAGAAAGATTTCTCCGTAATTGCAGATAAGTTTCAGATGAAATGGAATATTCATCAGCTAAGTTACAAGAAGAAACTGGCCATCTTTGTCTCCAAGGAAGACCATTGTTTGGTGGAACTACTATGGCAATGGCAAGCAGGTGATCTGGATGCTGAGATTTCGATGGTTATCAGTAATCATCCTGATATGAAGGAATTTGTAGAGTCTTTCGGAATTCCTTATCATCATATCCCGGTAACAGCGAATACGAAGTTAGAAGCGGAGCAAAGACAACTTGATCTCGTTAATGGTAAAGTCGATCTCATCGTACTCGCCAGATATATGCAGATCGTATCCCCGGCGCTAATTGGACCGTATCGCAACCGGATTATCAATATTCATCACTCCTTCCTTCCTGCATTTGTGGGTGGTAAACCGTATGCTCAGGCATATGAACGCGGTGTAAAAATTATTGGCGCAACCGCTCACTATGTGACGGAAGAGCTAGACGGCGGTCCGATTATTGAGCAGGACGTTCAGCGCGTAAGTCACCGTGATGATGTTAGTGAGTTGAAGCGGATTGGTCGAACCATTGAACGTGTTGTATTGGCCCGGGCAGTGAAGTGGCATATTGAGGATCGGATTCTCGTTCATCAGAACAAAACGGTTGTGTTTAATTAGTTAAAATAAGATAGATAAATCTTAGTCAAATACCGCCACAGCAAGGCATCTGTCTTGAAGTGACCCCCTAAAGTTAGACAGGTTATTTTATTAGGCAATTTGTTGGGCATGAGTTCGGTACTGTACCGGACTCATGCCTTTTAGTTTTGCCTTAATTCGCTTGTTGTTGTAATAATGGATGTATTTTGATAGCTCTTGTTTAAAATGTG
>NZ_RZNY01000069.1 GCF_003994475.1 Paenibacillus anaericanus | reverse complement strand
CTGCATGTCATGTGGAAAACAGTCTCCGAGGATTGTAATCTAGCCTGTGATTATTGCTATTACAGCACAGCAGGAGGTCATCCTCATCAACCGATTCGAGTGATGGATACGGCCCTTCTGGAGCGGTTTATCTCTCAGTACATGGATAGGTCATCAGGTTTAGCTACTTTCTCTTGGCAGGGGGGCGAGCCTTTATTGGCGGGACTTCCGTATTTTGAGCAAGTGATTTCTGCGCAAGCAAGGTATGCACCACCACATACGACGATTAGTAATGCGTTACAAACTAATGGAACTCTTATTAATGAAAATTGGGCGCAATTTTTTAAACGGTATAACTTTCTGATCGGGATTAGTCTGGACGGTCCTAAGCCTATTCATGATGCACACCGGGTAACGGGGTCGGGGAAAGGCAGTTTTGATCTGGTTATGCGTGGGATTCACCATTTGCAGGATGCCGGTGTGGAGTATAACATACTGTCGGTGATTCATGAAGATAACGTGACGAAGCCAGACGAGTTGATGACATTTTACCAAGAACAGAAATTTCCTTACATTCAGTTTATCCCTTGTATGGATTTTGTCTCGCAGAAGAGCGATATGCCTGGGCGTTTCCGTATTACACCTGAACAGTATGGGCAATTTCTGTGTCGCACATTTGACTTGTGGTATAACGAGGGCTATCCCGAGCTGCCCATTCGTATTTTTGAGAATATGCTACTTGTATTTATGCATCGTCAGGTGGAGCAGTGTATTCACAGCTCATGCTGTCCGAAGATGATGGTGCTTGAGACGAATGGCGATGCTTACCCTTGTGATTTTTTTATTGATGATGAGCACAGGTTAGGGAATATCGGTCAAACGGATTTAGAGTCACTGCTTTCAAGTCCAATATATGATGATTTTCTACAGATGAAGCCAAATATGAATGAAGCCTGCCGGACTTGTGAATACCTTAGCTTGTGTCATGGGGGGTGCCCTCGCAACCGGAATTGGTTAGATGTTAACGATCGTACCGAGGTAGATTATTTCTGCCAAAGCTACAAAATGTTCTATTCACATGCTTATAAACGGATGATTTCGCTCGCGAACCGGCTCAAAGCGGAGCAGATGCAGGAGTACAGAAGAATGGGTAATCCACTTCCAGGTCGAAATGAATCATGCATTTGTGGGAGCGGGAAGAAATTCAAGAACTGCTGCCAGCTGTTATAGCAGCATCTTTCATTTCTAATAGAAAAGGTTGTCCCCAAAACGCGGAAATGTTTTGGGGACAACCTTTTTTCTAGGCTAGAGAGCCATATGATTTCTTACCATAATTGCCGCACCCGTCACCACAGCTTCTTCTTTCAATTGACCTAGGGAGAACTGAGGTTGGTATTCGGGATAACGGTAAGTATTTTTCTGAGCTACTTCCACCGCCGTTTGGAAGAACGATTCGTGAGAGTGGATGAGCGCACCGCCTAGGATGATGGTCTCAGGATGTAATAGGTTGATCACGTTGGCCAGGCCAATTCCGAAGTGAATAGATGCTTGGGTAAATAATTCACGGGCATGTGAATCGCCATCTCTAAAGGCTTGGACCAATACATCGTAAGTCAGCTTCTCTACCGACACTTTATACGTCTTGGGTATCTGATCTTTACCCATTTCCGCTTCAGAACGTGCACGTTGTTCCAACGCCTGCACGGATACGAATGCTTCCAGAGCTCCGTAATTTCCTTCATTATCTAGTCGGGGCCCATCTGTCTGAATGATCATTTGACCAATTGCATCCTCCATATCCATCGTGCCATGAACAATACTCCCATGCGACATCATCGCATAGCGGAGTCCAGCACCAGCATGTACATAGAGCATATGCTGAATGCTGGCATGCCGGATGGACCATCGCTCTCCAAGAAGTGCTGTATTAGCACCGTTGTCTAGCAAAGCCTTGAAGCCTGTCCGCTCCTCCACAAGCTTGCATATAGGGAGGTTGTTCCAGCCTGCAGCAGGGAAGTGTAGTGGTCTTAGGATCAAGCCGTTGTCCCGATCAAGGGGACCAACAGCCCCAATTCCTATACCGATAATCTGACTAGCTACCAACTGGTGGTCCCTGAGGAAGCCACGTATCTGACTACTTATATGCTCCAAAAATTTCTCTGGTGTGAATGCTTCGTCCATTCGCCAATGAACAATTGATTTTGGGTTCATTTGCATATCAAATAATCCAATGGAGGAGTATACCCTTGAGATTTCCAAGCCCAATATGTAACCGTATGACGGATTAATCTGGTAGAGAATAGGCCTTCTGCCTCCGCTAGATTGCCCAAAGCCGGATTCTATCAGCAATCCTTCGCCGGTCATCTCTTCCAATAATCGGGTCATGGTGCTCTTGGTAAGTGAAAATGCTTCTAGAAGGTCTAATTTGGATACGGTACCTTGTTCTGCGATTCGGTCATATAGGAGTTTCTTTGGCGATAGAATGAGTGTCGAGCGCTTGTCCACAATATACCCCCAAATAATTTTTAATAATTAAGAGTAAATCCAGTATAACCCATATTGAATTAAATGTAATTTATAGTGAAAAAAACTTAATTCCATTTTGAGAAAAAGTGTTATAATGAGTGTAATACAGAATTAAGGGTGAATGTTTATGATAACAAATGTGACTGCAAAGACAAGTTCAAAGACAAGCGCAAAGACAACTGCACATGCAAGGGTTGACCTACTGTTCCAATTGTTTTGGGCCTTTTTACGAATTGGTCCCGTTACCTTCGGGGGAGGTTATGCGATGATCCCGATGATAGAGCGAGAAATTACAGTTAAACGAAAATGGATGAGTGAAGCGGAGATGGATGATATCCTCTCTCTGGCCGGTTCCGCACCAGGTGGTGTTGGAGTGAACGCCGCGGCATTTATTGGTTATAGGCTCGGGGGAGTATTTGGGGCTATTGCAGCTATAGCAGGAATTACGACTCCAACCTTCATCATTGTTTGTTTACTTAGTTCAGTCTACTCGCAATTAGCCGATCAACCGAAGGTCGATGCCGCAATGAAGGGTATCCATGGTGCGGTCATTGCCTTAATCCTGGTAGCTGCATATCGAATGGCCAAAAATGCTATATTCGACAAGACAACCGCTGCAACGGCTATGGTCGTACTGGTCGTGTTACTTGTAACCGGTATTAACCCAATCTATGTGATCGCATTTGGTTTACTTATTGGATTTGTATATTTGCAAGTAAAGCAGTTGTTAGGGCTCCAGGTACGGACGGAAAAGGAGTGCTTGGATTACTCAGATGAAGAGTCAAAGTATCCGGAGTATTACATCTAGGGAGGACACGTCGTGATTTGGAATTTATTGATGACCTTTATGAAAATAGGATTTCTCTCCTTTGGAGGAGGGTACGCGATAATCCCGATGATTCAGCATGAAGCCATGACTGGCGGGTGGTTATCTGAAATGGAATTTCAGGAGGTTGTATCGATCGCAGGGATGGCAACTGGTCCTGTTGCGACCAACAGTGCAACTTTGATCGGATATCGTGTAGCCGGAATTGAAGGAGCGATGGCTTCGACGTTAGGCATGGTTCTACCTTCATTTATTCTCATCATTATTATTTCCATATTCTTTTACCGGGTGAGGGACAGCAAGTGGATTAAAACTTTGTTCTATGGTTTGCGTCCAGTAATTACGGGGTTGATTGCTTATGCTGCGATTCGTTTTGGATTTATGGGCAAGGAGCACGCTTTCCTTACTTGGCAGACACTAGGTACGCTAATCATTGTATTCGCTTCTCTATATGGTCTCATCAAAAATAAACTGCATCCACTTACGATCATTGTTGCTTCAGGATTTCTTGGTGTAGCATTTTTTTAAACAGAGCAGGAACTATCCCCAGATTGGAGATTTGCACATGACAGAGAATATACATGCTTGCTGCTCAGCCAGCCGTAATCAAGTTCTGGGAAAAGGGTACATCGATGGATGTAGAGATAATAAGTCTGTACAAGGGTTGACAGGTGAGGAAGATTTATCAGGGATGATCCTTATTCCTAGAGGCACTTTTCTTATGGGGACGGATGACAAGGAAGGGTTCCCATCCGATGGAGAAGGACCCGTTAGAAACGTGACGGTCTCTCCTTTTCTACTGGATACAACGGCGGTTACAAATGAGCAGTTCGCTTCTTTTATTGAGGCAACAAACTATGTTACAGATGCGGAACGGTTCGGCTGGTCTTACGTTTTTCATTCCTTTATTTCTGAAGAGACAGGCAAGAAGGTGACACAAGTGGCCTCTCAAACTCCATGGTGGTGGGTGGTAGAGGGAGCAAATTGGCGTCATCCTGAAGGTCCAGATTCTCATGTGGACGAACGCCTTGATCATCCAGTTATCCATATGTCTTGGCATGATGCTGACGCATATTGTCGCTGGGCCAGTAAACGTCTTCCGACGGAAGCGGAGTGGGAGTATGCCGCCCGAGGCGGTCTTATCCAGAAACGATATCCCTGGGGAGATGAATTAAAACTGGGCGGGCAGCATCAATGTAACATTTGGCAAGGGAAATTTCCTGACAAAGATCATGCTAGTGACGGTTATTCAGGTACTGCTCCCGTAAAGTCTTATCTACCAAACGGGTATGGCCTCTACAATATGTCAGGAAATGTATGGGAATGGTGTCAGGACTGGTTTACACCGAGTTATCGCTTGTCAGCCGAATCCATAGACCCAAGAGGGCCATCAAGTGGAATGGCACGGTCCATGCGCGGAGGCTCATATTTATGCCATAAATCCTATTGTAATCGTTATCGGGTGGCGGCCAGAAGCAAGAATACACCGGATAGCTCATCAGGAAATATTGGCTTTCGTTGTGCGGCAGATATCGTTCTTTGATGGCAAAGGTTGCTTCATAGTGAAAACAGACCACCTTCGTGGCAATGTCATTAAGATAAGCTCAAAACAAAACCGAGAATAAAAATGAAATCCGAAACGGCATGGGTAAA
>NZ_RZNY01000068.1 GCF_003994475.1 Paenibacillus anaericanus | reverse complement strand
TATTCTCGGTTTCGTTTTGAGCTTATCTTAATGACATTGCCATTTGGAGGTCCACTTTTTGCTTTGAATCCAATTCGAGACATTAAATTGAAGACACTCCTATTACTCAATTACAAGAATTTGCGGCGATGTTGTAGACACCACTCTTGAGGAAGCCCAAGAACCCAATCCTGCTGAAATTATAGTCACACAGGCAAAGCCTATGATCCCTAGCCAATTGAGTATCAAAGGTAAATCAGAAATTCCGTAATCAGCGAGAATGCTACCTAATATAAGAGGCAAAAAATATACTCCCACAAATACACCTATGACTGCTCCGATAGCAGAAACAGCTACGATCCCCAGCGTTACAGACAATCTAATCTTAGTTGAAGTCAAACCTATAGATTTATATATTCCGTAGGTTTTGCTTTCTTTTCTGATATTTATACGACTAATACTGTATACGATGATGATTGTAACCCCAGTGAATAACAATCCCATGATACTCATGGGTAGAATTAAAGATGCCACAGCTTGTTTATATACTGCCTCTAACAATGTCTGCTGAGAAACTGCGGATGCTGAAACCTTATATTCCTCATTTAATTCATTTACAATTTGATCAGAATCTCGATTATCTTCTATATTAATTAATGCGGTATCCAGATTACTGTAATCGGGGTTATTCATTTTGACCACATCCGCTACAATTCTTGCCGAGTAAGACATATTAGCAATAGATTGATAGATCCCCGTAATCGTAAGTGTATGCTTGTAACCTTCAAGATAAACTACTACAACATCTCCTAGATCTTTATTCAGTTGCTTAGCTACTTTGATTCCTATTGCGATTTCATTTTTACTTTGGGGGTTCTTCCCTCTTAGTATGGTATATCCCATTTCATCATAACTTCCATCGATAACAGTGATAGAAAAATTCATGGACTGAGCATCGGAATGTTCAGCGTTCAGCGTTCCATCTGCAGAAACAACACCATTTATTCCGCCCATCCATCCGAAATTTTTAATTCTTGGGTCAGACAATATCGCCTGATCAAACTCCGCACGGGAGAATATCGATTGGTTATTAATTTGCAGTACGATGTCGGAATCATCATACCCCCATAATGGGGATGTCTGTTTAATAGAACTGATACTATTTAATAGAACAAACCCCAGCACGAGCACGGCTGACATGATGATGGTTAGCATTGTCATTAGAATGGAAGATTTTCTATTCTTTAATATATTTCTTAGTCCAATAACAACGAGGAGTGGCGCTCTCCCAAAAGAAATTCTCTGATTTTCTTTAACGGCGAAACGTTTTGTCATTGCGCTATTGTCACTTTCGGACATGCCATAACGAATGGCTTGCATAGGCTGTACAAGCCGAGCTTTGTTGGAATAGAACAACACACATAATATGACGAGTATAAACACAAGTATGCCTAGGACAAAAGCTACAAGATTTACATCCGACTTGGCCTCCATGACTCCCGTCTTCAGGGACGAAAGAGCACTATCTACGATAACTCTTGATATCCATTGACTAGTAATTAATCCAGGGATAATCGCGACCATAGAAATCAATGCGTATTGCGCTAAGTAGACCCCCATCAATTTCTTAGAGGGCAACCCTAATGCTTTAATTACACCAATCGTTTTATAATTGGATAAAACATCATCTGAAATCGTAAATCCAATCGTGAATAAAGCAACAAGCATCATCACGATACCTAGAAAAATCATAATAAATCCAATCACTTTATTCATAATGAGATAAAAAGCAGCCATCTCCTCAAAACTCACTTTTGATTCCAGATACGGCGTACCCATGTCTTGCTCAAATTGTTCCCAATAGCTTGAACTCTGACTATAATTATCAAATCTAAGCCCCATCATGTATTGATCTTTACCCTGCATAACGTGAATTTGTTCTTCATAATCCTGATGATTCATCCATATGCGTACTGATGTTGGAAAAGGTGCTCCGTAGGGCATATCCACAACGACGGCTGATACCTTCAATGCAAAATCCTTTTCACCTGCTGTAAATCCTAGTGTATCTCCTACAGAAATATCATATAAATAGGCTATTGAAGTGGGGAGCCATATCGTCCCTTTCTCTGGGTGAATGCTCTCATTTCCATCTGCAAAAATTAGATCATCAACTGCATAAGGACGCTCAGGCGTATCCATCATATACAAATATAAGCTTGAGAGCCCTGTCGAAGACTCTTTCCCTTGGACTGTGATTCCTGATATCGTTCTAAACGGAATCAACTCCGATGATGTAACTCCTTCCTGTTCACTCCACCACTCCAATAACTTATAGGGGTCATGCAGCTCATCGCCTAATATCAACATCTCATGAGAACCATGTGTTTTATTGTGCATATCGGTAAATAAATTATTTGTATTTAGTATAACTGTGACCGAAGTAGCAAGTAGCAATGTTGATAGGAGAATAAGTAAGCCAATCAATCCATTGTGTACCTTCTTTTTTCTTAGATTCGCTAGGCAAAGAGAGTAAACTGCATACATCAGCGTCTACTCCCTTCCTGAAACATAAGAAAATATAATCGCTTCTCTGTCTTGAATATGAGTATTATCAAACTTATCAAAATCCAACACATCCGCTATCTTCCCATCTTTTATTAAGATCAGGCGATCAGCTCTGCAAGCAGCTTTAATGTCATGGGTCACCATGACCACGGACTGCCCTTTACGATTCATATCCGTTAGGATATCTAGAACAGCCACACCTTGATCATAATTCAAGCTTCCTGTCGGCTCATCCGCAAAAATAATATCTGGAGAGTTGATCAAAGCTCTGGCAATCGCCGCTCTTTGTTGCTGTCCACCTGAGGTTTGGGAGGGGAGGCGATGCTTCTGGCTCTCAATTTCCATAGCCTTCATTAGTGAGAGCGCCCTACGCTTTACTTCTTTCTTGGAATGCCCCGCGATATATCCAGGCAAGGCGATATTTTCAAATATTGTAAGGTCAGGCACTAGATTAATGCTTTGATAAATATATCCGATTCTACTCGCCCTAAACTCTGCTAATTGCTTTTCTTTGTAGCTGTCGATACGTTGATCTTGAAAGTAAACCTCTCCTACCGTTACGGAATCAAGCCCACTTAGCATATACAACAGCGTGGACTTTCCTGATCCCGAATTCCCCATAATTACCGTGAAATCCCCTTCATAAACTTCTAAATTTAGATTTCTGATCGCATGAAATTGTTCGCTACCTGTCGAGTAGGTTTTGCAAAGGTTCGTAGCTTGAATGATCGCTTTCTTTCCCAAATGTAAGCCCTCCTGAAATAAAGTCATATTCTCATTGTAAAGGGCGTTTATGTATAAACACTTATCTAAATATTAATGAAATATTACTGCGACAACCTAACATAAAGGAATCATACAATGAAATACCGTACCTTGACCTTGGTCACTTCTAAAAGAAATCGAACCATTATGAGCTTCAATAATATGTTTACAAATCGAGAGCCCTAATCCAAACCCTTCATTTCTAGGACTAGAATTCAATTTCCCTTTAAAATATCGATCAAAAACAAAAGGAATATCCTGTGGAAGAATTCCCTTTCCTGTATCCGCTATCGTTATTTTCAACTGTCCCAGCGCAATCACTATATCCACACTAATCGAATCTCCTGTTGATGTATGTTTCAACGAATTAGCAATTAGATTAGAAACCACCTGCTCCAACCGATTGGCATCGGCATTAATGAGTACATTCGGAATGTCCGTAGGCTCAATATATGTTACCCCTGTTGTACGAACAAAATGACCGATTGGTTGTAGAATCCGAAGAAACATTTCCCTGCTATACTGCTCAGTGAGCGTCACCGAGATCTGTCCTAGTTCTTGTAATGCATGTACCAAGAGATCCTCGGTCAATCGGGTCATTTTATCCGTATTGGTATGCATGATCTCAACATATTCCATAACTGATGGCATGTCAGGACAGACTCCCTCACGAATGGCTTCAATGTAAGCCTTCAGCGTCGTTAGTGGTGTCTTAATTTCGTGCGAAATATTGGAGATCAGTTCCTTCTGCGCTTTCTCCTGTTCATCTCTCCGCATACTATGATACATGATCTCTAATCTCATTTGATCAAACATCGCATAGACCTCACCGATCTCGTTCATAGTTCCATATGAAGCTTTTTTCTCGTAGTTTCCTTTTATAATAGACTCCGTGTAATCCTTCAAGTGATAAATTGGCTGAATAATGTCTCTCTTGATCTTATTTCTAATAATGAACATCAGGTAACATAGGATGAGTAGCATTGTAGACATCACTATAAACAGCGTAAGAGGTATAGCATGGGATTTCTCAACGAAAACAGTACTTGCTGGCATAGCAAAAATAGCATTCCCAGCTTGAACTTGGGTAACCTCATCAACTACGGGGAAAGCTATGCTATAGGTATCTTTATCAACTCTCGCATGATATAAGTCATAATGAAGCACAGTTTTTAAGTCTATTTGTTGAGCGCTGGTGTTAGGTGAGGAATTGAATATAATACGGCCATCTAGTTGCACATACATTAAGCTTAATTGATGTTTCTGTGACATAGCTTGGATGGTTTCTCGTATCTTTGAATCATTTTCAAGCTCTTGATTAAATTGTTCTAGATAGAGCATCATATCGCTCACTTGGAGTCGTATCTTATTAATAACCAACTGGGAGTCAGCCTCGCTTTGACTTCTATAGTTGTCCCAGAGCAAACCTGCCCCACACCCCATGATGATGACAAGACAAATAAGAACGGCTATTAACCATTTTCTAAACCAAACATTCAAATACATTGGTATCTCCTATCTTACTTGTCATTCATCGAAGCTAAATTTGTAGCCAATTCCCCAGACTGTCTTAATATACATGGGATTGGACGGATCCACTTCCAGCTTCTCTCGTATTCTGCGAATATACACGGTTATCGTACTCTCATCCCCATAAGTTGAGTAACCCCATACAGCATCCAATAGTTGAGTTTTAGAGAAGACTTGGTTTCTATGCTTGGATAGAAAAAATAACAACTCTAGTTCCTTCGCCGATAGTGAAACTTCCTTACCTTCTTTCGTTACTTTGTATCCCTTTTTATCAATGATGATCGTTCCTAAATGGAGAATATCCTCATTCTCTGATTGTTTCGGCGAAGTACTTATCATACTTTCAACTCTTCGCAAATTAGATTTAATTCTTGCAAGTAACTCGGTTAATGAAAATGGTTTCGTCATATAATCATCCGCACCAAATCCAAGTCCAAGCACCTTATCGGTATCACTACCTCGGGCACTTAAGATAAGAATGGGAACATTATTCTTCTCCCGAATTTGGCGACATAGCTCAATACCATCAATATCAGGTAGCATAATATCCAGAATAATGAACTCCGGATTCAATATCTCGATGAGCTGAAAGGCATCTTTACCATTACTAGCAATGGTAGCTTCATATCCGTTCTTGTTAATATAGTCCCTTATAATTCGAGCAATATCTTGCTCGTCTTCAATAATAAGAATTTTCCTATGACCATTCATTATTTATTTCTCCTGAACTTATATAAATAGTTGATTTGAGTATCACTTTTGATTAATTCGAGTTAAACTCGTTCAAATCCTTTTTACAATCTAGCTAGAACTACAGAGATATCATCCTGTGGTAGACTCTCACAAGTATCCAGAGGTTTCTTTGTCATGCCCTAAAATCTACTATCCCTATTTGGTGACGATAAGCTTAGATATTTAAAATTGACTCGGCAACCTGATCCCATCGGAGACTGGGCAACTGCTCCCGCGATGAACGGCGCAGAGGAATCCATTCCAAAGTAACGTATTAATTTCCAATCCAGACCATCAATAGAGTAATAAAAAGAAATAGTTAATCCATTTTTCTCGATCCTTAAATAGGGGGTTTCAACCATAACACGCTCAGAATTACAATCATCGGAGGATCCGTTCTTTGTTACAACAGACACAATGGTGGCATACTCTCCGTTAAATTCAAAACAAAGTTTGGCCCAATTGTTATCGTCCGCCATTAACATCAAACAGCCTGAATCATATAGATGAAGCATGTCTACCTGAATCTGTGTGGTAAGCTGGAAGGACGAATCAACCTGTACATATAGAAAAGGAGCAGACTCGGCTATATGTTTTCCCCCAGGATCTTTAAAAAAATCTGCATTAGCTGATGCATCCATAATCAAACCATCTTCTTTGGTGTATTCCCAGTACATCGGTTCATTTTTCCATTTCAATTTTTCTCTTTCTTCAAGTATAAACAAATTATTAATCATAATTATTAACTCCTCTTTTTTTGTCTCTTATAACTTGCTGTTTCCGATTTTTTTCTAAGCACATATCTTCACTATAAATTTAATGTCATTATACTTGTATAAATTCGCTCTATAAATATAACATTAGTGCATATGAGTATAATAATATGGACTAGTGTATTATCAAGTCGCGTTCCTTAACAAAAAAAACCACTTAATTACCATGAATTTAGTGTCATGATAATGAACTGCACCCCAATTGTTAGACACAACTAACAATTGG
>NZ_RZNY01000067.1 GCF_003994475.1 Paenibacillus anaericanus | reverse complement strand
ACGTCATTCTTTTTACTGTCTACTTAAAGGGGATAATATCAAATTACCATCGCCAGCCTATTTATTTAACATGATTAATCCTTGATTAATGACAAGAACTCCGCTCTTGAAGCGGCATCGGTACGAAAACTCCCCCGTACTGCAGAAGTGATCGTCTTACTCCCTGGCTTCTTAACACCACGAGCGCACATGCACAAATGTTCACCTTCCACGACAACCATGACACCAGCGGGATCCAGTACTTCTTCCATAATGTCAGCAAGTTGTGAAGTGATTCGTTCTTGCACTTGCAAACGCCGGGTAACAACTTCGACTAGTCGGGCCAGCTTACTGAGCCCCGCGATTCTTCCACTTGGGATATATCCGATATGCGCTTTGCCGAAGAAAGGCGCCATATGGTGCTCGCATTGACTGTAATACACAATGTCTTTTACAATAACGAGCTCTTGATGATTCTCTTCGAACGTAACACCGAGTACCTCACGGGGATCAATCTCATATCCTCCGAATATTTCTTCATACATCCGGGTGACCCGGGCTGGGGTTTCATGTAAACCCTCCCGTTCGATATCTTCGCCAATCAGCTTTAAAATTTCACGAACGTGATGCTCAATCTGATCTCGGTTCTCACCGACTTTGTTGTTTACGTAATCTTTAAGTCCTGCCATCAAGCGCCTCCTCCTTTCCAAAAACTCCGTCTTCTAGGAGCGATTAAGTTTACTTTTTCTTACGTTTTGCTGCTGGCGCTCCTGGTGCATTTGGTGCTCCGCCTTGATTCTTCATCATTTGCTGTGCACGTTGCATCTGTTTGCCATTCAAGTTGTAACCCATTTGTTTAGCCATCTTCTGAAGCATTTGCGGGTCATTCTGCATCTTTGTCATCTGACTACGTAGATAGTAGACACCGATGAAGAAACCGCCAACTAAACCGACAATAAGAGTAATAATAGGTATTACGTAATTCATCACTCAGCCACCCCTGTATTAATATAACCAACACTATACATTATAGCTTGTACAACTAAAAAATATAATAGCATTACCATTACAACCTAGCAAATCCAATCTGAATAACGCTTATACCACTAACTAAAGAATAATTGAAGAAATTAAGCTAAAACAGCCTCAATAAATACCGTTGTCTCAACTGCCAAATCTATTTCCTTAACATCTAAATCATCACCTGAACCACGGATAATACGAATTACGGGGCGTCCGGGAAGTCCACGGTGTTGCTGGACAACTACTCCATTCTCCTTCGTAGACAACCGTACACCTGTACCATTCGGATATACTGAGACGATTCTTGTAAACTCCACCAGCACTTCGTGGTCAAGTTCATGTTCAGAAGAGGCCATCAAACTTTCGCATGCCTCATGTGGAAGCAACGCACGTCCCGTTCCTTCTGAGCCACCACCAATTAAATTATCGTAACGATTTGCAACCGCTACTATCTTGGGGTATAGATGAATTTCTTCTCCCATAAGTCCACGCGGCACACCACTTCCATCCATCCGTTCGTGATGTTGAAGTGCTGTATGTGCGATTAATAGATTAAATTCACGTTTATGCTTTAATACCTCAAACCCCCGCCAAGTGTGATGATTCTTCATATCATCTTCATCAGCACCCTCGGGTAACGGAATGGACTTACCCATGTCATGCAGTAAGGCTCCTACTGCTAAATCCTTCAATTGAGAGAAGCCAAGCCCCATATTTAATCCGATCATTGATGAAATTAAACAAACATTAACGGCATGAAGATATTGAGCATTATCCGCTGTCCTGATATCCGTCAGTTGTAGAAGTACATCCTTATGATTCAGCACATCATTTAACAAAGCATCTACACCGCCGAAGACTTTCTTGGTGCTCCATTCTTTACCTGATCGAACTGCCTCATGCAATTCGTTCATTTCTCGAAATACCTGTCCTTTGGTTGATTCGCTCAACACTTCATCCATCTGAATATCCCCAAAATCCGTATCTTTGATATACAGCATGGTAACACCGATCCGTTTCAACGTGTTGATCATATAGACTGTAAGCTGAACGCCGGAAGATAACAAAACCGTACCATTAGAGGAATATACCGTTCTACCAAGATATTGCCCTTGTTCGATATCCTCAACACTTATGAACCTCATAATCTCAATCCCCTCTGATGACTAATACCATCTGATGTCTCTGCCATACCAAATCTAAAAACCAAAATTCGCTCCCTGCAGCGAGATGGAATTAATCAAACCTCCGGTGTTTCAGCCTCCATGAGCTTGCTTTCAGCATTTCGCAGACGCTTCAGTACCTCTTCGTCCGTCTCTGTAGCAATTGCTTTGACAATAGCACTTAGTGCTTCTGTCCCCCCGATTCGACTTAATGCCCAAGCGGCTGTTCCCCGCATCACAGGTCTTGAATCTTTTATCAGTATATCTATTAATTTCGGCACAGACCCGGGATCTTTGAAGTTCCCTAGTGCAATAATCGCATTTCGTTGAATCGGGTTCTTTCCTCTCCAAGCCGCAGCACTTGTTCCGAAACGTTCTTTAAACTGTCGATTGCTTAAATCCAGAATAGGTAAAAGCAGCGGTTTCACCGTTTCAGGATCAGGTTGAAGCTCTGGACGATGGTTCCAATGTTTCCCTTTATTCTTAGGGCATACCACCTGACATGTATCGCAACCGTACAACCGATTACCTATCTTCAGCATAAATTCCTCTTCCACGAACCCCTTAGTTTGAGTTTGGAATGAGATACAACGCTGTGCGTTTAATACCCCAGGACCGACTAGCGCACCCGTTGGACAGGCATCTAGACATTTCGTACACTCTCCACAGTCTTCAGTAACCGGAGTATCCGGTGGAAAAGGAATATTAGTGATAAGTTCGCCAAGGTAGACCCAAGTTCCCCACTTCGGGGATATAATTAAGCAATTTTTCCCTTTGAATCCGATTCCAGCGCGATCAGCTACCGCACGGTCGACCAAAGCACCTGTATCCACCATATTCTCAATTCTAGCCTCAGGAATACGTTCCCTGATGAAATCCTCTAATTTCTTCATGGCCTCACGGAGTACTAAATGGTAGTCTCGTCCCCAAGCCGATCTAGCTAGAATCCCCCTTCGCTCACCAGGGGCCGATTTCGGTGGATTCTCCATTTTGGAGGGATAGGCCACAGCAATAGAGATGAGCGAAGCTGGTTGTCCATCAAAAGAAAGTTCAGGATAAATCCGCTTGTCGATATCCGGTTCTTCAAAACCAGATTCGTAGCCCTTCTCGCGCCGGTCTAGTAACACAGCCTTTAATGAAAGAAATGGATCAGCCGAGGCAAATCCTATATCGTCGATCCCAAGCGATGGGGCGGCCTCTTTAATCTCTCGCTTTAATTCAGCCCACATAGATTCCCTGCTTGGCTTACGAGCTTTCAAGTTATTATCCACCTCATCACCTCCTTTGATGTCTTCTTGATGTCATACGAATCATAGCAAATACTAAATACTACAAACCTCTTATTTTGGAGATAGGCCAAAAAACAAACTCAGCCCTACCCACAATCTGTTCACTCTTCACACTTCCAAAAGAGCGACTGTCTTTACTCCGTCCAGCATGGCGATTATCCCCCATAACGAAGTATTCGTTCTCTCCGAGCGTAAGCGGCTTAATGTCACTATCCTGTATTTGGACATCCGTATAAGGCTCATCTTGAGATTGCCCGTTAACTAGTAATTTATGCTCACGGATCTCCACTGTATCCCCAGGTTCCGCTACGACTCGCTTGACCAGAAACATCTTTCGATCAGATCCAGTACTAGGGTCCTTTAATACCACAACATCCCCACTCTTCGGAGATCCGATATGATACACCAGCTTATTTACAAATAGACGTTCCTGGTTTTCTAAAGTCGGCTCCATGGATTGCCCTTTGACTAACGACAAATTGAACACAAATATATTTAACAGCAGCATGACCACAAAAGCGATCAGTATCGTTTTACTGAAATCCCAGAGTTCTACAAGCCATGTCTTCTTAGACTGCAGAATTTCCTCAGCAGCGATGGCCTTATCTTGTTCGTTTGTATGATTTACATCTCCCGAAGGAATAACAGGTTCCATTCCACACCTCGGTTATAAGTTATTTAAAAATTGCGCTAATAATAGAAAAGCATATCCCTCGCCCAAATGCAACGGACGAAAGATATGCTTAGTTCATTCCAATATAATACACGCGATATTGGCCCGATTAAGATCCCGACAACGAGTGAACCGCTGCAATATTAAGTTTCTGGAAAGCTTCAAGAAACTTATTAGCTCCGTATCCCATCGCTTCATAAAGCGGCATTGCCACTCCCTTGTTATGCTCGTCCCCCGCTATCATAATACGGTGAACCTTCCGCTGTTGGAAACGTTGTTCCATAGCAGTTACAAGACTTTTGCCAGCTCCACGGCGTCTGTAATCTGGGTGAATGGCGATCCGGTAAATACAACCCAAATCTTTCTGATCGATCGTTCCAA
This sequence comes from Paenibacillus anaericanus, assembly GCF_003994475.1. GTDB lineage: Bacteria > Bacillota > Bacilli > Paenibacillales > Paenibacillaceae > Fontibacillus > Fontibacillus anaericanus. The sequence continues at coordinate 2,721 of NZ_RZNY01000067.1, read as the reverse complement.
TAAGTGCACCAACGATCTCTTCGTCCACTTCCGCGATCATGATTAACTCAGAATCCCAAGACAGTTGTCTGGCAAACGCCCGCTTAGTGTCTTCGTAACATTCTTCCGATAAGGCAACCTGCAAAAGCTCCATCACTTGATTGACATCACTCAACTGAAAGGAACGGATACGCATGCTCTGATCTCCCTTTTCTTATGCAAGATAGATTCATGTAAAATTTAAGGTCCAATTTTACATCAACCAAATAGTTTGAAACTAGACAAAAAACGAGAAAAAACCTCTTCTTTGTCCATTAAACCATAATAATCTCCAGAATACATCACTTTTCTTCTGAAAGCGCTTTATATTAAGCGTTTACATTTAATATTCTCGAAAAATATTCATACTTTGGAAATGTAAATGCATAAATCTTTGATAATTCCCAAAATATAGGATAGTTAACACTGAGTTAACACAACTCTAAATCAGGAGATGATCACCCCAATGTTAATTCTTAAATCTCTATTTATTTACTCAAGTTGTATATATTTAGTATTAGGTTGGGACACCCTACCGGAGAGGATACAGCATATCACTTATACTAATCAGGAGGCATCTACTACCGTGGCGCATCAATTACCCGCTCTACCTTACCCTGCAAATGCACTTGAGCCATTTATCGACGAACAAACGATGAACATTCATCACGATCGGCACCATAATACTTACGTCACCAATCTTAATACTGCACTAGAAAGTGCTCCAGAGCTTCAGAACAAAAGCGTGGAAGAGTTACTCTCCCATTTGGATGAAGTACCTGAGAGTATCCGTACAGCAGTACGAAACAATGGCGGCGGACACGCCAATCATTCTCTGTTCTGGACAATCATCGGACCCGGTGCTGGAGGTGCTCCTAGCGGTCCAATTGCATCCGCAATCGACCGTGAGCTAGCGGGCTTCGATAAATTTAAAGAAGATTTCGCGAAAGCTGCGACAACCCGCTTTGGAAGTGGCTGGGCTTGGCTCGTAGTGGGTAAGGACGGTAAGCTTGCCATAACAAGCACACCAAACCAAGATAGCCCACTCTCTGAGGGTCTGACTCCCATCCTCGGTCTCGACGTATGGGAACATGCTTACTATTTGAAATATCAGAATAAACGTCCTGATTACATCGCTGCCTTCTGGAACGTAGTGAACTGGGACGAAGTTAATAAACGCTACGAAGCTGCTAAGAAGTAATTAATTAGTAGGAAAAAGAATTATCATATGGAAAAACAAAGCCCCAAGGTCTTCCTGTCTTGAACAGGACAGCTCTATGGGGCTTTGTAATATGGTGTTACAAACATTATATTGGTAACTGGACAGTCAAAAATTTTGCATACCTAAGAGGCTAGAAGATCCTTTTCAAATCAGGAATTTCCTGCTTCTTTTTAATTATTAGTGTTATGGATAGATGAGGGGTGTGAGCAAACAAGTGAAAAATAGATTTGCGTAAATAAGCCATGACAGTGGCTTCGAAAACGATGACTTTGGATGGTGTTCAAAATAGCGGATAAACAAAGCGGGAACGCGGTGCGAATGCGTACCGCGACTTGCTCCAGAATTGCTAACTAAAGCCGCCGATCACCAGCTTCATACCATGAAAGGTACATAAATGTTCGTCGATATCTTGTGTGAGCGGACACTGAGTCCGTTATTTACTGAAATATCCCTGTTTTGTGATCTGTGCGGACACTGGTTCCGCTATTCGCTCAAGTATCTCTGATTATGATATATTTGAGACGAATAACGGATCTCAGGTCCGCAAAACTCAAAAAAAAGCCTAAAAAAGACAGAATAGCGGATCCTATGTCCTCTCACCTTGAATCTTAGCTTACGTATTCGACTTAACGAAGTGGAGGTATTCTTCATGGTACTGAATTATAAAGTCATAAGAATCCTATCTGCACTACTTGTGATCATATTAACGATATTCATCATACATTTTACTATCGATTTCGTTCATCCCAGAACTAACTTTGAAATTCAAATCGGCCATGAAGAAGATGATGAATTGCCGGGAATGAGAGATAACGGCACCCTATTTACTAACGACAGTCAACTGATCGCACTAGCTATTTATCCCGATCAACGGGACCCTGCGGCGATCGCTCAGTTATGTGTAACGAAAAAAGGTTCTCAACAGATTTTACAAGAAGAAAAGATTAGAGAGTATGCAGGTTTGGCTGCTTCCCCAATCTACTTACATAATTTAACATGGTCACCAGGCGATTATACAATTACGCTAAAAAGAAGTAGTACAACGGTACAATCTTTGGATTTTACTTTAAAGTAATAAAAATACACGTGAACGTTCAACTTCCAGCCCTCTTGGTTTAGAAAAGTATCTGGCAGGGTAAAATACCCCTATCACTTTTCCAAGGAGGGATATTCATGGGAACAGATCATTCAGACAAACTTACCAATGATCCGCAAAAACTGTTAAAACTGAAACATGAAGACGATGCCCAGAAGGCACAGTTTACGAATTTTGCGCGCAGTGTTAGTGGAGAGACTCCTGTAGAGCAAGGTCAGGAGTTTACACAACAACAGCGTGAGACTGATCAACAGAATAATCTGAAAGATGTCGAAAACCGGACATTGGAGTAGTTCTTCTACATGCTAGCAGAGATATTTTAAGAAGAAGGACGGCATATGCCGTCCTCAGGCTGTCGAGAAAGTCTCGACAGCCTTCTTTATGA
>NZ_RZNY01000066.1 GCF_003994475.1 Paenibacillus anaericanus | reverse complement strand
ATGGAGCTTATTCCACACACTGGAGACGGTATGACTTCCGGTGCTTACGCTGAAGCATATCAATTCCAAGTTCCATGGACTGTAAGCCAAAGCGACGTTCATGAGGGACCGATTGCTCCAGCATATACTCCATTTAAATGGGAAAGTGCTGAGCTTGCCTTCTCTTCGATGAAGATGAATGAAGAGAGTGGAGATCTCATGTTACGTTGGTACAACATGAGCAAAGAACAAACGGAGCTTACCTTAAGTACAGATATTCCTTGTGAGCACTTCTACAAAACAACGATCTTGGAAGAGGCGATGCCGCCTCTAACGAAGAATGCCGTAGGTGGTTTATCTATGGTGGTTGGCCCATGTGAGATTGTGACGACAGGTCTTCGTCTTTATTAAAATGATATAAAATTAAGATATGAAGAAAGAGGCATTCAAAGTCATGTAATGATGACAAGAATAGCCTCTTTCTTGTATACTATTTTGATTGTTCAGTTTCAGTTGTTAAGCCTGCAGATCAAGGTGTTACTTTTCATAAGTCTGTACCTTGGATTACTCGGTAATAAACTGTAACGCGAATCGTTGAGAATTATTCGGGGGGTGTTGGATAGATGTCTAGGATACGCAGGTTTTACCGAAATCATCTGAAGCGAAAGATGTTCAACAAGATTATTTTGCTCTATTCTGGGGTTATGATGGTGTTATTTGTAGTAGCTGCAACGATGGTATACCAGTATCAATTACAACGCGTAATCCACGAAGAGCGTGATGCAAACCAGAAGACAGCACAGGTCCTGAGTTTCTATTTGGGCACACAAAATGAGAACATCCAGAGGACGATTCAGCAAATCTATGGTAACGCTTCCGTGAGTGCAGATATGATCTATTTTCTGAATCATTCCTATGGCGACTATTTGGAGTATCGATTGGATCAATTCACAAGGCCTGGCGTTCAGCGAACAAGTTCATTTAGCGAATTCTATAAAAGCTATATGAGGAATGAGACAGGTGTAAGTAGTATTTCTATATATAGCTACCCAAAACAGTTTTATACCTCAATCAGTAGAGACAATCAGCAGTTGATATATGAAGAGGGTTCCAGGTCATATTGGGAGGACTGGTTTATACAAAGAAAATTACATCCGTGGAATAGTGTAGAGAAGGACTCACATTCAGGAGTTGTAGGGAAGGCCTCAAACCTATATTCATATTCTCGTGAACTACAGGATCCAGAGACATTGGAGAAAATAGGAATGTTAAATATCGAATTTGATTCTGCGGATATATCTGCTTGGCTGCAAAGCCGAGCTCCTGTAATGAATGGGAGAGTTCTAGTTATGACTGCACAGGGTACCGTTATTTTTGACTCCAATAATGAGTATTTTGGAAAGGTATACCCCTATCAATCAGAGTTACAGAATACAGGAGATTGGGTTGAACTGGATGAGCCATCGAAAGTGAATATACTGAATATAGGAAATGATGGGTTATCCGTCGTAGGTATCGTCTCAAAGTCGGAAATTAATGCTAGCATGGATACGTTGAGAAGCCAACTATTTATAGCTACAATACTATTTATTATCGTGAGCTTTGCGATTACCACAACTATGATGCGCAGATATTCTAAAAAGGTGCAGCGAATAATCCGTTCTATGAACCGCATTGGTGATGGTGATATTTCTACTAGAATCAAGCTACATGGTGAAGATGAACTCCAGCAAATCTCTCAACGATTTAATGATATGTGCGACAGGATAGAGCTATATATCGATAAAATGTATACTTCAGAACTTAAACAAAAACATGCTGAACTAGTAGCTTTGCAATCACAAATTCAGCCTCATTTTTTATATAATACGCTCGAAAGTATCAGAATGAAGGCCTATAGCATGGGGGCTAAGGATGTTGGGAAGATGATTTATAGTTTGTCAGTTATGTTTAAAAGTATGGTGAAGAAGCGAACGATTGTTACTTTGGGGGAAGAGATTGAGATGTGTTCTCTGTACCTGGAATTGTTCCAAATTCGTTATGAAGGCAGGCTTCAGGTTGATATTCATATGGATGAGGATGTAGTTGAATGTAGTATCTTGAAACTGTTAGTGCAGCCCATTATTGAAAATTATACGATCCATGGTTTTCGGTCATTGGAGGATAATAATTGCATTTCTCTTTATGTAGTACGAAATGAAGGGGGCATTTCGATTATTGTAACGGATAACGGGAGGGGCATTTCGCGGGCGAAATTGGATGAGATTAATACTATGTTGGCTAAGTCATCACAAGCTCCAGACAAGAATAATCAATCGATTGGCTTGATAAATGTACACGAAAGAATTCAAATGACCTATGGAGACCAGTACGGTATAACCATTCAGAGCGAAGACGGAATAGGTACAAAAGTCGTAATTGAGATTCCAGCATTAAGAGAGGGATATTGATATGAAAAGAGTATTTTTTGTCGATGATGAACCATTAATTGCTCAAGGGTTAAACTCAATTACAGACTGGGGGCAATTTGGCATAGAGGTTGCTGGCTCTGCTAATGATGGTGAGCTGGCATTGGAACAATTAATAAAGCTGGGCTCTGTTGATTTACTGATTACAGACATTATGATGCCCAATATGAATGGCTTGGAACTGATCAGACGGGTAAAAGGGATCCATCCGCGTACCAAGTTTATTGTGCTTAGTGGATATGAAGAATTTCACTATGTGAAGACTGGGATTACTTTGGGAATTGAAAATTACATACTCAAACCCATTAATATTGAAGAGCTGGAGTCTACCATTAAGCATATTTGTGGGGACTGGGAGCGGGAGCAAGTGAATAGGTTCAGACAAGAAGAAGAGTGGGCTGTTTTACGTAGCAATGTACTCCAGCGTTGGGTTAATAGCGAGATTGAAATTCAAGAATTCAAGCAGCGGGCACAGCTTTTGGGAATTCCATTGAATTATAAATATTATAAGACTGTAGTAATTAGGGTGATTTCAGAAGATAAGCCTATATCGCAATTGTACCGTATGAATGGTCTTGCTAGTGAGTGTGAGCTGGCGGCACAAGAACTGCTGGGGTCAAATTATGGAGTCATCTGTTTTCCGAATACGAATGAGGACATTGTCATTTTATATACTTTCATGGAAGAAGAGCATCTCAGTCATATTAGTCGGAGTATTCAAGCTATGGCAGAACAAATCTATTCATTGGTTGGATTGCCAGTATGGAGCTCGGAGGGGGATGTAAGCCATGGCTTGGCTGGCATACAGGCCAGTTTCAAGTTGGCCCAGAGCAAGTTCCAACAGTGTTTAATTTCTGGAGGACAGAGTGTTGAGTATGACCGAGAGGGGGGAGTAGAGATAGAGTTGTCCCCAGCCCCAGTGTGTGATCAAGAGACGTTTAGCAGAATCTTGATCGAAGGCGACATAGAAGCTGTGCAAAGATTTATTGATTCTCTGCTTAGTGGTACGTTACATTCTGAGCGATTTCTTCGACAGTCCTTCGTAAATGTGGCGATCGAACTCATGATGATGGCGAAGGAGCTGGAGAAGCATCCCGACTATAGTGAGATGTTAGGCCCACTGCTTAGAATAAATACTATGATTGGTGTAAGACAGCATGTCCTGTCTGTGGTACTTCGGAGTATTGAACGGCGTCAAGAGCGCAAACAGGAGTATAGCCCACATGTATCCTTTGTGATGGAACAGATTAGGGGGCATCATAAAGAGGAATTGTCCTTAAAGACATTAAGTCAGCGGCTTGAGCTACATCCCAACTATCTGGGTCAGTTATTTCAACAAGAGGTAGGCTCAAGTTTTTCGGATTATTTGAATCAATATCGCATTGAGAAAGCTACCCAGCTCCTATTGCATACTGAGCAAAAGACGGCCGAAATTGCTGCTCTTGTAGGTTATATTGATACTTCTTATTTTTTTCGGCAATTCAAGAAATATGCTGGAGTGTCTCCTACAGAGTTAAGAAATATGTATTCGAGATAAGACTTGAATTGAAATATCTAACGGACAGCTCAACAGAATAAAGAGGATTCTACAGCAGTCTTTTTTCCAGTTTCAAGGGAGATTGATTGCTGTTTTTTTGTGATTAGACTCATTTCTTTAATTTGTTCATCCATTTCTAGCATTTTTCAACTTGTTGAGGATAGCGCTTACAAGCGACAATGAAGTTACTAAATGGCGAGCGTCATAGAAGCGGTGGATTTCACTGCCAGCGTAATTCTTGTTGATTGTAAGGGAACATAACAAACGCTAAACGCTAATTTACTAGAAGTTTTCAGTCAAGGGGGAGTGAGGCGTGAACGTTTTTTGGAAGAAGCTACTGCGAAATAAAGGTCTGTTGCTCTTGGTTTTGCCTGGAACGGTTTGGTTTCTGGTTTTTGCCTATTTGCCTATGTTTGGTTCAGTACTGGCTTTTAAGGATTTCCGTATTCACCGGGATGGATTTTTTGCAAGTGTATTAAACAGTAAATGGATGGGCTTTAAAAACTTTGAATATCTGTTCACGACAAATGATGCTTACATCATTACACGGAATACCATCTTATACAATTTGGCATTGATCATTCTAGGATTGGTTATCTCCGTTACATTCGCGATTATTCTCAGTGAACTGGTTAACAAAAAGATGGCTAAGATATATCAGACTGGGATGTTTTTACCGCACTTTTTGTCGTGGGTTATTATAAGTTACTTTGCTTTTACTTTTCTAAGTACGGATAAAGGAACATTGAATCAAATCATCAGCTATTTTGGTGGTGAACCCATCATGTGGTATACAGAGCAGAAATACTGGCCATTCATTCTGATATTTGTTGGGATATGGAAGGGCGTCGGCTATAATAGTGTGATTTATTTGGCCTCGATTACTGGTATTGATAAGTCTTACTATGAAGCGGCTGTGATTGATGGAGCAACGAAATGGAAGCAGATTCGATATATTACGATCCCGCTTCTGAAACCCTTGATGATTATCTTGACGATTCTAGCTATCGGGGGGATATTCCGCTCTGACTTCGGCTTATTCTATCAACTTCCGAAGGATTCGGGTGCATTGTATCCGGTTACCAATGTTATTGATACCTTTGTATATCGTGGATTGATTAATATGGGCGATATTGGAATGAGTACGGCAGCTGGCTTGTATCAGTCTATGGTTGGTCTAATACTGATTCTGATTACGAATTATATTGTCAGAAAAATTGAAAAGGATCATGCAATCTTCTAAAGAATAGAGGTGTTTTCTATGGCAAATACAACGATTCAAGCTCGAACAAAGGTAGGAGCGAGACAGAAGAAAAAGGCGGATTACAACGCCATATCTCCATTGTGGAATACATTATTTAATATTCTTATAGGGTTGTTCGCCTTCTCTTGTGTGTTTCCATTCCTATTTGTCATTATTATTTCGTTAACAGATGAGCAGACACTAGTGTTGGAAGGGTTTAATTTATTCCCAAGTAAGTTCAGCTTTGCTGCTTATGAATACATCGCAAATTCCGGGAAATCACTATTAACTTCCTTTGGAGTTACCGTTGTGATTACGGTGGTGGGTACAGTACTATGCTTAGTGCTAGTAACTACTTATGCTTACGCCGTTTCAAGAAAGGGTTTTGAATTCCGTGGTTTCTTTAGCTTTTTGGCTTTCTTCACCATGTTATTCTCCGGGGGAATGGTACCAGGTTATATCGTAATGACACAATTCCTGCACTTACAAAATACGTTATGGTCGTTGATACTCCCATTGTCGCTTAGTGCGTTCTCAATCATTGTCATGCGTACGTTCTTTCAAACAACGATACCTGATGAAATTATTGAATCAGCCAAGATCGATGGGGCGGGAGACATTCTTACCTTTATCCGTATAGTCTTGCCTGTGTCCCTACCAGGGATTGCAACCATTGGACTATTCGCTTCTTTGGGATATTGGAATGATTGGTTTAATGCGCTGTTGTATTATAACAATCCTGAGCGCATACCTCCGCTGCAGTTTATGCTAATGCAGATTGAGAAGAATATGGACTTTCTTTCGAAAAATGCCCATAATATCGGTTCCTATGATGCGATTGCGAATCTTCCTACGGAGACGGTGCGAATGGCGATGGTAGTATTAGCAACTTTACCGATTGTTATGGCGTATCCATTCTTCCAGCGTTATTTTGTTCAAGGGCTAACTGTAGGTTCGGTTAAAGGCTAATCAGATTTGGAACAGTTTCTTTCAATTAGGTTGTAACCGCGCTACATAGATTGTTTGCATAACTATCTGTTTGGAAGCGGAATCAATATATTTATTTTAAAAAAAACACTCCAGGGGGAAAGAACATGAACAAGAGCAAAAGCAAGAAAGTTTCCTTGTTGTCGCTTACCTTAATTCTATTATTATCTGTTGTCCTTGCAGGTTGTGGAGCCAAAGAGAACAATGAAGCAGCTAAGGAGTCTGAGGCGATTAAGAGTGATGGCACCGTTGATATTTCTAAGCTAGATCCTGTTAACCTTAAAATGTACCTGATCGGACCAAACCAGAAGGATCTACCAAAGGTACAGGAAGAAATTAATAAATACTTGAAAGATAAGATTAACACTACACTAAGTATTTCTATGATTGACTGGGGCGACTATAGCCAACGCATGCAAGTCATTACCAGTTCGGGTGAGGACTATGATATTGCCTTTACTAGTTCATGGGCATTCGATTATTTACCAAATGCATCAAAAGGTGTATTCATGCCTTTAAATGATCTACTGGATAATTACGGCCAAGGAATTAAGGAAGTATTGGATCCACGTTTCCTGGAAGGTACCAAAGTCAATGGTGTTAACTATGGTGTTCCAGCTAATAAGGAATTGGCACAACAATTCGTATGGCGCTTCAACAAAAAATATGTAGATAAATACAATTTGGATATTTCCAACGTAACTACCTTGGAGGATTTGGAACCGCTCTTGAAAGTGATTAAAGATAATGAAACAGCGGATATTACTCCTCTAGCTGTTCCAAAAGGCTTCAAACCTTTTATGCCGTTTGACTTCTTATTGGGTGATGAACTTCCAATAGGTATGTACCTTGATACTAAGGACTACAAATTCGTAAATATTTTGGAGTCCCCTGAACTGAAATCAGCATTGTCCACTATGCGTAATTACTATAAAGCGGGTTATGTCCGTGAAGATGTAGCAACACTGGATGGTATTGATAACATCAAGACAGGTAAGTGGTTAGTAGACAGAGAAATCACTCAACCTTATGCGGAGTTAGGTTGGTCTAGAAATGCGGGTTATGATATTGTAACTAGACCAATGCAGGATCCAGTTATTTATACAAGTTCTGCCGCAGGCTCTATGCTAGCGATCTCTTCCTATTCTAAGAATCCTGAACGTTCAATGATGTTCCTGAACTTGCTGAACACAGATAAGTATCTTCGTAACTTGATTCAATACGGAATTGAAGGCGAGCATTACAAGAAATTAGAAGGCGATTATATTGAAGATCTACCTGCTATGCAGGAAAGATATGCAATGCCTGGTTTCGCATTGGGCAACATGTTCTTAACCAGTCTGCATGATGGAGATCCTGAAGACAAATGGTCTTCTTTCGAGGAATTTAATGCCTCAGGAGTTGTCGCACCTACATTTGGCTTCAATTTTGATACTAGCAAGGTGAAAACAGAAGTAGCTTCGGTAACTAACGTAGCCAAGGAATTTATTCCTTCACTGTATACAGGCTCTGTTGATCCTGATGAGTATCTACCTAAGGCGATTCAAAAATTCAAGGATGCGGGTATTGATAAAGTCCTTGCTGAAGCTCAGAAACAATTCGATGAGTGGAAAGCAACACAAAAATAATCATTGTGATGTTAGCGCCTTCTCTACTTAATGATATATTGAGGGAGAAGGCGCTTGTTTGTATATTTTCTTTAATTTTTACCAGGGTGTGTTTAATTTGCCTCCTTATTTTAGAGGAGCTTCATGGTCTATATTGAAAGAATATCATGCTTAGTTGTAATGGCTTTCAAATGGCGAATTTACATGTGTATATGGACTCTAATATGAGTTAGTCTTAAGTTGTGAAATATTTATTGAAAGAGCTAAATGAAAGGGGATAACGATAGATTATGACTAGTAAAAGAACCGCACATATCATTTCCCACACGCACTGGGATCGGGAATGGTATCTACCTTATGAGAAGCATCATGTCCGTCTNGAGAACAAGGAACGTTTGGGGAAATATATTACTGAGGGACATCTATTGATCGGCCCATGGTACATTCTGCAGGATGCATTCCTAACGAGTGGAGAAGCCAACGTACGTAACATGCAGATCGGACATCAGGATTCTAAGCGTTACGGCGAGCCTTCCAAGATCGGCTATTTCCCGGATACGTTTGGTCTAGTGGGACAAACCCC
>NZ_RZNY01000065.1 GCF_003994475.1 Paenibacillus anaericanus | reverse complement strand
GAATTCTCTTATCGAGGTGTCCACTTTTTATTCTAGTTCTAGTTTTACCACCAAACACACAAGTTTTCGCATCAGAGTAAGGTTTACCGCCAAACACACCGTTCTCGCAACATAGTATGTTTTACTACGCCCATGCTACCGTCATGCACATTTACAACCGAAGCTTGTAGGTTCGAACACGCTGCTGGCCGCTGGCAATGTCTAGTAGTTGTAGTTCAATGAGTGTGTGCAAAATACGCCTAGTATGTCGATCGCTCACTTTGAGATGTTCGGCAAGCTCAGTAGGAGTAAATGGGCGCAAAAGGCGTCGTGCAAGACGGACGGTTTCGGCTTCAAGACATGATAATGTGGAAGGTACGTCTGACGCGATGAACTTCCCAACAAATGAGAGGGCTAGCTGCCGACATTGTTCGGGCTCATCAGTGATAGAAAGATAAGCAATCGGAAGGAATGTCCACCCATCCAAAGCTAACAAGCAATGTCGTCTGCATAAATCCTTGAATCGCTTTACATCAAGATCCCTTGCATGAGGCCCATAACCCTGAATCTCTATACCGCCCTTTGCTCCTCCAGGCATATAGGCAAGATCAAAGTACCGATAGCCGTTACTAAAGTCACGCACCTCCCATTCAGGAAATAGGTGATTCAAATTACCAATAGCGGGAAACCATACGGATCGAAGGAACTCGACAGTCCCATGGCCTAGCCCCTTATCAAGTAACTCCCTTCGTCTGGGATTCCTTTCTGTAGCTATATTTGACGCTAACCATTCTTCATATTGCTGCTCAAACCGTGACATTGTACTCCTCCTCCTTCTGCATCAAAAGCAACCTAACTTCTCTTAAAGATTCCATTAAGAAAACAAAAGCCGCTCTAATACAATTCATCCCGAATTTCCATTCAGCGTGTGAATTGTATTAAAGCGGCGTGTTCCTCACGACCTCTATGCCGTTATTATATCTCGTACTATTTCATTCAACAATAGCCTGTCCGACCGAGTCGAGGAGCTGTTGTTTTATTTATGACTTCCCACAAATGCCGTGAAAAAACATATGGACCATTTCATCTAAAAATTTATCCATATTCCCGCTTTGCTGGGCCATTTCCAATAAGTTTTCATATTGGTTCATATAGAGTTGAATAAAGCCCAGAACGCTCTCAATGGAAATGTCATTCGAAATTTCGCCGCTGTGTTTACCTTCCTCAATGAGGCGAACCGTCAATGGGATTGTTTTCTCTTTGTATTGCTTTTCGATATAACTGGCTAGTTCATGATCTTCGATCAAGAGCTCTTTGATAAGACCGGGGGGGAAACCTCTATAGGATTCTTTCTCCAAAAAGATAATGTGCTCGATTTTTTCCTTTAAAGAATGGCCTTCGTTCATGTATTCTTCGAAATCAAGGATAGCTTTGTCAGCGAAGTTAATGAATACTTCCCGGAGCAGAGCCTCTTTACTCCCGAAATAATTATATATCGTGACCTGCGATACTTTAGCTGTCTTGGAAATATCAGCGATGCGAATTCGCTTAGGCTCCGACGTTTGTAGCATATCTAAAGTAGTTTTCATGATCTTTTCTTTGATCAAGTTGGCCCTTTTCTCAAAACCATTCATCATCGTTCACCCTAACTTCATAGATTGTTACATACTTATGAAATGAAAACACAAATATATTTCATAAAATCATTGACGAAGTAACTTTTCAGGTATATTGTAACATATGAAATATCTTAATGATAATATTTCATTTCTTCATTCTTGGAGGTGCCGTAATGTTAACCGTTGAGCATTTGACGAAGACCTTTTCAAACGGGAAAGGAATTTTTGATGTATCGTTTTCGGTGGAGCAAGGTGAGGTCTTTGGCTTTTTAGGCCCGAATGGGGCAGGGAAGTCTACGACGAATCGGCATATCATGGGCTTCATGAAACCGGACAAAGGATCTGTGAAGGTGAATGGGCTAGATACCTGGAAGGAACAGGGGAAAGTTCAAGCTTACACAGGATATCTGCCGGGGGAAATATCTTTTATCGAAGGAATGACGGGTAAGACGTTCCTGGATTTCATAGCTAAAATGCAAGGAATGAAAGACTTGTCTAAGCGTGCTAATCTGATCGACCGTTTGCAGTTTGATGTTCATACGCCCATTCGTAAAATGTCCAAAGGGATGAAGCAGAAGGTTGGAATCGTTGCAGCACTCATGCATGATCCGCAAGTTATAATTTTGGATGAACCGACATCAGGCCTGGATCCTCTTATGCAGAAGGTATTTATTGAGATTGTGCTGGAGGAGAAGGCCTTGGGGAAAACATTCCTGATGTCGTCGCACAGTTTCGCCGAAATCGAGCGGACTTGCGATCGTGCTGCGATTATCAAGGATGGTGTCATCATTGCTGTCAAAGATATTCACGAACTACAATCCATGCAGCGGAAGGTGTTTGAAGTTATCTTCGAAGACCATGCTGATGTGACATCATTTCTAAACTCTGGCTTGCTTATTGAATCACACCAAGGGGATCGAGTGAGGGTGGCCATTCAGGGTAATTACGATAAATTCCTAGAAGAGACGGTAAAGTACAAGGTGCGTAATATCGATATATTTAGTCAGAACCTAGAGGACATATTTATGAATTACTATGATCGGAAAGGGACGATGAAATGAATGCTACCTTATATAAGCAGATGATGAAAGTGAACATGAAGAGCTTTATGAACTATGCATTCGGATCTGCCTTTTATATCATTCTCATGTTCTGGTTGTATCCTAGTATCGCCAGCAATTCGAGCGCTATCGATCAGTTGGTGGAGTCCATGCCGGAAGGTGTAGGGAAAGCTTTTGGTCTCAATGGCTTTGGGAGTGCAGAGGCATTTATCTCAGGAGAATATTACGGATTAATTCTAGTTCTTATCCTTGCTATCGTATGCGTGCAGCTATCAACTCAGCTTATGGCTAAATTGGTAGACCAAGGTTCCATGTCCTATTTATTAACCACCCCGACGACACGGGGGAAAGTCGCTTTCACGCAAGCAAGTGTGCTGACGACGGGGTTATTTCTGATCATGGCCGTCACGACGATTGCCGGATTTGTCGGAAATGCGTGGTTTCTGGGAAAAGGTTATGAATTTGATACAACCAAGTTCATTGAGATGAATGTATCAGCGTTCCTACTCTTCTTCGCAATCGGGGGTATCACCTTCCTAGTGTCCTCACTTTCCAATGATGAGAAGAAGGCACGTGGTATTTCCGGGATGATTACTTTTGGATTCTTCAGCTTGGATCTATTGGGTAAACTTAGCGACAAGATTCAATGGATGAGGAACATCTCCATCTTCTCCTTATATAAACCCAGCGAAATTATAAGCGGAAATGTGAATATGGTTGTAATCTCATTCATTCTTTCCGCCATCGGATTGGTTTCATTTGGTTTAGCCATTGTTCTGTTTCGAAAAAGAGACCTGCCTTTATAGCATCCTTATACATTTCATATAATAAAACAAACTCCAAGTCCACAAGTGGCTTGGAGTTTTATTGTGTTCTCACCACTATTCATCCTGCAGCTCAAAGTTAATCTTCTGCAAGAGGGAGATAAGTAAGTCTTCTTCTCCAGGACTTAAATGATGAACAAGCTTCTTATTGTAATTATCTAACATCAATTGAAGTTCAGGGGCAAATTCAATTGCTTTTGTCGTCGGATATAGAAGGTGAGAACGGCGGTCATTCGGATCCGGTTTACGCTCGATGTACCCGGACTGTTCCAATAGTTTGATTGATCTTGCTGTCGTTGCTTTATCGAATTTCAGTAGCTGTGTTAGTTGATCCTGCGTAATCCCTGGCTTCTGTAGCACAGACTTAAGAAAGGTATGTTGTCCTCCGCTACCAAGTCCATAGGGAGATAAATATTTTGCGAGATTTTTTTGATTCTGTCGATGAATATAAGAGATAAGTTTACCAATCGGTTCTTTCTTCAAAGTTGCACCTCATCCGTATAAGACGTCATACTCATACTATCTTAAAGTTGTTGCATGCGCAACTAATATGGAGTAAACTGATAGTACAACATAGTTGCGCACGCAACCAATGTACATTCGTGATTTGGAGGTTGCTTATGAATTCAATTCTTGGGAATTATCAGGAGGATGCCGAAATTCAGAAGAAACGTTGGCTTATCCTTATTGTTCTTAACTTATTTACTTTTATGTCCACTTTGGATGGAAGTATTGTCAATATTGCGCTACCTGTTTTGTCCAAACAAATGGGTCTACCAATAGCTCAGATTGAATGGGTGACAACGGGTTATTTGATGGCTATCTGTTCGGCCATTTTATTTTTTGGCAAACTCGGCGATATTGTAGGGAAAATCCGAATTTTTAAAATCGGCACTGTTATTTTTATCATAGGTTCATTGTTTTGTGGACTGAGCAGTTCACTGCCATTTTTGATTGTTTCACGGATTGTTCAGGCCTTAGGTGCTTCTATGACCATGGCGAACAGCCAAGGAATTATTACAGACATCTTCCCAGCAAATGAACGAGGAAAAGCACTGGGTTTGATTGGTACGTTTGTCTCTTTGGGAAGTATTGCTGGGCCTAGTTTGGGGGGTATCATTATTTCCTCAATGGGTTGGGAATATATCTTTTTGGTAAATATTCCGATCGGCCTATTCGCTATTATTATGGGATGGAAAGTGCTTCCGAAGGACCTTGTACGGGTAAAGGCGAAAATTGATGTACCAGGTAGCTCGTTATTTGCATTATTTATCGTTACATTATTTGCGGGGCTGCTTCTTGGTCAGCAATATGGCTACAATAATATCTGGATCATTAGTTCTCTTATCGCTGCTGCCGTTATTTTGGTTCTATTTCTACGTGTTGAGTTAATTCGGTCAGAGCCGCTACTCCAGTTGTCATTGTTCAAGAATGTATCGTTTTCGCTCAGTATTCTATGCGGATTTCTCGTGTTTACGGCGAATTTTTGTTTTAATATTATCGCTCCATTTTATGCTCAGAATATGTTGGATTTGTCTCCACACTATGCAGGTCTTCTGCTGATGCTCTTACCTATCTGTATGGTCATCGTATCACCTCTTAGTGGTGCTTTATCTGACAAAATCGGGTCTGAACTACTGACCTTTGCGGGGCTTATTGTTATGGTCATTGCCCAATTTGGTTTGGCTAATCTTCATGCTGGAAGCTCTTTAATCGTCGTAGGTACTTGGATTGCTATGCTGGGTATTGGTAGTGGACTATTCCAATCACCTAACAATTCACTTGTTATGTCACAAGTTCCGCGAACCCAGCTTGGTTCGGCAGGTAGTGTGAACTCACTAGTTCGGAATATAGGGATGGTTGTGGGGATTACAGTAGCAACAACGATTTTGTTCAATGTGATGAGCAGAGAGGTTGGATATCGTGTAACTGGATTGGTTCCTGATCGGCCAGATGTCTTCTTAACGGGGATGCATACAGTCTTCGTAACCTCAGCATGTATATGTCTAGCTGCTGCCCTGTTAACGGGATGGAGAATGTATCAGTCTCAAGTAGTTAAACGTCGTATTGTAGCTAAAGAAGAATAATTGCGAATATGATAATCCATTTTAACACTATTTATAATGGATATTCTTTCTAAGATTATGAATCGGTCATGCTGAAGCCCTTGAAATTTTTCAAGGGCTTATATATTTATGAAACTGATGCTTGACGGAAATAAAATAAAATCGGATAATCTGCATGGGACTTATAGCCTATAAAAGGAGTGTTCTTTAGTGGACCATCAAAAAATTGCTACTTTTTTTATGTTTTCTGGACGAGCTATGGAGGCTATGAATTTTTATACCACTTTGTTTGATAATTCAGAAATAAATAAGGTGTTGTATCATGAAGATGGGACCGTATTACATGCTATCTTTACTTTAAATGGACAAACTTATATGTGTATTGATAGTAAAGAAGAACATAACTTCAACTTTACACCGAGCATTTCATTATTTATAACCTGTGAGACAGCTGAAGAGATTGATGCACTTTATCAGAAGTTATCTGAAGAGGGAACGGTATTAATGCCAATATGTTCTACCCCTGTAAGTGAGAAGTATGCCTGGGTGAATGATAAATTCGGTGTCTCGTGGCAATTAATGCTTATCACATCAAGTTAATAAATAAATCACGCGCAAACGAAAAATGGATGATAAGAACGTTGAAGAGTAGATTGTGCATAATAGCATAATAAGAAGTGAAAACTATTTCCAAGTACAACTCAGGTTTACAAGTAAAATTAATGGAGGTAGTAATATAATGATATTCAAAAAACGCACCATTCAGCGACGGTTTCATGCGACACTTCTTCTAACCTGTTTATTGATTTTACTAAGCGGTTGTACTAAGACTCCAACTGAAACACAAGGAACTACTCCACCAGCAGAAACACCTTCACAAACAGAATCGAATACGACTAACAATGTAGAACAAGCGAATCCCCAAGCAAACCAACCAGAATCCACTACCTCAGATGCAGAGGGACTTCCGAGCGGAGTGACAGTAAAAAAAGTAATCAAAGATGAAGCAATAAAAAATAACTATCGCAAAAAGGTCGAATTACTTACAGACGACGGAAAACGAATAACAATTACGGATGCGAGTGATAAGATCGTTCTTCGGAATCTTGAATATGAAGGAATTATTACAGAAGCTACAGGCAATCAAGTAACCGTTCAGGTGAAAAACGGAGGGCAGCAAACCTTGACCATTCCAAGTCAAGTCGTCATTGAGGATGAAGACAATCTTGGATTAAACAAAGGTGTCGAAATTGAATGGACCCTAAATACCGATGGACAAATCGAAAGCGTTGAATTGGAGGATTAATTAAAGAACGTTTTAATAATTAATCATCTATAATAGGCTGCGTCCAAATTAAAATGCACCTCATAGAGTAGGTACCTTAAATGGTCTATTCTAAGTGGTACATTTTAGTGGGACGTGGCTTTTTTGCATCTATATATGTTATCCTTATATGTTATGACGTAAAGTAGTGCCTTGTGGAGACGCTACAAGAAATGTTAAAAGTGTATTTATAATTAAGGAGACAACATGACATTTAATGAATTGAATATTATACCGGAAATTCTAAAAGCTTTAAGTAAAGAGAACTATACTGAACCAACACCTATACAGGAACAAGCGATTCCTGCTGTGTTAGAAGGCAGAGATTTGCTAGGTTGCGCACAAACGGGAACAGGAAAGACGGCGGCATTTGCTGTACCGATCATCCAACTGCTCAGTGAACAGCAAAGCAAAACCAATGCTGTGCGCCGTATACGTTCATTGATATTAACACCAACAAGAGAACTTGCCTTGCAAATTTCTGATAACATAAAAGCATATAGTCAATATACCGACATACGTTGTTCGGCGATTGTTGGCGGGGTTTCACAGAAGGTACAGGAGCGGGCACTAAACCATGGTGCGGACATTATTATTGCAACACCGGGCCGTCTGATCGATCTTTTGAGTCAGAAGCGTATTGATTTGCAATATGTCCAAATATTAGTGCTTGATGAAGCTGATCGGATGCTAGATATGGGCTTTATCAATGATGTGAAGAAGATCGTTTCGAAAATGCCTAGCAAGAAGCAAACTCTTTTCTTCTCCGCAACGATGCCTCCTGAAATATCTAAAATGGTCAAATCGATTTTAGTTAACCCAGTAAAAGTTGAGATTACTCCGGTATCTTCTACGGTCGATCGGATTACGCAATCTGTTTACTTACTTGCAACGGGCAACAAACAGAAACAATTAAACCTTTTGTTACAAGATAAATCGATTGTTTCCGCATTGGTATTTACCCGTACCAAACGTGGTGCTGACCGAGTTGTACGTGATTTAATCAAAGAGAACATCTCAGCTCAGGCCATTCATGGTAATAAGTCGCAAATTGATCGTCAGAAAGCATTAAGTAGCTTTAAGAGTGGAACCACACGAGTGTTAGTTGCGACGGATATCGCAGCAAGAGGAATTGATATTGATGAGCTATCTCATGTCATCAACTTTAACCTCCCTAATATTCCAGAAACCTATGTTCATCGAATTGGGCGTACCGGTAGAGCAGGACTGAGCGGGACTGCGATCTCCTTCTGCGAAGTGGATGAGCTTCCTTTCCTTAAGGATATTGAGAAGTTAATCGGAAAATCAATTCCAGAAGTGAAGGGTCATCCCTATCCGATGTCTAGATCAGCTCGAGCAACTCAAGCTGTAAAGGTCGAACAGCGATCTTCGAAGTCGTCGGTTCCAGTTGCCAAACCGGCCAAGTCGAAGGCAAACCCTGCGCGCAAACCTAAGTCCGAGTGGTTTACAAAGGGAAATAAGAGTAAAAGTCAAGGTTATAGTAAAACAAGCAGATCACTATAGATCAAAAAGCCACGTCATTGGACGTGGCTTCAGCTTGTCGAGAAACCCAGTCATTTTCATGACATCGGG
>NZ_RZNY01000064.1 GCF_003994475.1 Paenibacillus anaericanus | reverse complement strand
TCCATATCTTCGCCTGTGTTATCGAATTTCTTGAGGTTGTGGACACGAAACGATGTCGTTCTCAACTTAAAAACCGCTGACGCTTCATTTCACCCAATGCTCCAACGGTAGTAATCTGCACTTCATTCCCTTCATGCAGATGAGAATTTGTCTCGAGAACATTTTGCTTATCCTCCAGTATCAGCCAATCCTCGCCACTATCGACGAATGGTTTATTGTTTGGGTCGCATTTCATATACCAATCCATCTAATAAAAGGCATTAATCATTTTTATTTTTTCACAATATATAGTACAGCCCTCCATTGTATCAGAGCATAAAGCTTCAGTTTGTTCATCCTCAAAAAATAACCATTTATTTGATAATTTATATAAAAACTCCTCTTCGTTTACATGTGGCTTTAACATTAGCGTGACCTCACAAACATAGACACTCTCTAACTTCCAATAGTTAGTTATTTGTTCTATTTTTAGTGACTGCAGATTGTAATTACGCTCCTGCATTATCTTCCATAGTTCATTTTCAGCATCACTTTGCGAAATACCTTCAATGAATAATTTAATGAACATGTCTTTCCCCTTTTGATTTAATAGTTATTTATGAGTAATCTTACCATCCAAAGAAACATTAAGATGAGAACCGTCACGTGAAGCCCACTCTAATTGGGCTTTCCCAGTATTCGAAAGATTTACGTCCCATTCAAAAGGTTGACCAGCAGTTCTTGAAGGCCCCTTCGACCAAACATTCCCAAATTTATCGATATAACCTCCATTTCCGGTTCTTGGAAGAGGTTGAGATGGTGTCCAATAAGCCGGTGGAATATATCTAATTTTTCCGGTTGTGGGAAGCATTCTCTCTTTCAATATCGTTTTTGTGCCTGCGAAAGTATATCCACTGTCCGCACCTTCACTTAATTTAGGTTGTTGACTGACTATTGGACCTTTATTAACTTTCTGCTGCTGACTCACGATCACCTTTTTTTTAGTTACTGGCGGTGTGCTAACATATGGCTTTGAATATATTTTTAACTTTGGCTCCTGAATTACTGTACTCTTACTTTCTATAGTATCAAATACATTAATTCCTTTATCATTCAAATCCACACCAACAGTAACCCCGGTTGCCACAACTATTACCGCTGAAATTGCTTCGACCAAACCTATAATCCCAGGAATAACCCAAACAAAATGTCCAGTTGGGTCTGAATAAATCAACGGATTATTGTGAGCATACGTATAAAGATTCAAACTCAGCGGATTTGTGATCTGCCCTTCATACGTATCCTCCGTTATAAACCGTCCGATCTGAGGATCATAATAGCGAGCTCGCAGATAGATCAATCCAGATTCTTCATCATGTATCTCACCAGTATACGCAAATGGGTTATTCATCCCTTCTGTCCGTTCTAAGATATTTCCCCAGATGTCATAACTATACGTATTGATGTCATAACCCGCATTGTCTTTTATTGCAACAACATCACCATGACCATTGTAATAGTAATATCCAGCTTTACTAGTAGCCTCATCTTTACGGAATAACAATTCATTCCCAAAAATATTCCGTGCTGTTGAATTTCCACTAGCATTAAGTTCATCGATAACGTGACCATTTAAATATACATATTGTGTTCTCTCACCATTGACTGTTTTAGATGCGTGTAGTCCATCTCCATAGTATGTGTACAATGCTTGTGTATCTGTTTTGGTAAATGACTTTAATTGATTTAATGCATTGTACGTGAAAGTCTCACTACCGTCTATCAGAATAGAAGCCATATCGCTTTTTAATGAGGTTCGATTTCCACGGTCATCATACTCATAGCTATTCGTTCCTAATGGGTGGTGGTTTTCTTCTTGTATTCGGTTCAGTCCATCATATTTAAATGTGGTTAAATTCCACATCCTGTTGTCTAGAATGCTGATGATGTTTCCGAACCCATCATAACCAAAAGTTTCTTGAAATGCTCCTATTCCTTTCCCAAAGGTTACTGAAACCAATTCACCGAATGCATCCGTGACTCGGACTTGACTCACAAGATTCGGATACGAAATCGTATAGTTATTAGCATTTGAACCAACATTGTAATCATAGTTCACTGTACCCATATCAGGGTAATTTACTGTTTTCAATCGCTGTAACGGATCATAGGTATAGCTTACTTGTTTTTGATCCGGGTACGTTAATGTCGTCAATTGATCTGATTGATTATAACCTAATGAATAATGTTTCCCTGCGACCGTTTGACTACCTAATCGATTCCATTCATCATACGTATAAGTCAAATTCTCTCCTTCGCTAGTAGATAATCCCGTAAGCAAACGAGTATTGTCATCATAGTCTTGTTGTGACCAATACACTTCTGCTCCATTATCTTTAATGGAAAAACGTTGTTCTTCATAGTAAGGAGTATAGCTGTATTGATGGATTTTTCCAGACTTATCCTTGTATTCCTTGACTAATCCGAGAATATTGTAATCATATTTTTCTACCTGACCAGTCGCATTGGTGTCACTGAGCAACCATCCGGTTTCATTATACGTTTTCGTTTTCTGTGGAACACCGTTGGTTAAAATGCGAGTAACTTTCCCTATAGCATCATATTTATAGGTATTGATATTGCCCATTTCATCTTTCAAAGAAATTACATTACCAAATGCATCATACTTATACTCTGTCGTTTGAATCTGTGACCTTGAGGTTAATTGTAACTTCCGAACTCTCCCTAATGCATCATTCGTTTTCTTTGTTGTTCTTAATTTGTTCGCACTTTTTTCAACGATTTTCTCCACACGACCATGTCGATCAATGTATGTCCATGTTTCTTTACCATCTGGATCAATTTGTTTAATTGTATCCTGTAAATAAGTAGCACTTCCATTCGTCTGATGAGCAGCATTTGCATAGTTATATATCGTCTCCTGATTGAGTGCATCAATAGTTTTCGCAACCTTACCATTAGCACCATAAACGTACTGTGTTTTTTTCGTAGCTTCTCCAAATGGTAGGGTTTCATGAAGTACAAGTCCAGTTTCATTAAAGTGATTTACTACCAATGTCCGAAGATTAGTCCCAATTTGTTGTGTTTGCTTCTCCAATCCACCATAAGGGGAGTAGTATGACATCCATTTCTCGCCATCAGGTGATTCATAAGTGATAGTGCGTGTAGCATCATCGTAAATATAAGTCGCTGTTCGAGCGTTTCCTGGATTACTTCCCGATGGGGTAAAGGTTTCGCTGATCAACCTATCCTTCCAGTCGTATGAATAGTCGACAGCACTTCCATCTGAGTAGATTGTTTTAGTTAAGCGATCTCTTATATCATATTGATATTGTGTTGTCACCTCTTCAGGAGTGCCGTCTGTATGCAATGTCACGTAGCTTGTTTGTTGCGTAACATGGAGTCCATTACTCGAATACTGTAGATCTGTGTTCCTCACCATTGTTGTATCAACTTGGTCTCCTGTGCTCGTGACTTGCATGTGTCCCGGCTGTTGATACGCATTAAACTGGGAGTAAACTGTTTCGGTCTTATCTGTTTTCTTGACGCCTTCATCTAGAAATGAGTTATGCTGTGTTACTTTGTCAACTACTCCATTTGTGTTATATGAATAAGTTGTTTCTACCGTGGTCAATCCGTCAGCAGCAGTCAGTTTACTATAGCTTGTTTGGTGGTTGGGACCATTATATTGGTAAATTGTTGTATTTCCAAGATCATCTGTTGCTGAAACTACAAACCCAAACGTATCATATTCAAGTTTGTTTTTTGTTGCGTAGTTATTTATTCCAGCAGGCGGACCTACTAAGGGCTGCTCCAAATACATACGGATCTTATCAGGTTTTGGATCCTGACTAAAGCCTGCATCCGATGAATAGATTGTAGATGGATTTGTTTTTAGATTGTCATAAACATACGTCTCGACTTGCTTAGGTGCATAGATATAGCGCGTTGATCCCTCCACAGAATCGAGCGAATTGGTTAATCCTTCTGTCTCTGAAATTTGGCTTGCTAATACCATAATTCCCAATGGATTTAATCGATACGTATCGGTCTGTATTTCTTTATAATCGATTTGATCACGCGTCCATGCAGTGCTCACTATATCTCCATTACGCACAAGACTAGACCGTAGACGCCCCGTATCAATCCTTGGATATCTCCATACTTCTTCGGTGTTATTTTCCCCTTTTACTTTGTCCATCAATACTTTTGATGAACTATCTTGACTATTATAGGAATAAGTTACATCTATTACCGGATGGTACCCGATATACGTAAGTACCCATTGATCTAAATACAAGCGTGTAGTACCTCTCATGGCATCCCGAAGTAAATAGTCTTGTGCATTGATCCACGTTGGATTATAAAACTGATACTCATATTGCGTTTTTAAGCCTGTATCTGTATCAATACTTTTCAATAACAGATAAACCAATTCCCCATAGGTCTGACCTTCTCGTTCAACGATATCGCTAGATTCCATTTTTCCAACTTCCAGTTTAGGAGAGCCCTCTGCATCGTTCTTAAACTTATAGTCATCCTCCATGTTGAAATCTGCATGAGTCCCAATCGTATTCGGGTCAAAATATGTATAGGTCTCAAGCTGATGATTGCCAATCATATCGTAAATGGCGTTCAATTGAACATAGGATGTACTTACATTTTGTATCCCATAAGTTTCGTTTTCATCTGATTGAAATTTTCGTAGACTGGTATTTAGGGACTTAAAGCTGGTTTGATATTCTAATTGATAGATCACAGTCCCTGATGAATCCTTTACAATGATCCCTGTAATTTGTTTGCTCACTTCTCCAGATTGGATTGGTGCATAGTGAACCTCAATCGTTCTTGCCACTGTATCCGTGATGACAATCCGATCGGATTGATAATTATAGGTGATTTGATCCCCTAACCGATTACTTTTGGAAAGAATTTGCCCTGTACCTGTTATGTCGTCAAAAGTGAATTCATAAGTAATTTGATCATTCACGGTTAAATAATAATGATTATTGCTCCCTCTTGTGTAGGTCACATTGTCATAAGGTTGTTTCGAAGGGGTTGTTTTGGTGCCTTGGAAGGTATATGTTGTTCCATCATCTAACCGAAATGTGAGTTCCTGATCCTCGATACTATGACCATAGGAACGGCTGTAAAATTCGGTTAGGTAATATTCTGGGGAATTCGGATCTGTATAAGCCGATGGAACATATAGCCAACGTATCGAATCTCGAAAGGTTTTACTCATGGTAGGAATATTAAGTTCCCAACCTGTTGCAATAAAGTTTTCATTGGAGTGGAGCCAAGCTGTCTGGGGTATATTTCCCAAGCAATCTGATTCATTTGTAAAATAAGTAATGTTTTCTTTACATTGCTCTATTTGGTCTGCTGTCAAGTTCTCATTACTGTAGGTTGGATCGGTTATTTTAGCATTTAGTGAGTTATATGAGCGGACTAACGATATGTCTAGTCCATTTCTACCCTTTAAATTTAAATCAACATTCTTTTGATTACTTGTTCGATAGATAGGATCGATTGCATCGTTGGTATTTTCTTCATATTTATAAGATGAATTTTTATCCGTATCCGCTTTTAATCCTGGCTCTATATTTTGCGACAATAAAAAACCAGATTCGGGATGATTTCCATACACGTCATCCATCACACTACTAATAGTACTATAAATGGCTTCTGTAACTGATTTCATTTGAGAGGCGTTCACTATTTCTTCGAGTACAGCTGGGTTTATTTCGTACTCAGCACTTAATGCGACCAGTGGGGCTAACTCTTGTATTTGTTTTTGTGCATCAGGGCTTAAATTTCTAAATCTATTATGAGCATAAGATTCCGTCCATTGTTGCTTTTCGAGTATTTGCTGAAGTGTGAGCTCTTCATTCAACTCCGGATAGAAATACGCCACAATCTGTAGCATCTCTGTCGTAAAATTCGTATGTATTAATTCGAGTTGTGCCTTTGAAATTCTTTCGCTTCGATTATCATTATCAAATAATATTCCATCACCCTCTACTGCAAGCAGTTGTTCCTCTTGATTAGTTAGATCCGTGATCGATGTAAACTCAGAACTTTGTGTTTCCTGTGCTTCCAACCGATTTATTCCACTCGCATAACCGATTTTCTCTGGTGTAATTAGTAGAGAGAAAATTAATAGAATTGAAAGAAAACTAGAGATACTCCGTTTCATTAACTTCATAATGACCTCCTATAATTTACTCATTAGTCATACGACTATCGTATTTTCCCATTCAATGCTACTTCCTAACAGCATTGTCTAAGGATCAGCGCACTCTTGGCGGATTATGTTATTTAATTAGCTATGAGGTCTGCAACATGATAGAGAGTTTCATTATTTAATTTAGAATAGGCTGCATAATAATTTTGCTTTGCTTAATTTGAATCGGTCTCGGATGTGCCGTCTCCGTCTAGGCCATAAACTTTACTCCCCCCTATTTATTTGTACCGGTGTATTACGATCTATTGTTGTTCCGTCTCCTAACTGACCATAACCGTTCTGCCCCCACGCCCATAGTGTCCCATCCTGTTTGATGATCACAGTATGCCCATAGCCTGCTCCAATAGATATGGTATTGTCTGCGACCTGTACCGGCGTTGTTCCCCACATCCAAACTGTTCCATCCTGTTTAACTGCTAAACTTCTTGCATATCCTGCTTCAATTGCAATGATATCGCTTATATCTGTGATTCGTTCGGGTGTACTAATGAAGTACTTTTCCCCTAGTTGTCCACTATGGTTCCATCCCCATCCCCAGATCGTTCCATCTTTTCTTAATGCTAAACTAAAATCATTTTGTGCAACCACCGCTTGTACACTTCCTATACCTGGAACCTGAATGGGCGAATTATGAGATTCTCGTGTTCCGTCTCCCAATTGACTAAACCCGTTATATCCCCATCCCCAGACCGTCCCGTCCTCTTTAATAGCTAAACTATGATTATAACCTCCCTCTACATCTACAATATTGCTTAAGTCACTGACTTGCACAGGTGTTACTTGATTGATATTTGTTCTATTTCCTAACTGACCATTATCATTCTTACCCCACGCCCAAACTGTTCCATCCTGTTTAACTGCTAAACTATAGCTAGCACCTGCCGCTATATCTACAATATTGCTTAATCCACTGACTTGCACTGGTGTATTACGATCTGTTGTTGTTCCATCTCCTAACTGACCATTACTATTCGAACCCCATGCCCAAACTGTTCCATCCTGTTTAACTGCTAAACTATGCGAACGACCTGCTTCTATAGCTACGACATTACTTAATCCTTTAACTTGCACTTGTATTAAGGGAAAAAAAACGTGCCATTCCCTAATTTACCAGAATCATTCGAACCCCATGCCCATACCGTTCCATCTTGTCTAATAGCTAAGGTATGATTATATCCTGCACTAACACTATTAAATCTATTTAGCAGTAACTTCTTTTTTACAATATTTCCATTTTCATCAAAAATGTATTTTACCGCCTTCTCCTGATCTGTTACATCTTTTAATTGATTATTCTCATCATATTGATAGTGAATAGTACCCGCATGAACAGAAGCACTCATGAAAAGCAACGACAGGAAAACCAATAAACTAAGCTTAATAGACTTATACGACAATTAATTCAATCCCCTTTCGGCATTATCTCTCACATCTAACAATACTATATTCCAATATTTGTATTCAATTGCAAATTATGAACAATTTTGTCTAAATTTGAATTAGAGAAAAAAAGTGTATACACTTTTAAAGTTAGTTCTTATATAACTGCCCTTAAATGACCTGTATTGTGAAGACACATCAATCCAATGCAATATAAAGCGAAGGCGATTTGTTTCTTCCTTGAGTTTCATTCAGATTTTCTCAATAAGTTTCGGGTAATGTGTCATATAATATATCAGGATAAGCTTATTTGAATGATATTCCCCAGCCCATATAATTTATTTGCATATTCAGAATATGAAGCACTTTTGAGCAAATCTGAAGTGACCTATTAAGTAGAAGACTTCTTTTATATTTAGGTTGATAACGCCACAAGAAATAATGGATGGTTTCAGGCAATTCGATATATGTATACTAGGATAAATCCTTGACTAGAGATGAGGTCTTGTCTAAAAATACAGAAAGAAACCACATAGAGTTATTACACTCAAATGTGGTAAAGTAACGGATTGAAATATTAAGTGACAGATGAAAAACGACGCCTTGAAGATCGTGTAAAATGGATCACATCAACAATTACACAGGGAAATCGAACCGCGAACTATAGACATCTTAGCATAACTGAATGCAGTCAGTGGATGACGATTCCATATAACGGATTAGATAAACTACTGCAACGATCACTTGAATTAAAGGGGTTATTGCTAGATTACATTGACTTTTTGTTTCTATGATATCCACCCTTAAGTAAGTGGATACCTGCAATAAACAGCTTTCCTTTGAGTAGTATCTAACACTTTATTTTCTTCAATTCACCAAGTATTAACGGTGATACTACACTATCCCCTCCCCTCATGCTTGAACGTATTTCATCTAGATAACCAATCGCCGTAACTTGAATACGAGAATCCTCAAATCTTAAAAGCAGCTCATTAATTAGTGTTTCAACAACATAGCGCTTCTCATGAAACTCCAAGT
>NZ_RZNY01000063.1 GCF_003994475.1 Paenibacillus anaericanus | reverse complement strand
ATTCTCGGTTTCGTTTTGAGCTTATCTTAATGACATTGCCCGAGAGGGTGTCTTTTTTCTGTTATTTAGTTGATTACATAGATGCGAATATTTACGTTTTCTTATTGGTTTAATGATAGTTATCAGATTCATTTTCCTTGTATTTGCCATCGCTGTCATGCAGCGCTTGTTTCCGGCGATCATTGTGCGCCTGCTGCTGTTGTTGAGCCTCCAGGCTGTTCACGGGTGTCTCATCCAGCTCTTTCACTGTGTTGATTAGGTTCTTGTCTGGTTGGTTTGCGCTCAATTGAAAGGTCCTCCTTGTTTACTGGAATAGGTTTGTGAAGTCTATTATGTGCTGGCAGTTACGTGGCTATTCGTACTTGTGATCTCTATAATTCAAGTACAACACAGGTGGAATTTGGACAGGTATTGTGAAAGTTTGGATGCTGTTGGCTATCGTTACTGAGACTTATGATTTGCTTATTCTATTACGTCAGTAACTCCTTAAGCATCTCTTTATATGGTTTCGTATTCAGAACCTGCTGTAGTTTACTAACATCAATAGCCACCGATTTTTTTATAAAATGAGCTTGTATATTTATTGTGATGTTACTTAATATATGTTAACCTTATATTAAGTAACATTATTCGGGGGTATTCTCTGTGCAATTTGTCAATCCGATTCGGGACATGGAAACCATTCAAGCAATGAAAGAGGAGCTGAGAAAACACTCTATAAGGGACTTATTGCTTTTTGTACTAGGAATTAATACGGGGATTAGTCTTCTTGATTTACTGAATCTCACTGTACAGGACGTTTGGGATGGCCAGAATGCTAAACAGTTCCTTTATATTAAGGATGAAAAGACAAAAGAAGAAAAGGCTTATTACTTAAACAGCCAAATCGGGAAAATTTTAAACGAATATTTATCTAACAACGATTGGAAAGCGGAGGATTATTTATTTAAGTCCAAAAAGGATTGTCGTCCGATTACCCGTCAGCAGGCGTATCGAATTATTAACCACTCGGCAAGGGTGGTAGGAATATCGGAGAAGATCGGGACCCATACGCTGAGAAAGACGTTTGGTTACCATGCATATTATAAGGGAGTTGCCATCTCCATCTTAAAGTCGATTTTGCATCATCATTCCACGGCAGAGACGCTAAAGTATTTGGGAGTCGACAGGAATGAGAAGATGCCAATTAAAGTGGACGTGAATTTGTGAGTTATTCCTGTTTTGAATGACACAAAAAAACTCTCCGCATGGAACCTGCGGAGAGAGCTAGTTTCTTTATTAACTTTTATTCAACAGAGTCGTCTAGACCCATCGCTGTATGAATATCTACGTTTTTTAATTCGGTGACAATCCCGTCAATAACGAGAACATGTATAGTTGCAGCATCTTTCATAAGACGGAAAATTCCGTTATCGAAATCAGTATCGGCTTCTTTAAAGAAAATCCCTTCATATTCAGTTTGTTTGTCGTGATTGAAGCTTAACTTGTAATGCTCCCCATCTTTGATCAAATAAGCACGAATTCCCTTGTCATAAATACCTTCTTCATCCTGAATATAACGGGAAACGGAAACGATATGCAAATCGACAAAGGGGATCTCGCGTACTAAGGAATTAATGATAGATCCCTTCGTAAGTTGTTCCCATCGGCTGTGTGCTGTTTGGCCAAGAATGATCTGTGTAATGTTGTTTTCTCTGGCCGCTTCTGCAATGACCTTAGAGACCGGTCGGCTTTCATTATCTTTCATGATAAATTGGGCCGTTGGATGAGAGTTGGCATATTCTTTCCATTGTTCGATATAGAATATTTTCTCGGCATCCAGTTCATCGAATGGTTTGGGATCAATGGTCAATATATAAAGCGGAGATTTCATCATATTAGCGATTGCACAGCCGCGTTTGATGAGTCTTTCGCCATTGCGACCATAATAAACGCAAACAAGAATGCTCTCATTATACACGTTATTCATTTTAATTAATTCACCTCAATGATAATAGTAGAGCTTGATTAAACTATGTAAGACTATAGTTGATGTTACGTAAAGAGTCAATACGTATAGAAGGAAGCAAAAGTCATAACTAAGGAGGAGTGCGCTTGTCTATATTCTATACCTTTATGTTTCTCCCGATAATCAGTGCAATATTTATTCCCTTACTATATAAGTATTTGAATCGCCTAGTACATATAGGATGGTTCGTTTCCCTCGTACCTCTATCCATCTTTATCTATTTGTTGCAGTATATACCCGATGTTGCGGCAGGGGATACCTATAAATACACAATTTCTTGGATTCCCTCCCTTGATATGAATATTATCTCCTACGTGGATGGGCTCAGTCTCTTATTCGGTCTGCTCATTACCGGCGTCGGAACCTTGGTTATTATTTATTCAATTTTTTATATGTCGAAGATTCGGGAAGCTCTCCATAACTTCTATATATATTTGCTCATGTTCATGGGAGCTATGCTGGGATTAGTATTCTCGGATCATCTCTTAGTCCTGTACGGGTTCTGGGAGTTAACCAGCGTCTCATCCTTCTTATTAATATCCTATTGGTACGAGCGCAAGAGTTCTCGCCAAGGCGCCTTAAAGGCGCTATTGATTACTGTCCTTGGTGGGTTTGGTATGTTAGCCGGATTTATTATGATGATCATGATGACGGATACCTATAGTATTCGGGAAATGATCGCGAACCTGGATGTCATCCAAAACCATACGTTGTTTATTCCTGCTATGTTATGTGTTTTGCTCGGTGCATTTACGAAATCTGCGCAATTCCCGTTCGGCATTTGGTTACCAGATGCAATGGAGGCGCCAACCCCGGTGAGCAGTTACCTCCATTCGGCTACGATGGTCAAGGCCGGCATTTATTTAGTAGCGCGTATGACTCCAGTTTTCGGGGGCAACTCGGTGTGGTTCTGGCTTGTGGCCGGCATTGGTATTATTACGCTGCTGTATGGTTCTTTGACAGCGCTGAGACAGACTGATCTGAAGGCCATGTTAGCTTATTCTACGATTAGCCAATTGGGATTGATCATGTGCCTGCTTGGAATCGGTTCTTTAGCGGTCTACTTTGGACCTGGAGAGAGTGGTACTGTCTTTACGGTAGCTACATTTGCCGCTCTATTCCATCTATTTAATCACTCAACCTTTAAAGGAACTTTGTTTATGGTTGTCGGTATTATTGACCATGAGACAGGTCGGCGGGATATTCGCTATTTAGGCGGTTTGATGCAAGTGATGCCGATCACGTTCACGATCGCTTTGATCGGCGGCTTATCTATGGCGGGATTACCACCCTTTAACGGTTTTTTGAGTAAGGAAATGTTTTTTGCGGCGGTAAATGACGTATCCCAGGCCGGTATTTTCGGTTTGAGTAACATCGGCATCATGTTTCCGATCATTGCTTGGGTAGCCAGCATATTTACTTTTGTCTACTGCATGATTTTTGTATTCAAAACCTTTGGAGGACAATATCGCCCTGAAAAACTGACACGAAAAGTGCATGAAGCACCTTGGGGTATGTTGTTTTCTCCAATCATTTTGGGCTTACTTGTTATATTCATTTTCTTCTTCCCGAATGTACTGGGAAAATATATCCTTACCCCGGCATTAACCTCAATTTTGCCGATGATGCCGATTTCTTCATATGATGTGAAAATCAGCGCATGGCATGGGCTAAATATGGAACTCGTGATGACGATTGGGGTAATTGCTATCGGTATCCTACTCTTCAAAACAACGAAGCGGTGGCTCCAAGCCCTTCGAAATCATACGCAGGGATTAACGTTGAATCATTTGTACAATGAGGGCTTATCAGGTATGGAGAGGTTCTCGGTATCCCTGACGAATCGGTATATGACAGGATCGCTGAGACACTATCTGATCTACATTTTTTCTTTCTTTGTTATTGTATTGCTAGGTTCGCTTCTGTTGTTCCATGGTATACAGTTCGATTTCGCAAGTAATTCAGCCATCAGTATTTTTGATGTGGGGCTTGTGCTCGGGATGATAATCGCCGCACTTACTGTCTTATTTGCCAGCAATCGAATTATGGCTATTGTTGCATTGGGCGCGTTAGGTTATATGGTTTCTATGTTCTTTGTGATCTTCCTTGCCCCTGACCTGGCATTGACGCAAATGGTGGTGGAGACCGTGACAACGGTTCTATTCCTGCTGTGCTTCTATCATTTACCGAAGCTGAAGAAAAGCATCGAGCGTATTCCTTTCAAACTGACGAACCTGATCATATCGATCGCGATGGGATTAACGGTGACCCTGTTGGGATTATCCGCAAATGGTCATAAATTATTTGAACCCATTACATCGTTTTTTGAAAATGCCTATGAACTGGCAGGCGCCAAAAATATTGTCAACGCAATATTAGTGGATTTCCGCGGTTTCGATACAATGCTAGAAATATCCGTCTTGGCTATTGCCGGGTTGGGTGTATATATATTGGTTCATCAACGTTCCAAAAGGAGGGAACAACGTGAAACCGAATGATGTGATATTGAAAAGTGTAACTCGAGTGGCTGCCGTGATCATATTGACCTTTTCGATCTATTTATTTATGAACGGTCATCATCATCCGGGAGGGGGATTCATAGGGGGGCTGAGTATGGCATCAGCTATTGTTCTACTATATCTTTCTTTTGGCATCGAGAAGGTAAGGGAAAATATAAGAGTCGATTTCAAAAAGCTTTCGGCGATCGGTGTGTTGATTGCGATTGGAACCGGAACGGTGAGCGTGGTATTTGGCAAACCATTTTTAACCCAGACCTTTGGTCATGTTGATTTACCGATCTTTGGAGATACTGAGCTCGCGTCTGCTTTGATTTTTGATACCGGAGTCGCTCTAGCTGTCATAGGCACTGCAGTTAATATTATTCTAAGCATAAGTGAGGATCGCTAATATGGAGACACTCATGGTCATACTGGTCGGTATTTTAATATCCATTGGAACCTATTTGATTCTATCTAAACAACTGCTGCGAATTGTGCTCGGAACATCGATTGTGAGTCATGCGGTCAATTTGTTACTCATTACTTCCGGCGGACTGAAGACGGGGAGTGCCCCTTTGCTGGGAGAGAAAACCGCGGGCTTTACGGATGCTATTCCTCAAGCATTAATATTAACTGCCATTGTCATTAATTTTGCCGTGACAGCGCTAGTACTAGTTTTATGTTATCGTGCCTATCAAAGCTTTGGGACGGATGATATGGAGCAATTAAGGGGAAATGAGCATGAATAATTTGTTGATCACGCCGGTTATCATTCCTCTGTTGACGGGGATGGTCCTCGTTGTATTCCAGAAAAATATAAAGCTTCAGCGGATTCTTAGTTTGGTTGCATTGTTAGCCACCAGTGTCATTTCGGTTCTATTGATGAATCAGGTCAGAGCTGGAGGTATTCAAACATTGCAGTTAGGTGGTTGGGAAGCTCCTTACGGCATTAGTTTCGTGGGTGACATGTTCAGTGCTTTGCTGCTATTGGCTACCTCTATTGTCGCGATATGCTGCCTAATCTATGCCTTTTCATCGATTGGCCGAAAACAAGAAAAACTTTATTTCTATCCTTTATTTTTGTTCTTGATCACAGGTGTCAACGGTTCGTTCTTAACAGGGGACTTGTTCAATTTATATGTCTTTTTTGAAATGTTTCTGGTTGCTTCCTATGTACTGGTCACATTGGGGGGAGCCCAGAGACAGCTACGCGAGTCGTTGAAATATATTTTTACGAACATTATTGCATCGGCGTTCTTTTTGATCGGCGTTGCCTATTTATATTCTATGACGGGCACATTGAACCTCGCCCATTTATCGATCCGAATCGCAGAGGTTGGCCAGGACGGGTTAATAACCACCGTCGCATTATTATTCCTTATCGTTTTCGCCATGAAGGCGGGATTATTACTCTATTTCTGGCTACCCGGTTCATATAGTGTACCACCAACGGCAATAGCTGCTATTTTCGCTGCGTTACTCACGAAGGTAGGGATATACGCCATTTTCAGAATGTTTACGCTCATCTTCTATCATGAACCGCAGATCACCCATCTCTTTATCGGGATATTAGCCGCTATAACGATGGTTTTTGGCGGACTCGGAGCAATCGGTTTCTGGGATTTGAGAAAAATATTAACCTACAATGTGGTCATAAGTGTCGGATTTATTATGGCTGGACTCGTCTCTTTGACACCCGCCGGAATAACAGGTTCTATTTATTATTTGATTCACGACATGCTGATTAAGGCGCTTGTATTTATGATTGGGGGAACGATTGTCCATCTCACTGGAACAAGCAATTTGAAGAATATTAGCGGCTTGATTCGGCATCATCCCCAGTTAGGCTGGATGTTCTTTATCGCAACTATGTCTATGGTTGGAATTCCTCCGTTAAGCGGTTTTCTAGGCAAAGTATTTACGACGCAAGGCGTCTTTGAAGCGGGTTACTACTGGCTTGGAGGAATCGGACTGCTGGCAAGTTTGTTCATTCTGTTCTCCATGATCAAATTGTTTATGAACGCCTTTTGGGGTGAGACGATCCTGAGTGAAGAAGAGGAGAAGGGGACGACAAAGGGTTTGTTGTTTCCGATCGCTTTATTGACGTTGGCCAGTCTTGCTATGGGAATCGGCGCTGAAGCGATTACGGGTTATGTGGCCCAAGCTGCTGAGGAATTGCTCAATCCATATTTATATATTCAGGCCGTGTTTGATTAAAGGGGGAGACAGCTATGCCCGTTCAGGTACTACTCAACATATTCATTGCTTACTTGTGGATGTTCCTGCAAGAGGAAATGAGCATATTAAACTTTATAAGTGGTTACTTTGTTGGTCTGTTTATTTTACTATGCATCCGCCGATTCTTTAAAACACCTTTTTATATATTTACGCTAGCCGCAATTGGCAAGCTGTTCATTATTTTTATTCATGAGCTGAATATTTCTGCGGTGATGGTCATGAAGCATGTACTCCGTCCTAAAATCGATGTTAAGCCGGGAATTTTCAAGGTTGAAACGGATTTGGAGGGCGATTTGGAAATCACACTCCTCTCCTTATTAATCTGCTTAACGCCAGGCTCAGTCGTGATGGAGATAACCCCTGACTCAAAGGTGTTGTACGTTCACGGTCTGAATATGCCCGAATCCAAGGAATCTGTACTAAAGTCAAAATCTATTTTTGAAAAGGCGATAAAGGATGTGACGAGAAAATGATATTTGAGACGGTGTTGATAACTGCATTATGTATATTAATGTTGGCTATCCTGGCCAATTTATATCGGGTTGTAAAAGGGCCATCCAGTGCGGACCGAGTTCAGGCGCTAGATTCCGTCGGTATTAATCTAATCGCCTCTATTGCCGTGTTCTCTGTACTGCTGCATACTCATGCCTTCTTTGATCTTATATTGCTGATCGGTATTCTATCATTTATTGGAACAGTTGCCTTTGCCAGATTTATTGAAAGAGGTGTTGTTATTGAGCGGAAGCGGTGAAGTAGTCGGGGCGATTCTCATACTCATTGGAGCTATTTTTAGCTTGATCAGCGCGATTGGGAATGTGCGTTTGCCCGATGTGTACACAAGGTCTCATGCTGCATCTAAAAGTTCTACACTTGGTGTGCTGTGTGCGTTGGTTGGAACCTTGCTATACTTCCTAATTTCCGACGGTTTTTTCAGCATCCGCCTCATCTTGGGAATCTTCTTTGTATTTTTGACAGCTCCGGTGGCCGCCCATGTGATCTGTCGGGCCGCTTACCGCCACCAGGTGCCGTTAACTGAGCAGAGTGTCCAAGATGAATTGAAGGACTATTATATGGAGAATGAGAATTTGGAACAAGAAGATAAGGCTTACTTAATCGAGAAGGAGATTGAGCTTCAGGTTACAGAGCAAGTCTAGTACTAAATACAACTTATTGAAGATAATTATGAATCCTAAAAAGAAACCGACGGCGAAAGTATCTCACGATACACCAGCTGTCGGTCTCTTTTTTATTATAATCTTACGGAATCTGCACTGAATTAACTGTTTCTGAATGACGTCTTGACCTCTTCCTCATCTCCAAATGGAGAAACAAAAGAGGTGCTTCAGTAATTATTTGAATTAATATGTTTTCTACATATGTTAGAATTATTGAAGATTGCGAGTAGGTTAATGGGTTGATTAAGATAGATAATTAGCTGTGTAAAGGAAGGGGTAGTATGTTGAACGCTTCTTATTGGTTAACCAATGTAAGATTAGAGCAGGGATATGTTGTAGAAGAGGGACAAGTGGTTGGCACAAATACGATGAGTTGTCATCTTCGAATTGAAGGCAGTACGATCACCGAAATTGTTGGGGCGGAACTAAAGATAGAGAGCAATCTACCCAAATACGACTGTAAAGAGTTATTGATGCTACCTTCTTTTGAGGAGGCTCATATTCATTTGGACAAAACGTACTTTGATGGTCCGTGGAAAGCAGTAGAGCATGCTTCAAGTATCTTCGAACGGATTGAACAAGAGAAAGTACTATTACCAAAACTCTTACCCTTGGCAAAGCAGCAAGCCGAGAGCATCTTAACGCTTATTCAGGGGTTTGGTGCTACCCATGTGCGGAGTCATTGTAATATCGAGCCTGTTAGTGGATTGCACAGGTTAGAGGCAACAAAGCAAGCCCTAGACCGTTTTTCTGGTAAAATTTCTTCTGAGATTGTAGCATTTCCGCAGCATGGACTGCTTCGATCGGATTCTGTCCAACTCGTCAAACAATCTTTGGCGGAGGGGGCAACTCATGTAGGCGGAGTAGATCCATTCACGGTGGATGGGGATATTGAGAAGTCATTGCAGATCATGGTAGAACTAGCGGTTCTAAATAATGCCGGTATTGATATTCATTTACATGATGGCAACGAAGCGGGAAAGAAAACTCTATTACGTCTAGCTGATTTGACTGAAGAAGCTGGATTGCATGGAAAGGTAACCGTTAGTCACGCATTTTGGTTTGCGGGTGCTCAGCTACAAGAGGCAGAAGAAATGGCATCACGCATGGCAACGTTAGGTATGTCTATAGCATCGACAGTTCCAATTGGCAAAACAATGATGCCGCTTCCGATGTTGTTTGAAAAAGGTGTAAATGTAAAACTGGCAACAGACAGCCTAACGGACCACTGGTCTCCTTTCGGAAATGGTGATCAATTAGAGAAGG
Source organism: Paenibacillus anaericanus (assembly GCF_003994475.1). Lineage (GTDB taxonomy): Bacteria > Bacillota > Bacilli > Paenibacillales > Paenibacillaceae > Fontibacillus > Fontibacillus anaericanus. The sequence goes on along the minus strand of NZ_RZNY01000063.1, from coordinate 517 downwards.
TAGGGCGTTTCGCAGAATTGTACGGATGTGTTGATGAATTATCACTGTCACAATCGCTTGGTTTTATTACAGGTGGGATAACACCGCTCGATCAAAAGGGTCAGCAGGTTTGGCCTAAGGTTGGAGATACCGCAAGTTTTATACTATTGCATGCAAGTTGTTCGGCAGAAGCGGTAGCTCGAAGATCGCAGCGGCAAGCGGTATGGTATGAGGGACGCCTTGTGAGCGGTTCGTTGTAGTTGATCTTGAGTTACGCTTCAAAGATGATGGATACCGAGTTGGAAGTGGTGCAGAATAACCGAGAATTTGCCGCTCGCTTCCGCCATCCAAATTCCTATTTGGTTAGGAGAAAAGCGGCCTTGTGAGGTCGCTTTTTGCTTCTTCTGGGTTTATCATAACCATCCACATCACTTCCAATTTATTCAAATTCATGTGATAAGGTATCTTAATGATTTAAGTTGTGCTATAATAAGTTCATTGAGATAGAGACCTAAGTAATTCGCATAGCGTAGAGGGT
>NZ_RZNY01000062.1 GCF_003994475.1 Paenibacillus anaericanus | reverse complement strand
CGTAGGTTTTTGTCTCGTGAAGCGCTAATTCATACTCATCTTGGCCATATTCACGTACTAGATTCACAAATGCGTTAACCGCAAAGGCGTAATGATGAGTAGAAACCGAAAAGTGCTGTGGAGAAGGTTTGGCATTCATATAACGCCCCTCCAGCAGTTCTGCTTGTTCGACCACCTGCCGAGCATAGCTAAGAAATTCTGCCCCTTCCACTGACAATGAGATCCCTTTATTCGTACGCTCAAAAATAGTAATATGTAGATCTTCTTCTAGGTCTCTTATTGCATTTGAGAGGCTGGGCTGAGAAATAAATAATCGCTTTGCAGCTTCGTTGATCGAACCACGGCTCGCCACCTCAATCACATATTTCAATTGTTGAAGAGTCATTTGATTCAATCCTCTCTGTGTCGATTATTAGTCTCATTATATAATATATTTCTTTTAATATCGTTATCATTCTAATGCTTTATGGATCGTTTCAGCGACCCTCTCTTCATTAAATGTCTTTACAATAAACTCTTTCGCTCCAGCCATAATGGCATCAAAGACTATTTTCTTCTGCCCCATGGCAGAGCACATAACTACTTTCGCCTTCGGGTCTAGCTGCCTGATCTCCATGAGCGCCGACCATTTCAGGCATAGTTATGTCCAGCGTCACCAAATCAGGTCTCTCAATCCTATACAAATGGACGGCTTCTGCGCCATCGCTTCCTTCTGCAACTACCTCATAGCCACTAGATACAAGAATGTTCCTGAGCACTCGTCTCATAAATTCTGTATCATCAATGATCATAATTTTGGCCTTCATTTATTTGAACCCATCTCTGATAAACCTTCGGTTTCTGATCTGCTAGATATTAACTTTCTTATTTCTCTCTATGCAGTTTCTCTCGAATTTCATCAAACCGTTCTCGTTATACCAAGGCAGTTGAGTAAAAGACTCCCATGAATAAAAATAAACCGAAGCTATTGTAGTAACACTTGCAATTGTATTCGAGGCATCCCACGTATTATAGTTTCCTATGATTGTGATGTCTTTTTCTCCATCGCCATTTATGTCTTTGAAACTTACAGCTTGAATACTTTCAAGCTCGTGGTTGTTAGAATAGCTGTCTGGCAATGTATCTAAAACAACCAAGTTTGAGCTTACGATGTAAAAATGTAGTTTAGGTATTTTATTTTTCATAAAATAACCCGAAACAAATCTCACTTTCCCCCAGCTATTCATATCTACCCAAAATGACTGTTCCTCTATTATTCTCTTTCGTAGAGAGTTCTTCCTTAGTTCCATCATTTGTTGTCGAACATCCTGTTAAAGAGAAGGTCATCATTAATATAAAAATATAAATCCCTAATCTATTCTTCCTGTTCATGATTCCTCCCAATAGCAGTTATAATTTTCCATACCCGATATTTGGAAAAGTTATGGAACTCACGAATAAAAACACCCCCTAACCGGAAATGCGGTAAAGGGGGGGTTCGCAAAATAGATTAAATCATAAGGACTCAAGAATTTGTAATGGCTTGCACATACTTCCGCATATCAATCGTTCCATGTTTCCTTCTTGATTCTTCTGCCGCAAAAGCCAGAAGATGGCTACGCAGTGAATCTTCTGCCGAAGAAAGACCTTTTTCCTGCCCATTGCTATTTACGAGATGAATAAAATCACGTACAAGAACCCAGTCTCCACCGCCATGACCGACATGACCACCCAGAGAACGAAGTAATATTTTTTCCTCCGCTCCTGTATCAAAGTGTTTCACCACGATCTCGTTTAATTCCATGGCGCCCCGAATCTCGCCCTTTGTACCTGTCAGATGAATGAATCTCCCGCCATCGCGGGCAAATGCTGTCATCGTAAAGACAGCTGTAACTTCATTCTCGAACTCGAGGCTTACGACCTGATGGTCCACCACATCGTTATCGCAATGGAAGACACATCTACCATAGGGGCCTTCCCTAAGTGCTTGCCATCTTCCCTCATAACTTAAATCGACACTTATCGAGGAGGTAGGCCATCCTACGTTTTCGGTTAAGTAGTGCTTAGGTGCATAATACTCGCAAGTATGTGCCACCGGACATCCATCCAGGCATCTGGTTGGTGCACCAGTCGGCGCATTTTCCGGTTTATAATAAGAAAGAGTTCCAAAGGAAGAAATATAGGTACAGGGTGATTCAATGATCCACTGCAAAATATCCATATCATGACAAGCCTTAGCTAGAATCATGGGACTGGATACCGCCGAATTCCCCCAATTTCCCCTCACAAAGCTATGTGCCTGATGCCAATAGCCAACATATTCATTATGTTGAACGGTCATGAGTTTTCCGATCTGACCAGACTGCACAATCTCTTTGATCTTTGTAAAAAAAGGTGTATATCGCAGTACATGACAGATGGAGAATACATTGCCGAGTCGATTAGCCTTCTCTTCCATTTCCACGCATTCTCTCGAATCTGGAGACATAGGTTTTTCTAATAACACATGATAACCTAGATCAAGGGCCCTCATCGTCTGTACATAGTGATCTTTATCCTGAGTACAGATGAATACGGCATCTGCAAGCCGCAACTGCTTAAGCAATTCATCGGCATCTGCAAAGCCCCTCGCTTCGTCAATACTATGCTTTTCCATGAACAACTTCCGTTTCAACGGATCGATCTCAGCAACAGCGGTAATTTTCATTTCTTCTGGATGAGATAGGGCATAGTTAGCATAGACTTGTCCTCGTTCCCCCGCACCTAATAGAGCTACCGTTAGTTTTTTCATCATATCCTCCACTATGTTATCCTTTAATGCCACCCATTGTAAAACCGGAAATCAACTTTTCTTGCAAAATTAGATACATAACCAATACAGGAAGAACGGCGATCCACATCGCAGCGAACAAAACGGTATAATCGGCACTATACTTCTGGATTTCCACCAGATTAGCCAAGCCTACTGCGATCGTATATTGACTACTATTCTGTAGGAGTATAAAGGGCTGAAAGTAATCATTCCAGATTCCAATAACGGCAAAAGTGCATACCGCTACAACACCGCCCCTAGCCAAAGGCATCATGATTTGGGCAAACACCCGAAAGTGCCCCGCACCGTCCATGAAGGCAGCTTCCGCATACTCCCAACTGATACCTTTGAAAAACGAATACAAAATGATCATATTAAAGCCGATCCCCCCGGCATAACCAAGCATAACGCCAAGCGGATTAAATAAGTTTAGATTTTGCATTAGCAAATACCACGGCCCAAAAGTTCCAATAGTCGGAATCAAAAAACCAATAATCGCTAGACCATATATAATACTTGAACCCTTGAATTTGTATTTTGCCAACACATAAGCCGGCATTGCAGCAAACATAACCGAAGTAAAGGTTCCGATTGCCGTCATCCAAACACTGTTGAAAAAGTATTTGCCTATATGAGCAGCCGACCATGCCTCAACGTAATTACCCCAAAGCCAATTCTCTGGCAAAGACCAAATGTCCTGAAAAAACTCCGCGTTGCTTTTCAATGAATTGATGAACATCCAGATAAACGGATAGATTAAGCTAAGGGCATACCCCATAAACAATATTTGCAAAACAATCATCCATACTTTGTTACCAATACTTCTCCGCTCTTTGATCAAAGCAACATCCCCCTTTCCATCGTTGTTTAAATCTCGACTGTTTCAAAGCGCTCTGTCAACCATTTGACCGTCCAAACCACGACAAACCCGATGAGGGCAAAGATCATGCCGTAGGCAGCAGCTAGTCCATAGGAATTCTTCTCCACAACAAGCCGATACATTTCCAATGCAACGGTTGTAGAAGAGTTGAACGGACCGCCATTTGTTAACAGCATCGGCTGTAGGAAAATGGTGAAAGCACCGCTTGTGCCCAGAATAATGAGTGTCGAGATAGTCGACCATGAAATGGGCAATACAATATAGCGGAATTCGTTCCAGAAGGTAATACCATCAAGCTTTCCTACTTCAAAATAATCTGTAGGAATACGTTGTAGAGCCCCGGTTAGGATAACGTTGTTCCATCCAATCCCCGCCCATATGCAGAAAACAAAAACTGAGATTAATGCCGTCTGCGTATCGCCAAGCCAAGCACGTTTCCACTCCTCGAGCCCCAGTAGATCAAACATTCCATTTACGATGCCTTGTGTTGGATTGAGTGCAAATGAAAATACCATGGTCACGACAACGATGGAAATGATGGAAGGAAAGAAGTAGACAATTCGATAGAAACGGGCAAAAGGAATTTTTCGGTACAGCACCAAGGCTACCAACAGTGACAAAATGATGCTGAGCATGTTAATCGGAATAAACAACAGACTGTTCTTAATTGCAGAGGTCCATACGCCGTCATTCGCCATGCTCTTGAAAGCGGAAATATAGTTGTCAAATCCAACCCAAGTTTGTTTGCCCGTGTAGGGATTCCAATTCTTAAAGGAATACAGCAACGTTTGAATTTGTAGGAACAGTCCAAACACAAGATAATGAATGAGCGGCCATGCCAGCATGACCGTAATAAACAGACCTCTCTTCGTCACCTTAAATTTCATATGCCAAGAATCCTTTCATGTGTCAGGATAAGGTGAGGAAGATCTGAAGACTAACAGCCTCAGATCTTCCTATCGCCTACTTGCTGTTAATTAACTTCTGGTTTTCTTTCCATTTGTCAGGAGCTGCTGTCACATTTGCTTGAATAACTTCCTCTACCGTTTTGCTTCTTGATGCAATGGCTCCAAAAGCATCTAGACCCGGGCTATCGCTAATTGCTTCAGGAGAGAATACTAGCGATACTGTTTTATATTTATTCGTAGCTTCCATAGCGCTCTTCGTAAAATCACTAACATTCAAGCCATCAACAGGGTAGATAAATGCTCTAGACGAACCCGTTAATTCCGTAAACTGACGGTTAGCTTCATCCGTAGAAGAGAATAAGAGAAATTTCTTCGCAACTTCGATATTTTTCGATTCGCTTGGAATGCCCCCAAAACCTGAGGTTATAGATTCGATAACGGGTTCATTAACAATTGCATCTTTCGCTGCAGGGAAAGGCATCATTTTCATCACAAATCCATCAGGAATAGAATCTTTCATCTCGTTTTCCAACCAAGCTCCATTAAAGATCATAGCAGCTTTCCCACGTAGGAATTCCATTTGTGATTCGGTATGGTTCAACGCCAGCGTACCCTTCATGATCCAATCGTCTTTAAACATTTGATCCAATAAGGTAAAGGTACGATGGAATGCCGGATCTTCAAACACACCAGGGATGTCAGCTTCCGTTGGATTTGTGATTTTCTCAATAAACTCCGTTCCACCATATTGCAGATACGCAGCATGTCCAAATGGGAACAGATAGTAAGGGTATTGACCTGGATAGGTTAATGGTGCAATTCCTTTTGCCTTAATAGCTTCAGCAAGTAACTCCATTTCTTCCCAAGAATTCGGATACTCCCATCCGTTTTCCTCAAACATCTTCACGTTATAAATTACACCTTGAGACAATTGTGCCAGTGGTATGCCGTATTTCTTACCAAAGACGTCCATCGCCGTATTTGTTGATTCTGTAATCGTTGCTGCAACGGTCTTCCCATCCGTTTTTTCAGTTTCATACAGATCACTTAAGTCAACAAGTTTCCCTGCAGGTCCCCATTTACGCATTAAAGATTCATCGACAAACACGATATCGGGAACATTCGTATTGGCTTCAATCCGTGGTTGAATGATTTCATTCATCTTTGGATTACCTTCCAATTCAATCGTAACGTTTTGATTTTCACGCTCAAACTCCTGCTTCAGCCATTTGAACCATGCATCTCCATACCCGCCTTGAAAGAATGCCACCTTGAGTGTTACTTTTTCTTCTTTTTTATTTGTCTCTTCAACTGCTGCTCCATTTTCTTCTTGTTCCTTTGTTTTGCCGGCACATCCCGCAAGCACGCTGAACACTAGAACCATGAGAAGTGATAATTTCATAAACCGTTTAAACATCGATAACGCCTCCTTTTAATTAAAAGTTCTTATCTATGTGAATAATGAAACGTAATACCACTGGGTATAATCTAGTTCAATTGTGTGTCTACCTGCTCATTTAGCGGTTATCTGAAGCACATCATCCTGTGTTGGCATTCCATCCTGGGCGCCAAACCGGGTGACGGCAGTGGCAGAGACTTTTACCGCGAAATCAATGCACCTGGAAATATCCCAGTCGGATGCTAATCCATACGCCAGGCCACCATTAAAGGCATCCCCAGCTCCCACCGTGTCGATAACATCAACATTAGGAGGTGTAACCGTTACCACATTATCGTTTAGTAAGTATGAGCAGCCCTGTTTACCCCGCGTTACAATAATCATAGTGGAATGGTGATGCAGGTTCTGCCACTCCTGAATCGCTGGCCGCAGACTGCCCTCATCGAAAGTGGTTGTCCCTATCATTTGTTCAAACTCAGTTTCATTAGGGGTCAAATAATCAACATATTTCAGTAATTCGTCAGGTAATGACATGTAGGGAGCTGGATTCAAAATAGTGACGGCTCCTTTGTGCTTCGCAATGCGAAGAGCGGCAGAGACAGTCTGAAGTGGGATCTCTAGTTGGGTAAGCAGAATGTCATTTTCTCCGATCACCACTTCAAATTCCTGTAATTCGGTCTCTGTAAGCAAACCATTCGTTCCAGGTACAACAACAATGGTATTGTCTTCCTTCATATGTGTGATGGATGCAACCCCAGTGGGGGTGCTTTTATGGATTTGAATGTAAGAGGTGTCCACGCCATTTGTGTGTAGTGAATCAAGTACCTTTGTGCCAAACCAATCGTTCCCTACCATACCAAAGATCGTCGAGTCAGCTCCAAGCTTGGCACAGCAGACGGCTTGATTTGCTCCTTTTCCACCTGGAATATAGTGAACAGATTGACCGGTAAGGGTCTCACCTCTTTTTGGCAAGCGATCCGTGGACACGACAATGTCCATGTTTAAACTGCCAACCACAAAGATTTTTCTTTTTTTCATTTCATAAACTCCTTTGAAGCTCTTGTAGTTGAAGAATCTTTAATCATCAAATCCACGTTAAGAACTTGTACATTACTTTCAAGCGGGCGATTATTCATAAGGTCGACCAACCGAAACATCGCTAGGGCTCCCATTTCTCCAATCGGCTGTGAAACGGTAGTCAGTTCAGGAACGACGAGTGGAATGGATATTCCATCAAATCCTACTAGCTTAACCTCGCTAGGAACCCCTATATTAAGTTCCAAAAGTCCTTTAAGAGCGCCAACTGCCATAATATCATTTCCCGCAAAAATCCCATCCACGTCTTGATGTCTATTCATCAGCTGTAGTGTCGCCTGATAGGATTCCTTTATTTGAAAGTTGCCCTGAACGACCAAATCGGGAGTGAACCACTCCTGACTTTCGCAAATGTCTTCATAGCCCTTATAACGTTCCTTAGCGGAATAAACGTCCATTGGACCACAGATGTGAGCAATTTTCTGACAACCTTGCTCTATTAAATGATTAACCGCTAGATGTGCTCCCGACCGATTATGGGAGATGATTGATACGATTGTTGGATGCTCGGGAAACCTGTTGTCGATGACAACAATGGGCATCTTCCTTTGCCATTTTTTGATCTGGGAAGCATCAAAGGTGTATGAGGCCAGGATAACTCCATCAATCCGCTTTTGTTCAAATACTCGAAAATAACTCTCTTCTTTCTCCAAGCTATTGTCCGTGTTGCATAAGATGAGTGTATATCCAAGTCGACTTGCTTCATTCTCCACGGCCTTCGCTATTTCTGGAAAGAAAGGGTTAAGAATATCCGGCACAACCAATGCGATCATTCGGGTGCTCTTACCGGCTAAGCTGCGAGCAATGGGATCCGGCTCATACTTTAGTACCTTCATCGCATGAAGAATAGTCTTCTCTGTTTCCTGCTTCACGTATCCACTATTATTGATTACTCTTGAGACAGTAGCGATGGATACTCCTGCTAGTTTGCTTACATCTCGAATCGTCGGCATATCAGAACCTCTGATCTTCCTATGTGTAAACGGTTACACATTACTCGTAAAATATGGAACTAAATATCACGATTTGGCTATTTTAGGATTGAAGTGTTCTTTCAGCAAACAGTTCCATCAATGCCTCATGGTTAACTTCTATACACACCTGTATATTTGGTTCGTACTGGGGCACCTCTCCGAAATGTGGCTTCATACAGTAGGTCATTCCTCTGGTATGATCTCCCTTTGTTTCCACATGTACAAGCTTGTTCTCGGTACTTACCATGCTTCTTTTGATGAGAATACCAAAAGGAATGGCATCGAACATAATAATTGGACGATTGAGTCCTACCGCTTTCCACCGCTTCACAAGCTTAGCAAGAAATTGCGACTGTTCTGTTCCAGTTCCGATCAAGGTATCAATCGTAGCATCTGTATCGCTGATTAAACTTAGACAAACCTCCAAGCCCGCTGCTGTTATGGGAATCCCAGATCTGAATACAATATCTGCTGCTTCTGGATCACTCACAATATTGCATTCCCTGTAGTGACTGTTGTACTCCCCACCCATCAGGATGATTTCCTTTACCTTACTGCAGAACTCGGGGGAACGGGTAATCGCTATGGCCAGGTTGGTCATGGCGCCTATCGCAATAAGTGTAATTTCTCCTGGGGATTCATTAACTGCTCGAATCATCAGATCGGCTCCGTCGAGATCAGAGTGATAGGGTAAATCCTTCATTTCTTCTCCGTATTGATTCGGATATTCTTCGTAATTCCATTTACCGCAGAGGGGTATAGACGCTCCCGCTGCAATCGGAATATGTCCCAAGTTATTCACTTGAAGTAATCCGCTAGCAATTTTCGCTCTTCGATCAGATTGGATTCCTACCGTCGTAATTCCTTCGATTTGGATTTCAGGAGAACGAATGGCTAATGCAATGGCTAATACATCGTCGATATCGCCACCGATATCCGTATCGATTATGACTTTATTCAATTCTTTCTCACCCTCCTCATCCTACCGCTCATGCTTTACAATCTCTCGAAAATGGTCTCTTTTTCTCTTTTCAATAAGTTTTAATTGATATTACCCTTGAATTCATTCTATATTTATATCAATTGAAAGACTATAACGGATCGGCTATCAACTATCATAGTACGGATGTTTCCATTTAATTAATTTAAAGTAAAACCTCTATCGCACCCGAAATTCTGTGAGAGGAATGGATTGGTATGAACTTCAGCCTTAATTTCCTGCAATTTTATTATCTTTCTATGGCGGCGTCACCTGACATACACAAGCACGGTTGTTTTGAACTTGTCTATTACAAACGAGGGTCAGGTCATACTCACATCGGTGGAAAACGTTACGAATATCAGCCTAACACCTTTGCAATCATTCGCCCAAACACCCCACATGACGAGAAGCATGATGAAGATACCGAAGTATTCTTTATTGGATTTGAATATGATGATATTCCAATAGCCTTGTCCAACGGAGTTTATACGGATGGGGATCAGGGGCAGATCTGGTCACTATTACAAACGATGCGTAAAGAGTTTCTAGAGAAGCGTAGCTTCCACTCCCTACAGTTAAACCTGATTGGGGGACAATTAATGATAGAGGTTTGTCGTATACCACAGATTCATTCCGGAAATTCAGAAAGAGAAGACCGTATTATTTACGCCATAAATTTCCTCAAAGAGAACTATACCCAATCCGTTCAACTTCAGCATTTAGCTGAGCTTTCCGGCTACAGCTTTGATCGCTTTCGCCACGCTTTCAAAGAAAGAACAGGCCTCTCACCAATGAACTATATTATGATGAAACGGATCGAGCGTTCTATTGAATTATTATCCTGTACTCGCATGAAAATCTCTGCAATAGCCGTTGAATGTGGGTTTGCCACACCTTCACAATTCAGTTCGATATTTAAGAAATGTACGGGGATAATGCCTAAGGAGTTTCGGGAGAACCCTTCCTCTCTGCCGGCGAAGCCAGTGTTTGCGGAGGATTGAGGGATATAATAAAGGGGTCGGTCAATTATGACCGACCCTGTTTCAATTTAGATACTTTCTCTTTTCGGATTGCAGAGGGGTTATCCCAAACCCTCGATTACCGGTCCAATTCCGAGCTTTACTGTCTTCTGTCCATATATACGTTTGATGGCTTGAGCCATAACATGAGCTGTACTGTGCCTATGGATCTCCAAACCATCTTTGCTGTCAATCGTAACAATTTCGAGATGGCTATCATGTTCGATCGGTTGATTAAGGTCAACAGATTTGCCATCAATTTTTCCGGCAATTGCATTTTTCTTAAGCATGGTGCTAATGGCACCTGCTGCTTCCGAAATTATCGTTCCTTGAAGTAGCTCTCTGATTGATCCGTCTGGTAATGTTATCTTGATCTCCATGATTTTAGCCTCCATTCCTCAAATTTGTTAAACCTGAACGCAAAAAAACGCATCTCTCCCAGAAAGGGACGAGTGCGTTTAGCTCGTGTTCCACCATAATTCGACCTGCAGCATGTCATTCTATGGTTCATAACCAAAGTATACAGATGTAAGGACCTCATTGGTATCCGATATTGGGGATAAGACGGTGCCGCATACAGCCGTGATCAAGTAATCAACGGGTTCAACGGCACGGCTACAAAGGGGTAATTTCTCAACCGATAACTTGAGATGCTTTCAGCTTAACTTCTCTCTCTGGACAGTTCGTGTAGGAGCTCATGTGTTTGATCAGTGCCAAATATATTTAATAGAACAAAATCAATCAGGTTGCTCATGTGGTTATCTTCTTCTTGTATATATTCATAATTTCGTTACAAGAGAGATACCACAGGTTTCCAGTTATATCGTAACTCCAATAAACTTTATCCAGATATAGCTAAAGACTATAGCTAATAAATAATTACTCATCTATCGCCTGTTGTAGTGCTTCAACATACGCTAGGGCAAGTTTGGAGAGCGCTATATTCTTACGACTTATCCAGCCAACATTGATGACTTCAT
>NZ_RZNY01000061.1 GCF_003994475.1 Paenibacillus anaericanus | reverse complement strand
TGGACCGCAGGGTCCTGGGAGAGTAGGACGCCGCCAAGCAATAATGGAGAAGCCACTACCGAAGTAATTCGGTAGTGGCTTCTTTTTTTAATGCTAACTACTTTGGGGGAATCTTCTGAGATTATCTTTCATTTCCCACTGCATACTTTACCCCATTTGATGTACAATATGAAATGTATGTTTATCTGTGATTACAGTGCTAGAATTACTGGAGGTAGTCTACTAGAATGAAACCTATTGTTGAAGTTGCACAATCTTTTGGAATCAATGAGGAATATTTAGAGTTGTATGGTAAATATAAGAGCAAGTTGGATTTAACACTCAGTAACGAATTACAGGATCATCCTGATGGGAAGCTAGTCTTGGTGACAGCAATGAATCCTACACCTGCTGGCGAGGGGAAGACACTTACAACGATTGGACTTGTTCAGGCGCTAAATGCGATAGGAGAACCAACTATTGGAGCGCTTAGAGAACCTTCATTAGGACCTTGTTTTGGAATGAAGGGTGGAGCAACAGGAAGTAATAAGGCTCAGATTGTTCCATCTGAAGATATTAACCTTCACTTTACCGGTGATATCCATGCTATAACTTCAGCTCATAATTTGCTCTCGGCTATGATTGATAACCATATTTTTCATGGAAATGAGCTAAGAATAAATCCACAACGGATTTTGTGGAAGCGCGCTATGGATATGAACGACAGATGTTTACGAAATATCGTGACAGGTCTTGGAGCTGGGAACGGGGCAGTTCAAGAGACGGGTTTTATGATTACGACAGCATCTGAGATTATGGCAGTATTATGTCTGAGTAAGGACCTAGCGGATCTAGAGAAACGTCTTGGTCAAATGCTGGTCGCTTATAATGAGAAGGATGAAGTGGTGACTGCCGCACAGCTGGGGGCAGTAGGTGCGATGGTTGTGTTGCTTAAGGACGCGATCAAGCCTAATTTAGTACAAACTATAGAAGGGACTCCAGTGGTAGTCCATGGTGGTCCATTTGCTAATATTGCACATGGATGCAGTAGTGTCATAGCTACCAAACTATCTCTGAAATTGGCTAAAATCGTTGTAACGGAGGCTGGATTTGGAGCTGATTTGGGTGCTGAGAAATTTTTTAACATTAAATGTCGACAAGCTGGACTGACTCCAGCAGCATCTGTACTTGTGGTCACAGTCAAGGCGCTTAAATATAATGGTGGAGCATCTAAGTTAGAACTGGATCAACCGAATCCCAAAGCGCTAGAATTAGGTTTGCCAAATATGAAACGACATATAGAAAATATCCAAAAATTCGGTGTACCCGTGATGGTCGCGATAAATCACTTTGCATCGGATCAAGCGGAAGAGATAGATCAAGTTATAGATTACTGCAAATCCATTGGAGTTAAGGTAGAAATTTCGAAGGTTTGGGCTGAGGGTAGTCAGGGCGGTATTGATTTAGCTAGAACACTTACCCAGATTTTAGACGCAGAAAAGACTGCTTTTACAAGCCTATACTCAGACGAAATGGACACTCAATCTAAAATAGAGAAGATTGTTCAGGAAATATACCGCGGTGCAGGAGTTTCATTTTCACCGGCCGCAGTTCGGGGGATCAAGGAAATTGAACGGCTTGGGTTCAATTCATTGCCTGTGTGTATGGCCAAGACCCCGTATTCATTCTCTGACCAGCCCCAACTATTAGGTGCTCCAGAAGGGTTTACCTTACATGTTAGAGCAGTATCCGTCTCGGCAGGTGCTGGTTTCATTGTAGTCCATACAGGCAATATAGTAACGATGCCAGGACTACCTAAATCACCAGCTGCAGAGCATATTTATTTGGATAAACAAGGTGAAGTTATTGGTTTGATGTAACTAGTTTATAACGTGATTTCTACTTAAAAATACGAAAAATTAAATTTTTAACGACCTAATGCGGTATTTAAGCCGACTTAGGTCGTTTTTTTTTGCGTCGATAATTCAGTACCGTAAAAATTCCAACCATAATTCGCAATATTACCTCCTCAAAAAGCGAAGATATTTACGTTAGACTAAAAAAGAAAAATATGTAATAAGGGAAGGGGTTATAAAAGAATGAAAAGAAGCAAATCTTGGGCAATACTATTGATCGCTGTTCTAATGGTTGCCTCACTAGCAGCATGTGGAGGTAACAACAACAAGACTAACAATACTGCAAACAAACCTGCAGAAACTACGAAGACGGATGCAGCAGCACCAGCCGAAACGACAGAGCCGGCGGAGGACGTTGTACTTAGCTTCTGGTCACTAGGAACGACTAACTATGAAGCACTTGCTAAGGAATACACAGCTCTACACCCAAATGTCACATTTAAGTTTCAAAATACAGCAGACCAAACGGCGCATCATAACAACTTGACGACTGCCCTTTCTGCCAACTCTGGTGCCCCTGACATCTTTCAGCTTGAAATCGGATTCATGGAGCGTTTTATTAACGCACAAGATAAATTTTATAATTTGAACGATCTTGGAGCAAAAGATATTGCTAGCAACTACCTTGATTGGAAATGGAAACAAGCCTCATCGATCGACGGCTCATTCCAATTAGGTCTTCCTACTGATATTGGCCCTACAGTAGCATATTACCGTACAGATGTCGTTGAAGCAGCTGGATTGCCAACTGATCCTGATCAATTCTCAGCAGCAATCGATACTTGGGATAAATTTGCTGCAGTAGGAAAACAATTTACGGAAAAGACAGGCAAACCTTTCACAGACTTAACTGACTTGCTATATAACGGACTTCGTGACCAATCTGAGGATCAAATTTACTATAGTAAAACAGATGGTTCCTTTATCGGAGATACTAATCCACAAGTCAAAAAGGCTTATGATGTTACAGTGAAAGGTATTCAAGAGGGCTGGGTTGGTAACACTTTACTTTGGTCCCCTGAATGGAATCAATCCATCGCTGATGGCGGATTTGCAGTAATGCTTGGACCTGCTTGGATGGCTGGTACGATCCGCAATGCTGCTGACACTGCTGGTAAGTGGAAAATTGCTCAACTTCCAGAAGGTGCAGGTAACTGGGGCGGTTCCTTTATTACTCTTCCTAAAGAAGGTAAACATCCGAAAGAAGCTTACGAGTTTATTTCATGGATGGTCAACAAAGAGAACCAATTAAAATCGTTTGAAGCTAGTGGATTGTTCCCTTCAATTCCAGCACTATATGATGATCCTGCTTTCACAAAAACAGATGATTTCTTTAGTGGTCAAGCGATCGCAGGCGAATATGCTAAATCGGCAAATCGCATTAAGCCTGTATATTATGGACCGTTGCATGACCAAACGGATGCATTCTTCAAAAATGCACTTAAAAACGTTCTAGAGCAAAAAGCTGATCCTACAAAAGAGTGGAATAATGCAGTTGATCAAGCTAAGAAACTTGCAGAACGCAGCTAATGAATTGAAGTAGCAAGAGTTTTCTCCAAATTCGCAAGAAGATTAGTATCTTCTTGCGAATTTGGATTTATCTATCAATAACTTCCTTGGAGGTGCATCAATGGCTGAACCAGCTACAGCAGTGCCGGTCGAACGCGTTAAAAGTAAAAAGCCGTTTCTAAATGAAACTAGACGAAGCCGAATAACAGCTTATACTTTTATATCGCCCTTTTTTATTTTATTTGCAATATTTGGCCTATATCCGATTATTTTCACAATCTATTTATCCTTTTTCAAGTGGGACGCATTAGGTCCAATGAAATATGTAGGTTTTAAAAATTACGATCTAATTATAGGCGATCCAACCTTTTGGATTTCTTTCGGCAATACGCTGATTATGGCGTTGATGGGAACTGTGCCGCAGCTCATATTGGCATTATTTGTGGCTGTAATGCTCAACTCAGCGATGAATCGCTTTAAAAAGAGCTTCCGTTTGTTATACTTCATGCCAAATATTACTTCCATTGTTGCCGTAACTCTAGTATTTAGCACAATGTTCGGTAATAACGGTATGATTAACTGGGTAATAAATAGTTTGGGATTTGATAGTGTAGCATTTAACTCCAGCTACTGGGGTGTGAAAATTGCTATCTCGACCATGGTTATGTGGCGTTGGATGGGTTACAATGCCATCATTTTCTTATCGGGTCTACAAAGTATTCCTACGGATATTTACGAAGCATCGCGAATCGATGGTGCCAATAGAAGTCAGCAATTAATTTATATTACACTACCATTGCTACGGCCATTTATTCTATTTGTCACACTGATTTCTACGATCGGTGCACTCCAACTTTTCACAGAACCATACGTTTTCCTCGGTCAGGGTGGGACAGGTGCCACTCGTCAGGAGGGAGTCACGATGGTTACTTATTTGTACAATGAGGCATTTAGTAATGGATTCTTTGGAACTGCAGCTGCATCGGCAGTCATGCTGTTAATCGCTACTATTTTCTTCTCCGTCCTTAATATGGTCATATCTAACCGTTTGGGTGGAGACACAGGGGGGAAACAAGCATGAGCTTAGCGGTTGTTAGTAAGAAAAAACCCGATGATGCGGGAATAGTATTAAAGATCTTCTTTTATCTCTTTATGGTTGCTGGGGCTCTTGTGTCCATCTTTCCGTTCTACTGGATGTTCGTTATCGGAACAAATGATAAAACGGGGGCTTTTCATGTTCCACCTTTATTGACACCGGGATTCGAATTCTTTGATAACTTTCAACGTGTGTTGGAGCGTACTGACTTTTTCAGAGCTTTGGGTAACTCGGTGTTAGTTGCATCTGCGGTAACTATTTCTGTTGTATTTCTCTGCACATTAGCGGGTTATGCATTTGCCAAGTATGAATTTCCATTAAAAAAGGTGTTGTTTGTCTTTGTTATTGCAACGATGCTTGTACCAGCTCAACTAGGTGTTCTTCCATTGTATGTAATCATGGCGAAACTGCATTGGATTGATAGCTATAAAGCATTGATTGTACCAGCAATGGTTAATGCGTTCGGAATATTCTGGATGAGACAGTATATTACATCTGCCGTACATTCGGAATTAATCGAAGCAGGGCGGATTGATGGTGGGGGTCATTTTCGAATATTCTGGAATATCGCTATTCCGGTGGTGACTCCAGCAATGGCAACTCTTGGTATACTTAATTTCATGAATGTGTGGAATGACTTTTTCTGGCCACTTGTTGTTTTAAAGAATAAAGAGCACTATACGATTCAGCTTGCGCTTCAACAATTGTTCACCAACAAAGATGGTTTGGACTTTGGTATGATTATGTCCGCTACATTTACGGCAACTTTGCCACTACTTATTGTGTTCTTACTGTTTAGCAAGTGGATAATTGCTGGTCTGACTTCAGGTGCCATAAAAAGTTAGTCGAGGGCATATTTATGCAATCGAAATCAATTCGAAATTAATGTTCAACAATAGGTAGCAAGGAATTTGTAACATTATGAAGAATAATAGAGTAAGTGATTATGAGAGGGGGGGGACAGGGAATGAAACTCCGTCGAAAAATCCTACTAGCTATTATTCTTCTTGTGTTTATTCCGGTTATCCTCATGGGGGCCGTATCGTATTATAGCTTCTCTAAATCGATGGAGGATAAGTCGATTAATTTCTATTGGATCTCTCTACAGGAAAGTGACCGTAATTTGAAGTATGCTCTAAATGAAATAACGACGATTTCTAACTCAGCTATTACGCAACCGGTTATTCAACAGACATTGAAGATGCAAAATTTTGTTGTTGATTATGAGAATAAGCAAATTATAAACAATCAAATAAATCACCCTATGATCAATTCATTCGGATTGTATTCAAACGACCGATTGCTGTATCAATATAATGAGTCAATGTCATTTAATGATCTGAAAATGCAAAGCTGGTATGAGGCGATGAAAGCAGCCGAGGGTCGTCCAATTTGGGTAGGTCCAGGTGAAAACGGTTCCGCCTCTACAGGTAAACCTGTACTTATTCAGGCCCGTCTGATCAAAGATTATTACTCACTAGAGGATATTGGGGCGTTAGTTATTTACGTTAAACCAGACATTTTGGATCAGGTCTTTTGGGAGGCCGCCATGCTCAAACAAGGAGATATTCTTTTGGTGAACAAGCAAGGGAAAATTGTCTTTGATAAGTCTGGTGAACATATTGGAGAACAAACACAATTTCCATTCTTAGCAGATGGTTATTCGAACGGCAAGGGCTATTATGTAGATAAATACTTAAATGAGAAATCATTGATCACTTACTTACCGTCACACAATAAGGAATGGTATCTAGTGGCCATTACTCCGAATAAACTCATCTCCTCGGAGTCGGTGTCTATTCGGAATATAGCGATTATTTTGGTGTTATTCTCTTTAATATCTGCCTTTTTGTTTGATCGTTACTTCGTTAGAAGATTGGTTCGCAGTATTATAGGTTCAGTTAACGGGATGAAGCGCGTGCAGCAGGGGATATTCATTCCGATCACATCTAATGTAAAGACAGAGGATGAAACTGACTTATTAATCGATGGATTCAACCGGATGAGTACACAAATCATGGAATTGATTCAGCAGGTCCAGACAGAGCAAGCGAGGAAAAAAGAAGCGGAATTACAGGCGTTGGTAGCCCAGATTAATCCCCATTTTATATATAATTCCTTGGAATCGATTAATTCTATGGCGGTGCTGCAAGGCAATAGGAATATAAGCAAAATGGTTATTTCCCTGGGCAAGCTCTTGAGAATTAGTATTAGTGAGAATCAAGAGCTTATTCCACTTAGTATGGAACTGGAGCATGTTCGTCATTATCTTGATATTCAGAAGTTTCGTTTCGAGGATAAATTTTCTTATGAAATTGAACTTCCTGAGTCTATGAAATATTTTGTGACTCAGAAGCTGATTGTTCAGCCTATTGTGGAGAATGCATTATACCACGCCATTGAACAAATGGAGGACAACGGATTTATCTCCATCGTAGTGAGAGAAGATGTACGCGATATTCTGATTGATGTAAGTGATAATGGTCCAGGCTTTGATCAGGCTACACTCTTAAGTTTATGGAGTAAGGATCGGGGCAATTTGAAGAAATACCGTGAGAACGGCGTTGGACTTAAAAATGTCCATGAGCGTCTCAGCATCCGATTTGGTGGATATTATGGCATTCTGATTTGTTCTTCCCCCGGTTTTGGGTCTACCATTCGAATCCGTATACCCAAAATACTACCTTGAAGGGGGGAAACGTCATGAAATGGATCATGAATTGGGGCTGGATATTGCTGTATTCCGTCGTTCTCATGGCCTCTGTCCTGTTCATTGCCACAGGCAATCGTGAACCGATTGAAGAGACCCAGACGGAGAAAATAACGCTGACGTTTCGTCATTTCTGGATCAAGGAGCATGACAAACCAATGCTGGGCATTTTTGAGGATGTCGTTCGAAATTTCCAGGAATCTCACCCGAATGTTAAGGTGAATTTCGAAGGGATGGACCAAACGGTCCACCGGGAACAGAAGCTAAAGAGTGAGATGGTGACTGGAACTCCGCCGGATATGTTCGTTTTGTTTGGAGGAGCGGAAATTGAGCCGTATGTTCGATCCAACCGGCTGATGGATTTAAGTGATGTTGTTACGGAAAGCGGACTTAAGGATCAATTTCAAGACCTGCAGCTATGGACGTTCAATAATCGGATTTATGGTTTGCCGATTGAGGGAAACGCTGAACCTCTTTATTACAATAAATTTATTTTTAATAAATTGGGGATCGAACAACCTGAGACGTTGGCCCAATTAAATACGGCGATTGAGATTTTGAAGAAGAATGGATATATACCTTTCGCACTTGGAAATGAAGATCGTTGGCCGGCGGCCATTTTCGCTCACTATTTAATGGATCGATATGCTGGACCTGATCTGATCAATGAATTAGTGCAGGGGGAAGTAACAAAGAGCTTTAGTAATCCTGATTATATAAAGGCATTTGAACAGTTGGAAACTTGGATTCAGCAAGAGGCATTCAGCCAGTCCTCTAATTCTTTGTCAACTGAAGACGCGATTAAGCTGTTCACAAGCGGAAAAGCTGCGATGTATCTGAATGGTAACTGGGATATTAATCTTTTTCATAATGAGGATGCACCGGCAGATTTTCAAGATCAGGTTGGTGTGATTCCATTTCCTTCTCTGCAGGCTAAGGATAGTAAGTCAATTGCAGGTGGATACACAATAGGAATTGGATTATCTTCAAATATGGAAGCTGCGAAGAAGGAAGCTGCGGAACAATTGTTGCAGGCATTTTATACGAAGGAAGTCCAAAGCCGTATAGTTTATGAAGGACTACGAATACCCGCGATTAAAGTGGCGTACGATTCAGATAAGACGGGGCCTATATTTGCACAGGTAATTAGGTTAATGGAGCAAAGTAATCAGAGCTTCGTACCCTATGACAATATATTGTCACCGGAAGTTAAGAAATCCTTTTTGCGGGTAATCGAGGAAATGATATCCGGAAAAATATCCGCTAAAGAAGCTTTGGAGGAGACTCAGAAATCCTCCCAGGAATACTGGCTGCAACGGACAAATTCCTCGCCCTAATAATCACCCTGGAGGTGTCTTGATATGGAAACATCAGAGGATAATTATCGTGTAATTCTGGTAGATGACGAACCGATCATCCTGCGTAGCTTGAAGGTGGCGATTCCTTGGAATGAACTAAAACTAACTATTGTTGGTGAAGCAAGGAATGGAGAAGAAGCGCTTCGGTTAGTTCGTGAGCTGTCGCCGCATATGATTATAAGCGATATTCGTATGCCAGGGATTGATGGGATCACTTTGATGAAGGAAGTCTTGGCTGAGAACTCTAAGCGGTTATTTATTTTTATTAGTGGATACGGAGAGTTTGAATATGCAAGGGAAGCGCTCCGAGAAGGCGCGTTCGATTATTTATTGAAGCCGATTGATCACGATGAATTGATTGAAATGATTTTACGTGCTAAGAAAGCTTTAGAGAAACAGATGGAAAATGATAAATTGCTTCACTCGGTTCAGATGTTATCCACATTAGCTCGTGAACGGATGTTTGCGGAATTTATCGATGGGAATAGCAGTCCGCTGCAACATATGAGTTGGTTGGAAAATAGTGAGCTAGAGTCAGATTTTTTCATGGCTGTTATTCAATTGGATCATTTTATGAAGCTGGATGAACGATGGACGATGGAAGAGAAAAGATTATGGCTGTTTGCGATTCGTAATATTCTGGGCGAGTGGTCGCTAGAGCATGGGGGGCTTACTGTGTTTCCTTTTCATAGTGGAGAGTGGATATTATTATTTCCTAGCTCACAAAGTGGAAAGAAGGAAAGCCTCGGAAGTGACATTATTCAGCAAATCAAAATAAACACCAAGCTTTCTTGCTCTGTTGGATTTAGTCAAAGCACGGTAGGAATTGAGCAACTCAGCAGCGCATACCAAAGTGCAGTCAAGGCATTGTATCGGCGATTTTATCGAGGGCAGGAGGGTGTTTTTGTCGATAGCGGGTCTGACGTGGTGAGCGATCCAGCAGAAGCCAAGTATCCTAAGCGACTTGAGACAGAAATTCTGGGATGTATTCGCACGTTGAATAAAGAGCGGATGTTAATTCTGTTTGATGAAACACAGAGCTATCTTGAGACTTATGCTCCTACTAAGGAAATGGCAGAACGGATGATTGTTGAACTGACTGTGGTTTTATATCGACAGTTTGAACAAATGAATCTCCTATTGGAGTGGTCACTAGAGGGTTTATTGCAGGAACTGCATTCTCAAGAGACATTAAGTGGAATAATGGATGTTCTCAAAGTTAATTTTGGAAAATGGATTATGGAAAGCGTGGGCAATCATTCTAGAGAGAACGTTCAGGCGGTCATTAGTAAGTCACAAGAGTACATTTCTAATAACTATCATAAGGATCTCAGTATAGAAGAAGTATCAGAGTTGGCTGATCTTAGCATAAGCCACTTTTGCATGTTGTTTAAACAAGTGTCGGGATATACTTTTTTGGAATATCTGACTCAGTGTCGGATAGAGAAGGCGAGATATATTCTGAAGAACAGTAATGTAAAAGTCTATCAGGTGGCCCCGCTCGTTGGGTATCAGGATCCAAGATATTTTACTCAAGTATTTAAAAAGGTGACGGGGATGACACCCTCTGAATTCCGCGAAGAAGGAGCATGATGGGGACGGAGAGGCAACAGGAAAACGGACTGCCACAGTGTGTGTAGCAGTCCGTTTCAAGTTAAAGATATGTTTATGAACGACTCTTTCTCATGAAGCCCATGACTACACCAACTATAAGCACAAGCACGATGGCACCTATTAGAGCAGGGACAAAGTAGAAATTCCCAATAACTGGTCCCCAGTTACCCATAATGATGCTACCAAGCCAAGCTCCAACGAAACCAGCAATAATATTGCCAATGGCTCCACCTGGAACATCTCTGTTCATAATTAATCCTGCTAACCATCCGATGACGCCACCGATAATTAATGACCATAAAAAACCCATACGAATCACCCCTAAATTATTGATTTTCTTGATGTTTACTATTAACCAAAGGCGGTAATTTTAAACAGGTAAGTGGTGTTTTTTTATCATTCTATATGGCAAGTAGTCGTCAGGGTTGGGTATGTGATTGACGAAAAATCATCTAAGTAGAAACAGTGGTATAAGCCATAGCAAGCCAGTACGAGCTGAAGCACGAGCCAAACGTGAATTAAAGCACAAGCCAAAAATGAATTGACTCATAGGCGAAACACGAATTGAAGAACAAGCCAAAAATGAATTGAAGCATAAGAGAAACACGAATCGAAGAATAAGCCATACAAGAAACGAAGAACTAGCTATGCATGAATCAAAGCCATAAGCAGTAGACCAATATCCGTAGCACGATCGCCGAACAAAGGTGATAGTACAAGCCGAAGTACAGATCGCAGCACAAACCGAAGTACAGATCGTAGTACAAGCCGCAGTATAAACGTAGTACAAACCGCAGTACATAAATCATAGAACAAGTGGTACTACAAACCATACTCAGTGTCCGGCAAACCGCACATGGGATATCTAACCGAGATCAAGTTGTGGCACGGCAGCTAGGCGGACATAAGGGAGCTTATTTCGCTCAAAAGCACCCATTTAGAAACGATTCCGGACATAGGATGCGTTATTTGCTGTATAAGGCGCTGATTTATCCCCATTTTCAGTGAATAACGGAACCCATGTCCGCAAAGTGTGAATTTTGGGGCATTTATGAGTAAATAGCGTACTCAGTGTCCGGTTAGCCGCACATGGGATCTCTAACCGAGATCAAGTTGCGGCACGGCCGCTAGGCGGACATGAGATACCTTATTTCGCTCAAAAGCACCCATTTAGAAGCGATACCGGACATAG
>NZ_RZNY01000060.1:2500-12184 GCF_003994475.1 Paenibacillus anaericanus | reverse complement strand
TCTCAGTTGTTAGCTGCAAACCGTTGTTCTCATCGGCCGGACTAATAATATAACATCTTTCCTGGGCTTGTGCAAGCATATTTAAATCTTTTTTATGCTGCCAAATATATACTGCAACATAACAAGCGATAACGTACTAAAAGAACTCAGCAATAGGCTTCATTTCATGCTGTACATCTGCTCGGGTAATGTATGCTGCGAGAAATGATGCATACTTCCTCATAACACCATTAAGAAAACCGTCAGAAGCAAACTCGTGTCTTCTCGCATGCTGCATACTTGATCATGGGGATAATTTTGCTTACTTATCTTTCAGATTTCTTTTTCGCTGCGAAATTATTTCCGGAATATGCAACTCTCGCAATACTGGTACAATCTCCTGGACACTTCTTTTATTAAATTTCTTTAAAATACTGTTGATCTGAGATTTTAGAGTTGAATGCTCTACATGGCGCAACTCACATATTTCCTGACGTGTATAATCCTTCATTAATAATTCTAATACCTCAAGTTCAGTTGGTGTAAGCTGTGCAAATATATGAAAGTTATGCAAAAGGCTATCCTCTGTTGTTTTAATCCTTTTAAATTCGCGTGTGATTTTACCTGCAATATTGGAATGCAAGGAAGAACGATCATAGTAAGCATCCTTCACCGCTTCCAGTATGGCGGCAGCAGGCATGTTTTTTAACAAGTAATTAGAAGCTCCGAGCTCAAAAGCGCGAAAACGTTTCACATACGGTCAACATCACAATTTTTATATCAGGCATATAATTCAAAATTTCCGATGTAGCTCGGAGTCCAGCCTGCTTATCTTCCAACTCAATATCCATTAAAATGACATCTGGTTTATTGAGTGCTGCCAGCATCGTTCCCTCATATCCACTGGAAGCACAGCCTACGCACTCGATTTGCTGATCCTTTGACAATATCATTTGATAACGCTTACTAATTAAAAGATCATCTTCTACGATAAGCACCTTGATCCTCGGTGTACTCATGCTGGTGTCATCTCCTTCAATTATTCGCCGTGGAGAGCAAAGGCATAATGATATGAAAAGAGCTACCCTCACCTAATTTACTCTCTGCATTAATTTTACCACCATGCGTTGAAATAATGGTAAGACATATGGACAAGCCCATCCCCCAGTTTGTTGCTGTAGGCTTTGAAGAGTAAAAGGGTTGAAATATATGTTTTACATCTTCCTCAGCGATTCCCGCTCCGTTATCCGTGATGACCAACTCAACCCATTTATTTTTCACAATAATCTCAATAGTTAATAATCTGGATTTCTCAGGAACAAATTCAAGTGCGTCCACAGCATTGGAAATCAAATTTTCTATAGCCTGTGAAAAGTAATAGGGATCCGCCATAATTACAAGTTGCCTATTTGGTGGCGTATATTTGGTTTGAGTGTGCTTTAATTCTAATTGCATCTCCCTTAACAGCTTATCTAATAGCTCATTTAAAACAACAGGCTCCAGCTCAATTTTTGATTTTAATGTTTTTTGATGGACCGCATCTAAACGATCATACACCTTACGGCACCGCTGCTCGATAACCCGAATTTCTTCAACTACCTCCGGGGATTTCTCGCACATGCTTTCTAAAAATTCAGTTTGCGCCATTATGGCTAACAGCTCATTTTTCATATAATGACTAAAAACGCGAGAGGTCAAAAGTGCGGAATCTATATTTTTGGAAATCACCGATTCTTGATTTTTAATGCTATTTTGTATTCGCGTGTATTTATAAATGCTGTATAGGCTAACCAATAGACAAAATCCTACGATGTATGGAAGCAAGATGTATATGGAAGGGTTCCCCACTAAACTTATCGGCTTAAACCTTATAAAACGTGCCGCTTTTGAGACGTTAATCAGAATATCTGGCGCCCAGTAGTTAATGTAATAATACGTTACTTGTACGGAAATATAGGAAATCAGGATCATGAAAATATTACTTCGGATCTGACGAACCTTAGGGGCATCGTACAGAGCATAAATCAGTAAAACGGATCCCGCTACAATGTACAAGGTATTCAGGACAAAGGTAATCGAATGCAATGCCTCATAAGCAGAGATGAAAGACTGCGAGCTTACATAGTCAGGATAAAGATTAAAATACAAATATGTATAAAAGGACGGATCATAAAGAATAACCTGAATGATGCAGGGAACTGCAAGTGCCGCCAGTAGAAAGAGTCTTCGTTTAAATTGCACCTGAAATGCAAAAAAGATCGCCGAGCAAAGTCCCGCGTACAAAAACACCACTGTAAATAAGTTCATTAATCGAATTAAGGTAATGCGGGAAACGGGCAAAAACATGAGTTGATTCTGCAGGCTTTGATTTATACCAAAGAAGTCTTTTAGGCTGTAGTAATAGTACCCATCCTTGGACATGTAAATAATGATACAGGACACCACGATTAAATAGGAAAAACCCATGAGCAGCATAAAAAGCGTGGCTTTCGTATATTTTTTCTGGATTAAGAAGAATGTAGATACGGCTACGAACAGAATAAAAACTAAAAATATAAACATAGAAGCCATCCCTTCTACATAAATAAGTTAAATTTAAATTAGTTTGTACTCATCTGTAAAGGTTGAAGTTTCATACAACCAATACAGTAGATATCGACCGGAATACGCTATTATTATGGTTTTATTGCACTTAACGAGGATAAAAGTTCAACCTTACCACAATCACCAGATACTCTTAAACTAAGAGCATACCACAGATACAGGAGGGGTTATTCATGAATAAAAAGAAAAGCTTCATCAGTTTAATGCTGATTGCTTCGCTCGGTTTAGTCTTAGCTGGTTGCGGTTCTGGCAATAATGACAGCGCTGTCAACAACTCTGGTAATGAAAAAACCGTCTTGGAATATTACACCTGGACCGACGAAGAGGCTTATATGCAAAAGGTCGTTGAAGCATTTAATGCCCAGAACAGCGACGTTGAGGTGCGTATGACCACCTTTAGCAACGATGCCGATGAATACAACACGAAGATTATGAACAATCTATCCGGCGGTTCAAAAATGGATGTTTACAGCATAAACGGAACAAGCAGCCTTGGCTTATATTCATCCAAAAATCAGTTGGTAGATCTAACGGATCAAATTAAAGAGGCAAATTTAGATGTTGGCGCATACGGACCAAGTTTTCAGGATATTACAGAGGTGCTGACAAAAGGGAAGTATTACGCTCTTCCTTACCGTACCTCACAGTATGCTTTGTTCTACAACAAAGCCATTTTTAGTCAAGCAGGTATTGACGTTCCTTCGCAAATGACTTGGGATCAATATGCCGAGCTGGCAAAAAGCCTAACTAAAGGGGAAGGGGCAGATACGCAGTGGGGAGGCTATTATGCCGACTGGCTTACCGCACCACTGGGAGCGCTTCAAGAAGGCACAACCATTCTTGACGACAGCCTAGATCCGGTAGGCAACTGGCTCGATTACCTGGATCGTCTGTACTATAAGGATGGATCCCATATGAGCTATAAGAAAATGAAGGCAGAAAGCATTGACTGGATCAAGCAATTTGAAAGCGGCAATGTCGCCATGCTTATTAACGGAGAGTGGACTCTCAACATGCTTAAAGCGGATATTGCAGCCGGCAAAACCGATATTGATTTTGATATGGCTCCTCTTCCATTGCCGGAGGGTACAAATGATCCGATTACAGTTGGAGGCGTAAGCACCTTTATTGGAATTAATCCCAAAAGCGACCATGCCGATGCTGCCTTTAAATTCGTACAGTTTGTAACAGGTGAAAAAGGTGGGGCCATTATCGCCGAATCCAGCGTGTTGCCGGCCTACTCCAGTGACAAAACCAAGGAAGCATTCCTTAACGCAACAGGTATTCAAGGTAGCGGCTACTTCTTTGAAACAAACACCGTGGTAGAAAATCAGCCCGTTCCGCAAATTGATGAAGTGAATCGTGTGTATAATGAGCAGCGCGATCTCTTCTTATTCCAAGAGCAGGATTCCGGGACAGCCATTCAAAACTTCTTGAAGAATCGTCAATCTGTTCTTAACCGCTAATTATAGACCAGCATTCGGCTTTCGCTTACATTGTTAACGGAAGCCGAACTTGCATTTATAGGTCTTAACATCATAAAGGAGGTTGCTATGATGACAAGTAACCGTCTGCGCAACTACAAGTCATACATTCCGGGGACGTTATTCATTTTTCCGGCCTTCGTCTTGTTTGCAATATTTATTTTTGTACCGCTAATTTACGGGCTCGTCATGAGCTTTACCGATTATGGTGGGTTTAACGTGACACCCAATTTTGTCGGACTCGACAACTATACCAAGCTGCTGGGGGACGATTATTTTCTTGTTTCATTAAAAAATAATTTAATTTATACGCTACTGTTCGTTCCGTTAACCATGCTATTAGCTTTGTTTGCGGCTATTGCTATAAACAATATATTGCACCTTCGCAAATATTTACGCATGGCTTTTTATTTCCCATATATTACGTCCATGGTGTCTATCGCCATTGCTTGGGGACTCTTGTTTAACCCTGTTTCTGGGCCAATCAATTATATTCTAAAGGCAATCGGTATCTCCAATCCTCCGGAATGGCTCATGTCCTCGAAATGGGCTCTATTGGCTATTATTCTTGTAGCCGTTTGGAAAAGCTTCGGTTACTACATGATCATTATACTGGCGGGCATCCAAGGTATTCCTGAGCATTTGTATGAAGCAGCCGAGCTTGATGGCGCCAATAAGTTTCAGCAATTTCTATATGTTACTTTGCCTAGTTTGTCACCGACCCTATTTATGGTGCTGGTCCTTACCATAATTAACTCTTTCCAAGTATTCGATTTAGTCTCCGTCATGACAGACGGTGGGCCAGGTCGCTCGACCAACGTGCTTGTCTTTAGAATTTATCAGGAGGCCTTTGTTAATTACCGAATGGGATACGCTGCAGCGATGTCGACCGTCCTGTTCCTAATCATTATGATCATATCCTTAATTCAATTTAGGCTTGAGAAAAAATGGGTTACTTACTAGGAAAGGAGAGAGCTACCTATGCTGACTGTCATCAATACATCGAAAAGAACTAAGCTTCCCTATTATCTATTACTCCTAGCCTTAGTTATCTATTCGTTTGCCACTCTTTTTCCATTCTTATGGATGATTTCAGCTTCTTTACGGACAGATGTCGATTTGTTTAAGAATCCCATGAACTGGATTCCTCAAACCTTATACTTGGACAATTACAAGGAAGTTTGGCAAGCCATTCCTTTCGCTCAATATTTCTTAAACACCGTTAAACTGTCCGTTATTATTACCGTACTACAGGTCGTGATTTGTTCCATGGCTGCCTATGCTTTTGCCAAACTGAAAATTCCATTCAAAAACATGATTTTTATTCTATTTATGACCAACTTAATGATGCCGTGGCATTCCATCATGGTACCTCAATTTTCAGTGGTAAGCAGTCTGGGCTTATATAACAAGCATAGCGGTTACATTTTAATACAATTATTTAGTGGCTTTGGGATTTTCCTTATGCGCCAATTCTTCTTGAGCTTGCCTAATGAGCTTAATGAAGCTGCACGGGTAGATGGTTATAACGAATGGAGCATCTTTTGGAGAATAATGATGCCGTTATCTGCGGCGAGCTTGTCTACCTTAACGATCTTTACGTTCACCTTCATGTGGAATGACTATTTAGCCCCACTCATTTATCTGAATGACGACTCGTTAAAAACGTTGCAGCTAGGCTTGAAGGCATTCCAGACTGAGCATACGATGGACTACGGCTTGCTAATGGCTGGAACAGTACTCGCAACCATTCCAATGGTAGCGGTGTTCCTCGCGGGTGAACGCTTCTTTATTCAAAGCGTGGCCACAACAGGTATGAAAAACTAATAAATAATCAGAGGTGCTGAAATATGACTACAACTACTCCTACAAACCATTTTGTCCAGGTGACAGGCGAAGATTTTACAGTAAACGGTGAAAAAATCTTGTTCCGTGGTTTCAACTTAGGGACTTGGATGAATCTGGAGCATTTTCTAATCGGACTTCCGGGCACGGATACCATGATTAAAAAGGCGTTTGATGAGGTGTACGGCAAGGAGCGCAGTACTGAGTTCTTCGACCGCTTCTTGATGGAATATATGGATGAGAAGGACTTTGAATTTTTGAAAAAAATCGGTGTCAACCATCTCCGGCTTCCTTTCAATTATAAATACTTTATCGACGACCAAAATCCGGGTGTATATAAGAACGACGGTTTTAAATATCTGGATCATATTATTAACTTATGTGAAAAGTACGAGATCTACGCGATTTTGGAGCTTCACTCCGTTCCTGGCGGACAAAACCCGGATTGGCACTGTGACACATACTCAGGTCTGCCGCTATTCTGGGAATACGGTGCCCTGCGTGATACCGTGATTGGGCTTTGGGGTCATATTTCACAATACTACAAAGATCAGCCTTGGATTGCCGCTTACGATATCGTAAACGAACCTTCTTTGGTTACAAATGCGGAAGTGTTCAATGATTTCTACCGTAAAGTGATTGCAGAAATCCGAAAATATGACCAGAAGCATATTATTTTCATTGAGGGCAATGCATTTACGACTGACTTTTCCATGCTCGATCCGATTGATGATCCGCAAATAGCCTATGAATTCCACTTTTACCCGTTCATCGCGGATCCAGCCGTGCTTACTCATGAAATGAGTCGTGAAAGCCGTAAGGAGATCTTCGCAGAGGAATTCCATCGTCTCCTTAAGATCCGCGAGAAATATCAGCGCCCGCTCTGGTGCGGCGAACTTGGATTAGTGTTTGAGAAGGAAGACATCGATTTCCAGATGACCATCATTGAAGATATGCTCGATTTGTGCGAGCAAAATAATGTATCTTGGGCACTGTGGCTCTATAAGGATGCTAATGTTATGGGCATTGTATACCCTAAAGAAGAAACACCTTGGCGCCAATTGACGGAAGAAATTAAACTAGTATGGAATCAGCATAAAGAGCAGGAGAAGGGCGAAGCTATAGTTGATTACATGGCGGAAACCTATTTCAAGCCAATCTCCACAGAGGAGCGATATCCGCTTCAGTTTCGGATGAGAACGATCATGCAGGTCATTTGCGTAGAGCAGAACTTGAAGCCATACCTGCAAAAGCGCTCATGGGAGGAAATGTCCAAGCTACCTGAATCTTTCCGCTGGGAAAACTGCGAGTATTGGAACGAGCTTGCGGTGCTGATTGAAAAGTACACGAAAGCATAAGGATCGAAAACATCGCTGCAACTTGTTTTATCATCGTAGCTAATTACAACTTATTCTCCCTCGTAGGATTGAATTCGTTTTAACGCTATAGCAGGGCGCCTTATAGAACGGCCTATGTTGCCTAGCTGTTTCTTGGCATTCCCCTTTGTCTCAGTGCATACACAAAGAAGCCTTCTCCGCCAATAGAGAAAGCTTTTTTGTGTATACACTTGTTTTTTCTGTTCCTCATCCAGATTTCTCCGAATTAGCTTTAATACCACGGTTTGCCTCTGTTCTCTAAGCATTTCAAACGGCACCTATCATACATTTTCCATTTGCCGTTTGATTTCATTCCACTGATCGTCACCAACATATGAATATGTGGATTAAAGTTAAGACGCTACCTAAATGCAAGTAGCCCTGCAATAATACCAGGAGTAAGCATATGTCTCTTCTCGAAATTCTCTTTGTTAATGTGCCTCTTTATGGACATTCGCCTGAATATGCTCTTTATGTTTTTCTACAAACGCATCCCAATGCTAAGGTTTATCGAAGAAGATTTGGTTTAAGATGTTCGAGCCCATATCTCTATCCTAACTAATATGCAAAGAAGCCATTACCGAATTNGGTAATGGCTTCTTCATTTTGCTTGGCGGCGTCCTACTCTCCCAGGACCCTGCGGTCCAAGTACCATCGGCGCTGGAGGGCTTAACGGTCGTGTTCGGGATGGGTACGTGTGGAACCCCTCCGCCATCGCCACCAAACATGATTTTTCGAAGCTTCGCTTCTTGAAATCGCTGCGAGAAAATATCAATCCTTAAAAAGATATCTCTACGCTCAAGGTTTAATCCTTGAAAACCGGATACGAAACGAAANNCGTAACATGTAGGATAAGCCCTCGACCGATTAGTACTTGTCAGCTCCATACATTACTGTACTTCCACCTCAAGCCTATCAACCTCGTCGTCTTCAAGGGGTCTTACTAATTGGGAAATCTCATCTTGAGGGGGGCTTCACGCTTAGATGCTTTCAGCGCTTATCCCTTCCGCACGTAGCTACCCAGCTATGCTCCTGGCGGAACAACTGGTACACCAGCGGTGCGTCCATCCCGGTCCTCTCGTACTAAGGACAGCTCCTCTCAAATTTCCTACGCCCACGACAGATAGGGACCGAACTGTCTCACGACGTTCTGAACCCAGCTCGCGTACCGCTTTAATGGGCGAACAGCCCAACCCTTGGGACCTACTTCAGCCCCAGGATGCGATGAGCCGACATCGAGGTGCCAAACCTCCCCGTCGATGTGGACTCTTGGGGGAGATAAGCCTGTTATCCCCAGGGTAGCTTTTATCCGTTGAGCGATGGCCCTTCCATGCGGTACCACCGGATCACTAAGCCCGACTTTCGTCCCTGCTCGACTTGTCAGTCTCGCAGTCAAGCTCCCTTTTGCCTTTGCACTCTTCGAATGATTTCCAACCATTCTGAGGGAACCTTTGGGCGCCTCCGTTACACTTTAGGAGGCGACCGCCCCAGTCAAACTGCCCACCTGACACTGTCCCCGAACCGGGTCACGGTCCTAGGTTAGAACTCCGATACGATCAGGGTGGTATCCCAACATTGCCTCCATAGAAGCTGGCGCTCCTACTTCTTAGGCTCCCACCTATCCTGTACAAATCGTATCAAAGTCCAATATCAAGCTGCAGTAAAGCTCCATGGGGTCTTTCCGTCTTGTCGCGGGTAACCTGCATCTTCACAGGTATTAAAATTTCACCGGATCTCTCGTTGAGACAGCGCCCAAGTCGTTACGCCATTCGTGCGGGTCAGAATTTACCTGACAAGGAATTTCGCTACCTTAGGACCGTTATAGNNNGTTACGGCCGCCGTTTACTGGGGCTTCGGTTCATAGCTTCGCCTTGCGGCTAACCACTCCCCTTAACCTTCCAGCACCGGGCAGGCGTCAGCCCGTATACTTCGCCTTACGGCTTCGCACAGACCTGTGTTTTTGCTAAACAGTCGCTTGGGCCTTTTCACTGCGGCCCCCTCGTGCTATTCACACTACCGGGGCACCCCTTCTCCCGAAGTTACGGGGTCATTTTGCCGAGTTCCTTAACGAGAGTTCTTCCGCGCGCCTTAGAATTCTCTTCTCGCCTACCTGTGTCGGTTTGCGGTACGGGCACCTTCTCCTGGTTAGAGGCTTTTCTTGGCAGTCTGAGATCATGACCTTCGCTACTATAAATTTTCGCTCCCCATCACAGCCCAGCCTTTTAGTGTGCGGATTTGCCTACACACAAGCCTCACTGCTTAGACGGACACATCCATCAGTCCGCGTCACTACCCTACTGCGTCACCCCATTACTCATAACGGATTACGGTGGTACAGGAATTTCTACCTGTTGTCCTTCGACTACGCCTTTCGGCCTCGCCTTAGGTCCCGACTT
>NZ_RZNY01000006.1 GCF_003994475.1 Paenibacillus anaericanus | reverse complement strand
ACATAAGGTGCTGGTGCGGCTGACATTTCTCGTAGAAGGGATGTCAGCGTTTCTTTTAGTGAATTCGCATACTCATTCATTGGCGTAACCTCCTCGTTTTTTCAAGGGGCTACGCCACACATTTCAATCTACTTGTCAAGTTCTATTTCTCAGTTTCGCGCAAAAAAAAGAGCAGGCTATCTTTTCGATAACCTGCTCTTTTCTTAATTTTTGGACCTATGCTTTAACTTAATGACATTGTCCAAATGGATGTCCACTTTTTTGTATGGCCGAGAGATAGAACCCGGCAAGAACAGTTCCTCTTCCAGGTAGTATTACTCGCTTACAAGTATCTCAACATCAAGCCGATGAAGCGCATCAATCCATTCCTGGGAACAGCCCTGATCGGTTATGATCATGGATATTTGTTCGATAGGAGCAATTTGGGCAAAGGTGGTGACACCGAACTTGGAATGATCCACTAGAAGAATGGACTCTTCAGCTCGTTGCATCATTTTACGCGAGATTAGAGCCTCTTCTAGATTGTATTCGGTAATACCATCAGCGAGTGAGACACCACCAGCGGAAATAAAAGCCTTATTCACCTTAAACTGATCCAGCATGTTATGAGCAATGGGTCCAGTTGCGGCTTGATAGCTCAAATTCACTTCGCCCCCGGCAAAAATAACTTTACCCTGGAAATCTTCCAAAGCACAGGTCATGATCACTACGGAATTTGTAATGACGGTCACATCGGCGCGGTCTTTAAGCTGTCGCATAATTTCTAGCGTTGTTGTACCGTTATCGAGCATCACTGTTTCTCCCTCCTCAACAAGGGAAGCCGCAAGCTTCCCAATCGCCTGCTTTTCACTTTGATGCATCTGGGACCGTTTCAGAAATACGGGCTCGATCATTTCGGATCGCATCCGAACAGCTCCACCATACACTTTTCTCAGCTTTTCTTCTTTCTCTAATCGGTCTAGATCACGCCGTATTGTTTCTGTAGATACATTAAATAACTCTGCCAGAGCATGAACCTGCACCTTCCCGTCCATCTCCAACTGCGCGAGGATTGTCTGCCGTCGTTCTTCATAGGTCAAGGACATGAATGATTCCTCCTAATGTTTTGTTAAATCGTTACTTCTAAGACTATGGTTCGTACAGACCAAGCGAAGACATACACTATGTATTTATTGTTCTATCTGCTATCATGTGTTTTGTTGTTGTTTTCACTAAGTGTATTCTCCCTGTAATGTACTTGTCAAGCTAGATACCGTATCCACAATGGTATATTTGTTTGATCAAATAGGTTTTCTATTTAGTCCTTGTACATATATTCATTATTGAAATCACTTAGGTTCAGGTCACATTTTAGAATTGTTAACGGAATGTAAAAAATGGATTGACAGTTTGTTAAATCGGCGATAGAATCAACTAGAAACCACATGAAAACACACTATTCAACATCAAAACAATGAGTTAAATGACAGAGGAGGTAACTTTTTATGAAACGCAGTTTATCTTTTCAGCAAGACGGAACTTTTAAAATCGTGCAATTTACAGACATCCATTGGAAGGACGGAAGAGCAGAGGATCGGCGTTCCCGTAAATTGATGGAAAGTGTTCTGGATGCCGAGCAACCGAATCT
Source organism: Paenibacillus anaericanus (assembly GCF_003994475.1). Taxonomy (GTDB): domain Bacteria; phylum Bacillota; class Bacilli; order Paenibacillales; family Paenibacillaceae; genus Fontibacillus; species Fontibacillus anaericanus. The sequence goes on along the minus strand of NZ_RZNY01000006.1, from coordinate 245,489 downwards.
TGTTGTATTTACGGGAGATATCATATACAGCGCTCCTGTCGCACCGGAGGATGTTGAATGTGAAAATCCGCAGCAAGCTTTCCGCGATGCTGTTGCCGTAGTTGAAGAACGAGGATTTCCGTGGGCCTTTGTGTTTGGCAATCATGACACTGAACAACGAATCTCACGTGAAGAGTTGATGCAAGTGGCATTGACACATAAACATATCATAGCGGAGTCAGGACCTGAACATATAGAGGGTTCGGGTAATTATACAATTGAACTTGTAGATACAGAAGGTAATCCAGCATTTAATCTGTATTTTCTGGACTCGGGCAGTTATTCCCCACTTGAGCATGTCCCAGGCTATAACTGGATTCATCGAGATCAAATCGGTTGGTTGACTAGTGAATGTTTACGGCTAAATCCAGATGACACAGAGGAAAAAACTCCGGCGCTCGCCTTCTTTCATATCCCGATTCCTGAATATCAGGAAATGTGGGACACCCAAGTCTGTGAGGGTCATAAATTCGAACCTGTGTGCTGTCCTCCCATCAATTCGGGACTATTCACGGCTCTGCTTGAAATGGGCGATGTAATTGGCACTTTCTGTGGACATGATCATACCAATGATTTTAGCGGAACCTTGCACGGCATTAAGCTTTGTTACGGACGGGCAAGTGGCTACAATACTTACGGTAAAGAGGGATTTATGCGGGGCTCTCGTGTTATTCAACTAAACCTGGGACAACATGAATTTGCTACTTGGCTTCGTCTAGAAGATGGATCCGTTGTACATGAACAGCCCACTCATGATCCTAACAATGCACAATAATGTTTAACTTCAAAGGGGCTGACATCAAATGCTTTTACCCATTCTTCTAGTTATCGCTTCTGGGATGGCTCATGCTGTTTGGAGTATGTTTACTAAGAGAAGTCGTAATAAGAGCGTCTTTCTGTGGTCGATAATGATGGTCGCTACTATTGTACTTCTGCCGGTATTGATCACGGAGCTTTGGCGGAATCCATTAACTGCGGGTTCGTATGGTCTGCTGTTAGTATCAGTTTTATTGCAGGCTATATACTCCTGGCTTCTGTCAAAAACCTATGAGCTTGGCGATTTATCGCAGATTTATCCTATTATGAGAGGCACCAGTACGCTACTCGTACCTATCATAGGAGTTATTTTCCTTAGCGAAACCCTATCGATTTTTGGTTGGATCGGGATTATCTGTATGCTTGGAGGGTTCATCGTTCTTAGCGGGGTCGGCTCACATAGCAAACCATCAAATTCACATATACATAGCAAAAAACCTGTTTTGATGGCATTATGTGTTGGGTTGTGTACCACCTGCTATGTGTTCGTCGACAAGCTGAACCTACAGCATATTTCACCACTTGCATTATTAGAAGTAACCAATATCGGTTTTGTAATTGGTTTAACTCCCGCTGTACTGGCTTCACGAAAGATGATCTGGGAGGAACTGCGGGTCAACAAATCTACTATTATACTGGGATCTATCTTGAACCCCGGCTCGTATCTTTTATTTCTGTTCGCTATGCAACAGGCACCCATGGCTCACATCAGTCCTATAAGGGAAATAGGTACCGTGTTTGCTACCTTCCTTGGCATTATGCTCCTGAAAGAGCAGCAAGGCTTCAAACGAATTTCTTGCTCTATTGTGATATTCTGTGGCATTTTGCTCATTGGAATATGGGGATAGGATACTCTGTAAAATGAGGTTAACCGGATGAAATTTGGTTAACCTCATTTTATTTTTTTACACCTATTGAGCCTGGAGTTACTCCATAGTTTATAATACAAATCAAGATGAGATATAGGCATATAGAGTAAGGAACAGAGAGCTAGTTAGGAGAAGGGAATGATACCTTTGAACAAGGTAGTACGCTCCATTCGAGACGCTTTTCGTTTCACCGGAACTGGGTTAACCTTAGGTCAGAAATGGCGACTTGCCCTTCCCGGACCTGTCCTATCGGTCGGTGGCGTTCTGATCCACAATGTCTTTATCAAATACTATACCGACATGATTGGCCTTAGTCCAAAGTATGTCGGCTGGGTGTACATAATCTATAATATTTGGAACGCTATTAATGATCCCATGATAGGCGTATGGATCGATAAGATGAGACACCGTCCGAACCGTGGGAAATATGTCTACATCATGCGTGTAACCGTACCATTTATGATCATTTCCTCCTTTCTTATGATGCTGTCTAGTCCATCATGGGATCAATGGCTGATTTTCCTGCTCTATACGGTGGAGTTATTTATTTACGATACAGCGGCAACGGCCTACAGTGTGGCCTATCAATCTTATACGTTGATCGCAGCGCCTACCAAAGAAGAACGTGTGGATGTCAATGTGATACAAAATTACATTTCCCAAGGTCTGTCTTTTCTAATTACCATGATTCCGACGTTGCTATTGGTTGGTGATGGGAAGCGGGAGGTTATCATCCCAGTCTTTTCTGCAGTGATTCTGTTGGAAACTATATTCTTTACCCTCGCTCTGCGAGGTCTAAAGGATGATGCGAAAATGTATGAAACTCTCAATAATCAACAGCCCGAAATGACAAATATGTGGAGCGAATCCTGGCAGATTATTAAATCTCGATCTTTCCTCACCTATGTACTCTATTCCATTATTACGGTAGGACCCATTGGTTTTTATTTCACTCCCTATCTTTACTATATGGATGATGTATTACAAACAGGAGGTATCGTAGCTACACTCGTAGATGCAGGCACTCATGTAATCGCTCTCATTTTTCTGCCGGTCATGGGAAATATCGTCAAAAAATATGGCACAAAAATAAGCATCTACTGGGGTACAATCACTGCAGTTCTCGGCTACGGAGGAATCTTTTTCGCCAATAATATATGGACTGCTGCGACTTCCTATATCATGATTGTATTCACTGTGAATTACATCAAAACTGCGATTTCTCCGATGGGAGCACTGATCATTGATGAGAATGAGCGTACGATCGGTGTGAGGAAAACCGGGCTGTTCAACGGTCTGTTCTCGTTATTTACAGTCGCCTTTTCCAGTATACAGACGGTAATCTTTATCAATGTTATCGGTGCCTATGGTTACGACGGTCTTGCGGCAACTCAGTCTGAATCTGCAGTATTCGGTATCCGATTGGCCACGGGTGTGGTTCCGCTTATAGCTGTAATTATCGGTCTGATCCCGATAGCCTTCTATCCATTCGACAAGAAGAAAGAGGAAGAAATATCCACATTCAGCAATTATGCTAGAAGGGGAGGTCCGTAATAGGTGAATAGACGATGTTAAAGCTTAAATTTACGATTGGTGAAGTATCTAATATTCTGAATATCCCAATTGACACTCTTCGATACTATGACAAAATCGGACTTCTTTCTTCGCAACGGGACTTGAACAAGTACCGCTATTATTACCTTGAACAGTTAGATTCCCTAATAACAATTAGAATGCTTCGAGCAATGGATGTTCCTATTGAGCGTATTCACGCACTTCTAACAGATGACAGTTTGAATGATATGCACGAGTTGCTTGTAAGTAAGCAGAGGGATATAGACCGGCAATTGACCTATCTGAAGAACCTATCTCAGAAACTAGATTTCCTCAAAGATAAGTTTCAACACTTCGAGGAAAGTGATGTCATTGAGTTAGTACAAAGTAATCCAAGTTGGGTGCTGCTTACCGATTCTATCATGGAGAGTACAGATAAGAAGCTTGGGAGCAAAGTGCAGCTGCAGTTAAGTAAAATTAGTGCCCATCAGGAGTGGCTCGCTTTCTGCCATATTATATCGATTGTGTCGAAAGATAACCTTCTTGCGGGCAACTACCACAGTTATCTGAATAATGGGATTTTGTCTACCTTCCCGATGGAGGATGATGAGGGTGTGTTCATGAGATTAGAGCCAAGCTTTTGCGCTAGAAAATGCGTAGTAATTAGCAAGGAAGGTTACACCGCTCTTGATGATCATTACGAGCAAATGAAAACATTCATCCATAAACGTGGCTTAAAGATCGCTGGAAATTCGCTTGAGATCAATCTATATAATCAGTACAACAATCACTACATTGAGATCTATATTCCTGTCATCGACAAGGAGGAAGGATGGAATGAAGATGAAAAAGTTAACGACTGATGGACAGCGTATTGTAAATGAGGATGGAGCTCATGTAATCTTGAGTGGCGTAAATTTAGTCTGCAAGGACAAGGCTAAAGGGTATGTGGACCCTTGCGATGAGAATTTGTTTAGGTGGTTTCATGAGCAAGGCTTCAATGTTGTTCGTTTGGGGTTGATCTGGGATGGTGTGGAGCCGGAACCAGGTGTCTATGATAACGAATATCTAGGTAAAATCAAACAGCGGATCCGCTGGGCGGAACAACATGATATCTACGTTTTCCTGGATATGCATCAGGATTTATATAGTTCACTTTATGGTGATGGAGCGCCTGAGTGGGCGACCTTCGCGGATGGTCTACCACATGTAGTCGGCCAAATCTGGAGTGACGCGTATCTAGAAAGTCCGGCACTGAACCGTGCGATGGATTATTTCTGGGACAACGCGCCAGCTAGTGATGGTATAGGTTTGCAGGATCATTATGCGGCGATGTGGAAACATGCAGCAGCTATTTTTGCGGACTGTACCAATATCATTGGTTACGACTTGATGAACGAACCTTATCCTGGATCCAGTGGACAGGAGGTATTTGGCACAATCATTGCTGCTTATGCACAGTCTATCATGGGATTAAATGAGGTCAACATGGAGGAACTCTCTGCACTCTGGTTTGATGAGGAGAAAAAACAAGAGATACTTGTTGGCATGGCGGATATGGATATCTATCGAGTGTTGGTCGACAGCGCGAAGGAGGCATCACAGGTATTTGAACGTGAAGTTCTCGCGCCCTTTTTCAACAAAACGGCAGCAGCGATTCGCTCGGTTGTCCCGGACGGATTTCTAATGCTAGAGACAAGCTATTTTTCTAATATGGCAGTAGAGTCCGGTTTGGGGCTTGTACAGAACGATGAGGGTATGGTTGTTCATCATCAGGTCTATGCCCCTCATGGTTACGATTTGGTAGTCGATACAGAGCATTACGAGATTTATAATCAGGATCGTGTTGATTTGATATATGCGACCCATCGTAAGGTACAGGAGCGGTTGAACATTCCTACTTTGATTGGGGAATGGGGGGCTTTTACCAACCATCCTGCGACCCTCGGACTATCAAAAGCGCTGATTTCCATTTTTGAAAAGTACCTTTGGAGTAATACCTATTGGTGCTGGTGTGATGGATTCCGGGAATCGCCTTACTCAAAAGCGCTAAATCGTGCTTATCCGCAGGCAACAGGAGGAACGCTTGTTGGCTACCACTATGACTATGATACGGATATCATAAAAGTGGACTACGTTCCGTCCGGTGATGAGACTATAATCTACCATCCCCGTGCTGCATTGCTCTCCGAGGAAGATATTGTTATTTCCGGAGCGAATTTATGCCAAGTCGAGTTTCGTCCTTTCCCTAGTTCCGAGGGGGGGATCGTAGCCATTATCGCCCCGAAAGACGAGACAAAGATAACCGTTACAGTAGGGAGATCTCCAGTAGAACAAGTATAGTAGCATCTTATATATGAGGTCGATTGCACCTGCAATCGACTTTTTTTAAATGAGATAAAACTCATCTTAAAAGCAGAACATATGTGCTAGTATAAAGTCATCGAATTTAGTTGTAAATTATTTATTGGATGAGGTGTAGTATGGGGAATAAAGAGAAGATCATTGACCTATGGAATGATATCGACAAACAGAATTGGGACAATTTGTTTCACTATTTTAGCGAGGACGCTATAATCAACTGGAATAATTCAAATGAGAGCTTTAATGTGGAGGAATTCGTGAGAGCAAATTGTGAATACCCAGGTGATTGGGCAATTACTATCGAGCGTTTAGAAGCTTTGGATAATTTAGTCGTATCCGTGGTGAAAGTCGAATTGAACAACTCCGTGATATCTTTTCGTGCTACCTCATTTTTTGAATTTATGGAAGATAGAATCGTATTGCTAAATGAATACTGGGGAGATAATATAAAGCCTCCTCAATGGAGAATTGATAAGAAAATTGGTAAAGCTATTACAATTGAATAAAGTTAAACGATCTAAATTTAAATAGTAGCTTGAAGTTGGAGAAAAACGGTGATATGAATAAGAGAGGCTTTTCATCATTGTAAAATAAGGTGGTTTACATTATGGCACTTTTGCTTATTTTCTTTATTTTTATTGCTGTTATCAATTTGATTTGTATTGCGCTGTTGTTTCTGGTGAAAGATCCAAAAATGAACAACATTTTTTTTGTAGGTACGGTAATATTGGGTGTTCTCATCTGTTATTTGAATATCACTTCCTTAGCAAGTAATCTAATTGTTCCGCAAATTGTTGCAGGATTTTTTGGTGTTCTCTCACTCGTCGGAATAGTTTTGAAGTATATGCGAAAATTTCTTGCAGCTAAAATATTTGTTACTGCTTCGGTGGTACTCGGTATTGTTCAACTCTTTTTCTTTGCATAGTATTGAAACTTTACTTTAGGAGAGTTGGCTATGGAAATTATTGCATTACTTGAAAACACTAGTTGTGATAAGAAGTACAAGGCTAAGCACGGATTATCGCTCTTGATCAAAACTGTGCACGGTCAGATTCTTTTTGATACAGGACCTGATCGCACATACATAGAAAATGCAAGGCTATTAGATATAGACCTTGGTGTGATAGATAAAGTGGTGATCTCACATGGACATTCAGACCATATTGGTGGATTACCATTTCTGAATGAAGTAAATAATATCGCTCCAATCTATTTCTGTGCAAATGCGTTAGAACCACATTGGCTAAAAATTGGCCCATATCATCATAACGTTAGTGCTCCAGATTATTTAATAGATACATATGAGAAGCGATTTAACCTCGTCACAGAAAAAATGGTTCTTTTTGAAGGAGCCACCCTTATTCCTTTAGCACCAACTATTGCGCATGAGAAGCACTTATATAAAGGTTCAAAGGATGAAAGAGAGTTAGACGACTTCAATCATGAATTGATGTTAGTTCTGGAGACAGAAGAGGGTCTCGTACTTATAACAGGATGCAGCCATCATGGGGTTGTTAATATGACCAGGACTGCAATGGAGCATTTTCCGAATAGGCCGATTACCGCGTTGATTGGGGGATTTCATCTTATCGGAATACCAATCATCAATACATTGGGTAAAACAAAAGAAGAAATTTTAGAGACAGCGAATACATTAAATATGTTACCTATAGAGTCTATCTATACCTGTCATTGCACGGGGAAAAGGGGATATGAAATTTTAAGAACGGTTTTAAAAGATAAACTACATTACCTTGCTACAGGTGATAAAATTATTATAGAAGATTGATGGATTTGCGTATGTATATTTAAGTTTAGGGGGAATTTTACATTAGTAAAATTCCTGAAAAGAGATTAACTAGAAAAACTGGTTAATCTCTTTTTTTGTGTTATAAGGATCAATTGACTTACTAGACGAAGGATAGCGAAAAAATTTAAATAAAAAAATTTAATTGATAATGGTTATCATTCTATGTATAATGATAATCATTATCAATACAATATGAATTTTATGGGGGAAATTATGAAAAAGACTTGGGGAATCGTCGTACTTATTTCAATCGTCATCGCACTAGCAGCATGTGGTAATAAAGAAGCTGGCAATAAGAATCAAGAGGTCAATAGCAGTGATCAATCCAATGTTGTTGAAAGTAATCCCAGCAACAATACAGAAGTAACGATTGATGTCGACGAAGCCAAGGTTCAAGAACTTCAAGCACAATTCGGTCAAGAAAAGCCAGCTAAAGCCGTAACTTTATCTGTTGCAATTACGGAACTCTATGATGCTCTTCAACTTGATCTTGTAGGTGTACCAACTACACAGAGTCAATTGCCTGAAACGTATGCTAATGTTCAACGTATCGGTTCTTCACACTCACCGGATCTCGAACAAATTGCGAAACTTGAGCCTAATATTGTGCTTGCTCCGGAATCTATTAAGGACAGCATTGATAAAGTGCTTCAGCCGGCCGGCCTACCCGCAGCATACTTACCAGTTGACTCTTTAGATGAGCTTAAGGAATCACTGGTCGCACTTGGTCGAATTTATGGCAAGGAAGATCAGGCTAAAGAGGTACTCACTAGCTTTTCTGAGAAAGAAGCTGAAGCACTCAAAGTAGTCGAGGGGAAATCAGCTCCTAGCGTGATGTTGCTATTCGGTTCAGCTGAGTCTCTTATGCTTATGAACGAGGATACGTTTGCAGGTAGTCTTGCTAAGAAGCTTGGTGCTTCCAATGTCCTAAGCTCAGTTTTGAAGCAATCAGAGACCTATGTACCGCTGAATATGGAAACGATTGTTGAGGCTAATCCGGATGTAATCCTTTTGGTAGCGCATGGTGATCCAACCGCTGTTGCCCAAAAGTTCGAGGAAGACGTGAAGAAGAATGGAGTCTGGGAGAAGCTTAATGCGTTTAAGAATGAGAGAATGGTTACTCTTGACTACAACCTTTACGGTGTTGCTTCACTTGCTAAGGCTCCAGACGCCTATAAGGATCTAGCTGCAATATTATATAAAGACTAAATTTAGTTAAGTTAAGTTAAGTTAAGTTAAGTTAAGTTAGGGGAGCAGTAAATTGGCGAAAAACTTCAAAAAGAAAGAAGCTACTATTTTAGGAATTGCTTTGATGCTGCTCCTAGTATCTATTATTATTGCTGTGGGTATTGGGAGTGTCCAATTTACACTTTCACAGACATGGCAGACGTTAATTGGCTCTGGGAAGGATGCGGATAACACGATACTTTGGGATATCCGCATCCCCAGAGTGCTGATGGCACTTATTATTGGTGCTAATTTAGCTGCGTCCGGCATACTTTTACAAGCGGTTATGAATAACCCATTGGCCGATCCTGGATTGACGGGGGTGTCTAGTGGAGCGGCAGTTACGGTTTTGTTCATTATGCTCGTTGCTCCTGAATTCTCAGGATTCATTCCTCTTGCAGCGATTGTGGGAGGGGGATTCGCCGCTGTCATGGTTTATGCGTGGGCTTGGAAGAAGGAGAGTGGGTATACTCCAATTCGGATCATCTTATCTGGTGTGGCGGTAAACGCTGTGTTCGGTGGAGTGATCGGTCTGCTCTCTATTCTATACAGTGATAAACTACCTGCTGCACTTCAATGGATGAATGGTAGCTTGTCCGGCAAAGGAATGAATGATGTATTAAATATCCTTCCCTATTCCATGGCAGGTTGGGCCATGGCATTGCTATGCATTCGACAGGCAAATATTCTCCGATTAGGAGAGCAAGCTGCACATAATTTAGGGCAAAATTTAAATCGGGTTCGCTTTATCCTTTCTTTCGTTGCTGTATTCCTAGCGGCTATATCAGTATCCAAAGTAGGGCTTGTCGGTTTTGTTGGTCTGATCGTGCCGCACATGGCCCGTATAATTATTGGATCCAATTACAAGCATAGTCTTCCACTTAGCCTTATGCTTGGAGCGATGATATTAATTATTGCCGATACCGCAGGTCGATCTTTATTTAGTCCACTGGAAATACCAGCAGGTATCATCATGGCTATGGCCGGAGGACCTTACTTTCTGTATCTGATGAGAAAAGGAGGTGCCTGATATGTTAAAGATTCATTCTCTCTATATCCGTTATTCGGATAAAACCATCGTAAATGACTTCTCGATAAATGTGGAAGAAGGGGAGGTTGTATCGATTATAGGGCCAAATGGCTCTGGTAAATCTACCATTCTAAAGGGTGTGACAGGTCTTATTCCCTGTAAAAGTGGCCAAATATGTATCGCGAATCAGGAAGCAAATCTTCTTAACAATAAGCAAATATCCAAATTAATGTGCATGTTGTGTCAGGGTAATGTAAGTCCAGTGGATATGACTGTTGGGGAGTTAATTAGCTATGGACGCATGCCGCACAAAAAGTGGTATGAGCGTATGGATGCAGAAGACTTTGAGATTATTGAATGGGCACTTATGAAGACCGGAATGCTGAACTTCAAGGATCGTTTGGTTTCCTCTTTATCAGGCGGAGAGGCTCAAAAAGCATGGCTAGCTATGGCACTTGCCCAGTGCCCCAAAGTATTGCTTCTAGATGAGCCAACTACCTACTTGGACATTGCTCATCAACTGGAAGTGTTAGACCTTGTCCGTTCGTTAAATCGTGAGCTAAAGCTTACGGTCGTAATGGTTCTTCATGATTTGAATCATGCAAGTACCTATAGTGACAAGGTGTGTGTCATTAAAAAAGGATCCGTGCAAACCTATGGACGACCACAGGATGTGCTGACACAAGAGTTAATTCGGAGTGTATACGGTGTCGAGACAGAGATTGAGCAGTTGCCTAACAATGCTCGTCCACGTATCCATGTTCTGCATAAAATATAAACGAAAAGAGGAAAAACTATGAAAGTAATGGATATCGAGGTAGTAAAGAAGCAATATTTAGATTTTACTAGTAGTTTAACTTCTGTCATGTTAAGTACGGTTGATGAAAAGGGTCAACCATTCATCTCTTATGCGCCTTTTGTAAGATATCAGGGGAAATTATATATTTATCTTAGTCAGATTGCACATCATTACTACCACTTGGAAAATAATAAATCAGTGGATGTCATGCTAATTGAAGATGAAGCATCCACAGCAAATATGTTCGCAAGACAACGCGCTCGCTTTGTTTGTTCGGCTGAAAATATCGGTAATGAGGGACATGAAGAAATATTCGAACTGTTTGGAGAAGTCTTCAACAAAAAAATGATGGATATGTTACGTACACTCGACTTCTCTTTGTTTGAAGTTACCCCTTTACAAGGTCGTTACGTTGCTGGTTTCGGTCAAGCCTTTGATATTGACCTGATGGCTGATAAATTCGAGCATGTTACTCGTGATGGGCATGCTCAAAAAGAGGAAACAGCAAATTAGGATTAAATACTAAGGGGCGAATAATATGACTTTTTCTACTATATTACCACTATGGAATTCGACTCAGGATCGATTTCACAGTATGGTAAAGAAATTACCAGAACAAGATCTAACATTGCAATTAGGCCCTTCATCCATTGGAAATATGCTGCGGCATAATGCTGAAGTCGAGTATATGTTTGCTAATTGGTTCTTTGGGCAGCCAATACCTGAGGATATAGAGATTCGTACTAGCCGCGGTGCTGCTAATACGGAGGTAGCTCAAGAGAATCTTCAAGAGCTTGTTCAATTTCTTGAGAAGTCAAACTCACATTTAATTCAAGCAATGGAGGCTCTTCCTGAAGAGGAGTGGAGTCAGCAGAAGGATTGCCCAATCGGAGCTTCAACACCACTTGAAGCGGTTGGACGACTTATGTATCATGCTGGAATTCATGCCGGCCAAATATCTCTTATCCAGAAGTGTTCAGTAAAACAGGAATCTCTATAAAAGAGTACCCTGAAACAATAAACGCAGTAAGAGGGACACCTATTTTACGGTGTCTCTTTTACTGCGTATTGAATCTAATCAGACAACTGGGTAGCATGGATTACAGACCAATTTTCCGGATCTGATTCCACTTGTTCGACGGCTACGAATTTTTATATTTAACATCTTTTTGGAGCAATAGCTTGTTATAATTGGAGTAAAACTTATACCAAAGGATGATTAATAATGACTGCCTCAACCCCTAATCAGAACAAGGTCATTTTATTTCAAGGAGATTCCATCACAGACGGTAACCGTGGTCGTAGCGACGATCCCAATCATATCCTAGGACATAGCTATGCGTATATCATTGGAGGGAAACTGGGGAATGAATATGCGGAAAAAGGACTGCGCTTTTATAACCGGGGAATAAGTGGTGACCGAATTTCTGACCTGTATGCACGTTGGAATGAAGATGCGATCAGCCTGAACCCTGATATTATCAGTATAATGATCGGTGTGAATGATGCTTGGAGAACGATGAAGGGTGAACCGAGTGGTGTGACTGATCGTTTTGAGCGAGCATATCGGCATGTGCTTGAAGAGACTAGTGAAGTATTACCCCATACAAAGTTGATCTTATGCGAGCCATTTATTCTGAAAACTGGAGAGCTCGCCCAGCAATGGGAAGCATGGGATGAACGAATTAAGCATTATCAAGCCGTTGTTCGTCAGCTAGCAGAACAGTTTCATGCGGTTCATGTCCCGTTACAGGAGGCATTTAATGAAGCTGCGCAAAGAGCAGATGCGTCATATTGGCTATGGGATGGTGTACACCCAACTGCTGCTGGTCATGATTTGATTGCGAAACAGTGGCTACACATCGTAGAGAAGAGCGGCTTGCTTAACATCTGATGTCGTAGCGAATTACTTCAATGTTATAGATTTATTCTCGGCGCATTAATCATCGTGTGCTCAGTCATACTAGGAGAGATGATTTATCACTCCGTGGAAAGGCTGATGCTAACATGACGATGGATGCGTTGTTTTTTTATTTTCTGATGTATTCGCTATTCGGATGGATATTGGAGAACGTATACAGCTATTTGACTGAAGGGGTTTTCTGGAAAGAGGGTTTTCTCAAAGGACCTTTTAAACCGATGTATGGAGTTGCCCCATTATTACTGTTGTTATGTGGGACGGGCCAAAGCTTTGTAGTTGTCATGTTGCTTTGTTTAGTAATCCCCACGATCGTTGAATATATAAGTGGTTATTTGTTAAAGAGAGTATTTCATCAACAGTGGTGGAATTATACAGAGAACCGAATGCAACTTCATGGCCACATCTGCTTACAGTTCTCACTGTATTGGGCAGTCCTATCGCTAGTGTTCTTACGATATATCCATCCTTCAATTCAAGGGCTATATACCAATATGGAGCCCATCTGGGTAAAAGTCAGTCCCATATTCTTGTTGTTGTTTCTGGTTGATCTAGTTTGGACTTATCAGGTTAGACGTAGAGCACTAAAGAGCAACTTGATCGAACAATAGGAGGAGGAACTGTATGCGTTATATAAAAGGAAGAAGAAAACTACTTCGTGTATGCTCTATCGTCCTTTTGACCCTATTTTGGTGTTATCCGATCTCTGCTTCTGCGGCACCGCGGAGTTTGGACAACGTGCTCGCTAGGACTGTGGCGGTGGAAGTAAAAGAACAAAAATTAGCGGTCATTATTGATGATCTGGGCAACGGAATGAAGGGTACAGAAGAGATTATGATGATGCCGGTAAAGCTGACTGTGGCGGTGATGCCGTTTCTGCCAACGACGGTAGCGGATGCTAGACGAGCGCATGAACAAGGTCATGACGTAATACTGCATCTTCCTATGGAGCCTAAGCAAGGTAATCCTAAATGGTTAGGACCTGGTGCGATTCTATCCAATATGACGGATCAGGATGTAAGACAGCGGGTGGAAGCGGCAATAGATAATGTGCCGTTTGCTGTGGGGATCAACAATCACATGGGCTCTAGAATTACTGGGGATGAAAGGGTCATGTCCATCATTCTGGATGTTTGCAGGGAACGGGGATTATTTTTCATTGATAGTCGGACGAACTATCGATCAGTCGTCTCGAAATTAAGTGGATTGAAGGGAATGCCTGAGGTTCATAATCACATCTTCTTGGATGATGTTCATACAGAACGACATATTTCGGGTCAATTGCTCAAAGTTCAGGAACAACTTATGCAGGAAGGTCGCTGTGTTACGATCGGACATGTTGGTGTTCATGGCTTGAAGACGGCTTCAGTTCTGAAGCAATCCATACCTGCATTTCAGAAGCAAGGAGTTACTTTTGTAGGTGTAGCTGATTTGGTAGCGGAAAAGGAAAGTCCCGGACTTAGTCCGGGACCGGGAGTTATATTACCGTAAAATAATCAGCAATTCCGGCAAAAACAGCTTCAGCAATAGCTTGTTGACCGCGCGTGCTTATGAGAAATGCGCGGTCTTCTGCGTTACTGATGAAGCCTGTCTCCACAATAACTGCAGGGGAATCAGCATGTTTGAGTAGGTAGAATGGTTTACCCACTTCCGAAGGGAGCGAGGTACCATACAACGATCCTAAAGAATTCTCCAAGCAAGTTGCAAGTATAGCGCTACGGCCTTCGTTCTGGTGAAGAATTAGCGGTCCGTGTTTAGCTTTGTTCCGGCCCCAATTGACATGAAGACTAATGACGATTTCTGCGGGTAATTCCTCACTCAATTCCTTTCGTTGAGCTAAGTCTCTAAGATGCCTAGAGCGACTGCGTAACCAACGGTTATCTTCACTTAATGCATAGTCACCGGTTCGGTTGAGGATAGTGCGATAACCATGACTCCGAAGTACCATATACAACCTCCGGGCGATGGCAAGATTGATATCTTTCTCAAGCAGGTCTCCGTAGGAAGTACCTCCATCGATACCACCATGACCAACATCAATGAGAATGACGGGTTCAGGAAAGGCGTGCCGCAGATCCTTCTCGTCAGCAAAGACTGAAGGGCACCAGAATGAAGATGCCACGAGTACAGTAATTAGCAGAACCAGGAGGGAAGATCGATGTTTCATTCGCTCACCTACAAGATTTTATTTTCCCATAGGTTGAGCTAAAAGCTGTTAAATCATGCATCGCTGGATCACTCTTGTTTAATAAATGGAGAATCGGAGCAAGCTATCTGTATGAATAGAAAGGAGGGGGAGAAATGGCAAAAGGTGATGAACTTGTGAAATACATTACGGAGAGAGTTGTGGATTATGTTGAGACTCCGCGGGAGATCCGCCGGGAACAACGCTCAAAGACAAAGGAACCCTGGGCAAATCTGTGGTTTGGCATGATTCCTTTCTCGATCACGTTATGGTTGAAACGGTTTCCGACAAGACGTAAACGGGATAAGCAAGAATCCTCCCGTCATTTGTAGATGGGATTGAAAATAGGGTTCACAAAAAAACACAATGGTCGCTCCCCAGAATTATGGGATGCGACCATTGTGTTTTTTTGTTCTATCCATTTGACGAAAATCAAAAATGTAAGTGTTACCATGTTATGTACATGTAATAATTACTTACATAAAAATTGACAAAACGCCGAACTGGGTTCTTTTACGGGGGTTAATCGTGGAAAGTAAGTTGACGTTATAGTCACACGAAAATATACTTAATGTAAATAAAAGTAATATATTTACAAAAACATGACATCGGTAAGTAGAGAGTAGGAGGGAGGGAAGGGAAGTTGGAGCCGCGAACTTGCAGTGAAAGTGTGGAATTAGAAGAAATCAGTCGGCATCCCTGCTACAACGAAGAAGCTCATCGGTATTTCGCTCGAATGCATTTACCAGTTGCTCCGGCATGTAACATTCAATGTCGTTACTGCAATCGGAAGTTCGATTGCGTAAATGAGAGTAGACCTGGAGTAGTTAGTGAAGTTCTCACACCAGAGCAAGCAGGTCGGAAAGTAAAAGGAGTGGCAGCTCAATTACTGCAGTTATCTGTAGTAGGAATTGCGGGTCCAGGTGATCCACTCGCAAACGCAGACAAAACGTTTGATGCTTTCAACAGGGTAAAGGAAAGTTTCCCTGACGTGTCCCTCTGTCTAAGTACGAACGGTCTAACTCTTCTGCGTCATGTCGATACGATTGTAGAAATGGGCATCCGACATGTGACGATCACGATTAACGCCATTGATCCCGACATTGGAAGCAGGATCTATGCATGGGTATATGACGAAGGGATTCGTTATGAAGGAAGAGTAGGAGCAGAGCTGCTCATATCTCGCCAACTAGCCGGACTTAAAGCGCTCAGTGAGAGGGGGATTTTATGCAAAGTCAATTCGGTCCTGATTCCAGGTATCAACGACTCTCATCTACTGGAAGTATCCAAGACAGTGAAACTGTATGGAGCTACTCTGCACAATGTCACGCCGCTCATCGTCGCGCCGGGCAGTCAGTTCGAAATAGAGGGCCAGCGGGCACCTCGTCCCAAGGAACTTCATGCTCTGCAGGAAAGCTGTGCGGGGGAAGGGATGAAGGTGATGCGTCACTGCAGACAATGCCGAGCCGACGCCATTGGACTTCTGGGTCAAGACCGTAGCGCAGATTTTACATGGGATAACATTGAGCAGGCGCCACCCTTGAATAATGAAGCGCGGGAACAATTTCAAGCAAGTCTGGACGAGAAAATAAGGCAGAGAATGTTCAGAACAAAGAATAAGGATGTTTCGACAATGCAGGATAACCAGTCCATTCGTGTAGCTGTAGCCTCAAGAGGTGCGGGGAAAATTAATCTACATTTTGGGCATGCGCAGGAGTTCATGATATATGAGAGTGACGGCAATGCTGTAAAGTTCCTCGGTATTCGTAAAGTGCAGGCTTATTGCCACGGTCGTGCAGATTGCAATGGGGACAAAGAAGAGACGCTACGAGAAATATGCTCCATCTTAAAGGATTGTGGAATTCTTCTCTGTTCAGGTATAGGAGATTCCCCGCGCAAACTCTTGCACAGAAGTGGTGTTTTGCCGCTTGTTCGCAAAGGGGATATCGAAACTCTGATTCTAGAGAGTGTTAAATATAATAATTATTTTCAAAATACAACCATTTCGAAAGGATGATGAAACATGCGGCAAATCGCTTTTTATGGTAAGGGTGGAATCGGAAAGTCAACAACTTCGCAGAATACTTTAGCTCAATTAGCTACGAAATATGGTCAAAAAACGATGATCGTTGGTTGTGACCCAAAGGCAGATTCTACTCGGTTAATTTTGAATACGAAAGCTCAACAAACGGTGCTTCATTTGGCGGCGGAACGAGGAACTGTAGAGGATTTGGAACTTGAGGAAGTAGTGCAAGAAGGATTTGGGGATATCACTTGTGTGGAATGTGGCGGTCCAGAACCTGGGGTAGGTTGTGCAGGTAGAGGAATCATAACGGCGATTAACTTTTTGGAGCAACAAGGTGCATATGACGGACTTGATTTTGTTTCTTATGATGTACTGGGTGATGTCGTCTGTGGTGGGTTCGCAATGCCAATTCGCGAGAATAAAGCGCAAGAGATTTACATTGTTTGTTCGGGTGAAATGATGGCCATGTATGCAGCGAACAATATTGCGCGTGGAATTCTGAAATATGCAAATACCGGTGGGGTGCGTCTAGGTGGATTAATATGCAACAGTCGTAATACGGACCGGGAAGATGAGCTCATCATGGAATTGGCTCGGAGGCTCAACACGCAGATGATTCATTTCATTCCTAGAGATAATGTGGTACAGCATGCGGAGCTAAGAAGAATGACTGTGGCTCAATATGCACCAGATCACGCTCAAGCTAAAGAGTATGAAATTTTGGCTAACAAAATCCTTCATAACGATATGATGACGATCCCAACACCTATTACGATGGAGGAACTTGAGGATCTGCTCATTAACTTTGGAGTAATCGAGAATGAAGAAGAGCATGTCAAGAAAATAATTGCTCAACAAAAGGCGGTATAGTAGATCATTACGTCAATTACCGGAGAGAGATGAGGAGGGAACCCCGTATGAGTACAGACCTCGGCGGCAAACGGCAATTAATTGATGACATGTTGGAAGCTTATCCGGCCAAAGCAAAAAAAGACCGTAGTAAGCATTATGAGGTAAACAACGAAGAATTAATTAATTGCGGAAAATGTGCAATCAAATCCAATATGAAATCCCGTCCAGGTGTGATGACAGTCCGAGGATGCGCTTATGCAGGTTCAAAAGGCGTTGTGTGGGGACCCATCAAGGACGTAGTTCATATTAGTCACGGACCTGTTGGTTGCGGACAGTATAGTTGGGGGACTCGGCGGAATTACAGCAGTGGGACACTAGGGGTCGACAACTTTACAGCGATGCAAATCACGAGTGATTTTCAAGAGACGGATATCGTATTTGGTGGGGATAAGAAACTAGAAGTGATGTGCAGGGAGATCAAAGAGATGTTTCCGCTAGCCAAGGGGATATCTATTCAAACGGAATGTCCAGTGGGGTTAATTGGTGATGATATCGAAGCAGTCGCCAAAAAGATGTCAAATGAGCTGGGCATTCCGATTATCCCCGTACGCTGTGAAGGATTTAGGGGAGTCAGTCAGTCGCTTGGTCATCATATTGCCAACGATGCGATTCGTGATTTCCTCATGGGAAAAGGCGAACTAGAAGAGTGTGGACCTTACGATGTCAACATTATCGGAGACTATAACATCGGGGGGGATGCATGGGCTTCACGGATTCTGTTGGAAGAGATGGGGCTACGAGTAATTGCTCAGTGGTCTGGCGATGGAACGATTAATGAACTGATGATTGCTCATAAATCAAAACTGAATTTGATTCACTGCCATCGTTCGATGAACTATATGTGTACAACGTTGGAGCGGGAATATGGAATCCCGTGGATGGAATATAATTTCTTTGGTCCGACCAAAACGATCCAGAGTCTACGTGCAATTGCGGATCGGTTTGATGATCACATCCGTGCAAATTGTGAGAAAGTGATTGCTAAATATCAGGTTGAAATGGATGCCATTATCGGTAAATACAGACCACGTTTGGAAGGTAAAAAGGTGATGTTATTAATCGGGGGGTTGCGTCCTCGTCATACGATTGGTGCTTACGAAGATCTTGGAATGGAGATCGTAGCTTCCGGTTATGAATTCGGTCATAAGGATGATTACGAGCGGACCTTTCCTGAGCTGAAAGACGGCACAATCATTTATGACGATCCTTCTGCTTATGAATTAGAGGAGCTCGCTCAGAAGTTAGATATTGATCTCATGGGAGCTGGTGTAAAGGAGAAATATGTATACCACAAGATGGGTATTCCGTTTCGACAAATGCATTCTTGGGATTACAGTGGGCCCTACCATGGGTTTGATGGATTTAAAATATTCGCCAGGGATATGGATATGACTGTGAACAGCCCTGTATGGAATCTGATGGGCACTCCAGACAGGAAGACGGTGAGTGTATGAGAGATAAATTGGACATTGTAGACTTTAATACGTTGTTCAAAAGTGAGACATACGAGCAACAACGTGAGCGGAAAAGGGAATTTGAAGCCCCTTGTTCACCTTCACAAGTCACGGAGACATTAGAATATTCGCAGTCTCAAGAATACAAAGATAAGAATTTCTCTCGTAGTTCACTGGTTGTGAATCCTGCGAAAGCGTGTCAACCTCTTGGGGCAGTTATGGCCGCTCTCGGCTTCGAGAAGACACTCCCATTTCTACACGGATCCCAAGGGTGTGCCGCTTATTTCCGCAGTCATCTATCCCGGCACTTTAAAGAACCCGTACCGGCGGTTTCCTCATCGATGACGGAAGATGGAGCTGTATTTGGTGGTTTGAGAAATTTAGTCGACGGTTTGGAGAACTGCATGGCTTTGTATAAGCCAGAAATGATTGCAGTATCCACAACATGTATGGCGGAAGTGATCGGCGACGATTTACAAGCCTTTATTGAAACAGCCCGCCAAGAGGGAGTTATCTCGAGAGATATACCCGTGCCTTATGCTAATACCCCTAGTTTTTCTGGTTCTCACATTACGGGATATGATGCGATGTTGAAGTCGATTCTAAGCTTTTTATATAACGAATCTAAGGTGAAGTTGTCTACGGAAGAAGATTTGACCAAGTTAAATGTCATTCTTGGATTCGAACCCTATACCGGTAATTTTGCGGAAATCAAAAAGATACTCAGTGCTTTTGGACTTGAATATACCGTGCTTGGCGACCATAGCGGTAATTTCGACTCTCCTGCTGCTGGCGAATATAGCTATTATTATGGCGGGACAAAACTGACTGATGTGCCTAAAGCCGCCAGTGCTACAGGAACGATTTCTTTGCAGAAGTATGCAGTGAAGAAAACTATCGAATATATCCAAGGGGAATGGAATCAGCAAATAGTATCCACATATACTCCGATAGGTATAGGGGCTACAGATCGATTGTTGCAATCCATTGCTGATTTAACGGGCTCAGAAATTCCTGCAGAGCTACAAGAGGAAAGAGGAAGAGTTGTAGATGCATTAACTGACTCGCACAGTTATTTGCATGGTAAACGGGTAGCTCTTGTAGGTGACCCAGATTTGCTTCTTGGATTGATCGGTTTCTGTTTAGAGGTTGGGATGGAGCCTGTGCATATTGTATGCACTAACGGAGATAAGGAATTTCTTCAAGAAGCGGAGGAATTGCTAGCTTCTAGTCTATATGGTGAAGAAGCTACAGTGCATAATGGCCACGATTTATGGCATATGCGGTCTCTGTTGATTAGTAATCCCGTTGATCTGGCTATTGGTAGTTCGCATTTAAAGTATGCAGCGAAAGATGCCAATGTCCCGTTGATCAGAATTGGTTTTCCTATTTTTGATAGACATCATATGCATCGTTATTCAATTATTGGGTATCAAGGGACTCTAAATATATTATCCTTGATCGTGAATACAGTACTTGAGCAATTGGATCAGAATGCGCCTGAATACGGATTTGATCTCGTGAGGTGATGGAAGGTGGAGGAGAATTCTGGAATTCCAATTAATGATAATGATTGTTTGAAATTGGAGCCTAAGTCCAAAGCATGCCCTCGTCCCAAACCGGGGGAAGCAGCGGGTGGTTGTGCGTTTGACGGGGCACAAATTACTCTTCTTCCTATATCGGACGCAGCACATCTGGTGCATGGCCCTGCAGCCTGCATAGCGAATAGCTGGGAGAGCCGCGGGAGTCACTCCAGCGGCCCTCGGCTGTCAGCTTACGGATTTGGGACATCCCTAAGTGAACAAGATATTATATTCGGTGCAGAAAAGAAGTTAACTCGTAGCATCGAATATATTGCAGAACGATTTAAACCTCCAGCTATTTTTGTCTATTCCACATGTGTTACCGCCTTGATTGGGGAGGATCTGGACACAGTATGCGCAGATGTAAGTGCCAGGCTCGGGATTTCGGTCATTCCCGTTAATAGTCCTGGATTCGTTGGCAGTAAAAACTTGGGGAATCGATTAGCCGGAGAATCCTTAATCCAGTATGTCATCGGTAGAACTGAACCAGAGCGAATTAGCGCATACGATATCAATTTGATTGGTGAGTACAATATTGCTGGAGAGATGTGGGATATAGAGCGATTGCTGAACCGAGTAGGTATTTCGATCATGTCTAGAATTACCGGGGATGGCCGATTCAACGAGATTGGGCATGCACATAGGGCAAAGGTTAATATGGTCGTCTGTAGCCGGGCATTGCTAGGATTGGCAAAACGGATGGAGCAAACCTATCATATCCCTTATTTTGAGGGTTCATTCTATGGCGCAAAGGAGACTAGTTACTCCTTGCGCCAAATGGCATATCTACTGAATGATCGAGATTTAGAACGAAGAGTAGACCGTTTAATTAAACGTGAAGAAGCTAGACTCGCAATAGAGCTCCGGCCATATCGTCAAATTTTAAAGGGAAAAAAAGCGGTTCTTTATACAGGGGGGGTGAAAAGCTGGTCCGTTATTTCCGCATTGAAAGAGTTGGGAATCAAGGTTGTGGGGGTAGGAACGAATAAAAGCACGGCTGAAGATATTAACCGGATAGAGGACCGGGTCGGGGAAGACGTAGATTATATTGCAGAAGGTGGAGCGAAAAGCATAATCAAAGCTGTCAAGGATCGGAAAGCGGATCTGATGATTGCTGGGGGTAGAAATATGTATGTCGCACTGAAGGAGCAAATCCCATTTGTGGATATCAATCAGGAGCGGCATACCGCCTATGCGGGATATGACGGGTTACTTAGATTAGCGAAACAAATTACTTTCGCAATAAATCATCCGGTATGGGAGATGGTCGAACGCCCAGCTCCGTGGGATGTAGGAGGAGATAGGTAATGACGGTTAAGCATACAATGAAGCCGGTCTCCGTTAATCCGCTAAAAATCGGTCCGTCTTTGGGCAGCGTTCTGGCCCTACAGGGATGTTACCGGGGGATGGCTATTTTACATGGATCACAGGGTTGCTCTGCATTCTCTAAATCGCTGCTTACGCGCCATTTCCGAGACACGATTGCGGTTCAGACTTCGGCGTTACAGGAAATGGATGTCATTTTTGATACGGACCGTAATTTAGAAGAAGCATTAAATACGGTTATTACTAAACATCATCCTGACATCATCGGCGTGATTGGAACGGAACTGACAGATGTTGCGGGAAGTGATTACCCCTCATTTGTGAAGAAGTATACTCGTGAACGCGGAGTTAAGAACTGTCTTATTATCCCTGTTATTCTTCCGGATTTCAGCGGTTCATTGGAATCTGGATACAATGCAATGGTGGAAGGTATTCTTGATGCGGTCATTCAGGAGGAAGGATGCAAAGCACCTACTAAGCAGATCTACAGTCAAGTTAATTTACTGCCAGGCTCCTTCCTCACTGCAGGGGATATAGCCGAACTAAAAGAGATGATTAGTGATTTTGGTTTTGAAGTCATTACGATTCCTGATATATCAACGTCTTTGTCCGGACATTTGTTAACGGGTTTCTCTCCGCTGACACGCGGAGGGGTCCCGCTAGACTCCATCCGTCAGAGTTTGCGTTCCAGCTATACGATTGCTGTTGGCTCCAGCATGGAACGCCCTGCGAGAAGACTTCAGAATGCGGTGGGGATCCCTTATAAAGTATTTCATGGGATGAGTGGCCTTCGTGCAACTGACGAACTTTTATTATTCCTTCAGCAACTAAGTGGAGCCTCTGTTCCACAACGCTATCGGTGGCAACGTGAAAACTTGCTTGATAGTATGCTTGATGCTCACTTCCATTATGCGGGATCATCGGCGGTCGTCGCATTAGAACCGGATCACTTGATGTCGGTTGGATCTTGGTTGGGGGAGATGGGGGTGGAGATTAAAGCATTAATTGGTTCTTGTGAAACAGCTTTGATCCGGGAAACGGAACAGGAAGTTTGGGTTGGAGATTTGGATGATGCGGAGAACTTAGGGAATGGAGCGGATATTTGGGTTAGTAATTGTCATGGTAGACAAGGAGCCAAACGAATCGGTGCCTCTTTTCTATCAGCGGGGTTCCCGATCACCGATGAATTAGGATCCTATATGTCTGTGAGTGTGGGGTATAAAGGTGCAATGAATTGGGTTAATAAGGTAGGGAATTTACTGATCAGAAGGGAGGAGGCACGGAATGAAAGTCGCCTTTGCTAGTCATGATGGTGTCACAGTGAATGCCCATTTTGGTCAGTGTATACAGTTTGCCATATTCGAAGTTATTAAGGGGAGTTCCGTGCTTCTCGAAATAAGGCATGTGAGTGATATCCAGGGCGGTGATGAGAATGGGCGTATTGAGAGCAGAATTGGAGCGATTGGGGACTGTACGCTTGTTTTTATAATGCAGATTGGGGCTTCAGCTGCTGCTCGTGTCACTCGCAGAAAAATTATGCCCGTTAAAGTTCCAATGGGGAGCTCTATTGAAAGTCAACTGGGGCGCCTACAGGAATTGTTGTCTGGAAGGCCCCCTCTTTGGTTAGAAAAAATATTAAACAAGGAAAATAACGCCTTGGAAGAAAGGGAGGATTTAAATGATACAGCACGATGAGCATCTTGGAGAACTATTTTCACTGAGTCTGAATCGTTGTCTACATTTATGTGATCCATGGGGGAAGTACGACGATTTGCCCGTGGAAGAGAGAATAGCAAAGTTGTTCTTGTGTTCACCAGAGCAGAAACGAGAGCTTGCATCAGCATGCAGTGTTTCACCGGTTGTTAAAAAACAGGTCTCCTTCTTCTTCCAAACTGTTGCTACCGTGCTTGAACAACTAAGTGGAGAGATAATCCAAAGTATGGTGGAAATCAATGAGGAGGGTTTTGGGAGAGCGATTGTTTATTCTGGACGTACGGTCCTAGTGTCGGATAGTTTTCGTGGGGGTTCTTCATTTCCATTTGCAGAGTATTTGAAAGTACAGGTATATGGAGTCTCTTGTATTCGCGAAGGGTTGCAAAATCGGGAAAGATATCGCGAGTTGTTTTTGTTCGCTAATAAAGCTTAGTCGGACGTTAGGATAGGCGGTGAGATGATGAGTGGACATGGGATAGCTGAAATGGAGCAGGCCAGATTTACACGGCAGATTAAGCTGGTTGGCAAAGATGGACAGAGGAAATTGCAGGAAGCGACCGTAATGATTGCTGGTATTGGAGGACTGGGCGGAACTGCAGCTATTTATCTGGCGGCGGCGGGAATTGGACGGTTGATTCTGGCACACGAAGGTGAAATAGCTCTCCCTGATCTGAATCGACAAATTTTGATGGATTCTTCTCGGGTTGGAGAGCAGAGGATGGAAACCGCGATAGGGCAGCTTCAAAGATTGAACCCAGATGTCTGTATCGAAGGCTACCCACTGAGGATTGCTTATGAAACGGCAAGGCCATGGGTTGAGTCAGCTGATATCGTCATCGATGCTCGCTATGACTTTCCTGAGAGGTATGTGCTAAATAGCCTATGTGTGGACTGTCGTAAGCCGATGGTTGAGTCAGCTATGTACGGATTTGAGTTATCGCTCACAACGGTGGTGCCAGGAGAAACGCCTTGCCTTACCTGCATTTATCCGCATCAATCTTCTGAATGGGAGCCACTAGGGTTTCCTGTACTAGGGGCTACTTCTGGAATGGCGGGATGTTTAGCAGCGATGGAAGCCATTAAATATATAACTGGTATCGGCGAACCTTTTCTGGGGGTTATGTACCGAATGAATACATTGAATTTACAGAGCTACAGCTTTGGTTTGCAGCGTGATCCGAACTGTAGCTGCTGTGGAACTCTATAGAAAGGAGATGGGGAGTGTGAAGAGGCTTCGTATTTGTGACACTACGCTTCGGGATGGTGAACAATCGGCGGGAGTATCGTTCAATCGAAAGGAAAAGCTAAGTATTGCAACTCAGCTAGCTGAGTGTGGTGTTGAGCAAGCAGAGATTGGAATACCGGCGATGGGCAAGCGCGAGCAACTGGACATTTACGCTATTATGGATTTGAATCTTCCTATCACATTATTAACCTGGAATAGGGCGGTTATTTCCGATATCGACCGGGCTAAAGAGACGGGGGTGCCGTGGTGCCACATTTCAATCCCCGTCTCACTTCTTCAGCTTCAATCCAAGCTTGGATGGTCACAAGAACAAGGATTAAGAAGTATTCTAATGGCTGTCGAATATGCTAGAAATCGTGACATGATTGTGTCTGTTGGGATGGAGGACGCATCGCGAGCGAACTTGTCTTATTTGGTAGAACTCATCACATCAATACATCAGGAACAGGGAATTACTCGGTTCCGTTATGCAGATACAGTATCAATGCATCAACCGGTTGAGATGATGGGTCGCATTTCTGCTCTACTAGGTGAAGTAAGCTCAGAAATTGAGTTGGAAGTCCACTGTCATAATGATTTCGGACTGGCTACGGCTAATACTTTATGTGGAATTACAGCGGGTGCAGTATGGGCTAGCACGACAGTGTTAGGGTTAGGTGAACGCGCTGGAAATGCCGCACTTGAAGAAGTTGTAATGGCATGGTGCCATCTCTATGATGGGGAGTGCGGAGTGAGAAGAGATGCTCTTCAAGCATTGGCAGAGACGGTAACAAAGGCATCAGGTCGTAGACTTCCCGAAGCGAAACCAATAGTAGGATCGCTTGTGTTTACCCATGAATCTGGTATCCATGTTGATGGATTACACAAATGTGCCAGTACTTATCAAAGCTATGATCCAATTGAACTGGGGCGTGAGCACAAGGTGGTGCTTGGAACACATTCAGGAAGGAGTGCTCTTAGATATGTGTTGGACAAGGAAGGGATTAAACCTAATTCCCTTATCTTCGATAAGCTACTGTACCGAGTGCAACGATATGCCCGAAAGCAGAAACGTAATGTGGACCTCGCAGATTTAAAACAGTGGTGGGAAGAAGAGTACCAGGGCACAGAGATAGCATCATTTTGAAATCAAAAGCAGCTATCCCACAAGTAGCAATACTACTTAGGGGATAGCTGCTTTTAGTATTTCTCTTATTTATAGAAATAAATTATTCTTTATAAGCGACAAAATAGCCACAATCAATAAGTGCATGAAGTGAAATCCAGCGAGAAGAGGATTCTGATCCAGTAAGTACGTAAATGGCTTCATTGGAGTTTAATGAGGAATCTTCTGTCCATTTCTGATAGCCGTGTATAGGTAATGGGATGTTATAAGTGCGTTCCGCTCCGGAGGAGACAAAGACAAGTTTCTTACTAGCATTTAGTATGGCTTCGAAAGATTCCTTCTTAAATTTTAGGGATTTCTCCGTCATCCATAATATGTTGTCATAGGGATCGAACACTTTGGAAGTATATATGGTGCCTTCAGGTGACAGTCCTCTCTGGTTACTTCCAACTGCGAGCTCCGGGGCATGGTATTTAGCAGCTTGTTTGTCCCAGCTTTCTTTACTTTCCGGTAGAAGTTCCCCGGTTAAGGCATCCAGAAATTGAATCGAGTTTGCTACGCTCGGTTTGACTTTCCATTCTGCAAGAACCGGACCACCGTATAAAGGTACTACATTTTCGTTAGTTATTCCTTGTTTGGAGATTCCGCTAGCCTTGAGAGCGGAATCTAAGTTGGAACGAACGTATAAGGAATCGGGACCGCTCCCGTACTCGACGAGCTTGTATTCGTTATTTTCTGTAGAAGAAATGATGATATAACCGGGTGGAGCGTTCTTCTCTGTCTTCACAGTAACAAGCCAACTGCGTGTCCCTGGACCGAGTGGCTCAATCACATAATCTGCGTTTTTCCAAGAAGTTAATGGTTCACTTAAGGCTAGTTGTTGGATCACTTCAGCTGTATATTGGCGTAGATCTTCGGGTGCTGTGTCTGCTCGTTTCGTTGTTTGAGAAACATTTGCCTGTACGGGAATTGCTCCTGCTTGAAATTGGAGGACAACAGGCAGGAGTAGGGCAGTACACACCAATATTTTTACTAAAATTGAAGTCGGCTTCCAGATGTTCATGTCTCTACACCTTCATTTCATTGGAATGGTATATGGTATCCATCACAGCATTAAAAACTGCTGAAGCTCGGACCGCTTGTCCATTGTATTGGAGACAGCTCAAAAATGGTGTTACAACGTGTCGGGTTCGGGCAAGTTATTCTGCTTCTATTTTTGCGATCTTTTAGCGAGCAGGGTCAATTCATGGTTACCACGGCGAACGTAGATGAAAGATGCCGTAGTTTACGGTAGATACGACAATTCTCGGCTGGTACTGCCAGCGGAT
The DNA here is from genome assembly GCF_003994475.1 of Paenibacillus anaericanus. Taxonomy (GTDB): domain Bacteria; phylum Bacillota; class Bacilli; order Paenibacillales; family Paenibacillaceae; genus Fontibacillus; species Fontibacillus anaericanus. Next base: position 218,185 of record NZ_RZNY01000006.1, on the reverse strand, counting down.
TTCTCCCTGTCTAGATTCGAATTGCTCTTGAATGGCCTTATTTTGTTCTTCGTCAGGTTGTTCCAACAGATCTCTATAGTAAGACTCAATGAGTGTAAGTTCGTCCTGAAGACGTTCGGAGGCTTCTTCGGCCCAGCTATGATCATATGACTCGACTTTGGTTCTTAATTTAGATTCCAGAACATCGCGGCCATCCGCGAGAGATAATCTTGAAGGTTCAATGTGAATATTCTCGGGTACACGTGGCATCCAGTTTTTATCTAATAATTGTGAATTGAAATCTTCATCCACCTTGCCATTTAGTAAGGATATTCCGTAGAAATGCAATTCCTCACGTTTCACATCACAGGAAAGTTCAACTTTGAAGCAGACACCAAGCCAAGGTTCGTAGGCAGCTGGGAGCAAAGTCATTCGCTGCTTTTGTCCAGGGTCTTCAAATAAGTAGACGCAGCGCCCCGAACGCTGAGCAGCAGCAAAGATTTGTTTAAGCCTGGGACTACCATAGGTTAACTCCTCACGCTGAATTCTGCCGGGTCCAAGTATAGGTAGGGGGCGAACCACCCCAAAGTACCTTCCGAGAATGCTGTCTTCCTGTGGTTGTGCATTTACTGGTGTTTCAATAGGATTAGAGGCTTCTCCCTCAGCAGCAATTCTCGAAGTTCGTTCTGACTCTGCTTTGGTTTGCCGATCGAGATCGGCCTGATGCCTCTCAGGATCAAAGATGAAAGAGAATGACATGGTCTCAGGTTCAGCTCCAGTGCGCTCAATAAAACCCCAATAATAAGGGCGATTCGTCAAATCACGATCCGCTTGGGGTGATAGTTTTACGGTGACGTGGGAGGGTGATTTTTCGATAATTTGACACTCTGTCGTTTCTAAATAAGTCATGACAAATTTCTGGATTTGCTCCGTTGTCATTGTCAATGTATGTTAACCTCCTAGCAATTGTTTGAAATCGCTACCATTATCAGTAACGGATAATTCCTCATTATCTAACTCATTCTTGATGGAATGAATGCTACGGCCAAGGGAATCCACGCGACTGGCAATTTCTTGGTCATCTTGAGATTCCAGTAGTATTTTATAGATGCTTTTTTCCAAAGATTCTTTTTTCTCGAAGCGCTCTAAAATCACGTCGAGTTGACCGATTACCATCTCAAACATGTTGATCTTCTCGTGCAGAAGATTGAGAATATGCTCCTCAATCGTCCCTTGGGTGGATAGGTTGTAAATCATGACATCATGCTCTTGGCCTAATCGGTGTATACGTCCGATTCGCTGTTCTACGCGCATAGGATTCCAGGGTAAATCAAAATTGATCATCTGATGGCAGAACTGTAAGTTGATACCTTCACCGCCAGCTTCGGTGGCAATCATAACTTGAGTCCGTCCACGGAAGAGATCCATCATCCAATCTTTCTTTCCTCTGTTCATTCCACCACGATACGGAACTGCAGTCATATTACGGTCTCTGAAATATTTCATTAAGTATTCTTGAGTGGCACGGTATTCGGTAAAGATGATCACTTTTTCGTTCATTCCTTGAATGATCTCCATTGTTTTTTCAGCTTTACTATTCGTTTGAATGGTCTTAATGATGTCTACGAGTCCCCATATTCTTTCCCGAAGCGGAGAATCTAGAGGTAATTTCTTCGATAAATTAACGAGTGTTACAAACACGGCATCCCGGCTACTACACACTTCGCGTTGAAGAGTGATAAGTGAAAGCATACTACTAAGATTACCACCTGCCGCCTGATATTGATCTCTGACAAAGGAAGTGACGCCATCGTATAATTTCTTCTCTTCATCAGAAAGTTCAACGTGAACATTTCGAACGATCCGCTTGGTGAAATCTAGTTCGCCGTCACCACGCCGATTGCGAATCATAACTTTAGCGAGTTCACCTTTCAATTGACCTTCGTTCTTTGGAATCCGTTTATCGACGACGAAATTAGCCGAGAAATCATTCGATCCTCCGAGTTGACCTGGTTTGAGTAGATTGATAAGATTGAACAATTCGCCCAGATCGTTCTGCACTGGAGTAGCGGTAAGTAGTAGACAGTATTTTTTTCGTAGTTGTAACATGAATTGATAATTAGTGGTCTTCTTGTTCTTGAGTTTATGTGCCTCGTCAACGATAACCATGTCGTACTCACCATTGATTAAAATATCTTTGTGAGGATTGCGTTTGGCTGTATCCATTGAGGCTACAACAATGTCATTCTGCCAAGAATACTCCTTTTTCTGCGCAACGGCTGGAATACCGAATTTCTGATTTAACTCTCGCACCCACTGGAGAACCAGTGAGGCGGGTACAAGTATAAGCACTTTGCGTACTAGGCCGCGAAGGAAGTATTCTTTCAGAATCATTCCGGCTTCGATTGTTTTACCAAGACCAACCTCATCGGCTAGTATGGCGCGGCCCCGCATTTCGAATAATACTTTACGTGCGGTTTCGGTCTGATGTGGTAATGGAGTCACGTTCTGCAGATGTTGAAGACATAGCATCTCGTCAAAACTAGTGACCAGTGAAGCAGTCTCTGCTTGTGCAGCTAGGTTGAATAACTTCCAATCGTCCCAAGGGCCGCCTTTATTTAGGCGAGTTTCGAGATCTTCGAACCAGCTATGATCGAATTCAACAGAAACTGGGATCGGACTTGTCGAATTTACAGCAGGTCTTGGGGGATGAGGACACATGGTAATAAACCTCCATTAGTAATTGCGTATTCTTGCAGATGTAGGTGTAGTATGGACGAAAAAGAGGAAGTTCATAACTTTAAAGATTTCCAGTGTCTAAGGTAGGGATTAATTTGTCGAATTTAAGTATGTTTTTTTCTCAAAACAGGCTGTAATATCGATATGTAGTATAGTATAATAGTACTCGCACACAATATATGGTGATCTTTATTTATTGTTAAAATACTTATAGATACTTAAACGCATGCAATCACAGAGTTAGTTTTGATGTAAAGTTAGACTCATGATGCAACGCTCACAAAACTTAAGCGTATGCTTTCGGAGTAGTTTTGAACGAAGATTGCTCAGGAAGCAACGCTCACAAAACTTAGGCGTATGCTTTCGAGGTAGTTTTGTACGAAGATTACTCAGGAAGCAACGCTCACAAAACTTTTAGGAGGGTGTTTTTTTTGAATAAACAGCAGAAGCAAAAATTAGAAGGCCTAAGTGAGAAAATCTTCTTGGACCGTTACGCTTGGAAAGACGCTGATCCAAGTCATGCAAAGGTAGGGGACGTTGTTCTCGTACTTACTAAAGATGATCCGAAGTTTCCGACAAAGGAAGTTGGGGAAATCGTTGCTCGCGAAGGACGTAAGGTTACCGTCAAGACTCGCCAAGGCGAATTGGTGGAATCTGATGTAGAGAAGCTGACGCTGAATATAGAGAAAACACCTGAGGAAATGTGGGATCGTCTGGCTACCGCTATAGCATCAGTTGAACAAACCCCAGAACTTCAGAAGGATTGGGAAGAGAAGTTCCGTTACATTTTGGATGATTGGAAATTAGTTCCGGGTGGACGAATCGCTGCAGGTGCAGGAGCGAGCGATGAATTGACCCTATTTAACTGCTATGTCATTCCTTCACCAAAGGATAGCCGCGGGGGAATTATGGAAACTTTGTCAGAAATGACGGAGATTATGGCTCGTGGTGGTGGTGTAGGGATCAATCTTAGTTCGCTCCGTCCTCGCCGTGCCATAGTAAAAGGCGTGAATGGATCTTCTAGCGGTGCGGTGTCATGGGGTGGATTGTTCAGCTACACGACAGGCCTGATAGAGCAAGGTGGAAGCAGACGTGGTGCACTAATGCTGATGATGAATGATTGGCATCCGGATATACTCGATTTCATCACGGTCAAACAAAGTATGGGACAAGTAACGAATGCAAACTTATCGGTCTGCGTAAGTAACAATTTTATGAAAGCTGTCAAGGAGGACCTCGATTGGGATCTCGTCTTCCCGGATACAACAGAAGAGGATTACAACGAGGTATGGGACGGCGATCTCGATAAATGGAAGGCTGCGGGTCGCAAGGTAGTTCATTATCGTACAGTTAAAGCACGTGAGATCTGGCATACGATTATTGAATCTGCTTGGAAATCGGCCGAGCCAGGCGTTGTATTTATGGAGTATTACAACCAAATGTCTAACAGCTGGTACTTCAATCCGATCATCTGTACAAACCCGTGTGGAGAACAGGGTTTACCTGGTTGGGGTGTCTGCAATCTGTCAGCTATTAATTTGTCTAAGTTCTATGATGAAGAGAAACACGACATTGATTGGGATGACCTAGCGACAACAACACGATATTCCGTTCGTTTCTTGGATAATGTTATTGATCGGACTCCTTATCACTTCGAAGAGAATAAGGAGAATCAGAAGAAAGAGCGCCGCGTTGGTCTAGGGACAATGGGTCTCGCTGAACTGATGATTAAATTGCATATCCGTTATGGTAGTCCTGAATCATTGGAGTTTTTGGATAAACTATATGGTTTCATTGCCAAAGAAGCCTACCTAGCCTCCGCTGAGATAGCGGAAGAGAAGGGAGCATTCCCAGCATTTGAAGCTGATCCGTATTTACAAAGTGGGTTTATGAAGGTACTATGCGAAGAGTATCCTGAAGTTGGCGAAGCTGTGCGTGAGAAAGGTGTCCGTAACGTAACGCTCATTACACAAGCACCGACAGGTAGTACGGGCACGATGGTGGGAACTTCTACAGGAATTGAACCTTATTTCGCTTTCAAATATTATCGTCAGAGTCGTCTTGGTTTCGATGAGCAGTTTGTACCGATTGCTCAAGATTGGCTAGATGCTCATCCAGGCGAAGAACTTCCTGATTATTATGTAACTGCGATGAATTTATCGGCTAAGGATCACATCCGTACACAAGCTGCGATTCAGCGTTGGGTGGACAGTTCAATTTCGAAAACAGCGAACTGCCCAGCGGATTTCACTGTTGAAGAAACGAAGGAACTCTATGAATTGGCATTTGACCTTGGTTGTAAAGGGGTAACTATCTATCGCGATGGTAGCCGTGATGTACAGGTATTGCAAACAGAGAAGAAGGAAGAGAAAGCTGTAGCAACAGAAGTTCCTTCAACGGATGGAGTTGCAGAACAAGCTCAGGTAGAGAACTTCACGCAATCATTATCTGTGAATACAGAGGTTGATGATAAAGGAGCATTAGATAAGCAATATAAAAAACGTCCTCAAGTTCTCCGGGGGGCTACGTATAAAATCAATACTCCGTTTGGTATGGCGTACATTACCATTAACGATCTGGGTGGTATCCCGAGTGAAATCTTCCTGAATGTTGGGAAGGCAGGTTCAGATGTATTCGCTATGGCGGAAGCTTTAGGGCGAGTGTGCTCATTGTTCCTACGCTATGGCGATCATGGTCACAAGGTAGAATTATTGATCAAGCACTTGAAAGGTATTGGGGGATCCGGAGCGATTGGATTTGGTGTGAATCGTGTGGAATCCATAGCTGATGCTGTGGCCAAAGCGTTGGAAACTCATGTGCAGATTGGACCTCATGCGGATCATGACTCCGCACCTGTAGCGGCTACAATTGATCATCACGAAGATCATGCTAATAACTCAGTAGGAAACTTACAGGGAAGTGGTATGAATACCTCTCGTGATTTGTGCCCATCATGCGGTGGCGCATCACTTATCAACATTGAGGGCTGTAAAACATGCAGCAACTGCGGATATAGCAAGTGCTCGTAGGTGTGTTGAGGTGAAATAAAGAACATTGTGGATATTGTTCGCTGTAATTAGTTTTGTCATATAAAATGTCACCATAAATTGAATGTTAATGTCAAAGCCCAAACCCTTGATGGTTTGGGTTTTTTTGATTTTGGAGTTCACTTTAACTGACAAGAGGAGTCGAAATTTCAATCGTATTATTGGATCCAAGCCTAGCAGAAAGATGGAGCGGCATTTCCCGTATGAATCTTACCCTCAACCAGTATCTATTCATTACCACAAACTGAATTCAAACTTTGTTATAGTAAAAAAAGAGCATAAACCGGACACTCTGGTTTTTCGACAAGGCTGTAAACCCCATCTGTTCAGGGAAAAGGAACCTCGTTGAAAAACTCGCAATAAAACACAGTTATTCTCGAAGGTACATCTAAATACTCATAATCGTTATACAACCATAACGTGCCGTAGCGAATCTTTACATACGGACGTGTGCGATGGAGATGGTGAACAGCGAAATTATTTACGCATAAGACAAAGGTGGCAGGGAGAAGTCTCTTCTGCTTTTACTATATGGAAATGGAAAAATTGAGAAAAAGGTCTTTCTTATGACGTAGCGTAATGAGTTAGAATATGAAACAGGAGGTAATCAATATGGGCAAATACAGAGCGATACCAGAAGGCTATATGACAGTTGGCGAGGTTGCAAAGAAAATTGGAATTACCATTCGCACCTTGCAATATTACGATAAAGAGGGAGTGTTTTCTCCTTCAGCAGTGAGCGACGGTGGACGCAGGCTTTATACAGATAAGGACTTAATTAAGCTCCATCAAATTCTATCATTAAAATCTCTTGGCTTTTCATTGGATGACATCAGAGGGAGATTAATTTCTCTTGATACTCCGGCGGAAGTTGCTAATGCACTAAACGAACAAGCTACCGATATACGAAGAAAAATTGAAGCTTTGGCGGACTCTTTGACAGAGATTGAAAAATTAAAAGCAGAAGTATTGCAGATTCAGACGGTAGATTTCAAAAAATATGCGGACATTATTGTTAATCTTCAAATGAAAAACGAATTTTATTATCTCATTAAACATTTTGATGATGAAACCCTTGACCATATCCGTGATCGTTTTGATAAAGAAAGTGGTTTGGCTTTTATGAATAAATTCAATCGGCTGAGTGATGAAGTAATGCAACTGCAAAAAGATAATGTACCACCCGAAAGTGAAAGGAGCCAACATCTTGTCAAAGAATATTGGGATATGATTATAGAATTTACTAACGGAGATATGAGTATGTTGCCCAAACTAATGGAAATAGGTAACTTTGACGGCACAAAGAATGAGTGGGAACAAAAGCAAGCACTTGCCAATACCTATCTTGAGCCTGCTTTAGAAATATATTTTTCGAAGTTGGGTGTTAATCCATTTGGGGAGGAAACGAAATGACTAATGCGATTCAAATTAGCGGATTAAAGAAAAGTTACGGCAATCATACCGTACTCAAAGGGCTTAATTTTAACGTTAAAAAAGGCGAAATTTTTGCCTTGCTCGGTGTCAATGGTGCAGGGAAAACAACCGCACTTGAATGTATTGAGGGTTTGAGAAAGTATGACAATGGAAACGTCACGATAAATGGTAAAATGGGTATTCAGTTACAATCATCCTCTCTGCCTGCTCACATTAAACCAATGGAGGCAGTGAAATTATTTGCAAAATGGAACAAAACCCAAATAGATTATTCTATGCTTGAAGCTCTCGGTATCAACGAATTAAAAAAGCAATATGCTGAACTGTCAACAGGGCAAAAACGACGTTTACACCTTGCTCTTTCCTTAATCAATAATCCAGATATTGTTTTCCTTGATGAGCCAACAGCAGGACTTGATGTAGAAGGAAGAATATCACTTCACGACCAAATTCGCAAACTAAGAGCGCATGGAAAAACAATCATTTTGGCAAGTCACGATATGGCAGAAGTTGAAGCGCTGTGTGATAGAATTGCTATCTTGAATGACGGAAATATCGTATTTTGCGGTACTGCTTCAGCATTAACTGACAGAATAAGCAAACGATACGCCATTCATATAAAAACGGAACATGGGAACGAAATCTTTGAAACTGACAAAATTGTAGATATGTTGCTGACTTTACTTGAAGATTTAAAACAAAAAAATGTTGAGGTGTTAGATATTAAAGTGGACAGAGGTACACTTGAACAACATTTTATTGAAATAGCAAGGAGGACGGAGGAATGAGTGCTTTTCTATATGGCGTATCATTACAATGGAAATTAGATATAAGAAGTAAATCGTTGTTGGTTACTTGTTATATAGTACCGCTTATATTTTTTGCTCTTATGGGTGGTATATTTACTTCAATAACTCCAGAAATGAAGCATACCCTCATACAGTCAATGGTTGTGATGGGCGTGTCAATGGGAGCGTTCATAGGTTTGCCGCCTTCTCTTATTGAAACATACGGAAGTGACATTAAGAAAGTCTACAAAGCTAATGGAGTGCCACTATATCTCGGTTTGGTATCTATGTTTATTTCAGCATTTGTCCATTTGATGATTATGTGTGTTATTATATTTCTGATTGCACCTATCGCTTTTGATGCCACGCTACCGACCAATATTCCCTTATTTTTTGCGGCACTTGCCATTTATATTGCCGTATCTTTAAGTATTGGAAGTATTTTAGGTTTAGTGGTTAAAAATCAAGCAAAGCTAACAATGATAGCACAACTGATATTTTTACCGTCTATTATGTTATCTGGAATTATGTTTCCGATTAACTTACTTCCTAAAGCTCTTGAGGTTATAGGAAAAATATTTCCTGCTTCTTGGGGATATCAATTGATCTTGAATAATGGATTTCAGTTTAAAAATTTATGGTACTTATTACTTGTGATTTTTGTGGCGTTAATGCTATGTGGTTTACTGCTGAAAAGACAGAAATCAAATTAGTTAAGAGTTCACTTATACTCAAGTCGGATCAATCGTCGGTGCTAATATAATGTTAGATGAGCAATATGCTTATTGAAGCAGTGTGAAAAATTAAAAAGGTACCCACACACGGGACACTAAATAGTGTTTCGTGTGTAGGTACCTTTTTGTATATAAATGCTTTAGTTAACTGGTAAAGGGACACAGGAATTACGTTCAATAAATGTGGTATCCACCATAATTTTAATTTTAAGATTCTCACCTTGTTCAATATTATCAGTTAGTAAGTCAACTGCATGAGCTGCTATTTTCTCTTTCTCAACTTGAACGGTCGTTAATTCAGGCGTTACTACCATGGCTTCGGTTATATTATCAAATCCAATAATGGAGCATTCCTGAGGAACTTTAATGCCTAGTTCAAACATGGTCTTCATCGCGCTTATTGCAATATAATCACATTCACAGAACCAGGCGGTAGGTAATGGAAGCCCGCTTGTCATATAGGTGCTTAGTTGCTTCTTTAAAGCATCTTGTGAACTTAGTATTGTTGGAGCAACCGAGAGTCTACATTCATCGGAGATGCTAAGGTGATGTTCATTTAACGCCTTAAGAAATCCTCGTTCCCGTTCATCAAAATTATGGATTCGGACATTTGAAGCAATGTACCCGATGGAGGTATGTCCATTATTAATAAGATATTTGCCGGCATGATATGCACCCATCACATTGTTAATTTGTATGAATGAAACAGGCAGTATTTCAAAGCAAGTATCAAGCACGACCAAATTTGATATCCGTTCTCCGATAACCGAGATTTGCTCTTCTGTTAGATTTGTTCCAAGCACGATCACCCCGTCACTGCGGTTCTCCTTGGCCAAATTTTCAATGCCCTGCTCAAAAGATTCCATATCTATAGTTGAAAAAATAAGCTCGTAATTTTTTTGACGGCAACGCTCCCCGACAAAGTGAATCAGTTCTTTAAAAAAAGGCTGCTGATAATATTCCTCCAAGACAATTCCAGAGTTTGTAAACACAAGGAAAAGCAAAGAATTAGTAGACTTTGAATTTGATGTGGTTGTTCTATTTTTGGGTTTATATCCGGATTCATGGGCAATTTGGAGAATACGCTCACGAGTTTCTGGTCCTATCCCCGGCTTACCGCTAAAGGCTAAAGACACGGCCGCTTTCGATACATTCGCTAATCTAGCAATGTCCTCCATTTTCATTGTTATATTCTCCGCTCTCATTAATTTATATAAACAATAAACTGAGTTTATATTATTTTAGTTCGTTAATCAAGTGATAAAGAACTTATTTAAGTGAAAAAACATTAGTTTAGTTTATTGTTAAGTTAATATACGCTAAAAATAACTAAACTATTGATTGACCTGTTCCGGGATGAATGGTACTATTTGAGCGAGAAGAAGATCGATTATATGTATGTTTTAGTTGTTAAGTTTATTTTGCTTTACTTTAGATCTTAACTTAAGTGAAAGAGGAGGCGTTAGTTTATGAAAAAGCTAAAACTTGGTTATGCACCAACACGTCGATTTACGTTTAGTGCTGAGGACGCATTCAAGTACAAGGTGGAAATTCGCAAACAAATTGAAAGCTTCGGCATGGATATCGAAATTGTCGATCTGGAAGGTCTCAACCAGGAGGGGCTGCTTTATGATGACCATATTAATGCAGATCTGATTGCTAAGCGCTTTAAAGAGGAGGAAGTGGATGCTGTCTTTTTCCCACACTGTAATTTTGGTACTGAAGATACAGTGGCTCGCGTAGCAAAGGAGCTGGGGAAACCTGCACTACTCTGGGGCCCTCGTGATGAAGCTCCTCTAGCCGATGGAATGCGCCTGCGCGATACCCAGTGTGGTATTTTTGCCACCGGGAAGGTGCTTCGCCGTTTTAACGTCCCTTTTACCTATATTACGAACAGCTGGGTTACTGATCCTGTATTTGAACGCGGTTTTACTAACTTTATTGCTGCTGCCAATGTAGTTCGTCAATTCAAGAGTTTGCGCATTCTACAGATTGGTCCACGTCCAGCTTCGTTTTGGACGATGATGTGTAATGAAGGCGAACTGTTAGAGCGTTTCGGTATTGAGATTCATCCGATTACCTTGGTTGACATTCATCTGCGTACAAAGAAGATTGCCTCAAGCAACAGTTCGGCACTTATGGAAACGATCGATTATATCAAAGCAAAGCTCGATTACAGTGAAGTAACTGAAGAGGATGTAAGACGAATAGCCGCGTTGAAAGTTGCAATGAAATCTTTTGCTCAGGAGACCGGTAGCAGTGCTATTGCCATCCAATGTTGGTCAGCGCTACAGGAAAGCTTATCCATTATGCCGTGCTTGGCGAATGCTATTCTCACCGATGAACAGATTCCTGTAACCTGTGAAACGGATATTCACGGGGCAATAACCTCGATTATGGTGCAAGCTGGAGCCATGAACGAGATGCCGACTTTCTTTGCCGATATCACTGTTCGTCACCCGGAAAATGATAACGGAGAGCTGTTGTTTCACTGTGGGAATTTCCCGGTCTCGCTTTCGAAGGAACAAACGCCGAGGCTCCGCAAGCATTTCCTGTTCGATGACCATGCACCGGGAACTCACGAGGGTCAGATAAGGGGGGGAGATATGACAATTGCCCGTTTTGACGGTGACCATGGCGAATACTCTATGTTCCTTGGACGTGCCCGTGGAATTGAGGGACCTTATACCCGAGGTTCTTATGTGTGGGTGGAAGTAAACGATTGGCCGCTTTGGGAGGAAAGGCTTGTGAAGGGGCCATATGTTCATCATTCGGTTGGCATCCACGCCAATGTCATTCCAGCTATCTATGAGGCTTGTAATTATATTCCGGGTCTGACACCGGATCCAGTCGATCCCACCGAACAGGAAATTCAAAGATGGTTAAGAGGCTCTGATTTGGCGCGTACTTCACATTCTAATATTCTGGTCTAGTTGAAAGATTGGATTCGTCGCGTTCCAGAAGAATTAATAGGTGTTTTCAAGCATTCATCATTATTTTTATCGAGGAGGACAACATGGAGATTCGGGAGCTAAAAATCAAAGCAGCGCAAATACGTATGGATTTGCTTACCATTATCCACCGAGCGAAGACGGGACATACAGGTGGATCACTTAGCAACACCGATATTTTAACAGCACTTTATTATGAAATTATGAATATTGATCCAGCACAGCCGAAGTTGAAGAATCGTGACCGTTTTATTGCCAGTAAGGGCCACTCTGTGGAATCAATCTGGTGTATTCTCGCCGACAAAGGTTTCTTCCCCAAAGAAGAACTGGAAACGTACAGTCAATTTGGCACCCGTTTGATTGGCCATCCCAACAATAAGGTACCTGGCATTGAAATGAATACCGGTGCGCTTGGTCATGGGCTACCTATATCTGTCGGAATGGCGCTTGCAGCCAAACGTGATGGTCTCTCGTACCGAGTATTTTGCTTAATGGGTGACGGAGAGCAGGCGGAAGGTTCAAATTGGGAAGCTGCCATGTCAGGCGCTCATTATAAGCTGGACAATTTAATCGGCATTATTGATCGCAATGGGTTGCAGATCAGTGGGACCACAGAGGAAGTTATGGGTCTTGAGCCATTGGAAGACAAGTGGGCTGCTTTTGGCTGGAATGTGGTATCTATCGATGGAAATGATATGGAATCGCTGGTGAAAACCTTCCGTGAAGCTCCAACTGTATCAGGAAAACCTACCCTTGTTATTGCGAACACAGTTAAAGGCAAAGGTGTGTCATTTGCTGAGAATGTTCCTTCATGGCATCATCATGTGCCGAGTGATGAACAATTGGCTACCGCTCATGCGGAGCTTAAAGCTTCTATAGAACAATTCCGGAACGAAGGGCTGGTGCATTAGCAATGAACAACATACCTAATAGACAAGTGATTTGTGAAACTTTGCTTGAACTGGCTAAGGATGATCGCGATATTATGGTACTGGCCAGTGATTCGCGTGGTTCCGCGGCGATGGCGCCGTTTGCCAAAGCTTTTCCGAAACAGTTTGTGGAAGTAGGTATCGCTGAGCAGAACATTGTAGGAATGTCGGCCGGTCTTGCCCACAGCGGGAAGAAGCCCTTCGTAACTTCCCCAGCCTGTTTTCTTAGCATGCGTAGCATTGAACAGGTAAAGGTGGATGTTGCATATTCACAGACGAATGTAAAGCTGATCGGCATTAGTGGTGGTGTGAGTTACGGAGCGCTGGGGATGTCTCACCACTCGGTCCAAGATATTGCTGTAGCTAGAGCAATTCCGGGTTTGGCGATCATACTTCCTTCCGATCGCCATGAGACTAAGAAAATGACAGAAGCGCTTGTGAAGTACGATGGAGGAGCTTATGTGCGAATCGGCCGGAATGCGGTTGAGGATGTATATGATTCGGATGACTATCCCTTTGAAATCGGGAAAGCGGTGACCATGAGGGAAGGTCAAGATGTGACGATTATCGGGGTTGGGGAAACCGTGCGTGTTGCCCTAGATGCAGCGGATCGACTGATGGAAGAAGGAATTACCTGCCGGGTGATTAATATGCATACGATCAAACCGTTAGATGATGCGGCAATCATTGCCGCTGCCAAGGAGACAGGTGGAATTATTACAGTCGAAGAACACAGCATTTACGGAGGACTGGGTGCAGCGGTTGCGGAAGTTGTCGTGCAGAACCACCCTGTGCCGATGAAGGTAATCGGTATTCCAGATGAACCGGCTATTGCCGGTAAAACGGCGGAAGTGTTCCGTCACTACGGAATTACCAGCGAGAATCTGAAGCAGGTTGCGTTGGAACTGATTAAGAAATAAAGGGCGGGAAATATGAAGATGCAAGAAAAGTATATTCTATCGATCGACCAGAGCACGTCGGGCACGAAAACACTCTTAGTCGACCATCATGGGAACATCATTTCCCGCGCTGCCAAGGAACATAGACAGTATTATCCAAAGCCCGGATGGGTGGAGCATGACCCACTGGAGATTTATGAAAATGTTAAGCTGACTGCCAGGCTTGTGCTGAATCAGGCTGGTGTTGAGCCGTCCATGCTTGCTGCACTGACCATTACCAATCAGCGTGAGACGGCGTTAGTGTGGAATAAGCGTACCGGTTTGCCGATATACAACGCTGTTGTATGGCAATGCCAACGCACTGCAGATGTTTGTACTGGACTTAAGGAGACCGGCCTCGAGCCCGTGGTTAGGGCCAAAACAGGACTTATGCTTGATCCCTACTTCTCGGCGACCAAGTTCAAATGGATCTTAGATCATACGGAAGACACTGACCAAATGCTGCGTAAAGGCGAATTGCTGGCAGGAAATATGGATAGCTGGCTCATCTGGAAGTTGACTGGCGGACAGGTTCACGCAACGGACTACAGCAACGCCAGCCGTACTTCCTTGTACAATATCCATAACCTTTCTTGGGATGAGGAACTTGCCGATGTGTTTGGCGTGCCTCTCTCGCTGATGCCAGAAGTCAAATCCTCGGATAGCCTGTTCGGATATACAGCAGATCATGAATTATTTGTGGAGAGGATCCCGATTTCGGGTATTATCGGAGATTCACAAGGCGCACTTTACGGTCATTTATGCGCTGAATCCGGAACTGCCAAAGCTACTTATGGGACCGGGACCTCTATCATGATGAATACAGGGGAGCAGCCGATCAATGGGGGAGAGGGACTTGTTACTACCATTGCCTGGGGAGCGGGCGGCACGGTGATCTATGCTTTGGAAGCGGTTATCCGTACGACTGGGGACAGTATTAAGTGGATTCGTGATAATCTGGGATTGTTCGCAACTTATGAAGAAATGGACAATATTCTTAAACAGGTTATTGACAGCGAGGGAGTCTATCTTGTGCCTGCTTTCGGAGGTTTGGGCGCACCTTATTGGAACCCAGATGCACGTGCCGCAATACTAGGGATGAACAGGGGAACCGGTAAGGCCCATATCATTCGGGCAGCGATCGAAAGCATTGCTTATCAAGTCAATGATGCCATAGATCTCTTGCAGTCAGTTTCGGACAATAGTTTGCGCGAACTTCGTGTTGACGGAGGAGCTACTGATAACGATATATTGATGCAATTTCAAACGGATATTCTTGGGAAGTGTGTTCGTCGATCAGGAGTAGCTGAACTCTCTGCAATGGGATCGATTTACATGGGTGGTCTGGCAATCGGTTTTTGGGATTCCCTTACGGAAATTCCTGTTCAATCAGAGAACTCCACATTCAATCCTTCTATGGATTATAAGAAGAGAGCATGTTATGTGAACGGATGGAAGCAAGCGGTTACTTCCGTGATCGGTACTTGAGTAAATGCTAGCACGATGTGTGCGGGAACAGAAATTGGAGAAGAAGAGGGAATGCCGCAAGTGGCCTTCCCTCTTCTTTATAGTACATGTATCTAACGTGAAAATTCACTCTTCAGTTGGTTCTTCCATGTTTTTCGAAAGGATAGCGGCGTTAGCTCTGTCCGGTCTTTAAACAAATTGATAAAGTGGCTTACATTATCAACTCCAATTTTTTCACTGATTTCAGCGACCGTGAGCTCAGAATACTTAAGCAGTTCTTTGGCCCGAGTAATACGTAAATTAATGATATATTCACCCGGAGAGAGCCCGGTATGTATTTTGAACAATTTAGATAAGTGATATTTATTCACAGATAATTTATTTGCTAAATAATCTAATGATAATTTTTCATTGTATCTTTTATAGATGAAGTCAAGAGCCTCCATTACTAACTGCGGTGTATCCATAGTTGAATTATCGGTTAGAGGGCTCGAAAGGATGACTTCCGTCAGTAGCTCGACAATGAGTTTGGAGGATAATAATTCATTCCTTAAACTTTTATAATAATGCAACTCGATTAAATTTCGTAATATCTCAGGTATGGGAGTCTCCTGCGAAGTTGAACGAACCGGTCCGTCTCCCTGTGAAAACTGTTCGTAATAAGCTCGCGCAGACGCGCCATGCAGGTGAACCCATAATTTTTCCCATACATGACCTTTAGCGGGCGCATAATGCTGATAATTCATACAGTCTATTAGAAAAATCTGTTGTGGGAGTATAGGGTACACTTTCCCGCCATAACTCAACCTACCTTGGCCTGAAATGGTGTAAACCAGGAGAAAGGAATCCAAATATTCGCGCTCAGTATAATACGTAGATAGCGTCTTAAAATGACCGATTTCTTGAACATAAAAAAGAGCAGTTCTGGCAAAATCAGAAGGCGTATTAATTAAACGAATTGAATCTTCTGACCACGCATGTTCTGCGCTCTCCCAATAGGCTTGCATCTATAAAATGCCTCCCAAGATTCTATGATTTTTCAACAATAAAGTTGGATGTATTCATAAATATAAGCAATTACAATATGAATATATACTATTATCGCATAGGCGGGAGGAAACATAAATATGCCATCTAATCACATCGCTGTCGATATTGGGGCCTCTAGCGGACGACTTGTGCTCGGTAAATTAGAGGATGGTAAAATCTCGTTGGAAGAAATCCATAGGTTTAGTAACGGTTTTACTGAACGAAACGGTTCCTGCTTCTGGGATATTGACTATCTATTTGATCAAATCATTACTGGATTACAAAAAGCCAAGACTTATGGCGTTCAAAAATGTTCACTAGGTATTGATACTTGGGCCGTTGATTATGTGTTAATCGATAAAAATGGTGAAAAAATTCAAGAAGTATACTCCTATCGTGACAATCGTACAGAGAATGTTATGGAAAAAGTGGCAGCTCACATATCTCCAGAAGAAGTGTACAAGAAGACTGGAATTCAACAACTAACCTTTAATACGCTGTACCAGTTTTATGTCCATGATCAACGAGAATTGGAGAAAGCCGATAAAATACTGATGGTGCCGGACTATTTATATTACAGGTTATCAGGCCGATTGATTAATGAAGTAACTAACGCATCCACGACACAATTACTGAATCTACATACGCGTGATTATGATACTGACTTATTAAAACTCTTGCATCTTAAAAGAGAGCAATTCGCCGAACTAACAGAACCTGGGGAAGTGCTTGGATTTGTTAGGGAAGCTATAGTACAACAATACGATTTACCAGAGTGTCTGCTCATTTGTGCCGCAACACATGACACAGCTTCTTCCGTACTTGGCGTACCTGTACAAGAGGGTCGTTCATCAGCTTATATAAGCAGTGGCACCTGGTCATTGCTAGGAGTTGAGTTAAACCATCCAATAAATAATCATCATGCGAGGACAGCGAACTATACAAACGAATGGGGAGCATTTGGTACTTATCGCTTTTTAAAAAATGTTATGGGGATGTGGCTTATTCAAGAAGTCCGTCGTCTAGAAAACGATCGCTACAGCTTTGCAGAATTAGCCGAACTCGCAGCAAATGAGGAAGGATTTCGAAGTTTGATTCCCTGCAATCATACTAGGTTCTTAAACCCCCACAATATGATTGAAGAGATGCGTAGATCTTGTCAGGAAAGTGGTCAACATGTGCCGGCAACAATTGGCCAAGTGGCACGCTGTATCTTTGACAGCCTGGCACTTTCATATTATTCCTATCTCAATGAACTTGAAGAGCTTACGGGTACACCCGTTGATGTGGTGCAAATCGTTGGTGGTGGTTCGAATAATGAACTGCTATGTCAATTGACTGCTGATGTTACGGGGAGAGAAGTTTTAGCTGGACCGACAGAATCTACAGCTCTGGGGAATATAGCAGTACAACTCATTCGTACTAGGGATATCTCGGGAATTCACGAGGTTAGAAAGATAATAGGAAATTCATTTGAGATTAAATCCTATCTGCCAAGAGAAGTGCTCAATTTCAGTGAACTCACCAACCGTTGGAACTTAGTATCGCGGTTTTAACGGATACAACAATAATTTTAGGAGGAATAAAATCATGGATCAAAGTATCATCAACAGCTATAACGAAGCCAAAAAACTATATGCCTCTCACGGTATCAATGTGGATGAAGTATTAGAAAAACTGTCTCAAATTAAAGTTTCACTGCATTGCTGGCAGGGTGACGACGTTAGAGGATTTTTGTTCAAAGACAAGGAACTCAGCGGTGGTATTGCTGTAACTGGTAGCTACCCAGGTCGTGCTAACACCCCAAATGAACTCCGTCAGGACTTGGAAATAGCATTATCGCTTATTCCAGGCAAACACAAAGTAAATTTGCATGCGATTTATGCTGATACAACCGAGAAAGTGGATCTGGATGAATTGGAACCACGACACTTTGCATCATGGGTTGATTGGGCTAAGGAACAAGGTATTGGGCTGGACTTTAATCCGACTTGCTTCTCCCATCCGAAAGCAGCAGATGGTTTCACTTTAAGCCATGCGGATGATGATATCCGTAACTTTTGGATCAAACATTGCAAAGCCTCCCGCAAAATTGCCGAATCTTTTGGTCGTGAATTAGGTCAAACATGTGTGACTAATTTCTGGGTGCCGGACGGATACAAGGATACACCGGTGGATCGCTTAGCCCCTCGTGAACGGTTGAAAAATTCACTCGATGAAGTATTTAGTGAGGAAATTAATCCGCAATACAATATTGACGCTGTGGAAAGCAAGTTGTTCGGTATTGGATCTGAGAGTTATGTCGTAGGGTCACATGAGTTCTATATGGGGTATGGTCTAACTCGTGGTAAAGCAATTTGCCTCGATGCAGGACATTTCCATCCAACCGAAGTGATCTCGAACAAACTGTCATCCATACTGATGTTCAGCGAACAACTCTTGTTGCATGTAAGCAGACCGGTGCGCTGGGATAGTGACCATGTGGTAACGATGGATGATGAACTACTCGAAATCGCTCGTGAACTGGTGCGTGGAGATTTGTTGCCACGCACAAATATTGGCCTCGATTTCTTTGATGGTAGCATTAATCATATTGCCGCTTGGGTTATCGGCACCCGCAACACCATTAAGGCCTTGCTCCGTGCAATGTTGGAGCCAGTCGAGGAACTCAAGAAAATCGAATTATTGGGTGACTACACTACCCGGCTAGCACTAGTGGAGGAATTCAAATCTTATCCATTTGGAGCGGTTTGGGATTACTATTGTGCTTCTCAAGGTACTCCGGTACGGGAACAATGGCTGGCTGAAGTCAAAACTTATGAACAGGAAGTATTATCTGCAAGATAGTGGATTGCAAAAATTTTACGTTACAAATACAATTCGTTTATTGTATCGTATTCCTAATTATTCAAGTCTATATCTCAACAATTATTATGAAAAAACATAGATATGGACCATTTGAGTTTATATGGAGAAAGTTGGTTTTTTGGAATATCACATAAACATGAAAATATATAAGATCAGGTATCCATAATTGAAAAATGGGTCTTGATCTTATTTTTTTGATCGTTTTGTGGTAATTAATTCAGGTAAATGACCCATTTACATATAATGAAACCGCTGTTACAATCATAAATGAGCGCAAATGATCAATAATGATCACAATAAATTGTGCATTGATCATTTGGTGATCATATAAATCAATAAATAAAACGATTGTAAGAGATATAGCCTGCACTAGTCCCTGAAGGAGTGAGAGCATGATGTTGTTTGAGGAAGAAAGAAAGAAAAGAATCGTGGAGTTTCTGGAGAAGCACTCTAGGGGATCGGTACAGGAGCTTAGTCAGGAAACAGGCGTATCTGAGTCAACTGTTCGACGCGATCTTAAGGAACTCGAAGAAGCTAAGCTGCTGAAACGTACGCATGGCGGAGCAGTTTCAATTCAAAGCGTTAACTTCGAAGCGCCTTATTCCGATAAGGAAGATCGTTTCTTGGAAGAGAAACTGCGGATTGCCCGCAAGGCTGTAGAGATGATCAAGGAAGGTGATGCGATCCTGCTGGATGCAGGAACGACAACATTGCAGATTGCCAAAGAATTAAAGAATTTCTCAAATATTAAGGTTATCACCAACTCGATCATGGCCCTAAATGAGTTGAAGGATTGCCGCAATATTGAAGTCTCGATAACTGGTGGGATGTTGCGTCCGGATACGATGGCTTTTGTTGGACCTATGACCGAGAGTTCTTTAGATATGGTGAGAGTAGATAAAGCATTTCTTGCTACAAACGGTTTGGATTTACAAGAAGGTATCTCTACACCGAATATCATAGAAGCAGCTACGAAGCGTAAAATGATTGCGATAGCAAAGCAGGTAATTCTGGTTGCTGATCATAGTAAAATCGATCAGGTTTCTTTCTGCAAAGTGGCTGACATTTCCGAAATAGATCATTTGATTATGGATTCGGGTGCGCCGGACAGCTTCATTCAGAAGCTCATAGAAATAGGCGTTGGTATTACTTTAGTGTAGAACGATGCGAAATTCGAAAATCAAAACAGAAAATAAAAACAATTGAGGGATAAATCATGATCTATACAGTGACACTTAACCCTTCCATTGATTATATCGTGGAAGTTGAAGATTTCAGACTAGGTGATTTGAACCGGATGAAACGAGATTTGAAGCTTCCGGGAGGGAAAGGCATTAACGTTTCACGTGTGTTGAATCAGCTTGGGATTCAGAATAAAGCCATTGGTTTTCTCGGAGGATTTACCGGGCGATATATTGAGGAATGGTTGCATGAAGAATCGATTTCAAGCGATTTCGTGTTCGTCGCTGATGATACCCGGATTAACATTAAGCTTAAAGCTGGGCATGAGACAGAGATCAACGGCACTGGCCCAGCCATTCGAGAGGCTGAAGCTGATGCCTTAGTGCAGAAGCTAGCCATGTTGTCCGCCGATGATATTGTTATTTTGTCCGGAAGCGCTCCTCCATCACTTGGTGGAGATTTCTATGACAAGTTAATTTCTGTATGCAAGCAGAGTAAGGCAGAATTTGTTATAGATACTACCGGTACTGCATTGAAAGAAGCACTGGCCCATAAGCCTCTGCTCGTCAAACCGAACCACCATGAGCTCGCAGAACTGTTCGGTGTAACGATAAACTCTCGGGAAGAGATTATCACTTACGGACGTAAGTTACTAGAAGCGGGAGCAAAGCATGTGCTGGTCTCGATGGCAGGTGAAGGGGCGCTGTTCATCACAGGAAATGAGGTCTACCACGCAAATGCACCTAAGGGTAACGTGAAGAATTCGGTAGGTGCAGGTGATTCTATGATCGCCGGTTTCGTCGGTACTCTTTCGCTAACCGGAGATTTGCTAGAAGCTTTTCGGGCAGGGGTTGCTTCGGGAAGTGCGACTGCGTTCTCTGACGATTTGGCAGAACGAGAACACATTGAGCACCTACGCCCGTTGATTCAGATATCACAACTGTAAGTCAGTCAGAACTCTAAGTATTCAAAGGAGCTGTAAAAAATGAAAATTACGGATCTAATGATCAAAGATACAATGATCATGGATTTAAAGGCTACAACCAAAGAAGCGGCAATTGATGAATTGATTGCTAGTCTTGTAGCACACGGACGTATAAGTGATCCTGTCCTATTTAAGGAAATGATTTTGAAGCGTGAAGCAGAGTCCAGCACCGGGATTGGTGGTGGGATTGCTATGCCGCACGCCAAAACCAAAGCTGTAAATGAACCAACTGTTGTATTTGCAAAGAGCATAAATGGTGTGGACTTTGAATCGTTGGACGATGAGCCAGCGCGAATTTTCTTTATGATTGCCGCTCCTGAAGGGGCTGGTACTATGCATCTTCGCACATTGGCCGCATTGTCCAGACTATTGATCGATAGTGAATTTATCGAGAAGTTGATGGCTACTAAGACACCTGATGAAGTATCAGAGTTGTTTGATGCTAAGCAGGAGGAACAATTTGCTAAAGAGCAAGAGAAAGAGAAAAGAAAGAAAGCAAAGGAACTCGAAAAGGTAAATGAGAAGTCCGAGCCTGAACGTGAAATTATTGGCAATCCGGACTCACAAGCCTTCGTTGTCGCTGTTACTGCATGCCCTACGGGAATTGCCCATACCTTTATGGCAGAAGATGCGCTCAAGAAAAAGGCTCTAGAAATGGGAGTTAACATTCGCGTGGAGACGAATGGTTCAGAGGGTGCCCAGAACGTACTGACCGCTGATGAGATCCGGCGCGCAAGCGGTGTTATTGTCGCAGCTGATAAAAATGTAGAGATGGCCCGTTTCGATGGAAAACCAGTGCTGCAAAGACCGGTAAGTGACGGTATCCGTAAGTCAGAAGAGTTGATTCGGAAAGCGATGAATGGTGAAGCTCCGATCTACCACAGTGAAGGACGCGGTGGCAGTACTGAGGAGACAGCCGAGAAATCCGTTAGTATTGGTGGCAAAATATATAAGGATTTGATGAACGGAATATCTCACATGTTGCCGTTTGTAGTCGGTGGTGGTATCCTTCTGGCAATTTCCTTCCTGATCGAACAGATAGGGGGCGAAAACCACCCATTATTCCAGCTATTACAGACGATTGGTGGAGGGGATGGTGCTTTCCATTTCCTAATTCCGGTGCTTGCTGGATTTATAGCTATTAGTATTGGTGATCGTCCGGCCCTGATGCCGGGTATGGTTGGTGGTATTATGGCCCTGAATTCCAATGCTGGATTCCTTGGCGGCCTGGCTGCAGGTTTCTTGGCAGGTTATGTCATCATTGGATTACGTAAAGTGTTCGCTGGTCTGCCAAAAGCGATCGAGGGCTTGAAGCCGATTATGTTATATCCAGTATTCGGTCTACTGATTACTGGGGGGATCATGTATTATCTGATTGATCCAGTTTTTAGTTGGATTAACGTGGGTTTAATTGATGGACTTAACAACCTTGGAACTACGAATGCAGTTATTCTAGGTATGGTTCTCGCTGGAATGATGTCCATTGATATGGGTGGTCCCTTTAATAAAGCGGCTTATACATTCGCTATCGGGGTATTCACTACCAGTGGAAATACAAATGGGTTTATGATGGCTGCTGTAATGGCGGGCGGGATGGTTCCACCACTTGCCATAGCGCTTGCAACTACGTTTTTCAAGGATAAATTCACCGAATCGGAACGCAAATCAGGATTAACAAATTATGTACTTGGACTGTCATTCATTACCGAAGGAGCGATTCCATTCGCCGCAGCTGATCCGCTTCGTGTACTGTCTTCCTGTATTTTGGGTTCGGCCGTTGCTGGTGGTCTCACTCAACTGTGGAATATTAACGTCCCGGCACCGCATGGTGGGATCTTCGTAGCCGCTCTTTCGAGTCATGCATTACTGTTCCTATTGGCTGTTATCATCGGTTCGGTCATCTCAGGATTGATTCTCGGGTTGTGGAAGAAACCGTTAACAGCGAAGTGATTTAATTCCGATCCGAAAAAAAGGGATTGACAGTAGTTCGATCTCCCAGTATGATCAGAATCACAACAAAAGCAAATTGATCATGAATCAACTAGTTTTCTAGAGATTCAACGGAAAGCCGATGGCTGCGACTCAATCCTTGAGTATGCGACTTAGGCTAACGTTGAGTCTTTTTTTATTACCATGATTCTAAAAATCAGAAGAAAGGGAGTTCTCACGCTGTAAAACCAAGTAATTGCATACGAATAGTAAAAAAACAAAACGAGGGGGAAATTTAAATGAGCATTCAGCCAAATGAAAGTGTGGAATTACTGGAGATTGTACCTATTGGTGGGCGTGTGGGCGCAGAGGTTAGGGGAGTAAGATTATCTGGTGAGCTGGATGCTCCTACCCTAGATTCGATTCGGGAGGCCTTGCTTAAGCACAAAGTTTTGTTTATCCGTGGTCAAGAACACCTGGATGATGCCGATCATGAAGCCTTCGCCAAATTGTTGGGAGAACTTTACAGCCACCCAACGGTCCCCACAAAGCCAGGAAGTCAAAGTATTCTGGAACTGGATTCTCAGCATGGCGGGCGTGCAAATGCATGGCACACAGATGTCACGTTTATTGATGCATATCCAAGTGCTTCGATTCTGCGGTCTATCGTAATCCCTGCTACTGGTGGTGATACGGTATGGTCCAATACTGCTGCTGCTTATGATAGTCTTCCACAAGAATTAAAAGTTCTAGCGGAAAGTCTGTGGGCGATCCATACCAACGCTTACGATTACGCGGCAACCTTTCAGTTAAAGGGAGAGGCAGCGCGCCTGTATGGGAAGACTTTTGCAGGTATATGAAACTGAACATCCACTCGTTCGCGTTCATCCAGAAACGGGTGAAAAATCGCTGTTGCTCGGCAGCTTTGTCAAACGAATTTCTGGTGTTTCCGCCACAGAATCCACGCGACTGTACGAAATTTTTCAAGAACATATTACACGACTTGAGAATACGGTTCGTTGGCATTGGGCTGTTGGAGATGTGGTCATCTGGGATAATCGCACTACACAACACGTAGCTGTTAATGATTATGGCGACCAACATCGTGTTGTGAGACGCGTAACGCTGGCCGGAGAAGTACCAATTAGTGTCGACGGTAAGCGGAGTGTTACCCATTTGCCATTGGCTCTAGTTTCAGACGAATCTACAGAATCCGCTTCATAGACCTAATTCTTAATAAAAAATAAAAGGAGACTTCCTACTTATGAAAAAAAATAATGTGTTTAATAAAGTTATATTTACTCTTCTGGCATCCTTCTTACTTCTGGGCACGATATTTGTTGGAAGTGCTACTCCTGCCCAGGCGGCCAAGGCAGACAAAGATAAGTTGACGATTAACGTTGCGGACAATGGTGGAGGAAGCATCTTATCGATCATTAAGGAAAAGGGTTGGTTAGAAGCGGAATTCAAAAAGTACAATGCCACGGTTACTTGGTCTGAATTCCCAAGTGGTCCTCCAATTCTCGAAGCGTTTGCTGCTAAGCGTGTGGATTTTACCTTCTTGGGTGATGGTGCTGCGCTGCAAGGGCAAGCCGCTGGACTTAAGTTTAAGAATATCGCACTCATTAGCGATGGCAAGGGGATTTCCAAAATCCTTATTCCTACAGATAGCAAAATTAAGAGTGTAAAGGATCTCAAAGGCAAAACAATAGCTGTGGCCAAAGGTACAACGTTTCACGTGTTTTTGCTTAAAGCACTGATCAAAAATGGGTTAAAAGAAAGTGATGTAAAGCTTGTTAATCTCCAGTTAGCCGACGGATTGCCAGCTTTCGTTAGCGGAAAAGTAGACGCTTGGGTAACTCCGGAACCATATGTAACCCAACTAATTAGCGCAAAAACAGCAAAGTTGTTACCTGGATTGGATACTACCATTCCTGCACCATCAGCACTTATAGCCCGTTCTTCAATTATCAAAAGTCATCCAGAGTTGGTAACGGCCTTCTTGGAGGTGTACAAAGAAGCGATCGCTTGGCGTGATGACAATCTAGAGGAAGCGGCACAATTAGTAGCTGATAAGAAAAAGTATCCAATTGAGATAATTAAAATACTCAATAATAGCTTTAACTATACGCTGACTCCGATTACAAAAGAGGCAATTGACGCCCAACAGAAAACGGTAAATCTTTTGTACGATGCTAAATTTCTAAAAAAGAAAGTCAAATATTCTGATTCTATCGACAACTCATTTATAAACAAGGTTCTTAAATAATAAAGGATATACACGGCAAAGAGAGGATAGTCACCTGTCCTCTTTAGCCATTTATATCACAAGGAGGTATTCTAATGTCTACAGCTTTGCTGCAAATCAGAGAGGTAAGTAAAACCTTCCATTCAGATGGAGGAGATACAGTAGCTTTGGATCAAATTGGTCTAGCGGTGAATACAGGAGAGATTGTATCTATTATTGGGCCGAGTGGCTGCGGTAAGAGTACATTGCTCAAAATTGTCGCAGGTTTAGACATAGATATTGAAGGAGATGTGTTGTTGGAAGGAGAACCCATTACTCGTCCTTCCCGTGAAAAGGGTTTTATTTTTCAGGAGCATCGTTTATTCCCTTGGTTAAATGTTGAACGTAACATTGCTGGAAATCTTTCTCTGCGTGACCCGGCTGTACGCCGTCAAGTGGATGATTTGATTACACTTGTTAAATTGCAAGGATTCGAGAAGACATATCCGAAACAGTTATCCGGTGGGATGGCCCAGCGGGTAGCTATTGCCCGAGCATTACTGCGTAATCCAAAGGTATTGTTACTTGATGAACCTTTCGGCGCTTTAGATGCTTTCACGCGGAGTCATATGCAAGAAGCACTTCTTGATATATGGCGAGAAAATCGTACGACGATGCTATTCGTCACTCATGATATAGATGAAGCGGTTTTCTTATCCCATCGCATTGTTGTACTAGATTCTCGGCCGGGACGGATTAAGTCGATCATCACAAATGACTTGACCTTACCGCGTAAACGTACGAGTACTGCATTTCAGGAACTACGTACCGTTGTCCTGCGAACATTAGAGCATACAGAACCGGAAAAGGAAAGCTGGGAAATATAAATTCAACATAGAAAGGTAGATGATTTATTATGTCCTTAACCCCTTCTGATACGGCATCTAATTTGATAGAGAAGTCTGGTAAGCCCGTTCTGAAGACGCTAAAAAACCAGAGCAGTGCTCCCGCCTTAAGAATAACCCAGAAGAATCGTAGTTCAAAGGTGAGAAAACTCGTCTTAGGTAGCGTGCTGCCAGTGCTAACTTTGGTAGTGTGGCAATATGCTAGCGCAAACGAGATTGTAGATGCGACCTTGTTTCCAGCTCCAACTACCATTGTGAAATCATTTTATGATTTGATTGTGACTGGTGTTCTATATGAACATTTACAGATCAGCGTCGTACGAGCTATACTCGGTTTCCTACTTGGCGGTAGCTTAGGGTTATTGTTAGGTCTCATCGTGGGGATGTTCAACCGAGCAGAGGAAGTATTCGATCCCACTGTGCAAATGCTGCGGACAGTTCCGCTACTTGCGATTACTCCGTTGTTTATCCTCTGGTTTGGTTTTGGGGAATTGTCTAAGGTATTGTTAATTGCGCTTGGAGCTTTTTTTCCGTTATATGTGAACACATTTCTTGGTGTTCGAAATGTTGATTCGAAGCTGTTTGATGTGTCTAAAGTGCTGGAATTCAGTCGTATTCACCAAATAACTCGCCTTGTTCTTCCAGCCGCCATGCCTAACGTGTTACTCGGCTTGCGCTTGTCAGTAAGCGTTGCTTGGCTTGTACTAGTCGTTGCGGAGCTAATGGGAGCTGACAAAGGGGTCGGCTATATGATCCAAGATGCACGTTCGTTCATGCAGACGGAGGTAGTGTTCGTTGGTATCATTCTATTCGCGGCTGTCGGCAAACTGACAGATTCTTTCGTTCGTTTATTAGAGCGGAAACTCCTCAAATGGCAAGATAGTTATAAGGGGTAGAAGTGGAAATTAGCGTAACTGCTATATCGTAATTGAATAGATATTAAGATGATAAAGGCCGTAAATCTCAATTCTAGTTGAGAGTTTACGGCCTTTATGAGTTTATAGATTGAAAGTTTCATGAAAACTCTGTTACTCTAATAGAGTCAGTATTTTTACCAATAGACACTATTTCACTAATGAAGGGATTTTACGTCATGAGAATTATGCGCATCATCGCCCAAGTTGTGTTGTTGTATTTATTTTACCTCTTAGGTGATTATCTACAACAGCTTCTTCATCTCCCGATTCCAGGCAGTATTGTGGGCCTATTAATACTTTTTGTATTATTACTATGTAAGATCGTACCTGTAAAATGGATTGAGGACGGATCGACTACGGTGATTGCTTACCTTCCGTTATTTTTTATTCCAGCAACAGCTGGGATTGTGAATCATATGGACATTTTTAGCGGAAGAGGGCTACTGTTGATCGTTATTATTATTGTGAGTAGCGTCTTAACCATGGTAGCAGCAGCGCATTCCAGTCACTGGATTGCCGTGTTGAGTAAGAAGAGTAAGAGAGAAAAGGGGAACGAATCATAATGTTTTTTATTGCAGCTGGAATTGTTCTACTTAATGTAACTATATATTTGGTGATGTCTAGGATTTACAGAAGATTTCACATTCCTATACTTTTGCCTGCCCTAACGGCAACCGTTGCTGTTGTAGTACTGCTATTATGTTTTGAGATTCCATATGATACATACATGATCGGTGGTCAATGGATTAATAAATTATTAGGCCCTGCTGTAGTATCTTTAGCGTACCCTCTATATAAGCAACGCCATGTACTGCGTCACAATCTTCCTGCCATCTTGGGAGGAACGATTACGGGTCTACTCGTAGGGATGTTAAGCGGGATGTTGTTGGCGGCGGCAGCTGGATTTTCGAAAATGTATGTTCTCTCCATGTTACCTAAATCGATTACGACACCTGTAGCCATACAGATCTCTAGTAATCTGGGCGGCGATTCTTCCTTAACTTCAGTATTTGTCATGATTGCCGGATTCACGGGTGCAATTGGAGGACCTTACATTATTAAATGGTTTAGAATAAAAAGTACAGTGGGAATCGGGATCGGTTTGGGGGCTGCTTCTCATGCTCTAGGTACTGCAAAAGCGCTAGAATACGGTGAACAGTCCGTATCGATGAGCTCAGTGGCAATGACCGTATGCGCGATTGTTGGCTCGATTGTTGGTCCACTGGTTGCGTGGATGATCTATTCATTGTAGGAATATTGAAGGAGGAGGGAGAAAGCGTATGAGAACTTATATTTATTTAGTTCGACATGCTATTTCTCCATTTTCCCTGGAGCATATATGAAACTCGGGGCTACCCAAAGACATGATTAGAGCCATTCCTGTTTTAAAATATTTTTAAGTGAATCGACTTGTTCTTTGCCGATTTTATCTTCTATTTGTTGCACAAGTTGTTGCCTCACTACCCGCAATCTTTCACAACATTGTATACCTTTTTCTGTGAGGACAATATGTTTATCACGGAGATTCCCATCTACAACTACCCCCTCAACATATTCATTAACCAATAAACCCTGCACATTTTTATGTGTACCTTGTCTGGATATCCCAATTATTCTGCTAAGCTCAGAGATGGAAAGTCGTTCATACACTTCTAACATAGCCAATATATGTGATTCAGTTTTATTAATTTCATCCACGCTTTTTTCACTTATCTTTTTCCGTAAATAGGAATGCTTTTCACTAAGTAAATCTATTAGGTCCAGGTGTTGTATATAGTTCTTCATTGTAAATGTCTCCAGTACGTATTTTCTGATAGTATAAATTACAGATTTTTTATTGTCAACTTAGTTGACGATAAAACTCTTTTTGTGATAATGTAAACCAAGTTGACAAAAAACATTACACAAAGGGGTTTTTAATTTTGGGCAAGAATAAAAAAGAAGCATTTGTATTCACATTAATGATGTGCGCTTTAATGGTATTGGGAATGAGTGGATATAATGTGATTTTGATCAAGGGATTCACGAACGAAGTAATAAAGGATGTCTTGATTGGCTATATTCCAACCTTTATTGTTGCATTAATAGTAGAGGTATTTATAGTTGGCAAGATAGCTAAAGGAATTGTCCATAGAATGCTGAAAGACAACGATCCATTATTTAAAAGAATCTTATTAACTTCATTATTTATGGTCTCAGGTATGGTTCTTTGTATGTCGTTATATGGAGCACTCATCCATGGAGGTCTTTCATCTGAGTTACCTAGGGCGTATCTTACAAACATAGGTAGGAACTTTATATTCGCGTTACCGCTACAATTGATCATTGTGGGACCCATATCAAGATGGCTATTTTCAACCATTTTTTCAGCAAAAGTAGAAAGCACTCCATCAGTATAGATGGAGTGTTCTGAACACCTTGACAATATCCAACGTTGGATATAATATATCCAATATAAGGTATATGGGAGGAGTTAGTTAGGTGATTCGTGCTCTGATTTTATATTATTTAAGTATCAAACCGACCCATGGATATGAAATTCAGAAATTTATCCAAGTTTCAGGTGCAGATACGTGGACCAAGATTCAGTCTGGCTCCATTTATTATGCCTTGGCAAAATTAGAAAAAGAAGCATGCATTCAAACTTTGCGAGAAGAGAGAACCGGTTCACGGGTGCGAAAGATTTATGAGATAACCGAGACTGGGCAGAAAGAATTAGTCCATGAATTGAAGCAAGAATTATCCAAACCCATCGTATCAGCAGATGCAGATAAATTTTTAATTGGGAGTATGTTGAATGAACTACCCAAAGATGTGTTGCAACACGCCTTAAGAAGTCATATTACTGAATTGCAAGAGAAAAAAGCTTTTTGGGAAAAATGGAAACAGGCCAAAATAAGTGAGAAAAGCTTATTAGCAGATAAAATTAGTTTCGACATGACGATCGATAGTTTGAATTATCAAATCCTCTGGCATGAGGAAATATTGAATAATACAGACTCATATATTGAAGTGGGTATCGAAATGCAAAACTTAATCAAGTCTATTGATTTTTCCAATATTGATGATAAGTATTCTTCTACAACTGAGCTAAATGAAACAGTCTATATTCAGGAGTTAAGAAATGAGATTATCAATAATCCTGCAAGCGCTGCTGAGAATTTAGATAAATTAATTGAAGAACTTAAGAAAAAATAACTTAAATCACACGAGTCTCAAGCTCGTGTTTATTTAAACCATAATATCCAACGTTGGATATGCAAGATTAATTATATAGGAGGGGTAATAATGAGTAATGCAGTGCTTGAAGTGAAGAACTTACATAAACAATACGAAGGGAAGGCCGTTGTGGACGGGATTTCATTCGAAATTAATGCGGGCGATATTATTGGCTTTATTGGTCCAAATGGAGCAGGGAAAAGTACATCAATTAACTTGATATCGACTATTGTTGAATTTGATCAAGGTAATGTTATGTATCTGGGTAGGGAGATTCGCAGACATGAAAAGGACTATAAAAAAGCTTTAGGAATTGTTCCTCAGGACCTCGCTATTTATGAGGATTTGAATGCTTATGACAATGTTAAGTTCTTTTGTTCCTTATATAACATTAAGGGCAATCAATTAAAGGAAAAGGTTAAAGAGGCTTTAGAATTTGTTGGATTGTGGGATCGACGAAAGGAGCTTCCGGCTAAATTCTCCGGGGGGATGAAGAGAAGGTTAAATATTGCTTGCGCCATAGCACATAGCCCTAAGCTTTTAATAATGGATGAACCTACTGTAGGAATTGACCCACAATCTAGAAACAACATTATGGAGGCAGTGTTGAGACTTAATAAAGAAGGAACAACAATAATTTATACCTCTCATTACATGGAGGAAGTTGAGACTTTGTGTAACCGAATTGTGCTTATGGATAAAGGGGTTATTGTAGAGGATTTGGATAAGCAAGTTTACAAGAGCAAGTATGCTGCTCAAGGGCTCCATAGCCTTGAAGAAATTTTCTTGCATCTTACAGGCACAGATCTTAGAGATATGGAGGTATAACCAGATGGATCACTTTCTTCCATTACTGAGTCTAGGTTTGAAAAGAAGAAGCAAAGATTTTTTTGTCCTATTTTATAGCATTGTATTTCCGATGATTGTTATATTGCTGCTAGGCTATCTATCTTCGAAATCTTACGGCAATGTGCTGTCCTCTTATCACTATTATGCCATTGTTACGGTTCCGTTTTGCAGTCTAATGGCTGTTAGCACCGTTTCCTATGCTACTCAAGATGAAAAGATGGCTAATACATCTCTTCGATTTCTAACAGCACCTATTACCAAAGTCGAATTGATTTTATCGAAATTATTTTCTTGTGCGATTGTATTGTCTTTATGTAACGTGGTCACTTTGGGAGCTGCCAAACTATTATTTCAAATGGACTTTAAAGGTAATTTTTTTAACATCATAATTTTGCTAACTGCTGAGACATTCATGGTTTCAGGGATAGGTGTTTATCTAGGATTGGCCTTTAAAAACTTGAATGCAGTTCGCAATTTTCTAAATTTGCCACTCTGCATATTTGGCTTTCTAGGAGGTGCTTTCTTCCCTATCGGTTCGTTAAATCCAATCTTCGCAGGTATTATAAACACCTCCCCTTTAACTTGGGTGAACCGTGGAATCGTATCGAGTATCTATGATAATAATGCGCAGATCCTATGGACAGTAACGATAATTTTTGTTCTAATAGGTGTTATTTTTACCGGCTTAACGATTCTGTTCTTTAAAAAGGAGGCTTTCAAATAATGAGCACATGTATCGTATTTACTAATAATTTCAAAAGAGGTTTGAGCAATAAAGTCACATTTCTAATCACAGCTTTCATTCCAATAGTGGTTATTATTCTTGGTATATGTGCTAATTATTTCAGTCAACCTTCTTTCAATATTGGATTACTAAATTCGGAACAATCGGATGTATCTCAGAAAGTCGTTCAATCATTGAAGGACACAAAGGGAATACAAGTGGGTTTCGCCAGCAGCAGTACACTTCAAACAGATCTGATAACGGGTAAATTTACTGCGGTAGTGGACTTTTCAGGAGAAGAAGGCCATTTCACACTTTTATCGAGTAAAAATGAATCCGTAACAAAAGAACTGGAACAATTGATCAATCGTTATATGGCTGATCCAGTGTCCATCATCGATATCAACAGCCTACAAGAAACTTCCTTAGGTATTCCTCAACGAACAATGGCCTTTATCGTCATGGTGCTAATGCTTACATCCACAGTAACGGCTTCAATCATGATCAAAGATAAGAACACTGGAACATTTACAAGATTTTTGTATTCTCCGCAAAAGGTAGCCACCTATATAGTAGGAAATATTCTTTATAATTTTACAATCTCTTATATTCAATTTGTGATTGCCATACTTATGATTTCTCTCTTTCGGGTAGATATAGGTATTCATTATTACAATCTACTATTGATGGGAATATGGGTATCAGCTTTAGCAACTGCCTTTGGCACATGCATCGCTTCATTATTTAAGAAAGAAATGTATGCTAATTTGTTCTCATCTTGTATAGCGCTAGTGTTATCCCTTATTGGAGGAACATTTGTAGCTGTTGATAGAATGCCAACCCTGTTAACGTACATCAGTGTAATTAGTCCAACAAGATGGGTAATAGAAGCAACAACTTATATGGAAAAAGGACATTTATGGTTTTCGACTCCTAAATATATATCGATATTAACCTTATTTATTCTAATCTTCGCTATCATTGCGATTATAAGTAATAAAAAAGGAGCTAGGAAATGACCTTGAGATATACTTCCTGTATATGGGTGTACAGGAAAGTTACTCTTTTTTATCCTTTATAAAAGGGATTATATAAACTCTTGTCGAATCAATATATAGATATGAGATATTGGTGTGTTAACATGGATATAACGCTTACAACTGGTCTATTACATAGATTTACGGCATATAAATAAATAACTAGATTTAGCGCATTACTCTATATAATGAATATAGGCAGGTGATAAGGTGATGATTCTCTTTATTTCTATCGTATCTATCGTAATGTTATTAAGTTTTATAGTTATTTTGCGAGTGCTATTAATGGAGAGAACCCTACTTAAGAAACTTGCCTATCGAGACGGGGTTACTGGGGTATTGAACCGTAATGCGATGGATCGTTTCTGGGGGAAATGTTCTGACAAAAGAGCACTTGCGGTACTATTTCTCGATTTAGATCACTTTAAAGATATCAACGATACATTAGGCCATCAGGCTGGTGATTTGCTGCTGAGAGAAGTAGGTCAGTGTTTACAAGAAGTAATGCAACATAACAAGCAGGTATTTCGATTGGGTGGCGATGAATTCGTTATCATCATGACGAATGTTACTCTAGAAAATGCTGAATCCATGGCGGCACGAGTGTTAGATAGATTAAGTAATCCGTTTGTCATTCAAGGACAGAAGGTAATTATTTCAGGAAGTATTGGCATTAGTTTCAATCGGGCGAGCAAGGTAAAGCGTTCCGAATTATTCAAAGAAGCGGATATGGCTATGTATCAAGCCAAACGACTTGGCAAAGGTCGCTATTCTGTATTTAATGAGGACAAGCATAGCTATTACAAGGCGACTGAACTTATAACTGTGTTAAAAAAATCAGCTAATTCATAATGAAAGAACATTACAAGGGGTGCCGACGTTAATATCGGGACTCCTTTGTTTATGTTATATAGAAATAAAGATTGTGGGGGGAGTAGGAATGGGATCATTTGAAGTAATTAGCTTGGATATGTTCCAAACCTTGGTGAATGTAGAAAGTCGTAGGGAACAGATTTGGAAGAGGATTTTACAAGAGTCATATACATATGAAATTGCATGTCAACATGGTAGATCATTGTTAAGTCATTATTATTCTGTATCTACCGAGGCAAGGAAGTCCAATCAATTTGTTCTAACGAGTGATATATATAGAAGCAGTTTTGAGAGGATATTTATGAATCATAATATTTCGTATGATAGCCTTGCTGCTGTGGATATATTATTTCAGGAGCATCGATTGTCAGCATTTTATGAGGAGACAGAGGCTGTCCTGGAGCGTTTAATTAAAGAATTTCAAGTTTGCATTGTAAGTGATACGGATATTGTCATGTTACCTGATTTTTATAAGAACTATCCTATTCATTTGTTTGCTTCCGAGCAATATCAGTCTTATAAGAATGATCATGACAACAAAATGTTTAAGGAAGTCATTCAACATTATGGTGTCGACCCGTGCAAAGTAATTCATATCGGTGATACCGCTTCGGATGTGTTAGGAGCCAAGCGAGCTGGAATAACTGCTTGTTGGATTAACCGAGATCAGCAGCCATGGAACCAAGATATTAAGCCTGATTATATTATTAAGTCATTAGATGAATTATTCCAAATTGTAGTATAGTTGGAGTGTATGAATAAATATTGTTGAACCATATAATAAGGAGTGATTGAAATGTTACAAGCCTTTATTTTTGATATGGACGGCGTAATTATCGATAGTGAACCAATACACTTTGATGTGGATATCCAGACGATGAAGTATTTGGGACATGATATTACGGAGGCAGAATTGGAAATATACGTAGGTATGACGAATCCCGCAATGTGGAAATCCATTAGACAGGAATTCAATCTGAATCAAACGGTAGAGGAGATTATTGAATATCAATTAGCTAAGAAGATCAGCACGCTGCGAGGGTTGGCAATTGAACCTATTGATGGGATCAAAGAGCTGCTAATCAATTTGAAAGAGTTTGATATCCCGGTAGCCATCGCCTCTTCATCTCCAAGGATTTTCATTGAAGAAGTATTGTCCAAGTTTGGAATGGAGAATGATTTTGATTGTGTGGTTAGTGGTGAAGAAGTTGACAAAGGGAAGCCCGCACCAGATGTGTATATTGAAGCAGCACGGCAGCTAGGTGTAGATGTGAAGCATTGTATGGTATTAGAGGATTCACGAAATGGGATTACCGCAGCTAAAGGGGCCGGGATGAGATGTATTGGATACGTTAATCCAAACTCGGGTAATCAGGATCTATCCCAAGCTGATTTTATTGTAGAGGACATCGGTGAGATTATACTTGAACCTTTTATGGATTAGAAAGGACGTTCTATAACTATGAATAGCAAATTAGTGATGATAGAGGGATTACCAGGTTCGGGCAAATCTACCCATGCCAAGTGGGTACAGGAGTTATTGATGGAGAAAGGAATTGATGCAAGATTATTTACTGAAGGAAACCTGGATCATCCCGCGGATTACGATGGAGTGGCATGTTTTGAACAGGATGGATTTATGAATTTGCTATCAGAATTTCCGAGCTATAAAGACATTTTAGAAGATAGAACACTAAGACAAGGACAACACTATCTGATCCCTTATCGCAAACTGCAGGAGGAGGGGGTTGATTTTCCAGATGAACTAATGAATAAGATCTTTCAAAAGGATATTTATGAACTACCATTTGCGGAACATGTGCAACTAATTACAGATAAGTGGGCTCGATTTGCCGAAGAAGCAATTCAGGGGTCCGTCACGTATATCTTCGAGTGTTGCTTCATTCAGAATCCAATGACCATAGGGTTAGTGAAGTATGATACACATCAATGGGATATTTTCAATTACATATTACAGTTAGAAACAGCGATCAAAGATTTAAAACCATTAATAATCTATATGAATCAAAGTGATGTAAAGGCCTCTTTCGAGAAAGCAGTCGGGGAGAGACCTAAGGAGTGGTCAGACGGATTTATTGATTATTATACGAATCAAGGGTTCGGTAAAAATGAAGGGTTAAGCGGAATAGAGGGAACGATTGAGGTGCTTCGGCAAAGAAAGAAACTCGAACTACATATATTGAGCTTGCTCAAAATGAACAAAACTTTATTGGACAATTCGCAATTAGATAGTAATAGAAGCAAACAAGAGCTTAGAACTATTATTAATGAGATGGTGTGAAAAAATAGAGTAGCTGCTCCGAGGGGGGATTTGAACATCAATTACATGAATATTGAATATTTAGCTGAGGGCACTCCGATTCAAAAGGAAGTATATCAGCTACTTAAACAAGAACGAATCATGGAACAGCTAGAGGGTTATTCGCCGATTCTCGTGGGGACGATTCCGCTAGATATCAACGTCGAGGGCAGTGATTTGGATATTATCTGTGAAGTCAGTGACTTTGATTCTTTTGAGCGATATGTTGAAATAAAGTTTGGTTCGTACGAGGGTTATACTTGTATTCGCCGTTATGTAGATGCTGTACAACGAATCAAAGTTAATTTTCAGTGTGGGCACTGGCCGATTGAACTCTTTGGTCAAGACATTCCCACGCAGGAGCAGAATGGTTACCGACATATGATCATTGAGCATAAAATATTGGAGGTACATGGGAAGCAATTTAAGGACAGAGTGAGAACGCTGAAACAAAGTGGAGTGAAAACGGAGCCCGCTTTTGCTCAGATTCTTGGTTTGGAAGGCGATCCATATCAAGCGCTTTTAGAATATATTGATTGGGAGTAGTTGTTAATTTATAATGATTAGCAGAACACAAAAACACATTCTGGTCGGTAGTCCAGAAGCATGGAGTAGTCCAGGTCAGTAACCTTCCCCCCTCGGGATGTCCATTGTTCTGATCGGTTGTAGAGGGGGATTCACTTGAAGTTAACTGTTTATTTTGAAGGTCAGTACTGGGTTGGGGTAGTAGAGGTTACGGTGGAAGGGAAACTTAAGGCTTATCGGTATATTTTTGGAGCTGAGCCTAAGGATCCTGAAATTCTGGAGTTTGTGAATTTTCGTTTATTGTCAGTGATTAACGGGATAACGCAAGCTGTAGGAGTAGAGGATGTTATGAACCCAACCGGACGAATAAGCCCGAAGCGACT
The DNA here is from genome assembly GCF_003994475.1 of Paenibacillus anaericanus. GTDB lineage: Bacteria > Bacillota > Bacilli > Paenibacillales > Paenibacillaceae > Fontibacillus > Fontibacillus anaericanus. Next base: position 181,207 of record NZ_RZNY01000006.1, on the reverse strand, counting down.
GGCACGATTAGCGGCTCGGGAGACAAGCGCACGGGGGGTATCCTCATTTGCTCAGGAAGCTCTTAGACAAGAATATGAACAACGGAAGAAAGAAAAACAAGTGAAGAGCAAGGAAGAGCGAGAGCGTGTGGATGATTTCAAACGGAAATTAAAAGTGCAAAAGGCGAAAGAGAAACATCGTGGTAGATAAGCAAAAATCGGGGTTATCCCGATTTTTGCTTTTTTTGAATGAATGATAAATGTCTCTATGTTTAGTAGTTACTATAGGATATAATATCCGAAATATTATAAATGGAAGAAAGAGGGTCAGCTTATGGCACACATTACGGGAAATCGGATTACGCTTAGGGAATATCGGATCGAAGATTTGGAATCCATACGTCAGTGGGTTAACGACCCGGACATCGTCGACAATTTGAGCGATATTTTCACATATCCTCAGACTCTTCATAGTACGGAGTCCTTTTTACGTATGATGATTGAAGGTCAGACGCAAAGTAAAGGATTTATTATTTCTGAAAAAGAAAATTTAAACTATATTGGGCAGATTGATCTACATAAGCTAAATTGGATAAATCGATCAGCAGTTCTCGGCATCGTTATTGGCCGTAAAGATTTGCTGGGACAAGGCTATGGCGGAGAAGCTATTAACTTAATGAAGTCATTTGTGTTTGAAACTTTGAACCTGAACCGACTTGAATTGGAAGTATATGATTTCAATGAGCGAGCCAAAAACTGTTATCTCAGTTGTGGCTTCAAGGAAGAAGGTCGACAACGGCAAAAGTTGTTTAGAAATGGTAAGTATGTCGATGTCATTATGATGAGTATTCTAGCTGACGAATATCGCAAGTAACTTGAAACTGACTCCATAACTCGCCTCCATATAGAATTAATTCTTGAATTCGAAGGATTCCGAGGAGTTATTCTTCCGAAACACCCCCGGTGTACAGCCAGCCCACGACGTAAATTGGCGACTGAAGCTTTGTACGTTCTCGTAACCGATACGGTGAGCAATGCGCTCAATTGAATCGTTGCTCGTTACGAGCATATGCATCGCTTCTTGCTGTTTCAACATCATTAAATACTTCTGCGGCGGTATGCCGTAGGATTCTCGGAATAGCCGGTGACAGTGTCGCCGGCTTATTCCTAGTTTCCGTGCAATTCCCTCCAGCCAATCACCTGTTAGATTATCCTCTGTTAAAGTGATCGCATCATCGGATCTAAGGACTAAACTTTGTATCTCTCGGGCGACCCGGGAAGATAGTTCGGAATGATAAGCAGGGTGAAATCTATTACTTCCAGAGATCATATAGTTTTGCAATTCGTCAAGAATGGTGTACAAACCCCGTAGCAAGGACATTTTTGAATCAGGGCGTTCGAATAACGTATCCATCAAGTTTCTAATATATGGAACCAGTGTTTTATTTAATGGATGATCCGTTGGATAGAACCCTTGATTCTCCGCCCCGATTAAATGCAGGAGCCAAGGTTCTTCGATATGAATATGAAGGGTGAAGAAGGAGACCTTTTCTGCTTGACGAACTTGGAAATCGTGAGGCTGCATTGGAGAGACGATAATTAAGTCGCCTGCTTGTTGTTCATATTCAGAGGCTCCAAGTATGGCAGTTTGAACGCCATCCAGCACCAGTAAAACTTCGAACATCATATGATGGACATGTCGTCCGCAGATCCAGCCTTTGTCGACCGTTCGAGTATGCGGAGCAAACAAACAAATTTCAGAACGAATATGAGGAAACATAATATCGGGATAGATTGTATTCATAGATGAAAGCTCCTTGATGTCCGATTTGGTTAATGATTATGCGTAATACAGACCGAATATGTTATAGAGAAAGAGAACTAGGAGTTCTATACTTAACTCTGGTGTTATTGCTGGTCGAAAGCGGCTAAGCTCATAGACATACTATTTTATTATAAGCTATAGGTGGGTGGATTACATGAGTAAGACCGAGATTTCATTAGATTATTCCAAAGTATTTGAGAACGAGCAGTCGGCTAAAATGAAGCCATTTAGTTTACTAACCAAATTATTCCGTGAACATTTCGGAAAAGTCGCATTATCAGCCCTATATTATACGGTTAAAGCTTCACCAATGTGGGTGCTTTCAATCATAACAGCCAATATTATTAACATCATCAGCTATCCTGATAAGCATTCTATGAATGAATTTTGGATTAATCTGGTGGTTGCTATTGTAGTGATTGTTCAGAACATACCAACACATACACTTCATGTTAGTTATGTCAGTAAAGCAGTTCGGCATGTTGAAGCGGGGTTACGGAGTACCTTAGTTAGGAAAATGCAACAGTTGTCGTTAAGTTATCATGGAGATATGAATGCTGGGCGATTGCAGTCCAAAGTGCTTCGAGATGTCGAGGCCATCGACTTCCTTTCTCGACAGATGTTGATGACAATCATTCCAGCCGGAATCAATCTTTTAATTGTAATTGGCCTAACCTTATATCATAGCTGGATCGTTGCTCTATTCTTTGTGTTAATGGCGCCAGCATCCATTTTTTTGGTGCGTTTCTTCAGTGCTCAAATGTCAAAACGCAACCACGATGTTCGGAAAAATATAGAGGAAATGTCCGGCAAGGTCTCCGAGACGGTAGAGATGATTCCGGTTACGCGCGCACACGGTCTGGAAGATGTGGAAATCCGCAAAGTTGATGCTGCCCTGGAAGGGATTCGGGAACGCGGGCATCGTTTGGATGTACTCGAAGCCTATTTCGGCTCATCGAGCTGGGTTGTATTTCAGTTGTTCCAGGTAGGGTGTTTGTTCTTCAGTGCTTACCTGGCTCACCTTGGCTATATGCAAATTGGTGACATTGTTATGTACCAAAGCTTCTTTAACATGATTATTGGATCAGTTACATCTATTCTAAATGTTTACCCGAATTTGGTGAAAGGTTTCGAATCACTGCACTCTGTGACCGAAGTGCTTATGTCCGATGAGACGGAAGAGTACAAAGGGCGTCAGAAACCTGAATCTGTTCGTGGTGAATTCAAATTTGAGAACGTAAGTTTTCAATATAAAGATTCAGACAGACACGTATTTGATGATTTCACCTTGAAAGTGAAACCGGGGGAGACGGTTGCATTTGTTGGGGAGTCAGGTTCAGGGAAATCAACTATTTTGAGTCTGATTATTGGTTTCTACAAGCCGCAAGGTGGGAATATTTGGATAGATGGTATTTCTATGAGTGAACTGAGCATGGCAAAATACCGACAATCCCTCGCGATTGTACTGCAGGATAACATCCTGTTCTCTGGAACCATCCGTGAGAATATTACTTATGGGTTACCGCATATTTCAGAAGAGAAGGTTCAGCAAGCGATCTGGATGGCGAACTTGCAGGACGTAATCGAGAATTTGCCAGACGGACTTGAGACGTCTGTCGGCGAGCATGGTGGGCGTTTGTCAGGTGGACAACGTCAACGTATTGCGATTGCACGCGCTTTGGTCCGAGATCCACAAATTATCATTTTGGATGAAGCAACTTCGGCTTTGGATAATTTATCTGAACGCCATGTGCAGCAGGCCATGGAGCAATTGATGAAGGGAAGAACTACATTTATCGTGGCTCACCGCTTATCTACGGTGAAGAATGCCGATAAGATCGTCGTGATGAAGAAGGGGCGCATTGTTGAGAGTGGAACTTATGAAGAACTTCTCAAACAAAAAGGTGAATTCTATAAACTCAAAAATTTATAATATTCTGTTCATTAAACCCGCATTTTTTGCGGGTTTTTATTATTTTTCGGCAACATTCCAAAGTATGGAAACGTCAAGAGATACAAGAGGATATTTCCAGTCATGAAGTACATAAAGTGAAGTCGCATCGTGGAAGAACCTCAAGATATATATAGGGGGCATAAAAATGCGCAAATGGGGAACATTTTTCACCGTTATGATTTTAGCTTTATCTTTATTGCTTGGGGGTTGCGGGAGCGCTAACAAAGACATGGCCAGTAGTTCTAAGGCGAATAGTGGAAGTAGTACAGAAACTTCAGATATGATGTTGAACACTACCACTTCTACGGAAAGCTTATCGTTATCTCAAGAGGCAGAAGCTCCTGCAGCAGCTCCTGCAGCAGATCTTGGTGGAGAATCGCAAGTTTCAGATACATCTGCTGCGGAAGCTTCTGATCGGGCTGCTTCAGGATTTATGCCTGCGGATTCGGCGGCTGGTCTGAACAAGAAGTTGATGTATAAGGCGAATGTTGTTATGGAAGTGACTGATTACGGTAAAGCTCAATCCGCGGTACGTAACCTCGTTACTTTAACGGGGGGGTACATTGTTGAGTTCTCAGAGAGTCAATCGCAGGATGAACGTGGAGGTACCTTTATTCTCAAAGTACCAGCATCCGGCTTCTCTTCCTTTCTGGATCAACTGGAGAAGATGAAATCTGAATCACAGCAACGCAGTATCCAGGGTCAGGATGTTTCTGAAGAGTATGTGGATATGGAGTCTCGCCTAAAAGTAAAGGAAGCGATGGAAGCTAGGTATCTTAAATTTATCAATGAAGCGACCAAAACGAATGAATTAGTGGAGTTTGCCAACGAACTTGAACGAATTCAAACGGAGATTGAGCAAATCAAAGGTAGAATGCGCTATATTGATAAGAATGTTTCTTTCTCAACAGTTGAGATTCGATTGTATCAACCGGAAGAGAGTCTTATTACAAAATCGAAGGAAGATACTCCATTGTTGGAGCGGGCTAAAAACGCCTTAAGTGGAAGCCTTGAAGTATTGTCTATGATCCTACAATGGGGAATTGTCGTATTGTCGGGAGCTTTACCAATTATTATCATCGGTGCAGTGATAGGTATCCCATGGTGGTTACTACGCAGAGACCGTAAGCGTAAAGAAGTAAAGATAAATCATACTATATTGTCGGAAAAGTTCAAACCAGAAGTCGGAGAATTATTAGATTCTCATTCTGATCCTAGCAGTGAAGTGAAGGAAGTTAAGAACGACCTTGAGAAATGATAATAGATAATCCATGATCCAGTGGCAGGTGAACAGTGTCCCTTTGCAGGGTATATAACAACGAAAGAGGCTGACCCTTTAACATGTGGGTCAGCCTCTTTTATCACATTATGTGATTGTCCGTTTAACTATAGAATTAGAATTTGAAAATAGTTATGGTCTTTTGTAATTGGAATACAGCATTTTTCATCGCTTCTGTATCTTCGGCCATTTGCTGAATAGAAGTAATCTGTTCATTCATGGATGCGGACACTTCTTGCGTTCCTGCAGCAGATTGTTCCGTGATAGCAGATATATTCTGGATGGATGAAGAAATACCGTGTGCAGCTACCAGCATGGCTTCGCTTTCCTTGGTGAATTCAGCAATTTGCTCGCTGATATATTGTACACTTTGGACAATCTGTTGAAAAATTTCTTCCGATTCCTTGATCATCTCGCTTTGCTGGCGAACTACTTCTTCATTAATCTTGATGTTCAACCCAGCTTGCTTTACATCATTGTCGATACTGCGGACCAGATTGAAAACTTCTTTCGTAGCAGAGGTAGACTCCTCTGCCAGTTTGCGAACTTCTTGTGCAACTACCGCAAAGCCGGCCCCGTGCTCACCAGCTCTGGCAGCTTCGATGGATGCGTTTAGAGATAGTAGGTTCGTCTGTTCGGCAATCTCTGAGATTGTCGCAGTAATTTTAGTAATACCCTTTGCGTTTATGGCGAGTGTTGCGATGGAACTGGATACCTTCTCCGTAGCTTCAATATTCCTCTGCATACCTTCAGCTTGCAGGGACACGGATTCACGGCCCTTTTCTACTAGCTTCAGTGTATCAATAGAACGATGGTTCATTTCTTGCGTAGAGTTCGTATAATTCGTTACTTTCTCTTCAATATCGCGGATAGAATCGGTCATACCGCTAACATCTTCGGAGATTTCATTGGAACCAAGCGCCAATTCATTTGACGATATGGCAACTTGTGTCATAACACCGATTAGATTCTGATTCTTCTCAGATATACCACGGCTAGAATCCATAACTTTGCGGGTAATATCAGATGTTTCTTGTAGAATCTTACGCAGCTTGTCCACCATACTGTTGAAGGAGAGGGTAAGGCTGTCCATATTATTAGACTCTGCGATTTTGCTTGTGAAATCACCTTTTGCAATTTTAGCGGAAGCATTGGAAATTTCGGTAAAAGTATCCGTTAATGCTGTTTTGAAATAATTGGAAATAGGGTAGGTAAGCGCTGCCAATAAAACGATAAGTATTATTCCGATTAGGGCTTTACCTGCGAGAATAAATGCTATCAGCGTAGGTATTGCAAATAACGCAGCAATTAGGTAACAGGCAGTTGTGATCTTCTGAGAAAAGGGTAGTTTGTTAAACCATGACATAGGTATTAGGACCTCCCTGAGATATTGGATATGTATACCATGATTATAGCATTGAGAGACAAAAGGGGATACACTGTTTTTTTGTAATAAGTATTTATACCTAATAAGAACGATTTTGGACTAGTAAATGCTCCTCTTAAAAATTAAAATATATGTGAAATATATAAAACACACGAAAACTATGGAAGGAGAAAATAATTATGCCTTTAGGAAAGCTGCATGTCAAAGGTACAGGACTGTATGATGAGCAAGGCGAAAGGGTACAATTGCGGGGGATTAGCTCACATGGACTTCAATGGTATCCTCATTACGTTAACAAGGAAACGATCCAGTGGTTGCGTGATGATTGGAATATCAACGTGTACAGGGTTGCGCTGTATACAGGGGAGAACGGATATATCGAGCACCCTGAGCTTAAGAACGAGGTTAAAGAAGCTGTAGAGGCTTCCATTGAACTTGGGCTATATGTAATCATTGACTGGCACATTCTATCAGACAATGATCCCAACTTACATAAAGAAGAAGCCATGGTCTTTTTCGCCGAGATGGCCCAATTGTACGCAGGATATCCAAACATCATATACGAAATTTGTAACGAGCCTAATGGAGTCAACGTGACTTGGAATGATGTGATTAGGCCCTATGCAGAGGAACTTATTCCGGTCATTAGACAGTACGATAAAGACAATATAATTTTGGTAGGCACGGGTACATGGAGCCAAGATGTTCATCATGCAGCGGATCACCCACTTGCGGAGGATAATATTATGTATGTCGCTCACTTTTACGCTGGAACCCATGGTCAGGAGCTCCGCGATAAGATCATGTATGCGCTTGATAAGGGGGCAGCGATTTTTGTAAGTGAATGGGGCACTACACTAGCATCCGGTGATGGAGGAGTATTTACGCAAGAGTCTGATGTGTGGTTGAACTTTCTAAATGAGAAGGGGATTAGTTGGATCAATTGGAATTTGTCCGACCGTATTGAGGATTCGGCAGTATTATTGCCTGGAGCTGCATCACAAGGGAACTGGAGCGATCAAGATCTGACACCCTCTGGTAAATATGTACGATCCAAGCTTCGTGAGAGCATGTAACAGAAACGCTATCATTACTAAATGAAAGGTTTGATAATTATATATAGTTCATATGGAACCCTCTGTACGGAAGTTTACGAACTTAGTAAACCAGTCGGTTATTCTACTGGCGATGTCGAATATTACAAAGAGAGACTGACTGGACGTGAGGGAAAGACGCTTGAGGTAGGATGTGGTACTGGTAGAGTGCTGGTGCCATTATTGGAATCTGGGATTGCAATCGAAGGAATTGATTATTCTGATGCCATGCTTGAATCTTGTCGTAATCAGTGCCATGAACGAGGATTATCCACCGTATTATATCATGGCAATATGCAGGATTTTTCACTCGATGAAATGTACGCTGACATTATTATTCCGGCGGGATCTTTTCAATTAATAGAAAACAGAAGGGAAGCCGTTCAAGCTCTACAAAATTTTTATAACCATTTACAATTTGGTGGACGGTTAACGCTTGATTTATTTCTTGATGTCGAGCTTGAGGTAGGAAAGGTGTCTATGCGGACATGGGAAATTCCGCCTCGTGAGGTCATTACGTTAGAGAGTCGACTCATTGAACTAGATTTTCTTAAGCAAAGAACAGTCTCTCTATTGAAATACGAGAAATGGAGCGAGGGGAATCTACTTCAGTCGGAGTTACAGAGGTTTCCACTTTGCTGGTACGGAATTCACGAATTTAAACTACTTCTTGAAAGTATTGGATACACAGAGGTCTCTATCAGCGCAGATTATTCATATGGAACTGCCCCAACGCATGCCGGTGGGATCATGACTTTTGAAGCAACAAAACGATAATCGGAATTATCGAAGAGTGGTATGTTCAGCATGATCTGAACTAACACAGGGAACCCCAGTTCCACTACCATCGATCGGTAGGGACTGGGGTTCCCTGTGTTAAGAAGTTTATTTACAATTTAGCGGTTGAGAGTTAACCAAGCACAACATGGACGTTATGAGTTCCGCCGTCACCAACAGGAGTAATAATGTTGCCTTCTACCAATACCCCGTCTATTGTAATACTCTTGATACCTTTAGATACATGATCAGGATTACTTACCTTGATCACGTAAGTATCGCCACGGAATACACGAGTAATTTCAAACCCATCCCACGCAGTAGGGATACATGGATCCACTTTGAGACCAGCAAAGTCTGCTTGCACCCCAAGAATGGATTGAGTAATGGCGACATAGTTCCAAGCGGCGGTACCTGTCAGCCATGAATTCTTCGCTTCCCCATGATTAACAGCATCTTTACCTGCGATCATTTGCGAATAGACGTAAGGCTCCGTCCGGTGAATTTCACTGATATCTTCCAAGTACGCAGGAGCGATTTTAGCATAGATATCAAACGCTCTATCTCCATGTCCAAGCACAGTTTCTGCAATCATGATCCATGGGTTATTGTGGCAGAAGATACCGGCATTCTCTTTGTATCCTGGTGGATACGTCGAAATTTCCCCAAGGTTTAAATAATATTTCGAATAAGGAGGCTGTTGCAGTACGATACCGTATTTTGTGTCAAGATGCTCTTCCACTGCAGTGAGTGCCTTTTGAGCTTCTCCGTTCTCCACACCGATACCAGCCATAACGCAAATACCTTGCGGTTCGATGAAGATTTGACCTTCTTCGTTTTCTTTGCTACCGATCTTATCGCCGTAATGATCATAGGCACGTAGGAACCAGTCTCCATCGAAACCATGTGTCAGTGTGATATCACGCATGTTGTCAATCTTATCTTCCGCATCAGTAGCAACATCATCAAGTCCACGCATCCGGCAAATTTCAGCATAGTCTGGGCCAACGAAGACAAACAGTCCTGCAATAAAGACAGACTCTGCCACACGACCTTCAATGTTTGCAGTTGTTTGGAAAGACTCTCCCGGTTCTTTGGAGAAGCAGTTCAGGTTCAGACAGTCATTCCAATCTGCCCGACCAATCAATGGCAAACCATGAGGTCCCAGGTTGTTAGTCACATGTTCAAATGAGCGCTTCAAATGTTCGAACAGGGTAGCCGTGTTATCTGGATTACTGTCGAACGGTACTTGTTCATCTAGAATGCTGGTATCACCTGTTTCTTTAATATAAGCAGATGTACCAAGGATGAGCCAGAGCGGATCATCGTTAAAGCCGGTTCCGACTTCATTATTACCCTTTTTCGTTAGCGGTTGATACTGGTGATAGGCACTACCGTCTTCGAACTGTGTTGCGGCGATGTCAAGAATACGTTCTTTCGCACGCTCTGGAATTTGATGTACGAATCCAAGCAGATCCTGATTGGAATCTCGGAAGCCCATACCGCGCCCAATACCGGACTCGAAGTAAGAAGCTGAACGAGACATATTGAAAGTGACCATGCATTGATACGGATTCCAGATATTGACCATCCGATTCAGCTTGTCATCTCCACTTTGAATCTGATACTTGGATAGGAGGTTATCCCAGTGAGCCGCTAGATCGGCGAGGGCAGCATCAACTTGGTCGTCAGTAGCGAACTTCTCAATCATCGCTAATGCTGGTTTCTTGTTGACAACGTTAAGGGATTCCCATTTGTCATCTTCTTCGTTCTCGATATAGCCAAGTACAAATATGAAACTTTGTTCTTCACCCGGTTCCAGCGTAATGTTCAGGGCGTGAGAGCCAATAGGGGACCATCCGCTAGCTACAGAATTGGTTGCTTCTCCGGCAGCTACAGCTTGTGGGTTGTCGAGTCCATTGTACATACCGACGAATGATTCACGGTCAGTATCAAAACCGTTGATAGGTTTGTTTACGGAATAAAAAGCATAATGATTTCTACGTTCGCGATATTCTGTTTTGTGATAAATAACGGAATCCTTCACTTCAACTTCCCCAGTGCTGAGATTGCGTTGGAAGTTGGTCATATCATCTTGCGCGTTCCACAGGCAGAACTCGGCAAAAGAGAAGAGTTTAACTGATTTCGATTCACTTCCAGTATTTTTAACGACGAGACGATGAACTTCTGCATTATGGCCAAGTGGCACAAAGGCCAATTGATTCACGGAAATCCCATTCCGTTCGCCAGTAATGGAGGTATATCCAAGACCATGACGACATTCGTAGAAATCGAGATCCCGTTTAACTGGCATCCAGCCAGGGGTCCAGAAATCACCATTATCGTAGAGATAGTAGTAACGACCGCCTGAATCTAAAGGAATATTATTATAGCGGTAACGTGTCAATCTGCGAAGTCGTGCATCTCTGTAGAAAGTGTACCCACCGGCCGTATTGGAGATCAGACCGAAAAATTGCTCGTTACCTAAATAGTTAATCCAAGGGTAAGGTGTCTTAGGGGTGTTAATAACATACTCTTTGCGAACGTCATCAAATGTACCAAATTTCATGGATAATAACTCTCCTTCCGTTTGTGAACGCGCGTTTATTTTGTTGCAAAAAATATACCTCTAACGAGGGGCCCGCATATTATATGGCGGGCGTCTTACAGGAATCCCTAACCACGAGACGAGTTGGAAAGCTAGCAGTACTGAAGGCAGACTGTCCAGACTGACATAGCTCAATGATTTTCTCGACCGCTGCTTTGGACATGTCATCAATTGGCAGTCGCACTGTGGTTAATTTCGGGCTGACATGAGAAGCAAGCAGTGCATCATCGAACCCAACGATGGAAATATCATCTGGAACGTGAACCCCATGTTCCATCAAGGCTTCCATAGCTGATACAGCCATCGCATCATTTGAACAGAATAGGGCTGTTGGTAATTTCCCAGAGTGCAGTAGATTCAAGACTTCACGATAAGCGCTTTCTTTCAGAAAGTCGCCGGCCAGAACGAAGTTATCCAGAATAGGGAGACCGTGCTTCATCATAGTGCTCTCATAAGCTAAATACCGCTCGCGTCCTGAGAATGTGCTCATTCGTCCCTTGATGATACCAATTTCGCGGTGACCTAGCTTGATCAAATACTCGATGGCTTCGACAGTACCTTCGTAGTCCCTAGAGTTAATGATCGACAAATGATTCTTATCGAGACGCTCCGCTATGATCTCGGTTATGTCATAGTCGATAAGTACCAATGGAGCGCCATGTCCCACCATATCAGACACGAAATTGATGTCTTTCTGCGTACCAACTAGAATGCCTCCGTCAATTCGCTTCTGCAAAAACGCCTGTTTTACCTTTTGGAAATCACCCGGTGAATAAATCGTATGAATCAGTACGTAGAATCCTTGGGCGTTCGCTGTATCGACGACGAGGTCGACAATAGGGGCGAAATAGCTGTTCTGGTAAATCCGGCTTGCGTCTGCATTTTCATTCATACTGATGGCGAACAAACCAATGGTGTCTGTACTTTTACCTGCTAACGCTCTAGCGAAGCTATTCGGTTCGTAATGGTGTTGCTCAATAACCTTAAGCACCTTATCCCGGGTAGCGGCTGGAACATTAGGGTAGTTGTTGATAACGCGGGATACCGTACTACGGGACACCCCGGCTAACTTAGCAATATCTTCGCTGCGCATGGTAGTCCTTCTTTCTATAAACGCGCGTTTATACCAGTATAATAGATGATGTAGTTCAATAAATCAATCACATATTTTCAGGGGAAAATAAATTATCCCAAAGCCAACTTTGGCTTTGGGATAGAAGGGATATATAAGATATTATTTCATATTCTCCAAATATCGCTGTGTGAATAGGAGAACATTATCCATTTTCTTCGGATCTACACGAACCGTAATGATCATGTTCTTATTGTTAATTGGAAGTTGGTTGGTTAGAGTGCTGTTAGTTACATCCACACCGTAAACATGATCCGAAGTGTCATCTTCTGTACGAGCTATAATTGCTGCGCCTGGAGGTAATAACGGCTTTAGGACGCCTTCGGCTTCCACATCGAGATGCTGTAAGGCACCGCTGTTGCTTAGCCATTCAAAGGAAGGCTTGTCCATAATATAAATATCTGGATCCTCAGTAGCCAACATAGCCATTGCTTTCTGTTGAAAGGCTAAGTCAGACTGACCGCCACTTTCACTAGAGGGAAGGTAGGTCAGTGTAACCTCCACCCGTTTGAATTCGGGAAATTGCGTTAGGAAGGCTTGCTCTAGCTCCTCCGTTTTCCCGCTGGAATCATTCGTCATAAAGTTACCAACATAAAGTATGGATAAATCGACTGGAGGAAGCGCCGCAAGTCTTTTTTGTTCTTCTCGGTGATCAATGAATGCATTTATTCCAAAAATAAGAACGATAATTGCTACTAGGCTAATGATGACACGAGCTTTATATATCCGGAAGAAATCATCTACTTTCTCAGCAGGACCAGCAAATTTACCCCATTTTCGATAACGCTCTCGATTCTTATCCTCTATGATTAATCGATCCTCATATTCAACAATTTGTTTATAGGCTTTGAGTTTTATGGTGTATTCACTTTCTTCTCCATCTTTCAAATTCGTCGTAGATTGGCGGTTTTTAGATTTTCTTAATTCGATTTCAAAGGCCTTCTCCACATCCGCTCTGGAAGCGTTCTCGGGAAGTCCCAGGGTTTCGTATGCCTGTTTCAAATTATCCATTATTATTCTCCTCTAGGTTCATTTCAGTATGTAATTTTATTATATAGAAAGTATTGCTTACATTCATTATACTGTGTAATTAGTAGTAAAGGAAATTTGTAATAAAAAGATAGAAAGGGGGCCAAGGGGCACAAAGCCCCCTGGTGATTAGGATTCTATCCTGATTATTTTGTTCGGCGCATGAAGAGGGTCACGTCCTTCCAATATCCAGAATCTAATGGGCTGATTTGGACTCCTGGATCTCCCCAAGTATGGATAAAATTTCCGTCGCCGATATAGATTCCGACATGACCGGGTATTTTGTCACTTTCGAATCGACCTTTAACTGTGAAGAAGATAAGATCTCCCGGAACTAGTTCGCTTCGATTTACTGGGGTACCTTCTTTGGCCTGTTCTCTCGCAAGTCTTGGGAGACTGCTGCCAAAGCGCTTGAACACATGTTGGGTGAAAGAGGAGCAATCAAATGTTTTAGATTTTTCATAAGGATCCGCTCCAAATTCATAGGGAACCCCCATAAATTTTTTGGCGTAAGTAACAAGTTCATTCCGGTTCTCAGCAATACCTAGAATACCGTATTTTTGCTCTGTTTGCTGTGGGGTATCTTCTACTTTACTATAATTATTGATTGGTAAGATCTGTAGTGAGTTTGTCCAGGAATCGACCCGAACCTGGGTTTGGAGTAGCTCAGATAGTGATTTCGCGGTGAGGTATACCTGACCATTCTGCACTATTGGGGCTTGAGATAATGTGATAGTGCGTCCATTAGAAATGGCGGAATTTTGACCGGGTTGTACCTGAAACATAACATCCGAAAACCCTATTTTTATCGAGTCTTTAGTTTCTTTCTGCCGGAGTCCCAAACTCTCGACTACTTGCTGAAGGGGAATCCAGGCCGTGTGACCGGTATTGGTCAGAATTTCAGTTGGAATCACGGTAATGGGCTTCTTATTTGTCGATTGGATACTCGGTTCATAAGGATCACGAGAATGGTCACGAATATCATACTGAGATTGAGATGACTGATTACTGCAGGCCACTAAAGCTATGAGTAGCGCTCCAGTTAACAAACGGGGAAATAACAATCTAATTCCTGAGCTATGCATTCTAAGCTTGCACTCCATTCTAAGAGGTTTAGTTACGGCCTAGAAAAACCGCATTATTTGAAGTATGCAAAACTTGCTGATTTTTATGTATGGGGAGCAAATATAATCGCTTTATCCGCAGGAACTCCCTTCGGCAAAGGCGGTAAAAGGAGTATGCAGCATGAGAGGCATCGTAAAAATGAGGCTTTTTAACAAACGTCGAAAAACTTCTCAACAGCGTAGGCATTTGACGATTGCAACTTTAGAAGGTGTTCCTTCAGTTATCTTTCAAACATTGCTCGGGGGACAATTTCTTACAGGATTTTTACTGTATTTAGGAGCTAACTCAGAGCAAATAGGTTTTGTGCTAGCGATCACAACATTTGTGAATATAGCTCAGCTAGCCGTTGCGTTTCTCATTCAGAGACTGAATAGCCGAAAATGGCCGCTCGTCTTTTTTGTTGGAATGCATAGGTTATTGTGGGGATTTACAGGACTAGTCCCTTTTCTTTTCTCGCAGGATAAGTGGGTACAAGCGTTTATTGTTTTTTATGTCGCAGCGTTTCTGTTCAATACAGTGGGAGCGGTGCTCTGGAACTCAACGATCAGTGATATGGTCCCACCTAAGGTTAGGGGGCGATATTTCGGAATTAGGAATACGATGCTTAACGCTCTCGGTACGTTGTTCATGTTCTTGGGGGGAATGATTCTAGATCATTATCCCGGTAGTCAAGGATTTCTGTATCTGTATATAATTATTTGGATTTGCATCACAGCGAATATCATTGTGTTCTTCTTCTATCCGGATATCCCATTTGAGCGTTCGACTGAGAGTAAATTTATACCCATGCTTAAGAAGCCACTTCGTGACTCGTCTTTTATGAAGCCGACGTTGTTTCTAGCTAGTTTTCTATTTCTACAAAATTTGGTTGTTCCTTTATATTCTTATGTCATGCTGGAACTGCTACATATTAACTATCAGACGATCTCATTGATCAATGTGACGCAGACGGTGTTTATGATGGCAAGTTTTTATGTGTGGGGTAACCTCAATGCTAGATATAGCAACAGGCGACTGTTGTTCTGGACACTACCCGTGATTGCGACTTCTATCTTATTATGGGGAACGTTATCGATATTTCCGTTACTTCCGATACTATTTACAGCTCAGATGATATTTGGAGTGGGTGTTGGCGGGTTTAACCAGCTTGCCTTTAATTTTATGATCGGTGACACACCAAAATCGGAGAGGCCGATGTATACGGCGATGTATTCTGCTATAACTGGGGTTGCTTCCTTCTTCGGACCTTTAATAGGTGGTAAGGTATATGGATGGATTGATCATTGGCCAAATTGGACTCAAATATATGGAATGCAGCTAGTGGTTGGTATTATTATGATTCTATTAATGATGAGTTTGGGACGACGTATTTTGCGTGATACATGAGATTGTTATATGTAAAGTAAGGTGAATTAAGAGATTGCCTATTACTCTAAGTGAGTGATATGGTACTTATTAAGCAACTATTGAAGGGAGAGTTTAGTTAGATGACAGACAATAAGGCTTATCAAGGATCTTTTCAAGGGGAGCAAGCAGTATGGTTACAATTTGGAAAATATGAAGCAGCTATTTTACCCGAAATCGGTGGGAATTTGATTGCATTTCGTGATCTTGAAAGCGGTTATAATTTTCTTCGTGAACCGGCAGAAGGCCAGATTGAAGACTTTAAGAGCAACCCTGGAATTTATGGTATTCCGGTGCTGTTCCCACCGAATCGCTATGAAGATGGAAAATTTCCATGGCGCGGTGAAGTGTATCAACTGCCAGTGAACGAGGAAGCTACGGGGAATCATTTACACGGCTTTCTACATACAACACCTTGGCTAGTAGAGGATTTCGGGACAACTCCATTTGAAAGTTATGTTACCGTCAAAGCTGTAGTAGATGAGAAACATGAATCTTTTAAATATCTGCCATTCAAGTTTACGATAAGATTGAAATACACACTCAGTGAGAACGGACTATCGCAGCATTTGTTTGTGCGTAATGAAGGTACGAATGAGATGCCTTGCTTACTAGCCTTCCATACTGCTATAAATGCACCTTTCGCACCAAATGGGGTGGCAGGAGACTATCTAGTGAAGGCGACCATTGGAGAGCGTTGGGAGTTAAATGAGCGCATGTTACCGACAGGTAAATTCCAGCCTTTGAGTGAAGAGGAGAAGGCGCTCCAAGGTGAAGGTGTGAATCCATTCTTTGCTCCATTGGATAATCATTATACGGTGGCACCACAGAACGGTAGAAATCTGATGGAATTACGAGATACAAAACATGGAGTAACTCTTGTCTATGACGTGGGTACTTCTTATAAGCAATGGATGATCTGGAACAATGGGGCGACGGAAGGCTTCTTCTGTCCTGAACCACAAATCAATTTGGTGAACGCACCAAAGGTGGATCTTCCAGCTGATGAGATCGGGTTGTTCAGTTTGGCTCCAGGCGAAATATGGGAAGAAACAGCTCGTATATATGTAAAATAGGGAATTGCATTCATAATATAGCGGATATGCAGAAACAGCAGCCTAGGAAGTCGATTGACTTCCCGGGCTGCTGTTTCTTTCCCGAAAATTTAAGCTGGAGTGTGGGATTAATGAATCCTAGATGCTAAAGCTCGATTGGTCCCTGGAAGTAGTCGTTTGACTCCCTCGATGTTGCGTCTGGAGACGTTAATTGTCTTAATCCCGTGGTACTCATCTCTAAACAGTAGAACATTGTCTTGAACAGCATGAACCTTAAATAAATTGACATAACAGTTCGTGCTAATTCGGTAAAACGAGGAGTCAGAGATTAGTTTGGATGTTTGTTCGGCGGATAATCTCTTTTTTAAACTATAATTCCTGCCATGAAAGCAAACAAGTCCACGAACCCCAATCTTGAAGAAATACGTATCATGTGGATCGAGATCCTCATAAACGTTTTGCTCCTCTACTACGGTATTCATCATTCCAAAATCCCCCTTCAGATGATTAATGGAAGCGCTTGCAGTATACCATATTTTTGATTGCTTGGGTAGGGGGTTGTTAAAAATTTAAATTTATTTGTAAATAGACAAGCTGGACTTTTGAGTGAAAATAGAGAAAAATAGAAGGATGAAACACCATAACACCAACGTTTAAAGGAGGAATATGCTTTGTCTGAACAACATCAACGTCTATTATTGTTTGTGGGCTCTTATGCGGAAGAAGCGGATCCCGGAATATATGTGTATGAATTAAATCAGTCCAGTGGAGAGTTGACTCTTCTTGATCAAGTATCTGGAATGAAGAACCCAACTTTCGTTAATGTGGACGGTCCGAACCGGAAACTCTATTCCATTGCAGAGACGAAAAATATGGAAGGGGAGAGAATAGGGGAAGTGATCTCCTTCGAGATTGATCCTACTCTAGGAAGTCTGACTGAATGTAACCGGTCATTGACCCTAAAACCCTCAACTTCTCATATACAAAGAGACAGAGAAGACAAATATCTAATATTGTCCGGTTACCATGGTGGTAATGTAGGTCTCGTTAAGCTAAATGATGAAGAAACAGTTGGTCAGTTGACGGATGAGAAGTTACATACAGGTCATGGGGCAGACTCGGTAAGACAAGACCGACCACATCCTCATTCGACACTGTGTAGTCCAGATAACCGATTTGTATTGGTATCCGATCTAGGCCTAGATATCATCAAAATTTATAGGCTTGATCAGGATAAAGATCAATTGATTTACCACGGAGAAACGCATACTCCGCCAGGATGTGGTCCTCGTCATTTGGCGTTCCACCCGAACGGACGTCTGCTATATTCCATCAACGAAGTGAATTCAAGCATTACGGCCTTCTCATATGATGCAGAGGCGGGTCAGCTAACAGAGATAGAGACGGTGTCAACTTTACCAACAGATTTCCTGGATGAGAATACGACAGCGGAAATTGCTATTTCTAAAGATGGATTATTTCTGTATGGCTCAAATCGTGGTCATGATAGTATCGTCTTGTTTACTATTAATCCGGATACCGGACAACTGACGTATGTAGAGCATGTGTCTACAGAGGGGGGACATCCCCGTCATTTCGCGTTAACACCAGACGGTAGTTATTTAATTGTGGCTAATCGGGATTCAAACGGGCTGAACCTTTTTAAAGTGGACCCGCTGCAAGGAAGATTAAGTTATACAGGTCAAACAGCGCATGTATCTAAACCTGTATGCGTACAGCCTGTCCTATTTAATTTGTAAAATGAAGTGTATGGAATATAAATTTAGAACACCCCTCTCCATGATCAGAAATGGATAGGGGTGTTTTGGATTGTTATAGGCTATAAATGATTATTCCTGTTCCTTGAACAGTCCGGATTTCCTTATACCTTCCCATAGTTGCTGGAATTGAGGGATGTCAAGCTGCTGAGCTGCATCTGAGAGGGCTGTTTGTGGATCTGGATGGACTTCGACCATCACACCGTCTGCTCCTGCCGCCAATGCTGCCTTTGCACAAGGTAGTAGGATATCCTTGCGACCCGTTGAATGACTGACATCGACAAGCACCGGCAAATGAGTCTCTTGCTTCAGCAGTGGTACGGCAGAAATGTCGAGTGTATTACGCGTCCATTTCTCGTAAGTACGAATGCCGCGTTCGATCAGCATGACATTAGTGTTGCCTTTAACAGCAATATATTCTGCTGCGTGAACGAATTCCTCCAAGGTAGCGGCGATCCCTCGTTTAAGTAACACTGGAATTTTCGCTTCTCCTGCAGCCTTAAGCAATTCGAAGTTTTGCATGTTTCTAGCACCGATTTGAATGATATCGATATACTGTTCGGCTAGCTCCATATGTGCAGGATGGACAATCTCACTGATCGTTGCCAATCCGAATTCATCGGCTACTTCCTTAAGCATACGGAGTCCTTCGACACCAAGCCCTTGGAAATCATAGGGGGATGTTCTTGGCTTGAAGGCGCCGCCCCGCATAATTTTCACTCCTGCATCTTTCAATACGGAGGCAACGCTTCGCAATTGCTCATATGATTCCACAGAGCACGGACCCGCGATCATCACTTGAGCGCTCCCGCCGATTAGGCAGTCTTGCACTTTGATCACGGTATTATCGGGTTGATTCTTGCGACTAACGATTAGTAACTTCTTGTGGTCTTCTTCCTGCAAATGGAGAGAGGCTTTAAAGATTTCTTTGAAGATATGTTTGATCTCTGCATCTTTAAATGGCCCGTTATTTTGACTAGTCAATTCCTCTAGCATGGCCCGTTCGCGCACCGGATCAAATTTCGGCACACCTTGCTTTTCTTTAATTTCGCCGATGTTACGTACGATTTCAGCGCGTTCATTTAACAGCTTCAGTAATTCCTTGTTAATTCCACCTAGTTTGACACGTAACTCTTCTAAATGATCCTTCATTTTTCTCTCTCCTTTAGTGTAGGAATAAGTACATTTCAATCAAATTAAACAGAAAAGGCCGCCTATCAAGGGACGGAATAATTCCGCGGTACCACCCTCGTTAGACAACCTTTAAGTTTCTCAGCTTAGACACAGATAACGGTGTGTGACCGGACTTCCCTACGTAACCACAGACAGTGGCATTTCAGGAGTCAACTCGGGAGTGAACTTCAGTTGGTACGATTCATGCGGTGTGCTCTCAATCTATGGCACCACCGTCCCTGTAAAGAACGCATCCACTTACTCTCTCCGTCATTGTCATTTGATTTATACGAAATTATATGCTGCACTTTACCAATTGGCAAGAACTTACATCTCAGTTATGCAACTTAGAAGCTGTGTTGTATTAAAGTGTTGGAGGTCAGATTGGTAGGAGTAATGTCCGACACGCTGTACATCAATAAAAAAATAGGCATTATATATTTAGAAAGAGGTGGATAGCTTCTTGCTTTGTTGCAAGTGCTGACATAATATTAATACATAGGTTTTGGTTCAGTCTATCATAAAGGAGCAGGTTGCTTATAATGAATTTTTTCAGAGAACTTTCTCAAGTTGCGGGGTTCCGCAGAATTCTTGCATTATTGTTTGTGGTATTGGTATTATATTTTTCCCGCAGCATGCTCGACATGATTCTGATTACGTTTATCCTGACTTATTTGATTAATCGTCTACATAACTCCATTAGTCGAAATGTACAAAAAGTTATACGCATTAATCGAAGAATCACGATAATTTTTATTTATGTTCTGATTATCTCGTTACTTGTGCTGGCAATTTATAATTATTTACCGATCTTTATTGCCGAACTTAATGATTTGGTGAATCAAGTTTTGTCATTTTATGATCATCCTCCCGAGAACCTTCCGGATAATATTCTACTTAACTTCCTAGTTGACTCAATGAAAGAAATTGATTTGTCAGCTTATATTGGCAGTGGCTTTGATTTCCTACTTAAGACTGTTTCTGATATAGGCAAGTGGAGCTTGAACTTGTTTGTTTCAATTGTACTGAGTTTGTTCTTCTTGCTTGAGAAAGAAAAGGTGACCAATTTCACCGCTAAATTCAAACAAAGCCGGGTAGCATTCCTGTTTAATGAATTAGAGTATTTCGGTAAAAAATTTGTGCTCTCTTTTGGTAAAGTTATTGAAGTGCAGTTTTTAATCGCATTGGTTAACGCTATATTATCCACGATCTTTTTGTGGATTTTCGGATTTCCGAATCTAATTGCTCTTGGAATCATGATCTTCTTACTCGGTCTCATTCCAGTAATGGGTGTTATCATTTCATTAATTCCGTTATGTGCTATTGCATTCAAAATAGGCGGATTATTAAAAATCGTTTATGTACTAGTGATGATCGCTGTTATACATGCTATTGAAACATATTTCTTGAATCCGAAATTCATGTCCAATAAGACGCATATGCCTATATTCTACACTTTTCTTATTTTGTTAGTCTCGGAGCATTTCTTCGGAGTATGGGGATTGATCGTAGGTGTCCCTGTATTTATGTTCTTACTCGACATTCTTGAAGTACCTGTTGGGTTACACCCACCTATTCCGTTACCGAGCCCTCCAACTCAGGTAACCAAGAAAGATTAAGTGAAAACTAAAATGGCAGGCCAAGGATTATCCTCTTGGTCTGCCATTTTTAATAAATTGGTTCTCTATTCGGACACATTCCATTGAATAGTATTGTTTTTATATTCAGAAACAGGATGTCCTGGAGGAGCACTTTTCCACGTACGATTGATTACAGTTTTTAATCTCGTAGGAAGGTCTGCTTTGATCTTTTCAGCTTGCTCTTTGGTGAGTTTTCCTTCTGCAACTACTTTATCAATATGCTGGAACGCCTTAACTGTCAGCTGCTGTAAATATTCTTTCTCGCTCCAGCCCTTCTTCGCATGTACGATTTGCAACAAGGTTTTCCCTTGTTCTAATTGTGCAAGCAGTAATTTGGGCTCGGTTCCAATTAAGCTTGCTGTATCTGTGATAATCGGACCGCCTTTGAGATGACCCTTGTGATGGTGCCGCTGTCCAGGCTCGCGATGTTCCGCGCGTGGTATTCCAGCCTGATTTGGATCCTGCTGGGGTTCCGCGTAGATGTTGCTTGTAGCTGTGATGCCTCCTGTAGCTAAGATGGATGCTACGAGAGTGCTTTTGATAATGAGACGCTTAAGCTTTTTCATTAGACATTTGTCACCCCTTCGTTTAAAATTATTGGGTCTTACTGTCATATAGTTTTGACAAGTAGACACCTATAATAAACAGGGTGACTAAAAATGATCCAATATATCCGCAAATTGGGTAATTAATAAAGATAACTGATCGACTGAACCAAATAAAGTGTTCTTGTCATTCCTATATCAAGTCTATATGGGATGCGGTTAGTATAAACTTTAGTACAACCTATAACAGTATATGGAGTTAGAGAAAGAGGGATTAGAAGTGACATTTGGCGCGAGAATGCTCAAAACAGGATTAGCGGTAACTCTTGCACTTTATGTAGTGCTTTGGTTTAATTTGCCTTCGCCCGTTATAGCGGCGGTTGCAGCCATATTTGCCATGCAGCCATCTATTTATCGGTCATGGCGCTATTTGATGGATCAGCTTCAGACGATTACGTTTGGTGCGATACTGGCGGTGTTAGGTGGGATGTTATTGTCCAATGAACCTATTGCTGTCGGGCTAGTATGTATTCTTGTCATCATGATTTGTCTTAAATTCAAAATGGGAGATACGATCGGGATTACGCTTGTAACCGTGGTTGCGGTAATGGAAGCTAGTGGTCAATGGGAATTTGCACTTAATCGCTTTGTGCTCAGCTTGATTGGTATCTTATCTGCGTTTATTATCAACATTATCGTATATCCACCGAAACCCAAGGTGCAGTATGATCAGCAAATCCGCCAAACATTTGAACAATTGTCATTGCTGCTACGCACAGCTGTTTCAGATGAGATTAAAGCAACGGTCTATCGAAGTGAAAAGCGTTCATTAGAAGAAACGATTGATTCGCTAAGTGACAAATATAAGCTTATGGATGAGGATTCGAAAAAATTAAAAACGGCTAAAGCTAGGTTCAGCGAAGGCCGTCAGCTTGTGGTTTACAAACAGATGCTTAAAGTTCTGCGCAAGGGATATGAGGTACTAGATGCAGTGGAGGAACATTATTTTCAAGCCGTTCGATCACCTGAGCTTAATGATGAGTTCGATATGCATTTGGAGAAAATGATCAAGTTTCATGAGCATATTATGTTGAAGTTTAACGATAAGCTGAAGCCGAACTTTTTGGAAGGTATGCAATTTGAGCAGGAGAATGACGAATTTATGCGAAGAATGCTGGATCGTTTTGCTGAACAGCGAGAAGGTGTATTACGTCTGTCGATTGTTTCTGCTGAAATGTATGAATATGGGCATCAGTTGGAAAGGCTAAACCGGCTGGCAGATCATTCTCCCGTTGCACATGGAGAGAAATAAGTTTATTACTTCAATCTAAAAAGTCCCGCCAGTCGGCGGGACTTTCATTATAAATAAAGGATAAAGCTAAGATTGTAATCCTTACGTAAAATTGTTATGATAATGACTGGACCTTAAAGGTTTATTCATAAATACACATCCTATAAAATTATATCATATTTAAATAATTTGGTCAACAATATATTTTTAGAAATCAAGAGGGGCGATTACAATTGAGTAGTTCGGATAATGCTTGGCAAGAAGAACAGCTACGAGTAGAGTATGTGGGCGACCAAATTGAATCGAGAATTACTAGTTTGGAGCAAGAAGTTGGCGTCGTTCGGGACGATGTAGTTAAGATGCGTAAGGACTACTGGGATGAGGTAACAGTTAACTTTGGTGAAGAGGATGATGTAGGGGAAACCTCGACCAGCTTACGGCAACAGTCGCAGGTGCTCTCAGAACGTGAGCGCAGTCATTTGCATACTTCGGCAGCACTAGGAAAGTTGAAACGGCTACGGCAATCACCGTATTTCGGGAGAATTGATTTTGCCGAAGAGGGTCAAGAAGCAGAATGTATTTATCTCGGGATTGCCTCGCTGATGGAAGAGGGAGATGAAACGTTTCTTGTGTATGACTGGCGTGCGCCGATTTCAAATCTGTATTACGATAGCGTCCCAGGACCAACATCTTACTCAACACCTTCGGGAACTATTCAAGGAAATTTGACGCTTAAGCGTCAGTTTGTTATACAGGGTCGAAAAATTAAGGTAATGTTTGATACCGGAGTAACGATAGGTGATGAATTATTACAGCAAGTGCTTAGTCGTAGCTCAGATGCTCAAATGCGGAGTATCGTGGCAACCATTCAACGCGAGCAAAATCGAATTATTCGCGACGATCGAAGTCGAATGCTGATTGTTCAGGGCGCGGCTGGCAGTGGCAAGACCTCTGCTGCATTGCAACGTGTGGCTTATTTACTCTATAAACATAGAGAGCATTTAAGGGCCGATCAAATGATCCTATTTTCACCTAATCCCATGTTCAATAGCTATGTGTCTACCGTTCTCCCCGAACTTGGGGAAGAGAACATGCGACAAACGACATTTCAAGAATACCTTGAACATCGGCTTGGCAGAGAATTTCAGCTTGAGGATCCTTTTCTCCAAATTGAATATGTACTATCTGGAGAAGAGGATGAGCACTATGCTTCACGTATTAACGGCATTCGTTATAAGTCGTCATCCATTTATTTAGATGCAATTAATCGTTATAAGGAACTGCTGGAGAAGGAAGGAATGCAGTTCAAGCCACTTAGGTTCCAAGGAAAAGAGTTCGTGAGTGCAGAGCGGATCAAAGATAAATTTTACTCGTTTGATTCAGCTATTCGGCTAGCTAATCGCTGTGAATTACTTAAGGATTGGCTATTGAAGGAGCTGGCAACCTTTGCGGTGGGAGAGTTGGAACTTCCTTGGGTCGAGGAGCAGATTCAATTACTCGATATCGATGATTTTCAGAAGGCCTATCAACGTTTGCGGCGCAAGCAACAACAAGGTAAAGCGGATTCCTTTGGAGAATACGAACAGGAGCGGGATATCCTCGCAAAAATGATTGTTAGCGATCGCCTGAAGCCGCTTCGAAAATGGGTGAAAGGTTTACGGTTTGTTGATGTGACTAATCTGTATGCTCAAATGTTCCGTAATCCCGATTTGATGTCAGAAATCAGCCCGGTAGGGTTACCGGAAGATTGGCAAGAAATCAGTCTGCAAACCCTGCAGAAGCTTGGCGAAGGTGAACTTTTTTATGAAGACGCCACACCATTCCTCTATCTGAAGGAGCTAATTCTAGGTTTCCGCTCAAATACGGATATAAGGCATGTCATTATTGATGAGGCACAGGACTATTCTCCATTCCAGCTTTTCTTCCTAAAAAGATTGTTTCCTCGTGCTCGAATGACAGCGCTAGGAGATCTTAACCAGGCGATTTATGCGCATGCTTCGGTGCTACAGCAATCAACAGTGCTGAGTGATCTTTATGGTGAAGATGAGAGTGAATTAATTACCCTCCATCAAAGTTATCGATCTACCCGTGAAATCGTTGAACTCACTAAGGGGATGATTCATGGTGGTGAGTCCATCATCCCGTTTAACCGAGCTGGTGAGAAGCCGGAAATACGGATTGTATCGGATAATGAGGCCCTGAATGCTCGTATTCAAGATGATATAGAATCACTTCGTGCCGAAGGATATGAGACTATAGCAGTCATCTGTAAGACGGCTGCTGAAAGCTTAGGGGCTTTTGAAATTCTGTCCCCTGAACTACCTGTCAAGTTGATCAAAAAGACAACTCTTTCGTTTGAAAAGGGAATCCACATCATCCCTGCGTATTTGGCAAAGGGTGTGGAATTTGACGCAGTGCTTATTTATGACGGTTCTAATCTGAAATATACCCGGGAAGCTGAGAGAAAGCTATTCTATACTGCTTGTACAAGAGCTATGCATCTGTTGCACATTTATTCAATTGGTGAGCCTAGTCGATTCATTCTGGAAGCAGATCCTTTGACTTACGTCCGTTGTTAATTCGCGGAGATAATTAAAGGCAGAATATTTTATTACATTTCAACCACACTAACGGTATCTCATGTTTACACGTTGGGAAAGGTGGCTGACGATGGATAATAAGAAAGGCGGCTTGTTTGCACTTGCATCCATTCCGCTTATTATGACTTTGGGTAATTCGATGTTGATTCCGATCCTACCGCAAATTGCTCGTGAACTGCATATCTCTTCTTTTCAGGTCAGTATGCTTATTACGGTGTATGCCGTTGTAGCTATTCTGCTGATACCGATTGCAGGTTATCTTTCGGACAAATATGGTCGCAGAGTCATCATTATCCCGAGTCTGATTATTGCAGGCATTGGTGGGGGCGTCTCGGGAGCGGCCTCGTGGATTGGGGACGGAATGACGGTATACTGGATCATCTTGGCAGGGCGATTTCTGCAGGGAATTGGAGCGGCTGGAGCTTTTCCCATTGTGATACCGCTCGTTGGGGATATGTTCGATGATGACGATGAAGTTAGTCAAGGCCTCGGTCTCATTGAGACATCGAATACATTTGGTAAGGTACTTAGCCCGATTCTGGGGGCACTTTTAGGTGCATGGATTTGGTACATCCCGTTTCTTGCTATTCCGGTACTTTGTTTAATTTCTTTATTGCTGGTTCTTTTCTTAGTGAAGGAACCGAAGGAAAAGGGGAAAGTAAAATCGCTCAAGGAATTCATGAATTCGGTGAAAGGTGTCTTTAAGGAGAAAGGACGTTGGTTATACGCTATATTTGCTATAGGGTGTATCTGCATGTTTTTACTTTTTGGTGTGCTGTTTTATTTATCAGAGCAGCTAGAAATGAAGCATGGTTTGAAGGGGGTTGTAAAAGGGTTGGTATTGGCCATACCGCTGGCCGCCCTGTGCCTATCCTCTTATATCACAGGTAAAAAGATGGGTAAGAACAAGAATTTGATGAAATGGTGTGGAGTGGTTGGATTAGTAATGTCTACCGCAGCTTTATTCGGGATTGGTTTCTTTAACAATATTTATTTCGTTATTGCTTGTCTTGTGGTGTGTGGAGCAGGCATCGGTATTGTTCTTCCAAGTTCAGATGCTCTAATTACCGAAGGTATTGACAAAGAACTTCGAGGTACCATCACTTCAATATATAGCAGCATGCGGTTTATTGGTGTTTCGTTAGGGCCACCAGTCATTTCTCTCCTGATCCCTGCAGGTCATATGACATTGTTCTTTGTGTTTGCAGGTGTCTCTCTAATTGCGGTAATATTGTTGCTACTAATGGTTAAACCTGAGTCAGGAAAAGGTAAAGATGGAGGTGTAGTCGCTAAAACACCAAAACCTATACATCAAACTTGATTATTTAAAAACACAATATTGTCAAAATGTGGTCTAGTTTCGCAGCTATTGCTTCTAGTATATAACCTCTTCAACACTTATAATCAAGGCAAATTGTATTTTTATGAGTGGTGAGGAGGAGAATTGTGAAGAGTAGTAAAAAAAGTAGTAAATGGTCGTTTTTCTTATTAGGGGGAGTAGTCGTATTACTGGTTGCCGTCCTGTTAGTCATTAAATTGACCTATGACAAAGGAGAAGGCGAAATTCTTACCCCTGCCAGCGTGCAAGAGCAGGTGTTGAAAGGATTTGAGACTTCAAATCAACCTTATATTGGAGATCCAAAGGCTCCTGTGGTAATCGTAGAGTTTGCTGACTACAAATGTCCGTCTTGCAAACACTGGACGGAGGACGTTTTCTCTCAGTTAAAGAAAGCCTATCTAGATACAGGTAAAGCAGTATTTTATTTTGTGGATCTTCCTTTCCTAGCCCCGGATTCCACAGTTGCGGCACTTGCTGGTGAGTCGCTATACCAACAGAATGTAGATTATTTCTGGACATATTATAAACTAATGATGGAGCAACAGGGCAATAAGAATGACACATGGGCTACTAAGGAATTTATAATGGATTTGGTGAAGCAGAATATCCCGGGTGTTGACTTGAAGCAGTTTGAGCAAGATTTGGATAGCCAGAAATATATCGGCAATATCAACGCTGATATCAAAATTGCGGATGATTCACAGGTTGGAGGGACACCAACGATATTTGTAAATGGGAACCCGGTGGAAGATGACAGTTTTGAAGGAATCAAGGCAGTTATTGAGAAACAATAATCATTGGGGGCATGTCCGTAACTGGACATGCTGTTCTTTTTATACTTGTAATTTGATATGATAGACGTTGAAACACCTCGAATACAAAAATAGTGATAATACATATAGGAGGGGTAAAATATGAATGCAAAACAAGTGGCGGGATACCGTGCTGCTGAGTTTGTTAAAGACGGGATGACAATTGGTCTCGGAACAGGATCTACAGCTTATTATGCGATCGAAAAGATTGGGGAAATGGTGAGTGGGGGTCTTCAAGTCCGTGCTATTGCTACTTCAAGTGCTTCGGAAGAGCTAGCTAAGAAATATAATATACCGCTTATAAGCGCCTCGGAAGTCGATCATTTGGATTTGGCAATTGATGGGGCAGATGAAGTTAACCCACAAATGGAACTGATCAAAGGCGGTGGTGGAGCTTTGCTTCGTGAGAAGCTGGTAGCCATGCATAGTGACAAATTTATTGTCATTGCGGATAGTAGTAAGGTGGTTGCTTCTCTAGGACAATTCAAATTACCGATTGAAATTGTCCCCTTCACCTATGAATGGACGTTAAAGCTACTGAGAAACCGATATGATGTTCCTTTTGAAATGCGGAAAAATGGCGACGATCTATATGTAACGGATAACGGGAATTACATTGTAGACGCTGCTTTTGGCGTGATCGAATCCCCGGCGACACTCGCTGAGGAACTCAAGGCGATAACGGGTGTTGTTGAGCATGGTTTATTCGTGGGAATTACGGATACGGTTATTATCGGTTTTGAAGACGGACGTACAGAGATTAATGAAAAATAATAAGCTCTTGAACAGTATAGTGAGGGGATCTCATTATACTGTTTTTTTTATATGTAATTACCATAAAGCACACTGGAATTATGAGAAAAGTAGGTATTATACTATGGGTTCACAAAAAAATCAATAGTTCATCCAACTTTATGTTGAGTTTTGGACGAGAATATAGTAATTTTAAATTGTTGGAATAATAATACAGAAGGGAGGAGAAACGATGGATAAAATGTGTATGCAAATGATGATGACCATGACTATGGACGAAATGATGTGTAAAATGAACAGTATGAAGATGATGATGGAATGCTGTTCTGAAATGAGCATGATGGACATGGAAATGGACATGGACATGATGATGGACAAAATGCAAGACTGCGATGAAATGATGACTATGATGATGAAGATGATGCGCGAAATGAAACAAACTTCCGTGTAATAACACATGTTAATTTGTCATAAATTTATATATTCATAGAATCTACTATGTTTCATGGCAATCCGTTAAATTGCTAGAAACGATTTCATCGGGCAGAGCAGTCAACTGCATGCCTTTTTCTATTCCTCAAACCATAAATCCTCTGTCTGAAAATAATCACTTTTGATTTGACGAGATATAGAGATCCTCTCCAACTTCAATCCCCACATTTGTTCTACTAATTGCTGTTTATAAACATTATCTTGTGTTTCGCGTATGGAATTAAACAACTCTACCAATGAAGTATTGATTTGATCAAATCGTCTCCAGAGCAGTTCATTTGCGTCGGACGTTTCCTGAAATGTCTTCGGCGTATTTAGCTTGCTCAGAGTCGCTACAATTTCCGCTTGCCATGATGTATCGCCTATTTGTTTGGCGTAATTTAATAAATCTAAATAATCATTAATTTGCTCAGTATTACTATGGAGTGTTTGATTCATGGTATCATCACCTTTACGCTATTATCACTGTATACCGATTATTATAGTCGGATTTAAATAAAATGCAAGAGTTAATTACATAATAGGTGGAGTTTAAAGCTCATTTATGATAAAGTGTCATGCGAACGTATTGAGTTTAAGAAATACCTGATATAGGAAGGAGGGATACATTGCTAACTCTAGTTACTTCGAAGATTGGTGAATTGCCTGTTAGGGAGCTCTTGGAATCTGCTGTTTTCTCTGATCCGGAAGCTTTGGAGCAAGCATTAAAACTATATGGTTCGAACGAAGATTATGAATTGTATGCGTTTGTTGACGAGGATGAGTATGTGGGCCTCATTGGTGGCTGCATGAATAGTGCACGTGAGCTGGAAATTATTCATCTTGCTGTTCGGCCAGAAGATCGGTTGAAAGGTTATGGTCGTGGCCTGATCTTAGAGATTATATTAGAAAAGAAACCTTCGGCAGTCTTTACGGTTACCGATGAAGAGGGAGCCGAGTTCTTCCGTAATGTGGGATTTCAGGTTATGAGTTCAACCCTTACTGACAGCGGCTTAGAACAGTTCCGTTGTCTCTATGAGGTTGATGAAGAGAATGAAGATTAATTACAGACCAGAGTGAGAGGGATAGCTAATTAACTCTCGTGCAGTATCATTTAAACGATGCGGCGAAGAATAAAATAGACCGTCAATCTCCGTTAAGGGAATTGACGGTCTATTTTTATAAGGACGAACGTTTAAAGAAGCTACGTAAGGCCCATTTCCGTTCGTGGCGTTTCTTATATTTCGGGAGAGTTCGGTAGATGGCAATGGATTCATCCAGTGCGCGTTTTGCTTCGACCTTTTGGTCAAGTGATTGATACAGCACACCAAGCAAATAAAAGGCTTCACTAGATGAGGATTGAATTTCGCCGAATTTGGCTGCATACTGCAACGCCTTCTGGGGATCGACAGTACGGTAAGCCGAAGCAAGATGTAAATAAGGCTCACCATATTTAACCCTCTCATTCAACTGGAGTGCATGAAGAATATGTGTCTCGCCTTCTTCGATGCGTCCCAAACCGAGGGATGCCGTTCCAAGATCATTCCAATATTCCGCCGACGATTCGGAGGACGCTTGCACCGCTTGTAAAAGATCATACGCTTCTGCAAATTTACGCCGTTCGAGCAGAAGTCTGGCGAGTTCGCGTTTGGAGGAGACGTCAAACTGATTTAGGGTTATTTGTTGGCGTAGTCGTGATATGTTTCGGGAACGACGGAATGGCTTGGAAATGCTGGGTAGTAAGCCAATAAAACGCCGATCAATAAAATACACAATTACGAGTACAATAACCAGTGCAAGCAAGGGGCTACCTGTTAGCCAGGATAAAAAAACTAGAACCATGAACTTACTCATTTTATCCTCCACTTTTCATTATTATTTATCATTATAGCACAGCCTAAATTAGGGGGATATATTCATGATTTCTTTCGTAGCGGAATGGGATCTGTGATATATTCGAATGATATTTATACAAAGGGAGAGATTACTAGTGAACGAATCAAACCGCTTGCATCGACAAATTGAATTTATAAGAGAAATTGACAAACTTAAGCATGTGTTGCGGCAATCCCTGTTAATGGATGCTTCTAGGCAAGAGAATGATGCGGAGCATACATGGCATATAGCCATGATGGGGATGATTATGTTGGAGCATGCAGTGGAGCCTGGACTAGACTTAAAGGTAGTATTAAAAATGTTGCTCATTCATGACATTGTTGAAATTGACGCAGGTGATACATTCGCATATGACGAATCCGGGCACGTCGATAAGTTTCAGCGTGAGCAGTTAGCGGCAAATCGAATATTCGGCTTACTCCCCGATGACCAAAGGGATGAATTGATTTCACTTTGGCTTGAATTTGAAGCCGGGGATACGATGGAATCTCGTTATGCTGCTTCGATCGATCGTCTACAACCTTTGTTACATAATTACTATACTTCTGGTGCCGCATGGCAAAGACATGGTGTTAGGAGTTCTCAAGTACTTGCGCGTATTACTAAAATGGCTATCTCTGTTCCGGCGCTCTATGATTATGCTGTCTGGCTTGTTGGAGATGCTGTTGCGAAAGGATATTTAGCAGAGTAAATGGATGGCTGAAGGGTGGGTTTTTATTATACGAGCAAATGAGATAAGGGAAGGGAATGAAGAGGAAATGTATAAACTGGTGCTGGTAAGACACGGAGAAAGTGAATGGAACAAATTGAATCTGTTTACAGGCTGGACGGATGTAGACTTGTCCGATAAAGGGGTCGCAGAAGCCACGGCAGCAGGGAAATTACTCAAAGATGAAAATTTAGTATTTGATGTTGCGTATACATCTTACTTAAAACGTGCTATCAAAACATTACATTTCATTCTCGAACCTATGAATTTGTTATGGATACCAACTCATAAAACCTGGCAGCTCAATGAACGCCATTATGGTGCTTTACAGGGACTTAGCAAGCTGAAGACTGCCCAAAAGTACGGAGAAGAACAAGTCATGCTCTGGCGGCGAAGTTATGATATCCAACCTCCGGCACTTACCAAGGACGACGATCGGTTTCCTCGTCATGAAGATAAATACCGAGATGTGCCCGATCAGTTGATTCCACTTGCCGAGAGCCTTAAGGATACGGTTGTTAGGGTGGAGGATTATTGGGAGAAGGAGATTGCACCCCAGATAAAGCAGGGCAAACATGTCATTATTGCAGCGCATGGTAACAGTTTGCGTGCGTTGATTAAGTATCTGGATAATTTAAGTAATGAAGAGATTACCGATCTTAATATTCCAACTGGAATTCCATTAGTATATACGTTAGATGAACAACTACGACCACTCGAAAAGTATTATCTTGGTAGTGATCAACATATTCAACATAAATTAGAGCAAGTAGCCCATCCAGATAATATATTAGAATAGTATAAAAATAGGGCGAGATGTACAAACCCTAATTCTCGTATCTTCATTTAATATAATGGAGGTGATGAGATGAATAGTGACGCTTTTATCGCCAAAATAGCACCGGCTGCAGTGAGGGATTGGCATGATAGTGGTGTTTCGGCCGCTTTAACTATTGCTCAGGGCGCTCTGGAATCAAACTGGGGTGCTAGCGGCCTTACCGTGCAAGCTAACAATCTGTTCGGAATTAAAGGCAGTGGTTCTGCTGGTAGTGTGATCATGTCTACGACCGAATATCGTGGGGGGAAACCCTATAAGGTTAATGCCGCTTTCCGCAAGTATAACTCTTGGGATGAGTCAGTGGCAGATCATACTCGGTTGTTAAAGAATAAGAGATATACTAATGTCCTTCGTAAAGGTGGCAAAGAAGCAGCAAAGGCAGTTGCAGCCGCTGGGTATGCTACGGACCCATATTATGCGAATAAGCTGATCGCCATGATGGATAAGTATAACCTTTATTCGTATGATGTGAAGGAGGGGGATGAGCCTATGACGGCGGAGGAGAAGAAGCAGTTTCAAGCTTTGCAGGATATGGTGACAAAACAAGCAGATCGTATCACCCAGTTAGAGAATAGAGATAATATGAGTACTCCAGAGTGGGCTACTGAGGCAATTGCGGCCGCTGTTAAATTCGATATCAAGAATCCGCTTATTAACACGCCCGCGAAGGGAAGTGTTCATTTTTACCGTTTGATTACAGTGTTATATCGTTTGGGACTATTTAATAAACCTAAAGTTGGATGATAGTTCTGGGATCGGTTAATAATATACTGTTAACACTTT
Source organism: Paenibacillus anaericanus (assembly GCF_003994475.1). Classification (GTDB taxonomy): domain Bacteria; phylum Bacillota; class Bacilli; order Paenibacillales; family Paenibacillaceae; genus Fontibacillus; species Fontibacillus anaericanus. The sequence continues at coordinate 147,931 of NZ_RZNY01000006.1, read as the reverse complement.
TTTATTATATTTTAATATAGCGGTAATCTTATTTTAATATTATGAACCTATTATAGAGGTACCCCCCTTTTTGAATATATTATTTGCAAATACCCTTTCTGTAATAGATAGGGTATTTTTTATTGTTTCAGTGAGTATACTAATTTTGGATATTCCTAGTTAGATTTGTCTTTAGATTTCTTCTTCATTAGACCGTAGTACTCATTCAGTACAGCGTCTAACATTTGACTAGCAACTACGATCTCGGGATCTGTTAAGTTATTGTTAGTGTTCAAATTATTTAATTGTTGGCGTAACTGCTCTATTTGTAGGAGTAGTTGCTTAAGATCTTCCATTCCTGTTACCTCCTTGTGGGTTATCTATATCCTTCCCGCAAAGAGTGAATTTATGACAAAAGCACTTGGGAATACTTTTCCACAAGTGCTTTTGTCAATAAGAAAAGCGGTAAATTCCCTTTTATCTAAAAGAAGAAGGGAAGTAAGAATAAATCTCTAATTCCGAAAAATGGAATGCGGCGATGGAAGAATCTGCGTCTAGGGAAAAACCCTGGATGGAAACCAAACTGTCTATAAGTAGATTCCTCAGCGGGCATTCCTGTCAAACGATCTACCATTTCATCGGTTGGAATGGCAAGGGTCACATAATCCTGATCTACGTGAGCAATAAATCCATCATGTGACTTGCCATCGGTTGTTTGAATGCCTACATATTTGTTCATGCAACTCCAACTGACTTGTTGATAATAATTTGCGTCCATGGATAACCTCCTAGGTGAATGTAACTTAATTGCAGTTTATGGTTTTTAACCCATAGTGCTCACGGCAATAGCCCATTTCAAGTAAAAAAATCTAAGAGTGGACGTGTTAAAGCACTTGTGAAGAGATCTTCACAAGTGCTTTTGTCAGATGGTGATGATATTGAGAATTAAATCAAAGCTATTGCAAGTAAGGTGAACAGACTTAACGTCAAAATATCATTGGCGCCACCAAATGGGAAGAAAGCTGAAGTTTGCACGTCGCCTCTTGGACCCGTTCTTAAATAAACATTATTTCGGTCTACTTTTGTGATAACTCCTTCATGTTGCTCACCATGTATCGTCAAAATACGTACCCTTCTATTCATACAACGTAAGCAATTATAATAGGCTTCCACTAAGACATTCCTCCTTTTACTTATTAATTTATGGAGAAACGGACTAGGGGTAACGGCTATGTACCTAAGAGAGTTTAAAATATAAATTTGATTACAAAAAGTGAAGGAATTCCAACGTGTAACGAAAATCACTAATGTTTGATTTACTAAGGGCGGGGTAATGTCTGTTTATGAAGTTTACGGAACAGATAAATGCACGTTATGGTTTCACTATCCATACTCTATTAAATGAGTAATCATTTCTATAAAATGCGGGTAATCAATCCGTGGCGAACCGATGGAGGTGTATTGATGCTTAAAAAGGGTTATGTCAGTTCTATTAATACAGCTCTGCATAAAGTAAAGATCACGTTTCCAAATGATCATTCCGTTTCGATGGAACTTCCCTTTGCTTCACATTTGTCGCCCAATGTAAACGACCACGTCGTCGTCGCCTTTTCATCTTCAAATATGACAGAAGGCATGGTGATCGCTTCAGAAACGGAAACAGGCATGCGTATAAACCAAGGGTTATCTATATTTCCAGAGTGGTCTGACCAGGCTTATTCACCCTATAACTTTGCTGTCATTACAGGTGTTCGGGGTGGAGTGGCGTTTTCAGAGATGTGGATCTTAGTGAATGCTCGGTATGATTACACAACCAAAAAATTTAAGCGAATTAATGTTGATAATTTTAGTTTTGGATGGCAATACCAGGCAGGTGGTACGTATCCGGGGGAAGAGTCTATTGGTGATACTGTCAATCAGGGAATGAACCTGTGGAAGGCCAACGGTAAGAAAGCTTACGGTCCAAATGATCCTGCTAGAGAGAAAACGGGTGAGGATATAGGAGCGCTCCAACCAGACGGTTCATGGCGTGAGTTCGGTATCATGCTTGGTTGGAATAACCATTTCATGTGCGATGCTTATGGTGGTATGACGATAGGTGGATCTGGATTTGAGATTGATGGAAGTGGTACATCACCGTTTAAAAGGGTTTCTTTCGGGAAGTTTTCCGGTGGTAGCAAGGATGCAACTAAGAAATATACAGACTATGGATATGCTTACAATGGTACGATGTGGAATGCGCAACACGGCATGTGGAACATGGATGAACGAGGTTATAACTCATTTTATTGGGGGATGATCAGTCCGCTAGATTGGTACGACGGGGGTTATTTCAATCCAAATTCTGGACGAGCAAAACTCGAAGGACCTGGAACCGCGTGGGTATGGCGTAAACTGAATAAAAACACGGATCCGAAAGTCGAGAATTGGGCTGATATTGCGGCGATATCCGATGATGGCCATATGACTCTCATGGGTAAGACAGTGCCGGCCATGCTCGAAGTGAAGGCCGATGTAGTTAATGTAACTGATTTTAATATGGCATACCCTGATAGTACTTGGAATAAAACCAATACAGTCATTATTGCGGTTAAAGGTGTTCTCAAAAACGGTAGTCTCAAACAGATTGGTGGATTTACAGCCACCTTCACGGACTACGGAGCGTATGGTTACCTTGGCAACGATGGATTTGTCTCTGCTAAAATAATGATTTCGAAGGTTTAAATATGGTATACAACCAAAAGAGGGGAAGAAGCGTAGTTGCTCCTCCCCTGTAAAAATGTAATTAGCGTTGTAGCTACAAATATCCACTAATAGCCGATGTTCTGAGAAGCCTACCTTTACGGCTAACGTTTCACTAAGCGGATTCGGTCGGATCGTAGAAAAGTCAAAGGCGAAGTAGAGACATAGGTGTAGCAAAAGAAGAAAAAAATGAACACCCTAAGGTGTTCATTGAGAGTAATTATTTTTCAGTTGCTGTATTGCCCATTGCAATAGAAATTCTATTCCAACTGTTGATTTGATTGATAATCAGAACAAGGTCAACATATTGTTTCTCGTCATATTGTTCACGTACTCGTTTATATAGGTCATCAGGAACTCTTTTTGTAGGGATTAAAGTAATATGCTCAGATAGTTCGAGAGCAACCTTCTCTTCAGGTGTATAAAAAGTACATTCATTCCAAACATTTAAACAATAAATTCGTTGTTCCGTTTCACCCATTTTACGAGCTTCGGATGTATGCATATCTATACAGAAGGCACAACCGTTAATCTGAGAGACTCTAATTTTGATAAGTTCTCTTGTAGTTCGATTAATTGTAGACTTTTTGGTGTACATCTCCATGTCCATCATAATTTTCATTGCATCAGGTGCAACTTCATAGTAGGGAACTCTTTGACTCATTTGGCAAAACTCCTTGATGTTTTATTTATCAATATTATGCCACTATTATACCATTATTATTCAGATTATACGAACATTTGTGCTACGTTTTCGTTTGACATTCAAATCATTTTTGGAATGTCCTAGTAGAATCATTATGATCATATTCTTTTCGATAGGAAATCAAGAACTACTTGATTAAATTCACGCGGCGCCTCGATAAACGGGAGATGGCCGCAGTCTTGCATGATTATTTTAGATGATAATACTATACTTTTATGTAAGGTTTCCGCAGTTTCTTTGTTAAATGAATGATCTTGATCAGATATTATAATAAGGGTCGGTTTATTAATCTCGTGTAATCTATTAAAAGCATATGGTTTAACAGCAACTGAGAGACTCGGAGAGAATCTGCAAAAATTGTTAGGGTTCTCAATATTATTGATCAATTTTGTTCGAGCTTCTTCTTTTTTTATGGAAGGAATGAAGTACTGCCAGAAACGATTCGTTATGAATGACTCAATGGCTTTCTTACGTCCTTTCAAACGAAGATTGATATAATTTTTTGTTCCTTGCCACATCATATTCATAGGGTAAGGATTGCCGTTTATGGAGGGTGAAACCAAAATAAGAGCTTTGACTAGATGAGGATAAGTAAGAGTAAAGTCGATAGCAATGCCGCCACCCATGGAGGAACCTACTAAAGTAACGTTATGAATTTTCAAGGTATCAATCAGTGCTTTTAAATCATCTATATTGGAGAAGGAGGATTTTGGTGTACTGGAAAGGCCATATCCCCTTAAATCATATCGAATTAATTTATAATGTGTGGAAAATGAGTCAACTTGTTCATTCCAAATTTGATGATCATTAAAATTTCCATGTATCAGAACAACAGGATCGCCATTCCCTGAAACTTCGTAAAAAAGCAGTCCATCATCTAATTTTAAATTGCCTTCTAACATAACATGGGCCTCCCACACTTACTTAATCATAAGAAATCGGCGTTGTTAAGGTTATCTTCTATAATGGACCTTAGTATTTCGGAAACAGAATAATCCCCTCTGTGACAGTAGCGATCTATTTCTTCCCAGCATTCCTGCGGTAAAGTTAATGAAATTTTTCGAGTTGTTCCTATTGGTTTGCGACCTGCCCCTTTTCGCTTACCTCCTCTATTACCAGCTGAGCAATCCGTATTTTCTTTACTTATTAATTTCCTCATCTCATCACCCTACTCATGATTCCATAATAATTTCTCACAGTCAATTTATGCTACCTTAATCAAATGTCTAAATAGGAATTAGCTCATTCTTTACTACAAACAGGAACTAGCGAAAGTTTGAACATAATTAAGGGTATGATTAAACTAACGAGAAACGATAGTGGAATCATTGAAGCGGCAGACCAGGATTTTATTCTTGGTCTGCCGCTTTGTCATTAAATAGTTCAGTTAATAGGGCTTTTACTTTTTTTTCATTGTATACAGTATTGGGGTTTAACCAATATCCTAAGTGGTCTTTTTTCGTTAGAATGTTTGGGAATGTTTTTTTTTCACCAAAGTAAGTCATAAATCAAAAATGTGAAACCTGAAAATGAAAATAAAAACATAAAAATAGTAGCAACTTTACTCTCACCAACTTTCAATTCGACAAGTAATCGTATTCTTCCTGCAAATATTATGAGGAAGGAGCGCTAGTGGCCCCTAGTGGTCTTTGTTAAAGAAAAAAGTCCATACTACCAATCCAGCTGTGGGATATTTTTGTTCAATTCCTCTTTTTTTCTGCGCATTATGAGCGTGTTATTTCTATAATATAGGAGCCGCATCCGCGACTCCCTTATTTCATTTTGCTTGTTTACCTCTTTGGAGCTCATTTAACAATCTATCAAGTTTTTGGCTAAGAATTACTAACTCTTGGTCAGCTAGGCGTCCATACACAGCGAGTTTATTTAACTCCAAGCGGAGTTCTTCAATTTTGTTGTAAAGTTCACACAAATCGAACAGCCCCTAATATTTATATATCTATATTAGACGTTCGCTGTGCACCACGACCGTAAAGCGGAAACCCAGCATTGTCCCGTCCGCACCGGAATCAAATGTGGTATTATGAATTTCGGCAAATTAAGACAAATATCCTCCTTATAAGATAAAATATGTAAAACGATGTTGTGATTAGTAATTAGCGGTTTATTCCACTGTTCTGGATTGTAACGGAACCAGTAGACGTTATTTCGTCATTATTCATGCATTGGGGCATCAATTGGAAGGAATAAGGTCATTCAATCGGTTAGATTTTTTTCGGCGCTCAAAACTCAAAATATGGGCTACTAGTTCCCTTAGATTGATGACTGAATAATTAGGCGGCATCAAAAAACGCAGACCCTTAAGGACTGCGTTTTTTTTGTTAGAGCAGTATTATACAAAATGATTACAGGCATACGGAAACGATGACAAATGCCACCTAATTGCCACCCTGAATGAGTTTTAACTAAAATAAATCCAATAAAGCCTTGGTTTATATGGTATTTTCACACAAAAAAATTGGGCGCCCTTTGCAGAGCGCCCTCATGGGAGAAGAGAGGACTCAGTTATAAGGCTTTGCAAAACAGTGATAATAGATATGTTTTATTACGCTTCGATTATTGAATACTGTTAAACATTTTCGTGTTTTCTGAACCTTTATTATACATTTGGTCTACAATCAGTCTACAACTTATAAAGATGACTTGAATAATGTATCCAGTTTGTCGGCTGCGCTCTTATCTGCCGATTGTAGAGCATGTCCATAAACATTCATGGTGGTAGTGATATCTGCGTGACCTAATCGCTCAGAAATAATCTTTGCATGGACACCTTGATTAATTAACAAAGTCGCTGAGGTGTGTCTGAGGTCGTGAAACCTTATTTTTTTAAGGCCGTTATAATCAAGGAATTCAATCCACCACTTAGTTGGTCGGTTGAAGTATAATGCGCCTCCGTACGCGTTTGGAAAATCAAATTCATGTTCTTTCTCTTTCCAACGATCCATAATTCTCATTTTTTCTTGGAGGTAATGCATACGATACTTTTTCAGCATCTCTAAGTTGGAAGATGGTAATGATATAGTGCGAATTGATTTTTTTGTCTTAGGAGGTTTTATAACTGGTTTCCCATTGTCTTTAATTGAAATGGATTGTACGACTCTTAAAGTACCCTCGATTAAATCAATGTGACTCCACTCTAAAGCAATTAATTCGCCACGCCGCATGCCTGTAGAGATAGCCAAAGTGATTAACATTCGGAATAAAAATGGTTCATCATCTAGAGCTTTAAATAAAAGTTTGACGTCATTTTCATCATAAACCTGAATCTCTTTAGTTGGTATCTCCTTAGGTTTTTTCACGCCGTCCATAGGACTTTTTTTTATTACCTTCCACTCAACGGTTCTGAGAAAAACACTTCTTAGCACCCGATAGATGTACACAATAAGACGCTTAAGAGTTATCACATAGTAGGTCAAGCGCTGGACTTTGTGCCTGTCCTTGCTACAGGCGCTACAGATTATAACGGGTATGGAGCCGCGGGCATTAAAAAGGCAATAGCAGAGGCTAAGAGGTTGGGGTTTGAGTGGGGTGGCGATTGGGGTTGGGATAGCCCTCATTTACAATTTAATTACAAAGGATACGGTACTGATTTAAAGCTTGATATTACGAAGGAGGATGAAGAGATGACAGCAGCAGAAAAAGATGTGTCCACAGCCTTACAAACTACGGTAAAGGAACAAGCAAAGCAAATTGCAGCGCTAGAGAAGAGACTGAATATAACAGGCAAAGAAACATATGCATCCGGCTATGCAGAAGCGGTTGAGGCAGCCAAGAAATCCGGTGCTATTACCACTTCGTCGGATAAATCGAAAATCGATTTAAATATTATTCAAATGCTTCATAATCTCGGGCTTTTAAAGAAAGGGGCTAAATAATCATGAATAAGAAAAGATGGCGCAACTATGCCCTATGGGTAAGTGTTGTATCTCAAGCTTTGCTATTAGTCCAACTTGTTGGGCACCTGACAGAAACGTTTGAAGTTTCGGATATTATGCAACAAGACATTATGACGATAGTAAACGTTGTTCTTGGCCTATTAACAACCTTGGGGATCGTGTCGAACCCAACGAAGCCGAATAGTTCTGGGTTTAATTTATAAACTGACATAACCCCACAGGTATAGGCTAGTGGGGTTGTTCTTTATTTCATTATCCACATTAGACGTTAAAACGCTTTATCGGCATTAACAGCCAACACCGAGACCACCAACACCACCGAAACCTACACAAGCGCAAGAGACGATTACTAATAAGATGAACAATACAAGGATTGTACCTGTGTTTGTAAAAGCTCCACCAACTATACCGGACATATAAGCACCTCCCTAATTATAAGTACNTAAAAGCTCCACCAACTATACCGGACATATAAGCACCTCCCTAATTATAAGTACACGTTATGTTATGAACGCTGCTCTCCCTTTGATTGGGTGATTGTAACTGTGTATTGATATTAATAATGTTCTAATGGATTGACTGTTGCACTAACGGGACACAATAGCGCAATGGAAAGATCATAGGTAGAACCCCCAGCTGTTGCTCGCTGGAGGGTCTAACAATACTCTTTGGAGGTTGACGGGTAGGTGGTTGAAGGTGTCAATACTAGGATATGATTTGTATGAAATAATGGTGACAGGGTAGATTTTCTTCTTGAATAAAGAACGTACATTCGCATATAATACAAACAGATGTTCGTATTATTGGAGGCGTATGTAATGAGTAAGATTGCCAATATCATAACAGCCGAGGAACGCACGATGATTCGCGATTATATTTTGTTACCGCATCTGCAAAGTATGGTACAGAAGAGTTTAGATGATATCGAGTATTCAACCAACATTTTAAAACGTCTGTATCTGATGGCTGGGCAAAGGATACTTGATCAGATTATTAAAGACTCACGTAATTTAAAAAGGGAGTTAAAGCAGCGAGACATAAGAATTTTAGAAATCAAGTACGAGGACTTTGTAATAAATCACCACTACCACTGTAGGGGATATCAGGACGTATTTGGGATAACGCGCGATGCTATGAAATCAGAGATCAGTTTAAAGCTATCTCAATATATATCCGAGTTGGCTAGATACCTAAAAGGGCAATTGTAAATACAACCAGGAGGCGATCACATGTATTCTGTTCCAAAACCCAGTAAGAAGTATAAGGAATCAAGACCTAAGAGGGATTATCTGGAGCTAGAGGAATTAGCCGAAAGACTTACGGAGGCGAAAGAGAGTAACACGGTCCTGACGTTTTCTATTTGGCGTTGGGAGGACGACTTGAAAGGTACGATAACTAATATGGACTCACGTACTCAGAGCGTACACATAGCCGATGTAATAGGCGAGATACATAAAGTGCCGTTTATAGATATAATGGCGGTTGTTAATGCAGAGTAAAAGAATATACAAAATAAAAACAGACCGCTTTGGCGTTATGCCTCTACGGTCTGTTTTTGGTTCATTTACCCACAGCTTACCCACGAGTTAGTAGTTAAACGTAGTATTTTATCTTCCTCTACTTTCCATCCATGAACGGCCCTGTTTGAGTTTAACTAGAGTTTTTACTTGAAGGGGATGATACCTGCTATATTTCGTATCCGTGTTCTTTTAAATACAACTCACCCGCTTCGCATAGCTCCTCAAGCTCTCGAACGCCCATATATCTATTGTTCCAGGATATTGTCGATATTATCAGAAGAAAACCTTATGAATAAAGGGTTTGTTGAATTAAAAAATTGGGCGCCCTTTGCAGAGCGCCCTCATGGGAGAGGAGAAACCGGATGAAGAGCTTATGGGGAAACGTAAGTCTTCTCCGCGGTTGTCTACGACATTTGGTGATGTCGATAGTTTAAGTGTGTCCGCACTGTGCTGATTTATACCTTCAGAGCCTAAATAATGTTATAATGATTGCGTTTTTAAATCCGCTTTGGATTATGGTACGATATCGACAGTTGTGTTGGTGTAGGTTAGGTATTATAAAAAGTGTGTGTTCAAAAAGGGTGTGATTAGAATGAGAGTTATTTCAGGAAGTGCTCGGGGCAGGACATTAAAGGCTGTTCCAGGTACGGGGACTCGTCCGACAACCGATAAGGTCAAAGAGGCATTGTTCAGCATGATAGGTCCTTATTTTGAAGGTGGATCGGTACTTGATTTATTTGCGGGTACAGGTGGCCTTGGGATTGAGGCGCTTAGTCGTGGGATGGAACGGGCAGTCTTCGTTGACATGGAGTACAAAAGTATTGAGATTATCCGTTCAAATTTAAAGGCAACCAAGTTTGAAGAATGCTCTGAAGTATATAAGAATGACGCGGAGAGAGCTCTGAAAGCATTAGCTAAGCGAGAGATCACTTTTGATCTAGTGTTTCTAGACCCGCCGTATCGATTGAAACATGGGGACAAGCTTATGGAGCAGATGGATAGTCTTGGTTTGTTAGAAGATCAAGCAACGATCGTGCTCGAACATGAGTCGTCATTTGTATATCCGGATACTTTCGGAAAATTTGCGATATGGCGTAAAGCTGAGTATGGCGAAGTGGCTATTTCAATTTATGCATACGAACAAGAGAAAGAGTCGGTCTTGACCGAGCAAGGGGGAGTTTCAACATGAAGAAGCAAAATAATGAGATACGAGTGGCGGTATATCCTGGTAGTTTTGATCCGGTGACCAAAGGGCATATGGACATCATCCAGCGGGCTTCCCGGCAGTTTGATAAATTAATTGTGGCTGTTCTGAATAATACGAGTAAAAGTCCGCTGTTTACTGTTGAGGAGAGGAAAGAGCTTCTCACCTCTGCTACTAGTCATCTCGAGAATGTGGAGATTGACAGTTTTCGCGATCTTTTGGTCAATTATATGGTTTATAAACAAGCGGATGTTATTGTCAGAGGTATTCGCTCGGTAACAGATTTCGAATATGAACTCCAAATTGCTTCAACTAATCACAAGTTAAACAGTGAGGTAGAGACGATCTTTATGATGACGAATCCTACATATTCTTATCTTAGCTCCAGCATGGTGAAGGAAATTGCGAGCTTTCAAGGGAATGTAAGTGATTTAGTTCCGGCTGTGGTAGAGAAAGCGCTGAAGGATAAATATGACGGAAATCAACTAACTAATAATTAATTAAGTTAAGTTAGGTATCCATATGTCTCCTCCAGAAGAGACCCAACAAGAGAAATAAACCAACTAGTAAACCAAGTAACCAAACTTGCCATTCGAATATAGCCATGACTTGATTCCAATTTGGCAGTATGGCTTCGATACTTTTGGTCAAGACACCGCTACGTTCGATCTCTTTATTTACGGGTAGCACTCCTGTGAGTAAGGTTAGGGGCTTCCAAAGGAGTAATGTGAAAATATAGGCATAGATCCCATGGAGCATACGGTTGATTAGGAAATAACGTCCTTTGATTCCGATAGGTCCAAGAATGGCACGGACTTGAAGGGTAGCACACAAACCGCTCCACCCAAGCGCTGCACCCAGTAAGGCTGATTGTAAGGCGGGTGTCAAATCCAACTTGGTAGCACTATAAGCTCCGAGGTGGACCTCTAATAATCCTGCAATAGGGAATGCTAGTATTTCTGTAGGGAGAAATGAAGAGATCACTTGGATAACGACCGCAAAAATAAGCATAAACCCACCGGTGACCATCATGGTTTGCACGGCTGAGGTGACGGAGTCGCCTAATAGTTTACCGAAGCCACGACCGTCTTCTCTACGAACCTCTTCCATATTTCGTATAGCAAGTTTGAGCCTGGATGATGCTCGTTTGCTTTGTTCTTGAGTTTTAAGTTCTTTTGTTGTAGTTTTTTTTTGCTTTGAAGTCGTGAGGAAGTGTAGCGTCATTCCAGCAGCAAGGCCTGCAGCCCAATGCACAACCAGTAGGAGTAGCCCAAGTCCAGGAACACCTAGAAATCCCGTTCCGACAACAACAATGAGTAACACAGGGCTGCAAAAGTGCGCCGCACCAGCTAATTTCTCTGCCTCTAAGGTAGAGATCTTCCCTTGCTTGTAGAGCGTTGCTGTAGCTTCTGCGGCTGCTGGAAATCCCGCAGTCATACCAAGGGGAAGAACCCAACCGGCGATACCAGGTAAACCGAGTGCCTTCCTTGTAAAAGGATCCAGTAGCGTCCCGAGGCCTTGCGCAAAACCGCCAGCGAGCAATATTTGAGATAAAACGAGAAATGGCAGCATAGCCGGAAATACGATTCTCCACCAAATGGTCAGTCCTTGTCCAGATGCTTGGAAGGTCGCGGCTGGCGCATAGACGATACTGAAGACAAGCAGTGCAGCGATGGCCCCAAGTCCAATCGTCGTCGCTAAGGCTAAGCTGTGGCTGCCAGTTACGGAGTTATCACGATTCATGTGTAATTCCCCTCTTTTGTACAGACATTTTTCGTATATGTAAACGTAAGCTATAAGTACGACCTCTATTAGTACATGCTTATGCTTAACTCGGATTTAACAGACCAAGGGATACTCTACCTGCATGAAGGAGATGAACATACAATGCGCCAATCCAGATCAAGAATAATTAAATCCGGACTTTATGTGCTCACAATTATCATCCTAGTTTATGTGGTTGTTTATATGCCGACCCCTTATATGATTAACCAGCCGGGGACTGCAGAGGAGATCAAGCCAATGGTCACTGTGCAGGATGCAGATCCTGAGGAAAAAGGGACCTTTATGCTCACGACAGTGTCCGTCAGTTACGCCAATTTAGCGATGTTAGTTACGTCTCAATTTAATACTCACGCTGAGATCATCCGTAAAGAACCTGATCGAGACGAAAAGGAGTATGCAACAGAACAGAAATATTATATGAGCAGCTCACAGTCCAATGCGATTGTTGCAGCCTATAATCAAGCGGATGTTCCATATGAAATAGTTCCTGAATATGTATTTATCGTGGGGTTGTCCAAGACGATTCAAACTAAGGGGGATTTTCTTCCTGGAGATATTTTTACTAAAGTAAATGGAGCATCTGTAGGCCGTTTAGAGGATTTAGCATCTTTATTAAAAGGAAAAAAAGTGGGAGAAACTGTTTCTGTGGAGCTCAAGCGAGATGGAAAAATTTTGAATCAGCAGGTTGAATTAGTGGAGATTGGTGGGGATAGTGAGACTACCAAAGCGGGGCTTGGTGTTAGCATAGGAGAAGTTCGTAAAGTTATGCCTAATGAAAGTGGTAAAGAAGTCAAATTTGCTAATACCAGAATCGGCGGGCCATCCGCTGGGCTGATGTTTACGCTCGAAATCTATAATCAGTTGACTTCTGGTGATCTTAGTAAAGGTTACCGTATCGCGGGGACCGGTACGATGTCAGTAGATGGAACGGTTGGACCGATTGGTGGAGTCCAGTTCAAAATCGTTGCATCGGACCGAGAACACGCTGAAATATTTTTTGTGCCAGAGTCGAACTATAATGATGCCAAAGCGAAAGCAGAAGCAATCGGAAGTAAGATGACGCTGGTGCCAGTAAAAAATGTAGATGATGCGCTAAAATATTTAGAGGAACTGCCACCTAAAGCATGATAGGCGGCTGACGATAATCGCGAAATATGGAGTCTTGATCTCTCTCCTGCATGGCGTTAGCGTAGACGGAGGAGGCTTTGAGGTCAAGTTCCAAATGGGGGTGAGTTAAGTCAGCAGCTCTTGTGACGATGGGAAGCGACGCGCTTTTTCGCATGGTCTTGAGTAGCTTGCGTCCTTTGGCGCTGAATCCGAGGACACGAAGATAACCTGGACCCTCAGCAAGGGCTGACCTGGATAGCTCTGAGCGCTCATTCTGCAATAGTACATGAAGTAGCGTGCGCTGTAGCTTAGTTAGTGTATAACGTTTTGTTTTGAGTTGTTGGAGGAGCGCGCTGACGGTGGGCTTCTCGAGCTCATATAGCGTTTTTTTGATGCGAAATTGCAGGCCTTCGGTCATTTCGTGATGTCCAGCTAATTCTTGCGGAGAACTCAGTAGAAGACGGTGAAATAACGGCCTTGTGAAGCTTTCCCATGTTACTGGTCCGCGTCCAGCTGCAAATTCTCGCGCGAGAATATCTGCTGTGAAATGCGGAACGTAGGGGGCGATGGCGGCTAGTCCATCACTTTCGATGAGCCTCCGCACGGCGGTGGCACTAGCGATGGTCGCATTTCCTGGCAGGACATCGCCATAGTTCGAGCTGTTTCGCAGTACCGTGACGGGCGAGATGCGGCTTCTCAGTCTTCGTAGCGCGATTAGATATTGCAGGCCTAAGCTGTTGTTAGGCTGCGCTAACAACGCTACTATGGCTTCGCTGGAGGTATCTCCTCCAGCTGCGGTAAGTGTGGCTGCGGCCGCAGCGGCGTACGCAGCGGGATAGCTCGCCCCAGTGGCGAGCTGCTCGGCGAGAGCGGCCCTTAGTGCATCGCTCTCGTCTGCTAACTGCTCTGCGAGCGGTAGCAGCGCTTCAAGCTGGCCAGCTTCACTACCGAAGCACAGATCTGTGACGATGCCAGTGGCCTCTAGCAAGGCAACTGCGCCGTAAGCGAACCACTCTGCCGGCTGCGTCGCATAGGCAACTGGAAGCTCAAGCACGAGATCCACACCTAAGTGCAGCGCCATTTCTGCTCGCGCCCATTTATTTACGAGTGCTGGCTCGCCACGTTGTAGAAAATCGCCGCTCATGACAGCGATGACGCCATCGGCATTTGTGAGACGTTTTGCTTCTGCGAAATGATAGGCATGTCCGTTATGTAGTGGATTATATTCAACAATCAATCCCGTGATATTCAAAACAACTTCCACCTTTTTGCGACAGAGATTGTTACTCTTCGCCCGATTTGTGCAATAATAGTAATATAACACGAAGAAGTAAGATTTCTGAATCTGGATAGAAAACTATGCTTTGTTGTTGACAAAACTGGCTAAAAATCGGTATAATAAATTTTGTTTGTTTGGAGTGATATTCGTGAATTTTAATTTTCGTCAAGTAGCTACATCTGAAGGACCGGTGGAACTCCATCAGGCTTTGGATGTTAGCAGTTTAGTCGAAGAGCGTAAGGACATTATTGGTATGGGACCGCTTCAAGCCGATCTGCAGGCTAAATCTGCGGAAGGTGGCATTGTGGATGTCAGCGGCACCTTGTCTGTGGAACTCGATATGTCTTGTTCCCGATGTCTGAAGCCTTTGAAACGCGAAGTCGATATCGAATTTGAAGAAAGCTTCAAACATAGCGACACTCCCGTGACAAAATTGCAGGATGAAGAAGAGGAACTCCGGTATGTTACCGAAGACAGTGTGGACTTGACTCCATATATCGAAGAATCCTTTGTTCTAAATCTTCCGTTTGTCGCCGTATGTAGCGATTCTTGCAAGGGGCTTTGCGCAAATTGTGGGGTTGACTTAAACGAACGGGAATGCGACTGTAATAAAGATCGTATAGATCCGAGATTAGCAGCGCTAAGCGATTTTTTCAAAAAATGAGATGAAAAAATTACCGAATAGGTTTATTTGAATAAGGAGGTGGGAACCATGGCAGTACCTCAACGGAGAACGTCCAAAACGCGCCGCGACAAACGCCGCACGCATTTTAAATTGGCTGTGCCGGGCATGGTAAAATGTGAACAATGCGGAGAAATGAAGCTTGCTCACCACGTATGCAAAGTTTGCGGAACATACAAAGCAAGAGAAATCATCAAGCAGTAGTCTTGAGATATGTTTAAACTCAAAGTAGTACTTCATCTTCGGTGAGGTGCTACTTTTTTTTGTCTCAGAACGATTGTGCTTTCTTTTTGTGGACAGATGTTTTATACTAATTTTTAGTACCAGGTTCTAATATAAAACTTAAAAATGATAAAATTGTTTATATAAATAACTTATTCATCCGGAGGTGATATCCATCGAACGTTTGCCCAAAAGGGCGAGACAGCAGCAGCTCGTCAAAATGATTGAAGAAAATCCCTTTGTGACGGATCAGGAATTAACCCGGCAATTAAAGGTTAGTATTCAGACGATCCGACTTGATCGGATGGAGCTTGGGATACCAGAGCTAAGAGAACGAATGAAGCTTATGGCTGAACGCTCTTATGATCAGGTTCGTTCCCTTCCTTTGCATGAAGTAATCGGGGATATCGTTGACCTTCAGTTGGATAAGAGCGGGATTTCAATATTTGAAATCTCCAAAGAACATGTTTTCTCTCGTACAGGAATCGCGCGTGGACATCATGTGTTTGCACAAGCTAACTCCTTGGCGGTAGCTGTCATTAACGACGAAATCGCATTGACTTTTTCAGCGGATATCCGCTTCGTGAGATCTGTTCATCTGGGAGAGAAATGTATAGCAAAAGCATATGTTCGTCCTGTATCCGGCAATCGGGGAAAAGCCAAGGTTGAGGTCTTTACCTATGTTGGTGAGGAAATGGTGTTCCAAGGAAACTTTGTTATCTACCGATCAACCGGAGAAGAGAATCACGAAGGAGGAAGTCATCATGCGGATCGCCATTGATGCCATGGGCGGAGATCACGCTCCAAAGAGTACTGTGGAGGGTGCATTAGCTGCGGCCAAGGAATGGAGCGATATAGAGGTCATTCTGGTGGGGGACAAGGAAGCATTGGAACCATTAATTCTGGATGCGCCGCCTAATTTGCGGATTCATCATGCGGGGGAAGTGATTGAACCTGAGGATGAGCCGGTCAAAGCTGTTCGCCGGAAGAAGGATGCTTCCATGGTTGTAGCCGGACGTCTGGTCAGAGAGGGTAAGGCCGACGCAATGATCTCCGCAGGCAACACTGGGGCATTGATGACGACTGGCTTACTTGTCGTTGGGCGGATGGAAGGGATCGAGCGTCCCGCACTTGCGCCAATGATACCTACGGTGGATGAACGTGGTGTGTTGGCGCTTGATCTTGGGGCGAACATGGATGCGAAGCCCGAGCATTTGGCCCAGTACGCATTAATGGGGAGTATTTATCGCCAGAAAGTTCACGGTATTGCGAACCCACGTGTAGGACTGTTGAATGTTGGAACGGAACCAGGGAAGGGCAACGAACTGACAAAGGTTGCTTATCCGCTTATTCAGGAGATGCCGATCAACTTCGTTGGTAACGTAGAGGCTCGTGATGTATTAACTGGGGCTTGCGATGTACTCGTGTGCGATGGTTTTGCTGGTAATATCTTGTTGAAATCACTTGAGGGTACAGCGGGAACGATATTCTCACTTCTAAAAAAAGAATTCAGCAAATCATTAAAGAATAAGCTGGCCGCTGCGGTATTGATGCCTTCATTACGTAATATGAAGAAAACTCTTGATTATAAAGAACATGGTGGAGCTCCACTCCTTGGACTTAGTGGTCTTGTCGTTAAGGGACATGGTTCCTCGGACGGCGGTGCCATTAAGAATGCAGTACGGCAGGCTAGAACCGCGATTCAAGGACGTTTAACAGAGAGTATATCAAATGAAATTAGCGGGAAGAGAGTGACAGAATGATGAAATTACGTTCGGTGGGTATAGTTGGGACAGGTATGTACGTTCCCGAAAAGGTGTTGACGAACGCGGAATTGGAAACGATTGTGGATACCAATGACGAATGGATAGTATCGCGGACGGGAATTCGGGAACGACATATTGCTGCACCCGAACAAGCGACCTCTGATCTAGCGTATGAAGCCGCTATTCAGGCGCTGAAATCTGCTGGACTTGCAGCTGAAGATTTGGAACTAATTATCGTGGCGACGGTTACTCCAGATACAACTTTTCCTTCGACAGCTTGCATCTTACAAGAAAAACTTGGGGCTAAGAAAGCAGCTGCGTTCGATTTGTCTGCTGCTTGTTCAGGGTTTGTTTACAGCTTAGCTACGGCAAATGGATTCATTCAGACGGGAATGTATAACAACGCACTCATTATCGGGGCTGATACTTTATCCCGAATTACTGATTATACGGATCGTAACACATGCGTTTTGTTCGGTGATGGAGCTGGAGCTGTAGTTCTCGGCGAAGTTCCTGAAGGTCGTGGCTTCCTCTCTTTTGATCTCGGTGCTGAAGGAGCGGGTGGACCGCTGCTTAAACTCGAAGGTGGCGGTTCACGCTTACCTGCCTCAACGGAAACTGTTCAAGAAGGTAAACATTTTATTTATATGAACGGTAGAGAAGTGTTTAAGTTTGCGGTTCGTATTATGGGAACAGCGACTGAGGAAGTACTACGCAAGGCGGGTAAGACCAAGGAGGAAATCGATTTATTCGTTCCTCACCAAGCTAATATTCGTATCATTCAGTCTGCTATGCAACGGCTTAATTTGCCGGAAGAGAAATGTGTTGTCAACGTGGACAAATATGCTAACACATCAGCAGCGTCCATCCCATTAGCGCTTGTTGAGGCTGCGCAAGGGGGTCGCATTAAGGAAGGCGATACTGTCTTGCTTGTTGGCTTCGGCGGTGGTCTTACCTGGGGAGCCTCTGTGCTCGTCTGGTAGAGGTTGTTTAAAAAGTCATCTTTTGATCACGAAGGATATCGAGGTATATTCCGCTCCTCAGTCTCTAGCTTCATTCAACTGAGGAGTTTTGAAAAAACGCTTCTTCGGAAGCATAGGCTCTCGGTGCCGAAAAGCTGACTTTTTAACACGGATTAGTAGTAAAATCTACGACAGGATAAGGAGTCAAATATCGGATGAGTAAAATAGCTTTTGTTTTTCCTGGACAGGGTTCTCAAAGTGTAGGAATGGGCAGAGATCTTTATGAAGCTTTGCCGTCATCGCGGCGGTTGTTTGACATAGCTGACGAGGTTACTGGCCTGCCGCTTACCCGTCTGATCTTTGAAGGACCAGAGAGCGAATTGAAGCAAACGGCCAATACACAGCCAGCTTTATTAACAACTAGTGTGGCGTTATATGAGGCATTTGCTGCAAAGGGCTTTGCACCTGATTATGTAGCGGGTCATAGCTTGGGCGAATATAGCGCTCTGACAGCGGCTGGAGTACTTTCGTTCGAGGATGCAGTATCCATCGTACGTGCTCGCGGTCAGTTCATGGAGCAAGCGGTTCCTGGTGGAAAAGGTGCCATGGCGGCTGTTCTTGGTGGAGAGCGTGAAGCACTTGCTGGTTTATGCGCTGATATTACTGCTGGTGGCAATCCGGTTGAATTAGCTAATATTAATTGTCCTGGTCAAATCGTTGTCTCTGGTAGTAAGGAAGGCGTTGACCAGGTTGTTGAACGCGTCAAGGAGATCGGAGCGAAACGGGCGATCCTACTTGAAGTTAGTGGTCCATTTCATTCGTCCTTGATGAAATCTGCAGCGGAGCATTTAGCGGAGAAACTCAAGAGTGTTACAATCAAAGATTCCGTCCTCCCAGTCGTAGCGAATGTTACAGCCCGCCCAGTTCATAGCGGAGCCGATATTTCGCGATTGCTTGTAGAACAAGTGTATTCTCCTGTATTGTGGCATGACAGCGTTTCTTGGCTTATCGAGCAAGGTGTGGATACCTTTGTCGAGATTGGCCCTGGTAGCGTGTTATCCGGTCTGATCAAGAAAATTGACAAGAGTGTTCGTATCTTCAATGTAAACGGCCTGGAAAGTCTGGAAGCAACCGCAGCAGCACTGGAAATATAAGTTAAATTAATGAAAGTGATTTCGCTATCGTAGCAATCAAAACCAATAGTTAAACTATTTTAACAGTTAGCTTAAAGTTGACTTTAGGAAAGGAGGGGAAATTATGACGAAACCACTACAAGGTCAAACGGCATTAGTAACTGGAGCATCACGAGGCATTGGGCGTGGTATTGCCCTTGCGCTTGCTGAAGCTGGTGCTGATGTTTGCGTGAATTATGCAGGAAATGAAGCAGCTGCAGCGCAAGTTGTGAGTGAAATTGAGGCGCTTGGAGTCAAAGCTTATGCTGTTAAGGCACATGTCGGAAACACCGAGCAATTTGATGACATGGTGAAGGGGATCATCGATAATTGGGGTCGAATTGACATTCTAGTGAATAACGCTGGCATTACAAGGGATAATCTAATTATGCGGATGAAAGAAGCAGAATTTGATGATGTCATTGAGACGAATCTCAAAGGCGTGTTTAACGGTATCAAAGCTGTGACCCGTCCCATGATGAAACAACGTTCTGGTCGAATTATTAACATTTCATCGGTTGTTGGTGTGCTAGGTAATGCAGGACAAGCGAACTATGTTGCGGCTAAAGCAGGAGTGATTGGGCTAACTAAAGCCTCTGCACGCGAGCTGGCTTCACGTAATATTACTGTCAATTGTATTGCTCCCGGATTTATCGAGACGGATATGACGGATGAACTGCCTGAAGAGCTGCGGCAGGGTCTACTAAGCGGTATTCCATTGGCTCGGCTAGGCCGACCTGAAGAAATTGCCAAGGTTGCTCTGTTCCTAGCGTCTGACAGTGCATCTTATATGACAGGCCAGACATTGCATGTTGATGGCGGGATGTATATGTGAAATTGAATCTCGCTTCTGGCATTTTAACTTTAATTCTCGTATAATACCATGGAGGAGGTGAACCGGATGTCCGATGTATTAGAGCGTGTAAAACGCATTGTTGTGGATCGCCTCGGCGCTGATGAAGCCGAAGTTACCCTTGAAGCGTCTTTCAAAGATGACTTGGGAGCTGATTCGCTCGATGTTGTAGAATTAGTAATGGAATTGGAAGATGAATTTGATCTGGAAATTTCAGATGAAGATGCAGAGAAGATTACGACCGTAGGTGAAGTTGTTAACTACATACAATCTCATACCTAAAGTCATTTCGAGTCCCGTACCTCCATATAAGCAGGCGGGACTTCTCCTCATCTAGGCAAAGAATTTTTGTTGTTGTTGACACAGTTTATTTTTAATATTACACATGAAGTCTATATGAGGTGAATGTGTTTGAAGCATAGAGTAGTGGTAACTGGTATGGGGGTTGTAACTTCCCTTGGAAATGATTTAGATACGTTCTGGGATAACCTAGTACAAGGTAAATCAGGTGTGTCGCTTATTGAGGCATTCGATGTTAGTGGGTACACTACTCGAATTGCGGCAGAGGTTAAAGATTTTAACCCTGATGATTACATTGATCGTAAAGAAGCGCGAAAAATGGACCGTTTTGTGCAGTTTGCAACTACAGCTGCATTCAGCGCTCTGAAAGATAGCGGTTTAAATATCGCCGAGCAAACCGATCCAGAACGCGTAGGCGTGATGATTGGTTCAGGTATCGGTGGTCTTGGAACTTTAGAAGATCAACACAGTATTTTGCTAGAAAAAGGACCTAGACGGGTCAGCCCTTTCTTCATTCCGATGATGATTGCAAATATGGCTTCCGGTCATGTGTCGATTCTTACAGGGGCAAAAGGCCCTAATAGTACAACAGTTACGGCCTGCGCGACCGGAACTCATTCCATCGGCGATTCGTACAGAACGATTATGAATGGTGATGCCGACGTAATGATTTGCGGCGGTGCGGAAGCGACGATTCGTCCGACCGGGGTGGCTGGTTTTTGCTCTATGAGAGCTATGTCAACACGTAATGACGAACCGGAGAGAGCAAGCCGTCCATTTGATTCGGAGCGCGATGGTTTCGTTATGGGCGAAGGTGCCGGAATTCTAATTCTAGAGTCACTCGAACATGCACAAAAACGTGGTGCCAAGATTTACGCTGAAGTCATCGGTTATGGGTTAAGTGCAGATGCTCACCATATGACGGATCCTGATCCGGATGGGGCTTCACGTGCAATGAAAATGGCCCTTCGTTCTGCAGGGATTGAGCCAGAGGAAATAGATTACATTAATGCTCATGGTACATCTACACCTCCAGGGGATCGTTCGGAGACGACAGCAATTAAGTGGACCTTTGGCGATCATGCTTATAAGCTAGCTGTAAGCTCAACGAAATCAATGACAGGTCATTTGCTTGGAGCTGCAGGCGGTGTAGAGGCTGTTATTTGTGGGCTTACACTTCAGAATGGAATTATTGCTCCAACTATTAATCTGGAGAATCCGGATCCTGATTGCGATTTGGATTATGTTCCAAATGAAGCCAGACACAGTGATGTTAAAGTTGCGATGTCTAACTCTTTCGGATTTGGTGGGCATAATGCCACGATCATTCTGAAGAAATTCGAAGCATAAGGGAGTAAGTCTGTTGAGTGGAGATCTGAAGCAACTACAGAACAAACTTCAAATTGTATTCCAAAATAAAGGACTATTGAAACAGGCCTTTACCCATGCATCTTACGTGAACGAACATCGATTCAGTCAAAATGAGGATAACGAGCGTCTTGAATTTCTTGGTGACGCCGTCCTTGAATTGACGGTCTCGGAGCATTTATATCAACTATTCCCAGATCGACCAGAAGGTGAACTGACGAAGCTTCGTGCTGCGATTGTGTGTGAGCCCTCTCTGGTTAAGTTTGCGGAAAGCCTACAGTTTGGACAATATGTTCTGCTAGGTAAAGGTGAGGAGCTAACAGGGGGGCGAACTCGCCCCGCACTGTTGGCGGATGTATTCGAATCATTTGTAGGTGCGTTATATTTGGATCAAGGTTTGGATGCCGTCGTCGCTTTCCTTCATAGTTATGTTTTTTCTCAGTTCACTTTAAATGGTAGATTACAGACAACTGATTTTAAGACGGAATTACAGGAGTTAACCCAACATCACAATATGGGTATTCTTGAGTATCGTGTTATCGAAGAGCGGGGACCCGCTCATGAACGAGAGTTTGTCTCGGAAGTGTTCATGGAAGGTCTTGCACTTGGTCGGGGATCTGGACGTTCCAAGAAGGAAGCCGAACAGCAGGCTGCTGCTGTGGCGCTGGATCGGTTGAAGACAACACAAGAAAACAAACAATGAAATACGAAGTCCCCGTCTCTAATGAGTTCAAATTAGAGGCGGGGACTTTGTATGTTTAGGAATTAGTGAACGTTGTCTCGCACACCGTCGAGTAGATTCAGCATATCCATACCGGCATGGTTACCAAGTAGAATGATGGTAATGCCACCATCAGGTTCTCTTGAAAGGCCTGTAGAGTATCCTGTTCCGCTACCGTTATGAAAGACGATCTTATCGCCATCAAGGTTTTTAATCATCCATCCGTATCCATAATTTTTACTTGAATAAGGAGTGAACATCTGCTCAAGAGATTCTTGACTAAGTAATTGCTCGGTGTTTAGCGCATTATCCCACTTCAGAAGATCATCAACCGTAGAATATAGGGTGCCGGTTCCAGATTGTGAGACGTAATAGTCGGCTAGCTTCCATTGTCCTTTTGACTCCACATAACCTTTGGTGATGTTCTTAGTTGGAGTAGCTTCACCCGTGTGTGTCATTCCAAGTGGACTTATAAATGACTGATTCAGATATTCACCATAGCTAGTTCCGGATGTATGCTCAATGATGTAGGCAAGTAGCACATAACCACCATTGCTGTACTTGAAGTCAGTGCCTGGCTTGAAATCGAGATTTTTTTTCTTAAGCTCATCTACGGTCTGTTGAAGAGTCATACCTTTTGTTCGTGTGAAATTGGCTGGCGCACCAGATGTATGCGAGAGTAGCATATGTAACGTAATTTCTTTCCCACCAGGGAAACCAGGAACATAAGTCTCTAAAGTATCGTCTAGTCGTAATTTTCCTTCCTCAGTTAACTTCATGATCGCAGCAGCCGTAAAAGATTTGGTTAATGAAGCGATTCGCGTTTCTTTGTCGGGGCGGTTCAGTTTGTACTCATCCCCATAGCCATAACCTTTGCGTAGGAGAACCTCGCCGTTCTTGGCCACGAGTACCATTCCTGAATAGCCTTGTGTTTTTAAATAATTGTCCACGTCTTCGGTTTCCTTAGTTAACATTGAAACCGGATCCTGTGAAATATCGATTGTTTTAACGGGTTGAGTTGTATATTTGACAGTGGCCTTTAGCGCATCGGCTAACGACTTGAGAGGCACCATCGTGGTTCCTTGTCTAGTTAGGGAAACAGAGGGAGCTTGAAGTTTATATCCATTTACATCGAAGACAGCTGTTCCTGGTCGATGTAGTATGATGTCGCCATGAATGTTCAATTCTGACGCGCGATTTGCTGTATTCCATCGTATCGTTGCTCCAAGTAATTGTGCAGTTTCCCGCAGGGGGACATAGGTTGTTCCGTTAAGTACGAAAGGAGTAGTTGACCATTCCGGGATGCTGCCTTCTATCGACACTTCTATTGGAATTTCTCTAGCCAACTGGGTTTGACTTTGACTGGCTTGGACGGAAGCGGGAGCTACCCACATCGTGCAAATCGATATCATTGCTGCCGATAATACAGAAGAGAGTACACGCACGGTGTTATGCTGCAATTTGTTCATTATCATGGGCTCCTTTTGATGTAAAAAATAGTGTGGGAGGGCTTACAAGTTTGTTGTTTACCACACTAGCAAACCCGAAGATAGTTTTCAAGGGTGATAGAGTAGAAAAAGTAAGGTATAGGTGATTTCTTAGCATGTTCCATAGTGCTTTTAGTATGTTACAATAGTCTTTAGAGGTGATCGTGAACGTATGTTTTTGAAACGGATTGAGCTATCAGGTTTTAAATCTTTTGCCGACAAGACGGAAATGGAATTCGTACGCGGTATAACCGCCGTAGTTGGCCCCAATGGTAGTGGTAAGAGTAACATTTCCGATGGTATCCGCTGGGTTCTTGGGGAACAAAGTGCGAAATCACTACGCGGCGGGAAAATGGAAGACATTATTTTTGCGGGCAGTGATGCTCGTAAAGCGGTGAATTATGGGGAGGTCTCTCTTACTCTTGATAATACCGATCATGTGTTGCCGCTAGATTTTAATGAAGTAACGGTGACCAGACGGGTTCATCGCAGTGGTGACAGTGAATATTTGATCAATAAACAATCCTGTCGACTTAAGGATATTACCGAACTTTTTATGGATACGGGTATCGGCAAAGAAGCCTACTCGATTATCGGACAAGGCCGAATTGAAGAGATTCTTAGTACGCGGTCCGAAGATCGGCGGGGTATTTTTGAGGAAGCTTCAGGTATTGTGAAATATAAGAGCCGCAAACGGGATGCTCGCCGCAAATTAGACGAAACGGAAACGAATTTGCTGCGTATTCATGATCTTGTCAGTGAGTTGGAAGACCAAATTAATCCACTCAAGGAACAATCAGAGAAAGCATTGCGGTACAAAGATTTACGTGAGCAGTTGAAGAATAAGGAAATTTCCCTATATGTGTATCAGATCGAGCAGATTCACGAATCCTGGAGCGAAGCAAATGGCGTGTTGGCCACGTTACAGGAAGAGCAGCTAGCATTGTCTACGGTGGTATCTGCACATGATGCTAAGCTAGAGAGTGACCGGCTGGCATTGCGTCAATTGGAAGATCAAATCGAGATTTTACAAGGACAATTGCTAGAATATAGTGAGAGTTTCGAGAAAAGTGAAGGTTATGGAGAGGTACTGAAAGAGCGTGCCAAGAACTTAACTCAGAACCGGGATCAACTACAGAAGTCCTTATCTGTGAGTGAAGAGCGTTATACTCAGCGTGATGAAGAATTGAATGTGCTGGCCGAGAAATTTGCTGAAGCAGAGAAACGGTTGAAGGAACTGCAGACTGAGCTTTCAGCAGAGGAAGCAAAGCTTCTCGGAGTAACGGGAGGCATTAGCCAGGCGCAAGAAGAAGCTCTCAAAGGCCAATTACTTGAAGTTATGAATCAAATGGCACAAGCCCGCAATGAGATCCACTATACCGAGCAGCAAAAGGAAGGCGTTCTACGCCGGATGTCGCGTTCGGAAGAAGAAGGCACCAAATGGCGAGATGAACTCGAGCGCTTAAAAGGAAAGAAAAGCGAACTGGAGCAAGTTCTCGAAGTACTCAGTAAAGAAATTGCTAGTCTTCGTGGTAAATATATATCAGAAAGTGAACGTTACCAGTCGCTACAGAAGCTTACAGAAGATAATCAGAATGGAATTCGTAAATGGGAGCAGAAGCGTGAAGGTCTAGTATCTCGTCGTGATACGATGAAGGAAATGGAAGATGACTTTGACGGTTTTGTACTTGGTGTCAAAGAAGTTTTGAAAGCTTCGCGTAAATCGGCTCTTAGTGGTGTTCATGGAGCTGTGGCCGAGTTAATTCGTGTACCGGAGAAATTAGAATTAGCAGTAGAGACTGCTCTTGGTGCAGCAATGCAACATATCGTAATGGAGAATGAGACGGTCTCTCGGCAAGCCATTGCATTTCTGAAGCAGCGCCAATTGGGTCGGGCTACTTTCCTACCACTTGATGTTATCCGGCCACGGCAAATATCTGCTTCAGATAAGAAGCTCATGGAGGATGCAGAGGGCTTTGTAGGTATTGGGGCTGAATTGGTTAATTACGATGCTCGTTACGCTGATATTGTAGGCAGTTTGCTAGGTAATGTAGTATTTGCTAGCGATCTGGAATGTGCGAACAAAATGGCTGCGCGTTGTCAGTATCGATTCCGAATCGTTACGTTAGAGGGGGATGTCGTTAACGCAGGCGGTTCCATGACGGGAGGCAGTCAGCATCGCAAGAACAGTAATTTGCTAGGGCGCAAACGTCAGTTGGATCAACTTGCGACGGATATTGCTGAGAGTGACGATATGTTAGGTAAGTTGCGCAAGAGCTTGATTGATGTGCGCGAGCAAATGGAGCGTTCCGAAGGCGAACTAGAAAACTTGCGTACAGCCGGTGACCTTAAGCGGTCGGAAGAACAGACGGTGGCGAGCGAACTGAAGCAAGTGGAGCATGAATGGAGACATGTCTCGGAGCAATTTGAACTTTATGGTCAAGAAAAGGGTCATTACCTTAAAGAATTAGAAGAGCTCGAGAAAGCAAAGGTAGCAGCTGCTGCCAAACAGGTGGAACTGGAGAAAGAAGAACAAGCGATCCATCAATCGATTCATGCGGCCGAATTTGCTCGCAAAGCGAATGAGTCAGCCAAGGAAGAACTTCAAGATCTATTGACCGGACTCAAGGTCCGTGAGGGCAAGCTAGAACAAGAATGTTTCTCTCTTCGTGACCAATTACGTCGTTCTGAAGAAGATTGTGGTATTCAACAAGGTGAGTTGGAGCAGAATCAGAAAATTTTGCAATCCATCGAAGCTGATTTGAAGCATAATGAGCTTGAGACCGTTAAGCAACGCGAAGATATGAACGATCTTAAGCTAAAGAAAAACCGGACAAGTGAGAAACTCGAGATGGAGCGTGCTTCTCGGATTGTGCTGGTTAAGAAGCTAGAAGATGGCGAAAGTGAAACCAAAGAGCAGCGGCTTGAATTAAAAGCTGTGGAAGATAAGCTGCGTCAAATCGAAATTCAAGCGAATCGTCTGGATGTGGAACTCGATAACATCCTGCGTAAGCTCAGCGAGGAATATGAACTGAGCTTTGAATTAGCGAAACAGCGTTATGCGGTACCAGATGATATCCCACAAGTACAGGCCGACGTGAAGGAATTGAAGCGAAGTATCACATCGCTTGGGGATGTCAATCTGGGAGCTATAGAGGAGTATGCACGTGTATCTGAACGGTATGAATTCCTCAACGAGCAGAAGGATGACCTGATCGAAGCGAAGACGACATTGTATCAAGTGATTCGTGAAATGGATGAGGAAATGTCCAAACGATTCAAAGTGACCTTTGATGCCATTCGCCGTGAGTTCGGTATCGTATTTTCGAAGCTATTTGGTGGTGGGAGTGCAGATCTCATCCTGCTCGATCAGGAAAATCTGCTAGAGACAGGGATTGACATCGTAGCCCAACCTCCAGGTAAGAAGCAGCAAAACTTGCAGCTCCTTTCTGGTGGAGAACGTGCTTTAACCGCTATGGCATTGCTATTCGCTATCCTACAAGTTAAGCCCGTTCCGTTCTGTGTGCTTGACGAAGTTGAAGCAGCACTTGATGAAGCGAACGTAATCCGTTTCGCACAGTACCTACGTGAATTCTCGGAGCAGACCCAGTTCATCGTCGTGACTCACCGTAAAGGAACGATGGAAGAAGCTGACGTTCTCTACGGAGTCACCATGGAAGAGGGCGGAGTCTCCAAACTCGTCTCTGTCAGATTGGAAGACGAAGAAACCGTGGAAATTGCTTGACCCGTTCGAGTCTGTCATAATTAATACAACATAGACTCAGCATATCGCATACTTAGTAAATTCATATGTGCATGTGAGTAGCTGTATTATATTATGCAGTTACTTACATGCATTGTTGTTAACTACATTGCCTTAACGATCGTGTTGTATCTTGAAGCGTATCCCCGAAGGGGACAGCGCTACATTGCACGAAATAGCTATGATTGCCCTAAAAGCTCTAAGAACTTCAAGCGTTCCCCCAGAGGGAACAGCGACACATTGCACGAAGTAGCAATGTAGCACTTGCCCTTGCGGGAGCACAGTAGTAAAGCGTGCCCGAAGGGCGACAAGCGACTCATAGCAGAGAGCCGTTCGTCAAGGGAGCGCCGAAAGCAGCAGGATTATCCAACATGTTTACCTGGTAACACGGGGGCGCCAAAAGTAAGACGTACCCGAAGGGGGAAAAGCGTACCTCGTACCAACATAAAGCGCATCCCCAAAGGGGACAGCGTGCAGGAGCGCCTCTCTCCCTCCCACATTCATTAAAAGCGGGAGTCCAGAGGACAGCAGGCCCTTGGGGCCCTCCCTTACGATAAGGGAGGGTTTGGGAGGGATGGGAAAATCGAAGGAGGAAAACCATGAGTTTCTTCAAGAAACTGAAAGAAAGTATCGCAGCAAAAACCGAGTCAGTCACTAAACAATTTAAAGATGGATTAGAAAAAAGTCGTAAAGGGTTTGTCGAAAAAGTTACGGATCTAATTAGTCGCCACAAAAAAATAGACGAGGAATTTTTTGAAGAGTTGGAAGAGATCTTAATCGGAGCTGATGTCGGTGTAAACACTGTACTCAAGCTAATTGATGATTTGCGTGTAGAAGTGAAACGTCAGCGAATTGAGGATGCAGCGGCGTTACAACCGATTCTTTCTGAGAAACTGACAGAATTGCTACGTGGCGACGAAGACAGAGAACTGAATCTGAATCCGGACGGTATTACCGTGATTCTATTCGTCGGCGTGAATGGAGTCGGGAAAACGACAACGATTGGTAAACTTGCTCATTTCTATAAACAACAAGGTAAGAAAGTTATTATGGCAGCTGGAGATACGTTCCGTGCCGGTGCGATTGAGCAACTTGAAGTATGGGGTAAGCGAGTTGGCGTTGATGTCATTAAGCAACAGTCGGGATCTGACCCAGCGGCAGTTATGTTTGATGCCGTACAGGCAGCCAAACAGCGGGGTGCAGACATTCTGTTATGTGATACGGCTGGCCGGTTACAGAACAAGTCGAACCTTATGGAAGAACTGAACAAGATATACCGTGTTATTCAGCGGGAAATTCCCGGTGCTCCTCACGAAGTATTGATGGTACTTGATGCTACTACTGGGCAAAATGCACTAAGTCAGGCCAAAATGTTTGGCGAAAAGAGCGGTGTGACAGGTCTGGTTCTAACCAAATTGGATGGTACGGCCAAGGGTGGTATTGTCATCGCAATCCGTCAGGAACTAAGCCTACCCGTTAAATTTGTTGGACTTGGTGAAAAGATGGATGATTTGCAACCATTTGATTCAGAACAATTCGTCCATGGACTGTTTGCTGGTCTGATTCGAGACAATGAGGTAGCGGAAGAGGAATAATTCTCTTCTTCTCTTCACTAATTAGGAGGTGATAGCATGGCCAATACACATACTTATCCACGTAGGGAGGAAGTTGCTAATGCAATTACTCATGGAATTGGTGCAGTGCTTAGTTTGGCAGGTCTCGTGCTGCTGATTGTATTCTCCAGCCTCAAAGGAACAGCGTGGCATGTTGTTACTTTTACAATTTATGGAGTCAGCATGTTGCTACTGTATGCAAGCTCTACATTGGTTCACAGCTTTAAGGAAGGTAAAGTGAAGGATTTGTTTGAATTTTTCGATCATTCCTCCATTTATATTTTTATTGCTGGGACATATACACCTTTTATGCTGGTTGCTGTTCGAGGAACGCTAGGATGGAGTCTCTTTGGAGTTGTTTGGGGGATTGCTATCTTTGGAGTGTTGTTCAAAGCATTCTTCGTTAAAAAGTTCTTGTTCATGTCGACAATCTTTTATCTCATTATGGGGTGGTTGATTGTGATTGCATGGGGACCGTTAACGGCGTCGGTACCTTTTGAGGGAATTGTATTGCTAATCACGGGAGGTATTCTATATTCATTGGGTACCGTATTCTATGTTTGGCGAGCCTTCCCATACCACCATGCGGTGTGGCATTTGTTCGTGTTAGCGGCGAGTATTACTCATTTCTTTGCGATAATACTGTATCTGTTGCCGAGCTAATAAACAAAATTCTTGAGGTTAAAAGGATGTTAAGGGATTTCACTTGACATCCTACTTTTCTATAGGTTATGATAAGGGTCGTTGGTACGCTGTAAAGTGTTTTTCCTTGACGGAGGGAGTGCCCATATGAGTCAAGAGAATAAGCTTGAGAAGACTAATCGGATCAACCTGTTGTTTGATTTCTATGAGACATTGCTGACTGAAAAACAGCAAACGTTCCTTAAATATTATTTTCATGATGATTTCTCGCTTGGTGAAATTGCAGGAGAGTTTGAAATCAGCCGTCAGGCCGTTTACGAGCATATCAAACGTGCTGAAGGGATGCTTGAAGTATACGAAGAGAAGCTTGGATTACTTCAGAAGCATGAAGAACGGTGCGTATTACTTGCTAAGTTAGAAGAACTGTTGAATAATACCGAAATGTCACATTTACATAAAGAAACAATAAAGAACCTGCTCCGTCAGGCGGAGCAATTATAATATGAATTATTAGGGAAGTTAACTTTAAGACGGAGGTGACGGATAAATGGCATTTGAAGGATTGACGAGCCGGTTGCAAGGTGTATTTAGCAAATTGCGTGGAAAAGGCAAAGTATCGGAAGACGATGTGAATGCAGCGATGCGGGAAGTACGCCTCGCGCTGCTTGAAGCGGACGTCAACTTTAAAGTGGTCAAGGATTTTATCGCCAAAGTGAAAGAAAAATCCGTTGGCAGTGAGGTAATGGACAGCTTCACACCAGGCATGGTCATCATCGATATCGTGAATAAAGAGTTGACCGAACTGATGGGTGGTAGCCAAGCCAAGTTGGCCAAGAACAACCGTCCACCGACTGTAGTCCTGATGGCGGGTCTACAAGGTGCTGGTAAGACGACCACTTCGGCTAAATTAGCCAAGTTACTCCTTAAAGGTAATCACAGACCACTGCTTGTAGCAGGTGATATTTACCGTCCAGCTGCAATCAAACAGTTGCAAGTGCTTGGAGAGCAGATTAATGTACCGGTATTTACTTTGCCAGAAGGCAATAGTCCGGTAGAGATTGCACGGCAGGCGCTCCAGCATGCTAAAGATCACGGTAATGACTACTTGCTTATCGATACTGCAGGTCGCTTGCATGTTGATGAAGAGTTAATGGAAGAACTTCGTCAAATTCATGAAGTAACTAAACCTGATGAAGTATTGCTTGTGGTAGATGCTATGACTGGACAAGATGCTGTTAATGTGGCTGAAAGCTTCAATCAGCAGCTTCAATTAACCGGTGTGATCCTAACCAAGCTAGATGGTGATACCCGCGGTGGTGCGGCACTGTCAGTTAAAGCTGTTACCGGTTGCCCGATTAAGTTTGCAGCGCTTGGTGAGAAGATCGATGCACTTGAACCTTTTCATCCTGAACGTATGGCCTCTCGAATTCTCGGTATGGGCGATATGCTCTCCCTAATTGAGAAAGCTCAGGCGGGGATAGACGTTGAGAAAGCTAAGGAAATGGAACGGAAGATGCGTAATGCAGAATTTACGTTCGATGATTTCCTGGAGCAGATGGCTCAGGTTAAGAAGCTTGGACCGATCGATCAGATCATGGATATGATCCCTGGTATGGGTAAGATGAAGCAAATGAAGGACGTTAAGGTTGATGAGAAACAGATGGACCGAGTTGAGGCGATCGTTCATTCTATGACGAAACAGGAGAAACAAAATCCTGACATGATCAACCAGAGCCGTCGTAAGCGGATTGCTGCTGGTAGCGGTACGACACTTGCGGATGTAAATCGTCTGATCAAACAGTTTGATGAAATGCGCCGGATGATGAAGCAATTCTCAGATATGATGGGCCCTAAAGGAAAAGGCTCCAAAATGATGAAGCAATTGCAAGGTAAAGCTGGCAAAGGTATGAAGTTTCCATTCCGTTAATCCGGATGAAATGATAGCATTAAAATTTTGATTCTTTGAAGGAGGTGAATTTCGTGGCAGTTCGTATTCGTTTGAAACGTATTGGTGCTCATAAAGCTCCTTTCTACCGTATCGTGGTATCGAATTCTCGTTCCCCGCGTGACGGCCGTTTTATCGAGGAAATTGGTTACTATAACCCGGTTGCAGAACCGGCAGTAGTGAACATCGATGAAGAGAAGGCGTTGAAATGGTTGCAAGAAGGTGCGCAAGCATCTGATACAGTTCGCAACTTGCTTAGCAAAGCAGGCGTAATGAAGAAATTTCATGAGCTTAGACAGCAAAAATAATTGCTGATTCGGAGGGTCTCTTATGGAACAATTAGTCGGCGTTATTGCGAAGGCTCTTGTTGATCATCCGGACGATGTCCGTGTGGAAGTAGTGGAGAAAGAACACCTGATTGTATATGAACTGACCGTTCATCCTGATGATGTGGGTAAAGTGATTGGCAAGCAGGGAAGAATCGCCAAGGCGCTCCGCACGGTTGTGGCATCGGCAGCCGTAAAGATGGACAAACGGGTTACCGTGGACATCATGTCTTAATGATATACGAAAGAGGGTTAGGATGCTGTCCTAGCCCTTTTTCGTACATGCTGAAGCAGGGAGCAACCGGATTAAGAGGAATTCAATTAGCCTGGCCGCTAATATGTGTTATATAACGGGCTATAATAAGAAACTATAAATACGTTGAAAATACATTGAAGGATGGAGGAGGGTGTTATGTCTGAATCATTACTGACGGTTGGAAAGATCGTAAATACACACGGAATCCGGGGCGAGTTAAAAGTGCTCTTAAATACAGATTTTCCGGAAGTGCGATTTGCGCCTAAAAGCCGCCTCTTAATAGTTGATGCTGAGAAGAAAATAAAAATTGAAGTTACTGTAGTTTCTGCACGCTCCAATAATGGAACATATATCGTCAAGTTTGAGGGTTTCGACAATATAAACGATGTAGAGAAGTATAAGGGAAGCGAATTGAAAGTTCCTAAAGAGCAGGCGGTTGAGTTGCCGGAGAATGAATATTATTATCACGAAATTATCGGTTGCCGTGTCGTGAGCGATGAAGATGAGGATCTTGGTGTGATTGAGGAGATTCTGCGTCCAGGGGCAAATGATGTATGGGTGGTGAAGCTTCCTTCTGGAAAGCAACTTCTTCTTCCGGTTATTGACGATGTAGTACTTGATGTGGATGTGAAGAATAAACTCGTGAAGGTTCACCTGATGGAAGGACTGTTATAAAAATGCGCATGGATGTCCTGACCTTGTTTCCAGAGATGTTTGAAGGCGTATTCAATAGCAGTATTCTTGGTAAAGCACAGGAGAAAGGCATTGTATCTCTGAATGCGATTAATTTCCGAGAATACTCAGGGAACAAGCACAATAGGGTGGACGACACGCCATACGGTGGAGGCGGGGGGATGGTACTGAAGGCGGAGCCGATCTTTTCGGCTGTGGAAGATGTACTATCCCGAAGGAAAGAGGAGATGGCTTCGGCAACAGAATCAACCTCTCCCCCGCGAGTCATCTTGATGTGTCCTCAAGGGGAGAAGTTTACTCAAAAGAAAGCAGAAGAGCTGGCGCAGGAAGACCATCTTGTCTTTATTTGTGGTCATTATGAAGGTTATGATGAACGGATTCGCGAGTATCTTGTGACGGATGAATTGTCTATTGGTGACTATGTCTTGACTGGTGGCGAATTACCTGCAATGGTAATCATCGACAGTGTTGCACGTTTGCTACCTGGAGTACTTGGTAATGAGAATAGTGCCGTAAGTGATTCTTTTAGCACTGGCTTACTTGAATATCCACATTATACACGTCCTGCTGAATTTCGCGGCTGGAAAGTACCTGATATACTGCTCAGTGGACATCACGCTAATGTCGAGGAATGGCGGCGTAGAGAAGCGCTACGACGGACTTGGCTGCGTCGACCTGATCTACTAGATCAGGTGGAATTATCCCCACAGGATCGAAAATGGCTGTTGCAATTTGAAGTAGAACATGAGAATGAAGTAGATCCGAATTAATTAGTCTATATACGTACACTCAAGAACCGTGATATATGCGGTTCTTTTTATTATTTTGAAGAGGATAAGCACATTATTGATACTTCGGGAATAAGATAACATATTGTCTTTATTTATTCACGAGGTGCATATGGACTCCTATTGGGTAATAACTTAATGAAGGCTTGAAGTAATTACTTGAAGTGATTTGTTAAAGTTGAGTAGGAGGAAGTAACGAATGGAACATTTGGAACAACAAGAGCAACAAACACAAGAGAACGGGCACAAGGAAGAGGATCGTATAAGAACGGTTGATGATATTCTGAATTATTATGCGGGTCAAAATAACTAAGCTAAATATTCCTTAAAATTAGTGACGGATGCTGACATCATAAATTTACCCAAAATTTGAATGTAACTTCTTCAGAGGAGTAGCCATAACATGCACAATTCGTTCTAGTAAAAAGACAATAATGAGTCAAATGCCTTGATATACTGATGAAAGTATGGTAAAATTGCTTTTGTTGTGAATTCGGTGGTCCGCTGCGGATAATGAAGGAGAAGAACATGAGTTTCTCTGGAAGAGGCAAGAACACCTGAGTGGAAGGAGGAAGTCATATATGAATATTTTACAAGCGATTACGCAAGGACAACTTCGCAAAGATATTCCGAGTTTTCGTCCTGGGGACACTTTGAAAGTGTTCGTTAAGGTTATTGAAGGAACTCGTGAACGTGTCCAATTGTTTGAAGGTGTCGTTATCAAGCGTCATGGCGGTGGAATCAGTGAAACCTTTACTGTTCGTAAAATTTCGAATGGTGTAGGTGTGGAAAGAGCTTTCCCAATCCATTCCCCAAAAATCGAAAAGATCGAAGTATCTCGTCGCGGTAAAGTGCGTCGTGCTAAGTTGTACTATCTTCGTGAACTTCGTGGTAAAGCAGCAAGAATTAAAGAAGCGCGTCGTTAATTCATTAACGATCAAGGGGAGCTTGTATTTATTCAAGCTCCTTTATTATTTTTAGAAACCGAATTTTGTTACATATTTTATGACAAAGAGAGGTTACCGATCTATGGAGCAGCAATTTCAACAGGAGCATTCGGGCCATTCGGGGAATCCCCAAGACCCGCCCAAGAAACAGAAAAATGAGGCGATAGAGTGGTTGAAAGCCATCGTAATCGCTGTTGCGTTGGTTCTGCTGATTCGCTGGATTTTCTTCGCTCCATTTATAGTAGACGGTCCGTCGATGCAGCCGAATTTTCATACCGGCGAAAGAATCATCGTCAACAAAATTCTGTATGATGTCAGACAACCAGAGCATGGAGAGGTCATTGTTTTTCATGTACCATCTGAAGGCCGTGATTTTATAAAACGAGTCATCGGGGTTCCTGGTGATACGGTAAAAGTCGAAGGCGATACCATTACGGTTAATGGAAATGTGGTTGATGAGACATACATTAAAGAAGCCGTAGATGAGAAGCATAATAATAATGAACTGTACAATACCGAAGCTAACTTCCCGAATGAACAGTTTCAAGATGGCAAGGTACCTGAGGGTCACGTATTTGTACTAGGTGATAATCGTTCTAACAGTACGGATAGCAGACGTATTGGATTTGTACCTTTTGAAGATATTGTTGGGCGTGCGGATTTAGTTTTCTGGCCCCTTAAAGATATGAAATTTGTTTCGCATTAATGTAATTCGAAAGAAGAGCATAAACGGGAACTAGAGGTGAAAAAATATGACAATTCAATGGTTTCCCGGGCATATGACCAGAGCTCGACGTCAGATTCAGGATAAGCTGAAGCTTATTGATGTGGTAATCGAGCTGCTTGATGCTCGTCTTCCATTGTCCAGCAGAAATCCGATGATCGACGACATCTTACAGAACAAACCACGCTTAATTGTGTTGAACAAAGCAGATTTGGCAGATGCTTCTGTAACACGCGAATGGATTGAGTACTTTAAGAATGAAGGGCATCTAACGATTGCAGCGGATGCTTCAAGCGGTCAAGGGATTAAGGAAATTTCTCAGCTTGCGAAACAACTGCTGAAGGACAAGATCGACAGACAGATCGCGAAGGGTATTAACCCACGGGCAGTGCGTGCGCTTATCGTTGGAATTCCGAATGTAGGTAAATCCACATTGATCAATCGGCTGGCTGGACGCAATATTGCAGCTACGGGCGATCGCCCTGGGGTTACGAAAGGGCAGCAGTGGATTAAAGTGGGCACAGACATGGAATTGCTGGATACACCAGGGATTTTGTGGCCGAAGTTTGAAGACCAGAATGTGGGTTATCGACTTGCTGTTACTGGTGCAATCAAAGAAGAGATTCTTAATGTTGAAGATATCGCCTTCTTTGCTGTAAAGTATTTGTCCAAGTATTATTGGCCACGTATGCAAGAACGGTTCGATTTAGGGGAGCAACCCCGAGATTTTGATACGCCAGATGAGATCGTAGCCATAATGGAAGCGATCGGTCGTAAACGCGGCTGTATTGTAAGCGGAGGGCGTGTTGACCTAGAGAAAGCATCTTCATTGTTCTTGCGTGAATTACGAGCAGGTAAAATGGGAACTTTTTCGATGGAAGCACCATTTTAAATCATGTTGACCGTCCACCTGATAGTGGGCGGTCATTCTATTTTACAGAGAGACATTCATAGGGAATATCGACAATTTTCTCAGGAGAATGTATAATCGTGTTGATTATATATGATGGGGTGTTATTATTTTATATTTAATTTCGTTCGTGTTGTCGTTTCTTATTGTATATATACTTATTCCACCTTTTGCTAAATTGGCATTTCGGATTGATTTCGTAGATAAGCCGCGGAAGGATGTAGAGCGCAAGCTGCATCGTGAACCGATCCCGCTTACAGCGAGTTATGTTATTTTTATTGGTTTTTTTGTTACGTATTTAATCATTGGTAGAGAGTTTAATATGGAAACGTTAGCTATATTTATTGGTGGAATGATGTTGCTCATTATTGGTACTCTTGACGACTGGTACAAGACGAAAGGCAAAGATTTTCCGGCTCTTCCCAAACTGGTAGTTCAAATTATGGCAGCAGTAGTTGTATATGCTTCGGGTATTTCATTTACAGGATTTGTTAACCCATTTTCAGGCGAATATGTACTTCTTCCCGGGATATTACAATTTTTATTAACTATATTGTGGATTTTCGGTGTAACTACGGTTATAAATTTCTCAGATGGTTTGGATGGACTAGCTGGGGGGCTCTCTGCAATTTCGGCGATTACGCTATTCATCGTAGCCATAACCAAAGGGCAATCAAATTCAGCGATTATGGCCATTATTCTCGTCGGTGTCACCCTTGCCTACTTGCGATATAACAAGGCACCGGCAAAAATTTTTATGGGTGATGCAGGGGCAACGTTTGTCGGCTTTATATTAGCTGTTATCGCGCTGGACGGAGCATTCAAGCAAGCCACGGTATTATCGCTGTTTATTCCTGTTCTTGCGCTAGGTGTTCCGATTTTTGATAATTTGTTTGTTATCATCAAGCGTTTTTCACAAGGAAAATCGATTTATGTGGCAGATGCAAGTCAAGTGCATTACCGGTTACTCCGCGCAGGATTGACGCATCGGCAAACAGTCATGATTCTTTGGTTAATTAGTACTTGTCTCAGTTTATCGTCGATTATATTACTGCTAATTCAAACTTAAAGAATGTTCCCGCTGTAGTAGACGGGGCAATCAATAAAATTCAGCGCGCGTCGATATTTTATCGGTGCGCGCTGTTTAATTTCATTTGAAATCCGTTGATCATATCCGGCATCTACGAAGGTAAAGATTCTATATTCAATATTTCATCTAGATTTCATCTAGATGGAATTACTACTGCTAAATTGCTAAAGAAACCATTTTTTTCTTCAATTAAATGGAATAGCTCCAGTAAATTGAACCATCTCCATCTCATTTTCATGAAAGAGACTAATTTTGATGGAGATATTCCAGTTAAGTCACTTTTGGTGGGAAATAATTCATATTAGATGGAGAAATTCCTTTTAATCATTTTCACCGCATCTGTTATGCCAATGTTTCAGTTAATCAAGATAAACTCTATAAGAATAAAGGTGTTATGCCGATAATAGGGTTATAGACAAGAACTCTACCACTTGATAATTTTGTTCAAGATAAGTAAGATTTAAAGAGGTTTTTGGTATACCAATACTTACGAAGTAAGTTTTGTACGTAGAAGAGTCGTTGAAGTAAAGCTAACAAAACTAAGCGAATGCTTACGATGTAAGTTTTGTACGAAGATGAATCATTGAAGTAAAGCTAACAAATCTTTTAGGAGGAACTATGAGTGATTTGCTGACTTATGAGAGGGAGTATTGGCCCTTATATTCGAATATAGCTGGTATAGATGAGGTGGGGCGAGGATGCCTGTTCGGAGATGTTGTAGCCGCTGCGGTTATTTTGCCAGAGGGTCTTATACTAGAAGGTGTAAATGATTCTAAGAAATTAAGCCCGAAGAAACGCGATTTATTATACGATATGATTATGGAGCATGCTCTGGCAGTGGGGGTTGGGCTAGTAGACTCAGAAATGATAGACCGAATCAATATCAAGCAAGCGGCAAGGCTGGCAATGAAGCAGGCAGTAGAACAACTTAAGGTTACTCCTGATTTTTTGCTAATTGATGCAGAGAAGGTGGATGTGAAAATTCCACAGTTGTCTGTAATTAAAGGAGATGCAAACAGTCAATCGATTGCAGCCGCTTCGATAGTCGCTAAAGTAACGAGGGATCGACTTTGCGAAGGAGAATGGGACGCGCTTTATCCAGAGTATGGAATCGCCATACATAAGGGGTATGCTACGAAGTTACATCGCGAACAAATCTTAGCTTTTGGGGCGACGCCTATGCATCGCAAAAGCTTTTTAACTAATTTATTTCTTCAGGAGCAAACTTTGTTCTAAGAGCCCGCCATTGTTAAGGCGGGTTTTCATATAAATCTGTCTGTGAGGGGTGAGTTGATGAATATTGGACCACTGGTCCGTAGCCTGGTGGGAGATACCAAGGCAGGGACACCAAAGACTTTGGAATTAAAGACAGGTCAAGTCGTTAGGGGTACCGTGCTAAGTGTTTCTGACGACGGCCAGGAGGCGGTTATTCAAGTTCAGGGTGTGAAGCTTCACGCAACATTGGAAACCCCGTTGCAACCTGGACAGACGACGCTACTTCAAGTACAACAACCAAGTGAAGAAGGATTGACGGTACTGAAACCGATGGGGTCACTTCCTGGGACGCAAATGTCGGCGACTTCTTTAGGTGAGGTTCTGAAGACGCTGGGTCTGGAGAATACCGCTTCTAACCGGGAAATGATAAGTCAGATGCAGGCTAACGGGTTACCGTTAACGAAGGAGAGTGTCTCGCAAGTTCTACAGACGTTAGTACACAAGCCGGTGGAGGTTCCACTTTCGGAATGGATTCAAGCTGCAGGCATTGCTAATGGCAGAGGATTACCTATAACGGGTGAGACCGTGGCAGGATTGCATCAGGCAGTATTTGGACCACCACTTCATGAGTTGTTATCTTCCCTTGAAGAAGGGATAGCTAATTTATTACGTCAGGATGTAACTAATGGTGCAAAAGCAGATGTAGCAGGAGGGCGTGGAGCTGTAGGGAATACATTGACAGCTCCGAATGGGGATAATCTGCTCACACAGAATAATATTTCAGCTGAAGCGTCCTCGGCTAAAGCGGCGACAGCTACAGGTGCTAATGGTGCTTCAATGAATGCTTCATCAACAGCTGGCGCAAATGCATTGCTTCTTCAAGGTGCGTTAGGTGGGGAGAAGAGCGCTGAAAGTTTATTAGTGAAATTACAGAATGTATTGCTTGAATTACGTGCGGCTGTTCCACAGGAAGCTTTAGCTAGATCTGGTGCGGATCTAACGGGAGCGGGAATAGCAAAGCCGGGGGCGAACTCGCAGGCAGACATGACAAACCCGCAGGCTGGAATGACAAGAGCTGGGGGGGACCCGCAAGCAACGGGTCCGGCAGGTAGTGCTGCCGCCGGGAATTCCCCGGCGGGAAGCGGCCAGGCCGCTGCCAGCGCAGCAGCGGCAGCACCAGCGCCTGCGGCGCCAGGTGAAGCGGGCCAGTTGGCCGCTTCACCAAGCGCGCGTCCCAGCACGGAGGCGGAGCCGTGGGTGGGACGCGTGCTGAAGCTGCTCGGTGCGGAGCACGAGCAGCAGTCGCTGCGCGCGGCTGCGCCTAGCGCGCCGCCGGCGACGGGGTCAGCGCCGCTTGCCGCAGGCGCGGCGCCTCAAGCCACCGCCGGGGGCGCGAATGCGCCCGGCGGGGCCACTGCCGCCGCCACAGACGATGGCGTGGCGGCACCAAACACGCCAGCCGCCACGCTCCCGCTTGGCGGTGCAGACAAAGCCGCAGCCACTACAGCGGCTTTGAATCCGGCGCTACTAGATAATGCGCCGGATGTCGTGGCAAGCACAGGTGCAGCCAAAGAGACTCTGAAGGGACTCCTGCTGCAGATTGCTGCAGCGGATGATATACCAGCTCCCTTGCAAGAAGCAGCACGTCAATTGATTCATCAGTTGACTGGACAGCAATTACTTCTTAATACAGATCGAACCTCGCCCTTTGCTCAAGTGACCATGTTCCTGCCCTTTTTTGGACCGGATGGACAACAAACCGCTTCCGTTCATATTGAATCGAGACGTGGCCATAAAGGGGAAATGGATCCTGCTAATTGTCGGCTGTGGTTTGACCTTCAAATGAAAGCATTGGGACAAATTATGGTCGATGTACAAGTGGCTGATAAGAAGGTTCTATTGAAAATATACAGTGAACATGAAGCTACCGGCGCCTTTCTTGAATCAAGACAAGACGAAATTGAGGGTGCACTTGAAGCCACGGGCTATCGTTTGCTTTCGATGAAAGCAGAACCGTTAATTCAGCCTGATAGTGAAGAAAGTGTAGGAAGCGAATTAGGTTTGTCGGTTTCTTATACACCGACTCCTTATAAAGGGGTGGACTACCGGGTATGAGCGAGCACAAGGAAGAACGTTCCCTCGCTTTCAAAAGAGCTGTGGCTTTGAGATATGAGCCCTCGAAGAGTGAAGCTCCTGTTGTTATCGCTAAGGGTCGTGGGCTTTTAGCGGAGAGGATCATGGAGAAGGCAAAGGAGCATGGGATTCCAGTACAAGAGGATCCCGCTCTAGTTGAAGTGCTCTCTAAGCTCGATTTGGATCAACAAATTCCACCTGAGTTGTATTCTTTGGTAGCTGAAATCCTCAGTTTCATCTATCGTTCCGACAAATTTGCGGAAAGAAGGGCGTCTCGTGAGGGATGAATTTAAGCATGCATCAATACCAGATGGACGCAAAGCCAGAGGGCAATTAGCCGAGCAAGCAGCGGCGGATTACTTAATTGCTCAAGGATATGAGATCGTTGAGAGAAACTGGCGTTGCCGTTCTGGTGAGATTGATCTAATCGCCCTACAAGATGACGTATTAGTTATTGTGGAAGTTCGTAGCCGCAGTAGTTATGCGTCGTCTTTTGGCACGCCGTCTGAATCCATAACGGTTCGTAAAATGAAGCAGGTCCGTGATACCACGGCCGTGTATTTACATAGTGTTCGGAAAAGTAACGCTAACATACGTTTTGACGTAATGGCTATTACTTTTGAACGAGATGACAGCTTAACCTTAGAACATATTATTGCAGCATTTTAGTCGGACCTTTATTAATAGTAAATAGTCAATATACGATGATTAAATTATACTTCGATTATACCATCTACTGTTTCCATACAGCGCTGAATATGTTTTTGGTCCGAATTAAACCCGCCTATGTTTATGAAATGAACTTGCCCCTGCCCCTACACTTACACCAAATCCCTGTTTCGTCGATCAAGCTGACGATATTGGATCGCCTCAGCTATATGATTCGTTGCAATGAAGTCCTTCCCTTCAAGGTCAGCAATCGTTCGGGATAATTTGATGATTCGGTCGTAAGCTCGCATGCTGAGTCCCAGCGCCTCAAAAGACGACTTCAATAGTAATTCTGCTTCCCGGCTCAGATTGGCAAATTTACGGAGTATGCTTCCAGATAACTCGCTGTTATGCGAGAAGGGCTGGCCTTTGTATCGCTGCAATTGAATTTCTCCGGCTGCATATACTTCGCTTCTCATTTCAGCACTGGTAAGCGGGTTGCTATCGTTCTGCCAATCGGCAGGGCGAGGAACTTCTACATGCATATCGATTCGATCTAATAGAGGACCCGAGATGCGTTCGCGGTATTGAGCAATACGAAAAGGGCTACATGTACACATAGGCAGCGGGGGTTCTGAACCCAAATATCCGCACGGACACGGATTTAATGAAGAAGCAAGTAAAAAATGGGCTGGAAAGGTAAAAGATGCCCGTGAACGGCTGATCGTAACCTTATGCTCCTCTAGCGGCTGACGCAACACTTCGAGAACATTTCGCGAAAATTCAGGCAACTCGTCTAGGAACAACACACCTTGATGGGCAAGACTAACCTCACCGGGCTTTGGAATACCCCCACCACCAATCAACCCGCCAGCAGAAATCGTATGATGAGGTGAGCGAAAAGGACGACGTGTGATCAATCCACTCTCGGATCCTTTGAATTTCCCTGCGGAGCTATAAATCTTGGTGACCTCGAGTGATTCCTCTTGCGAGAGCGGGGGGAGAATAGAAGGTAGCCGACGGATGAGCATCGTTTTTCCAGTGCCTGGTGGACCAATCAGCATGATGTTATGCATGCCAGCTGCAGCGATGGTTAGAGCCCTTTTGACATGGCGCTGTCCAAGGACATCACTGTAATCCTCAATAGATTCCTCTACACACGTGAAAGGACGAGGATGCTTTGTCCTGTTGATTTCAAGATGGGCTAGTGAATCTAGAACAAGCGGGGACATCTTTTGAGTTGTTTGGTTAGTAAGTAAAGGCGGAAGATCATTTAAATGTCGTAGTCCATAGACCTTCATACCCTCAATGAGCAATGCCTCTTCTGCATTGTCAGCTGGCAAGAGCACAGAGTTAATCCCCTGGCGAAAAGCATGATCTACCATCGGCAATACACCACGAACTGGACGTAATGCTCCATCGAGAGATAGTTCCCCAATAATAAGAAGTCGTTCGCTGGGCGGAAGAATGACTTGATCACTAGTAGCAAGAATACCAAGTGCTATTGCCAAGTCGAAGGCTGAGCCCTCTTTCCGGAGATCAGCAGGTGCTAGGTTGATCGTGACCCGTTGCAAGGGAAAAGTATACCCACAATTTTTGACGGCTGCTCGCACTCTATCCACGGCTTCTCTCACAGCTGAATCTGGTAATCCTACGATACTCGTCTGGGGAATGCCACTCGACAAGTCTACTTCAACTTCAATCATTACCCCATCAATACCATATAAACACGCACTGTATAATCTTCCATACATAACAAAAAAACACCCCTTCTTCTGATTCTGCTCATAGTGATTTAGAACTCACCGAACGAGAGATACAGAGGTGCTTCCTCATGAGTATTGTCTTTGACCGTATTCTAGGTTTTTGTCTCTTAAAAGTCAAGAGTAGAATGATTGTTGCTGCTCCTTTAACAGTGAAGGTAACATCCTCCAAAACATAACGTTTCTTCTCGCTTTTGGGTCTGCCAACCGCTGTTTTTGGTTTTGAGCCAAAATAACAGAGTTAATTCTAAAGTAGAAATAAAATGCAAGAGGAAAATTCACAATATTTAATTTCGTCATAATAAGACAATTTATGAGCGATTCATCTCAAATAGATATAGTAACTAGGAATGTAAATGAAGGTGAAGTTGGAGTTGAATTTTAAATTTTCAGGAGTTAAAAGGGAGAACTGATAGATATGCTAAGGTTACTACAAATGAATAGTTTCATCTGATGTTAGGAATTGATCTCAATATTAGATGAGAATGATACAAAAAAGTTGTGTATAAATCATGAACTTTTTAAGGAAAGCGTTTTAAAAACATGATACAATGATCTGAGTTTCATCATTTATCCCTAAAACCGCCTGTTGATCGGAGGATTATAATCATGAATATCCACGAATATCAAGGAAAAGAAGTACTGAAGCAGTATGGAGTTGC
The DNA here is from genome assembly GCF_003994475.1 of Paenibacillus anaericanus. Classification (GTDB taxonomy): domain Bacteria; phylum Bacillota; class Bacilli; order Paenibacillales; family Paenibacillaceae; genus Fontibacillus; species Fontibacillus anaericanus. The sequence continues at coordinate 104,044 of NZ_RZNY01000006.1, read as the reverse complement.
CGTACCAAAAGGACAAGTAGCATTTACGGTGGATGAAGCTGTGGAAGCAGCGGTAGCGTTGGGAAGCCCGGTAGTGGTAGTTAAGGCACAGATACACGCTGGGGGCCGGGGAAAAGCCGGTGGCGTCAAAGTGGCTAAAAATCTGGATGAAGTACGCAGCTATGCCGAGGAAATCCTAGGCAAGGTGCTCGTGACACATCAGACGGGCCCAGAAGGCAAACAAGTTAAACGTCTGCTCGTTGAGCAGGGATGTGACATCAAGAAAGAGTACTATGTAGGTATTGTAGTAGATAGGGGAACTGGCTGTGTTGTTCTGATGGCTTCGGAAGAGGGCGGAACGGAGATTGAAGAGGTTGCCGCAGCTACACCTGAGAAAATATTTAAAGAAGTGATTGATCCTGCTATAGGTCTTCAGGCCTATCAGGCTCGTAGATTAGCTTACGCTATTCATATTCCGAATGAACTTGTGAACAAAGCTGCAAAGTTTATGTTGGCATTATACGAAGCTTTTGTTGATAAGGATTGTTCGATTGCTGAAATTAATCCACTTGTCGTAACAGGGGACGGCGACATTATGGCGCTGGACGCAAAACTGAATTTCGATTCCAATGCTTTGTTCCGTCATAAGGATATATTGGAGCTTCGTGATTTAGAAGAAGAAGATGAGAAAGAGATTGAAGCTTCCAAGTTCGATTTGAGCTATATCGCCTTGGACGGTAATATCGGATGCATGGTTAACGGGGCTGGTCTAGCGATGGCTACCATGGATATCATTAAATACTATGGAGGCGACCCGGCTAACTTCCTAGATGTAGGGGGCGGTGCAACGGCTGAGAAGGTGACAGAAGCTTTTAAGATCATCTTATCTGATGCTAAAGTAAAAGGGATATTCGTCAACATTTTTGGAGGAATTATGAAATGTGACGTGATTGCGTCTGGTATTGTGGAAGCTGCTCAGCAAGTTGGGTTGGATCGTCCTTTAGTTGTCAGGCTGGAAGGTACAAATGTCGAATTCGGCAAGCGAATTCTAGCAGGTTCAGGTCTAGCTATTGTTTCAGCAGATTCGATGGCTGATGGAGCCCAGAAGATCGTATCTCTCGTAGAGGCAGTCTAGGCAGTCATAATATAATCACCTTAACCATGAAGTGGAGGCTCTTATCATGAGTATTTTGGTCGATAAAAATACAAAAGTCATCACCCAGGGGATTACAGGCAAAACCGCTCTGTTTCACGCCAAGGGCGCCCTGGATTACGGCACACAAATGGTTGGCGGAACTTCGCCGGGCAAAGGTGGCACTGTAGTCGATATTGCGCTAGAAAATGGCAAGACAGTTAGTTTACCTGTTTTTAATACCGTGCGCGAAGCGAAAGAGAAGACGGGAGCTACCGCAAGTGTTATTTATGTTCCTCCCGCCTTTGCTGCAGATTCAATACTGGAAGCGGTAGAAGCGGAGTTCGACCTTGTCATTTGTATCACGGAAGGAATTCCGGTGTTAGATATGGTTAGGGTGAAGCGTTATATGGAAGGTAAGCAAACGGTTCTAATTGGACCCAACTGTCCGGGCGTTATCACTCCAGGAGAATGCAAGATAGGGATCATGCCTGGTTACATTCATTTACCAGGTCATGTAGGCGTAGTATCGCGTAGTGGAACGCTAACGTATGAAGCGGTTCATCAGTTAACTACGCGCGGAATTGGTCAGTCCTCTGCGATTGGTATCGGTGGTGATCCGGTCAAAGGCTCGGAGTTTATTGATATCCTACGTCGTTTTAATGAAGATGACGCAACAAAGGCTGTCATTATGATCGGAGAAATTGGGGGAACCGCCGAAGAAGAGGCGGCTGATTGGATTCGTGATAACATGACGAAACCAGTGGTAGGATTTATTGGTGGCGTAACCGCACCTCCGGGTAAAAGGATGGGGCATGCAGGTGCTATCATCTCAGGGGGCAAAGGAACTGCCGAAGAGAAAATCAATAAATTGGAATCATGTGGAATTAGAGTAGCTCCAACACCATCAGAGATGGGCTCTACTCTAGTTAGCGTACTTGAAGAGCGGGGAATCCTTAATTTGTGCACGACACAGTAATAGAAGACTGATATAATGAAGCAAAGGTAAGCAACCTTCTGGGTCCATTCGGGCCAGAAGGTTGCTTTTTTTTGTTTTTTAAAGGATTTTTTTTCACAAAATAGGATTTTTGATTGTGCAATATACCATGTGAATGAATGGAGGAAGACGAAGTGGAGAAGAAATGGATATTAGCAGGTTTAGATGATAGTCCAGGTTTAGGGTGGAAGAAAATTTCAAATATATTAACTAGGGATGAAGATTGGGTGAATGCTTTTGATTTCAGTCCTGAGGATTGGATGCAGAGGGGGTTAAGTGCGGAATTAGCACAGACGATGGCGACACGTTTTACTGCTCATTGGGTTCAGGAGCGATTAGATAGGATGAGTAAGAAGGGGATCCAAGTGATTACTTATTTTGATGACGAATACCCAATACTAATGAAGGAAACAGATCAACCTCCCTGGATTCTGTATGCTAAAGGTAATATAAGACTGTTATCCACGCTATCTATTGCGATGGTAGGCACTCGTGTTCCGACCGCATATGGACGTAAGGTTGGTGAGATGCTTGTTACGGAGCTCTGTGCTCATGGCGTTACCATTGTGAGTGGGATGGCTAGGGGAATTGATGGCGTGTGTCATGAAGCCGCGCTGAACTGTGGTGGATCCACAATAGCTGTACTTGGTACAGCCATCGACATTGCCTATCCATCTGAACATACAGCCTTATATCAACGAATTGCAGAAAATGGACTGATTCTATCTCAATATCCTATGGGTACTGCGAGCCATCCAGGTTTATTCCCACAACGAAACCGAATCATTGCCGGGATATCTCGCGGAACTGTCATTGTTGAAGCCGATTCACGGAGTGGTTCCCTAATTACTGCTGATCGCGCGCTTGAGGCAAACCGTGATGTTTTCGCTGTTCCAGGGCCAATTACTTCTCCAAAAAGCCGAGGAAGTCTTGAATTACTTAAGCAAGGTGCCAAAATCGTAACGGAACCAAGAGATATTTTAGAAGAATATGGTCTTTGGTCAGGGGGGAAAGAAGATACGAGTGACGGTATGGCAGATTGCAAGTTGACAGATCAGGAGCAGCGCATATACCATATGTTGGAGCAGGGAATCCGTAATTTTGATGAGCTGATGAATTTATCGGCATGGGATTTTGGACTTTTACATTCAGTTCTGTTATCTTTAATCATGAAAAAAGCGGTGGTTCAACTACCCGGTTCTGTTTATAAACTAATATAGTTCATTCCAACTGAGAGTTGCGTAATAATTTGGTTATATGATATTTAGATAAATACATCTGATATGTTTGAGAGGAGGATGAACCAGTGGCGGATTCTCTCGTCATCGTAGAATCGCCTGCCAAGGCGAAAACGATAGGTAAATACCTAGGAAGCAAATTCATCGTGAAAGCCTCCATGGGTCATGTTCGCGATTTGCCCAAGAGTCAAATTGGGGTTGAGGTGGAAAATGACTTCAATCCAAAGTATATTACTATCCGTGGGAAGGGTTCTATATTAAAGGAATTAAAAGATGCTAGTAAAAAGGTTAAGAAAATATATCTAGCAGCTGACCCGGACCGTGAAGGTGAGGCAATTGCTTGGCATCTGGCTCATGCGCTTGATATGGATGAGACAGAAACATGCCGTGTTGTGTTTAATGAAATTACCAAAGAAGCCGTTAAGGATGCATTCAAGACTCCACGTAAAATCAACATGGATCTTGTTAATGCTCAACAAGCCAGACGGATATTAGATCGTCTTGTTGGTTACAAAATTAGTCCGTTGCTCTGGAAGAAGGTTAAGAAGGGTCTATCTGCCGGTCGCGTGCAATCGGTAGCAGTTAAGATCATCCTTGATCGGGAGAATGAAATTTCAGAGTTCGTTCCAGAAGAGTATTGGAGTATAACAGCTAAGCTCAAAATTAAGGAATCTATTTTCGAAGCTAAGTTTCATCATTATAAGGGTGAAAAGTTGGAGCTCACAAACGAAGCTCAGGTTAACGAAATTCTGAAGTCGATTGAGGGCGCTAAGTTTAATGTAACGAATGTGAAAGAAAAGGAACGTCTCCGGCATCCAGCAGCACCGTTTACTACGAGTTCACTGCAACAAGAGGCAGCTCGCAAGCTAAACTTCCGTGCGGCTAAGACGATGTCCGTTGCTCAGCAATTATATGAAGGTGTGGATCTTGGTAAAGAAGGCACGGTCGGTCTAATTACTTATATGCGTACGGATTCGACGCGGATTGCAGTCTCTGCCCAAGAAGAAGCTAAGGAATTCATCGTAGGTAAATACGGTGAAACCTATGCCCCAGAAACACCTCGTCAATATTCTAAGAAAGCTGCTAATGCTCAGGAAGCGCATGAGGCTATACGTCCGACTTCGGCTTTGCGTGATCCTGATTCGGTTAAGGCGGTTACTACTCGTGACCAGTTCCGTTTATACAAGCTCATCTGGGAACGTTTTATGGCTAGTCAGATGTCCTCAGCTATACTTGATACTTTATCCGTTGACATCGCAGCTGAAGAAACGACGTTTCGTGCGGTTGGCTCCAAAATTCGTTTTCCGGGGTTTATGAAGGTTTACGTAGAAGGTAATGACGACGGAACGACGGATGAAGATAAATTCCTGCCACCACTAAAAAGTGGAGATAAACTCAAGACTGAGGCTATCGATCCGAAGCAGCATTTCACCCAACCACCACCAAGATATACGGAGGCTCGTCTGGTGAAGACGTTGGAGGAGCTTGGAATAGGTCGACCAAGTACGTATGCCCCTACTTTGGAGACGATCCAGAAACGTGGTTACGTAGCAATAGAAGAGAAGAAGTTTATGCCAACAGAGCTTGGTGAATTAGTCATTGAGCAAATGGAACAATTCTTCCCAGAAATTCTCAATGCTGAGTTCACTGCTAACATGGAAGGAAATCTCGACCATGTGGAAGAGGGTTCTGAGGATTGGGTAAAGGTCCTGAGTGATTTCTACGAAACGTTTGAAAAGCGACTTGAGGTTGCGGAAGAAGAAATGAAGGAAATTGAAATTGAGGACGAGGTTTCAGACGAGATTTGTGAGAAATGTGGACGACATCTCGTTTATAAACTAGGACGCTTTGGTAAGTTTCTAGCTTGTTCAGGGTTTCCGGACTGTCGGAATACCAAGCCGATCATTAAGGATATTGGGGTACCTTGTCCTAAATGTAGTGACGGGCATGTGGTAGAGCGTCGTAGTAAGAAGGGTAGAGTCTTCTATGGTTGTGACCGTTATCCTGAATGTGACTTTGTATCTTGGGATAGACCTTCAACGAAACCATGTCCAAAATGCGAATCAATGCTTATAGAGAAGCGGAATAAGAAGGGCGCTAAGTTACAATGTACGGCCTGCGATCATGTGGAGCTTATTGAAGAGAACGACGACGCCTCCGACGAATAAAAAACTACAACTGGGGGTTATTCATTATGACAGATTCAATAAATAAGGTTACCGTTATCGGTGCTGGTCTGGCGGGGAGCGAAGCTACCTGGCAACTTGTGAGCCGAGGGATTCCTGTGACATTATATGAAATGCGTCCGGTTGTGAAAACCCCAGCGCATCATACCGATAAATTTGCTGAACTCGTCTGCAGTAACTCTCTGCGGGCGAATGGCTTAACTAATGCAGTTGGTGTACTTAAAGAAGAAATGCGCATGCTGAATTCGCTCGTGCTTGGTGCGGCAGATCGCAACGCCGTACCTGCAGGTGGTGCGCTTGCGGTGGATCGCGACGGCTTCTCAGGTGAAATTACCCGCATGTTGCATGAGCATCCCCTGGTTACCGTAGTGAAAGAGGAGATCAGAGAAATCCCACAGGATGGAATTGTCATTATCGCTACGGGTCCATTAACTTCTCCTGCATTATCAGAACAGATTCAACGGCTAACAGGTCAGGATTATTTCTACTTCTATGATGCCGCTGCTCCGATTGTGGACAAAGAATCTATCGATATGGATAAAGTATATCTTGCTTCTCGTTATGATAAAGGAGAAGCGGCATACCTCAACTGCCCGATGAATGAGGAAGAATTCGATGCTTTTTATGAAGCACTCATCACTGCTGAGGTAGCTCAACTCAAAGAATTTGAGAAAGAAGTTTATTTTGAAGGCTGCATGCCGATCGAGATCATGATGCGCAGAGGAAAACAAACGGCGCTGTTTGGTCCGATGAAACCGGTAGGCTTACCTGATCCACGCACAGGGAAAATTCCGCATGCTGTCGTTCAGCTTCGTCAAGACAATGCGGCAGCAACGTTATATAATTTGGTTGGATTCCAGACTCACCTCAAGTGGGGGGAACAGAGCCGCGTCTTCTCCATGATTCCTGGATTGGAAAAAGCTGAATTTGTACGGTATGGTGTCATGCACCGTAACACGTTCCTTAATTCGCCGAAATTGTTAATGCCGACTTATCAGCTGAAGAGTCAACCTAAGCTGTTTTTTGCCGGTCAGATGACCGGTGTTGAAGGCTATGTAGAATCTGCGGCTTCTGGTCTGGTTGCAGGGATTAATGCAGCACGGGTTGCATTAGGAGAAGAAGGGATCGTTTTCCCAGAGGATACAACGCTTGGAAGTATGGCAAGATATATAACTACTGCCGACTTTGAGAATTTTCAACCAATGAATGCGAATTTTGGATTATTTCCTAACCTAGACACTCGCTACCGAAAGAAAGCAGAAAAGAAAGAAGCGCTTGCTCATCGTGCGTTGGATAGTATGTCTGCTTTTATCGCGCGTAGCAATTTGATTTGAATGGTTCTCTAAATATAGAATATGATTAAGAGTATACAAGAGATGGAAGGAAGCGATATTCTATGATTCCAACTTTTCATGCCACTACAATTTGTGCGGTTCGTCATAACGGCAAAGGTGCGATTGCCGGTGATGGGCAGGTTACCTTTGGGGAAAGCGTTGTGATGAAGCAGACAGCCAAGAAAGTTCGTAGATTATACCGGGGTCAAGTTATTGCCGGTTTTGCGGGTTCAGTGGGTGATGCAATTACGTTGTTTGAGAAGTTTGAAGGGAAACTAGAAGAGCATCATGGGAATCTGCAGAGAGCTGCAGTGGAGCTTGCTAAAGATTGGAGACAGGATCGGGTACTGCGTAAGCTGGAAGCACTACTGATCGTTATGGATCATTCTGGTATGTTGCTCATTTCCGGCGGAGGAGAGGTCATTGAGCCTGATGATGATCTGTTGGCAATAGGCTCAGGGGGGAATTTCGCCCTCTCAGCAGCTAGAGCTCTTAAACGTCATGCTGTGCATCTAGAAGCTAAGGATATTGCCCGTGAGTCTCTACAAGTTGCCTCTGAGCTCTGTGTGTACACTAACAGTAATATTATTGTTGAAGAATTATGATATAAAGCTCCTACCTAGCGATTACTGTTTTCGCGTGGACTGGGATTATCAATCGACCGTCCGGGTTTCCGGACTTTTTTTGAATGAGGGATTGTAAAGTAATTGCAACTTAATTTTCTCGAGCTCGTACTTATAAAGACAACGAAGCCGTTTCTAATTGCGTGAAAGAGAGTAAAGAATTTATCTCAATCAATAAACCTTTCAGGAGGGACGTCTCATGACAAACGAAAATTTAACACCGAGACAAATTGTTGCTGAATTAGATAAGTACATTGTAGGACAGAAGCAGGCCAAGAAATCAGTCGCTGTTGCACTACGTAATCGGTATCGACGTAGTCTCTTAAGCGAAGATGTACGAGATGAGATCGTACCGAAGAACATATTGATGATTGGTCCAACTGGGGTTGGTAAAACAGAAATTGCCCGTCGACTCGCCAAGCTTGTTGGGGCCCCGTTCATTAAGGTGGAGGCTACTAAGTTTACCGAAGTCGGTTACGTTGGGAGAGATGTCGAATCCATGGTACGTGATCTGATTGAAACTGCTATCAGATCTGTTAAGTTGGAACGTACGGAGAATGTAAAAGATAAGGCGGAAGAACTGGCTAATGAAAGATTGGTGCATATTCTTGTTCCTTCGGATAGCAAGTCAAAGAGCGGGCGAAATCCCTTTGAGATGTTGTTTGGCAATAATCAAAATACTACGACTCCAACACATGACGAGGCTGAAGAAGATAGTAGCTTGACCGAACGTCGTCGTCAAGTTCGGTTTAAATTACTATCTGGTCAACTTGAGGATGATGTGATAGAAGTCGAAGTCGAGGATAATGCACCTAGTATGATGGACATGTTTGCTGGTCAAGGTAACGATCAACTCGGCATGAACATGCAAGAAATGTTCGGCAGCCTACTTCCACGTCGTACTAAGAAGCGCAAGCTTAGTGTCAAAGAAGCACGGAAAGTGCTCACTCAAGAAGAAGCTGCAAAATTGATTGATCAAGAAGATCTAACTCAAGAAGCAGTGAAGCGTGTTGAACAGTCGGGGATTATTTTTATCGACGAAATAGATAAGGTAGCCAGCAAGGGGCAAGGTTCTGGTCCGGATGTATCACGTGAAGGGGTACAGCGCGACATATTACCTATTGTTGAAGGCTCAACCGTGATGACGAAATATGGACCGGTTAAGACGGATTATATTTTGTTTATCGCCGCAGGTGCTTTCCATGTTGCTAAGCCTTCCGATTTGATTCCGGAGCTCCAAGGGCGGTTTCCGATTCGGGTTGAACTTAGTAGCTTATCTCTAGATGACTTTGTTTCGATTCTTACGGAGCCAAAGAATGCGTTAACTAAGCAATATACTGAGTTGCTGCGGACCGAGAATATTGATATCCAATTCACAACGGAAGCAATACGGGAGATCGCTGGAATTGCAGCCACTGTAAATAGTAATACGGAGAATATCGGTGCGAGAAGACTTCATACAATCCTTGAAAAATTGTTAGAGGACTTATCATTTGAAGCGCCGGAGCTTACGCTTGATAGCATGGTTATCACCCCGGAATATGTGCGTGAAAAGTTAGGCGATATCGCTAAAGACAGGGACTTAAGCCAGTTCATATTGTAGATTGGGACTTGTTAGAAAAATCACAGTACAAAAAAATAAGGCCGTTAGACCTATAGAAATTGGTCTAACGGCCTTTGTATTTTCTTTCCTAAAAATATCTGATTTTTTTATAAAGAATTTAACCAAATATTTACTTAAAATGAATGGAATTTCATTAGGATTTTTAAAGATAGGGCTTTTTTCTTATTGTAATAATGTCGAATCTGCTAGAAACTTAGGATATACGACATTAATGTGTTTTTTTCAACAGACTTACCTTTGTGGAAATAAAAAAAAGAAATTTTTGTCGAATAAAAGAGGAACTATGGCTTGTTTTGTTGAATAAGTGGAGATGGCAATTTTGGGAAAACATTGGGGGAGATGTAAATGCAAATACTGAGTGGTGTGGGATTCCAAAGGCTTGAAGCCGCAATTGACGCTGCTAATATTAGGCAGAGTGTTATTTCAAATAACATTGCGAATGAGGATACCCCCTACTTTAAACGTTCATCCGTATCTTTTGAGAGTTTATTACAAGATGAAATGAATAGCGAGATGCCAACACTACGTGGTATAACTACAAATCCTAGGCATTTTGTCATAGGGCCTTCAAACAGTAGTATTCCTGATTCTCAGGTGATCACAGATGAGACCACATCGATGAACAATAACTTGAATAATGTGGACATTGATAGTGAAATGAGTTTGCTAGCTGAGAATCAGCTTCGATATAACTCGTACATAGAACTACTTAATTATCAAATCAAGATGAAACAAACAGCAATTTCTAAGTAAAAATACTGTATTGAGAGGAGATCATTGCATTGAATATTAGTAATAGCTTCAATATCAGTTCCTCTGCATTAACTGCACAACGTCTAAGAATGGACGTCATCTCCTCGAACATCGCGAATGCGGAGACAACTAGAGCGAGTGTGGTAGATGGCAAGGCGGTACCGTATCGCCGTAAGGTAGTAGTTATGGAGCCTAAGCAACAAAGCTTCAGCAGTGCATTGGGTGCTGCAATGAATTCAGGGCAAATTGGCCAAGGGGTCAAGATAACGTCGATCGAAGATGATACATCTGCATTCAAGCCGGTTTATAATCCAACTCATCCAGATGCAGACAGCCAAGGTTATGTTTATATGCCTAATGTCGACACGTTAAAAGAAATGGTAGATATGATTTCAGCAACTCGTTCTTATGATGCTAACGTGACAGCACTGAATGCCACAAAAGCGATGATAACAAAAGCATTACAAATAGGGAAATAGATACTATAACTTTGATAGGGGTGTTGTCTGTTGATTCAAGCGATCAATTTTAATGCTATTAAGCCGCTAGACGGAGTTGCTCAACTTAATAAATCTTCGTCTCCAACTCCAGCTGAGACGATAAAGGGATTCAGTTCTTATTTGAGCGATGCACTAGATGGCGTAGCCGCTCAAGAGAAAAATGTAGAAGCATTAAATGGGCAATTTCAGCTAGGCCAAGTCAACATCGAACAGGTAATGATCGCTTCGGAGCAAGCCTTGTTAAGTTTGCAGCTTACTACGCAAGTCCGAAATAAAGTGATAGAAGCTTATCAAGAGATTATGCGTACGCAAATTTAATAGACTATAGCAGCTTCGAATGAGGTGAAAATGTGAATGAGAGAATCACCCAGTATCTGGGGAGAATAACCGGGTACTGGAACAATTTTAGCAAAAAACAGAGAACGCTCTTGATATCATCGCTTGCATTTATACTTATCGCAGTAATCCTACTGACGGTTCAATTCTCCAAGACGGAGTATGAAGTAGCCTTTACGAATTTGGACTCTGCAGATGCTGCAGGTATCATTAACTACCTCGAAACTGGTGGAGTTCCTTACAAATTAGGACCTGATGGAACAAGTATTTCAGTTCCGAGCAAACAATCAGCTCGTGTTAAGGTAGATGTTGGATCTCAAGGGATCGTTCAAAATGGTTCGATCGGTTGGGGAATATTTAACGAAAGCTCATCATTGATTGGAACAACTGATAATGAGTTCAACGTTAAATACAAAAGTGCTCTAAATGGTGAAGTCGAACAGTTACTTGGACGGATGCAGGGAGTCAGCGAGGCGAAGGTGTTGATTAATCTTCCTTCAGAGAACGTTTTCGCAACTGTAGAAGAGCAGGAGAAAGCATCAGCCTCTATAGTAATTAAGTTCAAACCAGGCTATCGAATCACGCAGGAAGCAGTTGATGGCTACTTCAATCTGGTGAAGACATCTGTTCCTAACTTGCCTGTAGAGAATATATCTATATCTGCTAGTGATGACACTGTTCTGTTACCAACAGGTCAAGGAGGCGGACAAGCTGGTTCGCTAACAACTGCAGTACAGGAGAATATGGCTCTGCAGAAAAAATTTGAGAGCGATGTACGACAAAGTGTTAAACAATTCCTATCCAAACTGACAGGTCCAGATAAAATCGAGGTGCTTGTAGCATCGAAATTGAATTTCGACCAAATCAGTGAAAAAGATAATCTTGTTACTCCTGTTGACTTGGAGAATATGAAGGGTATCGAAATTAGTGCCCAGAAACTTCAAGAAAGTTACACTGGCGAAGGTGATGCTAGTGGTGGTGTTCCGGGAACTGGAACCCAGGATGTACCGGGATATCCAACAACGGATACACAGGGCGGTTCAACTTCTGATAAATCGTCCTCGACAATTAATTACGAGGTTAACCGAATTACGAGAGATATTGTGGCCAGTCCATATGTTATTAAAGATTTAACCATTAATGTGGCCGTTGAACCACCTTTAGGACAAGCAACTTTAGATCCTACTACACAAACGGCAATTGAGAATATTCTTAGCAATATCGTTGGTTCATACTTAGCTGACTCAGGTTCTACATATACAGACGCTGAATTACTTAAAAAAGTTGCTGTTTTCTCACAACCTTTTCATAGTGATGTCGTGAACAAAAGCGTGTTGAGTTTGTCTAACCCATGGTTATGGGGAGTTGGCGCAGCTATACTTCTTGCCGGAGCAGGTATTGGAATGCTAGTGTTCCGTCGTCGGAAGAACAAGGAAGAGTTTGAAGAAGAAGCAATTGCACAACCACTTCTTTCAGAGTTTCCTTCCATTAACTTCGAAAGTGTTACAAACGAAAACCAAGTGCGCAAACAACTGGAAACGCTGGCGAAGAAGAAACCTGATGAATTCGTCAACTTGCTTCGTACCTGGTTGTCTGAGGAATAGAGGTGATAGCAATGTCGAAAGTAGCAACGTCTCAAGGTTTAAGCGGAAAACAGAAAGCCGCGATCTTGTTAATTACACTAGGTCCAGAGGTCTCAGCAGAAATCTTCAAACATCTACGCGATGAGGAGATTGAACAGTTAACGTTGGAAATCGCCAATGTTCGAAAAGTGGACGCTAGCGAGAAAGAGATGATCATGGCGGAGTTTCACCAGATTTGTCTCGCTCAAGAATATATCACGCAAGGCGGCATTAACTATGCCAAAGAAATTTTGGAGAAAGCACTTGGTGTATCCAAGGCATTCGACATTATTAATCGCTTGACTGCAACGTTACAGGTTAGACCTTTCGATTTTGCACGTAAAGCGGATCCTAACCAGATTCTCAACTTTATACAGAACGAGAATGCTCAGACGATCGCTCTTGTCCTGTCTTACCTTCAATTTGAACAAGCGGCTATTATTTTGTCCTCGCTCCCTCAAGATAAACAAGCTGAAGTAGCGAGAAGAATAGCGATGATGGACAGTACGTCTCCAGAAGTTATTTCTCAAGTGGAGCGGGTGCTGGAACAGAAATTGTCTGCTACAGTAACTCAGGATTATACAAGTGCTGGCGGACTCGAGTCGATTGTTCAAATTCTGAATGGCGTCGACCGTGGCACAGAACGAACGATTCTCGATTCCTTGGAAATTCAGGATCCTGAGTTGGCTGAAGAAATCAAGAAACGCATGTTTGTCTTTGAAGATATTGTTAACTTGGATAATCGATATATTCAACGGATTATCCGTGATATTGAGAATGCAGATTTGCAACTTGCGCTTAAAGTCGCTAGTGAAGAAGTTCGCGAAGCAGTCTTCCGCAATATGTCTAAACGGATGGCGGAGACCTTCAAAGAAGAAATGGAATATATGGGACCTGTGCGGCTTCGTGATGTGGAAGAAGCTCAGACACGTATCGTAGCAACAATCCGCAGATTGGAAGAGGCTGGAGAGATCATAATTGCACGCGGCGGAGGAGATGACATCATTGTCTAATTTGATCAAGGTGTCCCAGTACGTTCCGGTGGACATTCTGAAACAACTCAATTTGGGCAAGACTTACCTGTCCCCTGATGAACAAAAATTAGATGATGAATCAATGGCCATTGCCGAGGTTGCGGTCACGGTCGAAGATTTGGCCGCTGAAGAAACAAGACGGCAAATGCTGAGTGATGCCAAAGATTTTGCTGAACGTCAAGTGAGAGAAGCTTCAGAACAAAGCGAGCGTTTGCTCGCTGAGGCTAAGGAACAAATTGAGACGTGGTGGCAAGAGCGAAGAGTACAGGACGAAGATTTGATCGAAGCGCTCAAATCTGAAGGCTTCAGTCAAGGGTATGAAGAAGGCAAAGTCCAGGCGGAACAAACGTTACAAGACAAAATCAATGTAATGATGGCCGAGGCGACTGCTGTGCTGGAAGAGGCGCATATCGAGAAAGGCCGAATCATTCAAGAAGCAGAGCCCTTTCTGGTTGAGCTTAGCTGCGCTATTGCGGAGAAGATCATTGATAAGCAACTGGATTTAGAACCGGAGTACACGCTGGAGTTAATTAAGGGAAATCTTTCTCGTAAACGTGAGCAGGGCCTTCTTACGCTTTGTGTTTCACCATCACATTTTGCTTTTGTTCAAGCGGCTAGAGAAGAACTAAGTTTAGCCATCGACTCACAGGCTGAATTGCAGATTTTACCGGATCCTACAGTGAAGGACCGTGGCTGCGTTATCCGATCATCGTTTGGTAGTGTGGATGCTAGAGTGGATACACAATTGTCGGAGATAAAAAAGGAACTGTTACGTATATCGTTGCAGGTTGAGGATCGAGGACATCAACATGACGAGAATTGATCCGGAGCGATATATTGATCACCTTAAGCAGTTGGATCCTGTACGGATTAATGGGAAAGTGACGCAGGTGATTGGGCTGATGGTTGAGTCAGAGGGTCCGGACGCTAGTATAGGTGATGTTTGTTACATTTATCCTAGCAAATCTTCACAGCCGCTTCAGGCCGAAGTTGTTGGATTCCGTGACAATAAAGTGCTGTTGATGCCCCTTGGAGAGTTGCATGCGATTGGGCCAGGGTGTGATGTGGTTGGAACAGGTAAACCTCTAAGCGTTCAGGTAGGGTCGGAATTGCTAGGTAAAGTACTCGATGGGCTTGGACAACCACTAGATGGTTCCATCATCCCATCGCGTATGAATCACTATTCTACTTATAACAAACCGATGAACCCGTTGAATCGGCCGCGTGTGGCTGAGCCGATAAGTATAGGAGTTAGGGCCATAGACGGTCTACTTACGATTGGTAAAGGACAGCGTGTCGGAATCTTTGCTGGTTCAGGTGTAGGTAAGAGTACATTGATGGGTATGATCGCTCGTAACACTGCGGCGGATGTGAACGTCATCGCGTTGGTTGGGGAACGTGGTCGTGAGGTGCTTGACTTCATTGAGCGCGATCTTGGACCGGAAGGTTTGGAGCGTTCCGTAGTCATTGTTGCAACTTCGGATCAACCAGCATTGATCCGGATAAAAGGAGCACTAATTGCGACTAGTATCGCAGAGTATTTCCGTGACAGAGGATTAAATGTCATGCTGATGATGGACTCCGTCACTAGATATGCAATGGCACTACGGGAAGTGGGGCTAGCTGTTGGTGAACCTCCTGCTATGCGTGGTTATACCCCTTCGGTGTTCGCAGCATTACCGAAGTTAATGGAACGAGCAGGGACAGGGCCCACGGGCTCGATTACAGCTTTCTACACAGTACTTGTCGACGGTGACGACATGAATGAACCGATTGCCGATGCGGTACGGGGGATTCTAGACGGTCATATTGTGTTGAATCGAAATATAGCGAACAAAGGACATTTTCCGGCGATTGATATATTGGCAAGCATAAGCCGCGTGATGAAAGATATCGTAACGGAAGAGCAAAGTGATGCAGCGGATAACTTGAAACGTTTACTCGCGGTGTATAAGGACTCGGAGGACTTGATTAACATTGGAGCGTATCAACAAGGATCCAATGCTGAGATCGATGAAGCGATCAGTTATATACATAGCATTTGGGATTTCTCGAAACAGAAAGTGAATGAGAAAGTAACGTTAACAGAAGTACAAGAACGTTTGATTTCTGAATTTGCGAGGAGCTGACCCTTAAAGAATGAGGTTCCGTTATGTTTATCAAAAAGTAGTAGATTTGAAATCGAATGAGAAGACTCAGGCAGAGTGGATGCTTTCTGCAGCCGTGGGTCATTTGCAATCGGAGCAAAGATCATTAGATAGGTTGTTCGAGGACAAGAGAGCTACTTTTAGCGTGATTCAATCGGAGATGGAGAACAAAGCCTCCGTAATTAAGCTACAAGAGCTACAACGGTATGTGGATTATCTTGAGCAATGTATTACGAGCAAATTAAGAGATGTAAAACGTGCTGAGATCCATGTTGAGAATAAAAAGAGTTTCTTGAACAGTAAAATGCTAGACGAGAAAGTATGGTTAAAGGCAAAAGAGAAGGAACAAGACAAATTTCAGCACGAAATGCTTCTTCGGGAACAAAACGAACTGGACGAGATGGCTACGGTCCGGTTTGCCATGAGAGCCCGTTAAAGCTGTAGCGGGCGATAAGAATGGGCTTGCGAAGGAGGGGATAGGATGGCACAGACAGAGTTGGAAGAAGATTATGAAACAGGAAGCGGTTTTTCAAGATTTTTATTCTTTGTGACACCGATACTGTTTACCGTTGTTTTGCTTGGCGTTCTACTGACGTTGTTTAATATGCCTTTCCGTACAACATTACAGGAAATTGCTAACTCAATACCTATTATCAAAAATTTCGTACCTGACCCTGAAGTTGCGATAACGGATAAAAAGGATACTACGAAGGACAAAGAGGAAGATAATAAGAAACAGCAAGCGAGTACGGATGCTACGATCAAACAGCTAAAAGAACAGGTAACTAAGCAAGAAGCCGACCTGGAAGCAGCAAATGCTCAGGTTGTGGAGCAAGAGAGTAAGTTGAAGGATCTTCAAGCAGAGCTAGAAGCGGATCAGCAGGTAACTGCTAATCAAGAACTAGCTGATGAACAAGTTGCTTATCAGAAAGAGGTTAAGAAGCTTTCGCAGTTATACGCGCAAATGAGCCCCAAGAAAGCGGCCGCTATTTTAGAAAAATTGACGACCGATGAAACACTTCAAATGCTCAGTATGATGAATAACGAAAGTAAGGTAGCTATTCTTGAAAAGATGGACGCTCAAAAAGCAGCTGATATTTCTATTAAACTCAAAGATGTCCAACCTTCAGAAGATCTAGCTATTGCTGCATTACAGTCGAGGTTGAAGAAGGACGCTGAAACGGATGCGGCGAGCACACAAGTTAGCACGGGTCTCAGTGATCAACAGTTAAGCGGGACATTTGCTAGCATGTCGGCGGATTCCGCCGCAACACTGATTCTACAAACTTACAAGATTAGTCCGGATAAAGCGCTAAAAATATTAAATTCGGTCGATGACACGACCCGTTCAAATATTTTAGTAGCCATGACTAAGGTAGACGATGCTCAAACAACTAAAATACTTAACAAGCTTGTTAGTAAATAGAGTGACTGATAACAACGTGAAAGGAGGTGAAAAAGATGAGTCAAATACTATCTAATGTATCAACTGGAACTGCTACGAACGGACTCTGGTATGGTGCAAGCGGTAAAGTTGAATCAGGTCAGGCCACAGTACAAGCATTTGATCAAACACTTTTATCGATGATGATGGGTAATTCTCTGTCTGCGGAGGGTCAAACTTCAGCTCAAGCTTTGACTTTAGCTAGTTTGAATTCAACAGTTGATGTTGAAGGTACTGGAACAGAGAGCGAAGGTGACACGATAAATACCTTGCTTGAAGACTTACTACAGCAACTTGATCAAATGGACAAAGCGCTATCAGAGAATCCTTCACTTCTAGAAGTTTTGCAAGGCTGGCTTCAAGGTATTCAAACCTTAATTCCGCAAAATGGGTCAACTGAAAATGACCAAGAAGGCATTGAAGGTACTGAGTTACCACTTTTGGCGCAGCACTCCGAGACGATGCGTTTCGCAATTCAAGATGCTTTAGTACAGATGCTATCCGCAGCAGATGGTCAGCAATCGACGGCAGCAAGTAGTCTAGGTCAAGCACGAGAGGTTATTCAGTCTCTTCAAAGCGTACTGAGTTCACTGAAATCCGTTCAAACTGAGCTGAACCCTACCGTTGGGAAAGAGTCTAACAATAATAATTTCTCTGTCTTAGCAGCCGCTCTTAGCAAGAGTTCTGAAGCTACAACTGGAGGCAACAACCAACAAGCTGTTCGAGATATTGTCGGTACCCAGACTGTACAAAGTAAAGATACCATCATTTCTGTAACAGGCGTAACTTCTCAAGCTTCCGATTCAACAGATAGTGAAGCTACTTCTGAAGGCGAAAGTCGTTTACATTCTGGAAATATTGTTACAGCAGGGGAATTGACCTTACGTCAAGCAGGAACAACACCACTAAAAACGGTTGCTGCACCTGTACCTGTTGAGAATTTCAGTAAAGAGATGAGCGGGTTTCTAGTCAGCAAAATGGATATTGTTAAACTTCAAGGTATTTCCGAAGCTAAGATTTCCCTATATCCGGAGCATTTGGGACAAGTGGATGTGAAGATTACGATGCGTGATGGCCAGATGATAGCCCAGTTCGTAACCGAAACTGCACTGGCTAAGGAATCATTAGAGCAGCAGATGGGTCAACTCAGGTCCGCACTTCAAGCCCAGGGACTTCAGGTTACTAAATTGGAAGTAACACAGAATTCCTCGTTGTCTTCGCACATGTACCAAGATGGGCGCCAACCTGGTAATGGTACAGGGACAGGGCAACAACAGGGAGGCAAGCGTCGTGAGATTCAAGAGGAAGATGCTTTGCTAATTAGTGATCTGAATGAGGAATGGAACGAGTGGATCTCTGAAGTAAGAAGAAATGAAGTAAACTATGGTAGCTCCTTCGTTGCAAAAGCCTAATAGAAAGGAGGTAGCCTCATGGCGGATGTAATACCAACCAATGTATCGTGGCCTAATTACTCAGCAGGAAATGTGGCCAAAGCTAGTGCGAAGAGTTCTAGTTTAGGTAAAGATGATTTTCTAAAGTTGATGATGGCCCAAATGCAAAATCAGGATCCATTATCACCTATGGACAACACACAAATGGTTGCTCAAATGGCTCAGTTTACTTCAGTTGAACAACTTGTAAAGATTTATGATCAATTGTCTGTTATGAGTCAGTCGCTTGGGAATAATTCAGGGTTGATCGGAAAGGAAGTCAGTTGGACTGTACAAACGAAGACTGGTGACTATTCGATTGAAACGGGTAAAGCAGAAGTTATTACCGAGAAAGCAAGCGGAATTGTGGATTCTATCGTTGTTCGAAGTGGTGTTCACTACGTTAAAGTTGGTGAGAAGGAAATCCCGATCGACGAAATTGTACAGGTGGACAATGCTCCTGAAGTTGAAGAACCAATAGTACCGGAAGAGCCAGCAGCACCGGATGTACCAAGTGATACCAACGGAGTTGGAGAATCATGAATCCTATAAAAGTAGGACAGTTATATCCCGGAAGAATTCAGCCGAATACGTTACAACCAACAAAGAACAGTCAGGCTAACGCTGGACAAGGAACCTCTTTCAAGGAAATGCTGCAAGATCGACTCGTATATTTCAGTAACCATGCGGTTAAACGCTTGGAACAACGAGGTATTGAGTTGAAGCCTGAACAATTGAATCAGATCGAAAATGCTATTGATAATGCCGCTGCTAAGGGAGCGAAGGATTCTCTCATTCTGATGAAGGATATGGCCCTCATTGTAAATGTGGATAATCGTACAGTTGTTACAGCGATGGATGGTAATAGCATGAAAGACAATGTTTTTACGAAAATCGATAGTGCAGTTATTATTTCATAATTGGCTGGCCCGGAGACGGAAAGCCATGAGTCGCGGATCGACTGATGCGGCTCAAGCTATTATTTTAATTCCTGGGAGGAATGAGAACGCATGTTAAGATCAATGTATTCGGGCGTTTCTGGGATGCGCGGGTTTCAAACGAAACTTGACGTAATCGGAAACAATATTGCTAACGTAAACACAGTAGGCTTTAAATCAGGTCGAGTTATGTTCAAGGATATTATGAGTCAGACAGTCTCCGGTGTTACTCCACCAGTAGATGCAGAAACTGGGGGTGCGAATGCGAAGCAAATCGGGCTAGGTGTATCGATTGGTTCGATTGATACGCTTCACACTGGCGGTAGTGCGATGACGACGAATAACCCGCTTGACTTACGTGTTGACGGAGATGGGTTCTTTCTAGTGAAGCTGTCGGGGGATCAAGAAGTTCCATTCCTTACGAGAGCGGGCGATTTTCATCTGGATGCAGCACGCCAGCTAGTTACTTCTGATGGTCTGCTCGTGTGTGATGCTGGAGGCGAGCCAATAACAATCGAAGAGGAAGTGACCGCTTTCTCCATTGCGCAGAATGGTATGATCATTCAGAAAATGAACACGGGAGAAACGGGAGAAGGTCAACAAATTGGTTTAGCTAAAGTAACCAATCCCGAAGGCCTTGAGAAAATCGGTGGTAACTTGTACAGAATCACATTAAACGCTAATGCTGAGGGTGCTCTTGAGCCTACAGTAGCGAATAGTGCTGAATTTGGTACAGGCGCAATCATTTCTGGTCAGTTAGAAATGTCTAACGTTGACTTGACTGGTGAATTCACTGAGATGATCGTGGCACAACGTGGTTTCCAAGCGAATTCACGTATTATCACTACTTCGGATGAAGTATTGCAGGAAGTTGTCAATTTGAAACGTTAAGATAGGGAACAGCGGGGGAGGATTTATCTCCTCCTTCGCCTCCTTTATAAGACGATTCAAACGGTGTTTTCGATAAGAAGCGGGATTTTCCCGTTACCAGGATGGGAGGGTTATCATGATTTCTATAACACGTTTAAACGGCTCACAAATGTGGTTGAACGCAATGATGATCGAGACCGTTGAAGAAACACCGGATACATACGTAACCCTTGTTAATGGCAAGCGTATTATCGTTCTCGAGAAGGCTGCTGAAGTTATCGCGAGGGTGAAGGAATATTCCATTGAAATTGGTATACATGCAGCAACTATTAAAGTGCAACAAACGGAGGAATGGTCATGAAGAAAATGCTGCCATGGTTAATTACGATTTTATTATCAATTACGCTGATCGTAGTGGCCGCCGTCTTGCTGATAAGACCTTTAACACAGCCTAGTCCAGGTAATGAGGTTAGAGCCGCCGTCCAGGATGTAACTGTACCATCAGGTTTGTCAGCGGATGAAATTGTTGAAGTAACTTCAACAATAGATGGGATCAAGACGAACTTGTCGGATCCTAGCTATGTAGTAGTAATAGATTTCGCTTTCCAATTGGATCGCAAAACTTCTAAGGAAGCTTTTGACAAAATCAAAGACTTTAAGATTAAGCCACTTATCATTAAGACGCTTGCAGACACTAAGCCAGAGGAATTGAATGGAGCTACAGGTAAAGATAATTTAAGCTCCGAATTAATGAATCTTATCAACAAGTCGCTCCCAGAAGGAAAACTTGTTCAAATCGATATTACTGCTTTCATTATTACAACGATCTAGACGATATCGATAGAATAAATTCTTTGAGGGGGTGAGATGTTTGGTAGATGTATTATCGCAAAACGAGATCGATGCTCTGCTCGCCGCGCTATCTTCTGGCGAAATGGATGCTGAAGAACTTAAGAAGGAAGAAACGCAAAAGAAAATAAGAGCATACGACTTCAAAAGAGCGGTGAGATTTTCCAAAGATCATATCCGCAGCTTAACCCGGATTCATGAGAACTTTGCTCGTTATCTCACCACCTACTTCTCGGCGCAACTTCGTACTTTTGTGCAGATTAGCGTAGTGCAGGTGGAGCAACTCCCTTATGACGAGTTCATTCGTTCCATACCAAAGATGACGATACTTAATATTTTTGAAGCAGAACCCTTAGAAGGAAGAATGGTACTTGAGGTTCATCCCAACGTTGCTTATGCCATGTTAGATAGGCTGCTTGGGGGAATTGGTACAGCTCCTTCCAAGATCGGATCTTTGACCGAGATAGAAACGATTATTATGGAACGTATATTTAGCCGGGCATTTGAGAGTTTGCAAGAAGCCTGGAAGACAATTATAGACATTAAACCGCGGATGGAAGCATTAGAGACAAATCCTCAGTTTATGCAGATTGTCTCTCCGAATGAGACGATTGCGCTCATTTCATTGAGTACCAAAATCGGAGACACAACAGGGATGATAAATTTATGTATCCCTCATGTAGTCATAGAGCC
Source organism: Paenibacillus anaericanus (assembly GCF_003994475.1). Classification (GTDB taxonomy): domain Bacteria; phylum Bacillota; class Bacilli; order Paenibacillales; family Paenibacillaceae; genus Fontibacillus; species Fontibacillus anaericanus. Next base: position 82,315 of record NZ_RZNY01000006.1, on the reverse strand, counting down.
GATTATGCCGAAGCTTTCGGTTCATCATTGGTTTGTATCCCAGAAGAAGTCGCGTATTCCTGAAGAGGTAGAGGCACTTCGAAATCGTGTACACAGAGCAACATTACCGATTATTGCTGAGCTTGGCGAATCACAGCTTACAATTCAAGAATTCTTGGGATTATCACCAGGTGATGTAATTTCCTTGAATAAGCCTGTTCAAGATGGACTGTCCATTATGATAGGAGATAGATTGAAATATATCGGTAGCCCTGGCACGATTAAAGACCGAATCGCCATTCAAATCGATGAAATTGTTAGCGAAGGAGTTGAAGAATTTGACGAGTAAAGATTATTTGTCTCAAGAGGAGATAGACGCTCTGCTCAAGCAGGCGAATCATGATACACCTTCTGAACCAACGGTAGATGACTATTTAACAGCTTTAGAACAAGATGCCCTGGGGGAGATTGGTAACATCACGTTCGGCAGTGCGGCAACAGCTCTTTCAACGTTGTTGAACAAGAAGGTGGATATTACTACCCCTAAAGTATCTATTATTACACGCTCTAAATTTGAAACGGAGTTCCCCAAACCCCATGTGGCGATCCATGTGCAATATGTCGATGGCTTTGAAGGAATGAATTCACTAGTTATCAAGACAAGAGATGCTCAAGTAATTGCAGATCTTATGCTTGGTGGAGAAGGGAATCCGGAAGATGAGGAACTGAATGAAATTCATATCAGCGCCGTTCAAGAAGCGATGAATCAAATGATGGGTTCCTCCGCGACATCGATGTCGACAATTTTCAACCGGTTTGTAAATATTTCACCACCGGGAATCGACATTCTTAATATGTCCAACGGAAACGGGGTAAGCAGTCTTCCTCCCGATGAAACGCTGATCAAGGTATCGTTCAGGTTAATTATCGGAGATTTGATTGATTCGACGATCATGCAGCTTCTTACGGTTAAGTTCTCCAAAGATATGGTAGATAGCCTTATTAATGGATCTTCTGCAGATTCATCACAGAATGAAGTCGCTGCTACAGCGACGCCAGTTGCGCCAGCACAGCCGGTATATGAGTCACCAACGTACTCATCGCCTCCACCTATGCAACAACAGGCTCATTACAATGTCCCTGTAGAGCGCCCTTACAACGAGCCTCAACACTATGGTGGAATGCAAGGACGTAGCTTAAATATTCAACCAGTTCAGTTTTCTAATTTGGGTGCTCCAGGATTCGCGAATGTAGACGACAATAATTTAAATTTATTGATGGACATTCCCCTTAAAGTCACCGTAGAATTAGGAAGGACCCAGAAGCAAATTAAGGATATCTTGGAATTATCTCAAGGTTCAATCATTGAACTAGATAAGCTCGCAGGTGAACCTGTGGATATACTGGTGAACAATAAACTTATCGCCAAAGGTGAAGTCGTAGTTATTGATGAAAATTTTGGTGTTCGTGTTACTGATATTGTTAGCCAATGGGACCGCATACAGAAATTACAATAGTAGAAGTTTAGGGAGGATTTTTAATCAATGGCAAACCGAATTCTAATCGTAGACGATGCTGCTTTTATGAGAATGATGATCCGCGACATTTTATCGAAGAACGGATTCGAAGTTGTGGGTGAAGCGCAAGACGGTGCGCAGGCCATCGAGAAATTCAAAGAATTACATCCAGACCTCATTACGATGGATATCACGATGCCTGAAATGGATGGAATTACTGCACTAAAAGAAATCAAGAAGATCGATCCAAATGCAAAAGTGATTATGTGCTCTGCAATGGGGCAACAAGCGATGGTTATTGATGCGATTCAAGCAGGCGCTAAAGACTTCATCGTTAAACCTTTCCAATCTGATCGGGTTGTCGAAGCTATTAACAAGACACTTGGATTGTAGGTTACGTCCATGCCTGAGATTGAGCCGGATGCTCTACCATCGTATGATATAAATATTTGGGGTAACTTAGTGACGGTCATCGTCGTGTTAGCAATTATTGTTGTTCTAATCATATTGCTGGTCCGTTTCCTAGGGAAAAGAAGTCGTTTTATGTCACAGAGCCGATCGATCCAAACGATGGGAGCTATCGGTCTCGGGCCTAACAAGTCTCTGCAGGTTATTCAAGTAGGAGATAGTGTGTATCTTGTCGGAGTAGGTGAGAACATCTCGCTTGTTGACAAAATTTCTGATCCGAATGAAGTTGCCGTGATTCATCAAGCATTTCAAGAAGAAAACGCTGAGTATCCTGCTTTAACATCGTTGGTGTCCGGCTTCATTTCACGATTCCGCAAGGCACCACAGGAGGCGGAGGAACTGGAGAGTTCGTCCTTCCATGAGGTGTTTCAATCACAGTTGCAAAGAATGCCGAGCCGGACAAGGCAAATGGAAGAACTGTTGAAAGATGAAGAAGAACAATCTATAGATCGGTCGAGGGATTCATGAAGAAGAAGCTCATTATCGTTGGCTTGTTGATTGGGTTATGGAGCATGTTTGCAGTTACCGTAGCCTCGGCAACAACAGTGAATCCGATACCGGATATCGGAATTCAAATCGGAGATTCAGGAGGGGAGCCGAGTACAAGCTCCTTGTCCATCATTCTACTTATCACCGTACTTAGTATCGCACCAGCGATCCTTGTGTTGATGACTAGTTTTACGAGAATAGTTATTGTACTCGGGTTTGTTCGTAGCTCATTAGGGACCCAGCAGATGCCTCCTAACCAGGTTTTAGTGGGATTGGCATTATTTCTGACACTATTTGTTATGAGTCCTACCTTGTCCACGATAAATGAGGTCGCTTTGCAACCTTATCTTAAAGCGGAGATTAGTCAGACGGAAGCACTGAATAAAGCAACCGTACCGATGAAGGAGTTCATGTATACCAATACTCGTCCGAAGGATATCCAATTGTTTATGAGCTACACCAAAACGGAGAAGCCGGCAAGTTATCAGGATATTCCTCTATCAGTGATGGTCCCTGCATTTGCGATTAGTGAACTGAAAACGGCTTTTCAAATGGGATTCATGATATTTATTCCGTTCCTGATTATAGATATTGTTGTTGCCAGTGTTTTGATGGCTATGGGGATGATGATGTTACCTCCGGTTATGATTTCACTGCCGTTTAAAATTTTGTTGTTTGTACTCGTTGATGGCTGGTATTTGATAGTCAAATCTTTGTTGGTCAGCTTCAATACTTGACGAGGCTATTTACTTCTTATTTGAGGGGGAACGGTGATGAGTTCGGAATTTATTATTAGTTTGGCCGGACAAGCCGTTTTTACCGTGCTGAAGGTTAGCGCTCCGATGCTTTTAATTGGTCTGGCTGTCGGCTTAATGGTTAGTATCTTTCAGGCAACAACGCAAATTCAGGAGCAGACGCTTGCCTTTGTACCAAAAATCATTGCTGTATTGGTGGCACTGTTACTATTCGGTCCATGGATTTTATCAACACTTGTTGATTTTACCTATGGAATACTAAACAATCTATCAAGTTTTATCGGTTAGGCTGAAGTGATGATGGAGACTATGATGCAAGGATTATCCGTTTTTATGCTTATTTTTTGTCGAATGACATCATTTTTTGTAGTAGCACCCATATTTGCATCAAAAACGGTACCTAATACGTTCAAAGTCGGGTTTTCCGCTATGGTCGCCTTTCTGATTCTCTTAATTCAGGGAAGCGATCAAGCTATTCCGATGGATCTGACGTATGTGCTACTTATAATTCGAGAAGTGTTAATCGGATTACTTATAGGTTATGTGGCAGCTCTAATGTTTGCTGTTATTCAAATTGCTGGTTCTTTCATCGATATCCAAATAGGATTTGGTATCGCGAATGTAGTAGACCCGATGACCGGAGCTTCTGCACCAGTTCTTGGGAATCTAAAGTATATGTTTGCTACGCTGCTGTTCTTAAGCATGAATGGGCATCATTATTTGCTGGACGCTGTGATTAGGAGTTATAACTGGATTCCTTTATCAAATGATCTTTTTCAACGGATTTACAGTGGGAATTTGGCGGAATTTCTAATCAGGACATTTAGTCAATCATTTCTACTCGCGTTTCAAATGGCGGCGCCACTTGTCGTTGCGCTATTTCTCACAGACGTTGCGCTCGGTTTCCTGGCTCGTTCGGCCCCTCAATTTAATGTCTTCGTGATCGGTATGCCGTTGAAGATAATTGTTGGATTGAGTGTATTACTCTTGTTGGTTACCACCTTCACCTATACGTTTGAACATTTGTTTACTGTATTGTTCAAATCGTTGCAGGAATTACTGGGTACCATTGGGGATCGGCCAAAGTAGGGATCGGAGGAATCAAGAGGATGTTACGGTATCGCCTAGACTTGCAGTTGTTTTCTGGAGAGAAATCAGAGAAAGCTACGCCAAAAAAGAAACAAGATTCCCGTAAGAAGGGTCAAATCGCTAAGAGTCAGGATGTATCGGGAGCACTTATACTTTTGTCCGTCTTTCTTAGCCTGTCGGCGTTTGGTGGTTACATAAAAACTCGACTCGTTTTTTTATATTCGGATGTTTTTTATCACCGTTTGAGTATGGATGTAACGACAGAGAACGTAATGACAATGTTCAGAAGTTATGGAGTCCAAATTCTTTTAGTACTTGCTCCGATTTTTCTAGTAGTAGTAGTAGTTGCTGCTATTGCTAGTTACGCTCAAGTGGGATTTATAATGAGTGGCGAATCACTCAAAATGAAATTCAGTAAACTGAATCCAATAGAGGGTTTTAAAAATATCTTTTCGATGCGCTCCGTCGTTGAATTCTTGAAGTCTATCTTAAAATTGACGGTGATAGGATATCTCGTATTTTCAACAGTCTGGGGTGCAAGAGGATATATTTCCTCACTCAGTCAAGTTACAGTAGAAGCGGCATTCAATTTTACGGCTGAGCTAACGATGAGTTTGGGCATAAAAATTGCCGTTGCTTTGTTCGTATTAGGGGTAATCGATTACATTTATCAGAAATATGATCATGCAAAAAAAATGAGAATGTCAAAACAAGATGTCAAAGATGAGTACAAGAAGATGGAAGGCGATCCGCTCATCAAGGGTAAGATTCGGGAAAGACAACGGCGTATGGCGCTTCAGCGGATGATGCAGGATGTGCCAAAGGCGGATGTAATTATTACGAACCCAACGCATTTTGCTGTAGCACTGAAGTATGATGGATCACAAATGGATGCCCCACAAGTTGTGGCAAAAGGTCAAGACTATGTGGCTCTGCGAATCAGAGAGATTGCTAAAGAACATGGCGTTATAACAATGGAAAACAAGCCACTAGCACGTGCGCTGTTTCAAAGATCAGAAATTGGGGATGTTATCCCTGCGGATTTGTTCCAGGCCGTGGCTGAAGTATTGGCTTATGTATACAGAATGAAGGGTAAGAGTAAATCTTGATGGGAATCGGAGGCGGACCAGTGAAGAAGGCAAAAGATTTATTCATCCTAATGGGTGTAATCGGCATCGTTCTGTTAATGATTCTTCCGATCCCAACCTGGTTGTTGGATATTCTATTAATTATCAATATCTCGATTTCATTGATGATTTTGTTGGTAGCAATGAATACGAAAGAAGCATTACAGTTTTCCATCTTTCCAGCGATGCTGTTAATTACAACCCTATTCCGGTTGGCGCTAAACGTTTCGACCACCAAGTTGATTCTAGGACAAGCAAAAGCCGGTGATGTTGTAGCTACCTTTGGGGAGTGGGTATCTCAAGGGGAACCCGTAATCGGCTTTGTTGTCTTCCTAATCTTGGTGGTCGTTCAATTTATAGTGATTACCAAAGGTTCGGAACGGGTAGCAGAAGTTGCAGCCAGATTTACCTTGGACGCAATGCCCGGCAAGCAGATGAGTATTGATGCTGACCTTAACGCGGGTCTGATCAATGAACAGCAGGCTCGGGATCGCCGCCGCAAGATTGAGAGAGAAGCGGACTTCTACGGAGCCATGGATGGGGCAAGTAAGTTCGTTAAAGGCGATGCTATCGCTAGTATTATCATCCTAGTTATAAATTTAGTCGGCGGTTTCATTATCGGTATGACGATTCATGGGATGGCGTTTCAAGATGCACTATCTACATATTCTATTCTTACGATTGGCGATGGACTCGTCAGTCAAATTCCGGCATTACTTATTTCGACAGCTGCGGGTCTAATAGTTACACGTGCTTCGTCAGAGGGGAATCTGGCTGACGATATTACTTCACAACTATTCACATATCCTAAACTCATCTATATCGTTGCCGGAACGATCACTCTATTAGGTCTATTTACACCTATCGGTCCTTGGACAACTCTACCATTCGCAGGAATAATGGTGTTTGCTGCATTAAGAATGCAGAAGAACTTGAACCGTAAGCAAGTTGAACAGGAACAGCAAGAGGAGGAACAGCAAATCGAGGAGGTTCGGAGTCCCGAGAGCGTTATCAATCTACTACAAGTAGATCCGATCGAGTTCGAGTTTGGATATGGACTTATCCCATTAGCGGATACTAGTCAAGGTGGAGATTTATTGGATCGAATTATAATGATCCGGCGTCAATGTGCCTTGGAAATGGGACTTGTTGTTCCCGTAATTCGAATTCGCGACAATATTCAACTAAAACCGAACGAATATGTCATTAAAATTAAAGGAAATGTCGTAGGCGGCGGTGAATTACTACTTAATCACTATTTGGCAATGAGTCCTGGGATGGAGGATGATTCCATTACAGGAATCGAGACCCAAGAACCTGCATTTGGGTTACCAGCACTATGGATAGACGAATCTACCAAAGATCGGGCCGAGCAATCAGGATATACGGTAGTAGATCCGCCATCTGTTGTGGCAACGCATTTGACGGAAATGATCAAGAAACATGCGCATGAACTGCTTGGTCGTCAAGAAACGAAGACATTGGTAGACAACCTCAAGGACAATTACGCGGTTCTTGTCGACGAATTAATACCTTCCGTTCTATCGATCGGAGAGGTTCAGAAAGTTCTTGCTAAATTGCTTCGCGAAAAAATATCGATTCGGGATATGGTCACTATTTTCGAAACTCTCGCAGATTATGGCACCTATACCAAGGAACCTGATGTTCTGACGGAATACGTCAGACAGGCACTCTCAAGACAAATTACGCAACAATTCACACAACAGGGAGAGACGATGCGAGTAATCACAGTAGGGCCGATGCTAGAGAAGAAAATCGCTGAGAGCGTTCAACAGAGTGATCAGGGGAGTTATTTAGCACTAGATCCTCAGTCAACTCAAACCATGTTTCAGAAGTTGAATGAGCAGGTCAACCGACTTATTCAATCAGGACAACAGCCGATCGTATTAACGTCTCCGACTATTCGTATGTATTTACGACAGGTCATTGAGCGGAGTATGCAGGATATTCCGGTATTGTCATATAGTGAACTTGAACCCAATGTTGAAATTCAAAGTGTCGGAGTGGTGAACTTATGAGAGTGAAGCGGTATATCGTTGACACAATGCCCGATGCAATGCAGAAGATACGAGGAGAACTGGGATCCGACGCTGTAATTCTCAGCACGAAGGAGTTGAGAATAGGCGGATTTCTAGGGATGTTTCAGAAGAAGAAAATAGAAGTTATTGCGGCATCAGAGAGCACGGAAAAGGTAGCGCCAAAGGTCGAAATGAAGCGTCCTTCGGTACCGGCATCTCCTCCTATTACAAGGCAGGCCATACCACAGGCGTACCGCAAATCCTCTGAGATGATGTCAAACTCTTCCTCTGCAATCGGGCTGAAGGAGAGACCGGTAGTGGCTTCACTCGAAATGTCCACGGCTTCAGAAGGTGTTGTTCAGGTCTCTAGAGCTTCACCTACTGTGGATAATACACAACAGCAGATGTTAGACGAAAGATTATCACTCTTTCTCGATTCACAACCTAAGGAGACTGTACCTTCGGCTACTGCGGCTCCACATCTCCATAGAGAGACTAAAGAGGATCGATTATTTGAAGAGATTCAGCAAATGAAATCCATGATGAGCAAGTTAGCTAGGCAGCAGGAAGGAGTTCGTGAACTCCCTGCTGCATTATCCGTTTTTCAGGAGCAACTTCAATCGCATGAGATACTTCCTGAATTGGCAGATGAATGGATTGAAGCTGTTTATAACGAATGGGTAGCTCTTGATCAGAAATTGACGGATGAAGAACTTAATAAGTTGATTCGAATTAAAGTAGGGTCGTTTTTGAGTGATAACATCGGTGCAGGGATAAGTGAGCAGACAAAAATTGTTTATATTGCTGGACCAACAGGTGTAGGTAAAACGACGACAATTGCTAAGCTGGCAGCGGATCAAATCTTTCGTGCGCATAAGAAGGTCGGTTTTATCACTGCAGATACATATCGTATTTCAGCGATCGAACAGCTTCGGACCTATGCTTCAATCCTGAATGTGCCGTTGGAAGTTGTACAATCGCCGGGGGATATGCAGCGTGCAAGACAACGTCTTGCAGGTTGTGATCTGATCCTAATGGATACAGCGGGTAGAAATTACCTGAATGAATTGTTTGTCGCGGAGCTTCACAGTTTATTTAGTCCTTCTGAACAAAGTGAAACCTATCTGGTACTGAGCTTGACATCTAAGATTCAGGATATGAAGAGAATAACGGAGAATTTTAGTAGACATGGACTGCAAAAGGTGATCTTTACAAAGCTTGATGAGACTGAAAGCATCGGTCCATTATACAATCTGTTAAATGAATTTCCTTTGAAAGCTTCATATATTACAAACGGGCAGAATGTACCTGATGACCTACTTTCTGTTGATCTAAAAATGTTAACTAACTTGCTCTTGGACGAAAAATCATGATGAGTGATCAAGCCCAATCGCTCAGAAAACTTGTTTCATCACATGACGAGCCTGCTTCACAACCTTTGGTCCGACAATCCGCGCGAATCATAACGGTGAGTAGTGGGAAAGGCGGGGTAGGAAAATCTAACTTTACATTGAATTTTGCACTTGCATTGAAATCATTAGGTCAAAAAGTTCTTTTGTTTGATGCAGATATCGGAATGGCCAATATTGATGTGCTTATGGGAGTCAGACCCAAGTACAGCTTGTATCATTTATTAAAAGGAGAAAGAGATATTTCAGAGATTATTGAACTCGGAACTCATTCTTTACCTTTTATTGCCGGGGGCTCCGGTATGGCCGATTTATTCTCCTTATCTGAATCTGATCTAAATTATTTCACCACGCAAATTGAGCAGATTTCAGAAGAGATGGATTATATCATTTTTGATACAGGTGCCGGTTTGTCAAAAGAAACACTTAAGTTCATAACGGCTGCTGATGAGTGCTTAGTTGTTACAACCCCAGAACCTACTTCGATCACAGATGCTTATGCATTGATTAAAGTGGTTCACGGGCTGGAGGAGGACGTATCCTTCCGATTGATAGTCAACAGAGTTATTGACCAGAGTGAAGCACGACAAGTTGCCGATAAAATTTCTTTGGTTGCTAATAAGTTTCTGGATATAAACATCCCTTTGCTAGGTTATATGAGTGATGATGCTCATGTAATGCAGGCAGTAAAGAAGCAAGTTCCCTTTTCTATTGCATTCCCTGGTTGTCCTGCTGCACAAGATATATATAGTGTAGCAATGAAATATATAGATGTTCCACGGTTTCAACCAAGAGAAACCTTGTCGGGAATCAAAGGATTTATGCATAAATGGCTTAAACGCACGAAATGATTCTGCTAACTAAGAACAGGGGTGGAACAATGGGGCCTTATCGAATCATGGTGGTTGACGATTCGGCGTTCATGCGAAAAATTGTGTCGGATCTCATTGAACAGGATCCATCATTTAAAGTTGAGGCTACAGCAAGAAACGGGTTTGAAGCCGTGGAGAAAATTGCCGAATTCTCTCCAGACCTGGTGACTATGGACGTGGAAATGCCGGATATGAATGGGTTGGAGGCGCTCAAAATTATTATGGAGCGACACCCACTTCCTGTTATTATGCTCTCTGGTATTAATGAGCAGGGCACGAGAGAAACCATTATGGCACTGGAACTTGGTGCATTTGATTTCATCCGTAAGCCTTCTTCTTCGACCAGTTCCCATGATATCGAGCAAGTCGGACGAGATCTTAGGGAACAAATTGCGGCAGCAATGCTCATGAAAGAAAGACGAGCAGCACGAGAGGCTATCCAAATCATAGAAAAGGAACTCCTTTCTCCAATTCCACAGGAATTGTTTAAGCCCTTGACTCCATTAAAGTCTAGGAATGTACCTTCAGTAGTCAAGAAGCCAGTTAAGACAGATATTGTCCGAAATGGTGGAACGACGAAAAAGGTAGATAGTCAGGAAGGTTCAGTTCATAAACCATTGTCGCCTTCGACACGGAGGAATCCGGATGAAAGTCTTACGAAGATAAATCCGGTTCTAGAGGAACTTCGTGATTACATCGGACAAATCGTCGGGAGAACGTCGAAGAAGGACAAACCTGATCCTATTAGTCAGCGCAAGCGCCAAGAGCTTACGACGAAGATGAATCCTAGCGACTTATTAACTTCCAAAGTAGAATCTAAGGACATGGTTGCAAGGAATGAGATTGGACCTAGTACACATACAAGCTTCACAGATTTGGTAGCGATCGGTACCTCTACAGGTGGGCCTAAGGCGCTGAAAGTAGTGCTCGAGAGAATCCCTGCGGATTTCCCAGCTCCTATAGTTATTGTGCAACATATGCCCGCAAATTTCACGAAATCGTTAGCTCAGCGTTTAAATAGTTTATGCTCTTTGAACGTAGTGGAGGCGGAAGAAGGAATGGAATTGCTCACCGGAACGGCATACATTGCCCCTGGTGGTTTTCATATAAATGTCATAAAAGGTCATGAAGGCAGGCACAGGCTGACTTTATCGAAGCAAGAACTTCGTAATGGGCACAGGCCATCAGTAGATGTCTTGTATGAATCACTAAGACCGTTACACTCGTTGAAACGGCATATTGTTCTTTTGACCGGTATGGGTAGTGATGGGGCGAAGGTTATGAAACAGTTGTACGATGATGGTGTGACCTCGACCATTGCCGAGAGTGAAGAAACCTGTGTAGTATACGGAATGCCACGCTCTGCGATTGAATTAAAATGCGTCACCCACGTTTTACCGTTACATGAGATTGGTCCTAAGCTGGTACAAGTAGTGAAATAACGGAATCTCTTGAAGGAGGTGCCTCACCATGGACATGAATCAATATTTATCCATGTTTATCGATGAGTCGAATGATCACTTACAGTCATTAAATGAAAATATGCTGGGGCTAGAGCAGCATCCGGACGATATTAGTATCGTTCAGGTCATTTTTCGTTCCGCCCATACCCTTAAGGGGATGGCCGCAACAATGGGTTTTGAAGACTTAGCTTCTTTGACGCATCAAATGGAGAATGTATTAGATTTAGTACGTAACGATAAGTTGAAGATGCAGGAAATTATTTTTGATACGTTATTCCAAAGTCTTGATGCCTTACAATCGATGGTACAGGATATTACTCAGGGTGGAGAAGGTAAGGCAGATGTTAGTTCGATCGTGTCCGCTTTACAAGGAATTGTGAATGGAGATATGACTACTGCAGCAAGCAGTACTCCAGCAAATGTAACTTCATCTTCATCTCATGAGGGCACTGCCGTTCAACTTGATGAATACCAATATTCAGTATTGGAGCAATCCATTGCTGAGGGCCATAAGGTGATGTTCATTGAAGTCGCAATTCGGCAGGATTGTCAACTTAAAGCTGCACGCGCATATCTAGTGTTTGACTTGCTAGAGCGTTATGGGGAAGTTGTCAAATCCCATCCGTCAGTACAGGAAATAGAACAAGAGAAATTCGATCGGAGCTTTTCCCTCTATTACATAACTCAGAAAGATTCTTCAGAAATGAAGAGCATGATTCTAAATTTATCGGAAATTGATTCTGCTGAGGTTGTTGCACTTGATCAAGAAACATTAAGTCAACTGTCTTTTGGACACAAAGAAGCTAGTGCAACGTCGGCTCCTTCTATTGAGCCAACTACTCAACCTATTGTTGCGGAACCTGCTTCGAAGTTAGCGGTGACTGAAGAGAATAAAAATGGCGCTCGTGCGACAGGCGGAACGGCAGCAGCTCCTTCACGTACCATTCGAGTTGATATTGAACGACTTGATGTACTGATGAATCTGCTTAGTGAATTGCTTATTGACCGTTCAAGGCTTGAGCAATTAGCCGATGAAGTAAGACGACCAGATTTAACGGAAACGGTAGAGCATATGAGCCGTGTAGGCAGTGATCTACAGAATATCGTATTAAAATTACGGATGGTACCAGTTGATACCGTATTTAATCGTTTTCCTCGGATGGTTCGTGACCTAGCGAAATCGTTGGACAAGAAAATTGATCTTGTAGTTATAGGTGCTGAAACGGAACTAGATCGTACCGTAATTGACGAGATTGGTGATCCACTTGTTCACCTTCTACGTAATGCAGTTGACCATGGCGTTGAACCCACAGCGAAACGTATTGCTGCTGGTAAGCCGGAGACAGGAATCATTGAACTACGGGCATTCCATAGTGGTAATCATGTCTTCATCGAAATTGAGGATGACGGTAGCGGCATAGACCGAGATATCATTTTGGCAAAAGCATTGAAGAACGGCATTGTTACAGAGAGTGAAGGAGCAGCAATGACGGATGAACAGGTCTATATGTTACTGTTCGCTGCTGGATTTAGTACAGCGGAAGTCATTTCTGATATCTCTGGTCGTGGAGTTGGCTTGGACGTTGTCAAAACAAAGATCAACTCGCTTAGTGGCGTGGTATCTGTAACTTCTAAGCTAGGTAAAGGTACTAAATTCTCTGTTCAACTTCCACTTACGCTGTCTATCATTTCTGCGATGTTGATCAAGGTTGGCTCTGAGAAATACGCGATCCCATTGTCCTCTATTATTGAGACGGGTCTAATCAAACGGAACCAAATCCGTAATGTCCATGGTTATACGATGATCCCATATCGTGATACTCATATCCCATTGCTTTCATTGGCTGACCTTTTTCAAGTGAAAGATTTTGATGAGGACAGTGAAGAGGAAACAGAGATTATTGTCATTCATAAAGGTGACAGATTGGCGGCATTGACGGTGGAGGATTTCATTGGACAAAGTGAAATTGTCATAAAACATCTTGGTAAGTATCTACCTTCGATTCAGGGGATTGCTGGTGCCACAATTCTAGGAGACGGGCAAGTAGCACTTATTATTGATTCGAATGCTTTCATTAAATAGGTCGATGGTCGATTTATACTCGGACAGGCTTAAATCACGTCTGACGGGATCATTAAGGAGGGAATTTCATGGGAGTTGAAATTAAAGTCATCGTTTTTAAGTTGGGACAAGAAGAATACGGAATTGAAGTGGATAAAGTACAAACGATCGAGCGTATGATGCCGATTACACGCGTTCCCAAAACACTGGCATTTGTAAAAGGGGTAATTAATCTTCGTGGTGTAGTTATTCCAGTGATTGACCTTCGCGGTCGCTTCGGCATAGCGGAGGCCGATCATACCGATCAGACACGGATCATTATTGTTTCTGCTAATGAAATGGAAGTTGGTTTCATTGTAGATTCCGCTAATGATGTTATTGATCTTAATACAGACATCATTGATTCACCACCGGATGTTGTTGGAGGAATCAAAGCGAAATATCTGCAAGGTGTGGCCCGTATTTCAGAAGAGCGGCTTCTTGTTATGTTGAATTTATCCGAGGTACTTAATCGGAATGAAATCATTCAATTGGAAAGCTTAGAGGGGTAAATGTGGTGAATCTGTTTGAAGGCATGGAAGATTTCAAAATGGATGTACTGAAGGAAGTCGGTAATATTGGAGCTGGCAATGCCGCGACAGCTCTTTCAAGAATACTTGACAAGCCTATTGACATGGCAGTTCCTAAAGTGCAAATGCTACCTTTTGAAGCAATTACAGACCGCGTGGGTGGGGCTGAGAATATTGTACTTGCTGTCTTCTTCCGGGTGGAGGGGGATGCGCCGGGTAACCTGTTCTTCATCCTCAGCCCTGATGCGGCAAAGAATTTACTGCATCGTCTGGCAGGACTCGAAGTCGAAAGCGGGGAAGAATTCTCTGAAATGGAGTGGTCAGCCCTTTCAGAGATTGGCAATATTCTAGCAGGATCCTATTTATCTTCATTGGCTGATTTCACTTCACTCTCGATGATCCCAACAGTACCTGCGCTTGCCATGGATATGGCAGGGGCGATACTCGGCTACGGACTTCTGCAGTTTGGTGAGATGGGGGATTCCGCGCTCGTAATTGATACGACATTTATCGAAGGAAATCATGAGGTGGAAGGACAGTTTTTCCTTATACCTGATCCCGATTCTTTCAGAAAAATCTTCATTGCCTTGGGAGTGCCTATGAATCATGATTGATGAACAGCGGATTGTAAAGGTCGGCATGGCCGAGTTAAACATTATTACTGGGCAGGGATTGATTCGCACAACTGGACTCGGATCTTGCGTGGGATTGACTCTTTTTGATCCGCTTAGTAAAGTGGCTGGCCTTGCGCATGTGATGCTTCCCTCTTCGGACATCGCGCGTGAGGGTGTTCTCAACATTGCTAAGTATGCCGACACAGCTGTACCTGCATTACTAGAGCAATTGCTCAGTATCGGGGCAGCGAAAAGTCGTATTGTTGCTAAGATGGCTGGTGGTTCACAAATGTTTTCGTTTGCAGGTACAGGAGATTCAATGCGAATTGGCCCTCGAAATGTGGAATCTTGTAAAATGAAGCTTTCTGATTTAGGTATCCCACTGCTTGCAGAAGATACGGGGGGAAATTACGGTCGAACCATTGAATTGAATTGTGAATCGGGTATTTTATATATACGTAGCGTACAAAAGGGTGTAAAGGAATTGTAGCCATGACAGGAAAATTGAAATATTGTTGGTTAATTGGTTTTATCGGATTTTTAATTACATTTGCTTCTTCTTCGGGTAATAACTTGTTTATGACGAGTTTGATTCGTGGATTAATTGCTTTTGCGGTTTGGTTTGTACTCTTTTATGCTGCATTTTGGATATTTGGATCTCTCAAAGAATTACCGAATAATTCGGTACAAGAGGAAGAAATATTTGCAGATGAAGAGCAAGGTAAAGGTGGTAGTTTTGATCTAACCACGCCGGATGAGAGTGATGAATTAAATGATCTGTTGAAGCATCCTCCGGCAAATTCAGCACATATCAATGATTTTGCACCATTAAACCCACCAAAATTGGTTAAGACAACTGACGACACAGATACAGAAGAACTGGTTAAGGTCGTTCGTCACCTGACAGAAAAATAAGGAGGGTGAAGGCAATTGAACGAACGGAAGGGATCTACTCTGAATTTCGTTGAGATTTGGGAAAAGTGGAAAGAGCATGGTGATATTGAGGCCAAGAAACAACTTATCGAGAAGTATTTACCTATTGTCGATTATGTTTCGGGACGGCTGGCTGTAGGTCTTCCGAAGAATGTATCTAAAGATGATTTGTCCAGTAACGGTGTTATGGGACTCATTGATGCCGTCGAGAAATTCGACTATAAGCGAGGACTGCAGTTTGAGACTTACGCTTCATGGAGAGTTAGGGGAGCTATATTGGATGGATTACGGCAGGGGGATTGGGTTCCTCGTTCCGTTAGAGAAAAATCCAAAAAGCTAGAAGAGGGCTACCAACAATTAGAGCAACGATATCTTCGCTCAGTAACTGACTCTGAGATGAGCGAGTATTTGAATATTAGTGTGCGAGAGTTTCAAAGTATGTTGCAGGAAGTTGCCGTGATGACGCTTTGCTCTTTGGAAGATCCCATCCGTGAAGAAGAATCGGAAACGAGACTCACGCTTTTAGTGGATGAAAAAGCGAAGAACCCGGATCATAAGGTCCGAGAGTTTTATTTGAAAGATTCTCTTACCAAAGGAATTGAGAAACTGACTGAAAAGGAACGTACAGTAGTCTCCTTGTTGTACTACGAAGATTTATCGCTCAGTGAAATTGCAGAAGTGATGTCTTTGTCACCATCTCGAATTTCACAACTTCATTCTAAAGCTATTTTGCGTCTGCGGGGTAGTTTGGAGAAACATCGTGATTTACTGATGCAGGAAGATTAGTAGGACAGTTTTATGGATGAAAGGGGGACTTATTATGGAACCGATTGGTGAGATTATAAGTGTAACGTTGAATGAAGATAAGACAGTTGCCTACTTGCAATTCTTGAAGAAGGAAGAAAATTTCGCTTGTACAGCGGATGTGTTACGCAATTTTCTTCAGGCAAATGGTGTTAAACATGGTATTCAACAAGACATCGTAGAACGATTTGCAATTAATCCAAGCGAATACTTCTTCAGTAGGACACCGATAGCCATTGGGAGCGAACCTATGGATGGGAGAAACGGGAGTATTCGTTATGCAGTTCGAATGGATGATAACCAACATAAGCCAGCTGAAGATGACGATGGTAAAGTGGATTACAAGGATGTTACGCGATTGAACAATGTTCGCAGAGGACAGATTATCGCGGAACTAGTTCCTGCTGTTCCAGGTCGCCCTGGAATGGCAGTGACTGGAGTAGCCATTCCATGTAAAGACGGGAAACCAGCCATATTCAAACTCGGGAAAAATGTCGTATTGAATCCAGAACAGACTGCGATGTATGCAGCAATTGATGGTCTAGTGACGATGACGGATAAAGGAAAGATGAATGTTTTCCCTATTTATGAAATTAACGGTAACGTCGATTATGGCACCGGTAATATCGATTTTGTAGGTACGGTTGTTATACGAGGAAATGTTCTGACGGGATTCAAAGTTACTGCGGCAGGGGATATTCGTGTAATTGGTGGTGTAGAAGGGGCTGAGTTGTTTGCAGAGGGCTCTATTGAAATCACTGGAGGGATTATTGGCTATAACAAAGGACTTGTTAAAGCCGGACATGTTGTAAAAAGTTCTTTCATCCAAGATGGAAATGTCCAGGCTGGGGAAGATGTGATCGTCTCTCAGAGTATCATGCACTCTAATATCCGCGCTGGTAGGGATGTAATATGTAATGGTACAAAAGGTCTCATTGTTGGTGGTAGTATTCAGGCTGGTGAGAGAGTAAGTGCTAGAATCATTGGAAATCCGATGTCAACAACAACAGTTATTGAAGTTGGGGTTCTTCCGGAACTGCGTAATGAACTGCTTGATTTACGTCAGCAAGTCAAGGATCAATTGGCCAATATGGATAAAACGGAGAAGGCGCTTACACTACTGGATCAATTGGCTTCACTTGGAAGATTGACACCAGATAAAGTGGAGATGCGCTCCAAGCTCGGATCGACCAAGAAGTCGAATGTGCAGGAACTAAATGAAATGAAGGAACGCATGCTTGTCATCGAGAAGACGCTGGAGGATACCGGAAGAGCAAGAGTGGAAGCTCTTAAAATGATCTATGGTGGATCAAAAATCGTTATTGGGCGGTATACGAAATATGTTAAAGAGCCCATTTCGCATATGTCTTTCTACTATAGTGAAGGGGACATTTCTATGTCGTCTTATATCTAGAATTGGCGCCTGAAAGGAAATGGTTTTGTATTCAATTCCTATTATGAGGTGGTCTCATGAATATGAAATCCGTAGAAATGCAAATCGCGATCCCGCGCACTAGCGAAGCGGGCCGTATTCAACAGGATCAACTACAACGACCTCTAAATGAGCAGACTCTGCTGGCGGGACAGAATATAAAGGACAGTGAACTTGAACGTCGGCGGAGCGCAAATGTTGACGAGAGTGCCCATAATACGACCGTAAGGCGAGAAGGAAATGCCTCCTTCAACCAAGAGCAAGAACGAGAACAAACAGAAGAGAAACAGGAAGAGCGAGACAAGAAGCATCCTGCGGAGCATCCTTATAAAGGACGGCATATTGATTTTTCGCTTTAATCTAGGAAGTCAAAAGGTGAGGATAACATTGTCATTTGGAGATCCATGGTTCTATATAGTGCTCATTGGAATTGCTGCAGTTATTTATAGTTTTCTTCTACCAGCGCGGAACACAGCTACTGGTACAAGGAACAATGTTGCGATTGAGCTGGAGACAACGCTTGAACAGTATATGGCAGAAATAGAGAAAGAAAACAAAGAACTCATTGATCTAGTGACACAGATGAAACAAGACTTTACTACCAAACAGTTAGTAGTACAGGAGCAAGTTGCTGAATTACGAGGTCGTATGGTGGAAGTGGAGCATTCAACACATCAAAGTGAGTCCCGACTCGGGATACTCGAAACGGGTTCTCGTAATTTCACGGAGTCTGCAGGGATAATTCATTTGTCTACACAAGAGGACCAGCTTATCAATAGAATGGCAGAGATCGAGGTTGCGGCTGAAGTAGCACCAGTGATATCAGATATTCCTGATCCTGATCCAGAGGCGAAGGAGACAATCCATGACAGATATGCGGAATTGTTCGCTATGTATGAAAGTGGAAGGTCGATTGATATGATTGCTAAGTCTATCGGAATGCAGCGTGGTGAGGTTCAATTGATTTTGCAGTTGGCTAAAAGGGAGGAGTCCCGATGATCAAAAACCGACATTTTATGTTAGGCCTGGGTATTGGTTTGATTATTGGGGCGCTTCTTTTACAGATCATGATGATTGGTCAGGGGAGTTACAAGGCACTAACGACTGTCAAAGAGGTGCAACAAGCTGCAGCTGAGTTAAACCTCAAAGTAGTTGATAATAAAGTGGAATTGCTCACGGAGGACGAGTGGAGAGCGAAATATCCGGAAGATGTCCTGAGCAATGGAGACGTCGAGAAAGGATCGACTGAAGACCCTGTTCAACCGAGTTCTCCAGATTCCCCAACCACACCAGATTCTCCAGTTGAACCAAAAACTGAAACCGATTCCTCGAGTATAAAAAAAGAGGAAGAGATCCAAATTGATACTCCTAAATCCCCAGAAGTACCGGAACCGGTAGTGGTGGAATACAGAATTCGCAGTGGAGCAACGCTTGCTGGTGTTGCAAGTGGTTTGAAAAAAGCAGGAGTCATAAGTGATGAGACTGCTTTTATTAAAAAAGCCTCTGCGAAAGGAATCAATCGTAAATTGCAGGTGGGAACCTACAAGTTTACGAAGGAGGAAGATTTTAACTCTATAATTTCCAAAATTACACTTAAATCGTCAGGAAAGTAATTCGAATTACTTGAACGGACATTAAAAGCCCTAATGGGGCTTTTTTTAGTTCAACTTTGGTTGCATCGACTTCTCATATATGGTATATTAGTTCACGGTGTTATAACGCACGCAGGATGATTTCGCAATGGGTGCTCTCTATATTAGGGAGTCATAGTGAAAGATGAAAACTGCGGAGGAAGCATCAAAAAAACCAAACTATAGGAGGTGCGTGAAGATGGCTGTAATCTCCATGAAACAACTGCTTGAGGCAGGCGTACACTTCGGACACCAGACACGTCGTTGGAACCCGAAAATGGATCGTTATATCTTCACTGAAAGAAACGGAATTTATATTATTGACCTACAAAAAACGGTCAAGAAAGTTGACGAAGCTTATAACTTCGTTAAAAGTATCGCAGAAGACAATGGTACTATTCTCTTCGTGGGTACTAAGAAACAAGCTCAAGATTCAGTTAAAGATGAAGCTGAACGTGCTGGTCAATTCTACATTAACCAACGCTGGCTCGGCGGTACTTTGACTAACTTCCAAACTATTCAAAAACGTATTGATCGTTTGAAAATGTTGGAACTATGGGAAGAAGACGGCACTTTCGCAGTATTGCCGAAGAAAGAAGTTATCCTTCTTCGCAAAGAGAAAGATCGTCTTGAGAAATTCCTTGGCGGAATCAAGAACATGAAAGGTCTGCCAAGCGCCCTGTTCATTATCGATCCTCGTAAAGAGCGCATCGCGGTTGCTGAAGCTCGTAAATTGGGTATTCCAATCGTAGGTATCGTTGATACAAACTGCGATCCAGACGAAATCGACTATGTTATCCCAGGTAACGATGATGCTATTCGTGCGGTTAAATTGTTGACTGCTAAGATGGCTGATGCCGTAATCGAAGGAAACCAAGGCGAACAAACAACAGCGTAATTAAGCCTTATTATGAATAAATTAAATGAGAAAGGGTGGTTGGTAGGTGTCAAACCTCTCACTACCCTTTTTTTTAAAGGATAAAACCTGGAAATTCATACAAACTATATAGACTGACTAAAGTTTCCATGCCCCAAGGATCGACGGGGACTGTTCTCTTTAGATGATTCTATATCTAGAACATATAATTGATATGGAGGTACTTAACAATGGCAGTTGATGCAAAAGCAGTAAAAGAATTACGTGAAAGAACTGGTGCAGGTATGTTGGACTGCAAAAAGGCACTTGAAGAAACTAATAATGATATTACAAAGGCAATCGAATTTCTTCGTGAAAAAGGTCTTGGTGCCGCAGCTAACAAAGCTGGACGTATTGCTACTGAAGGTGTAGTTCAATCTTATATTCACGCTGGAGGACGTATCGGCGTTCTAGTTGAAGTTAACTGTGAAACCGACTTTGTTGCTCTGACAGATCAGTTCAAAGAATTCGCTCGCGACATTGCGATGCATATCGCTGCATCAAACCCTCGTTATGTAAGCCGTGAAGAAGTGCCTCAAGCAGATATTGAGAAGGAAAAAGAAATTCTTAAAGCACAAGCTTTGAACGAAGGCAAACCTGAGAAAATCGTTGAAAAAATGGTTGAAGGTCGCATTGGTAAATACTACGAAGAGTTCTGCTTGATGGAGCAATCTTTTATTAAAGATCCAGATAAAACAATCTCACAATTGCTTAATGAGAAAATTAGCACAATCGGTGAAAACATTTCTATCCGTCGTTTTGTTCGTTACGAACTTGGCGAAGGTCTAGAGAAAAAAGTAGATAATTTCGTAGAAGAAGTTATGTCACAAGTTAACCAATAATAAGCAACTAAGTGCTTCGTATGAATAAAACAAAAAAAGATTTCTTATAATTGAATGTTAGAAAGTTGGAACACGTTGTGTTCCTTCTTTTTTAACCTTATGATGGTTTTAAGGTGCATTCAAAGTGGAGGGTATAATTTGGAACAGCCAGTTTTTAAACGTGTTGTCTTAAAGGTCAGCGGGGAGTCGCTTTCCGGCCAGAACGGCTTTGGGATCGACGCGGATACCATTTCGTCTATCGCTCAGCAGGTGAAGGAAGTGGTAGAGCTCGGCGTCCAGGTCGCAATAGTTTGTGGCGGTGGAAACATTTGGAGAGGTATTGCGGGTAGTGCTAAGGGGATCGACCGTGCTACAGCAGATTACATGGGTATGCTCGCTACTCTCATGAACTCACTCGCATTACAAGATGCTTTAGAGCAAATTGAAGTTCCAACGCGAGTGCAAACTTCGATTGCGATGCATCAAATTGCCGAACCATATATCCGGAGACGGGCGATTCGCCACCTGGAAAAAGGGCGCGTCGTTATTTTCGCCGCAGGAACAGGTAATCCGTTCTTCTCTACCGATACGACTGCAGCACTACGTGCCGCTGAAATCGAGGCAGAAGTCATCTTGATGGCTAAGAACAAAGTAGATGGTGTGTATTCTGCTGACCCATTTGTTGATCCAACAGCTGAGAAGTATGAAGTTCTTACTTATATGGAAGTGCTGAACAAAAACCTGGGTGTCATGGACTCTACAGCTTCGTCTCTTTGTATGGACAATGACATTCCACTCATTGTATTCGCCATTACCGAACAAGGTAATATTAAACGAGTTGTTCTGGGTGAAAAAATCGGAACAATCGTTAAAGGGAGTGTAGATTGATGCCACAATCGGTTAAGAAAAATGCCGAAGAGCGCATGGACAAAGCTATTCAAGCGTTGAAGAGAGATCTTGCAAGTTTGCGTGCAGGGAGAGCAAGCGTTTCGTTGCTCGATCGTATTCAGGTTGATTATTATGGAACTCCAACTCCAATTAATCAGCTTGCAAACATCAATACACCAGATACTCGCACCTTGATGATTCAGCCATGGGATAAATCGTCCTTATCGGAAATTGAGCGGGCGATCCAGAAGTCGGATCTTGGTCTGACACCAGCAAATGATGGTACTATGATTCGTTTATCTATACCAGCATTGACGGAAGAGCGCCGGGTTGATTTAGTCAAAATGACGAAGAAGTTTGGGGAAGAGTCAAAAGTTGCTATTCGGAACATTCGTCGTGATGCTAATGATGATATCAAAAAGTTAGAGAAAAGTGATATTTCTGAAGATGAATCTCACAGATATCAAGAAGATATTCAGAAAGCGACAGACAAGTTTATTGCTGAAGTAGATAAAGTTTTGTCAGCGAAAGAAAAAGAGATTATGGAAGTTTAAGAGACATAAAGCGGCCCCTCCTAATACGGTGGGGTTTTGTCTCTTTTCATCACCGGCTGGAGGAAAAGGAATGATTAAGTTGTTTCAATCCTGGTGGAAAAAAGGGAAGAGCCCACAAATTGCTGAACTATCACCTGATAATGTTCCCGAACATGTGGCCATTATTATGGACGGTAACGGTCGTTGGGCCCGCAGACTTGGCTTGCCACGGATCGTTGGTCATCGTAATGGGATGAAAGCGGTCAAGCGGGCAACTATTGCAGCGGATGATCTGGGTGTCCGGATTTTAACCTTATATGCATTTTCTACGGAAAATTGGAAACGTCCTAAGGATGAAGTAGATTTCCTGATGTCACTTCCCCAAGAGTTTCTGGCGTTGGAACTTGAGGAATTAATTCAAAAAGGTGTTCAGGTTCGCATGATGGGACATACTGAGGATCTTCCTGAACATACCATTAAAGCGATGGAAGAAGCGATTTTCCGTACGAAAGATAATACAGGACTTATTCTAAATTTTGCTCTAAATTATGGTGGACGGCGGGAGATTACTGAGAGCTTAAAGGGTATTGCCCGAAAGATAGAAGCTGGTGAAGTAAGTTCAGTAGATATTACGGAAGATATGGTACAATCCGCTCTATTATCGGCCGAATTACCAGACCCTGATTTACTGATTCGTACCGGAGGCGAGCTTAGACTAAGTAATTTTATGCTCTGGCAAACGGCTTATAGTGAGTTGTGGTTCACGGATTTATTCTGGCCGGAATTTGGACGTGAACATCTAATAGAGGCCGTCGCCGAGTACCAGCGGCGTACACGCCGATATGGTGGGTTATCTTAGCATGATGGAAGGTGTAGAGGCTTGAAGCAAAGGTTGATTACAGGTATAATCGCGGGCGCTTTTTTTCTGGGCCTGTGTTTGATCGGGGGAATTGGGTACCACTCACTGATTATGGTCATGGCATTAATTGGATATTATGAGTTCGTACGCATGATTAAACTGCCCTCTTTGGGAGGAGCGGCGATCCTTGGATATTTGGGTGTTCTCTACTTGACTTTCCCGTGGGAAAGTCTAAGCCTTACCATGCCATTGCAACAAATGCAATTTTTATGGTTGCTGCTGTTGCTGTTTCTTGCGGTTACAGTTTTTACAAAAAACGAGATTCCCATCGGACAAATATCCCTATTATTTGCGGGTATGGTATATATTGGTGTGGGATTTTCTTATATTATCGAAACAAGAAATACGCCAGACGGGCACGGGCTTTTCTGGACATTTCTGATGTTGTCCTCTATTTGGAGCAGTGACGCCGGCGCTTATTTTACGGGACGGAGATTTGGTCGAAATAAGCTTTGGCCAGCAATTAGCCCCAACAAAACGGTGGAAGGTGCGATCGGAGGTATTCTGCTTGCTATTATTGCGGCTGTGATATTCTCATTTGCATCGGGCGGCTTACTTACAATTGGACGGGCCGTGTTATTAGGTGGCTCTGCGGCTGTTGTTGGCCAGATTGGTGATTTAGTGCAGTCTGCTTATAAACGGACTTACGGGATCAAAGATTCCGGCAAGTTGTTACCGGGGCATGGTGGTATATTGGACCGCTGTGATAGCTGGATTACGGTATTTCCGTTCGTACATATTCTAATGTTGCTTCCTTATTAGATAGAGACTGATTGGTAAATGAGGAAGTCATTAAAGATATGAGAGGTGCGTTATGAAGAAGATAGCGGTGATTGGATCCACGGGGTCGGTTGGAACTCAGACATTAGATGTCGCGTTACAGCACCCTGACCAATTTGAAATTGTTGGTCTGGCAGCTGGATCCAATATTGATCTGTTCATGGAGCAGGTAACTCGTTTTCGCCCCAAGAAGGTTTCGATTGGAAATAAAGAACTAGCCGATAAAATCAAGTCAGATCTACCTGCGGGGATAGAACTTTATTATGGCGAAGAAGGACTTGTTGAAATCGCGGCAGGTACCGATGCGGAGATCGTCGTTACTGCTATCGTTGGAAGCAGGGGATTACCGTCTACATTAGCAGCTATTTCCGAAGGGAAAACGATCGGTCTTGCTAATAAAGAGACCCTTGTCACCGCAGGTCATCTTGTGACTGAACTTGCAAGGAAGAAAGGTGTTTCCTTGATTCCGGTGGATAGTGAGCATTCTGCTATTTTCCAGTGTCTAAACGGTGAGAATATCAAAGAGGTTGAGCAGATTACTCTAACTGCTTCTGGGGGGTCTTTCAGGGATCTTACCCGCGAACAGTTGCGTGAGGTAACCGTTGAGGATGCATTAAAACATCCAAATTGGTCTATGGGCGCCAAAATAACAATAGACTCTGCCACGATGGTCAACAAAGGATTGGAAGTAATCGAAGCCCATTGGCTATTCGGACTTCCGTATGAACAGATTGAAGTTCTGTTGCATCCTGAGAGCATCATCCACTCTTTCGTTGAATATCGTGACGGAAGTGTGATTGCACAGCTAGGTACACCCGATATGCGCATTCCTATTCAGTATGCACTTTCCTATCCTAGCAGACTTAAATCAACATCCAAACGGTTATCCTTGGCGGAGGTTGGCAAGTTACATTTCCGTGAAATGGACTACGAACGCTTCCCTTGTTTAAGACTTGCTTACGAGTGTGGTAAAATAGGTGGTACAGCGCCAACAGTGTACAATGCAGCTAATGAGATTGCTGTTGCTCGTTTCTTGAACCGAGAGATTCCATTTTTGCAGATTGAAAATGTCATTGAAAGTGTACTTTCTAAACATGTTTCCGTGTCTAATCCTGATCTGGAAACGATTCAATTTACTGACCAGTGGGCCAGAGAAATCGCTGCATCATTGTAAAATTTTGTCGCTGCAAAGAAAAGTTCCACGCCGGTATTCTCTTGTGTCAGATCGGAGAATAATGATAATCTATAAGAACGTTGGACGATCTGTGGCCAAAAGGAGGATGCTTTCGATTGGAATTGCTGAGAATTATATTTTTGACAGTACTCATGTTCTTCGTCATTGTGACGGTGCATGAATGGGGGCATTATTACTTTGCCAAACGGGCAGGTATTCTGGTGCGGGAATTTGCGATTGGTTTTGGACCTAAGATATTTTCTTATAAACGAAATGAAACGCAGTTTACGCTTCGACTGCTGCCATTTGGTGGATATGCCCGTATGGCTGGAGAAGATCCAGAACTCGTTGCGATTCAGAACGGACAAACCGTTTCGCTTCGATTGGAAGAAGGAAAAGTCCGGAAGTTCTATCTAGACCGCCTGGATAGTCGTAAGAATGTCATTCGTGGCGAAATACTAGATTTTGACTTGGTCGATAATCTACATGTGAAGTTGGATGTGGATGGAGAGAGCATTACGTATCCTGTTCATCCACAGGCTATGCTCGTAGCTAAAGGTAAGGAAACGCAAATTGCACCAAGAGACAGACAATATGGCAGTAAAACGGTTGGACAACGATTCATATCCATTCTTGCAGGACCAGTAATGAATTTTATTCTTGCATTTGTCTTGTTTGCCCTGCACATACAAATGGCAGGAATTGCTCTTGATAAACCTAGCCATTTACAAATTGGCGAAGTGATGAAGGGAATGCCGGCTGCTGAGGCAGGCGTGCAGCAAGGCGATATTATCGAGAAAATTAACGGAAAACCTGTGGGTACAGATGCGGCCGGAATGATTGAATTAATCACTGAATCCAAGGATAAAGAAATGATCTGGACAGTGAAGCGCGATGATCAAACGTTGTCGTTTTCTATCATCCCTCGTGCCGTAGAAGATCAAGGAACTGCCAAAGTAGGTAGTACTATTATAACGTTTTTCCCAACTCGTAGTGCCTCATTGGGTGAGACATTCACCTTTGCAGGGAAAGACATGGTCAACACGACCAAGCTTATTTTCCAAGGGTTTGGGCAGCTTATTAATCAATTCTCGATGGATGATTTAGGAGGCCCTGTTCGTACTTTCGAAGTTACTGGTCAAATTGCTAAGCAGGGGATAGCTCAACTTACTTATTGGGCAGCTATTCTAAGCTTATACTTGGGGATTTTCAACTTGTTCCCAATACCAGCTTTGGACGGAAGTAGACTCGTATTCTTAGGTGTCGAGGCTGTACGCGGCAAACCGATTGATCCAAACCGTGAGGGTATGGTGCATTTCATTGGGTTCGCGATGTTATTTTTGCTGATGATTGCCGTAACATATAATGATATACTACGATTATTTAACGGATAATATTGTGTTTTTTACGGGAGGACAAGAGTACTAATGGCAAATGAGGATAAACAATTCGTAACAGAGATTACCCCGCAAGGAGAAGATTTCTCGCGTTGGTATATCGATGTGATTAAAAAAGCAGATTTAATGGATTATTCACCAGTTCGGGGTTGTATCGTTTTTAAACCGGACGGTTATGAAATTTGGGAACATATTCAACAAGAGCTAGATCGTCGTTTCAAAGAAACAGGACATCGTAATGCCTACTTCCCGCTACTTATTCCAGAAAGTTTCTTCCAGAAAGAGAAGGAGCATGTGGAAGGTTTTAATCCTGAGCTTCCTTTTGTTACAGAAGCTGCTGGAGAGAAGTTGGAGGAACGCCTTGCCATTAGACCGACTTCGGAAACGATGTTTGGTCATATGTACTCCAAATGGATTCAATCTTACAGAGATTTGCCGATGCTGATTAATCAGTGGGCAAACGTGGTCCGTTGGGAGAAACGCACATTGCCATTCTTGCGGACAAGTGAGTTCCTATGGCAGGAAGGTCATACGGCGCATGAGAACGAACAAGAAGCACGTGAAGAAACGATGCGGATGCTGGAGATCTATCGTGATTTCGTAGAGAATTATCTAGCGATTCCAGTTATCGTTGGACAGAAGACGCCTTCGGAGAGATTTGCGGGAGCAGTCGACACTTATTCTATCGAAGCTATGATGAAAGATGGTCGTGCTGTACAAGCAGGAACTTCTCATTATCTGGGCACTAAATTTGCTGAGGCGTTCGATATTCAATATCTGAACCGTGATAATGTACAAGAATATGCTCATACAACATCATGGGGAGTGAGCACGCGCCTAATTGGTTCGCTTATTATGGTTCATGGCGATGATCGTGGACTTGTGCTTCCACCAAAGGTGGCTCCTAAGCAAGTAATGATTATTCCGATTGGACCTCCAAAGACTCGGGATGCAGTCGTTGGACGTAGTGATGAATTGTTCGCTGAGCTTAAGAAAGCGGGAATTCGCGTAGGAATCGATGACCGTTCTGACGTTCGTCCGGGCTGGAAGTTTAACGAATATGAAATGCGTGGAGTACCGATTCGTTTAGAACTGGGACCTCGTGATATGGAGAATGGTGTCTGCGTACTGGTATCCAGAGTGAGCGGCGAGAAGAAGATCGTTCAACAAGATCAGTTGGTAGAAGAAGTTCAGGCTATGCTAGATCAGGTGCATAACGAAATGTTCGAACGTGCGAAAGCATTCCGGGAAGATCATTTCTATTCTGTAGATACACTTGAAGAAATGAAAGCTAGCATTGAAGAGAAACGTGGATTTACGCTAGCTGGCTGGTGTGGTTCTGATGCTTGTGAGCGTCACGTGAAGGATGAGACAGGCGCAACGAGCCGTAACATTCCGTTTGAACCGGCAGTTAAGAAAAGTACTTGTCTTGTTTGTGGAGAAAGTGCTACGGATACCGTTGTTTTTGCCAGAGCCTATTAGTAACAACCTCTATTAATGACTGTTTTTG
This sequence comes from Paenibacillus anaericanus, assembly GCF_003994475.1. Classification (GTDB taxonomy): domain Bacteria; phylum Bacillota; class Bacilli; order Paenibacillales; family Paenibacillaceae; genus Fontibacillus; species Fontibacillus anaericanus. The sequence continues at coordinate 54,125 of NZ_RZNY01000006.1, read as the reverse complement.
AGTCTTGGTATGTTGGACGCAAGAGCAAGCGAATATGATACAAGGAGGGCTTCCGGCAGTGAGTTGTCGATGGGTATTAACGCCTGTCGGCCATCTGTCGGAAGCTTTTTTAAGTGAACTGTGAATTAGTCGCGCTACGCAAACCGTTTGATCCTTCGATCGCTGTTGTAGTTGGATTGTCTTTATTTTATAACACCCTATAGGTTACAATCCAACTACAAAGGCGAACGGAGCGAATGCTTCCGAAGTAACTTTCCAATAGAAAGCTTTTAGCTTCTCCAGATTCAAACGGTCCTGCTTCACTATCTATTCACCTAACAATAAAAAAGTGGTAATGGAAATTATTGCGCCCTTGCATGCCTGCGGCCGCTATAATAAAATCTAGACCTAACTCACCAGATGTAAGTTTTGTAGATGTAAGTACAGTAATATAGAGCAGGTCGTATAATGGACTTATATGAATTTCCCTTGCGGCACGGATTGCTGCAAGTAATTTAAAATTAAGGCTCAAGCCCCTAATCATTGTTTGACGCAGTTAGACATCGGTCTAAGGGAATTAGAAGCCCTTATTTTGAGTTTGGAGGGTCAAAAAAAATTCTAACGGAACTGAAAGATCTTATTTCTTCCAAATGATGCTCTAACGCATGAATAATGATGAATAACGTCTGCAGGTTCCGTTACAATCCAGACTAGTGGAATAAACCGCAAATAAGGTCACTGAGTTCCGTTACAGACTCTCAGCCATTCCAACAGCAAATGTGGCTGGAACGCCATTTCGCAATCATTTCGACTAATAGTCAATCGCTAGTTTTGGTTTTCAAGCCACAATTAATAAAGCGAAGTCAAGTTTAGGACGAGCATTACACTGTTAAAAAGAAATTTTGAAGTGTGGTAAGAGAGGGGTTAGAGGTGTGATTCGAAGCCGGAGGAGCTATATGCTAGCGTTCGTTTTTGTCACCGATTGCCCTAATAATACACCACACTTATAGCTAGGAGGGGAATACATGACCGAAATTGGGGATAAGAGAACTAGGTTTGAGCTGTTGATGAAGCAGGCGGAAATCCCAGAATCTCTGATCGATCCATATTTTCTCGATGGGTTCATTGAGCAAGTGGAAGTGAACCGCAGTAATCGGGATTGGAAAATCGCCATTCGCAAGGACAAGCTTGTACCGGCACAGGCTTATCGTACATTCTGTCTTCGAGTTCAGGAACGTATGGCGCATATTGCCCAAGTTTCTTTTCAATTTCGCTATGGAACAGAATTGTCTACGAATGATATCGTGACTGAATACTGGAAGTTATTCATCGAGTGGGTGCAACAGGAAGTACCTTCGGTTAATGGATGGATGGCGAGGGCGACTATTGAAGTGGAGAACGATTTACTTTCGGTGACGCTGAGTGATTCAATGGCGCTGGAACTAGCCCGTAAGAAAAATATAGATCAAGCCCTAATAACATATTTCGAGCGTTTTTTCTCACTTGAATTGCGGGTCAAGCTGCTAACAGGAGCAAAAAGTGCAGAAGCGTTTGAAGAGTTTCAACAACAGATTGTTGATGAAGAACGCGAAGTAATCCAGCAATTGATGGAGAGTAATGCAGTGGATGCTTTACCTGAAGAAGATGATAACGGTGAAGTTGTTAAGCTCCAGATTGGCTATGATATTAAGGAACAAGCAGTTCCTATGCAAGAAATACAGGATGAAGAGAAGAAGATAACGGTTCAAGGAACGATATTTGGTCTGGACAGTAAAGAATTGCGTAACGGAAATACGCTCTTTATGTTCTATCTGACGGATTTTACTGATTCTCTACAAATGAAAATGTTCGCTAAGAATAAAGAGGACCTGAAGGTCATGGGTCAACTTGCGAATGGGAAATGGGTAAGAGCCCGAGGTCGGGTAGAGATGGATCGCTTTATGACGATTCCTGAGTTAGTAATGATTCCGTCTGATCTGTGTGAAGTTCCTGCACCCCCAGCACGAAAGGACCAAGCTGCTGAGAAACGCGTTGAGTTCCATCTGCATACCACTATGAGTACGATGGACGCGGTTACTCCTATAGGCGAATACGTCAAAACAGCAGCAAAATGGGGACATAAAGCAATTGCTGTCACCGATCATAGTGGTGTTCAGTCTTATCCCGATGCTGCTAAGGCAGCCAAGAAACACGGGATCAAGATGATCTATGGTGTTGAAGCCAATGTTGTAAATGATAATGTTGCGGTTGTTCTTAACCCCCGGGAAGAAGATCTCAAAACAACGACATATATCGTATTTGATATTGAAACGACGGGCCTTTCTGTCACTCAGAATAAGATTATTGAAGTCGCTGCTGTGAAAATGGTTGAGGGCAAAGAAGTAGATAGGTATGCTACTTTTGTAGATCCTCACGTACGCATTCCTTATAATATTCAGCAGTTGACTAACATTACGGATGATATGGTCAAAGGTGCGCCCGAAGTGGAAACTGTATTACAGCAGTTTATTGATTTTGCTGGCGACGCTGTGTTGGTTGCCCACAATGCTCGGTTTGACGTTGGCTTTATCAATGCCAAATTGAAAGAGTTTGGTCGACCTCCATTGGAGAACCCAGTTCTTGATACGCTCGAGTTAGCACGGATGTTATTCCCTACAATGAAGAACCACCGCCTAAATACACTGGCGACTAAATATAAAGTATCTCTAGAAAATCATCACCGAGCGATCGATGATACGCTTGCACTTGGAGAAATTCTGAATGGATTGATTGAAGATGCGGCTAAGATTGAAGGTATTAAGACACTTGAGCGGTTAAACGATAAGGTTGGTAAAGAGATATCCAATACGCGTCCTTTTCATTGTGGTGTTTATGCGCTGAATATGATCGGGAAGAAGAACTTGTTCAAGCTAATATCGATGTCTCATACGGAATATTTTAAACGAGTCGCTTGTATTCCTAAATCGAAGCTAACGGAACTACGTGAAGGACTATTGGTTCTGTCGGGTTGCGAGAAGGGTGAATTCTTCGAAACAGTGCTTAATAAATCGGTTGAAGAAGCGGAAGCAGTAGCTGAATTCTATGATATTTTGGAAATCCAGCCACTTACGATGTATATGCATCTGGTTGACAAAGGCCTTGTAGGTAGCGTTGAAGAGTTAAAAACGGCTGTTACTAAGATCTGCGAAATTGGTTTTAAACTCGGAAAACCTGTCGTTGCAACGGGGAATGTTCATTATCTCGAACCACGGGACAAAATATACCGGGATATTACGATTCACGGGATTACAGGATTTAGCCCACTCAAAGATCAAAAGAAACCTGATGCACATTTTCGCACGACGGAGGAAATGTTAGCTGAGTTCGAGTTTTTAGGTAAAGAGAAAGCATATGAAGTTGTTGTGACTAATACTTCGGTACTTGCAGATTCTTTTGAAGAGCTGGAATTGTTCCCTGATAAATTGTTCACTCCGATCATCGAAGGGGCTGATGAAGAGATTCGTCAGACTTGTTACGATACGGCTAAATCAATCTATGGTGAGGAACTGCCGGAGGTTGTTATCGCAAGATTAGAAAAGGAACTAGAACCGATTATAAAATATGGGTTTTCGGCCAACTATTTGATCTCCGAACGTTTGGTTAAGAAGTCAAACCAAGACGGTTATCTGGTTGGATCACGGGGATCTGTAGGCTCCTCTGTTGTTGCTATGTTTCTTGGTATTTCTGAGGTTAACCCACTTCCAGCACATTATATTTGTACAAATTCAGCATGTAGGCATAGTGAATGGTTCCTTGACGGGAGCGTACCTAGTGGGTTTGACTTGCCAGACAAAACTTGTCCCTCTTGTGGTGGTAACTTGAAGGGCGAAGGGCAAGACATTCCATTTGAAACGTTCCTTGGATTTAAAGGGGATAAGGTTCCCGATATTGACCTTAACTTCTCAGGAGAATATCAACCGACTGCTCACAACTATACGAAAGAAATATTCGGTGATAAGAGTGTATTCCGTGCTGGAACGATTGGAACTATAGCGGACAAAACAGCATTCGGATACGCGAAGAAGTACGAGGAAGAGCATCAGAAACGCTGGCGGGGAGCTGAGCTTAACCGACTTGCATCTGGATGTACAGGCGTGAAAAGAAGTACAGGTCAGCATCCCGGCGGGATCGTGGTTGTTCCGGACTATATGGAAGTTGAGGATATTACACCAGTCCAATTTCCGGCTGATGATGTCAATGCGGAATGGAAAACGACTCACTTTGATTACCATGCTTTTGATGCGAACTTACTTAAACTCGATATTCTCGGTCATGATGATCCGACAATGATGCGGATGCTCCAAGATTTGACGGGAGTAGATCCAACGACTATTCCGATGAATGACCCCAAAGTTATGAGCATGTTCAACTCAACGGAAGCGCTAGGAGTTACTCCACAGCAGATACGTTCTGCAGTCGCAACTTTCGGGGTACCCGAAATGGGAACAAAATTCGTTCGTCAGATGTTAGTAGAAGCACAACCAAGTTCTTTTGCCGACTTATTGCAGATTTCAGGGTTATCTCATGGTACAGGGGTATGGCTTGGTAATGCACAAGATTTGATCAAGGGGGGGACATGTAATATCAAGACAGTAATCGGCTGTCGTGATGATATCATGTTGTTCCTGATTTACAAAGCAGGTATGGATGCGGGGTTAGCGTTTAAGATTACAGAGAGTGTGCGTAAAGGGAAAGGTTTAACACAGGAATGGATTGACGAGATGAAGAGATGTAAGGTGCCAGGATGGTATATTGATTCTTGTCTAAAAATCCAGTACATGTTCCCGAAAGCTCACGCCGCAGCTTATGTTATCTCTGCTGTGCGTACAGCTTATTTCAAACTTTATCACCCGATAGAATACTATGCTACTTACTTCACAGTACGGGCAGAGGATTTCGATATTGAGTTATGCTGTCAGGGATATGAAGCTATTTATCGTAAAATTGAGGAAATCGAACAGAAGGGTTTCCAAGCATTACCGAAGGAAAAAGGCATGTTGCCAGTGCTAGAGATGGCATTAGAATTGACGGCACGTGGGTTCCGCTTCAAAGGTATTGATTTGTACCAATCTGATGCGACCAAATTCACAATTGATGGAGATGCCTTGGTTCCTCCGTTTTCTTCACTTGCGGGTATCGGTGATAATGCCGCTCGTAATATTGCTGCAGCGAAGGAACAAGGAGAGTTTCTCTCTATTGAGGATTTCCAACAGAAATCCAAGGCGAGTAAAACTGTGATTGAACTCTTAGGTACGATGGGCTGCTTCCATGGACTCCCAGAAAGTAACCAACTTTCCTTGTTTTAGGAAAATAAATTTCCAGTGGTTTTTCATACTGTGAATGCTTGATTTTTCTCTAATGGGGATGCAAAGGGGCTCTCTTCCCCTCAGGTAAAGGTCTTTTACTTGTCACTGTACCTGGACTATGTTATAATTTTTATGGTAATCATGGAGATAGAACCGTTGTTTAAAGAGTGGGGAAACCCACTCTTTATCTTTGGTATATAGGAAAGAATTGTATGGAGGTATGTACGTTTGAGCACACCGAAGATCAAAGCGGCCGTGGAAGAGATGGTTACGCCTTTTTTAGAGGAGAATGGCTTTGAACTAGTTGACGTGGAATATGTAAAAGAGGGAAACAATTGGTTCTTACGCGTATTCGTAGATAAGGACGGGGGCATCGAAATTGATGACTGCGGTCGGATTAGCGAATACCTTAGTGAAAAGCTAGATGCGAATGATCCAATTCCTGTAGCTTATTTCCTGGAAGTATCTTCTCCTGGAGCGGAACGTCCGCTCAAAAAGGCTGAGGATGTAACCAAAGCCATTGGAAGTAATGTATTTGTAACTACATATGAATCGGTAGATGGCCTGAAAGAATTTGAAGGCCGCCTTCTTTCCTTTGAAAACGAGGAGCTTGTTATCCAAGTAGGGAAGAAAAATCATGCCATTCCATATAGTAAAGTTGCGGCCGCTAGGCTGGCCATTATTTTTTAACCTGTGACGGGATATTGAAGGGGGGAACTCGAGGCAAATGAGTATGGATTTTATCGATGCCTTGAATGAGTTGGAAAGAGAAAAAGGGATCAGCAAAGATATTTTGTTCGAGGCTATTGAAGCTGCGATGATCTCAAGCTACAAACGTAATTTTAACACGGCACAAAACGTGCGAGTGGATATGAATCGACTTACTGGTGTGATTAAGGTATATGCCCGCAAATTGGTTGTGGAGGAAGTCCTTGATCCACGCACTGAGATTTCATTGCCAGCTGCTCGTGAGATCAATCCGAATTTCCAGCTTGAGGACGTTGCGGAAATCGAAGTAACACCTCGTGATTTCGGACGTATTGCAGCACAAACGGCGAAACAGGTCGTTACACAACGTATTCGTGAAGCTGAGCGTGGGCTCATTTATAACGCCTTCGTAGAGAAGGAAGAGGATATCGTCACTGGTATTGTTCAACGTCAGGATTTGCGCAATGTTTACGTGGATCTTGGTAAAGTTGAAGCACATCTCCCTATCAATGAGCTCATGCCAAACGAGAAATTCAAACACGGTGATCGAATTAAGTCGTATATCACTAAGGTTGAGAACACGACTAAAGGTCCACAAATTTTGCTGTCACGCTCCCATCCGGGCCTTCTGAAACGACTCTTCGAGCTAGAAGTTCCTGAAATATTTGATGGTGTTGTTGAAATACGTTCCGTTGCTCGTGAAGCGGGATTCCGTTCCAAAATTGCGGTATTCTCACGTAATAATGAGGTGGATCCAGTTGGATCATGTGTCGGACAAAAGGGTAACCGTGTACAGACGATCGTAAACGAACTACGTGGTGAGAAGATTGACATCGTCCGTTATTCGGAAGATGTTGAGGAATACGTAGCAAATGCGTTAAGTCCTTCTAAGGTGCTTGAGGTTCAAGTATTCGAGGCAGAGAAATTAGCGCGTGTTATTGTACCTGATTATCAGTTGTCGCTTGCAATTGGGATTAAAGGGCAAAACGCTCGATTGGCGGCTAAATTGACAGGTTGGAAAATCGACATTAAGAGTGAGACACAAGCGGAAGAGGAATTCGGAAGAGAAAAAAGTCATCAAGGAGAACTTGATCAAGATTCCATCTCCGTCGATTAATATTACAAGGGACGGAGGGGCTTGAAGATGAAATCCAGAAAAATACCGCTTAGAAAATGTGTTGCCTGTGGTGAGATGATGCCGAAGAAATCATTGATTCGGGTTGTCCGTTCACCGGAGGGTGAAGTATCCATTGATTTGACTGGCAAAAAGTCGGGGAGAGGAGCTTACTTGTGCGGACAAGAGTCTTGTTTCAAGTTGGCTCATAAGAACCGAGCGCTCGACCGTGCACTTAAAGCGACGGTAGGTCCAGAGGTTTACGAACAACTAGCTCGTGATTTTCTAGCAGTTGAGGAAACATTCCTCGCTGAGCGGGATAAGGAAGAGGTAGACGATGAGTAAGGTATTGTCAGGACTCGGCCTAGCTATGCGAGCAGGTAAAGTAGTGACCGGGGATGAGAGCGTTTTGAAGGCCGTTCGGTCTGCTGAGGCTAAACTAGTTATCGTTGCTGGCGATGCATCCGCTAATACTCATAAGAAATTTCGTGACAAATGCGGAACCTATAAAGTTCCTTTAATCATCGGATTTGACCGGGAACGGCTTGGAGCCAGTGTAGGGAAACCGGAACGAATTGTTATTGGTCTCATGGATCAGGGATTTGCTGACATGATTCGAAGAACCATCGTTAAAACGTCGGAGGTGGAGTATATTGAGTAAAGAAGAAAACAAGGATAAGCTCAGAGTATACGAATATGCTAAGTCACTCAATATGAGTAGTAAAGAAATTATTACAATTCTAAAACGTTTAAACATCCCAGTTAACAATCATATGAGTGTAATGGAGAATAACGCCGTTACGCATGTGGAACAATTTTTCAAGGATATTAAGAATAATGCTGCTGCAAAGAGGGAAAATTCAGGACGTAACGATACGCCTGTAAAACCTCCTGTAAAATCTCCCGTTAATTCGTCGGCTCCGGCTTCCGCAGGAGGAAGCCAGACACCGAAAACTCCGGCCGGAGAGGGATCTGGCCAGCGTGGAGAGCAAGGTCAAGTTCAAGGAAATAATAATAGTCAAGTAATTAACAAAAATCAACAAGAAAAGCAGGTAAGTATGAATAATAAACCAAATAACTCTAACCAAGCCACTTCTTCAAGTGGCACTCAGGCAACACAGGAAAGAACCAATCGTCCATCTAACGGTGGCGGACAGGGCGCACGCCCAGCACAAAATTCAAGTGGGCAACCTAATCGTAGCTCGGCACCTAGTAGGACTCCAGGTCAAGGTAGCAGCTCACAATCCGGACCTTCCCGTCAAGGAACAAGTGGTCCGAATCGCAGCGCTCAGCCGCAGGCACGTACTGCGTCTACTGGTGGCCAAGGACAAAGCCAAGGTCAAGGACAACGTAAAGGCAACTACAGCAACAACAACGGTAACAGTAACAACAATAGCAACAGCAGCAGACCTGGTCAGTCAGGACAAAGACGTTTTGATGACAATAGATCAGGTGGTTTCAAGAATAACCGTGGCGGTAAGGGCGGTCGTGGCGGAAGAGGTGGGCAACAACCTCCGCGCGAAAAAATCGATAATACGCCGAAGAAAATTATCGTTCGTGGTAATTCAACGGTTGGCGAAACAGCGAAATTGCTTCATAAGGATGCTTCCGAGGTTATTAAGAAGTTAATTGCACTTGGTGTAATGGCTACTATCAACCAGGAACTCGATATCGAAACCATTTTGCTGCTTGCGGGTGAATTTGGCGTAGAAGTTGAAGTGAAAATTGCGGTGGAAGATGACCGTTTTGAAACAATTGAGGAAGTTGATGAAGAAGCTGATTTGCTTGAACGTCCTCCAGTCGTTACCATTATGGGTCACGTCGATCACGGGAAGACAACACTACTTGATGCTATCCGTTCTACGAATGTGTCGAGTGGCGAAGCAGGTGGTATTACTCAGCATATCGGGGCATACCAAGTTGAAATCAATAGTAAGAAAATCACATTCCTTGATACACCAGGTCACGAAGCGTTTACCGCAATGCGGGCACGTGGAGCGCAGTTAACAGATATCACGATTATCGTGGTTGCTGCAGACGACGGTGTTATGCCACAGACGGTAGAAGCAGTTAGCCATGCGAAAGCAGCAGGTCTACCTATTATCGTGGCTGTTAACAAGATCGATAAGCCGGATGCTGATCCAGATAGAGTAAAACAAGAATTGACAGAACATGGACTAGTACCAGAAGAGTGGGGCGGAGATACTATCTTCGTTAACGTTTCAGCTAAACAGAAAATTGGGCTGGAAGGTCTGCTCGAGATGATTCTGTTGGTTGCGGAAGTTAACGAGTATAAAGCTAATCCGAACAAACGCGCGCGCGGTTTGGTCATCGAGGCAGAGCTTGATAAGAGCCGTGGTCCGGTAGCTCGTGTACTAGTGCAGCATGGTACTCTCAAAGTTGGAGATGCCTTCGTAGCAGGTAACTGTTTCGGACGTATCCGTGCTATGGTGAGTGACAAAGGCCGTCGCCTCAAAGAAGCTGGACCTTCTACACCAGTTGAAATTACTGGACTTACAGAAGTTCCAAAAGCCGGCGATCCATTCATGGTGTTTGAGGACGAGCGCAAAGCCCGTTCAATTGCAGAGAAACGCGCTATTACTCAGCGTCAATCAGATCTAGGTGTTAACACAAGAGTTACACTCGATGATTTGTTCCAACACATCAAAGATGGTGAGATGAAAGAACTTAATGTCATTATCAAAGGTGATGTTCAAGGTTCAGTCGAGGCACTCAAAGGTTCACTTGAGAAGATTGAAGTTGAAGGCGTACGTGTGAAAATTATTCATAGCGGTGCTGGAGGGATAACTGAATCGGATGTTATTTTGGCAGCGGCTTCCAACGCTATAGTAATTGGATTTAATGTTCGTCCTGATCCTCAGACGAAAGCGACTGCTGAACAAGAGAAAGTTGATATTCGTCTTCACCGGGTCATTTATAGCGCAATTGAAGAGATCGAACAAGCGATGAAAGGAATGCTTGATCCTGTCTTCAAAGAAGTTATTATTGGTCATGCTGAAGTACGTAACGTGTTTAAGGTTACTAAAGTGGGTGCCATCGCAGGTTGTATGGTTACATCAGGTAAAATTACACGTTCAGCAGAGAGTCGTCTCGTTCGTGGCGGCATTGTAGTATACGAAGGCAAAATTGATTCAATCAAACGTTTCAAAGATGATGTGAAAGAAGTTGCTCAGGGTTATGAATGTGGTATTACTTTAGACCACTTTAGTGACCTTAAAGAGGGCGACATCATCGAAGCGTTCATCATGGAGACTGTTGAACCGAAGTAAGGTGGGGTGTCATATATGGCAAAAAATCGTACCGGCCGTGTAAGTGAACAAATCAAGAAGGAACTTAGCATACTCATTCAAAGTGAGATGAAAGATCCCCGTATTGGATTTGTCACAGTAACCGGGGTAGATGTTACAAATGATTTGTCACAAGCCAAAGTATATTTGAGCATATTTGGTGACGAAGAGAAGAAAGCTGAGTCGCTCAAGGGAATTGACAAAGCAAATGGATTTCTGCGGACAGAGCTTGGAAAACGAATTCGGTTGCGGCATACGCCTGAACTGATATTCAAAATCGATGAATCGGTTGCCTACGGTAGCCGAATCGAGAAGCTCCTCGTCGATATTACGCATGAAGAAAAATGAGAATTTAAAGGAGACGGCAATGCAGACCAATGAACGGGAGTTCCGGCAGTGTACTGAATTTCTGACGGAACATGATGATTTCCTCGTAGTGTCGCATATACAGCCGGACGGAGATGCAGTCAGTTCTACCCTTGCGGTAGGCTGGCTTCTCTCATGTCTGGGCAAAAATTATGTTATGGTAAACGAAGGCCCTATTCCACGGAGAATGGCCTATTTGTGGGAAAGTGAACAGATCATTGACCTTTCTGTTACACCCTTAGACCATAAGTATAAGCATGTAATAGCTGTAGACTGTGCTGATTTCTCACGTGTAGGGAAAACTCGGGAGTATTTCGCTGAGGATGCACAAATTTTGAATATTGATCATCACCCTACAAATGATGGATATGGGACTACTAACTTAATTGTGCCTCATGCAGCTGCGACCGTAGAAATATTGTTTGATCTTATTCGAGTGCTTGAGCTTCAAATGAATAAAGAAATCGCTACGGCAATTTATACGGGATTATTGACGGATACTGGAGGATTTCGATATGCCAGTACAACACCTAAGGTCATGGAGATTGCATCAAAGTTACTAGAGTATGGTGTCGATGGACCGGGCCTATCAGAACTATTGTTAGAACAAATGACCCTGCCACAACTTCGTTTATTGACGAGAGCCTTGAATCAGTTAGTTATTAGCGAGGATGGCAAGATCAGTTGGGTAACCATTGATGACGAGGATATGAGATTAACGGGAGCTATCCATGAAGATTTAGAGGGGATCGTCAATTACCCACGTAATATTCAGGGTGTTGAGGTTGGTCTATTATTCAAAGTCATCCATGAAAATGCAGTGAAAGTAAGTTTGCGATCGAATGGTAAAGTCGATGTCGCTGAAATTGCCCAAAATTTTGGTGGAGGCGGACATGTCCGTGCTGCTGGTGCTCGTATTGAAGGTACGCTTGAAGATATCATTTCTCGCGTAGTGGAACAGGTGAATTTGCAATTATGAAAACATATGAAGGTATTTTACCGGTGAATAAACCAACCGGATTCACTTCCCATGATGTAGTAGCTAAAACACGCAGAATTCTTAAAATGAAACGAATCGGCCACACTGGTACGCTTGATCCTGCGGTAACGGGTGTACTTCCGTTATGTTTGGGTCGTGCGACTCGAATGGTTGAATATTTGCAAGAACTGCCCAAAGAGTACGAGGCTACATTAATATTAGGTATCGCTACGGATACGGAAGATGCAACAGGTACTGTGGTGGAACGTTTGGATCAAGTTTCTGTAACTGAAGAAGAAGTACGGTTGGTTCTTTCTCAATTTGTAGGAACAATTTCTCAGATTCCTCCGATGTACTCTGCTTTGAAGCAGGACGGTAAACGACTCTATGAACTAGCTCGTGAAGGAAAGACTGTAGAGCGTAAACCACGGGAAGTTACCATCCATGAATTAGAAATGCTCGCCTTCGATCCAGAAGGAGATCATCCAACCATTTCTTTCCGGGCGCTCTGCTCCAAAGGAACGTATATCCGTACATTATGTGTAGATATTGGCCGAGCACTTGGTGTGCCCGCTACGATGTCTCAGCTCAAGCGCACGATGTCTGCAGGAATACCTGAGGCAGAATGCCTCACGCTAGAAGAAATAGCAAAGTACGCAGAGGAAGGAACACTTCAATCTTATTTACTTTCTGTGGATAAGGCGGTGGAACACTTACCTGCACATACCGTAATAACGGAAAAGGTACAATCCGCTCTTCAAGGGCAGAAACTATCCCCGGATGTAATACTTCCTAGAGCTACTCCCGGTGAAATTATTAGGCTGTACAGTCCAGATGAACAGTTTTTAGGTATTTTTCGTATGGAAGAAGACGGACGGATTGTGAAGCCGATCAAAGTTTTCTCTCAGAACGATTAAAGTAATGCCCATCACAGTGAAATTGCAGGTGAACCATTGTGGAAACGATAACTTTATCTTATCCTCTATCAGAAGATATTATTGCTAGAAATACCAGGGCGCAAGTGATGGCCATTGGTCAATTCGACGGTTTGCATCTAGGTCACAACAGTGTTATTAAATCTGCTGTCGACTTAGCGGCAAATATAGGCCTTCCTTCGGCAGTTATGACCTTTCATCCACATCCCAAAGAGGTCATGAAGAAGGGAGATTACGACGGATACCTTACCCCACCCCATGAGAAAGAGCAGCTTCTACGTGAAATGGGAGTTGATTATTTATATATCGTTGATTTTAATGATGCTTTCTCACAGGTGAGTCCACATGATTTTGTATGTGGCATGCTCCTACCGCTACAGGTTCATACTGCAGTGGTTGGATTTGATTTCCGTTATGGTTACCGTGGTGAAGGCCATGCGTCAACGCTTCGTGAATGGAGTGGGAACGCGATGGAAGTTAACACAGTACCTGCATTTCTTATCGATGGAGAAAAGGTTAGCAGCTCTGGAATCCGCAAGGCGCTTCAGGAAGGCGATGTTGCCTTGGCAGACCGTTGGTTAGGTCGTCGCTACAAGATTACTGGATCCGTCATGCATGGGGAGAAACGAGGTCGATTACTCGGATTTCCTACAGCCAATATGAAACCTAATGAGCACTTCGTCCTCCCTGCTAAAGGAGTATATGCTGTAAGTGTCAACGTTGAGGGGAAATGCGTCTCCGGTGTTATGAATGTTGGAGTCAAGCCAACGTTTCACAGTGACGTGGTAGCACCATCGTTGGAAATTCACTTACTCGATTTCAATGACGACCTATATGGTAAGATGTTGGAAGTGGAGCTAGTGGAGTTCATTCGCGAAGAGCACAAATTTGAATCGATTGAGAAATTAATTGCTCAAATTACTAGAGATGCTGAGAGTGCAAGAAAACTGTTGCTGTCCTAAAGATTAAAGCTGAAACAGGGATCAAGTAAAACAGCAGCATTTACTTTCATTAGTCCAATATGGTATACTGATAGACGTTGTTGTGATATGGGATTTTATTATCTTGGATCAGGCAACTATAACCTTAGCTTGGTTAGTCGGTCCTCACCGCCCGATAACGAGGCTAATGGCGATTTATATAAAGGAGGTGAACCGGATGGCATTGACTCAAGAACGTAAACACCAATTGATTGCAGAGCACAAAACTCATGAATCCGATACAGGATCTCCAGAGGTGCAAGTTGCTATCCTAACGGAGAACATCGTGAACTTGACGGACCACTTGCGTACGCACAAGAAGGACCATCATTCCCGTCGCGGTCTTTTGAAAATGGTTGGTCAACGTCGTAGATTGTTGGCTTACTTGAAGAACAAAGACGTGAGACGTTACTCCGCTTTGATTGAGAAGCTTGGATTGCGTCGTTAATTTTCTCATGATTAGCCAAAGCAGCCTGGTGGCCGCCGGTTACGCTATTTAAGCGACGGGGTGTCACTGGGTTGCTTTTTAAAGTCGTGGAAATGAATACGTTATTAAAGTAAGATTTGATTACATCTTCGAGGGGCACCGCAAGGTGCCCTTCTTATGAATTGTGCAAAAGAAGGAAATAATGAACACCGTAACGAACTTTTATTTGTAAGAAGGAGGGATTTCATGGAGAAACATGTGAAAATGCAGTTAGGAGGAAGAACTCTTATACTGGAAACCGGTCGTTTGGCTAAGCAAGCAAATGCAGCGGTAATGGTACGATATGGTGATACAGCTGTATTATGTACAGTAACAGCGTCCCCTGGACCTAAAGATCTAGATTTCTTTCCACTTACCGTTAACTATGAAGAAAAGTTATATGCGGTAGGTAAAATACCTGGTGGCTTCATCAAACGTGAAGGTCGTCCCAGCGAGAAAGCTATTCTTGCTAGTAGATTAACAGACCGTCCAATTCGTCCATTGTTTCCAGAGGGATTTAGAAATGATGTACAAATTGTAAATCTTGTCATGAGTGTGGATCAGGATTGTCAGCCTGAAATTGCAGCTATGATTGGTACTTCTGCAGCGCTAAGTATCTCTGATGTTCCATTTAATGGTCCAATTGGTAACGTAGTGGTTGGACGAATTAATGGAGAATTCATCATTAATCCAGATATCGCTCAACAAGAAATTAGTGACATTTATGTCTCTGTTGCGGGTACTAAAGATGCCATTATGATGGTTGAGGCTGAAGCGAACGAAGTACCGGAAGAAGTCATGCTTGAAGCGATTATGTTCGGTCATGAAGAGATCAAGAATATCGTTGCAGTCATTGAGGAACTCGTCAAAATTGCCGGTAAAGAGAAGATGGAAGTAAAACTTCATACCGTTAATGCCGAAGTTAATTCCGCAGTGCGTGACTTTGCTGCTGAACGTTTGGTGGCAGCTGTGAAAGTGGCTGAGAAGCATGCTCGCCAAGAAGCAATTGACGCTATTAACGATGAGACAGTAACCTACTTCGCGGAGAAGTACATAGAATCTCCGGAGCTTTTGAAAGACGTGAAAGAAGTGCTGCACGACATCGTTAAAGAAGAGGTTCGTCGCTTAATTACACATGACAAAATCCGTCCGGATGGTCGTAAATTGGACGAGATTCGTCCGATTGACTGTGACGTTAACTTATTGCCGCGAACTCATGGTTCAGGTCTGTTTACACGTGGACAAACTCAGGCACTTAGCATTTGTACACTTGGAGCATTGGGTGATGTACAAATCTTGGACGGTATTCATTTGGAAGAGTCCAAACGTTTCATGCATCATTACAACTTCCCTCCATTCAGCGTAGGGGAAGCTCGTCCGCTTCGTCCACCAGGACGTCGTGAGATTGGACATGGAGCACTTGGTGAAAGAGCACTTTCGAAAGTGATTCCATCTGAAACAGAATTCCCATATACTATTCGTCTCGTATCCGAAGTTATTGAATCCAATGGTTCTACTTCCCAAGCGAGTATTTGCGCTAGTACCTTAGCAATGATGGATGCAGGTGTGCCAATCAAAGCTCCAGTAGCTGGTGTGGCGATGGGTCTCATCAAGGATGGAGATCATGTATCGATCCTGACTGATATTCAAGGTATGGAAGATCACTTGGGAGATATGGACTTCAAGGTAGCAGGTACAGCTGAAGGTGTAACAGCTATCCAAATGGACATCAAGATTAATGGTATTGATCGTCAAATCTTGTCTGATGCATTAACTCAAGCTAAAGAGGGACGTTTGCATATCCTCTCTAAAATGATGGAACGTATCAGCAAGCCAAACGAACATTTGTCTAAATATGCTCCTAAGATTATTATTATTAATATTAATCCGGACAAGATCCGTGACGTTATCGGTCCCGGTGGTAAAATCATCAACAAAATCATCGAGGAAACTGGCGTGAAGATTGACATCGAGCAGGACGGCCGCGTATTCATCGCTTCTACAAACGAGGAAATGAATAACAAAGCTCGCTCCATCATCGAAGGAATCGTCAAAGAAGTCGTAATCGGCGAAATTTATATCGGTACGGTGAAACGAATCGAAAAATTTGGCGCATTTGTAGAGATTTTACCAGGCAAAGATGGACTGGTTCATATTTCACAGCTTTCGACAGAACGCGTAGCCAAAGTGGAAGATGTCGTATCAATTGGCGATACAATTACTGTCAAAGTTACTGAAATCGATCCACAGGGACGAGTTAATCTTTCCCGCAAAGTCGTATTAACCAGCCAGTCGGAGTAATGCATAAAGATTTATTATCAGGCCCTACTCTGCTGAAAAGAGACGGAATGTAAACATTCTGGCTCTTTTTTTACATTTAAAAATAGCTCTGCCCTAGAGATTACTCCCTAATTCCGCATAATCATGGACGTGTCCACATATGATGAGGACAAAACCAGGTTGAAGGGATGAGCCTGCCATGAATCGGAAAAAGTTCGCTATTATACTTTTTTGCATGATGTTAGTCTTTGTTATGGGGCAGTTTACCGGGGTAAGAGCTTTTGTAGAAGGTGTGGAGAGAGGCCAAAGTGGAAGTTATGCGTTTGAATTATTTAATGATAGTGAGACTATGGATACGCTAAAGAGCAAAATACAAGAAGAAGCCGCTAAGCGAAAAATCGAACCGGTAGATGCCGTTATCGATCGTGTATGGAAGGCCATCCCGGGTTACAATGGGTTAGAAGTTGATATTGAAAGCACATATCAGAAGACTAAAGCGGGTCCTGAAGGTGCGGAGATACAGTACGTTTACCGGGAGATCAAACCACGGGTAAGTCTTGATGATCTGGAGCCTCAGCCTATCTACCGAGGCAATCCAGCTAAGCCCATGGCTGCTCTGATGATTAATGTTGCTTGGGGTAATCAATACGTGGTGCCGATGTTGGATACATTGGATGAAGCAAAGGTGAAAGCAACCTTTTTTCTGGATGGTAGTTGGTTAAAGAAGAATGTTGAACTAGCACTTGAGATCCAGAAAAGAGGTCATCAGATTGAGAATCATGCCTATTCGCATCCCAATATGAGTCAGCTTGAAGATAGTCGTGCTAGACTGGAAATATCGAAAACAAAAGATTTATTGAAGGAAAAATTAGGTGTTGATAATCGGTGGTTTGCGCCTCCTTCTGGGGATTTTAATGATAAGACAGTTCGCCAAGCGGCAGATCAGGGTCTTAAGACTGTGCTGTGGACTTTGGATACGGTGGATTGGAGAAATCCGACACCCTACAGCATTGTGGCTAAAATATCAAAGAAGGTAGAGCCGGGATCCCTCATTCTAATGCACCCAACGGCATCATCGAGTGAGGCACTAAAGGATATCATTAAAAGCATACAAGATAAAGGGTTGAAGCTAGGGACTGTGGATGAAACGTTATCTCCAAGTCGAGTGGGTACACCCGTGAGTTGAGCATTTGCTCTTTTTTTGATAGGATTAAGACTTGAGCTTATGCTTACGAAGTCAGTTTTGCTTCGCAAAACTAAAGCTTATGCTTACGATGAGAGTTTTGCTACGCAAAACTTATAGGAGGGCCTTTCGTGAAGAAATTACAATTAAAAAACGGCCTCCGAGTGGTTATGGAAACCATTCCAACCTTCCGCTCGGTGTCGTTTGGCATATGGGTTAAAACAGGATCACGTAATGAAAGTCCCGAGATGGGTGGGATTTCGCATTTTATCGAACATATGTTGTTTAAAGGTACGGACCGTTTTGATGCTAAGGAGATTGCTGAAGAATTCGATGCAATCGGAGGAAATGTCAACGCATTTACGTCCAAGGAATATACGTGTTACTACGCGAAAGTACTCGACGAGCATTTGCCGATTGCCGTAGATATATTAGCAGATATGTTTTTCCGTTCACGTTTTGACGAAGATGAGCTGCGTAAAGAAAAGAATGTCATCCTAGAGGAAATCTCGATGTATGAAGATACGCCGGATGACATGGTGCATGATTTGATGTCACGAGCTGCTTATGGCAATCATCCACTGGCTTTACCGATCTTGGGAACGGAAGAAAATCTGCGCAATATGGGGCCGTCACATCTTCGTGAATACATGCGTCAGAAGTATACGATTGAGAATACGGTAATTAGTGTCGCTGGTAATATTGATGATAGTGTTATCGAATTGCTGGAGAAACATTTCGGTGATTTTGCTATTCATGGTATTCAAGAACAACCAGAGCCCCCTATTTTTCTTGGAGATTTTAAGTTTCATCAGAAAAAGACCGAACAAAACCACATTTGTATGTCATTTCCGGGTCTAAAGAGCGGAGATCCAAGGCAATATGCAATGGTTCTACTGAATAATGCACTTGGTGGCGGGATGAGTTCCCGGCTGTTCCAAGAGATTCGGGAGAAGAGAGGGCTAGCTTATTCAGTCTACTCCTATCACAGCTCTCATGCAGACAGTGGACTGTTTACGGTATATGCAGGTACTGCACCTAAACAAAGTAAGGAAGTACTAGATCTGACAAAAGAAATCCTGCACGATGTGTCGATCAAGGGCATTAGTGATAGTGAGCTTCGTAAAGGGAAAGAACAGCTTAAGGGAAGTTTGATTCTAAGTTTGGAAAGTACGGGCAGTAGAATGAACCGACTCGGCAAAAACGAGTTGATGATCGGTAGACATTATACGCTCGATGAAATGATATCCCGGATTGAGGCTGTTACGATGGATGATGTTAATTTTGTGCTGAGAGAAATGTTTAAGCAGCCGTTCTCACTTGCCATGGTTGGCTCATCAGATCGAGTACTGTCGGGAATAAGGAGAGATGAACTTGTCATTTAATGTACAAATTAACCGTCTTGCTGGAAATGAAGATATTGAGCTCCCTCGCAAAATGTCGGAGCTAGCCTCTGGGTTTGATTTATATGCTGCTGTGACTGAAGATATTGTGTTTCTTCCAGGTCAACGTGGGCTTGTGCCGACTGGATTGGCTATAGCGATGCCAGCGGGTTTGGAAGCGCAGATCCGTCCACGCAGTGGATTGGCGTTCAAACATGGTATCACTTGTTTGAATACACCGGGGACAATTGACGCCGATTATCGGGGAGAGATCAAGGTGCTCTTGATCAATCTTGGAGAAGAGCCATTTACCATCAAGCGTAATGAGCGAATTGCGCAAATGGTATTCCAGATTGTGCCTGAAGTGAATCTGATTCCTGTGGATGAGCTTTCTGACACTGAGCGCGGTGCTGGTGGCTTTGGCCATACAGGCAAAAATTAATCTTAACAAGTTATTATCTACAAATTTACAAAAGCTTACAATACTACAGCCAAATGGCTGAGGTATTGTAAGCTTTTTTTGTTAGATGATCAGTTTCACCACTTGATAGGCAATGGCATACGATACTCTATACTGTGTTGCTTTGGAAGGAGTGCCATCCTGAATGCTTACAGGACTTACCATTCTCTTCGTTGGTGGAGATGCACGACAGATTGAAGTTATTAACAAATGTGTTGAAATGGATGCGACAGTACGAGTTGTCGGATTTGACCGATTGGAGTCCCCTTTGATCGGAGTATCTCATGAAACCCTAACACCAGGTCTCCTAGCGGGAGCCGATGTAGTCGTTCTACCAGTAATGGGTTGCGATGATCATGGTGTCATTTCTGCACCGTTCTCAACGGGGGAAGTAGTGATTAGAAATGAGATGTTCGCGGCAATACGGGAGGGCGTCTTGGTGTATACGGGAATTTCCAAGAGCTTCCTGAAAAAAATGAGTATGGAATACGGTTTTCGCTTGATTGAGCTACTAGAACGTGATGACGTAGCGATATACAATTCGATTCCTACAGCGGAAGGCGCCGTCATGATGGCGATACAGAATACGGATATTACGATCCATGGTTCGTCATGTATTGTGCTTGGAATAGGACGTACAGGTTTCACATTGGCGGAAACATTGAAAGGATTAGGAGCGACAGTAAAGGTAGGAGTGCGACGAGAAGACCATGTTGCAAGAGCAGTACAAATGGGCTGGAAGCCTTTTGCGACAACGGATTTGGCTCTTTATGCCGGGGAGATTGACTTGATTTTTAATACAATTCCGACTATGATAGTCACAGCGCAAATCATCTCGAAATTGCCCCGGCAGGCAGTCATTATCGACCTTGCCTCTGCTCCTGGTGGAACGGATTTCCGTTTTGCTGAAAAACGCGGAATCAAGGCTCTTCTTGCTCCTGGTTTACCTGGAATCGTAGCTCCCAAAACGGCTGGAATTATCATAGCGAACTCGTTATGTCAGTCAATTATGGAAGAGTTTCATATACGGGGGGATGAAGAGTGAATTGGCAAGGGAAAACAGTTGGCTATGCCATTACCGGGTCGCATTGTACATTTGCAGAAGTAATGCCACAAATTCAACGATTTGTTGACATGGGTGCGAAAGTTGTTCCGATTGCTTCGCAGACGGTAATGACGACAGATACTCGATTCGGCAAGTCGGATAATTGGCAGAAACAGTTGAAAGATATAACAGGGAATGATATTATTTCTACAATTGTGGATGCTGAACCATTAGGTCCTAGCAAACTTTTGGATGTTTTGGTAGTTGCCCCTTGTACGGGGAATACAACTAGTAAACTGGCTAACGCTATGACTGACAGTCCAGTCTTGATGGCGGTCAAAGCGCAGCTTCGCAACAGTCGGCCCGTGGTACTCGCGGTTTCGACAAATGATGGATTAGGGTTTAATCTGGCGAATATCGCAAAGTTAATTGTTGCTAAGCATATTTATTTTGTGCCGTTCGGTCAAGATAGCCCAGAAGGCAAACCAAACTCGCTTGTCGCCCGGATGGAACTTGTTCCAGAGTCGTGTTATGCAGCACTAGAGGGACGGCAGATTCAACCACTTATTATTGAAAAATTTCGGAACTGAACAACCTTTACTAGTGTATTAACTCATTAACTATTATAAATTGTGATGTAAGAGAAGGGGAGACGTGCCAGATGAGCAAGACGAAATTTAATGTCGCTGTAGTCGGAGCGACGGGAGCCGTAGGAGAACAAATTATCGGATTATTAGAGAAAAGGGACTTTCCGGTAGATAAGCTGAAGTTATTATCTTCGGCACGTTCAGCGGGTACCGTTCTTAACTTTAAGGGACAGGAAATTACCGTTGAGGAGGCTGGCCCGGACAGCTTTGAGGGTATTGATATTGCACTATTCAGCGCTGGTGGAGATGTAAGTAAGGAGCTTGCTCCACATGCTGTGCGTCATGGTGCGGTATGTATTGATAACACGAATGCATTCCGGATGGATCCAACAGCTCCGCTTGTTGTACCTGAAGTGAATGCTGATCAAATCGACAAGCATCAAGGTATCATTGCTAATCCGAATTGTTCTACTATTCAAATGGTCGCGGCATTGAAGCCGCTTTATGATTCATACGGTATTTCACGTATTATTGTGTCAACGTACCAAGCCGTATCCGGTGCAGGTGCTAAAGCAATTAATGAAATGTTGCGTCAGAGCAAAGAGGTATTGGAAGGTAGAGATGCTAACCCGGATATTTTACCGGTTGGGTCATTACCAGTGAAGCACCAAATCGCATTTAACGCAATTCCGCAAATTGATAAATTCCAGGATAATGGATATACACTTGAAGAGATGAAGATGGTACGTGAGACCAAGAAAATTTTTGGAGATGAAGATATTGCTGTGACTGCTACTTGTGTACGCATACCAGTAATATATGGTCACTCTGAATCGGTGTACGTTGAACTGAAGAACGACTACGAACTCGAAGAAGTGAAACAACTTCTTGCGGAGTCACCTGGTATTACACTTGTAGACGATCCGGCAGCTCAAGCTTATCCGCTTGCAACGGATGCAGCAGGTAAAAATGATGTATTTGTAGGGCGGGTACGTCGTGATCTTGGAAATGCACGTGGACTTAATTTGTGGATCGTTTCGGATAATCTGCTCAAAGGCGCTGCATGGAACGCCGTACAGATCGCGGAGATCATTGCGGCGAAGGCGTAAGTTACGCTAACTTCAACATTATAGGCTTATTAAGGAAACGGAATGAAGTTACGCTTTACTCCGCATATGAAACGGGAGGATACCCATGCGCATTTTGGTGCAAAAGTTCGGTGGAACGTCTTTAGCTTCTAAAGAAGCTAGAGGACATGTCATTTCACACATCAAAAGAGAACTTAAGAACGGTTATCGGCTGGTGGTTGTAGTTTCGGCGATGGGGCGTAAGGGAGAACCTTACGCTACAGATACTTTACTCGATTTAATCTCCGCTGGTGGTGGATCGCTGCCAGCTAGAGAACAGGATTTATTACTTAGCTGTGGTGAAATTATATCGGCAACTACACTCTGCAGCTTACTGCAGAGTGAACTTATCTCCTCGGTTGTTTTGACAGGGGCTCAAGCAGGTTTTCGGACGGATCAACAATTTGGAAACGCACGTATTTTAGATATAGTACCTACCAGAGTCTTGGAAGAACTAGAACATAAGGATGTTGTTATTGTTACTGGATTCCAAGGTCAAAGTTTGGATGGTGACCTCACGACTCTCGGTCGGGGAGGTAGCGATACTTCTGCTACTGCGCTGGGTGCAGCTCTCCATGCCGAAATGGTAGATATATATACAGATGTCAATGGGATACTAACGGCTGATCCAAGGATTGTTGAAGATGCACAGCCTTTGGAATACGTAAGTTATGCCGAAATTTGCAATATGGCCCATCAGGGGGCTAAGGTGATTCATCCCCGCGCTGTCGAAATTGCGATGCAATCGGGTATTCCGGTACGGGTGCGTTCTACGTTCTCGGAAAGTGAGGGGACACTTGTAGCGAATCCTGAAGGTTTTAAAGACGTTCAGACTGGAGTTGTAGACCGTTATGTGACAGGGATTGCTTACGTTGCTAACGTAACACAGATTACGGTTGAGTCTCAGAGTAAAACTGGGCACAATCTTCAACTGAAGGTATTTAAAGCTATGGCTGAGAATGACATCAGTGTAGATTTTATTAATGTTACCCCTTCGGGAGCCGTTTATACTGTATTTGATTCCGATTCGGCTAAGGCTGAAGCTATTCTAGAACAGCTAGGACTCGGGCCACGTATCTTAACAGGATGCGCCAAGGTATCCGTCATCGGAGGCGGAATTAACGGTGTTCCTGGGATTATGGCAAAGATTGTCGAAGCCCTTTCAGAGCAAAATGTTCAGATCTTACAGTCGGCGGATTCTAACACAACAATTTGGGTGTTAGTTAATAAGGAAGATATGGTTCAAGCGCTGCGGGCGCTTCATGCAAAGTTTGAACTTGGGCGTTGCTAGTTCAACAAAGTAAATGACGCGGAAGTTTTACCAAGGTAAGATGGGTGTCCGCAGAAGCTGAAGGAGGAGAAGCAATGGATTTCGGAAGATTAAT
The DNA here is from genome assembly GCF_003994475.1 of Paenibacillus anaericanus. Taxonomy (GTDB): domain Bacteria; phylum Bacillota; class Bacilli; order Paenibacillales; family Paenibacillaceae; genus Fontibacillus; species Fontibacillus anaericanus. The sequence goes on along the minus strand of NZ_RZNY01000006.1, from coordinate 30,496 downwards.
TACTGCCATGGTGACTCCCTTTGATGATCAAGGACTCATCGATTGGGAACGAACCAAACGGTTAATGGATTATCTGATTGAAGAGCAAAGATCTGATGCCTTAGTTGTCTGTGGTACAACAGGCGAGTCGCCTACTTTAAGAGATGAAGAAAAGTTGGAATTGTTTAAATTCGCGGTAGAATACAGTGCAGGTCGTTGCAAAATAATTGCTGGTACAGGAAGTAACGCTACCGCACATTCAATCCACTTAACCCAGGAAGCAGAGCGGCAGGGTGTGGATGGTGTACTACTGGTTGTTCCTTATTACAACAAGCCTAATCAAGAAGGTTTATACCGGCATTTTGAAGCAATAGCGCAATCCACCTCGCTACCGGTTATTCTTTATAATGTACCAAGTCGTAGCATAATCAGCATGAGCGCAGCTACAACTCTTCGATTGGCACAGATTCCTAACATCGTGGCTACTAAGGAATGTGCTTCACTGGAACAGGTAGCTACAATTGCTGCAGAAGCACCAGAAGGCTTCAAGGTGTATTCGGGAGATGATTCGGCGACATTACCTGCTCTATCGGTTGGTGCGTACGGTGTGATTAGCGTTGCAAGTCATATTATCGGTGATAAAATGAAGCAAATGCTTACTTCATTTATAGAAGGACGTGTGCTTGAAGCGGCCAGACTTCATCAAGAAATGTTACCTACGTTTAAAGGCTTGTTCGAATGTCCAAATCCAGTACCAAATCCCGTTGCTGTAAAGTTTGCGCTTAACGAACTTGGGTATTCAGTTGGCTCTGTTCGTCAACCACTTTTACCTCCGACTGAAGAGGAAGAGAGCTTCATTCGTAACTTGCTGAGATAAGCAGGAATTCCAAATTTAAGTCATCCTTCCAAAAACCGTTGCCTCCTTATAGGCATCGGTTTTTTCGTTATGGAACAAGTTAAAGTTAAGCGGCAAGAAAGCGTTTGACTTGTTTTTTGTCAAATTAATCATGTATAATGGTTTCAAGTGACTGGGTGCGGTGAATTTTAATTAAAATTTAATAATAATAAACTATACGACGTCCAAATTAATTAGGAGGGTTAGATTCTTTTGTCCAAAAAAAATAATAATGAAAAATTGATGATCTTTGCATTGGGCGGCGTCGCTGAAATTGGGAAGAACATGTATGTCGTTCAATATGGCAATGATATTGTTGTCATCGACTCCGGCTTGAAATTTCCGGAAGAGGACATGCTTGGTATTGATATTGTTATTCCTGATATCACATACTTGACGGAGAACCGCGATAAGGTAAGAGGCATCGTGCTTACGCATGGTCATGAAGACCATATTGGTGGATTGCCTTATGTACTGAAGAATTTGAATGTTCCCGTTTACGGAACGAAATTGACTTTAGGTCTTGTGGAAAGCAAGCTGAAGGAAGCCAATTTGCTCGGCGAAACAAAACGGGTGCTAATCAATGCTGATTCAGAAATTGAACTGGGAACAACGATGAAGGCTACTTTCTTCAAAACAAATCACAGTATTCCTGATTCTGTCGGTGTTTGCATTGAAACTCCTGAAGGTAATGTTGTGCATACAGGTGACTTTAAGTTTGATCACACACCTGTTAATGATCAATATGCTGATTTGCATCGTATGGGTGAAATCGGCGCAAAGGGAGTACTTGCACTTCTTTCGGATAGTACCAACGCTGAGAAACCTGGATTTACACCTTCAGAGAAAAATGTAGGTATCGTGCTTAATGATATTTTCCGTAAAGCACAACAACGGGTGGTTGTAGCCACATTTGCTTCTAACGTTCACCGTGTTCAACAAGTAATTGATGCCGCTTTTGCAACGGGTCGAAAGATAACAATCATCGGTCGTAGTATGGTTAATGTGGTTTCAATCGCTTCAGAACTAGGATATCTTAACGTACCAGAAGGTATTTTGATTGAGCCAGAAGAAGTAAACAAAATGGCCGCTGACAGAGTTGTTATACTGTGCACAGGTAGCCAAGGTGAGCCTATGTCGGCATTAACTCGTATGGCGCGTTCGACGCATCGCAAAGTAGATATTTTACCTGGTGATACGGTAATTATTGCAGCAACACCTGTACCAGGTAATGAAAAATATGTAGGACGTACTATTGATGAACTGTTCCGCCTCGGAGCAGAGGTTATTTATAGTGGTTCTAATACGGGTGTCCATGTATCAGGCCATGGTAGCCAGGAAGAATTAAAATTAATGCTAAATCTAATGAGACCTAAATTCTTCATTCCAGTTCACGGTGAATACCGTATGCTGCGTAAACATGCGCAACTAGGTCAATCTGTAGGGATCGATCCAGAGAACATCTTCTTGATGGATATCGGTGAGGTTGTTGAAATTGACAATGGTACTGCACGCAAAGCTGGCAAAGTACCTGCTGGTAACGTATTGATCGATGGTTTGGGTGTTGGCGATGTAGGGAATATCGTACTTCGTGACCGCAAATTGTTGTCACAAGATGGTATCTTAGTTGTCGTTGTCACGCTTAGCAAGCAGGATGGTACAATCGTCTCCGGTCCGGATATTATTTCTAGAGGGTTCGTTTATGTAAGAGAATCCGAAGGGCTTCTGGAAGAAGCAAATCGTATCGTATCCAGCACTTTAGAGAAGCTAATGAGTGAGAATGTGAATGAATGGGCTTCCCTGAAAACAAACGTGAAAGATGCACTTGGTCGTTTCCTTTACGAACAAACTCGTCGTAGACCGATGATTCTTCCAATTATTATGGAAGTATAAGTAATAAACGCAAGCAGAATATAATTATAAGTTAGGCACACAGTCGCCTTTTCTCCTACCGGTAACATTGGACGGTTCCTTGTGGGAGAGAAGGCTTTTTTTATAAGAAATTATGTTACGGAGCTAATCTTAACGTAATGGAATATATGTTAAAGAGAAAGCCCTCATGATATGGGGGTTATTTTTGTGCCTTTTTTATGATTAACGTTGCATAGAGGACGGAAGGTTGTCGGCATACTATTATTTGCGATGGTTATAACAATCAAAATGGGCCAGGATGGCCGGGAGGAAGCAAATATGGTGAACAGATATTCTAGGTTACAGTGTGAGAATAATGAGGGGGAGATACCGGCTAATACTCCTGAAAGTGATAAGAAAGCAGTTCCTCCAGTGACAGATATGATTGAACAGTTAGGTCAGACTGCCGTGCCGACACCTGGTGAATCAAACATTCACTGCTTAACGATTATTGGTCAAATTGAAGGGCATATCGTACTGCCTCCGCAGAACAAAACGACGAAATATGAGCACTTACTTCCACAACTTGTTGCGGCGGAGCAGAATCAGAATATTGAGGGTCTGATGATCATTCTGAATACGGTTGGAGGGGATGTGGAGGCGGGACTCGCGATTGCTGAAATGATAGCATCTCTGACCAAGCCAACGGTTACTGTCGTGATCGGTGGAGGCCATAGTATAGGGGTACCGATCGCAGTAGCGTCAGATTATTCTCTTATTGCGGAGAGTGCGACCATGACGATTCATCCGATACGTATGACGGGGCTGGTGATCGGTGTGCCGCAAACCTTTGAATATATTGAGAAGATGCAGGAGAGAGTAGTTCGGTTTGTAACGATGCATTCGAATATTTCAGAAGAAATGTTTAAAGAATTTATGTTCAAAATGGGTGGGCTAAACCGTGATGTCGGCACTGCAGTAGGAGGAACTGAAGCGGTCAAGTATGGATTGATTGACGGAATTGGAGGAATCGGTGAAGGTCTAAAAAAACTGAACTCGCTGATTGAGGCACGGCGAGCAAATGCTGGGGGGATCATTCAATGAGTTATTATACGATTATACCTGAGGAGATGTACGGAGAGAACGAGAATGAGGAAATGAACTATATGTACAGTGAGGTCGAACTAGGAGGAGTTCTGATGCAGGTTAGAATGGATGGGGGGAACCGTGCGACAATCGTTCGTTTGCTGCGCTGTAGTAGCCTTAATGATTATCTAAATCCGGCTTATGCCCCAGGCGGGCAGATTGCTTACATTCCGATGTTACTTAGATAAGAATTAGATTGTAGATCAATCTATCATAGTATAGGAAGCTCCCCAGAAAATATGGTATAATATTCATCTGGGGGGTGTTCCTTTTTGGCAGCGCGTAAACGTAAAAAGAAAAGAGCTAAGCTTGGAAGTATGCTCAAATATGAAATTTATGGAATCATCCTAATTACACTATCGATAATCGCCTTGTCCGGGGAAGCAGCGGTTGGAAGAACTTTGTCCAAAATGTCTGCACTGGTTCTCGGTAAGTTTTACTTTGCTATTCCTCTGATTGGAATCTATGTTGGTCTTGCAGTTATGATAAGTAGAAAGTGGCCATCTCGCTGGGGAACAAGACGGAGTGGAGCTCTTCTTGCTGTGCTTTCACTTGTACTCATGAGCACTATTCTTTCCATGCAACAGAAGCTTGTACCCGCAGTTCCGATGTCGGCGGGTAATATTTTGTCGCAAATTCATCGGGATTTGCAGGGATCGCTCTTTGGACCTGGAATGGGAGACGCTGGATTTGATCTCCTTAATATGAATATCAGCGGTGGATACATAGGTGGATTAGAGTTTGCTTTGCTCTATTCCCTGTTCGGTATAGCTGGTGCTAAGTTAATCATGATCGTTATGTTGGCCATTAGTTTTATGCTGATCACAGGGCTATCATACGTAGAGTTATTTACCCTATTACGCACTAGAGTTGGTGTATTCGCTGAACAGGTTGGTAAGAAAATACGAATGCTTCGTCCTGTGCCCGTACCAGCTAAGAAGAATCAACGCGTAATGAAGCCCGTCCCAATAGTGACCGATGATGACATCGAAGAAGAGGATAATGAGCCTGTTCCAAGAGTGGCGAAAAAGCCATTGTTTTTCCAGTTGCTTGGATTTAAGGGACGTTCTAATCCTGTACAAACGGAACCCGCTGTTCCCGCTGTTCTGAACGAGACAGAACCGCAAGTAAGTGACATTATTGAGCAGGGTCCACCCAGTACTATTAATTGGAATGACCTACAATATGCTGGAACGGGTATGTCCGGGAATTTGCAGAACGATCCTCATGCTAATCTTAATAGTACGGGAGGAGATACGGGACCGATCATCCGTGACTTCTTTGATAATATTCAAAAAGAAAATGGGTTCAGCAAGGATGAATTTGAACTTGATGAACAAACAGATGGGCAACAGGTCTGGAATGTTCAAACCGAAGAGAGTGCTAGTCTGAGTCCGGATACAGAAGCCATCGATACTGTGCAAGAAGATGGGGAAACCTCATCTCCAGTGCCAACGGAAGATGTCGTAGAAGCAGTTGTACTTCCACCTAAACCGGCTCCAAAGCCGTACCAACTTCCTTCTTTTCGATTACTCTCTAAGCCTGCAGGTGCCTCAAAATCGGGAGATCAAGCTGACTACATGCAGACAGCACGTAAGTTGGAAGCTACACTAGAGAGCTTTGGTGTAAGAGCTCGTGTACTCGAAGTAGTGCGAGGCCCCGCGGTAACGCGTTATGAAATCCAACCTGATATCGGAGTTAAGGTTAGTCGGATCGTGAATTTAACTGACGATATTGCTCTGGCTTTGGCTGCTAAAGATATTCGTATGGAGGCGCCAATTCCAGGTAAATCAGCTATTGGTATTGAAGTACCCAATAGTGAGGTGTCACTTGTAACTATGCGTGAAGTTATGGAGACATCTACATTCTTGGAGGCGGAATCCAAGCTGTCTATTGCATTTGGACGCGACATATCAGGAGCGACAATCGTAGGCAACCTAACGAAAATGCCCCATCTACTAGTTGCTGGAGCTACTGGCTCAGGGAAATCGGTGTGTATTAATGGTATTATCACGAGCATTCTGTATAAAGCAAAACCTAACGAAGTGAAATTTCTGATGGTCGATCCGAAAATGGTCGAGTTGAATATGTACAATGGGATTCCCCATTTGCTAGCGCCTGTGGTCACAGATCCAAGACGAGCCTCGTTGGCATTAAAGAAAATCGTTGTTGAGATGGAGAAACGTTACGAGTTATTCTCTAAATCAGGAGCACGGAATGTTGAAGGGTATAACTTGATGATGAAGGATAACCCTGATGCTGTACTTCCGTATATTGTCGTTATTGTGGACGAGTTAGCAGACTTAATGATGGTCGCTGCTAAAGATGTGGAGGATGCAATTGCCCGTCTCGCTCAAATGGCCCGGGCTGCGGGTATTCATTTGATTATTGCGACGCAGCGTCCTTCAGTTGATGTTATTACCGGCGTGATCAAAGCAAACATTCCTTCACGGATTGCGTTTGGTGTATCATCTCAAGTTGATTCACGCACTATTCTTGATATGGCTGGCGCTGAGAAACTACTGGGTCGAGGTGATATGTTGTTCATGCCAATGGGCGCATCCAAGCCTGTTCGTGTTCAAGGAGCGTTTATGAGCGATCAGGAAGTGGAGGCCATCGTGGGTTATGTCCGTGGTCAAGGACAAGCCGAGTATGATGAAAGCCTTGTTCCTGAAGTGGAGGATGAGGTTCAGGGAGAAGAAGAAGTGATGGACGAGCTGTACGATCAGGCGGTTCAGATCATATTGGAGGCTAAGCAAGCCTCTGTCTCACTGTTACAGCGTCGGATGCGTGTGGGTTATACTCGTGCTGGCAGGCTGATCGATTCGATGGAGGCCAGAGGTATCGTAGGCCCTTACGAGGGCAGTAAGCCAAGAGAAGTTCTGATCTCCATTGAACAATACAAGATGGGTAGGATCTCTTCCTGAAGTATGGATATGGGTTATAATAGTTGTATGAGGTTGTCTAAAAGCCGTGGATATGGCTTTAGGACAACCTCTTTTTTTTGTCTTTGCGTAGTGCATAGGAAGAGGCAACGCTTGTCATACTAAAGTCAACCATTCATGTTAATCCACAAAAGAAAGGTAGAGCTAAACGTATGAAAAAAGCGAAAATTTGGTTTGCTGGCGGTTTAGTGCTGCTTCTATTCGGACTTGTATACGGGCTTGTGGGACTCCGGCAAACTACCGAAGTAACGTCGGCAATAGAAGAAAAAGCTGCTGAACCCTCACCACCAGCTATTCCGGTATTCAGTTCTCAAGTCATCACTTATGGAGCGTTTGGTGATGATGTATATGAACTTCAGGGCCGACTGTCTTATCTCGGTTTTTATTACGGTAAGTTAGACAGTATTTTCGGTTCGAAAACTCGTGATTCACTCAAATGGTTCCAATCCGAGTTTGGAATGAAGGTTGACGGCTTAGCTGGACCGAAGACTAAACTTAAGCTTTATAATGCTACAAAGGATTGGAAGTGGGGGCAAACTAACACGGGAACAACAGCTAAACAACCGGCCAAAACTCCAGCCAAGACAGAAACAAAGAAAGAGTCACAATTGGCTCAATCCAATCGACATGGACTTTCCGAAAATGATTTGAAGATCATGGCCAATGCTGTATACGGGGAAGCACGCGGGGAGCCATTTGAAGGTCAGGTTGCAGTTGCCGCTGTTATTCTCAACCGCGTTAAGTCACCAAGCTTTCCGAATACCGCTTCTGGCGTTATTTTTCAGCCGGGTGCATTTACGGCAGTAGCAGATGGGCAAATATATCTTGAGCCAAATGAAAGTGCAAGAAAGGCTGTTCAACAAGCTTTGAACGGTTGGGATCCGTCAGAGGGATGTTTGTACTATTTTAATCCCGAAACAGCTACATCCAAATGGATTTGGACTCGTCCACAGTTGAAGACCATCGGGAAACATATCTTTTGTATGTGACAGATTATGCCGCCCTGTCGCACTTGGGCTGACAATCTGTCTATAAATACCGTTTGACAGGAAGCAGCCGCTGGTTTCATCAGGTTGCTTCTTTACTTTGGGATGGTATAGAATGGAACTACAATTTTAACAATAGAGTGTAATATCAGTCTCTCGTAAAGGAGTTTTGAGTTTGAATAAAACACGATTTGAGCGTGGCAGTGCAGGTCATATTCGGATTCACGTCCTGCCAACTAACAGATTCAAAACCTTCGCTATCTCACTGTTTGCGGGAATCCCGCTACATGAGGATACGGTTACAACTACCGCCCTAACACCGTTTGTGCTTCGACGTGGAACAGAGTCCCATCCAGAGACGATTGAGTTTAAAGAGCAACTTGAGCATTTATATGGCGCAGGTTTTGGCTTCGACGTGTATAAGCGGGGAGATTATCAAATCGTTCAGTTTAGAATGGACACCATTAATGACTCGTTTGTTAAGAGCGAGGAATCCATGCTCGAAAAGACAATTTCCTTTTTAGGTGAAGTCGTAACTAAACCTGTAACTGAAAATGGTGCATTCCGCCACTCATATGTGGCAACAGAGAAGGAAACCGTGCGCCAAAAATTAGAATCGATCATAAATGATAAGATACGTTATGCAGCTGAGCGCTGTATTGAGGAAATGTTCAAGAATGATCCTTATAGGCTTCATCCGCTAGGGCAGCGTAAAGAGCTTGAAGGAATTTCATCGGAGCTACTGTATGTGGCATATCAACAATGGTTACAGCAGGCAAGTTTAGATCTATACGTTGTTGGTGATACAACGCTAGCTGAAGTGCAGGAACTGGTGGAAACAAAGTTCAATCTGAATCGTTCTACTACGCCAGACTATGCCCGGGTAGTTAATGATGTCACAGCTAGAGAAGTTCAAACGGTGGAAGAGGTCCTTGATGTCAACCAGGGTAAGCTCAACCTTGGCCTGCGCACACCGATTACTTATGGTGACGATCGATATGCCGCTGCCTTGTTGTATAACGGTATTCTTGGAAGTTACCCTCACTCTAAGCTGTTCATTAACGTTCGAGAGAAGGAAAGTCTCGCTTATTATGCTTCTTCGCGGTTTGACGGGCATAAAGGCATCATGACGATTCAATCTGGAATAGAGATGGAGAACTATACTAAAGCGCTAGATATTATCAAAGCGCAACTTGAGAGTATGCGCAGCGGCGAAATTAGTGAGCTTGAAATGTCCCAAACAAAAGCGATGATCCGCAATAGTTTGCTGGAGATTGGGGATTCTGCGTTCGAAATGATTGCTTACGATTTCAATCGTGTCCTATCTAACAAGGACCGTCCAGCGGAAGAATTGTTAAATCAAGTGGAGCGGGTTACTCCAGAAGATGTTGTTGCTGTGGCTGGAGAATTCCATTTGGATACCATTTACTTTTTGACTGGGAAGAGAGAGGTGTAGCTGGTGGAAGTCATCAAATATGATGCATTACAGGAATCTCTATATCATGAGACAATGGAGAATGGCCTTCAGGTTTATGTGCTTCCGAAACCAGGGTTTCAGAAGACATATGCCACTTTTTCTACGAAATACGGCTCGACTGACAATCATTTTCAGGTGGAGGGCGAGGAAGAAGTTTCCGTACCTGATGGCATTGCTCATTTTCTAGAACATAAGATGTTTGAGGAGCCGGAAGGTGATGTGTTTGCTAAGTTTGCCTCACAAGGTGCCTCTGCGAATGCTTTCACGAGCTTCGACCAAACCGTGTATCTGTTCTCCGCTACGGAGAATATTCCGGCAAATCTAGAGACCCTGATTGATTTTGTGCAGAATCCGTATTTTACGGATCAGAATGTGGAGAAAGAAAAGGGGATTATTGGTCAGGAAATCGGAATGTATCGAGATAATCCGGATTGGAGAGTTTATTTTGGGTTAATCGAAGCGATGTATGAGCTCCATCCTGTTCATATCGATATTGCCGGAACGGTGGAATCTATTGCGACCATTACCAAAGAAACTTTATATACATGTTATAACTCGTTCTATCATCCCAGCAATATGCTGCTCTTTGTAGTGGGGGGTGTAGATGCCGAGGAAGTATTTGAACTGGTTCGTAAAAATCAGTCGAGTAAGAAATATACGCCACAAGGTGCTATCAAGCGATTGTTCCAGCAAGAACCTACAAAGGTTCATGAGAAATTGCGTGAAATCAAACTTCCAGTCTCGTTACCTAAATGTCTATTCGGTTTCAAGGATAAGCAGATTGGGCTGACAGGTGAAGCATTGATCCGGCGCGATTTAACTACAAAACTGGCGCTGGATTTGTTGTTTGGTTCTAGCACTAAGCTGTATCAGAAGTTATATGACATGGATTTGATTTCCGACAGTTTCGGGCATGAATACAACAGTGATCCGAATTATGGATTCTCAGCTATTGGGGGAGATACCAAGGATCCTGATGCCCTATTGAAGATCATCACCGAAGAAGTGAAGGCTATGACTGCTTCTGGCTTCAAGGAGGAGGACTTCGAACGGACTCGGAAGAAGAAAATTGGCGGGTACTTAAGAATGCTCAACTCACCGGAGAATATCGCTCACGAATTCACGAAATACCGCTTTCGCGGGGGAGATCTGTTCTCCATACTTGCGATTTATGAATCTTTAACGCTGGAAGAAGTGAATGCTCGGCTACGAGATCATATTGATTGGGAGCAGTTAGCAGTTTCACTTGTGGTGAGTCCTTAAAATGACAATACATCATGGGGTTGAGAAGGAAATTGGTGAAATGACCGTTCTGATTACCGGAGCGAGTCGGGGAATAGGAGCTCAGGTGGCACTAAGATTTGCCGCGGTTGGCATGAACATTGTTATTCATTATTTGAACTCACATGAAGCCGCTAATGAAGTGGCACGTAAGTGCATGGATTTAGGGGCTAAAGTGTATACAGTAACCGCAGACCTAAGAAGTAAAGAGCAAATTATGCGGATGAAAGAGAGACTGGACACCCACGGTATGCGACCTGATATTGTGGTGAATAATGCAGGGATTTCACATTATGGACTGCTCTCTGATGTAGATGAAGAGCAGTGGGATGAAGTGATGGATGTTAATTTGAAGAGTGTTTTCCTATGTAGTCAAGCTTTTATGCCGTATATGATTCAACAACGGTTTGGCCGGATTATTAATGTGTCCTCAGTTTGGGGAATATCTGGTGGCTCGTGTGAAGCCGTTTATTCGGCTGCTAAAGGTGGCGTAAATGCATTTACGAAAGCGTTGGCTAAAGAATTGGCTCCTTCCGGGGTTACAGTTAATGCAGTGGCTCCTGGTGCAGTGAAGACAGATATGATGAGTCGGTTTACCGATGAGGAACTTAGACTCCTTGAAGAAGAAATTCCAGTGGGACGACTTGCTGCGCCCGAAGAGATATCTTCGCTAGTTTATTTTCTGGCTTTGCCGGAATCGGGTTATATCACGGGACAGATCATTAGTCCAAACGGAGGCTGGATGACCTGACTAAAGAGTCCAAGAAATAATTGGTCAGGAGCAGATGGCTCTTTCTAAGTATAAGGTTATCGGAAAAATCACATATTACAACTGTTGATTTTAAATCTCATGAGCCAAGCGAAGGAGGATTTAATGATGTCAACAGTACTCAAAAATTTCGATACCTGGAAAAATTTCTTAGGTGAACGTGTTAAGAGTGCGGAGAAAGCAGGTCTCAGCGAAGAGGTTATCGCTAATCTTGCCTATGAGATTGGTGGTTTCCTTGATGAGAAAGTCGATCCGCAAAATTCTTCAAACCGTGCCCTGAAGGAAATTTGGGATGTAGGCGATGAAGAAGAGCGTAAAACCATTGCTCGTTTAATGGTGAAGTTGGCGAAGAAAAACGCATAGCTTGGCGCCGAAAAGCTCCCCTATTTAGGGGGGCTTTTCTCCCATTTTTTTCTGTGGCTTGCCTTTCAATTTCTTTTTATATATCATAAAATACGAATTGCTTTTTTAATACTGCATTTTGGGAGTAAAGATGTAGGCTATTTTAAAAATTAAGCAGGAAATAAGTCCTAAATTGTCGAAAGAGGCAGTAGGATCTAAAGAAGGTGTTCATGTTGAAACAGAAACAGTGGTACTTGGAATATAAGATACATAAAAACCGTCCAGGTTTGCTCGGTGATATTGCTTCGATGCTTGGTATGCTTGAAATTAATATCTTAACAATTAACGGTGTTGAAGGTGAGACTCGTGGTATGCTGATTGAAAGCGATGATGATGAGAAGATCGCTCTGATCGGCAATATGTTGGGAAAGGTGGATAGCATTACCGTAACCGCTTTGCGTAGTCCACGATTGGTCGATCTTTTAGCTGTACGGCATGGACGTTATATAGTTCGCGATTCTGATGATGATAAGACATTTCGGTTCACGAGAGACGAACTTGGGTTATTAGTCGACTTTTTGGGTGAAGTATTAAAGAGAGAGGGTCATCAAGTAATTGGATTACGAGGTATGCCCCGAGTTGGCAAAACGGAATCCATTATTGCAGGAAGCGTCTGCGCCATGAAACGTTGGACGTTCGTATCATCGACTCTGCTTCGGCAGACAGTCCGTAGTCAATTATCTGAGGATGAGCTCAGCCCTAATAATGTTTTTATTATAGACGGTATTATTAGTACACTACGCACCAATGAAAAACACCATCAATTGCTTCAAGAGATGATGGCTATGCCCTCAACTAAAGTAATCGAGCATCCTGATGTATTTATCAAGGAAACAGAATACGGATATGACGATTTTGACATAATTATCGAATTACGTAACAATCCCGATGAACAAATCGTATATGATTCGTTCACAACAATGTATGGTGATGAAGATTTATAGGTTTTTTAGAGTTTCTTTGACCAAAATATAGGGTAGTACCCATATAAATTATTTACTGGAGGTGATGGTTGTGTCGGATTTGGGCCAGCAATTGAAAGAAGCACGCCTTGCCAAAGGCTTGTCGCTCGACGATGTTCAGGAAGTAACAAAAATTCGCAAGAGATATTTGGAAGCCATCGAGGCAGGAGATTACAAAGTATTACCAGGGAGCTTTTATGTACGGGCCTTTATCAAAACTTATGCTGAAGCTGTAGGGATTGATCCTGATGAATTGCTTGCCGAACATAGCCAGCACGTTCCGGCTACAGCGTCGGAGCAGCAAACGATGGAACCTGTGATTCAGAAACGGCGTAGTAGGGTGGCATCGGAACGCAATTCTAAGTGGTTATCGACTACATTGATGTGGTCTTTTGCTGTCTTGATCCTTGTTGTGATTTATTTGTACTTTTCGTATGGCAGTAATTCAAAAGATGCGGGGAAAGACCAGCAAACGGACCCTACGAAGCTTACTCAAGATCAACAAGACCCAACGAAAGTTGATAACACGAACACCCCTTCCAATGGAAACGGGCAGAATGGAACGGGCAATGCTGGTAATGGTGATGGTACAGATACTCCGGGGAATTCGGGAAATGGAACTGAGGGAACCGAAGGCGAAGGTGATACTCCTCCAGAATCGCCAGTAGACATAGTTGTTGTTCCCGATGGAACGGAAGGAAGTACAACTAAGTTCAAAGTTCAGAATTCGAATGGTCAACCAGTACAAGTAGTCATTACTGCGACAGGTCGGAGTTGGATGGACATCCGTAAAGGAGACAAGAATGGTGAGAAGCTGTTCTTTGATACTACGGCCGATGGGGATGTTAAGACCTATGAGCTGGGACCTGAAGGGTTGTATATTAAGTCAGGTGCTTCTCCTTATACTACGATCACAGTTGCTGGAGTGGTAGTTGAAGACGGTAAGAATACGTCGAAAATACAATTGAATCTGGATATGGGTGAAGATACAAGCGCTGATGATACAAGCGCGAATGATACCGTAGAATAAGGACACATCCTTTAGGAAAGGATAAATTTGCAGGTAAAGGTACCAGCAAGTGAATCCTTCTTAAAGGTGAGGTGTTTAATCCATGACAATTAGTTGGATTGTTACCGTTGTGGGAATTGTTGTTTCCCTTATTGGGTATTATTTGACCCCTGGTGCTTGGGGCTACGGTATTCTTGGATTCGGTTTAGCTCATGTTGTACTTGGTATCCTGGATATGTTCCGTAGCCCAGAACGGCAGAGGAGAAAATAACTAAAACAATATTAAGCAGGCGTTACAGTAAGTTATTCACTGAACGCCTGTTTTTATTTATTTGGGTCTGAACTCTTGTCGTCTATCGTCCATTGGAGTTAGCTTATTAATGAATTAGAGATCAAGCTAAGTGGACAGGGCTTGACCATCCGTCATATAATTAATGTATATAGGAATAAGGAAGGGATTGTGAAGTATGGCATCAGAAAGCTCATATGATATCGTTTCAAAAATGGATATGCAGGAATTAGCTAATGCTATTGATCAGACGGAACGAGAAATCGCTAATCGATTTGACTTCAAAGGCAGTAAAAGTGAACTTAAGATCGAAAAAGATGTATTGGTTATCACCTCAGATGATGAATACAAATTGAATGCAGTTATCGACATTTTGCAGTCTAAAATGATCAAACGGGGATTGCCGATTAAAAATTTGGACTATGGCAAAATCGAACCGGCATCTCTAGGTTCTGTGCGCCAGCGTATCAACTTGAAGACAGGTATCGATCAGGAGAATGCGAAGAAAATTAACATTCTAATTCGCGATTCAAAGCTGAAAGTCAAAAGTCAGATTCAAGGTGATTCCATCCGGGTAACCGGTAAAAGTAAAGACGACCTGCAAGAAATTATGCAGTTACTTCGTAAAGCTGATTTGTCAGTTGATTTGCAGTTCAACAACTTTAAATAGTTTAGTATTAGGTTTGGTCTCCCGCGGCGTAGAACACTTTGCGAGGGACCTTTCTTTCTTTTTGACAGGGCCTGTTTCTAAATATTATACTTGTAGGGGAAAATAGAGGAAACGTTGTTCTAATTACTGGGGGATGGGACTCATGACAGAAAGAGTGAAGAGCACAAGACTAGGGAGTCAACTGATCCTGGCTCAAAAGATTGATGGAGATGTTCACATGAAAAAGTGTCTCACAGAGAGTAATGAAGTATCGCAGGTACAAGGTATTCGTACTCAAGAATTATCAGGGGAGGGTGTTCTGTGAATCTGAATCTGCCTAATCGTATTACGCTTGCGCGTATTTTTATGATTCCACTAATGTTAGTAGCCCTGCTTCTGGATTATGGGTGGTGGACTCGTGAAATCATTTTAGGAGATTATCACCTCCCACTCAACCAATTGATTGGTGCACTACTGTTCATTATTGCTGCTAGTACGGACGGTATAGATGGTTATATTGCTCGTAAGCGAAATATGGTTACTAATCTAGGTAAGCTGCTCGATCCACTGGCTGACAAACTTTTGGTTGCGGCAGTGTTGGTTGCGCTCGTATCTATGGGGAAACTCGATTCTTGGATGGTCATCATTATTATCAGCCGTGAATTTGCAGTGACGGGTTTGCGTGAGGTGGCACTATTAGAGGGTTCTGTTATTGCTGCCAGTAAGTGGGGGAAAGCGAAGACAATTACCCAGATTGTCGCGATTTCGGCATTACTACTGAACAACTTCCCGTTTGAATGGTTACATATTCCGTTTGATGATATCGCTATATGGTTTGCAGTGTTGATTACGATCTATTCCGGTATCGACTATTTCGTCAAAAACAAAGGGCTGTTCTCATTTTCTAAGGCTTAAGATACTTTAAAAGCAGCTTTGCCTTATAGCCCGTATAAGGAGACATGGCAGATTATGAAAGCGGAAATTATTGCAGTCGGTACAGAGCTATTACTGGGTCAGATCGTAAATTCTAATGCACAATATTTATCACAAGAACTGGCTTCTCTCGGAATTGATGTCTATTTCCAGACCGTGGTTGGCGACAATATGAATCGGCTCTGTGAGGCGACGCGTCTTGCTTCTTCTCGGGCTGATCTCATGATATTCACCGGTGGGATTGGACCAACTCAAGATGACATTACGAAGCAGGCCTTAGCTACTGTACTCGGAAGGTCTCTCCATATCGATCGTATGGCTATGGACAATTTAGATCGTTTTTTTAAGGATCGCGCACTTCCGATGACTGAGAACAATCGTCGTCAGGCGTTAGCTATCGATGGTGGTACACCTCTACCGAATGAGACTGGACTGGCCGTGGGAAATGCCCTATCTGAAGATGGGAAGTATTATATTGTGCTCCCGGGTCCTCCGAGTGAGATGAAACCTATGTTTCAGAATCAGGCCAAACCTTGGATTCTTGGACACGTTCTGACAAATGAGGCTCCGATATATTCTAAAATGCTCAAATTTGCTGGTATTGGCGAATCTTTGCTCGAGACCAAGTTGATGGATCTAATTGAGAACCAAAGCGATCCTACGATAGCACCCTACGCTAAAGAAAGTGAAGTCACGATCCGTATTTCGACAAAAGCGGAAAGTGATAGCGAGGCGCAGGAAAAGCTGAATACAATGGAACAGGAAATCACAGCTCGGCTGTCAGACCATCTCTACGCAAGCGAGGACGTTCCGATTGAGAAGGTCATCATCGATATGATGACAGAGCAGGGACTTACGCTTGGTATCGCTGAGAGCTGCACAGGCGGTATGTTGATGGAGACGATAACCTCAATTCCGGGTAGTGCTACAGTGTTTATAGGCGGGATTGTATGTTATTCCAATGCGATGAAAGAGAAGCTGCTTAACGTACCACGCGATTTGTTGGAAGGTGATGACGCGCCTGGTGCTGTCAGCGCCGAGACGGCCCGTGTGCTTGCCGAGCAAGTTCGTATGGTTGTAGATACCGACTTTGGCTTGTCCATTACTGGTGTGGCCGGTCCTGGCTATTCTGAGCGGAAGCCAGTTGGTCTCGTCTACATCGCCATATCCCGTAGAGGCGGCGACACACTTGTCATGGAGCTCAACCTGAAGGGGAACCGCGATACCATCCGTATCCGCTCCGCCAAAACGGTTCTCTATCATTTGTGGAAGCAGCTTAAGGAGAACGAAGTTCGGAATTAATCCTCTCTTGCGTGTCACATAGGCTAGATGTATAATCAAGTCACGGAAGAACCGTAGCTAACTGACCAAGTTATGCTGCGGTTCTATTTTTGTTGTCTGTATAAGTAAAACTGTGGATTGTGAGTAGGCTACGATAGCGAAATGTTCTTACGATCGCTGTTGTCCCCGAATTTCTTGATTGAATTGTAATAGAGGTAGAAATTCGGGGACAAAGGCGAACGAAGCTTATGCTTCCGATGTAGCTTTCCCAAGGAAATCTTTTAGCTTCTTCAGAATCATTTCGCTATCTCCGCAGTCACTTTTTCTTTAGCTTTACTTATACATTCTTAAAAAACAGAAGCGAAGATTAATTTGTAGCTATATGACTTCTGTTGCCGACACATCTGATTTCTCATTAAGCACTGAGTATGGTTATGAGTCTATATTTCCACGAAAGGGAGGTGCTGTACTATTAAATACAGTAGGTAAACAAGGCTGTTCAGTTCTGCATGACTAATACATGTAGGAAGATGTATCCCTAAAGGGGCAGTCGCCTCGAAATAAGTAGTGGCATATTAGCGTTAGAGTACGTCTCTACAACGCAGGAGAACATCTGTAAGAGCTTACCCGAAGGAGAAAAGCGAGCCACGCACCAACGTCAAGCGCATCCCCGGAGGGGAGAGCGATCAGGAGCGCCTCTACAACTCTAAAGTTTCTTAAAAGCCGGAGTCCAGAGGGTGCAACCCTTGGGGCCCTCCCTTAGGACAAGGGAGGGTTTGGGAGGGATGTGACAATACCCGAATGTATGTTCGAAAAAATGCTTGGCAAACGTATCGAAACAAGATACAATTAGTTTAGAGATTAATCATGATAAGGATGTGAGTTGAATGTCAGATCGTCGTGCAGCGCTGGATATGGCGCTTCGTCAAATAGAAAAACAATTCGGTAAAGGTTCGATTATGAAGCTCGGAGAATCCACTCATATGCAAGTGGAAGTTGTACCCAGTGGAGCGTTGGCATTAGATATCGCTTTAGGTATAGGGGGCTTTCCCCGTGGTCGAATTATTGAAGTATACGGGCCAGAATCATCCGGTAAGACGACGGTGGCATTGCACGCCATCGCTGAAGTTCAGAAAGCAGGGGGACAAGCAGCCTTTATTGATGCAGAGCATGCACTTGATCCTGCCTATGCAAGCAAGCTAGGCGTGAATATTGATGAATTGCTGTTATCCCAACCGGATACAGGTGAACAGGCCTTGGAAATCGCTGAAGCGCTGGTACGAAGTGGAGCGGTAGACATTATTGTTGTTGACTCCGTGGCAGCACTGGTTCCTAAAGCTGAAATCGAAGGCGATATGGGAGATTCCCACGTTGGTTTACAAGCAAGATTGATGTCTCAAGCACTTCGTAAATTGTCTGGTGCTATTAGTAAGTCGAAGACAATCGCTATCTTTATTAACCAGTTGCGTGAGAAAATTGGCGTTATGTTTGGTAACCCAGAGACAACTCCAGGGGGACGGGCATTGAAGTTCTATTCAACAATTCGTCTTGATGTACGTAGAGTTGAAGCGATTAAGATGGGCAATGACATGGTGGGTAACCGGACACGGATTAAGGTCGTGAAGAACAAGGTGGCTCCTCCATTCAAGCAGGCTGAAGTTGACATTATGTATGGTGAAGGTATTTCCAGAGAAGGAAGTATAGTTGATATTGGTGTCGAACTCGATATCGTAGATAAGAGTGGTGCTTGGTATTCTTATGCAGGAGAACGGCTTGGTCAAGGGCGTGAGAATGCTAAGCAATATTTGAAAGATCATCCAGAAATAGCAAGTGCAATTGAACAGAAGGTTCGTGAGGGTAGCAATTTAACGACAGTGATTCCTCCGACTTCTGATAGTGAATTGGAGCAGTCATTGAAGGAAGAGGAAGAACTTCTCGAAGACGAATAATTTAGAAGTAGTTGATCGCTCTGATACCCGGTGTATTTGCCGGGGCAGAGCGTTTTTGTTATCCAGAATATTATGGTCTTAATTGGAATTAACTTCATTAAAATGCAAGGGAGCGGACTGAGTGGATTATCGACATGGCGGTTGGGGGAAAAGGCAGCAACAGGATAGACCTAAGGCTGGAGAAAGTCGTGCTAGTGAGGTCGTGGATATCTCCGATGAGAGGTCTTGGGACCAGCCGATTGAGAAACCGAGTCAAGAAGAAAATGGAATATCGGCTATGCCGGATAATGTAGATCTGACGATCACTTCTGTTATGCTTCTAAAACGTCCTAAATTTCGCTACCGAATCTTCTTTGGTCAGTATGCACTAGATGTACATGAAGATGTAATGATTAAATATCGAATGATTCAAGGGGCTGTATTTACTAAAAGCGATCTCGAGGAAGTCGTGTCGGCTGACGAACGGCAGAGAGGGTATGCAGATGCACTACTCTATTTGAGTCGGAAACCTCGTACATCTCATGAAATTGGAGTTCGTCTAGGAGAAAAGGGCTGGAGCAAAGATACGATAGAGAAAGTTCTTGAGCGGCTTATTAGAGAGAGATTTGTAGATGACGCTGCATACGCTCAGGAGTGGGCCGGACAGCGTGTTAAGAATCGAGGCAAGGGAAAGATGTGGATCCGGCATGAACTGCGTCAGAAGGGGGTCTCTAAGCCTCTCATTGAGGAAGCACTGAATGAGGTGAGCGAGGAAGATGAATTCGACAGCGCATTACAAATTGGCGTTAAGAAGTGGAAGGCAACAAAGGGAGAGCCACTAGAAAAAAGACGAAAAACCGGCACGTTTCTCATGCGTCGTGGATACTCTGGAGGGCTGGTTTCTAGGGTGATAAGCGAGTTAAGTCGCCGAGATGGAGTGAATGGGGAAGAGGACTGGGAAGAGGAATACAACTAAAAGATGACTTATCTTGTCATTTGCTTGACAACTTCTTTCGTCAAATAATAAAATGAATATGAATCTATATGTAATGGAGTCTTTTTTCCTTCCAAAATTATGGCTCTATAGAGATTCTGTTCGCCAATCATGAAGGTCTGCACTTCCGTATCTTTCAACGGAACGACCATGCTGCTGCATGGACAGCCTACCTGAATCGGCCTATAATCGATTCTTAGTATGATGATGAATGAGAAAGTTAATTACAATTGAAACAATCCCAAGGAATAGCTTGGAGGAATCAGCGGGGAGGTGAACAGATGCATACAGTAATCTGGATCGTTCTCGTTGCAGCCGCTTTATTCTTGGGGTTCGTGGTCGGGTATTTTATTCGAAAATCTCTTGCGGAAGCTAAAATTTCCAGTGCGGAGCATGCTGCAAGTCAAATCTTGGAGGGTGCAAAGAAAGAAGCAGAAGCACTGAAAAAAGAAACGGTTCTGGAAGCCAAAGATGAGATTCATAGGCTCAGAACTGAAGCTGATAAAGACATTCGTGAACGTCGAAATGAAACTCAACGGCAGGAAAGACGATTGTTGCAAAAAGAAGAGTCGCTGGATAAAAAATTAGATTCACTTGAGCGAAAAGAAGAGCAAGTGGCAGGCAAAGAGAAACGAATTGAAGAAACTCAGCAACAAATTGACCTGATTTACAAGAGCCAGGTTCAAGAATTGGAACGTATCTCGAATTTAAGTATGGAAGATGCCCGTACCATTATCTTGAACAATGTTGAGCAGGAAGTTCGCCACGAGTCGGCACAGTTGATCAAAGACATTGAACAGCAGGCAAAAGAAGAAGCGGATAAGAAAGCCCGTGAAATCATTACGCTCGCAATTCAACGTTGTGCAGCTGATCATGTTGCGGAAACTACGGTATCGGTAGTAACCTTACCGAACGAAGAGATGAAGGGACGGATTATCGGACGCGAAGGCCGTAACATCCGAGCTCTAGAAACTCTAACTGGAATAGATCTTATTATCGATGATACACCGGAAGCGGTTATTTTGTCGGGATTTGATCCAATTCGTCGGGAAATCGCACGTACAGCACTGGAGAAATTGGTGGCTGACGGACGTATCCATCCGGCACGGATTGAAGAGATGGTTGAGAAGTCTCGTCGGGAAGTGGACGAACGTATTCGTGAATATGGTGAGCAAGCTACATTTGAAGTTGGAGTACATGCGCTGCATCCGGATCTAATTAAGATCTTAGGGCGACTCAAATTCCGGACAAGCTATGGCCAAAACGTGCTGAAGCATTCGATGGAAGTCGCGTATCTGACTGGATTGATGGCTGCTGAGCTAGGTCAAGACATTGTACTTGCTAAACGTGCTGGTCTATTGCATGACATCGGTAAAGCGCTTGATCATGATGTGGAAGGATCTCATGTCGAAATCGGCGTAGAACTAGCTAAGAAGTATAAAGAGCATCCGGTGGTTATCAACAGTATTGCTTCCCATCACGGGGACTGTGAAGCCACATCCGTTATAGCCATGTTGGTCGGCGCAGCTGATGCTTTATCAGCAGCAAGACCAGGTGCGAGACGTGAAACGTTGGAAACATATATCCGACGGTTGGAGAAACTCGAAGAAATATCCGAATCGTTCGAAGGCGTTGAGAAGTCGTTTGCCATTCAAGCGGGGCGCGAGGTTCGGGTAATGGTACAACCTGACAAGATCGATGATGCGGAAGCATTCCGTCTTGCTAGAGACATCACGAAGACAATTGAAAGTGAACTGGATTATCCAGGTCATATCAAGGTTACCGTCATTCGCGAAACACGAGCGGTTGAATACGCAAAGTAAAGGTTATGATGAGAGTGGCCCCTTTGAGGGCCGCTTTTTCATTTTGCTAATAGTAGCTGCGAAGGTAATAAAAGCTACCATAGGTGTGCTACTTAAGAGGAGGTAATTATCATTAAAGTACTATTTATTGGAGATATTGTTGGTAATACTGGACGTAAGGCCTTGAAAGAAACTCTTCCCTATTTGAAATCAAAATATAGCCCACATATCATTATTGCTAATGGAGAGAATGCTGCAGGCGGCCGAGGCATCACCGGAGCTATTGCTAGAGAGTTTTTTGAAATGGGGATTCACGGTTTAACGATGGGTAACCATACTTGGGATAATAGAGATATATTTGATTTCATCGATGATGAGCCACGGATGGTTCGCCCGGCAAACTTCCCACCAGGGACTCCAGGACTGGGTCATACGATTATTAAGGTCAACAATAAAGAACTAGCGGTGGTTAATCTGATGGGCCGTACTTTTCTACCGGCGATTGATGACCCATTTCGTGCAGCTGACGAGATAATTGATAACTTGTCCAAAAAGCATAAACATATCTTGGTGGACTTCCATGCTGAAGCAACTTCGGAGAAAATATCCATGGGTTGGTATCTCGATGGCCGTGCTTCCCTAGTGGTTGGTACACATACACATGTACAGAGTAATGATGATGTCATTTTGCCGCAGGGAACTGCTTATTTGACGGATGCTGGAATGGTTGGTTCACGTGAAGGTGTGCTCGGAATGGAACGGGACGCTGTCTTGCGTAAGTTTGTAACCCAGTTGCCAGTACGCTTCCAAGTGTGTGAAGGTAAATGGCAATTCCATGCCGTATTAGTTGATTTGGATGATGTAACTGGACGTGCTAAGAAGATTCAAAAAATCCGTATTCTTGAAGATGAGTGGTTAATGGATTAGTCCTGCGGTACCTCTGGGAAAAATAAGGAATGTATCTGACACTCCCGAATATGCTCTAAGTAGTGGGATTCAACCATTATTCCCAGGGAGGTACTTACTATGGATGTATTAAAAGTTTCAGCAAAATCCAATCCCAACTCCGTTGCGGGTGCGTTAGCTGGGGTGTTAAGAGAACGTGGCAATGCCGAACTTCAGGCTATCGGGGCTGGCGCTCTTAACCAAGCCATCAAAGCAGTAGCGATCGCTCGAGGATTTGTAGCGCCAAGTGGAGTCGATTTGATTTGCATTCCGGCATTTACTGATATTGTGATTGATGGTGAGGATCGTACGGCAATGAAATTAATCGTCGAACCTAGATAAAGAACTCAATAATGACAATGATACCTGTTTACGATTGTAGACAGGTTTTTTTGTGTTCAGGGGCATAATAATCCTATTTTTCTAGGAGGGATAGAAATGGGGTATAAGGTAGTAGATTTTCACTGTGATGCTCTATGTAAAATGCAACTTAATCCTAAGCTTGATTTCGGTCAAGATCGTAAATTGGACGTATCGCTGAAGACAATGACTCAGGGAGGAGTCATGTTGCAGTGTTTCGCTATTTTTGTATCACAGTCTCTTGGTAAGCCGAAAATAGGACATATATTGGATCAAATCGATATTTTTCATCAAAAAGTTGTGACAAAAGGAATCAACCCCATTCGTACCGCGGAGGATCTAGTGTCGCTCGAGCAAACGGGAGGTAGGGGAGGGATTCTCTCTGTTGAGGGGGCGGATGGCCTCGAAGGTAATATGTTTTATGTACGTTTGTGTTATGAGCGTGGCGTTCGATTTCTCGGCTTAACATGGAATTTCTCTAATTGGGCTGCAGATGGTATCATGGAAGTAAGGAATGGTGGCTTCACACCACAGGGTGTGGAACTAGTTAAGGTTTGTAATGAGTTGGGGATTACGTTGGATGTTTCTCATCTATCACAAAAGGGATTCTGGGAACTGGTCGAACTCTCTACGGAGTCCGGGCGGCCTTTTATTGCGTCGCATTCCAATGCCTATCAAGTTTGTGCTCATGCGCGTAACTTACGAAACGAGCAAATAAAAGCGATAATTTCGTTAGACGGCCGGATTGGTCTGACGTTTGTCCCTTGGTTTGTACAAGAAGGAAAACATCCCTCAAGCAAAGATTTATTGCTTCATATTGAACATATCTGTTCACTTGGTGGTGAACATACGTTGATGTTCGGTTCGGATTTTGATGGTATCGAAACTTATCTTAGCGATTTGAAGCATTCAGGAGATTATGCCAGATGGGTAGAAACACTACTCGTACACTATCCAGAAAAGCTTGTAAGGCAATGGTTGTACGGAAATGCAGTCTCATTTTTAAAAATTTGGCTCCCTTAAGCAAAAGAAAGCGCTTTAATCAATGTCATTACGAGAACGGTATGATCGAAAACTACTATATGAAAAAGGGCTAGAAAACGCTTGCTTTTTATTGTTTTCCGACATAAAATTGACATGACTCAGAAACAAAATGTTCACAATTACAGGGAGACAAAATGATTTTTTTATGAGTCTATATTCTAGCGGCATTATATTTCTATTACTTTTATCGCGATACGAGTAAAGGGGTGGGCGATCTTGATTAGTCAATTGTCTTGGAAGATCGGTGGTCAGCAAGGGGAAGGCGTTGAAAGTACAGATCGGATTTTTTCGACGGCTTTGAACAGATTGGGATATTATTTATATGGTTATCGACATTTTTCTTCCCGTATCAAAGGCGGTCATACAAACAACAAAATCCGGATTAGTACCAAGCCGATTCGTGCAATTTCCGACGACTTGGACATCCTAGTCGCTTTTGACCAAGAAAGTATCGATTTAAATGCACGTGAACTTCGAAGCGGTGGTGTCATCGTCGCAGATGCGAAGTTTAGTCCAACTGTACCTGAAGGTGTAAAGGCTACTCTATTCTCTGTACCCATTACAAGCATTGCAGAAGAACTCGGTACTTCACTCATGAAGAATATGGTCGCTTCCGGTGCATCATGGGCCTTACTTGGTCTACCGATTGAGGTATTTAATAAAGCGGTGCAAGAAGAATTTGGTCGTAAAGGATTAGCGATTGTAGAGAAGAATATCGAAGCGGTGAAACGTGGCGCAGAATTTGTGCTTGAGCTTGCCGGTGGACCGATCGAAGGCTTCAAGCTTGAGCCAGCTGATGGTAAACCGAAGATGTTCATGATCGGTAACGACGCCATTGGACTCGGTTCAGTTGCTGCGGGATGCCGGATTATGAGTGCATACCCGATTACACCTGCTACAGAAATTATGGAATATTTAATTAAAAGACTTCCGAAGTTTGGTGGAACCGTAATCCAAACGGAAGATGAGATTGCTGCAATTACGATGGCTATTGGATCAAGTTATGCCGGTGTGCGGACTATGACAGCATCAGCTGGCCCTGGTTTGTCTCTGATGATGGAGGCAATTGGTCTGGCAGGTATGACAGAGACCCCGGTCGTTATTGTCGACACACAGCGCGGTGGTCCTAGTACAGGACTTCCTACTAAGCAAGAGCAAAGCGATATCAATGCGTTGATCAACGGTACACACGGCGAAATACCAAAGATTGTGCTTGCTCCAAGCTCCATTGAAGAATGCTTCTATGATACGATCCAGGCATTTAACCTTGCTGAGAAGTATCAGGTTCCTGTCATTCTGGTAACGGATCTTCAACTTTCCTTAGGTAAACAATCTTGCGAAATACTGGATTATAACAAAATAAATATTGACCGCGGTTATATTGTTAAGGATATTCCTGAACGTGAAGATAAGAGCATGTTCAACCGTTATGCCGTTACTGAGAATGGCATATCGCCTCGTGTTCTTCCAGGTGAGAAGAATGGGATACACCATGTTACTGGTGTCGAGCATGATGAGTCTGGTCGTCCTTCAGAAAGTCCAACTAATCGCAAGAAAATGATGGATAAACGCCTTCGCAAATTGAATAAGTTACAATTGAATGATCCGATTCATCTGCAGGCGCCACATCTTGATCCAGAAATTTTAATTATCGGTATGGGATCTACGGGCGGCACAATTGATGAAGCTCGTCGACGCTTGGAAGAAGACGGGGTCGAGACTAACCACATGACGGTTCGGCTGTTGCATCCTTTTCCAATCAACGAAGTGTTGCCGCAAATCGAAAAAGCCAAAAAAGTACTTGTCTTGGAGAACAATGCAACGGGTCAGTTAGCTAACTTGATCAAAATGAACGTTGGTCATCACGACAAAATCGTGAATGTGCTTAAATATGATGGTAATCCGTTCCTTCCTTCGGAAATTTATAGCGAGTGCATGAAAGCCGCGCATAATAAATCACAGGAGGAGTTGGTTAAGTAATGGCAACCTTTAAAGAGTTTCGTAACAATGTCAAACCTAACTGGTGTCCTGGATGTGGAGATTTCTCTATCCAAGCTGCGATCCAACGGGCTGCTGCTAACGTAGGATTAGAGCCTGATGGGCTAGCTGTTATTTCAGGAATTGGTTGTTCGGGCCGGATCTCAGGTTATATTAATGCATATGGCCTTCATGGAATTCACGGGCGTTCACTGCCTATCGCACAAGGAGTTAAGCTTGCAAACCGTGATCTGACGGTTATCGCTTCTGGTGGGGATGGGGACGGTTTTGCGATTGGGATGGGTCATACTATCCATGCGATTCGCCGTAACGTCAATATTACGTATATAGTTATGGATAATCAGATATATGGCTTGACTAAGGGCCAAACTTCTCCGCGTAGTGGAGAGGGCTTCAAGACGAAGAGTACACCGGAAGGATCGATTGAATCCACATTGGCCCCACTGGAAATAGCTCTCTCTGCTGGAGCGACCTTTGTAGCCCAATCCTTCTCAAGTGATCTGAAACAATTGACTTCTTTGATTGAGCAGGGGATACAACATGAGGGATTCTCGTTCATCAACGTGTTCAGCCCTTGCGTCACCTTCAACAAAGTCAACACGTACGACTGGTTCAAGGAGAACATCATCAATCTGGACACGATTCCAGATTACGATCCAACGAATCGTCTGGGAGCTATGACGAAGCTGATGGAGACGGGGAGCATGATCACTGGACTTATCTATCAGAACAAAGAGCGTAAGTGCTACGAGGATCTCATCCATGGCTTCCGTCAGGAGCCTCTGGCTAGTCAACCATTAGCATTATCGGAGAGTGAGTTTGACAATCTTGTTGCAGAATTCAGATAATTTAGCAAAAGGTGTCCGTTTATTGCGGATGCCTTTTTCATTTTGGGTGTATTAGGTGTATAATGAGATTGATGTGAATCGTCATCGACATAGAGAATATACGAGGAGTGTTTGCAAAAATGAGTAAAACAGTACCAGTCGGCGTTTCTGCACGTCATATCCATTTGACACAGGAACATATTGAAGCTTTGTTTGGACAAGGCTATCAGCTTACAGAATTTAAACCATTATCCCAACCTGGACAATTTGCTGCTAATGAAACAGTAGCTGTCGTTGGATCAAAAGGTCAATTCGACAAAGTTCGTATTTTGGGACCCGCTCGTCCATCTTCACAACTTGAAATTTCCCGTACGGATTCTTTTGCAATCGGCGTAAAAGCTCCAGTTCGTGAATCAGGTAATATTGATGGAACTCCAGGTGTCCTTCTAAAAGGACCAGCAGGTGAAGTTCAATTGGAGCAAGGCGTTATCATTGCCGCACGTCACATTCACTTCCATACGTCTGATGCAGCAAAATGGGGCATTCAAGATAAACAAATGCTCAAAGTTCGCCTTGGCGGCGAACGCGGAATAGTATTAGAGAATGTTGTTGCCCGCGTTTCTGATTCTTTCGCTTTGGATATGCATATTGATACGGATGAAGCGAATGCTGCTGGTGCTAACAATGGCGATACAGCTGAAATCGTAGAATAATAAGTTTAATAACGAAAGAGACGAGGATTTATATCCTCGTCTCTTTTTGTTTATATGCAACTGCGTTAAGCGTGCTCACCGCTCAATGGAGACCGCGTGAGCGATACAAGGAATACTCTCACCTTGTTGGAATGATATGGGGGAGAGCAAGGCGCCTGTTGCGACGACTAGGATTCGCTTCAGATCGCCCTTACGAATCCGGTTTAATAGATGTCCGTAAGTGACGACTGCAGAACAGCCGCAGCCACTTGCGCCGGACTGAACTTTTTGTTTGTTATAATCGTAGATCATCATTCCACAATCTTTATAGGTGGTTTCCTCCATCGGAATGTTATGTCTTTTGAGTAAATCCTCGGCGATTTCATACCCGACTTTAGATAAGTCTCCTGTCACAATCAGATCATAATGGGAAGGCTTGATTTGTAGATCGCGAAAGTGAGCCTCAATCGTATCAACTGCAGCAGGTGCCATAGCTGCACCCATATTAAAGGGGTCGGTAATTCCCATGTCGATAACCCGGCCTATAGTAGCTGAAGTTACGGAGGGTCCATCTCCTTCAAGCGACACTACAGCCGCTCCTGAGCCAGTCACCGTAAATTGTGCTGTAGGTGGCTTCTGTGAACCATATTCCGTAGGATAGCGGAATTGCTTCTCTACGCTTGCATTATGACTGCCAGTTCCAGCTAACGCATACTTGGCCCCACCGTGATTGACGATGAAAGATGCCAGTGCCAAACTTTCCATGGACGTCGAGCAGGCACCAAACATGCCGATATAAGGGATGCTAAGCGTCCGGGCAGCAAAGCTACTACTGATGATCTGATTCATCAGATCCCCTCCAAAGTAAAACTGGATCTGTTCTTTAGTTAACCTTGCCTTTTCTATCGCTAACTGGGTGGATTCTTCGAGGAGTACTCTCTCCGCTTTCTCCCAACTATCCTGTCCTAAATACAAATCCCCATGGATGATATCGAAATCATTGGCCAGGGGGCCTTGACCCTCAAATGGCCCTACTACTGTTGCAGTACTTATAATTTTAGGCTTTTTCTCAAATATCCAGCTTTGATGTCCTTTGAGCATCTTAGTGGCCACCTCCCGCAAAGCCTGGGACGAATAGAGCATAAATCAGGCCAATGATAAATGCGGCCACTGTTCCAAAGACGATAACCGAGCCTGCTAGTTGGAACATACCGGCGCCAACGCCTAGAACTAAACCTTCGGCACGGTGCTCTATGGCAGAAGACGCCATCGAGTTGGCGAATCCCGTGACAGGCACGGCAGACCCAGCTCCGGCCCATTGTGCGATTTTATCGTATACACCTAGACAGGTCAGTATAACCGACAAGATGATAAGAACAGCAACAGTGGGGTCGGATGCTGTCTTCTCAGTAAAGCCACCGTAAGTTATGAAAGCCTTGCGAATGCATTCTCCAAGCAGACAAATGAATCCGCCGGATAGGAAAGCACGGAGACAATTGACTGCTACAGGTCGTTTTGGCTCACGTGAACTGGCCAATCGTTGGTATTGTTGTTGTGTTGGAGTGAGTTTCTTGCTCTTCTTGTTTGACATGCTCAGGCCTCCTATTGTGACAATATGGGCTTAACTTCATCGATTACTTGCTGCAGCTTTGTAGAGCAAGTCCCATACATCGCTTTGACGGTGGGATCTTGTGTTGAGAGGGCGAACATTTCGAGATCAGCCTCACACTTTTTGATTTGCGCTAGCAAGGATGCTTTTACTTGGGGTTCGGGGACTTGAACAAGATCATCGTACAGATCGACAAATAATTGACCGTATCCGTCCACTTGAGCAAGATAGACATTGTCTAATGAAACGCCTATTTTTTCTAATTCGGTATTGAGCCATTGTCTGTTTAATTTCAATGTTGAAAGTGGCTCGTCCATAATTTCCCCATCCAGAATAACGGCCTGCGGTTCAGGTTCTGGGGATACTTTAATGCCAAGGTGAGAAGGTGTTAGGGGTTGATATTCATTTTTGAGTAATGCATTAATTTCTCCATCCGGCTCCATGACAGCAAATTCTACCTCAGCGGCTTTAAAAATACTCTTTTTCCGAAGCTGCTCAAGTAAATCTTCATTCGTCAGACGTTCCTTTTTCAGATTATCTTCGAGGATTTTGCCATCTTTAATCAGTACGGTCCCCTTACTGTCAATCAAGTTTCTAGCTTTCTTACTTTTCATTTGTAGAATTTCAATGCCAAGCGAGACAAGCACCCATACACCCATAGAGATCAATCCAAGATACCAATCTGTATCGATGTCAATGGAAACGTAAGCTGTAATACTGCCGAGGGTTATCCCTGTGATATATTCAAAGAAGGACAACTGGGATATTTGTCTTTTCCCTAGAAGGCGGGTTAGACCGAATAAGACAACAACAGAAATCAATGTTCGAATAATAACTTCTAGCCATTGCGGCATGTCCATACTCCTTTCGATTAGAACTTTTAACATACGAGTAATTCAATTGTGCGCATATCTCATGTTTTTTACTAAAATAAAAAATGGAAATAGTGAAGTTGAATCTTTTGTGAAATAGAAGGACAAATTATAGTGCGCAAGAAAAGATCCCTAAAAACAAAAAGGTGGTGATATTTTTGACAGTAGCATCCCAAGTTAAAACGACGTTGGCATCCCTGAAAAGTGCTCAAGCGAGTCTTGAGACTTTCGCACTCGGTACAGAAAATAAAGAGGCAAAAACTATGTTTACGAATTGTGCTGAGCAAACACAACAAATCGTAACGCAGGTGGAGAGCCGGGTACAACAATTAGAAAATGAGGAGCCTCAATACAAAGGTTTCTAAATATCAATAGTTGAGTATCTCGACGTTTGTCCCTATATAGAACATCAAAAGAGCTGCCCTCAAAGTAGAATGAACTGTGACCCGTAAGATGGAAACTTTGAAAAAAGTGACCCTCTTACGGGTCATTTGTGTTTTAATCGAACTATTGAAACAAAACCGTGGAAGAACTCATCAATAAAACGAGAGGTGATTTAAAGATGTTCAAC
>NZ_RZNY01000059.1 GCF_003994475.1 Paenibacillus anaericanus | reverse complement strand
GGCTCTTTTTCAGAACTGTCTACAAATAAGGTCACAGTTCAACCTTCCAAAAGGGCTGTTCCTCTTGCGGTTACGGTGATTCGCCTGTCGTGGCAGCTGGCGTCATTAAGCCTTGAACGGCGCCGACAAACGGGCGGATTGACTTGATCATGCCGTACCCCATCTTCATGACCGGGAGAAACCGTTGAATCATGCCGAACAGCCGTATGCCGCCGCCCAACGCACCTCCGAGCGATCCTGTTGCAGCGCCGCCAAGCCCGCCAAGCCCACCTAATCCCCCGAACAGCGAACCTATCATCGGTAGCAAGGCCGATACCTGGGCGTCCGGCTTATGGGAGCGGGGACGGACCGAAGACTTGCGCGATCGGGAACGGATGGATGGCTTGCGCGAGCCGCTTCGACGACTGCCGGATCGGCTGCCCGAGGCACGGGAGCCGGCTCTGTCCTGCATAGACCGCCGGGAGTTTTGCTTCCCGGATGAGGTGCTCGGCTGAGCTCCGGCGCTAGCCAGCGTCAAGACGCTACTGTTGACATCGGTAATGTAGCCGACGTAGGTCTTTCCGCTGTGCAGAGTAATGCATACCGGTCGACCTTGCAGCTGCTTGGCCCGTGCGAACACCTCTTTGGATTGTGCCATTGAAGTTCACCTCGCCTCACTGGTTTTAGTTCATTGTACGCCAGGGGCGGGCTGCCTGCTTGTGCGAATGCAGGATGAGCACAAGCCCTCTTCCAAGCCCTCTTCGCTGCTCCAACGTCTATTCCAGGGGCCCTGTGCGTAAAACCACTCTCCCAATCAGCGCCATTTCTTCTAACGTGCTAACTTTAACCGCCATATGGGGCGGTTTTTACGTGCATCGTCTGAATTTCACCATTACTTGTGATAAGGTTCCCCGTAACATTCCTACGGCGAAACTTTCTAGCATTTGCATCTCTGCAAAACTCCATAGCGGCATTCCTCTCATCGGGGGACCCTAACAGATACCAGTCTCTGTCATTGGATTCTTCCTCCTTTTACCCTATAATAGAGTTGTCGAATATTGTCGAATTATTAGATTAATACTAATCAAATATCAACATTAAGCTACTTCCATGAAGAGATCTTATTCACATTATCTATCTTTTTTATGTGTAAATAATAAAATGAATTTTAGATACAGGAGAGACATCTTATGCAACGCATTCCTTTTAGTAACACTTTGACAATCGGATTCATGCTTTTTGCCTTGTTCTTCGGAGCAGGAAATCTCGTATTCCCCGCGATGATGGGTCAGAACGCAGGTGATCAGTATTGGCAAGCCAATTTGGGCTTCCTGATCACGGGCGTCGGCCTGCCCCTGCTTGGAACGTTGGCGCTCGGGTTTTCCGGCTCGAAAAATTTGCTCGCATTGATTAATCGCGTGCATCCTTGGTTTGCCTTCGGCTTCACAACTTTGCTTTACTTAACGATCGGACCGTTGTTTGCCATGCCGAGAACCGGTAGCGTTTCGTACGAAATCGCTGTTAAGCCATATATCGAAGCGGAGCATGGTCCGCTAGCAATGGCGGTCTTCACTGTATTATTTTTTGGGGTGACCTTGCTCCTTTCCATTAACCCCGCAAAAACGGTTAATATCATAGGAAAGATACTAACGCCTATTTTGATCGCCTGCATCTCATTGTTGGCCATAACTTCCTTTGTGGCACCCCTGGGTGAGCCTCAAAAACCAGAATCCGGTTATGCCTCCCAAGCCTTCTTTAAAGGATTTCAAGAGGGGTATTTGACGATGGATGCGCTCGCGGCATTGGTATTCGGCATTATCGTCATAAACGCTATTCGTGAGAAAGGGGTCTACGAACGTAAAAGCATTCTGAAAGTCTGCTTCCAAGCATCCTTGATTGCAGCGGCAATGCTCGCCGTTATTTACACATCCCTGACTTATATCGGAGCAAGTAGCGTATCCACCTTCGGTATTCTGGCCAATGGTGGCGAGGTGCTGAACCTAGTGACTAGCCAATACTTCGGCACGTTCGGAGGATTTGTACTCGGAATCATTGTGCTGCTTGCCTGCCTGACGACAAGCATCGGCCTGACCACCGCTTGTAGCAGCTATTTTCAAAAGATCATTCCAGGCATCTCGTATAAAAGTTTCTGCGTCGTCTTGAGTGCTATCAGCGCCCTACTTGCCAATATCGGTCTAGAGCAATTAATCCACTTTTCCGTGCCTGTTCTGACGATACTGTACCCACTAGCTATCGTGATCATCTTACTCACATTCTTTCATGATTTGTTCAAAGGTAAGCGCCCCGTATACGGGGTTAGCTTATTGCTGACTTTTCTCGTCAGTCTGGTCGACGGTCTTAAAGATACGCCGCTAAATATTGAGCTACTCCATGACTGGTTTACTCAGTACTTACCTTTGTATAGTTTCGGATTGGGCTGGCTTATTCCAGCTTGTGTGGGATTGCTGATTGGACTTCTGCTGCCGGAACGACAAAAGGGACAACAATCTTCTAGACTTTTGGAAGACTGATGATTCGGCTAAGCCGCTTCTCCTAACAGAGAGGCGGCTTTAGCTTTATCCAATATCACTAATTTGTTTCATCTAAGCACTGGTACGGCTCACCTTATAAGTCGATCACACAATAATCACACTCAGATTTCGCCCTACTTGTGATACGGCTCTCCGTACCATAAATAGGGCGAAATTTAAAAGGCACTCATCTGAGTGCCTTAATGGGGGGGCTGATTTGGTGTATAAGAAACGGATTGCAATGTTATAACAAAACGATTAGTCTAGTTACGCGGTCGAGACTACAAGCTTATCACCCACAGCTTGATCGGACACTTGAATCAGAAGCTCGTCAGTAGACGGGTTATGCGTCCACCCTTCCGCTCCGGCAACTAGCTGTTCTGCCGTAAGGCGTTGCAACCCCTCTACACGACCGACTGTAAAGTCAGGGCGACGGAATGAGAACTGAAGCAGCTTGCGCTCAGGTTTAAATCCTCTTGCTTCATTATATCTCCATTGAATCTCGACAGTTCCCGCACCTCCAACCACATTCAAAGATAGCTCGGAGTACCCCCCCTGACGATAGTCGAAACTGACGCCATCATCTTCATATAATGTATAAGCGGATTCGAAACCTGTTGATGCAGAAGCTCCATAAATGTGGAACGTTATCGACTCATCCGATGCGTCATCTGCGCTTTGTTTAAGCGGCCCCTCGGCAATGATCGCCCCTGCCCGAATGTACATCGGCATAATTTCCAGCGGTGCATGCGCTAGAATAGGTCGGCCTCCAACAAGTGCCTCACCAGTCCAGTAGTCTATCCATGTTCCGGCAGGTAAATAGACGGAGCGGTGATCAGTATCCGGACGATAGACAGGCGCGATCAAGATATTTTCCCCGAGCAGAAACTGATCGCACAAGTTAGTCACGTTCGGATCAGACGGGTATTCCAGCAGCAGAGGACGAACAATCGGCAAGCCATCAGTCGCCGCACCGCGAAACAATTGATACAAGTGTGGCATAAAGCGATAGCGTAGCCCGATGTAGTTGCGTACAATTTCCTCGGTCTTTTCACCGAACGACCATGGCTCCTGACGAATGGTTCCGATAGCGGAATGGTTTCGGCAATAGGGGAAGAATGCGCCCATCTGCGTCCAACGAGCTAACAATTCTCCCGTGGCATTGTGTCCGAAACCGCCGATATCCGGACCGGCGAACGGAATACCGGACAATCCCATATTGAGAACCATCGGCATCGCGAGCGCCATATGCTCCCAGAAGCTGCGGTTATCGCCTGTCCACACTGCAGCATAACGCTGAATCCCAGCATAGCCGGCACGCGTAAGAACAAATGGCCGTTGCCCGTCTAATTGACGGCTAAGTCCTTCATAAGTTGCCTTTGACATCAACATTCCATACAGGTTGTGCAGCTCTTCATGGGTCTGTGGCTTGCCATTATTCCCGTGCATCGCGTCGAGATCCATCGTCTTGCTCTCGTTGAACAAAGCCGGCTCGTTCATATCGTTCCATATACCTTGAATACCAAGCTCTGTATAATAACGATGCTGCTCCCCCCACCATTCCGATGTGCGATCCTCCGTGAAATCCGGGAAAGCACTTATGCCCGGCCATACTTCTCCAAGGAAGATATCTCCTTCCAATTTCTTAATGAAGTGATTCTCCCGAACACCCTCTTGATATACTGTATATTTCGGGTCCTTCTTCACACCCGGATCGACAATAGGGATAATTCGAATGCCAAGTGACTTTAACTCCTCCATCATCCCCTCAGGATCAGGGAACCGAACCGGATCGAAGGTAAATACGCGATACTCGTCCATATAATGAATATCCAAATAGATGACATCGCATGGGATTTGTTTCGTACGGAATGTCCGGGCTAGCTCAAGAACCTCTTGCTGATTCATATAGCTATAACGAGATTGGTGATACCCGATTGCCCATTTCGGAGGAAGGTCAATCCGTCCGGTCAACGCCGTATACCTAGAAACAACATCCTTTAACCCAGGACCATTAATAAAGTAAATATCATATGCTCCTGTAGCACAGGAAATCGAGAAGGTCGTTTCCGCTGAACGCATATCGAAATCCGACCGACCAGGGTTATCGAGGAATAATCCGTAGCTCCGCTCTTCAAACATATGAATTAATAGTGGAATCGATTGATAGATAGCTTCAATCTCAGGTACATGCGGAGCATAGACATCCGTATTCCAGTTCGTATAGCGCTCTCCTCGTTTGTCCAAAAAACCGGTCTTCTCGCCAAAGCCGTAGAAGTGGGATTCCGCTGGCATATCATAATCAGCACTATGCTCTCCGCGCGCATTCCAGCCTACCGGATTCTGCCGCGCGATCAAATGGCCTTCATGATCCTCGATCGATAAGCTGCAGTTGCTCTTGTCTACAATCAGCCGAATCGTTGTCGTAGCGAAGATGAATTGACTCTCGTTCTCCAAAGTCTTAACTTCTACCTCGCTTACTTGAGGTAATACTCCAACTGTCGTGGAGAGATCCACGTCAGCTCCCTGGTATATTTTAATCCGGAACACATCGTCAGTTAGAAATACAATTGCTGCATTCCCCTTGTCTCCATAGCAAATGTAAGTATTGCCAACTCCAATATTCTCTACCGTCTTAAAGAACCCTATGTGTTTACGTAATGCTTGTTCATCTGATAGCCCGAATTTATCCGGGCGTATCGCTACGCTTCCTTCCATTTCTGTTACCTCCGTATCATTATGAAAAAGGCGTCTACCGAGTCCCTCAGAGACAACCTCTTTCATGTTTTCTATGTTGAGTATGACTCTTTACTTCGTTTTTAAGCTATCCCATGCTTTTTGTAATTGTTCAAGCAACTCGTTCGGATCGGATTTGCCCGCAACATAGGCTTGGATTTGGCTTCCGAATTCATTCATACCACCATCAGGGAACTTGTT
Source organism: Paenibacillus anaericanus (assembly GCF_003994475.1). GTDB lineage: Bacteria > Bacillota > Bacilli > Paenibacillales > Paenibacillaceae > Fontibacillus > Fontibacillus anaericanus. Next base: position 7,371 of record NZ_RZNY01000059.1, on the reverse strand, counting down.
GAAGTTCCAACTTAGCGCTTTACCCGCTTGACTGTATTTCACAACTTCAGCACCTAGATCACCTAAGTCCTCACTCGTCGCTTCGATGTTCTTAAAGGCAGGAATGAATTTAAATTCCTTTGCAATATACTTCTTGCCGGCATCCGAAGAGACAAGCCAGTTCAAGAATTCTTTCGCTTCTGCTTTTACAGCAGAGTTCTTATTCACTACCCAGTTATTCGGAACGCCAACGTACAATTTATCATTAGCTTCCGCATCTTCATTAATTGGCATTGGCAAGAGGCCAATATTCAAATCCGGGTTAATGCCATCGATTTGGACTTGTGTCCAGTTCCCTTGTTGCGTCATCGCAGCTTCACCATTAGCGAACATCGTCATTTCGGTATTATAGTCAGTCGTCAGCGGATTCTTGTTCCCGTATTTCAACGTCAAATCAACCAGCTTAGTCCACTCTAAGAAGCTTGCGTTGCCTGGAATTTTCTCCGTACCCTCATTCAGCCCTTTAACGAAGGCGTCCGGGTCATTCTGGTGCGCGAACGCAACGTTTACGGTGTGGTTTCCAAGGATCCACAGTTCTTGATATCCATTCGCAAATGGGGTTACGCCGATTGCTTCCAACTTCTTCGCTGCTTCTTCCAGTTGGGACAGTGTTGTTGGAGTTTCCGTAATCCCAGCTTTAGTGAATAGATCTTTGTTATACACAAATCCATAACCTTCGAGGTTCATTGGTTGACCGTATATTTTACCGTCTTTCGTCATTGGCTCTTTCGCTACGTCAACGGCATCAGCGACCCATGGCTGATCGGACAAATCTTCGAGTCTATCAAACCATGTCTCCAGATCTCTGTAACCGCCGTTATTGAAGATATCCGGTTCTTCGCCGGAAGCGAATTTCGCTTTTAACGCCGCGCCGTAATCCGAGCCGCCGCCTACTGTCTTAATATCTAGCTTGATGCCTGGATGCGTGCTCTCGTACTCTGCTTTAAGTCTGTTCAGCGCTTCAGCAATCTCGACTTTAAATTGGAAGATCTTGATCGTCTTCGTTTCCCCTGTACTGCCAGTCTCTGCATTGTTACCTTTGTTGTTCTCAGCTTCTTTCGATCCGCAAGCGGATAAAATAAGTGAGAATGCGAGCATCATCACTAGTGTAAACTTGGTATACCTTTTCATAGTAGAGCCTCCCTATTGATCTGTTTTTTTGTAATTATCTGAAATCGCTTACACATCTATTGTAGTTAGTCTAAATCCGCTATTGTAGGCAGGATATTGATCAAACAGGTAGACGAATGTGATCTCATCTCAACCCTTTACAGCGCCTGCAGTAATGCCTTCAATGATGTATCTTTGCATAAATAAGAAGAAGATAATGATCGGTAGAACTCCCATGACAAGGGCCGGTAGAGCTAGATCCCACTGCTTTGTATATTGCCCGAAGAAAGCAAATGTAGCAATCGGAATCGTACTAAGATGATCCGACTGCAGAATGAGCGACGGCAACAAATAATCGTTCCAAATCCAAAGCGTGTTAAGGATGAAGACCGTTACGAGCATTGGTTTCAAGAGTGGGAATACCACGCGATAGAATACGCCATAAACATTCGAGCCATCGACCGTTGCCGCTTCCTCAATCTCAAGCGGAATAGACTTAACGAATCCATGAAACAAGAAGACGGACATCGGTACACCGAATCCCAGATAACAGATAATCAATCCTGGGATACTGTCCATAAGCCCCAACTTACTCGTCACCTTCACAAGTGGAATCATGATCGATTGAAACGGGACGACCATCGCGGCTACGAATATAACGTACAGTAAACGGTTGAATCGGCTGTTATTCCGCACCATGTAATACGCGGCCATTGCGCAAATGATAACTAACAACACATTGCTACCGACCGTAATGAGAAGGGAATTCCCAAGCGCGGTGGGAAAATTAGTGATATCGAAAGCGCGGGCGTAGTTGCCCCATTCAATGGTTTTCGGTAGAGAGGCTGCGCTTGTGAGTAGATCCCCAAAGGTTTTCACCGAATTCACGAACAGAAAGTAGAAAGGGACCAGAAAAAGGATTCCCAGCAAGATCATGATGATTTCCGTCACGATCGTTCCAACGCGATATTGTTTCTTGATGTCCACTAGGCTTCAACCTCCTTGCTCTTCGTAAACTTCACTTGAAGGCTCGTAACGATAGCCACGATTACGAAGAAAATGATCGCTTTCGCCGTTCCCAGACCATATCTGTTCTTCGAGAAGGCTTCATTATAGATGTTCATCGCAACCGATTCGGTAGAGCCGAAAGGTCCGCCCTTGGTGAGGGACAAGTTCAGATCAAACATCTTGAACGACCAGGAGATAGCTAGGAACAGACAGACTGTGGCGGCTGGCATGATAAGCGGAATAATGATCGAGCGCAACACCTGCATTCGGCTAGCACCGTCAATTTCAGCAGCCTCTAGAATATCTTTGGGCACATTATTGAGGGACGAGATATAGATCACCATCAGATAACCGGCCGTCTGCCAGACGAAGACGATGACAATCGCCCAAAAGGCCGTATTCTCCGTTCCTAGCCAAGGGAGATTAAAGAAAGATATCCCCGTTGAACTGCCGAGTGCGGAGAAGCCTTTGACGAAAATAAACTGCCAGATAAAACCGAGCAACAATCCACCAATTACGTTCGGCATGAAGAAAATAGTTCGTAATAAGTTTCGGGTCTTGAGCGGTTTCGTTAGAAAATACGCCAAGAAGAAGCCCGCTACGTTCGTAATCACGACGCCAAGAACAGTAAACCTGGCCGTAAACCAGAACGAGTCGCGAAACGAGCTATCTTCCATAAAAATTTGCTTATAATTATCGAATCCGACTCCCGCCGCCTTACCCGATACCCCGTCCCAATTCGTAAAGGAATAATATAATCCCAATACGAATGGGATTGCGATAATCAGGATGAAGAATAGGATAGCTGGACCCACGAACACAATCTGGTTCGTAAGTCGTGAAGTTTTTTTGCGATTCATCCTGTTTTCCCCCCTTGCCCATTTTGTTTTTTTGCTTATAATAAATATACTTGTAAGCGTATCAACAAAAAACGGACGATTTTGAACCAGTAGGAGCACGATATTGATATCTATACGCCAAAGACTGATCAAATTTATGCTAATCATTACGATTATTCCATTAGTCCTTTCCTTGGTCATTACGCTAATCCATACCCGCGAATCCGTTAAGGAGCAGTCCATAAACGAGAATACCCGGCTTATTTTTCAAGGGAAAACCAATCTCGTCAATTATCTGAACAACATTAGCCGCGCCTCTATCATTGTCTACTCGGACCCGCATTTCCTTAATAATTTATCAAAGAGCACGGACGACTACCAAGCCATTGCCGAGATCTATACGACGCTGCAGAATCTGCAAGGGTCGCTCCCGGACATCCAGCAGGTGTACTTGCATTCCCGTCAGACGAATCAGTCTACGCTTATTACGAACAGCATTCCAAGTCGGGGATATCGTGATGCCCCTTATGAAAGCACGCTCAAATACGACACATCGACAACAAGCATCGAGCCGCCGCATCCGGCTCATAGCTATGGGTTCCCACCATCCCCGAACGATTATACGGACAGACAGGTGTTTACTTTCTATCGTCCGATTGTACGCATTCCATCCTCAACTCAGCTAGCGATTATGGCTATCGACGTGAATCTGGACAGTATCGTGGCGATCTGTAACCAGCTCTACGAGGCTGATGATGAACAACTGTACCTGTTGAATGAAGACGGAATCGTCATCTATAGCGGGATCCCCGAAGAGATCGGCAAACCGCTCGCGAGCGGCGATATCACTATCCGAGCAACGAATGATCATACGGGATACGCGGATGGTGACAACGCGATACAAGTGTATGAGAAGCTTGATGTTCCCTTTGCAGACTGGACATTAGTTAAGCAGATTCCCCATAGCGTTCTCTACCGCAAATCGACTGAGTTGATCACGATTAACGCTATCATTGCCGCACTTGCGCTTCTTGCGGTTATTTTAGGCACACTATTCATTTCCTTCCGAATTACGAAACCCATTAAGCAGCTCGCAAGCTACATGAACCAAATTCAGACAGGGAACTTGGATATCGATATCGAGGTCAACAGCCAGGATGAGATTGGCTTTCTGTCGCGGAGATTCCGCCAAATGATGGATACGATCAACAATCTGATCCTGCGTAAATACAAGCTGGAATTAGCAAACAAGAACAATCAGCTTCGGGCTTTGCAAGCGCAGATCGATCCGCACTTCCTATATAACACCCTGCAATCGATCGGTACGGTGGCGCTCCAGCATGACGGAGTTCGCGTCTACAGCCTTCTCACTTCTCTCTCGGATATGATGCGTTACAAAATGCGTAGTGACGAAACGATGGTAACCCTGCAGGAGGAGATAGACCATCTCAAGCTCTACCTGGATTTGCAAAAAGAACGATTCGACGAGCAGTTTGATTTCACATGGGATCTGGATCCGAATAGCTTGTCCGCGACGCTGCCGAAAATGACGTTGCAGCCGCTAATCGAGAACTATTTCAAGCATGGACTGAACCCGAAGCTCGGTAAGGGGCAACTGTCGATACGCAGCCGAGTTACTTCTTCGAAACGGCTCGTTATCGAGATCGAGAATAATGGGACTTCCATTCCGGAGCATGAGCTCCGGCAATTGCAGGAAGAGTTGGCTACGCTGAAAGAGGAGAATGAAGAAACTGGTATTCAGAAGCACGCCTCAATCGGCATGTATAATGTGCTTATGCGACTGCAGCTAAACTCCATGGACACGGCCAGCCTCATCATTGAGAACGTAGAACCACACGGCGTGAAAATCACCATAGAATACACTTGGGAATGGAGTGATCCAGCATGAAAGTATTAATCGTGGACGATGAAAAGCATGTACGCAATGCCATTAATCTGCTTGCAGATTGGACAAGGTACGGCATTACCGAAATATTGCAAGCATCGGACGGCGAAGATGCGGTAGCCCTCATTCAGGAACAAGCACCGCAGATTGTCCTTACCGATATGCGAATGCCCCGCAAAGACGGAGCGGAGCTGTTAACATGGTTACATACTTATACGCCGGACATTAAAGTCATTGTCATTAGTGGATATGACGACTTTGAATTGGTTCGGCATGCGGTTCGCAATGGCGGGATGGACTACATCTTGAAACCCGTTAAGGCCGATGCCTTAAACGAAGCCTTGGACAAAGCATCAGCGTGCTGGCGCAAAGAGGAGGACGGTCGGCAACGGTTCACGCAGAAGAGCATCGAAGTAAACGAAATGAAACCGCACTATGCGGATAAACTGTTGACCAATTTCATTTCGGGACATGGCCGCAGAGAACTTCTCAATCAACTGCGCGAAGAATTCAAGTTTCCTTTATCCCTTTCTTCCTGCTCTGTTGCCGTGCTCTCCGTTTCGCAGTTCGACCGCAAGCTGCTCGCCAAGTTCAGCAGTCAAGTTCAACTGATTTTCTTTACGCTGTGCAATATATGCAATGAAATATTGAAGATGAAGGGAATCTCCTTCCGCCATCTGAACAGCCCAGGACAAATCGTCATCCTATTCTGGGATGAGCGAGGTTCGTTCAGTTCCATGCTAGAGGAAATCAATAAGGGGATCTACATGACGCTGCATCGTCATGTTCATTTCGGTATCTCCATGAAACGGGCATTTCCGGATGACTTGCCGCGAGCCTATTTCGAAGCTTCTAAAGCTTTATGGAACCGCAATCTGCTAGATTCCAAGCAACAGCATCTTTTCCTTGAAGAGGGAAGTCCATCGATCCCCCCTATCCACCTTACTGCAATAGAAGAGCAACTTCGCCTCACTGCTCTTAGCGGTAGCCGTGAGAAGATCGAAGACTTCACCAAACAGTGGTTAGATGGCGTAAAACAGACTGGATCAGTTACACCGGAGCAGCTCATTCAATGGAATAAAGAATGGGATTGGATGCAGATACGTTGGATTGAAGGTGATCATGAGGCGGAGGGAATTCTCGAGGAGAACGAAGAACCCTATGCAGAGTTGTCCATACGTTTGCCCTTAACAGAAGAGGGACTGCTCGCTTGGGATGATCTTAGAGTCGAGATCGAACACCGTTTGGGAGTAGTCTCCAAGCATCTCATCCAGCAACATTCCAAAGATCAGTTCTTTATTCTTGACATTGCGAAGTACATCGAATCCCATTACCAAGAGGAGATATCACTTCAGGATATCGCGGCGCGCTTCTTCTTAAGCCGGGAATATATTGCGCGTAAGTTCAAGCAAGAATACGGAGTCACTTTGCTCGACTATCTAAGTCGGATACGGATCGATAAAGCTAAGCTCCTACTACATAATCCCCATCTTCGGATTGCGCAGGTGTCGGAGATGGTCGGTTACCATGACGAGAAATATTTCAGCCGGGTGTTCAAGAAACTGGAAGGGATCAATCCCGGAGAATATCGTAAAGAGCAGACGATGGGGTAGGAGTTACTAGTACCACCTCTTTGAAGAGCGACAACCAAATAGATAACAAGCGCTAAAACATCAGAAGACCCCGTGAGGGGTCTTTCACTTTTTTCGGAGAGAATGGGAAAGTTGAAAATGACTCATAGTGGGTATTGTTACAGACTCAAATTGAAATGCAATCGTGGGACTGATCACACGACCAGGAGATATTAATAATCTAGGAGACGTCCATTATCGTTCCATTGACCGTACATTTTATTTTCTCTCGTGTTTGTTATGAATTTGTCTAATCTGCTCTTAAACAATTCTGGCTGATTCTTATTGCATTGTATCGTGTCGATCCGAACTCTTGTATAAAGATCTGGAAATGCCATGAAATTTTCATATACATGCTTTTCCTCTTTTAGCCTTTGCTCTATAACTCTATCTATTCTGAAAGCATCGTGATCCATATCAGGAAGGACCATTCTTCCTTCGTCTCTCATGAACCCCAACTTTTCGAGGCGGCGGACACGTTCTTTATTTAATTCAGTCCATGAACTTCTTATGCTTCTAGGAGATAGTCTCTGAGCCAACTCCGTATCAGAAATTTTCTTTTTGACTCCATCGATCCAACCAAAGCACAAAGCTTCCTCGACCGCGTCCAAATATAACAACATGTCAGGGGTGGGCTTCATACTAACCAAGACCCAGCAAGACTTTTCAGTCTTACATTTGTTCTGCAGCCAAGTCCTTAAATCTTCTCTCGATTTTACTGGAATTAATTTTTCAATTTCCATAGATAAAATACATTATCCTTTCTAAAAGGAATATAAAAAAATGGCCTTTAATTACGAGGCCACTGAAAAAGTCCATATTATATAAAAAGCATAAT
>NZ_RZNY01000058.1 GCF_003994475.1 Paenibacillus anaericanus | reverse complement strand
TATATTCTTACGACTTATCCAGCCAACATTGATGACTTCATCACATTCTAGAGGGACAGGAATGATCTCATTACCATTCAAATCAGCGCTAAGTACGCCTGTAGATATCGTATATCCGTTCAAACCAATCAATAAATTGAAGAGGGTTGCCCTGTCGTTTACACGAATACTTTTCTTATGCGATAAGGTGCTGAGAATTTCCTCTGAGAAATGAAAAGAATTGTATTCTCCCTGTTCAAACGACAGATAGGGGTATTGCTGAAGATCGTCTAGGGTAACGATGGATTGCCTGGCCAGGGGATTGTTAGTGCTTATAAATACATGTGGTTTTGCCGTAAATAAGCTCTGGAATCGTAGCTGAGCAGATTGTAGGAGTTTGTTGATTACTTTGGCATTGAACTCGTTGAGATACAATATCCCAATCTCACTGCGCATCGTCTTTACATCCTCGATAATATCATAGGTTTTTGTCTCGTGAAGCGCTAATTCATACTCATCTTGGCCATATTCACGTACTAGATTCACAAATGCGTTAACCGCAAAGGCGTAATGATGAGTAGAAACCGAAAAGTGCTGTGGAGAAGGTTTGGCATTCATGTAGCGACCCTCCAGCAGTTCTGCTTGTTCAGCAACCTGCCGAGCATAGCTAAGAAATTCTGCCCCTTCCACTGATAATGAGATCCCTTTATTCGTACGCTCAAAAATGCTAATATGTAGTTCTTCTTCTAGGTCCCTTATTGCATTTGAGAGGCTAGGCTGAGAAATAAATAATCGCTTTGCAGCTTCGTTGATCGAACCACGGCTCGCCACCTCAATCACATATTTCAATTGTTGAAGAGTCATTTGATTCAATCCTCTCTGTGTCGATTATTAATCTCATTATATAATATATTTTATTTTAATATAGTTATCATTCTTATGCCTTATAGATCATATCAGCGACCTTCTCTTCATGCTAGGCACACGTAGAAAGTACCCTTCTGAATATCTCACAAATTTCTTCTGTCGTACGCAATCTACCTACTTTATGCCAGTATGCATGAAACTGTCTACGAACTGGCGTTGAAATATGAGGAATGCGGCAAGCAGTGGTGTAATTACAAGAATGGTAGCCGCTGTGACTGTTCCTCATTGCGCACCTGTCTCAGCAATACCAACGGTTAATGGACGAGATTCAATTTGTGCTTTTAGTTAAGGGCTTAACCAATATGAAGGGGATGGTGGTTCCATATGTCGATCGTCATTAGTGGGGCTAATGGTGAACTAATCATTTACCCTGGGGATTGGAAATTCAATACCGTAACACGTCATGACCTCGCTTTAGGAATAGCGGCTGTTCTTTCTGAACCAGATGGACATAGAAATAAGACCTATGAGCTTACAGCACCTCACCCATGGTCTTTTGATGAACTAGCTATTATTATGTCTGAGTTCGCAGGCAAGCCCATATCCATCCGTCAGGATCCACAGATCCAAAATTGGATATACGGATACTTAAACAAGATTGATACTTCTTCAACCTCAGATGACTTGGAGCGATTAATTGGTGGCCCCATCACTACACTGAAAGATAGCGTCCTACCATTTATCAATATGTAGTTATCATTTTGAGAAAGCCATATTTTCATATTTCGTAAATGGATCCTCAATATCAATGTAGTGAGCTTCAGTATCGCTAGCTCCCACATAAAGTATCACTCGGTTATTATCCTTGCGAACTAATCCACCGCTGAAGATAACATCAGATAGATCCGGACGCTTGGCTGGCCCTTCTGGGAAGTCGCTTCTTGTTGCAATTATTTTGACGGGCGACTTCTCTCTAGTCCAGGGATTGAGCACAAATGACATGGCATGATAATGCAACTGATCCTCTTCATCTGTATAGGAAATGTGCCCTAATACGCCAAGGAACCCATTTTTGAGTAAATGAATTTCATTGGTCCCTCCCCATTCATCCTTCAGAAATTGATCACGAAATAAGGGAGCTTTAATAATCGCCGTTTCGGATAAATCCTCAAACGACTCTAGAATGCTGAAGCCGATTACGGCTCTTGTGCCTTCAATTCCGAAAGGTCTGGAGAAAACACCAAGCGTTCCGTCAGATAATTGAGTTAATCGAATGTCTTTCATATTCCAAGGTCCCGTTGCCGCAAGCACAAGCTCACGCAGGTTATTGCCGCGGTACAACACAGTCTTCCAACCCATGATTTTCTCAGGTGATTCAGAATCAAAGTAGAGCTTAACTCCCCCAAAGATCCATTCCCCATTTATTTTCGTAATAAAGGGATCTTGGAGTTGAAACGTTGGTAAGTCGAGTCTGGGTGTCCACACATCATCCGTACAAGTAAAGAAGATAATTTCGGATTCCTCCGAATTACGTGCTTCAACCCGACCGGCTATGCATAATTCACCCTCATTTAAGAAAGGGGCTGTGATATTATAAACGTCTCGATCTCCAACTCCGGCAAAATGTAGCTTCCTGCCTTTGTATTGAGCAGGTTGATATTCACGGAGGAGTTCCTTGCAAGTCTTTGTATCCCATTCTAATTTCATCATGAGGTAAGATTCAGCCTTTCCTAGGTGTATGCCTGCATTCCTTTTTCATTCAGCATTTTGACGATTTCCTTTACCTCTTGTGCTTTATCCTTTGCACAGATCAGCAACGCATCCTTGGTATCGGCAATAATCAGGCCATCTATACCGATTGTAGTTATTAATCGTTTTTCGCCATAGATAATGGAATTCCGTGTTTCGATACCAAGATAACTCGCCTTGACAATATTCCCATGTTCATCAGGAGGAAATATTGCTCCGAGCGCATCCCAACTACCGATATCATTCCAGCCAAAATCGCCAGAAATGACCACAACCTCGTCACAACGTTCTAGAATACCGTAATCGATTGAAATGTTTTGTAGCAAAGGATAGATTTCATTCATCATCTCTTCTTCGCGATCCGTGCCCAAATACTCAATTAAGGGGAGCATCGTTTTATAAAGCCGCGGGAGAAACCTTTTAAAATTATCAATAATAATTGAGGTTCTCCAAATAAACATCCCACTGTTCCATAGATAATGACCGGACTCAAGATAGGACTTCGCCTTAATAAAATTAGGCTTCTCCACAAACTCAGCTACCTCGAATACGTTGCAGGGCTTCGATATTATCGGTTCACTTCCGCAGGAAATATACCCATAACCAGTTGAAGCAAATGTAGGCTTGATGCCAATCGTCACGATTTTTCCTGTCTCCATGGCAATATTACAAGCCTCATCTAATGTCTTCCTAAATTTATCTTCTTCGGTAATATGATGGTCAGAAGGAAATACAATCATCAGAGAATCCCCATGTGTTTTCTCGATAAATAAAGCAGCGAGTAAAATACTTGCTGCCGTATTTTTGGCTACAGGTTCCACCAAAATATTGCCGGGTTGAACACTTGTATGCATAATACTTTCAAGTAACACAGCTTGAGAGCGATTGGTCACAACAATAGTATTCTCCATGGGGATAACCCCATTAAAGCGCTCAATGGTATCATTGAGCATGATATCGTTGCCGCTTATATTTATCAGCTGTTTCGGTAGTTCCTGCCGAGATAAGGGCCAGAAACGAGTTCCTCCACCACCAGCAAGAATCGTTGCAAATTTATTCATCATGTAACACCATATGAGCCATACAATAGGAAACAATATTCTCAGAGCCTTGATTTAAATTTAACCCCAAAGCATGTATACCATCGTAACAGCCGCCCGTTCTCTCATCGATTAAAGATTCTTTGCGTGAATTATATCCGTGAAACCAATCGTAACATAGAGATGCTTGGACGAAATATGTGTTAATCCCTAGTGTTTTGTATGCTTCGAAACAGGCAAGCAGCATCTCACAAGCCTCGATCGGCTGCTCGTCATATAAAGCCGCAACTCCACCCCGCTCAAGCCAACCATGACTTCCAACAGGTTTGAAATAACCTTCTATCGAAAAAGTAATCGATGCTAGAAAGTCCAGACTTTCCTTAGCCGTCTTCTGAAATTCTACCGTATGAGATAATTTTGCTGCCTTGAAAAGTGCCCACGGCAGCATAGCGTTGCCGTAAGTAATACTATCCTCAAACCAATGCCAATTTTCTCCCTTATTGCCTTGATACTGCGTATGCAGTTCCATGGCTAATCCCTCAATTATTGAGGATATCCGGTTTCCTGCAAGGAAAGCTGGGTCCTCTTGTTCCTCGTTAGGAAAAGGGAACTTATATGTTAAGGCCTGTGGCGTCTCCATCATATAAGTCAATCCAATAATACTATAGGCCTTTGCTCGCGGAGATTTCAAATTCTGCACATGTGGCAGAGCCTGATTGATCATATATCTACATGTATTGTGTAAATTATCAGGTACCGAAGGTTCCGATAGTGTGTATCCAAGCGCCCACAAACAGCGGCCTAGACAATCTTCAGACCCTGTCTTTTCTACGAACACACGGTTATAATCCATGAAATTTTTAAAGCTACCATCCTCACTTTGAGCATGATAGATAAAAGATAAATAAGTATGAATGAGATCTAGTGATTTAATATCCCTTTTACTCTTATACAGCATCACAGCAGCAATCAGAGCCCTTGCATTATCATCCGAAGTATAACCTTTTGATCGGTCAGGAATACCAAACTTAGTATGTTGAAAGATCCCAGTATCATCACTCAATCTGTGTAAATAATCCGCTATCAGCGGTTTGGCCGCAGTCAATTCCCCCATTATACTGCGCTCCCTTTTATTACATAACTAGCTGTGATAGTTTCATGAAAAAGCGCCGCATAGGACTTGGCTACTTCGTTCCACATCATAGTGCTTCCAAGGGCAAGTGTCTTATTTTCCATCTCATTCTTTAATTCCGGATGGTCCAGAATATTCAGAATATGAGTTTCTAAAGAAGCTGAATCATGGAAATCTGCTAGCAGCCCTCTCCCTTCAGCTAACATTTCTACAGCGTATCGATACGGGGTCGAGATGATCACTCTTCCATAACCAATTCCGTAAGCGAGAGTACCACTTACAGCCTGGTCCTTACCCAAATAAGGTGTCATATAAATATCCGATAATACTAGAGATTGAACAACTTCCTCTTGGGTTAGATGCTTGTCGACAAAAACAACATTTTGTTCAAGGTTTAGTTCCGCTACCAAATCCATCAACTTTTGTCGGTAGACTTCCCCAACCTCTTGCTTGACAACCGGATGTGTCTTACCCCATATCATGTAAAGCGCTTCAGGATGTTTGGCCACAACTCCGCTCATGGCCTGAATGGCATATTCAATTCCTTTACCCGGACTTAAGAAACCAAACGTCGAAAGAATTTGTCGATGGGAATAACCATAACGCTCCTTAAGTTTCATTCTTGATTCCGTATCCACAAAGGGAACTCCATGATGAATCATTTGAATTTTGTCGCAGTCAATATTGTAGACTTCAAGTAAATCCTTCACTTTATTTTGAACCATTGTGATAACCTTAAAACTCAGATCAGCAAGTCGCTTCATGATAAAACATTGTTTAGGGCTAGGTTCGGACAACACAGTGTGAAAAATAACAATGAACGGAATTTTTAGCTTTTCGGCCAACTCTAGAACATATTCCCCGCTTTCGCCTCCGTAAATCCCAAACTCATGTTGAATCACCAGCAAGTCGATGTTAGAATGATTCAATTCCTTCGCTATTTTGCTATAATCCGCACGATTATGTTGGTCAATTACCCCCATAACCTGATTGCCGTATACATATGACTTATCATTATTAACCGCGATTATTCGGGGTAAATTAAAATCATTCATCTCTTTGATCTCATCCATCAGATCTTGAGAAAATGTAGCTAAGCCGCACTCTCTTGGCAGACTGGTTCCCAAAAACGCCACATTACGTTTGATCACTGTATTTTTAATAGTATTTCCTCCTATTTTTTATAAATTATTACATTTAGATATAAAAAAAAGAAATAAAGATAACTTTATTCCTAACCTTGATTTATATGCTTTTGGATATAAAAGGTATATAGCTTCATCCTTTTAGTTGCCATTCATTTCTTGCATTCCGCTCCTATCTGCTCCTTAAACCTTAACACTACCCTATTTTCTTGTCAATGAAGTCAGGTACCATAAATTTACATGATTGGTTTGACAAGTAAGGAACTTGTGATAGTATTAACACATAACGAGAAAACATGTTCGTGTAGCGGGCCGATTAGACATTACATTTCTAATCGGTCTTTTTCTTGTAAGTTCGATCGCATTACATTTGACTCTTTCCCCATTCGATTAGGAGGCAACAAACGATGAGCAATTCTATCCAGTTAAATGAACGGGTCAATCTAAGTAAATCTTTAATCAATCTAATGAGAAAACAAGGACAGGTTCCGGCAATTGTATATGGTAAAGACATTGGCAGTATCGCTGTACTTGTAAACGAAAAGGAACTTCTTTCAACTATAAAGCAGAACCCTCGTGCAATTTTGAATGCCGATATCCCTGGAAAAGGAATCAATCCTGTGTTGATTCAGAATATTCAAAGAGACCCATTCACCCATAAGATTGTCCATGTTGATTTTCATCAATTGAATATGAACGAAAGTATGGATTCAAATGTAACGATTCACTTTTCCGGAGATCCCGTTGGTGTCAAAGAAGGAGGAATCCTTCAGATAGAATTGCACGAAGTAACGGTTCGCTGTATGCCAGATAATTTACTTAGTGCATTTGAGGTTGATATTAGCAAGCTTGGGATTGGTGATCAATTACTCGTAACTGATCTTTCCTTCCACAAAGGAATAGAGGTTTTATCTGACCCAAATGAACTGCTTGTTAAAATTACACAAGCCCATGCCCAGGAAGAAGCCGTAGTTCCAGCATAGATCACACACAGCTATATAAGGGACCCTATACCAAATGTACAGGGTTCCTTTTTATATACCTTGAATGGTGAAAGCCATCGCTGCCTGTAGGCAGCAGACAATTAGCAAACCAAATACATACGCAAAGTCAGGCAAATCCAAATAGATGCACCAACATAAATCCTAGAACGGAAAGTAATACCGATCCGATCAATCCTGCGGCAAATGACTTCATTCCGAGCCGTTTGAAATCGACTAAATCTACGTTCAATCCAAGACCTGCCATAGCCATCGCTATCAGCATGTATGCGATAAACACAATATCACTTGCTAACTCTGCAGAGACAATACCAAGTGAATTAACTCCACTGACGAGCAGAAAACCAAGGATAAACCAAGGTATCGGTATGGATTTCCACGAAGCTTTCGATTGCCCGCCTTGCTCTTTACGCAATGCACGGTTGGACCAGATGCCAATGAGAATGGCGACCGGAACTAATAAGGCAACTCTCGTCAATTTAATGATAACCGCCATATCCACCGCATCACTTCCTCCAGCATCCGCAGCCGCAATGACGTGAGCAATCTCGTGCAATGTTGCACCCGAGAATAAACCATAACTGAGTGGCGATAAGCCTAGAATAGGGTACAAAAAGGTGTATACTAATGTAAATATCGTTCCCAAGATAGCTACAATCGCCGCTCCGATTGCAGTTTCATCATCTTTGGCCTTGATTTGTGGCGCTATTGCCACAACGGCTGCAGCACCACAGATCGCTGTACCACATGCAGTCAAAATACCTAATCGTTGATCTACTTTGAACAAACGCGTGAGCCCGTAAACGACTGTAAGCGTAAATATGATAACGATGACTGCGATTATAAATACTCTCGGTCCTGCATTCACAATATCCATTAAATTAAGCCTCATCCCGAGTAAGATAATACCGAGACGAAGTAGTTTTTTACTAGAAAAATTGGCTCCGGCAATGATGGTAGTGGGTACTCCAACCGATGCTCGCCAAGCAATCCCAATTATTATCGCGATGACTAGCTGGCCCATGATGCTGAGGAACGGGAAGAAAGATAAATATTTAGCAATGAATGCAAAAATTAATGTTAATCCAATCCCAAGTGCAAAGTTTAGATATGTTTTCAGCTTGTTCGGATTATAATACCCTTGTGACTGATCCATGTTCTTAATCACTCCTTGTATGCGCATCTTAGATGAAGGAATTATGTAATGCGCACTATGCTTCAACAGTAATATCCATTGGCTCGAAAGTGAAATACCGATATGCTATTCGAAGTATTAACAAAACTTATGCTTCACTTTACAATAGGAGTTATAAGCAGTTATAGCGTATCCGATAATGGAGGAAATAATGATTGTAGATACATTAAAGGTATTTGTAACGGTGGTTGAACAGAGTAATTTTTCGCGGGCGGCAGAGATCCTCAATCTTTCTCAGCCAGGGGTTAGTCTTCATATAAGAAATCTGGAGAACGAATTTGGAGTCAAGCTCCTCCACCGTTCTTCCAAGCAGGTGAAAACGACTGAGGCAGGTCATATTTTATACGCACGTGCCAAACAAATTCTATCTCAGTATGAAGCAGCTTCAGAGGAAATTTCGCTTTTACGGAACGAGGTTACAGGATCTTTAAAAATAGGAGCAAGCTTCACGATTGGTGAGTATATTCTCCCCCGTCTACTCTCGCAATTTGTTAATCAATATCCACAAGTTGATGTCCATGTGAATATAGCTAATACAGAAGAAATCGCTCACGGGATTCATACTCATGAGCTTGATATCGGTTTGGTCGAGGGTGAAACGGAGTATCCTGAAATTCAATTGAATCCACCCTTTATGGAGGATGAGATGGTTTTGATTACTCCTTCTGGTCATCCCTTAACCTCCCTTAGAAACATTAACTCCAGTATGTTACATGATCTAGTCTGGGTATTTAGAGAAAGCGGATCTGGTACCCGGGCATTCAGCGATCAATTTATCGAGAATTTAGGACTTCGCGTCAAGCGTTCCTTCGTATTCAACAGTAGTCAAGGCGTCAAAGAAGCCGTTATTGCTGGGCTTGGGGTTGCTATGTTATCCAGATTAGTCATACATAAAGAACTCGAATCGGGAAATCTACAGAGCATTCAAATAAATGAGCAACGTTTATCCCGCAATTTCTACGTTCTACAGGACCCTAAATCCTCACTTGATACTATGGCTGTTAAGATGTTCATACAGAAGCTGAGACAGTTTGAGAATGAATAAGAACTCTAATCCCCTATTTACTTACGCTAAAAAAGCACCGGATACTTGTATTTAGTATCCGGTGCTTTGTCATATCTTAGTAGCTATTGCAAGCTCCCCCCATCCTTCTAGATGTTTGCTAATTCTTATATTGGGAATAAATAAATGTAATGCACCTAAATAATCAAATTTGGAGGGTACCCATGAAGCTTAGAAAAAGCTCTTTGCTGACTGTGATTGTCTTGCTATTCATAGCGACGACAGGCTGTGAGGCCCAAGAAACATTCGGCAAAGTAACTGCTGCGAAAGATTCACCTGTATCACTACAACCCATCACAACTGACATCATCAATGGAAAGGGTGAAAAGATCGGAACCGCTAAGTTTACACAATTAGCTAAAGGTGTCCAAATCGATGTTTCTGCATCAGGATTAAAGCCGGGACTACATGGCATTCATATTCACGAAACAGGCAAATGTGAGATACCAGATTTCAAATCGGCTGGGTCACATTTTAATCCATCTGAGAAAGAACACGGTTATGACAACCCTAAAGGTGAACATGCGGGAGATTTAGCTAACCTTGTAGCAGATGCCAACGGAAATGCTCAAGCCCAATTCGTCTTAACCACCGTAACATTGCAAAAGGGTCAATCGGACTCACTGATTAGAACGGGTGGAACCGCATTGGTCATCCATGAAGATCCCGATGACATGCATACAGATCCTTCAGGAAATTCTGGTAATCGCATCGGATGCGCTGTCATCCAATAAGACCAAATAAAAAACTGGCAACACGCCGAATTGGGCGTAGTGCCAGTTTTTTTGGTGTATTGGTGTATAAATTGAATTCTCTTATCCTTAGATATTTTCCCAACTTCGCTTAAAGAATATTTCATATACCCTAACAACGATAATTTTGATAATCATATATATCGGAATGATTAGCAACACGCCTAGAATGCCAGCTAAATCGCCACCGACCATGACAAGGACAATTGTGGTGATCGGATGGATAGCGAGCTGCTTACCAAAAATATAGGGTGCAATCAAGTTATCCTGGATTTGCTGTGCGACTAGAATAACAATCAGTGACCAAATCGCTACCGAAGGAGACTCTATCAATCCAATAATAACAATCGGTATGGATGATAAAATCGCCCCAATAAAAGGAATAAAGTTCATTATAAATGCTATTACGGTAAGTAATAACGCATAAGGTAACCCAATAATAAGGAACCCGAAATACATAAGTACTCCCAGTGCTAAATTAATAAGTACGCGTCCCACAATAAAGTTACTCAATGAACGATCGATTTCAGCAATTACTTTAGCCATTTCCTCATGGAATCTTTTTGGTGTAATTCTGACGATTGCACGACCAAAATCCCCACTTTCTTTTAGCATATAGAAAAGGATGATCGGGAAGATAAACATAATAACGGTAATATCTGATATGACAGAAAACAACCCTGTTACGTAATTGGTTAAAAATGAAAATCCTTGAGTCAAAAAGTTAGTAACTTGAGTTGAAGGACTCACATCTTTCGGGAAAAAGTTAGAAAGAAATTCACTTCGTTCGAGCTCCTGCAACTGATTATTCAAAGAGGCGAATAAACTTGGTGCATTGTTCACCAGGTTGAGTAATTGACTGCGTAAGGAAGGCCAAACTCCAAGAATGAAACCTACTAATACAATTCCAAACACTAAATAAATCAACAAGATGGCGAGTGATCGGTTTATTTTTTTACGTTCCATCATGTTTACAAGTGGACGAAGTAAGTAATAGAAAAACGCCGACAACATAAGTGGAATAGTTATGATCGTAATTAGTGATAGGATAGGTTTAAATAAGAAATCAACAAGCGAACCCAAATATATGATTGCCATCACTAAAACTATGGCGACACATATTCTAATAAAATTATTTAGCTTAAACACATAATCTCCCCTTATATTAGCATTCTATTATTAATCCCCAGTTTAGAGGGTTTTAATTCCAATTCGATGTAATTCTGCTTAATCTCGATTAACTACCAAACCGAATAATGAAGCAAACACAGCCGCTTGCATCGGTGAAATGATACAGCCTTGCAAATCTTCCAGTGAAGCGCCGAGGCTCTCAAAATCACAGCTACTTAAGTCGATTCCCCCAAGCTTTGTTTGTGAGAACTGGGTCTGATCAAGATTTGTCTCTTCGAAGATTATACTTGATATATTCATACTAAAGAAATCAGCTTTCGCGAATGAGCTATTCATAAGCTTGACCAGCTTAGCATTTGCAAACCTTAACACAGCATAATCAGCATAACAAGTATCGAATACCACATTACGTAATGTAGAACCTGACAAATCCACGCCTAGTAACTTACATTTATGAAAAATAACCCGATGAAAGATCGATTCGTTCAAATTGATATTCGAAAGATCACAATTTTCAAATACCACATCCGTAAACTCCGCTTTATTTAGGTTTATGCCCCGAAACGTCGTATTCGTAAATCGCAATCTATCAAAACAAACCTTATACCCCGTTTGATTCGTAATCTCACAATCTTGAAAGATACCATCCGTTAAGATTTGCTCATCCTCTAATTCATAATCGGATAATGTGATCGGTTCTAGGTAAGCTGGAATCTTCGGCGCTTCTATTTTTTCTTTTTTACTAGACATGTTGTTTGATGGCCTCCTATGTATTAATAATCATGACAATAGTGAAGCATACTATATATTCCCTTTAAATATTTTGCAACATTAAGGACGTTACCACCGTCTTTACTGTCTGAACACACTACACAACAAGGAGAATGAACAAACATGAAGCACAAAAATATTTTAATGATCATGGTAGTCGTTCTTGGGATCATGCTAACCGCCTGCTCTAGCTCGAACAACAAAGAAGAAGCATTCGAACCAACTCAAACAACGAAAGAACTGATGGATAGCGTATTAGCGCAATTCGAGCAACCTTCCTTAATGGAGTTACCTGCCGAAATGGTCAACGAACTCTATCATTTAAATCCGACATTGCTCGATCAATATACAATCATGACACCGATGATGAATATAAAAACGAATGAAATTGCCATCCTTAAAGTTAAAGATGCGAAAGACATTCCTACAGTGGAAGAAGCAGTCAAACAACGTGCAACAGATATTCAAAAGCAATTCGAGACTTACCTACCAGACCAATATGAGAACGCTAGGAACTATAAGCTTGTAACTAAAGGTAACTACGTTATCTTTATTATCTCAGAGAACGCTGACGATATCGAGAAAGCATTCGAAACCTTCTTCGTTAAGCAATAATCACCATGGTATTCAGCAGCCTACTTTTCTTATTCCTGTTCTTGCCTGCTGTACTAGCGATATATTATTGCTCACCATGGCGAATGAAAAATCTTATTCTATTTGCCGCCAGCCTCGTATTCTATGCATGGGGTGAGCCTGTATATATCGTCATCATGCTACTCTCCACCGTCACTGATTACTGCTTTGGTCTGCTTCTAGAGAGACCGAAGCTCAGTGACAGCAAGCGAAAAGGGATTGTCGTGCTTTCCATTATCGTGAATTTAAGCTTATTGTCCTACTTCAAGTATGCGGATTTCCTTATCCAGAATATCAATACACTATTGGGAACTGATATCCCGTTAACCGAACTTCCCTTACCCATCGGCATATCCTTTTATACCTTTCAGTCCATGTCCTACATCATCGATGTATATAGAAGAACCGCCAAAGCACAACGTAATTGGCTTGATTTCGGTACATTCGTGGCGCTATTCCCGCAATTAGTAGCAGGACCTATCGTACAATATTCCACTGTTGCGGAGCAATTACGACACCGCACTGTGGACAGAGCGAAGTTCGCTGAGGGAGTACGTCGCTTCACGATTGGTTTAGCGAAGAAGGTATTACTAGCCAACAATATTGGACTGCTATGGAACACGATTTCAAATTCAAGTCCCGATACATTAACCGTACTGACTGCTTGGCTCGGTATTATCGCCTTTGCGTTCCAGATTTATTTTGATTTCAGTGGTTATTCCGACATGGCCATTGGACTCGGGCTGATGTTTGGATTTCGGTTTAATGAGAATTTCAATAAGCCTTACATGGCACAAAGCATCACCGATTTCTGGCGTCGCTGGCATATTTCTTTAAGCACATGGTTTCGCGACTATGTCTATATACCGTTAGGTGGTAATCGCCGTGGATTCAGAATACAACTACGAAATATTCTGATCGTATGGATGCTAACGGGCATATGGCATGGAGCAAGTTGGAACTTTCTCTTTTGGGGCCTGTACTTCGGTATTATTCTTATATTCGAGAAATGGCTTGGACTGAAACTGCTTGAACGCATGCCAAGATGGTTACGACATAGCTACGCCTTACTGCTTATTTTAATCGGCTGGGTGCTCTTTGCATTCGATGAACTTCCCGCAATGGGAGGTTATTTTAGCGCGATGTTAGGGCTGAATGGGCAATCATTATGGGATACCGAATCCTGGTATCTTCTATATACGAACGGTATATTGCTTGTCGTATTAGTGTTTGCCTCTATTTCAAATCGGACGAGATCACGAGTTAATACACCCTATCTGCAGCTTGTATGGCATGCAGTATTATTTCTATTATCCATAGCCTACTTGGTTGATGCAACTTTCAACCCTTTTCTATACTTTCGATTCTAACATTCAGAAGGAGAATGAGCTTGATGAAGAAACGCGTAGATCAATTTTATATCGCTGGATTTGTCGCTGTTCTATTCATCATGTCCTTCCTATTCTTCTTTCTTCCTAAGTCTTATTTCTCTGACACTGAAAATCGACCATTACAAAAGGTTCCACAGTTCACGTGGGATAACCTTTGGTCCAAGAAATTTTCAGAGGAAACGGAAAGCTTTGTTACCGATCATTTTCCTTTTCGGGACAAATGGGTTGCGGTGAAATCAACCATGGAGCAGTTACGCCTACAACAAGAGAACAATGGGATATATAAAGGTCATGATGGCTATCTCTTCGAGAAGTTTGGAAAGCCAGATTATGAAGTCGTGTCAAAATATACGGAGGCTGTAAAAACATTTGCTATCAACCATCCTGATTCCAAAATGACATTCATGCTCGCTCCAACTTCGATTGGCGTATATCCAGAACGGCTTCCATGGCTTGCTTCGGCTTATCCGCAAGCAGAGGTGAATGGATTCATTGGTGAGCAGTTGAAAGACAGCTTATCCTTCATGGATGGATTTGATTTTCTAGCGCATGATCCAACCCAAATTTATTTCCGTACAGATCACCACTGGACGACTTACGGTGCTTACTTAGCTTATCAAGCCTATGCTGAGAAAATGGGTTGGAAGGCAAAGCAGGAATCAGAGTTTACGATTGAATCCGTCACCGATTCCTTTCTAGGTAGCTATCATACACGGGGCCAGTTCTCTAGACTGGAGGGGGATACCATCCAGGTTTACCTTCCAAAACAGCCTACCCCTTCGGAGATGTATATTGCCGATACCGATGAGACAATATCAGGTCTGTATGACTCAAGTTACCTGGAGAAAAAAGATAAATACTCGTATTTCCTCGGCGGAGTACACGCACTCATGACTATAACAAGTCAGTTAGAACCAGCAGATATAGAACAGCAAAAGCTATTGGTCATCAAGGATTCCTATGCACATAGTGTGCTTCCTTTTCTAGCCCTTCATGTTCCGGAAATTCACGTCATCGATCTCCGTTATTATAACGGAAACATAAGCGAATACATGACAGCAAACGAAATTAGTGATGTATTGATGTTATTCAACACAACAACATTTGTGGACAATAACGGAGTGTTAAAATTGAAACAAAAAAGCCACGTCCAATGACGTGGCTTCAGGCTGTCGAGAAAGTCTCGACAGCCTTCTTTATG
>NZ_RZNY01000057.1 GCF_003994475.1 Paenibacillus anaericanus | reverse complement strand
AACAACTTTATTCGAAATAAAGGGGAAAACTTGGAGTTTCATGAGAAGCGCTATGTTGTTGAAACACTAGTTTCTGAGCTGTTATTACGATGTGAGGAGTCACGTATTCAAGTTACGGCAATTGGTTATCTAGATGAAATACGTTCGAGCATGAGGGGCGGGGATAGTGTAGTATCTCCGTTAATAGTTGGTGAATTGAAGAGGGGGAAGTAAAGTAATTGACGAAGAGAGCTAGAGAGTAAGCACAAAAAAATATCGACCAATAAGTTATATTTTATTTAGAAATGTTAAATTGGTAAAAAATTGTTATTAAAGTGTTGCTCGTGGATAAATTTCAGGATACGGATCCGATTCAGGTGCAGAAGTGTGACGACTATTGCAATGTAATGAGGTACATACCCTATAGTTATATTTAAAGAACTTTCAGTGAATTACAAATAATGACAACATTCGACTTTTAATATCTTATATACTTAGTAGCACTAAGAATAAAAGGAAGGTGTAATACTATTGAAAAGTTATTTTTTGTTTTGTTTAGTATAGTTTTAGGGGCAATATGCGGTTTTTTGGGGTTTATATTAGTATTGTCTTCAGGACGAGGGGGACTTGTACAGTTTGATAATGCCGCCTCAGTAGTTTTCCTTCCAATTCTTTTAATAATGATAGGAGGGTACGTATCAATTTTTATTTTATTAAGACATAGGTATAGTAGCCTTTTTAAGGTTGTTAATATTATCGTCTTCTTAATATTTTTATTATCTACACCTACTATACAGATTATTCAAGCAAAAATGGAACATAATCTAGCTATTCCATCACAAGAAATACAGAAACATGTATTCAGTGAAATTGATCAAATAATAGAAGAAATTCGCATTCCGTATAAGATTGATATTAATACTAGTGAGAATGATACAGAAGAGTATGGACAAAGGGTATATGTTGTCTTAGTAAGAACAAATAATGGAGATATTCAAAAGGAGGAAATTAATAAACTTTTAGATAAACTTCCTGATATCGGAGCGTTGAGTTTATCCTTTCATAATCATAATAATGACTATGTTATTGGTTTGAATTTGGATAAAGAAAAAAGGATTACCCAGTGTACTCCATATGATATATGTAAAGAATTTGACTTTAAAAAAATAAATTAGAGGTGAAATAATGATAAAAAAGATCAGGTTAATACTGCTTTGCTTTATTATTTTACAATGTTCCTTATTTGAAGGAATTAGTTATGGACAAATTGCAGAAGCTCAAAACATTAATGATTTACAGAATATTGGAATTAGGAGCACTTATGCTTATGCAGAAAAATATACTGTAGAATTTGGAGAATCAATTAAAAATACACTATCGCTTTGATGATAGGGGACATGCGGTTAATATAAAAGTTTATCGTAATGGAAGTTATCATTCGCAAGACTATCAAAGTTATAACGGCTCACTAAGTGGCACATATGAATTTACTGCTAATAATGGAAATCCTAATTCAACTTATAAAGGTAGTTATTATGAAGATGGTATCTATAAATTTGTTATTACTCCTGCTGAAAGTGGAGGAGAAGATTATTCTGATGAGGTTTCTGTAAAAGTATATCAAGACAGAATTATATTTATACCAGGAATAATGGGGAGTGAGTTGCTCGCAAATAATAAAAACGATAGAGTATGGCTTCCAGATACTTTAGAAGTTTATAGTGATATAGCTAAAATAGCCATGGGTAAAGACGGGAAGAGTATCTATGATATTTCTCCTGGGAAACCACTTCTCGATTGGTACATGAATTTTGATGATTATTTTACCAAACAAAATTACAAGGTGATAAATTATGGGTATGATTGGAGGCTGAGTGTAAAAGAGAATGCTTCACTTCTAAAACCAATTATTGATAAGGAAATAAACAACAAGATTCCCGAAGGTAAAATATTTGTTGTGGCACATAGTATGGGGGGACTTGTAGCAACTGAGTACATAAATCAAGGTAATGGAAAAAACATAGATAAATTGATAACATTAGGAACTCCATATTTAGGCGCTCCAAAAGCAGTTCAAATATTTGAAACAGGTCAGGCTGCTACTCCGGTTCAAAATTACGTTATTGCAGGTGCAATTAGAGATGTTATGCCAAATATTATATCTGCATATCAGTTACTTCCTACAAGAGAGTATTTTATTAATAATAATAGCTATATATCTAGAGAAGATAAGATTACTCCCAAAGGAAAGAGATCACATTATGAGAAGACAAAAATTTATGGATACGATTCAACAATAGCATTTCTAAAACAACGAACTTGGTATAATAATCAACTGATGGAGGAAACTAAAAAATTCCATGAAAATTTAAATGTTTTGAAAAATCTCAATTCTATTGATTCATATTACATAATAGGAGATCAAATTCCGACTGTAAGTGAAATAGTATTAGCTAATTATGAAACTTATAAAGAGGTTTCTCAAGTTACAGATATAAAAACTGCCTTAGGTGACGGGACAGTTCCATTAAAGAGTGCAAATGTTAAAAGTCAACTTAAATCAAGTAAAGTTTATTATATTAAGGAGGAGCATGGCCAGTTAGCCAATAATACAGATGTTCAAAAACAAGTATTAAATATATTAAAGAACCAACCCAATATACTTGCTTCAGGAAAAATTCACAAGGAACCAAACAGTATTAGCGTATTGAAATTAAAAATTGACGATAGTCCAGTAACATTAGATGTTTATGACTTATCGGGTAATCATACAGGACCAATAAATGCTGAGAAATATGAGACGAAAATTCCTTATGGACAATATTATGAAGATAGTAAAACTAAATTTGCTCTATTAGAGGAAGGAAATTATAACGTTCGTTTAAAAGGAACAAGCCTTGGGATAATGAATTACTCGTTAGTGTGGACTAATGGAAATGATGTCGAAGAAAAAACTATACGTTTTGATGAAGTTGAAGTAACACCAACGTCTATTTTTACATCAGGAACTAATAGAGATGGACAAATCGTACTACAGATAGACGATAACGGGGATGGAATTATTGATCGTACTTTATCTCCTTCAGTTGAATTGGATCTCATCGGTACACAAGATGAAACAATTCCAACTATTACTTCACGTATTGATGGTGTAAAAGGTGTTAATGAATGGTATGGAAAAAATGTTTATTATAATTTAATTGGTGAAGATAGTGAATCAGGTGTTTATAAAAGTTTTTATAATTTAAATGAATCTGGATTCAAAGAATACACTGCACCGATTCCTTTACCCGATACAGGTATTTATATTTTTGAATCTTTTGTAAGGGACAAAAATAGAAATGATTCAGAAATATTAAGGGAGACTGTAAAAGTAGATACGACAGATCCGACGAAACCTACAATGACTATAGTCCCCCTAAAGTGGACTAATCAGTTTGTTAGTATAACCTTATCCGACTCCGAGGACGCAGATAGTGGATTTCAAAAATATCAATACAAAATTGGACAAGATGGTGAGTGGAAGGACTATACAACTCCTGTAATTATTGATACCGAAGGACTGTACAATGTCTATGCAAGAGCAGTAGATAATGTTTTCAATTTGAGCGAGGAAGTTTCGGGAGATGCAAAGGTTGATAAGACAAGGCCTACAACTCCCAAGGGGTTTGAGATTTTATCTTATAATTATAATCAAATTAAAATATCCTGGTTGCCATCAACAGATAATGTAGAAGTAACGGGTTATGATGTTTATCAGAATTCAGTATTCATAGGAAGTACGACTGATACTGAGTTTACATTTAATAACTTAGTAGCGAATAGATCGTATACCTTTACTGTAGTAGCGAGAGATGAGGCTACTAACTCGTCACTGGATGGCATTTTTGTTGTCCGAACACCTAAGAGTATGGTGGGCACTGGGATTGATCATACGCTTCAAGTGAAGTCAGACGGCAAGGTATTGGCTTGGGGCTTCAATAACCAGGGCCAATTGGGAGATGGAACAACGTCCTCCAAGACAACAGCGGTGGAAGTTCCTGGACTGACGGGCGTCCTTTCGGTGGCCGCAGGGACAAGCCACAGCTTGGCTCTGAAGAGCGATGGGACGGTATGGTCCTGGGGATCTAACGGCTATGGTCAGTTGGGGAATGGGGCGCACAGTCTGATTCCCGTGCAAGTGAAGAACTTGAGCGGGATTACAGGGATTGCAGCAAACGGAAATACCAGCTACGCCTTGAAGGGCGATGGGACGGTATGGTCCTGGGGATCTAACGACTATGGTCAGTTAGGAGATGGCACGACAACAACCCGAACGCTGCCGGTGCAAGCTATCGGGGTGAGCGGAGTCAGTGAATTGGCAGCTGGATACAGATATGTTTATGCTCTTAGAACTGACGGTACCGTATACGGCTGGGGAGTAAGCACTAGCAATTTTATCCCGGGAGCAAGTGGAAGTCCTACCACGAAGGCGATCTTGATGACGGGATTGACGAACATAGCGAGCATCGGGACGTCAAACGGTGGTCTGGCGCTGAAGAAAGACGGAAGTGTAGTAGTATGGGGAGGGAATTACTCCGCGGTAACCCCGGTGAATGGATTAAGCGGAATCGAGAGCATCGCTGGGGGCAGCAGCAACTATGCGATTGCAGGAGATGGCAGCGTATGGAATTGGAAGAATTGGACGAATGACACACCGATTCAAATGGCAGGCTTAAGCGACATAGATGCAGTAGCGGTGGGCAAGAACCATGCGGTAGCGTCGAAGGCAGACGGAAGCACGTATGCATGGGGAAGTGCGAACACCCAAGGGGAACTGGGAGATGGAACGACGGTAGCGCACAGCACACCGGCGTTGGTACAGCTGAATACAGCACCACAGGTCACTTTAACGTACCCAATAGGGAGCCAAAGCGCTCCGGAAGAAAGTCATGTAAGTAATCCATCGATCCGTTGGACACAAGAGGATGTCGCATTAACCAACTTTGCAGTGTATCAGGTACAGGTGCTGGATGCGAGCGGAGCGGTAGTGGTGGATTCCGGTGAGGTGAAGCAGGCAACGACAGCAGCTGCCAATGCCTGGACGGTCACGAAGCCGCTACCAAGTGGCCAAGCGTACCAGATCCAAGTACGTGTGAATGATGAGCACTTATGGTCGGAATGGTCGAGTGTAGGCTGGATTAAATATTCTGAATTATCTTTGAGAGGCCTGCAGCATCAAATGGCTGTGGAGTCAAGTAAGAGGCAGTTGTAATTAGGGACGAGACAACAGTAACTTTAACTGTATATGGACTTGATAATTCTGTTGATACAAATTTCTCTGGCCTAAGTAAACTTGAGTTATCAGGATACCAAGTATTAAACGACGATACCCCAGGTAAAATCGGAAATATTGACCTCTCTAAGTTAGGTATTACTATGATTGACATTGAGTTCAATAAGGGAGTCGCCACTGTTCCTTTAACACTATTTACGGATGGAATCCATAATCTTACTTTCCGCCTAGTTGGGATTGATTTGGTTGGATTGTTGAATATTGAGGTCAAACTTAATGGAGAGCAATCGGATGCAAGTGAACCAGTTAGAGAACAGTCATTAGAAACAAATTCAGCAGTTGAAGAGGATGTTAATATTATCCCAGATCAAAATCGAAATAATGTAAAGGACAAATTATTCGAAGAAGAATTAGTAGTGAATGCTTTATTGAGTAGCTTTAAAATGAGTATTTATCAATATCCAACGTATATGAATTACCAAGGGAAATTTGATTTACACCTATACTGATTGTGTCTGACTATTTGGGGGAAGCGACTGAAGGTCGTTCAGTAAAAGCTATACTCAGTAGAGGTAACGGACAATTAGTTGGGGTTGAAGAAGCATTGACCGATGTAAACGGATATGCGAGTTTTAATGATTTAATGGTAATCAACAACGAAGGTGATTTCGAGCTTACATTTATACTTGATGATGGAATAACAAGAGAAAGTATTCAAGTTATTTGCCTCAAGAAAAGTGAATTGTTAGAACATGTAAACCAATAAAGAAGTTAAGCCTCCTTTCCAAATAAACTGGGAAGGAGGCTTATTAACAAAATGATGTGAAAAATCGCCAAAGAGCTCGGCATCAGCCGGAGTTATGTGTCGAAGATCGAGAAAAGAGCGCTCATGAAGCTGTATTGACCTGCTGTGATGTAGTTTTTTTTGCAGAGCTGTTTTATAACAATAATAGATATAGAAGTTATATAATAATCCATATATTGGGGGTGTCGGTCAAAGTAGAATACGCTAATGATGCCAAGCACGAAGTAATTTGCCATAATGACGCAGCACTTTATAATCTTGACTTTCGAATGGAGTGCCGGCTGACATGGCAGGTCCAGGTCCGCGCCTGTGTGACAATGCTATACTCTTTACACATCGATACCGCTTGGAGGTTCAAGGAAAATGAAAGTAGCACTCTATCAGCGTGAAAAACATGCTGCAGAGCGCAGTCGGAGAGTTCACCTGTTTTTTGAATCTTATGGAATTCCTGTCTCAAACAATCTGCAAGGCTAAATTATTGAATGGTTGATTGTGTTGTTAAAGACGATAAAAAATTTGCGGCTAATGGAAACCAAGCCTTTCAAAAAGTGATTGATGAGGGGCAGTTGTCTCACTATAAGAAAGAGATTCGATATGTAAAAGATCATTTTGAAGATTGTAAATAGAAATCCAATATTAAGCTAACGGGAAACGTTAGTTTAATAAACCAGCGGCGTTCTCACGGATTCTAAAAAATTTCAGTTGGAAAGCGACATCGTTTCGTGTTCACAACCTCAAGAAATTCGATAACACAGGCGAAGATATGGAGGACTTGATCTCAATTGGGACGATCGGACTGATCAAGGCCATTGAGAGTTTTCGTCCAAACAAAGGGACGAAACTGGCGACTTTTGCGGCTCGCTGCATAGAAAATGAAATATTGATGCATCTTCGTTCACTCAAAAAAACACGTAAGGATGTTTCGCTGCACGACCCAATCGGAACGGACAAAGAAGGGAATGAGATTACCCTTATAGATATTCTGGGTACGGAGGCGGATGAGGTCCTTGATCGGGTACAACTCAAGATGGAGAAGAGTAAAATTTACCGAAATCTCGATATCTTGGATGCACGGGAGCAGGAAGTGATTAAAGGAAGATTCGGGTTGGAGCATGGGGGAGAAGAACGGACCCAACGCGAAATCGCCAAAGAGCTCGGCATTTCCCGCTCGTATGTATCTCGGATTGAGAAGCGTGCGCTCATGAAGCTGTATCATGAGTTTTATAAGGCGAAGCGGTGACTTGGAAATGTAGGATAATAGCCAGTAGGGATGAGATACTAATATCTCAATCCTACTGGCTGTTTGTTTTCCGGAACATAAACAAACGTAGGATTTCATCGTAGGGATTCTTGCTTTCTTGTATACTGTACAAGTAGCTTAAAAAATACAACTAATATTTAGTGTAGGAGGCTTCAGTGCAAAATTTTGATGATGTGCTTTCGTTTATTAGCCAATCTTTTTTGAGAAAAGATGAGCAGCTAGAGATGCCAAGAACAAGAGGCGAAACTTCACTTATAGATATAGATATTGTAAAAAGAACAGCACGTACGATAAGAAGAGTCGGGATCATTACAGTTGCTCGAGAGTATTCCTCAATTGTTGGAGCCCTCCCGGACCAGCAGCTTTTAAGTTGGACAGTGGGAAAACGTGCCTCACTAGACGATAATCAACAAACTTTTGATTGGCTTCATAAAGGATGGGTTTTGAAAGAAGTTCGTTTTAAACGCGATGGGAAATCTGTAGAACGAATTCAGTACCGCATGGGCTATCTATTATATGTATATTTATTAAATAAGCAAACGGATGAGCATCGGGATTTTTTAAATCAATTTACGAAATATCAGTCGAATGCTGCGCAGAAAATGGAAAAAATCACGTATTTACATGACGAACGATTACTTCAGTTGAAAGATTTGGCATTATTCTTGTCAGGTAGTTTACAATGGAGCCCTAATGATCTAGAGGATCAGTATATTTTCCCAGCGAATTGGAGTATACCTAAACGAATCGAAGGCTTAAATTTTTTATTAGCATTTCTCTTGATTTCTAGTAGCAAAGAAATATTTGATTGGAAAGAAATTGGCGCGCATTACTACCCGGGTATTGGAGGCTCAAAGGCATTTGATGCGTATAAAATAGTGTTTCTAAATATTTTGGAGACGATAAGTGGACATTCTTTGGAAACGTTAGGCATGATTAGTGGTGGACAAATTACTTCAATCTATTTTGCCGGAGAGATTGAAGGAACGTGGTCGAATTTTCGAGCAGGTCCTGTACATGCCTTAACTAATATTTCGGTTTCACAAGACCATTATTTAACTAGAGCAACAACACTCTGGTTAGTTGAGAATCGCGCCATTTTAACTCGTATGTCAGCAGAACCTCATTTCTTGCAGGAGACAAATTCATTGATAGTTTGTGTAGATGGTCATCTTCGAAGTGCGCATAAACATTTCATCAGACTACTGTTGCAGAATAGTAGTATCGACCAAACGATTTTTTGGAGCGACTATGATGAAGCTGGACTACAAATTGCAGGAGAGATGTTTCAATCGCTCATGGGACACGCTGTGCGGCATAAATGGATCTGTCCGGATCACTCGATAATAACCAATTGGTCGGAGTATCAACAGAGCATGAAGAGTTTACTACAAGATATGAAATCAGAACAAGAGATCGTGTTAGGGGAGGCAGATGATTGGAGAAGCTGGATCAACCATTAATTTCAATTTTTCAAACAAACGAATCCAAACCGGAAATGCATCAGGCATTAAGGGATATTGCATTGTTATCTGGGGTTCTTAATGATCTCAACTCACAAAACTTCCTGCAGACACCTATCGAAATTTTACGATTTCTTCGTATTATTCAATTGATTAATGAGGAAGCATTGGGACTCGATGAACCGATTGAAAACGCAGATACGCTATATTTTCGTTATCGTAACCGCTTTGATGACCTTGAACCACCAAGTAAGAAAAAGGTCGAACAAATTGTAAATGTTCTTGTGAAGTATAACTGGATATCCAAACAAACAAGACAGCTAAAAATGCGGGATGTAGGTAAGCGGATGATGGATACACTCATACGTCTTGCAAATGATTCATTAGCCTATTATATGCATGATGAAATTGGCAGATCGTTATTCCAAGCTAGACGGGATGCTGAGCTTAGCGAAGCATATGACGATCATGGCATATCGGGTGGTAATAAAATTGCCAGTATGATTCGCAACGTTGAAAATGCAATTCAATTGATGAAAGAACGAGAATTAGAGATGCTAGCTGACCGTAATGCGCTACCTCAACTTGAGATTATACATCAGCTAATGCAGGAATTAGAAATTAAATTGTCGGAGCGTTTTCGCCAATTCCATACGTTAGAAGACAGTCTGGTACTCAGCAATTTAATGCAGTCAGGAACTTCTGCACTTGCTGACGGCACGAATTTGAGCATGGGGATGATCAATAAATATCTTAAATTCACGATGATGAAGCAAACGATGCTATTGTCCTCCATAAATCCGGAAAAAGTAAGGATGTTTATTGCACAAATGTATGATCCGCCTCAAGAATCAGACATTCCTAATGCTCATCAAATTATGAGCTTTATGGAGCAAAATGAATACGAGGGTGAGTCCATGGATGGTATATGGGTTCCGGTTAAATTCGCTGCGCCTTTATCAGGAGAAGCAATTGGTGAAGCCATACAATATCTAGAAAACTATGAGCCGATTGTTGACTTAATGCAAGAAGATGTCCAGGAAATCGAATACGAAAATGAGGAAATGGATATAGCTCAACTAGAAGATATGATGGGAGATTTAGAGTGGTTGCTTACTAAATCCATGATTGAAACGGAAGCGATTGAAGATTTCATGAAGGAAGTAGAGGCTGCTCCTATAGAGACCGTAATGATTGAAGCTACATCTACGGCGTGGGGGGATGCGATTAATGCGCTTACTGCGGTATCTGCGTTGGTAGGCAGCAAGAAGTTAACATTGGAGGAAGCGCCGGATAATTCCAAAGTCCAGGCCTCTATTTATGAAAAGGAATGGGATTGGATGAATCGTGATGATATTAATCAAGTGGTTAAGAATAAAAAAAATTGCACTATTAAGAATAGGGCCACAAAAAATATGCATGAGGGGAGTGATGATGAGCTTGAATCATGAAATAGATGTGAACCCTCTTAATGTCATGCAGGCTATCAAAGGAATGTTAACCGAAGTCGAGGAGATTGTTTTTATGAATCTCTTATTCTCATCCTCAGCAACAATACGTGCGGGGAATTTCGGATTATCTAGGCGTGAGGTGGAAAAGCAATTAAAGATCTCTGATGATCATGAGAAGTTCGATTCATTTCTGAAGCGGGTTAATCAAGCAGTAAGCCGGTATTTTAAAGTGATTTATGATGAGAAAAAGGATCAAATCGTCGTCATGATGAGAGTTCCTGCTAAAGCTGCACGCAGTACATTGTCTAAAGAAAGTTTAGCAATCCTTCTGTTTATATTTTACCAGCAAGAAGTTTTACAGCATGAGTTTACATTATTTGATCAACTGTTAAATGCCCTTGGACATGAGACTACAAAGGCAAATCAACGTTTGAATCTGAATATAGACCAACTGAAAAAAATCGGTGCACTTGAAGAATATGATACAAATTCTAATGAGAAGGCTTATGCAATTACTGCAATTGGTGCAAACATGTTCTCGGATTCATTTTTACGGCGTACTGTTGAATTTAGTCAATCCAATCAATTAAATAAAGAAGAAGTACTGAAATTCTTCAAACGATATAATCTGTATCAGGAAGGAACTGAAGAAGAACTATGATTCCATGGAAAATGTGGTTTACTGGCATCAGAGATTATCAACCTACTGTGATGGATTTATCAGGAAAAGAATCGCATATATTGATAACCGGCCCTAATGGAGCAGGGAAATCTACTGTGACCTACTGCATGGGGGTTGTTCTATATTCTTCCAAGGTGGATATTGAGGGTCTGAAATCTCGTAATCTCCTTCCGAATGATACATGGAAGGCTCATATTCGACTTCTCTTTAAGAATGAGGGACGCATGCGCATTGATGCCCCTACTTATGTTGAATTTGCAGTTTATATCCTACAGGAACCAGGACAACCGACTAAGAAGGAATTTGTTATACATTCGGGGGATGATCCAGAACAGTGGGATGAAACAATTAAATATACATCGGGTGATCGGCAATACAATTTCACCACCTACAAGAAGGATCTCCAGTACAAATATAAAATTGATCCAGATTTATTCTATCTGATTTGGTACCAGCAGGAGGTAAATCAGTTTGCAGTTATGGATCCGCAGGAGCGGTTTCGCATTTTTGCCGAAATGCATGGTATTGATCAGGTGCAGCGGAATTGGGAAGAAAGTATGGAGCAGCTGAAGGATGTAAATGAAAGTTTAAGAACGGCTGAAGTAAATGTAGCCAATAAGAAGCAATGGCTAGGTATGGCGCGATCAGCTCTAGAACGGTATGAAGATAATCAGAAACGGCTTGTAGAAGGAGGGAAGCTGTACGCTGGAGCTTTACTGAAATTAGAGATTTACTACAAGCAAGAACAAGTGGATTTAGTAGCCAAGGAAGAACAATTGCTCATGGATCAGGAGATCGCGAAGGATAGACTCGGGATATTACAGGAGCAAGGAGATCAATTGAACAATGAGCTAAAACAAATACAAGAAGAAAAAGAACAACTTGATACGAAAATCATTTTATTACAGGAGCAATTAGCTGTTGTGAAAAAAGAAATTGAAGAAACTACAATTGTAATTGGAGAATTAGATATCCAGTTGAAGGAGCTTAATCAAGAAAAGTCTCAAATTACACGAACTGAAGAAGATGTTCATCAGCAGCTATCGGAAATAACTAAGCAGCTCAATGAATTGAATATCGAGATTGAGAAGGCGGAAGCTAGTCTTCAAGAAACCGAAGATGTTATAGCGCAAATATTGGATTCAAGCTCTAACTTGAAAGCGCTGATTCAACAGGATAGAGGGTTGGATCATATGCACCAAGAACGGTTACGACAGTATCGCAGCAGTCATGATGTACAGATGGAAATTGACCGCTTAGATCAATCAATTCAACAATCCAAGCAGGAGCGAGAAGATAAGTCTAAACTAATTCAGGAGTTATCCGATGAAAAATGCATGCTTGAGCAAAATCAATTATGGTCAACTCGTCAAAGGGAATCACTATCTTTGTTTAAAGCCATGGGTGTACGTGCCTATGCATTAAATGAATTACTTGAATTAAACGAGTCTGCTCGACTTAACGCGGAGGAACAGTTTGAGACGATAAAGTATGCGATATTTTTTGATGGTTCGTACGTACAAGCTCCTAACGATTTGTATCATGTTCCTTTACGAAGTACAATACCGGATCGTTCTGTTACTGAAATTCAGACACTTCAAATTCGTGTGAAGAATGGGATAGGAGATGATGTATTCCCACATGCAGTCAAGGCTTTATGGTGGGTAGAACAATTCTTTCTAGCAGGTGAGACACGAATAGAGAATGATGTACTCAGCGACTCAAAGGGGATTCGAGGCCCACAGGAGAAGAAGAGTTATATATTAAGCCAGAAGGCTATGCAGAAACGTAAAGAGGAGATTCAGAAGAAAATTAGTGAATTGAATACATCTCTTGCGAGTCTCCATGACTCCATTAAGAGGGATACGCAGACTATGCAAGAATTACATGCCATTATCCAATCCGTGCGTGAATCGGAAGCCTTTCTCACCAAGAAACATGAACGTGAAGGCAGGATTCTAAAGTATGAAGCGGAGATGCAGAACCTTCAGGAACAGAAGGCGCATATTCATGAAGTAAAGACTACGCACATAGAGTTTATTGAGAAACGGGTCAGGCTGGAGCATATACAAGGTATACTACAGCGTGAAGCAGATTTTTATGTGAAATTAGGTCAGCAGAAGGGGCAGTTTGAAACGTTACAACGTAAGACTCAAGATCTCCACAGCTTATCTATACAGCGGGATACGTTAAAGCAGCATTTTGATACAGCGGAAGAGCAAGTTGAACAAATAGAAGGAAATGAACGTCGACAACAACGCAATTTTTTGAATAATCAAGACGAAATTCAACGAGCATCGCGTACTCTTAATCAAATTGACAATCAAATCAAAGATACAAAAGAAGCTCTTGATACATCTAAAATAAATCTGCTTACGGTTACAGAAGATATTGAAAACCTTAAAGGGGTAGCGCGTTTTATTTATGATGAGGTGGACAAAGAGTTTGAACTTGAAACCAACTTCTTAAAAAAACAACAATCACTTGCAAAGCTCCGTCAAGAGTATGAGTCTGGAAAAGTTACATTTAACAGTGCTAGAAATGAGTCAGGCATTGATCCCGCAGCACCTGAAAATTATAAAGTGATTGAAGAAGAAGTTCATCGATTGCAAGATGAGTATAAGCGGACAAGTTTACTGTTTGAAGAGAATCAAGAACGAGCGGAGAAATTGAAAGATCAGCTGGAGACGACAATCAATATGCGAGTCCTTGAAATTCAACAGCGATTTAAGAACTACATGAGCATTTTTCAATTCGAAGGACAGATCGATTGGAATCAGCAAGAGGATCGTCGAGGTCGAGTGCTCTTCCATTTATTCATAAAGGCTCGCAAGGAAGGGCACCGAGGAACATTAGAGGATGTTAGTGTGAAGGCTCGTGGAGGAAGAGTTGGCAAAGGTGTTTCTGGAGGAGAAGAATCGCTCAGTTCACTACTGTTTGCTCTGGCTTTATTGCAGAATCTGCAAACGGCACCTGGATTTATAGTCATGGATGAATTTGATAGCGCGTTAGATGAGCAAAGGAAGTTAAAGGTATTTGATCTTTATGCAGGTGAATTACAACGTAAATTGATTATCCTGTCGCCAAAGTCGCATGAGAACTCTTATCTGGATCGATTCTCGAAAGCGTACATTGTGCATCATGATCCTACTGTACCGCGAAGTAAAGTGACGGGGTTAGTTTTGAAACGTATATGACGGGTGAGAGAAATGAATTAGCGAGTGAGAAATACACAGATCATTCTTACGGGCTAATTGGTTGTATGATGCATACAGACTTAAGCTAATATGTAATGTACTGTGTTATACTCGAGCTATAATAAAAAATGAGGTGTTTGTATAAATGATGAATCTTACGCAGGACCTTGCTAAATTGATTCGATTAACGGGTGATCGTGCGAAATTGGATGCTAAGGCAAATGGGACATATATAGTATATAAAACAGCTGAGGGCAAGCTTGTTAAAGAATATAGCACAGGTGAGATCAAGGAAATGAATGAACAGGAATCTACCCATGACTGAGACAGTTGCAACCATGTTTGTGTTTGCTGGTAATAATGGAAGTGGTAAGAGCACCATCCGTAATTTGATTGTTGACCGACTTGGTGTAAGTGTGAATATTGATCCGGATGCACTAGCTCGCAAAATTGATACTGTGCATCCCGAAAAGAGTAAAGTATCTGCTGGAAAAGCAGCCATAAGAATAGCCAGAGAATGTATCCGAAATAAGTGGGATTTCACTGTAGAAACTACTTTAGCGGGTGGTAACGTTATTCGACAGATGCGAGATGCAAAGGAACAAGGTTTTGAAATCATTATGTTTTATGTAGGACTAGGGGATGTTCGACTTAATATTGAACGTGTTGCTACGCGTGTGCAAAATGGTGGTCATCACATTGAAACCGCGGATATTATCAGACGTAACGTAACGAGTATGAATAATCTGTTGTCTCACTTGGATCAATTAGATCAATTAGTCATTATTGATAATAGTAAAACAGATGGTGAAATTATTCTTGGAGCAGATAAAAGTGGGATAAAATATTATATAGATGATTTGCCTGAATGGGCACAGATGATTGAACGACAATTACTGATCAGGAACAAAACAAAAAAAGTAAACTAATTCGAATCGGGAGCGATCGCAATCAGTTTATTTTTTACATCACTTCGTGTCCATAACCTCAAGAAATTCGATAACACAGGCGAAGATATGGAGGACTT
>NZ_RZNY01000056.1 GCF_003994475.1 Paenibacillus anaericanus | reverse complement strand
AAGTTGGAAAAGCTGATATTGCTCATTTTGAAACTGACGATTCATAAATGAATCTTTTAAAAACATTGACGTGTTTCATTTGTTCAGTTTTCAAAGAACTTGCTTACTATCTTTCGACATGAACTATTTGATATTAGTTTTTGTCGAACAGTTATTGATAATACCAGATGCTTCGTTCTGTGTCAACTTCTTTTTTTAAGCCTGCTAGCCAGTTGACTAGCTGCCGTCCGAAGCGACAAGAAATAATATACCATGCGTGCAACCACATTGCAACTACTTTTTTCAACTTTTTTTACAGAGATACTCCGATAGGCTTTTTTATTAGTTACTCCACGCCATCTTTATTTAGTTCAGCTTCCTTAACCTCTTTGTCCAATGCAACTTGACCTTCCTTTTGAATTGACTTAATAGCTTCATCCAATGACTTCTTGTTCTCTTCAACTAAATTAATCTCCCTATCCATAATCTCATAGAGACTAGTTGGGATCCCCCCCGAACCTGAAACATCAGATAGTATGGGTTTCAACTTATAGAATGCATCCAAACTCACACCGTTAATTTCTTTAACAAAGCCCGTTCGCGACAATAGTGTTCCATTTACTAGTCTGGCTTTAGCCTTGGCGAATTCCTCTCCATTGATATATTTAACAAACTCCCACGCAGCATCAGAATTAGTAGAACTCACAGATATTGAAGTTATTTCACGTAATGAAACATCTCGGGTCATTTCTCGTTCCTTTGGATCTACGGGTCCCGCGACAATCCCCATTTGAAATGGATTCAAGTTTTCAACTGTTTTTTGAGCTTCCTTCATTTGTTGCAGTAGATACGGTCCGCCCGTTGTTATCGCTACACGCCCCATAAAAAATGGACTGCTCACGATAGATCCACCTAATGAGCCGACCGAGGGTTCGTAAAGAGCACCTGACTTTTTAGCATCTAAAGCGATTTGAAACAGATGTTTCCACGGTTTAGTATCCATCGTAACTTTCATGGCACTCTTATTCAGCGGTTTTAAACCTTGAGTTTCAGCGAATATGAATGCAGCAAGATGAGAAACGGATAGAGGCGAATTCCCTATACTGAAACCATATATACGGTTCTCCTCTCCACCATCTGTTGGAAAGAGTCTAGCTAAATCCATGATTTCTTGCCAACTCATCCCGTCATGTGGAAGCTCGATACCGTATTTATTAAATAGATCTACGTTATAATACACTGCAGAAGTCTCGAAATTAGGGCTAAGACCGTAAAGCTTACCCGTACCTTTTTCCTTCAAAATATCCAGTACAGCAGAATATATCCCCTGAGTATCATAATTATCGCGTTGAATAAGAGGATCGATTTCAAGAAGCATCCCTCTAGACGCAAGTCCTTCATATGATGAATTGTCTAGAATAAGCACATCTGGTTGTTCTTTCTCAATAAACTTGTTCATTGCTGTATAGTAATCCTCGGTCCCCGTGTTTAAACGCAACTCTTGCGAACTAACAACCTCAACTTCGATGTTCGGATACTTCATGGCAAACATATCTCCATACTGCATATAAAAAGAGCTTTCACTCCAGTTATACATAATCTTAATCTTCGAGGTTTTCTCCTTTACTTGCTCTACATTTGTACAACCAACTATTAAGAGATACCCCATAACAAACAAAAGTACTTTATGTATGAATTTAACTTTCATTATTAGCACGTCCTTTATTTCATTCTAAAAAAAGAACGAACAACTCAAAAATATAGTTACACTGTGTACCAGTAAAGGATTATTTAGGAATATTACAATAAAAAGAAGGTTAACCCTCACAACTATAAGAGAGATAACCTTCTTTTTTGTATAATAGAACTTCTAGTTTGTTATTGTTACCGTTCCAGAACTGGCTTCCCCTGTGTCTGCTCCTACCTCACCACTATCTTTATCCTCTGCAGGGTTATTCTTCTTAGCTTCTGCGTCCTTTACTGCTTTATCGAGCACCACTTGTCCTTCAGCCTCAATAGTCGCTAGCGCATCACCTATAGATTTTGTCTTATCCTTAACTAAAGCCAACTCTCTATCCACGATCGGCTGATACTGTCCGTAAAACTCGGAAGGAATCTTCTCCATCCCTGAATAGCTATTGCTTGGTGAAGGCTTCAGCTTATAGAACACATCAAGGTTGTGACCATCGTATTCCTTACTGTAACCCATGCGCGACATAAGCTCATTATTCATGCTTCTTGACTTAATCTTGGCATATTCATCACCGTTAATAAACTTCATTAATTCCCATGCAGCATCTGCATTGGGTGAGTTCGCTCGGATCCCAAAAATTTGGCCAAAGTATACATCCCGGGTCGTGTCGGGTTCTGCCGGATTCACTGGACCTGCTACCATTCCAAGCTCAAACGATTTATAGTCTTTCATCGATTCACGAGCTTGTTTTAAAATTTGAAGGTTATCTGGGCGGCCTATTGTCATAGCCATACGTCCCATAACGAACAATTGGCTTTGGTAGTACTCTTCCATGGACCCACCTCTAAACCCACCATCTTTGGGCATGTATATCGCATTAGAATCCAATGCATCGATGGCTAGTTGATATGCCTTCTTCCACGAATCCGTATTGAGCGTGACTTTCATCGTGTCTGGATTGATCGATCTCAAACCTTCAGTACTGGCAATGGAGTCAGCCATATTACTTAANCAAACCTTCAGTACTGGCAATGGAGTCAGCCATATTACTTAATGACATGGACCACTCCATACCGTATCCGTATACCCGAGTCTTCTCATCACCATCCGTTGGGAAACGGCGAGCGGTATCCATAATTTCCTGCCAAGTCATCCCATCATGCGGAAGCTCAACTCCATATTTGTTAAACAAATCTGCATTATAAAAAATAGCGGTTCCGCTAAAAGTAGGTGACAGACCGTATAACTTGCCTCCGCCCTTCTCTTTCAACAAATCCATCAAACCGGGGTAAATGGTCTCTGTAGGATATTTATCACGAGCAATCACTGTATCCAATTCCATCAATTTTCCGTCAGAAGCGAAAGTCTCATAGTTACTAGTATTGAGCATTAATATGTCAGGCTGTTCCTTTTCTACAAGATCCTTAAAAGCCTGAACATAATCGGTGTTCGCAGCACTATAAATCGATTGCTGACTGACCACTTCAATTTCAATTTCAGGATGTTTCATAGCGAACAAGTCACCATACTGTTGATAAAACCAATCTTCACTATAGAACATTACTTTAAGACTAGACTTTTCTTTAACCGTTTCTCTCCCTGGTCCTGCACTACAACCCACCACTAGTAGGCAACTCATAGCAAAAATAGCCGCCTTATGTACGAATTTTATCCTCATCTTAACCTCCGTATCATTTTTCTCCCTAATTTAATAAAGGAACGTATATACAGCATAAAAGTTACAGCAATTTACAATTGGTCTACTCTACTTATTCCCATAGTAAACATGATGGAAAACAAAAAGGTTAACCCTCCATAAATATAAGAGAGTTAACCTTCTTTTTGTATAATAGACTTCTAATTTGTTATTGTTACGGTTCCAGAACTGACTTCCCCTGTATCTGCTCCTACCTCACCACTATCTTTATCCTCGGCAGGGTTATTCTTCTTGGCTTCTGCGTCCTTTACTGCTTTATCGAGCACCACTTGACCTTCAGCCTCAATAGTCGCTAGCGCTTCACTTATAGATTTCGTCTTATCCTTAACTAAAGCCAACTCTCTATCCACGATCGGCTGATACTGTCCGTAAAATTCGGAAGGGATCTTCTCCATTCCTGAGTAGCTATTGCTTGCTGAAGGCTTCAACTTATAGAATGTCTCTAGATTGTGTCCATCATATTCCTTACTATATCCCATACGCGACATAAGCTCATTATTCATGCTTCTTGACTTAATCTTGGCATATTCATCACCGTTAATAAACTTCATAAATTCCCATGCAGCGTCCGCATTGGGTGAGTTCGCCCGGATCGCAAAAATTGAATTAAAAGAAACATCTCTAGTCGTATCTGGTTCTGCTGGATTAACCGGACCAGCTGCCATTCCAAGCTCAAACGATTTATAGTCTTTCAGCGATTCACGAGCTTGTTTGATATTTTGCAGGTTATATGGGCGGCCTATTGTCATAGCCATACGTCCCATAACGAACAATTGGCTTTCGTAATACTCTTCCATTGTCCCACCGCCAAACCCACCATCTTTGGGTACGTAAATCGCACTAGAATCCAACGCATCTATAGCTAGTTGGTACACTTTCTTCCATGAATCCGTATTAAGGGTTATTTTCATCGTGTCTGGATTGATATATCTCAAACCTTCAGTACTAGCAATAGAGTCAGCCATATTACTTACTGACATGGACCACTCCATACCGTATCCGTATACCCGAGTCTTCTCATCACCATCCGTTGGGAAACGGCGAGCGGTATCCATAATTTCCTGCCAAGTCATCCCATCATGCGGAAGTTCAACTCCATATTTGTTAAACAAATCTGCATTATAGAAAATAGCGGTTCCGCTAAAAGAAGGTGATAGGCCGTACAACTTACCCCCACCCTCCTCCTTTAATAGATCCATCAAACCGGGGTAAATCGTCTCTGTAGGATATTTATCACGCGCAATCAATGTATCCAATTCCATTAGTTTTCCATCGGAAGCAAAGGTTCCGTAATTGCTGTTGTCGAGCATTAATATATCCGGCTGTTCCTTTTCCACAAGATCCTTAAAGGCCTGAACATAGTCGGTATTCTGACCATTATAAATCGATTGCTGGCTGACCACTTCAATTTCAACCTCAGGATGTTTCATAGCGAACAAGTCACCATATTGTTGATAAAACCAATCTTCACTATAAAACATAACTTTAAGACTAGATGTTTCTTTAACGGTTTCTTTCCCTGATCCTGCGCTACAACCCACTACCAACAGACAACTCATAGCAAAAAGAGCCGCCTTATGTACGAATTTCATCCTCATCTTAACCCCCAATTATTTTTTTAAATCATTCTCCTAATATAGTAACGTTACTACAACATAATAGTTACAGCAATTTACAAATAAAACATTCTACATTCTAGGTCATCCCATCGAAAGGAAGCTCAACGCCATATTTTTTAAACGAATCAGCACTATAATGGATCATGTTAAATGAAAGAGCCATTCCTTAAGCTTGCAGGTCCCTTTCATTTAACAAATCTACTAATTCAAGATAAATTCTCTCCGTATTGTATTCACGTGCAATCAACGAATTCAGTTTCATCCCTCCCAGAATCGGAGGTTTTTCATTTACTGGTGTCGAGCCAAAAAATATACGGTGGTTCCTTTTCAATAAAATCATTAAATGCTGTATCATACCTTTTATGTAGCGATTAATTCCAATACTGCGAGTAGAAACAATTACTCAAATAAATTTACGATTTTAATCGTAGATTCCCTTTCAACGCTTCTTTATTAGGTTTAAAGTTTCATTCTACCAACAGACCACAAAAAAACATTCTGAAATACCCTTTCGATAAGCTGAATCTGAAAAAGTAAAGAAAATTCTATGTCTAGCAAAAAACTAGTAAATTGATCACTGATAGATATAACTCCTAAAAAAATGACGATCAATTCTCGATTACATATCGAGGAATGACCGCCTTATGCTGTACTTATTAATCCTACTCCAAAATTGCCTATTATAAATAACTATTATGAAATAGCTTTAATACTATATGGAGTTAACATTTATATCATAAATAAGCACAACTGTACCAGCATATTCTACGATCACTGTCGTAATACCAAATCCTACTGCCTTCGCATACCCACTAGACGTCACAGTAACACTACCACCAAGACCAACGTAATAGTAGAACCCCGTCCCTGCTGGAAGTTGCCCTTCCCAAGTACGATTAACTGACATTGGTATTCGTTGTGCATCACGAGTTGTTACATTAGTAGAAATATTACTTTTACTTTCAGACGCTGACACCCCAGTAACCATAACTGTTAACAATAACACCGATGAAAATAACATAGTAAAAATTTTCTTCAAATATACCATCTCCTTAAATGTATTATATTTACAATTTAATAGTACAACTCCTAGTTTTTAAAATCAATGTCCGAATTTCAAAAAAATACTATTATTTAAAATAAATCCACAAAAAAGACACAACAACCAAATAGTTCATTAAATAATAATACTTAAACCTTGATACAACAATTATTATTCAAACGGTAACACTCCGTAATTATATCTTTACACCGAGTTATAAAGGAGTATTACATACTAACTTACTAGTTTGAAACTAATAAAGCTGGCAAGGTTAATTACCCATGCCAGCTATTCTTTAAGAATTTTTTCATTTTCCAGAAAGTTAGGGAACTTCAGTTTAGTCATATGAGGAAACTTAATTTTTTATATATTTTCTCCATCAAGCAATTTAATCCACTCTTCTTCATTCTCCATCACCGGAATACCAAGTTCTCGCGCCTTTGCAAGTTTACTACCCGCTTTCTCACCGGCAATCACAAGGTCCGTCTTCTTCGATACGCTACCTGTGACCTTAGCGCCTAATGCTTCTAAACGCTCCGTCGCCTCTTCACGACTAAGCATCTGTAATGACCCGGTTAGAACAACTGTCTTACCCGAGAAGAAGGAATCTGTTACCGGCGCCTTTGG
Organism: Paenibacillus anaericanus; assembly: GCF_003994475.1. Classification (GTDB taxonomy): domain Bacteria; phylum Bacillota; class Bacilli; order Paenibacillales; family Paenibacillaceae; genus Fontibacillus; species Fontibacillus anaericanus. The sequence goes on along the minus strand of NZ_RZNY01000056.1, from coordinate 8,979 downwards.
CTTCTCTGGGGCTTTAGCTTCTACACCAAGATCAAGCATTTTCTGGATACTAGCTACCATGAACGGATCTGCGAAGAAGGACACGATACTCTCAGCGACAATGCCACCGATGTCCGGTAGAACGGTTAGTTCTTCTACAGTCGCCGACATGACTGCACTTAGATCACGGAAATGTTCAGCGAGCACTTTAGTTGTCGATTTACCCGTATTAGGAATGCCGAGAGCGAACAAGAAAGATGCCAAATCTCGTCCTTTGCTCTGCTGAATGGCGTCAAGTAAGTTGTTCGCCTTCTTCTCACCGAATCGCTCTAGCCCGATCAGGTCATCATAAGTCAGCGTATATAGATCCGCTGGTTCACGGACATTCACTTCATCATATAGCTGTTCGGCTGTCTTATCGCTGAACGTCTCGATATCCATTGCATCCCGTGAGGCAAAATGTGTAATCCGGGCCACAGTCTGGGGTTTGCACTCAAGACGGTTGTTGCAGAACAGATGCGCTCCGCGCTGCTCCAACGGAAACCCACAAGAAGGGCAATTTTCCGGAACGATAATTTCCTCGCCATCCTGTTCATCCGTCACCTTACCAAGTATTTCTGGTATGACGTCGTTAGACCGACGAATGAAGACGCGGGAACCGAGCGCAAACTTTAAGTTTTTACGTTCGATATCGCCAGCATTATTCAAAGTACAATTTTGAACGGTAACGCCTGCTAGCTCAACGGCTTCGACTTTGGCGAGTGGGGTTATTTTGCCGGTACGTCCCACATTCCAAGTGACCGACTCTAGCACGGTGGTTGTCTCTTCTGCTTCAAACTTGTATGCTACAGCCCAACGAGGAAACTTATCCGTATAACCAAGTGCTTCACGCGTACGCATATCTGTAATCTTGATAACAGCTCCGTCGATCAGATAATCGAGTGATGCCCTGCTTTCCGAAATAGAATGCAGTTCCTGCATAACCTCATCAAAACTATCAAAATAAGACACATATGGATTTACTTTAAATCGGTTATCTTTTAGAAACTCCATCATTTCACGGTGATCCGCGAACGAAATATCATCGGAATAACCTACGTTATAGAAAAAGGCGTTGAGTTTACGTTCTGCTGTTGTCCGCGGATTCAAATTGCGTAGAGCTCCTGCCGCCGCATTCCGGGCATTCTTGAGCGGTTCAGTAGCCGTCTCATTGTACTTCGCTAGGACGGATAAATTCATAATCCCTTCGCCCTGCACTTCAATCGTTCCCTCGCGGTACGGAATGCTTAATGGGACAGATCTGATTGTCTTCACTTGAGCAAGAATCCCTTCACCTACGACACCATTCCCCCGAGTCGCCGCTTGTACCAACTGTCCATCACTATAGGTCAAATTCAATGTCAGTCCATCAAACTTCAGTTCAACGACATAGGTGGGAGCGGGTAGTGGGGTATCTGGATTTTTGCCATTGTAGTCCGCAATCAATTTCAGAACCCGATTGTTCCAGCTCAAGAGGTGTTCCTCATTCTGCGCTTTGTCGAGACTCCAAAGAGACGATAGATGACGATGTGGTTTGAAACCTTTAAGTAAATCCCCGCCAACTCTGCCTGTAGGTGAATCCGGAAGAATAATCCCTGTCTCCGTCTCAAGTAGGGTCAATTCATCGTACAAAACGTCATATTCCTTGTCACTAACCAACGGCTGATCCAGAGTATAGTAATGATAGTTGTATTGATTTAATTGCTCGACGAGCCGTTCCATTCTCTGATTGACATCCATCTAGGGACAACCCTCCTTATATGTATAGAAACGGAGGGGACCTCCGTTACCGGGGTCTCTTCCGTTTACTTTGTTAGGATTAACCTTCCACCTTGGTAATAGGTGCAAAACCAGCCAATAGACGCTTAACACCCACAGGTGCAGGGAAAGCGATCTGCAGTTCCATATCATTCCCCGTACCTTTAATCGAGACGATCGTACCAATGCCCCATTTACCATGGGATACCTTGTCTCCGGCATTATACTCACCAACAGCTCCGGTCGGTTTAGCAGCTGGAGCCCCCGGCATACCGGTTGTCATTGTTACGCGCCCAGCGGAAGGAGCGGCAGTTCGCTTCGCCGGACTTTCAGCCGAACGTTGACCAAAGTTGCCACCCCCACCGCTTCCAAAACCACGTCCACTATACGCCCCGCCGACACTGGCTCCACGACCATAACGATCGCGTTCCATTTCCGTATCTTCCTTCAATTCATCAGGAATCTCTGCAAGAAAGCGAGATGGGGCATTCGCTGTTGTACGTCCATATAGTGTACGCATTTGTGCGCAGGAGAGGAACAACTTTTCCTCAGCGCGTGTAATCCCAACGTAGGCCAATCGACGTTCCTCTTCAAGCTCCTCATTGTCGAGAAATGCACGGCTATGCGGGAAGACTCCTTCTTCCATACCGACGATAAAGACAACTGGGAATTCCAAACCTTTGGCACTATGCATTGTCATAAGAACAACCGCATCTCCAGGTTTCTCTTCTTCATTATCGTTCATACTATCGATATCGGCGATCAGTGCAAGATCTGTCAAGAAGGACACCAATGATTTATCTTCACTATTCTTCTCGAATTCCATCGTTACAGACAGGAACTCGTCGATATTCTCTAATCTGGAACGAGACTCAAGTGTCTTTTCATTTTGTAGCTCTAGACGGTATTGACTCATCTCTAATATTTTCTCCGTTAATTCGGTTACCGTCAGATACTCCACCATGCGGTGTAATCCCAGAATCATATCGTAAAATTCGACCAGCATATTGCGTGTGCGGCCTGCGAATCCGAGATCATCAACTGTGTGCAACACACGGAAAATGGACGTTCCACGCTCCGCTGCGGCGGCTGCGAGTTTGGCAACTGTTGTATCACCGATGCCTCGTTTCGGTACGTTAATGATCCGCGTCAAGCTGATATCATCATCTGGATTAGATAGAAGCTTCAAATAAGCTAATAGATCTTTGATCTCTTTACGATCATAGAACTTAATCCCGCCAACAATTTGATAAGGAATATCTGATTTGATGAGAATTTCCTCTATAACCCGGGATTGAGCATTCGTACGATACAGAATCGCATGCTCGCTGTACAGCTTCCCTTCTTTGATATCCTTTTGGATTTCTGAAGTAACAAAGTATCCTTCGGCATGTTCCGAATCTGCACGGTACACTTTGATCTTGTCGCCTTCCGCTTTGTCTGTCCACAATTTCTTCGGCTTACGTCCCGTATTACGACGAATCACTTCGTTAGCCGCATTTAGGATCGTCGAAGTAGAGCGATAGTTCTGCTCCAGTAAAATGGTCGTTGCTTCCGGATAATCCCCTTCAAAATTAAGAATATTGCTAATATCAGCTCCACGCCAGCGATAAATGGACTGATCACTGTCCCCTACTACGCAGATACGGTGATGTTTGTCGGCTAACATCTTGCAGAGCATATACTGTGCACGGTTGGTATCCTGATATTCATCGACATGAATGTATTGAAATTTCTTCTGATAGAATTCAAGTACTTCAGGAACGTCTTGGAATAGCTGAATCGTCTTCATGATGAGATCATCAAAATCAAGCGAGTTGTTGCTACGAAGTCTTTTCTGGTACATCGTGTACACTTTGGCTGCAATGCCTTCGAAGTAATCGCCAACTTTCAGCTCAAACTGCTGAGGCGTCGTAAGTTCATTCTTCGCTGAACTGATGATCGCTTGAACTGCTTTGGGCTCAAATTTCTTCGTATCGACGTTAAGATCTTTCATACAACCGCGAATAACCGAAAGCTGATCCGTAGAATCGAGAATAGAGAAGTTCGGGGTAAAGCCGATCCGCTCAATATCCTTCCGCAAAATACGAACGCACATAGAGTGAAACGTGGATACCCAAACGTCTCTCCCTTCGGATCCAATAATTCGGGATACACGCTCCTGCATTTCGCGTGCTGCTTTGTTGGTAAAAGTAATGGCAAGAATCGCCCATGGCGGAGCTTTCCGGGTACTAATTAGGTGAGCAATGCGGTGCGTTAGCACGCGTGTCTTACCACTCCCCGCGCCAGCCATGATGAGCAGCGGGCCTTCCGTTGCCAGGGCAGCCTTACGCTGCTCCGGGTTGAGGCCGTTTATCGCCTCTTGTATATTAACAGGTTGCATAGGTATATGCTCCTTTCAGTATATGTGATTCGATCCCCACTAGAGAACGATCCCCCTAAATCCCCCTTCCGAAGGGGGACCCCAAGGGCTGCTGCCCTTTGGATACCCGCCTGGGTAACGTTGGAGGAACAGAGGCGCTCCTGCTCGCTGTCCCCTGCGGGGATACACTAAGTGTGGTACGAGGCACGCTTTTCTCCCTACGGGCACGTCTTACTTTTGGAGGGCCCGGGTGACCAGGGTAAACATGTTGCTCAAGACTTCTACGATTGATGCACCCGGGGAGTAAGGTACGATGAGCCGCTTATCTCCCTACGGGAACGCTTTACTTTTTGTACTCCTGCTAAGAGAAATGCTATCCCTTTTTTTGGGGGGCGCCGGGTTGGAAAAACTTTATAGAGTAAAGGAGTTGGCTAATTGATACTATGTGCTAGGAATCGCTGTCCCTTTGGGATGCTCTAGATTAAGTGCAGAGATTAGTGTGTGCTTGGAGACGCTGTCCCTTCGGGATACGCTAGCTTCTCTTGACAGCAGACACGGTGGTCAATGCTTGTTCAAGGTTGTTATATATTGCATTGCCTACGACTATGGTGTCGCATACGTCGGCGGCAAGGCGGGCTGTATCAGCATCAATGATACCGCCACCGTAAAAGAGGCGGGGACCATCAAGCTTGCGACGCACGTCGGATACGAGTTCCATGTCGCCGAATGTACCACTGTATTCAAGATAAACGATGGGTAATTGCAACATTTTGTCGGCAACTTGTGCATATGCGGCAGCTTCGAAGGTAGTTAATGAGGCTACGGCTTGTGTTACTTTTGCAGCGGTGCAATCTGGATTAAGAATAATGTATCCTTCAACGATTAGCTTGTCCCAAGGAATAAGATAACCGTATTGTTCAACAGCCTGGACATGATGACCAATGATCCAGTTGGTTTGCTGTGTGTTAAGTACCATAGGTATCATATACAAATCAAAACCAGGTACTACAGCCTCCAAATCGGAAATCTCCAAAACACATGGCACATCAAATTGACGCACTCGTGACAGTAGTTGGTCGGTGTTCTCATAGGTTACCCCGCTGGATCCACCTACCATTATGGCATCCGTATGAGACATACAAATGGCTTGTAGCGCCTCATCACTAAGTTCACGATCTGGGTCCAATTTAAATACATGTTGCCAAGATTGCATCATTTGCTTCAATAATTATTCCCCCAACAGGTCCATTTCCAAGGTTCTTCAACATTAATATCAACAGAAAAAAGATCAGATAATGTCACCAAAGTATAATCTATCAATTTTCTCCGAGAGTACTTCAACTTCTATAAGTGGCGAGGTGAATCGGCGACCTCCTGAATAATTCCACAAGATATTCTTCCCTTCCTAAATCTTAAGAGGTATAATTTAAATGGAACATACATTCGTATTTCGCGACTGGAAGGGGGTGAAGTTTTGTCAGATTCAAATACAATGTACAGAACCCATCAAGTATGGATTAAGCCAGGCCATCGCTTGTTTTCGTACCTCGATCAAGTATGCCAGGATGCCAAGATCCTGTATAACACGACCAACTTTTACATAAGGCAGATCGTTACTGCCTTTGGGAAGAATGAGCCACTTCAGCCGTTGCAACAGCAAGTTCTGGAGACGCTGGCGTCACATATTGACCTCATGAATGAACGACGAAGTGAAAGGAACCGTTCCCTTCCGTTCAAGCTACCATCGCAAGAAAGTCCCTTTATTCATTATAACTTCTTGGACGCTTTGTTCAAGGTGATGAATCAAGTCAATTATAGGGCGCTCCCAACGCAGAGTAGTCAGGGAATCATGAAAGTGGTGTTCCACAATTGGAATGCCTTCTTTGCCAGCATCAAGGACTACCGCCAGCACCCTGAGAAGTACAACGGTAAACCGAATATTCCAGGCTACGCTCGGAACAGGGTGAAGGAAGCCATTTTCTCCAATCAAGATTGTGTGATCAAAGAACGGAAATTTCTCAAGTTTTCAAAGTCCAAACTACAACTGAACATCGGCAAGCTGGGCTATACCGACGGACAACTGAAGCAAGTACGTGTCGTCCCAAGCCATGGACAATATGTGGTCGAATTGATCTTCGCTTATCCGATCGAACAGAAGAAAAAGGTACAAGAACACGTGCTGGCGATTGATCTTGGCGTCAACAATCTTGCAACCATCGTCACGACCACCGAAGCGAAACCGATCGTTGTGAAGGGCAAGATCGTTAAAGCGATCAATCAGTATTACAACAAGATGAAAGCGTACTATACCGGCATTCTTCGTCAGGGTAAGAAACCACGCGAAGGAGCGCATACGTCCAGACGATTAGAACGGCTCCATCTGAAGCGCCACCGTAGGATCAAAGACTTGTTCCACAAGGTAAGTCATTATATCGTTACGTTGGCAGTGGAGCACAACATCGGTACGATTGTTATTGGGCATAACGATGGATGGAAGCAAACACCCGGGATCGGACGGCGAAATAATCAGTCCTTCAGTTATATTCCCCATCAGATGCTCATCGGGATGATCGAGTATAAGGCAAGAGAACAGGGAATTGTCGTTATCCTGACCGAAGAAGCATATACCTCGAAAGCCAGTTTCCTGGATCAAGACCCGTTGCCGAGTTATGGCAAAGAGGGTACATGGACCTTCTCAGGTAAACGGATGTATCGCGGTCTGTATAAGAACACAAAGGGATTGATTCATGCCGATGTCAACGGCGCAGCCAATATTATGCGAAAAGTATTCCCAAACGTATCCGCCAAAGGAGCGAATGGGGTAGAGGGGTTGGATGGTAACCATACCATCAACGTGTCAACTCCACTGGTGTTAAGCATCCTGAAATAAATGGGATGATACATCAGAAACCCCCTCTTCAGCCGAAGCGACAGCATTGGCAAGTGGCGGGAGTATTCATGTTACCACAGTTTCACTGTCAACGTTTTGTTTGAACGCTTAGTATTTATCGTTGGATGTATACGTAAATTCCCACTAATAAATTATAGCACATACGTTCTATTTCGGCTTGATACAGTACAAAAAAAGAACGTTCTCTGATTATCAGAGAACGCTCTACTATTTATTACTAAATGATTAATAACCACCCATGCCATGTTCAAAAGGTTTGATTAACTTATCACCAGGGGCAATTCCAGAAGTTCCTGCTGGAAAGGCGATAATAAATATTATACTAACCGTTGTCAATAACAAAGCCATTTTTTTTATCATTTCGTCTTTGCACCTCGCTAATCAAATTTTGGTACCTCTGTAAAGCTTCGAAGGACGATTTGCTTCTGTTTTGTTCAAACAAACCAACACATCTGATAAGACATGCTTCACTATTTATTATAGAGGATTTTTCCAAACCATCCAGTAAATATTCTATGCCGAGAACATATTCTTTTTTAGCTAAATAATATAACGATAACTCAATAATAAAACGAGCATAACGATCATTTGTAACTTGTGGATTATATATTCCAATTCCTCCATGTTGCCTTCTAAAAAACTCGATATTTCTCTCAAAACGCAGAATTATATCGTCCACATTCCAACAATAGTGATTGGCCGCTTGAAATATCTTATATAAAGCTGGAAGTAGTTCTTCTTCTTCTTCTAATTGTTCAATGTAAGCAATATACTCCTGCAGCACATCTAAATTCCCTTTCATAAGCAAGTAAAGATACCTATTTGCTATAGACCATCCTTCAAATTGACTTATTATCCGCTTCGCTTCCTCAGTATCCTCCTGCACCCAACTCATATCCGCATAAAGAGAAGCATAATATAAAGCCTGATCATAGTCTCCCCGTGCACCATAGGAAGCCGTACATAATACGTTAGAATACGATATATATAAAAACAAGGGCATTGTAGGTTCCTTAGAAAATTCCCTTCTTCTATCTTCACATCTATATTTATATAGAATGGCTGCTTTATGCCCCATTACTTTGGCCATTTCCTCCACTTTATCCATTCGTCGTAAAGAACCATATAAATTCGCCAAATCCTTCAAAGCATCCAGCTGATCCACTTCATCAAGCCGATTTACAAAACTCTCAAATTGGACTGCGGCCTTTAAATTTATCTCCTGATCCTCGCACAGGGCAATTTTAAACAAACGATATTGGCAAAGAGCCAGTCGTTCAGAATGCTGGTACTTTTCGCTTTCAGCTACACTTCCATAGAGAATCGCCGCAGCGGTATGTTTGTCTTGCTTAAATAAAGTTTCTGCTGTTTCGAATAAAACGGGAGCATAGGAGAGATTATCCATCATCATTCCTACCACCTGCTTGATGCAATCCAGCTTGTCCAATTCTGCACAACGAAATATTAGCGGACCTAATCGTCGCCAATTCGGAGCGGATTGATAGAAACACTCATCCACATATAGTTCATAGAAACTACCTTCAGCAAGCCCCATTCCTTCTGTAATGCGATCAAGCTGTTGCACTGCAATAGATCGATTTCCATTAATAATACTACTAATCGTCCCCGAATTTACTCCAGAGACTTCTGCAAACTGGTTAATGGTTATTCCGCTCTTCTTTAGATAGTTCTCCAGTTCAGCACGAATGGTCATCTGCATCAGCGTCAAACCCACCTTCCGCCATACTATCCAATTTTAGTAACTTCATATCATAATATAGGCTAATTCTCCGTCGGTCAATAACAAAGATCCTCATACCTACCTTTTGAGCCCCCAAAAAAAGAACCTGCCATCGGCGAGGCCACTGAAGAACTTGTAGTTTTTCAGAACTGCTAAAGTTAGACTAATAAAAAGACGACCTTTTTTCCC
>NZ_RZNY01000055.1 GCF_003994475.1 Paenibacillus anaericanus | reverse complement strand
CAAGGCAACCGCGGTGCACAAGCCGAGAATGTCGTAAAACTTTAATCTAAAGTTTAGTGCCCCAAACAATATGTTTGGGGCATTTTTATTGATGTATCCCTATTCAGATATTTGAATAGTAACATTTGCATATAGGCGGTACCATATCATGATAGATATGGTACCGCCTATTATTGTTGTGCATTGAAATAGATACCTTGGGAAAAGGTGTGATGTATCTTTAATTATGAATGGGTATTGCCCTTGATCTTCGTGCGAAGTGTTGCAGCTCGAATCATAAATGCAGCAACCCAAAGAATTATTGTCGCAGTTGCCAGTACAACAACAAACGACTTATCAAAAGCGGATTGTGCCAGTTCTACGAGAGTGGAACTAGCTGCGGTAGGCAGATTTTCTGCGGCCAAAAGAGCTTCGTCAAGGCTGTCTTGAACTACCGGCGGGACGGATAGTCCTTCAGGAAGAACGATTGAAGCTGTATACACGAACGTAGATAGACTACCAAGAAGTGTAATGCTTAGGGCACTACCGAGCTCGAACGATACTTCCTCAATGGATGCGGCCATGCCTGCCTTTTCAATTGGGACATTAAGCATGATGGAATTTGAGGCAGTTGTCATCGCTCCGCCAAGCCCTGCACCCAGAATCATTAGGGATACGATCTGTAAGATTATATTTCCGTTATGGAAGAGCAGAAAGGCACCCATCCCCAAGCCGGAGACAAACAGACAGACCCATTGTACCTTCATCTTGTCAACCCGATGCAGCACTAACCCGATGAATATACCTGAGATGAAGGAAGCTATCGAAGTAAATACTACATACATGCCTGCCTCTAGGGGAGAATAACCAAGGACAAGCTGGAGTCGCTGGGTCACGACCAATTCCATTCCAACAAGTGCGAAGGAAGATAGTAGAGCGGTCACCACCCCTGTAGTAAAGCGTGAATCTCTAAATAAGGAAAAATCGATTAATGGATCAGAGCTCTTCCGTTGATGTCGTATAAAAAAGATTATAGCTACAATTCCAATTACGGCAGAAATTAAAGCAATTGTGGATGAACCTTCTCGCCTGCTGATTTCCTTAATTGCATATACGAGGCCAACAAGGCCGATCATAATCTGGATGGAACCAATTAAATCCCACTTTTTGTTAGCATTCCCTTTACGGTTAGGGATAAGAAAGACGGCCATAATCAGTGCGAGAACAGCTATGGGAATATTGATGAGGAAAACCGATCCCCACCAGAAATGTTCCAATAAGAAACCACCAACGAGTGGGCCCATACCAGCTCCGACGGACGAGACTGATGCCCAAATACCAACGGCCAGTGAGTGCTCACGTTCATCCGCAAAGGTAGTACGAATGATCGAAAGTGTTGCCGGCATCATCATGGCTGCACCAATGGCAAGCAAGGTGCGCGCGGCAATAAGTACGTATGGTACTGGCGCATAGGCCGCAATCAGTGAAGCAATCCCAAAGACAGCAAGTCCACTAACGAATAGTCTTTTATGCCCTAGACGATCTCCTAGTGTACCTAGACCGGGCAATAGCCCTGCCATCACGAGTGGATAAATATTAACTATCCAAAGTTTTTCTGATGCCGAAGCAGCAAGATCATGCGTTAGCTGCGGCAGAACAGTGTAAAGTACCGTCATGTCGACGACGATCAGAAACAATGCGCTAGACACAATCGCCAGCACTATCCAGCGTTGAAGTTTAGTTAGATGTAAAGTAGACATTGGTAATCCTCCATAGTAAATAGAAAAAGTATGCGCCCTGCAAGGTATTAAGATGAACAAACAGCCTAATGATGAATGACCCTCCCTCAGGTAAATAGTAGCGAATGATGTTCCTTGACAGGGTATCGCTGTTACGTTAATGTATTCTGAACTATAGGGTAACCCGACAGTCAAGAGGGGTGAATTTAAATGTCTACGGATTATGATCAATACTTTACGACGAGTGAATTCGCTAAGGTATGTGGGGTAACGAGGCATACGTTATTCCATTATGATGACATTGGTATATTAAAACCGGAGATTGTTAAGGAAAATGGTTATCGTTATTATTCTTACAAGCAGTTTTATACCTTTGATATTATTGCGGTTTTGAAAGAGACGGGAACGTCGTTGAATGAGATAAAGGAATATATAGAGAATCAGAATACATCGCATTTTTTAACATTAATCGAGCAAAAGCAGCAGGAGTTGGTTGAGGAGCAAAGAAAGTTAGAACGCATGCAGAGGCTTTTACAGGGAGCCGTTGATAATACTCACCGGGCGCTTCAAGTTAATTGTGGAGAGCCTTGGACTGAGGAATGTGAGGAAGAGTATTTCATTGCGGTTAGACTTTCGAAGGAAGCTGGTGAAAAGGACCATGTTCGAAAAATATATGGGATCTTTGATTATTGCGACGAACACCATATCGAATATGACTTTTCTATCGGTTCGATCATTGGCAGAACCAATGTAGAGGAAGGTGTCTATGATCCCGATTATTATTGCAATAAAATCAGCTATAAACATGAGGGGGAACTACTTCATATCAAGCCAAAGGGTAAATATGTGATCATGAATCACAAGGGATCTTATGAAAGTTTACCGACATCCTATGAGAAGCTAAAGTCATATATTGCTGCGAATAACTTGACTATTACGGGCAACGCATACGAATATGATTTACTTAGTTATATAGCTGTTGGGGATCCAGATAAGTATGTCATTCAAATTGCGATCCAAATTTAAGATTGAAACCGCGTAGCGGCTGAAATTTTGATCGCTCAAGAAGGCAGCAGTAACCGAAAATCCAAAATAGCGGTGTAGGGATAACCTCCCTAGCACCGCTATTTATAGATTTGATGAAGGCCTATTTGCGTGGCATAAGATATGGAGCCAACCCTGTTGCAACAACCTGATGCCCCCGGTCATTGGGATGGATGGGTAGATTTCCGCTCAACGCATCTTCAATCTTACCTTTTTGATAGCCATGAATAAGACCAGCCTGTTTTCCTTCAAACCACTTATGAGTGGGAGCTACAGTTACATTATAACTAAGGGCTAGCTCGTTTATCATACGATTAAATTGGGCTATTGATTCAATTGCAATAGGGCTGTTCGGAAATGGATTGTATTGCGTGCAGCAAATGATCCGAGCACGACTTCCTTTTTTTATTCGAGTAAAAATGGTACTTAAGTTACGTCTATAGCTGGTTACAAAGTGCTTTACTGCTAGTGGTTTCTTAGTTTTAATTGAAGCTAGTGCCGCGTTGGCTAAATCCACCCCTCCGATCCATACAGAAACAACAGAGGAATGACTGATTAAAGGGGACCCACGCCATATCACAGCATCCAATAGATCATAGCTACTCCACCCTGGCCGAGCCAGAACAAACCCACGAACCTTGCATGAGTCTGAATTCAAAGTAGCTACAGTCAATTGGGGATAAGCCTTTGCCAAAGAAGAGGCATTTTCCCCAAACGTAATGGAATCTCCAAGAGCTGTATAGATCATAAGAATATCACCAACCCCACTCTTAATCATATATACAACGTACAACAGTCTGATGAACAAACGATGTTAGCGATCCTAGAGATATTATATTGCGATCATGAACAGGTTGTGTGGACATTAACCATTATTGCTCCAATATGAGCGGATTGAGATCAACAGATTAGCGAATTCTCCAAGATAGAATTCCAGCATTCATACTGCGACAAGCATTCATTGCAGCTCCGGGCGTATGGTATTGTTCACCCCAAGCTATGAGATATCGGAATTCATAGAATCCGCCCAAGGTAGCTGAGAAGTTGGTCTCCCAATAATTATTCATCGCCCAAGAATATAAATGGCCGGGATCTTGTTGTAGCTTGGGATCTCCATTCAGCAGGCGGAACTGATGGTTTAACGAGCCGAGTTGAATGAGAGGTGTGTCTGGCATGGCAATAGCAACACCATCTTGGGCTGTTATATAAGCGGCACCTTCGCCTAAGCAATAGTAATCTGCCAAGCTGCCCGTCAGTTGATCTTTGCGAGGGCGCGTTAGAGCGTCCATTTTATCGATCCACAGTTCCTCAGTTCCACTCGTAATTGGACCTCCGAAAGGAAGCGAAATATATAAATTTTCTGGGTCCCATACGCTATCCTTGTGTAAACGGACTGCCACATCCACTCGGGGGTGATTTGCATATGCCGTAACAAGCAAAGAATAATGCGAGCAACCTGCTACCTCGAATGTTAGTTGGACTGTACCAAATACAGCACCTTGTGAGATGACTTCTGCTTTGGTGAGGACACCAGTAGAAATAACCGCATCGGGACCTTTTCGATTACGTCCCATTTTCCGCCGCACTTCATACATCTCTTGAACATTGGCTGCATGGGTCACATCATACACCGGTGTAAAGGCATGGTGATTACGGTCCTGCCGCAACATATCCTTCTTCGTACGCTTATCTACCCAAGATGTAATACCTGCTCCCTTAGACCATTCGATGGATACGAACGGCGTATCGATATAGGTGGATGTCACCTTAAATGTTTGCTCGTTGCTAGTTATATCCAGATCCATCATGCGGTCCGATCCAACATAATCGTTACAAGTTGCGGTTTTCTTTATGTTTGAATTAACAGCCAGTATATGAATGGTTTTCTCTTCTCCAGGCTGAAGTGTAACGGGAATGCTTACAATAACGCCTCGTGTTGCACGGTTGAGCTGAGATGTGTATATCTCACCACTGTCTGCATCGCGGACTTCAAATCCGTCTTTAATGAGATCGTAATACCAGCCTTCCATAATGAGCTGAGCGAAATCCTCCTGAACATAATCGAAAGGATTATGCAGCTTAAATTTCATCGGACGATCAGGAGATAGAAGTGCGTCGCCCTTTTGCTCAAGAATGTCATATAACGCGCGATGTGCTGCGGTGCTAGCATTTGCTGCAAAAGCTTCTTTGCGCAGACCTAATTCTTGGACAAACGGATTCCAAGGTTCGGTAACCGATGAATGATAACCCCATGTATGCTCTGCAAAAAGCGTTAGTTGGTATTCCATGTCCATCATGGATTCCGGCGATACGATTTCACAATTAGGATCCAATCGCTTTACCTTTTGATACACGCGTTGTGCTTCGCGAAATACCTGAACATGCTTTGGCGTCGAACCTACGCCATCTGTCCACCAATCCGGCCAATCTCCACGATGTACAGGAATGTCTTCGGGGTGTTCCGCAGCATGTTCACGGACTTCCGCGAAGAAGTCCTCCAAGGTAGCAGGTACAATCGTAATCTGTTCCCCGTACTTGGCATTCCACTCTGCAATGAATCCCATAACTTGCGGATTCGGTGAGCCGTTATCCGTTGGCAAGCCAGAGAACATAACCGGTGCAAAACGGAATGCATAGCCGTCTTGCTCTAAGCGATCGATATAACGGTGAATTCGTGCCTCTGCTATCTCAAAGGTAACGCCTTTGCTAGTATCAAATTCATCTTTAGTCGTGTAGGAGCCGCCAATCCCCGGGATGAAGCCCAGATCATTGCCGAACATATAATGCTCGCCATTCCATGTCAGTAGCCGTTCTCCGCTGGGCATTTCCCACCAAAATGGTTGTTGCTTCTTCCACAGTGGAAACATGGAATGATGCGTATGAATGCAGGTTGTTAAGTTCTGAATCCCTGCATCCAGCAACACTTGACCATATCCCCAACTGAATCCGGTAATATCGGCAGTCATAGCGGATGTCACTGGAGCTTGAATCGATTCTCCATAACTGCGAATGCGCTCAATCATCGATTCAAATAGTTCTTTTCCAATCAATTCACTCATGTTGAGATAGGTGCCGGAAAGCCCGATATCGCCTCGGCGGACGGCCTCTGCAAATTCTAACTTCTCTTGTTCGCTTGCTTTCTTCAGAAAAGTTTCTACTGGCCAGAAGGTCTCGCATTCCCATTTAAATCCGGTCCATTCTGGACGACGCCCGGATTGAATTTCACGTATAATATGCAGGGCTTGGCGGATAAAATCTACATGGTATTGCTGGATCTTCTCTTGACGCTCCGTATAGCCGATATCTGTGTGGGAATGATGTATCGCATAAATTTTCCATGGTTTGTGGACTGTCATTTAAATCTCCCCTTTGGGTTAATTATGGATTGCATAACATGATCCGGGCCTCGACTTCATTTTTCAAACATACGCGAAATCCCTATGAATGTATGTCTCAGCATGTTGTCCGAAGTGTAAATTTGAACTTTCTGAACTTGTTGCGAATGGATGTGATCTTGAAGGGCGTTGCCAAACAAATCATAGCTTTTAGAAAGTTGTCCTCCAAGAACAATGAGGTTTGGCTCGTATAGTTTAAGATACGGGTCGAGCATTTCTACCAGACGTTTACCAAACTCGGAGAAAACCTCTCTACCGGGACCACTGCCAAGTCTCGCTGATTCAGCAAGTTCCTTCACATCCATTCCCGGCTGGAATGCCCCCAGATCTTTTGCAAGCTGCAGGACCCCCCTTTTGGAGAAAGCATCATCTACGATCCCATTTTGATAGGGTTGATTGTACAACCAACCATTGGGAGGGATGCCTTGGAAAGAGTAGTTAACCTGTGATTGATCGATAAAGGCGGAACCGAGCCCAGTACCCAAAGTCAATGCAATAAAGCGATCCTCAGGGAAGTCTAGACTTACACCAAGCGCAAAAAGCCTAGCATCATTCTCAAAACGGATTTCCGCACTTTGCAGTCGCTGCGCCCATGCGTCGTCTACTTTTTCAAATCGTTCTTGGAATTCTTTTCTTAAATTTATTCCATATAGAGATTCAAATTTACCCAGTCCTTGGAGATGACAAGTTCCTTGTTTATAGTCGAATGGACCTGGAAATGCCAATCCAATATGCCAGTAGCAATCCGGCTCATTTTCGGTGAAGTGTGAATGATAGAACTCATATTGGGTTTTGAAAATGTTCATAATTTGCGCGAGAATCGTTTCTTTGTCTTGATCTGCAAGAGCAGGAAACTCTTTTTGACTAGCTAATAGGGTGAGGCCATTCTCCACAATACATGTTTTGATGAACGTTCCTCCCACATCAAGTGCAATGACGATGTTATGTTTCAAGTAGGCTCACATCCCAAGCCTTAGATACCCCGGCTTTAATTAATTTACACGGTTTATTCCCGAGGTTGATGATCTTATACTCTCCGAAGCTAGCAGGAAGAATATAAGATTCAGCATAGCTGAACTCTACAAAAATGGATTCATCCACACATGAAACGATCCGGACTTGTTCACCTTCAACCAGATTGTACATGACCATCTCATCCTCCGTGTTATCCTTCCATGTATTATGCAAGTGTACCCGGTGTACATAGAACAGTAAGTCATCACGCTGGCCTAATACATACTCCTCGTTGTCCCCTTGAGCTAGAAGCAGGGTAGGGATTGGAATCAGATTTTCTTCTACCCATGCTGACTTTTTGTAGAAGTCAATATTCTCGAACGCATGGTCGATGTTAATCGGACGCGGCTTACCATCTAAGCCTTTACGGAGATAATCATAAATTTTAAAGGTGAACCACCATGTGGTGGATGAGATTTCTAGAACTAAGTTACCTTTGCCGGATGCGTGTACAGTTCCTGTAGGAATTAGATAGAGTTCCCCTTTTTCCGCAGCATAGGCATTTACATAGTCTGTTAACTGAATCGGGACGCCGGTTTCCTGAGCGGTTTGCACGCCTTCATAGAACCTTTCTTTGGTACATTGTTCAGTCAGACCTAAGTAGACCGTGGTATCGCCCTTTTTCTCCATAATATAATAGGATTCCTGCTGCGTCATAAACTCGTTGAACTGGTTACGAACGTATTCCTGTTTCGGATGGACCTGGACTGACAAGTTACTACCATTAATGGTATCGAGATAATCAAAGCGGATCGGAAAATAATCGCCGAATAGCTTAACGAGTCGCTCTCCGAGGATACTTGGGTGCTCATAATGCATAACGGTGAGAAAAGGGAGCTCAATTTGCTTATCTTCATATTCCAAAATGATCGAGTTTTCCGGGGCGATGGGTTCAAAACTCCATGCACAATTGGCCCAATTCTCCGGTAAATCTGCGAATTCTTTCAGGAATTGGCCACCCCAAACACCAGGTGCAAAGAATGGTTTTACGCGCATAGGTGCTTTGGCAACGCTTAAGATCATTTGGCGCAAAGTATGGGTTGTTGTTAGAACTGGATCTCTAGGTTGATTCATATCGATGTAATAATGGATATAATCCAGAGTTTTCTTGCGATAAGTCTCGAAAATGGGCCATTCCACAAACAGGGATATTTTGTACTTCTCTACATCATCCCGGTTCCAACTGAAGCCGAAATTTAGTAGTCCCTGTTTATGCTCCATTTGTTGATACTCACGAGAGACATCCAGGAAATAGCTAATGTCAAACATGCCTTCACCAAGCCAATAGGCTCCTGGACCAAACGTTATGATAAATGTGGGAAAACGAGGTGTCTGAGTAGCTGCAATCACATCAGTCATACTTATAGAGGCCTCATGCTTCGCATGGGGCCTGAAATAATTCTCGATCGTTCCTTCTGTAAAATACCCGAATGAGCGGTTGTCGGTAATATTTTGTGTAAAATGACTTCGCAGTTTTTCGCTTGTTTTTACAAAACTATTGGTTCCCATTACAAGGACCGTATACCCTTTGTTCTCAAGGGTTTCCAGAGTTTTTTGGAGAACAGACTGAAAATGTGCTCCATGTGTGCCGTCGAAGGCAACACGTATGATATGGTGTAGACCTTCTTCGGCTAACGAAACCATGGGAGCTATAATTGCATCGAACCCATGCTGTAACCCTGGCTCGGCAAAAGGAGCCTCTGAACCAGGTGGGATTGGATGATGAACGCGTACAGGATTGACAGGTCTTTTCTGAAACATTCAAGTCACACTCCTTACAATGAATAGCTTCATTGTAAGAAGTTTTCGGCTTTAAATCTTTAGAAATACACCCCTGTTTTTTGTACAATTCGGACATAGTAGTGGGTGGGGAGTTAAGTGATGGAATTCGTGGAGTTATGTTTCTTTCCTATCTTGCCTTCCGTCCGCGAACTGGGATTTTCGAAACTTGGCCGGGGCGACACCCAGTTTTTTTGTGAATACACGAGTAAAGTAATGAACCGAATCGAATCCAGTACGTTTGGCAATATCCTTAATGGCGATATCACTGTTAAGTAGCCATTTTTTTGCCTTTTGAACTCTTCGTTCTTGAACATAATGTACAAATGTCTGACCGAGCTGGGAATGAAATAATCTTGATAAATGCCGTGAGGAGATACCTAGTTCTTGTGAGACATGTTCAATGCTCAAAGAGGAAGACAGATTATCCTTAATGTATAGCTTAGCCCGCTTCAGTAGGCGGTGTTCCTCGGTATCTTCATCCAGAGAATCCACACTTAGGTCTGGAATGGATGAGAGTCCATGTAGAAAGGAAAGAAACAGGGATAGGACAAGATGCTGCAGCATATCTTTGGAGACGGAATGTTTACTTTCGGCCATGCTGAAGATCGTCTGCCAAATCTGAGCGGAGATGCTGGCGTCCTTTGGTTCAGCTAAGATTTTGCCACGGTGAATCAAGCTTCGAAAGTTCCTGGAATAAGTTTCGGAAGTACGTGATTCATCGATTTCAAAAGCAACAAAAAACAATGTAAGGCCCTGCTCACTGCGGATTTGATGCCATATACCGGGTCTTGAACAGAATAAGGTACCTTCCTGCAATGGATAATCGACTCCGTTGTCTGAGTATTCTCCGTTGCCTTCAAGTACATAACAGATTTCGAAAAAAGAATGCCGGTGTAGCGAGTTGTTGTAGTGAGAGGGCATAAATCCCCAATAATGAATGCGGAAAGAAACCTCATCCGCGGTAATTTGCGAGATATGTTGATTGAGCAGGGCGTTCGCTCTTCTGAAATCCTGATAAAGCATGATAAACCCCTCCAAATGAACGTATAAATCAATTGAGACTATGTATAATATAATTGATTCTACCCAATATATTATAGCTTAAAGTCAGGAGTATGCAGGAAATAGGCAAAGTGCCCCAAACATTATGTTTGGGGCACTATTATTTATGAATCCTATCCATAAGGTATCCCTTGTCCTAATCCATAGAAGAAGCATTCTTGCTCTTCAACATGCTCCCCATACCGGTGCTAAGCTTAATCGTCCCATCCTTCAACATCCATAAGGCTTCTGTCCCTTCCATTGATTCAACAAAGGCATAGCTTTGCTCAAAAGGTAGGATAAATACCACGGTGGACAAAAAATCAGCCAAGCCGGAATCCTTGGTCACGACCGTTACTGCTCGATAATAATCGGCAGGCATGAGCGTATTCGGATCAATCAAATGATGGATACGCTTATCGCCTACCATATAATAGCGCTCGTAGTCGCCACTGCTAACAACCGAGGCTTCCTCTATAAAAGCCGTATCAAGCAAATTTTCCTCTGCTGTTACAGTTAGGCGATCAGGATGTTGTAATCCAATCCCCCATCGCTCACGCACACCATCCAATGGCTTTCCAATCGTTCGCACGTTTCCGCCTGCACTAATAATCGCAGATTGCAGGCCTGCTTCTTTAATTTCAAGAGCAACGATTTCAGTCGCATAACCCTTAGCAACGGCACCAACGTTTAAACTCATTTTTGGATCGGCTAAATACACCGTGCTATTCTCTTCGTCAATAATTATATCATCCATATTGCTATGAACTGCGGCAGCCTGTAACTCCTCCATTGGCGGCAGCTTAGCCTCCGCGGGATTCGAGGAAGCCATATCCCGATAATCCTGCCATATGCTAAGCATGCTGCCCATTGCAATGTTCGTTTCAGGCCCCGCTTTCACATACCAATCCTTACAGAACTGAATAAGCTCCACAATCTCAGGCGCTACCTTTACAGGGGCGATGCCTGCTTGATCATTAATCGTCTTGATGTTATTCAAACCTTCATAGCTATTGAAAATATCATATAAGCGGTGCAGTTCAAGAAACCTGTCATGGATCTGCTCGAAATATTGTTTGAACTCCGCCTCGCTCTTCGTGTAAGCCACAACCTGAATAAGAGTATCGAAAGAATCAAACATCGAATCGCTATACTTCTCATATTGCGAGGATTCTACTTTGGCTTCTTCAATTGCCGTGTTCGACTTATTCGTGCAGCCTGCTAGAACGGTTACTATCGCAAAGGTCATAAACAGATATAGACAACGTTTTAATTGAATGCGCATACTGTGCCTCCATTTCTTGCTGTTATTTCTAATACAAGCACACTATACAGAATAAGTGTAAGTCCGTAGTCAGACAAAACTCCCCCATGTAATATGGGGGAGTTTTCAACTAGCTTGCTAATGCATATCGAGATTAGTTGGCTTTAGTGAAAGCTTCTTCAATACCACCAATATAGTTTTGTACACTAATTGTTACAGAAGAAGTTAAGTCTGCTTCGTCTGGAACAGCAGGGTGAGCATCATCTTTAGCTGTAGTCTTCATTCCTTTGATTTCGTCAACGGATTTACCTACCATCCAGTCGCCAAGTGCTTTTGCTTGCTCGAACCACTCTTTACCGATAGAAGATGCTTTAGCCATGCCATATTCTGCGCCAAGCTCAACTTTAGTTTTGAGTTCTGCTGCTTTATCTGATGTTACTTTACCATCTTTATCGAAATTAATCTTTACTTGTGCAGTATCGATAATTGTACCTGCAACTTTACCGTCCTTATCGAATGCACCAACTACGATTGTTGTATCTACTTGAGCAGTTGGAGTCTTGTCTCCATCCAATCCTTTGGAACTCCCGATCGAAATAGATTGACCTACACCAAGCTTCTCAGCTCCACCTTTAACTTCTACTGCATTGTTGAAAGCTTTCTCAACACCTGCAAGGTAGCCCTCAACGGATACCGTAACAGAAGAAGTCAAGTCAGCTTCATCTGGAACAGCAGGGTGAGAATCATCTTTGGCTGTAGTCTTCATTGCTTTAATCTCGTCGATGGACTTACCTACCATCCAGTCGCTAAGTGCCTTCGCTTGCTCATACCATTCTTTGCCGATGGAGGACGCTTTCTTCATTCCATATTCATCGCCAAGCTCCACCTTAGTTTTAAACTCGCCATTAACATCTGTTGATAGCTGAAGATCAGCAGAATATTCTATTTTTGTTTGTGCATTGTCAATGTTAACCTTTACAACCTTACCGTCTTTGTCGAATGCAGCTGCAACGATAATAGTGTCAACTTGACCAACAGGTCCTGTGTCGCCCTCTTTGTCTTTCGACTTACCAATGCTAGTGACTGTGCCAAGACCGATCTTTGTAATCGTTCCTGCAGCGACCTCAGCGTTGTTAGTTGCTTCATTAGACGCTTCTGTTTTCGTTTCTGTATTTGCAGAGTTTCCTGCAGCGGCATCTTCTTTCGCGTTACCAGAGCAGCCTGCAAGCATAGTTAGAGCCAACGAAGCAGCTAGTAGAATGGAAAACTTTTTTTTCATGATGTGAATCCCCCTATGTATTTTTAATTAAAAAACGTATGCATGTGAATGCTATCACATAGATTGGAAGCATGCAATAACTTAACTCATAGGGCCGTATGAAGAACTCAATAAATTGTAGACTGAAACTAATGGGATAATGCACCAGTACGAGGAAAAGTAGAACTTTCGAAAGGGATGAGGTACCTTTATATAGAAGTATTAAGTTAGGTATGGAAATGACAATCAGGAGGTAACGCATGAGTATACAGATGCTAGGAGTTCCGCTAGAAGGTTTTGCAGAGTTTAGTAGAAGAGTAGCTGCAGAAGGTGCTGTCTTGCTAAAAAATGAAGGCCAGATTCTTCCGCTTCGAAATAACGAAAGCGCTTCAATCTTCGGTAGAACTCAGGTTAATTACTATCGTAGTGGTACAGGTTCGGGTGGTAGTGTTCATGTTACCCATACAACTAATCTATTAGATGGTCTTCGAAGTAAGAAGAATATAACCATTAACGAAGAATTAGCGGCTGTATATGAAAAGTGGATTGAGGAGAATCCATTTGATAATGGTGGTGGCGGTTGGGCTGCTGAGCCATGGCATCAACAAGAGATGCCTTTAACCGCAGAACTGGTGTTAGGGGCACGAAAGACATCGGACAAGGCGATTGTTGTGATTGGACGTACAGCGGGTGAAGATCAGGATAATGCCAATGAACCGGGAAGCTACCAATTAACCGCAGAAGAAAAGGCAATGCTGAAGCAGGTGACTACTTATTTTGATCAAACCATTGTGGTGCTGAATGTATCGAATATTATCGATATGAGTTGGATGAATGATGAAGGTTATGTGCACCCGATTTCGTGTGTCATCTACGCTTGGCAGGGTGGCATGGAGGGTGGTAATGCGATTGCCGACGTGCTGGTGGGAGAGGTCACACCTAGTGGGAAATTAACCGATACGATTGCTTATTCAATCGAGGATTTTCCATCAACACGCAATTATGGTCATGAATTTACGAGCGTTTATGAAGAAGATATCTATGTAGGATATCGATATTTTGAGACGTTTTGTCCGGATAAAGTTCAGTTTGAATTCGGGTTTGGTTTATCCTATACGGAGTTTGCGATCGAGCCTGAGGAGGCTATTCTGGTCACCAAAGAAGGTGAACATTACTTCGAACTGAGCGTAACCGTACAGAATATAGGAACAACTTTTGCAGGTAAAGAGGTCGTTCAGATCTATTATGAAGCGCCGCAAGGAAAGCTGGGCCAGCCTGCTAAAGCTTTGGTAGCGTTTGGTAAGACAAAAATCCTTAAACCGGGTGAATCGCAGCGACTTACGGTGAGTTTCCCTGTTCATTCTATGGCGTCCTATGATGATAGTGGCGTGACAGGGCATCCTTCTGCATATGTCCTGGAAGCTGGGATCTATCATTTTTATGTCGGAAACAGTGTCAGAAATCTAGTGGACGTAGGCATTCAAGGACAAAGAGGTTTCGTTGTGGAAACACTCCAAGTCGTGGAGCAATTGGAGGAGGCACTTGCGCCGACGGAAGGCTTTGTAAGAATGAAGCCGGGTGCGCGGAAGGAAGATGGTTCATATGAACTCACCTCTGCCGAAGTACCAACTCGAGAGATTTCTTTGGCGGATCGGATCGACAGAAATCTTCCCAAATCCTTGGAGCAAACAGGCGACAAAGGCTATAAATTACAAGACGTTTATGACCAAAAGGTAACTATGGAAGCTTTTATTGCCCAACTGAGTGATGAAGATCTGGCTACCATTGTCAGAGGAGAGGGCATGAGTAGTCCTTTGGTTACACCGGGTACGGCTTCGGCCTTTGGAGGTGTTAGCGACAGTTTATTGAACTACGGAATTCCAGTAGCGTGTACAGCAGACGGACCATCGGGAATTCGTATGGATAGCGGACTGAAGGCGACTCAGGTTGCGATTGGAACCTTGCTAGCAGCAACTTGGAATGCTGAACTAGTCGAAGAACTTTATGTCATGGAGGGTCAAGAATTATTAAGCAACAACATTGACGCATTACTTGGACCTGGCTTGAATATCAGACGAAGTCCGCTTAATGGGCGTAACTTTGAATATTTTTCAGAGGATCCGTTAATCACGGGTATTTTTGCGACAGCATGTACTCGTGGCATTATGAAAGGAGGTTCTAATGCTACCCTGAAGCATTTCGCTTGCAATAACCAGGAGAAATTCCGCAGTAAGGTAAATGCTGTCGTTTCTGAGCGCGCTCTTCGGGAGATTTATCTGAAAGGGTTTGAAATGGCAGTAAAGCAGGGCGGCGCGAATTCGATTATGACCTCTTATAATCCTATCAACGGGCATTGGGCCGCGTCTAACTATGACTTAAACACTACCATTCTTCGCGAAGAATGGGGTTTTAAAGGCATCGTCATGACAGATTGGTGGGCAGTAATGAATGATGTGGTTCACGGAGGCTCTCCTAGTGTGAAATATACGAACGCGATGGTTCGTGCCCAAAATGATCTGTATATGGTCGTCAATAATTATGGCGCAGAAATTAATTCCTTAGAAGACAATACGATTGAATCTTTAGAAAATGGTTCCTTAACCCGTGGAGAACTGCAACGCAGCGCTATAAATATTTGCGAGTTTATCATGCGTGCACCTGTGTTTTTTAGAAAACAAGAGATTGAAGAAATGGTCATTGAATTCAAGGCGAATCCATCTCTTTCGTCGGATCAAGTTCAGTTATTATCCGAGAATACATCACAGGTTACACCAGTTGTAAATGGATCAACTATTGTGGACGTAGATCAGTCTGGCCTATACCGGATCATTGTAAATATTATGTCCCCGGATACTAACTTAGCTCAAAGTGCTTGTAATGTGACACTAAACGATCAGTTGATGACGACCATTCAAACGAATGGGACAGACGGCAGATGGATCAGGCAGAAGCTTGTGAAAATTGAACTGGAAGCTGGTCTTTATGAATTGAAGTTTGACTTTGTCAAACCAGGACTGCAGATCGATTGGATCGAATTCAAACGAGTGTAAATGTAGAAATAAGGAACATATTGAAGAGACACCTGAGAGGGTGTCTTCTTCCAATTTTACCCCATACCCTCAGATGAGTATCTTAATGGGCAAAGATGTGCTATAATAAGTTTATTGAGATAGAGACCTAAGTAATTCGCATAGCGTAGAGGGTTATTCTAGATTTAATAACCTTGTAC
>NZ_RZNY01000054.1 GCF_003994475.1 Paenibacillus anaericanus | reverse complement strand
TCATAAAGAAGGCTGTCGAGACTTTCTCGACAGCCTGAGGAACCCATACTATGGGTTCCTTTTTGTATTTGGGTCAAGACCCAAGAGACAATCTCTTTCGTCCGTTCGTTTTTCAATCAGCAAACAGCGAAAATACTAGAGCTCCAAATATAATAGTCAATACTACAATAGCTATCAACGAGGCTATCTTTGTATAACGAATGGCTCCTTCAGATAGTTCAGGTTCTTCTTTGTACATCCATCGTTTTCCCCATAATAAACTTTCCTCAGGACAAAAATAAGTCCAAATTAATACTCCTAATAAGGGAGTCATGAAAACAAATATCATAAAGGCCTCAAAAATTTTGATTACCATGATCCTACCTCCAATAGTTACATCACTTATATGCTAATGCTGAGTCTATACCCCTCACAGGGAATATGTTACCATATCCCCAAGTGGAACATGAGCCCATAATAGATATTTTTATATTTGCAAACGGTTACAAAATTAGTGGAGATTCTCATTTCGCTAGGTGTAACTAGGATCGAGGTGGAGTATGAAAAAGTGGCTGGGGAGATCTCTCAAGCATAAATTATCCTTATTAATCATTGTCGTTGCCCTTGTTCCGCTGCTGTTTCTTGGCATATTCTCTTATAACATTGCTGCGGGACTTACTGAGGAGAAAGCTAAGATATCGGGGATGAACACGCTTCGTCAGCTTGAAGCCTATTTGGATACGATGGTCAAGGACGTGGAGAACATGTCCTTATTTCTAATCGGACATAATGGCGTACAGGAGTATTTAAAATCACCTGCGAATAATTATGTCCAGCAGACTACAATCATTAATTTTCTAACTAATCTGGCCTTTTCCAAGGATTATATTGCGAACATTATTATTGAACCCTTGGGAGAAAAAACGCCTATTTCATTTAAATCCTTAGTAGGATCCGACTTCACGGATGTCACCGAATCCTATCCTAACTACTATGATCAGCAGCCTAATTGGTGGTCCTCTGTCCATCAACAATGGACCTTTGAAGGGGTTCGTAAGGTGATTACGCTTGCCAGACCCATTCGTAGCACAGATAAATATAAATTGATCGGGAAAGAGCAAATCAATCTCGATCAGGCTGTAATCGCTGAGCAAATTACACAAGCCGTGTTAGAGAAAAGCGGATTTGTGCTACTTCTCGATGAGCAGAATCGAATTCTCGCTGGTCCTCCTGATTGGGGGACAAATCTACCACTCTCACACTATTACCCAGATATAGGGACATTCGAAGGAGTGAGTGGGTTTCTGGACTACGGGGAAGGTGCAGACAAGAAAACGATCCTCTATAAAACGATGGATAGTGGAAGTTGGAAATTGGTCGGGATCATCCCGTCAGAAGAATACCGTTCTCAAAACCGTTATTTCCTTACCCTGACAGCGGTGGCTGTCTCGGTTGCTATTCTTTTCGTCATTATTTTTGTCATTTTTCTTATTCAAAAAATAACGAATCCCCTATCTGCACTAACTAAGTTTCTCAAGAATACAAGTCCTGATGAGCCGATGCCGGCTATTCCTGTAAAGTCCATAGATGAAGTAGGCCAGCTTATTGTGAGCTACAACAAGTTAAGTTCTCGGATCGTCAAACTGACGGATGAAGTGAAATGGAATGAATCACTTAAAAAGGAAGCCGACATGCAGGCCCTACAAATCCAGATGAACCCTCATTTTCTGTATAATACTTTATCTTCTATTCATTGGTTAGCACTTATGAACCGTGATACGAAGATTGCTGAGATGGTAGGGTCGCTCAGTGATTTCCTAAGATTCAGTTTAAATAACGGCCAAGAATATTGCTCCATTGAACAGGAGATCATCCATGTCAAAAATTATGTGAGTATTCAATCTATTCGATACCCCGATAAATTTGCATTTCAGGTAAACGTAGATAGTAGCATACAGGAGAAATTCACATTGAAACTTCTGTTGCAACCGCTGGTCGAGAATGCGATGTTACATGGCATATTGAAACGGGAAGGGGAAGGTTCTATTACGATTTACGCTGAGTGCGATGAACAAGGGATTCATTTTACCGTAGCAGATGATGGGCTTGGGATTGCACCCGAGCGATTGAACTGGCTACGTACCCAGTTATCTGAGCATCCGGCTCCTCACGAGATGGGGCGCCCCACAAAAGGGGGGTATGGACTACGTAATGTTCATAATCGGCTTGTGCTGCATTATGGCAAGGACGCAGGTCTTATCGTCGAAAGTACGGAGGGAGAAGGGACCCGAGTTATGTTTACCATCCCTAATACAGAGGACACAAAATCGGACAACAAACAAGGAATGTAGCGAAGGGGATGCGGAGTATGAAAGTACTGATTGTAGATGATGAAGTAATCATTCGTACGGGTCTAAGCACCGTAATCAATTGGGAGGATAGTGGGTTTACTGTACTGGAACCGGCTGCCTCAGCTGAGGAGGCTCTATTGCGTATTCCTACTGAACGCCCAGAGATTATCTTTACGGACATTCAGATGACGGGGAAAAGTGGGCTAGAGATGGCTCATGAAGTGAAGAAGGAATATCCAGACACGGAAATGATCATCATCTCAGGATATGATGAGTTTGCCTATGCTCAACAGGCCTTACGTGAGGGAGTCAGTGATTATTTGCTCAAAACCAGCCGCCCTGATGAGATTATTGGAGCTGCCCTTCGGGCAAAGGAACGATTCGAACAGCGAAGATATGAGGGAGAGCAAGGGAGAGCCAATGAAACCGTAGTGAATCGGAGCTTTCTAAGGAAGATGATTACTTCTTCTTCCCATTCAAATGAGCAAACCATAACCGAGTTATGGAATAGATATCCGAACTTACGAGTGATCAAAGGCAAACAGCTGCTACAGGCTTGGATTATCTCTACACAGATTGAGGAACTAGGAGATACAGGAAAAGCTGAAGCGCTATATGGGACACTGGGTGAAATGTTAACAGAATTATTGCCATGCGAGTGGCTACCATGGAATGAGTCGGTGTTACTACTAGTGAGGGTGGACGCCGAAAATAATGGTTGGGACGCCGTAGAATGGGCAGTTCAAAAAGCGGGCCAAGTGCTAAATTGTCAGATTTTCGCTGCTTGTGGGAGGAGTATAGAAAGTGCACACCAGTTACGTGAAGCGGTGGACACAGCTGTACAGGCGAACTCCTACGCATGGTTGTTAAGTCATGAGAAGATTGTACGCTATGAAGAACTTGGTGAACGCAAAGGGCTCCGAGTGGTCTGTACATTGGAAGAAGAAGTCACACTTTCCTCCTTATTGCGAGCAGGTAGTACGGACGGATTACAGGTGGAAATTAGGAATATCATAGAGCGGATTAAGCAGGATGGGCAGGCAACGCCAAGCTCTGTGCAGGCTTACCTGAACTCTTTGCTCATTGCAGGTCATCGCTGGCTGGAACGTGCAGCATCTTCCATCGGGTATTCAAACTTGCTCACGAATGGGGAAGAAGTGGATAAGGTAGAACTGGCGAAAAGACCCGAGCAGACGTTGATGCACCATTATGAATCGATGATGAAGCAATACGGCCTTATGGTTTCTGGTATAAGCCCGGTTCAACGAGCCGTTGCCTACATTCACGATCATTTGGATCAAAGCCTATCATTAAGCCAAGTGGCCAAGCATGTCCATATGAACCCGAACTATTTTAGCGAAGTATTCAAGCGGGAGACCGGGCAGAACTATATTGAATTCGTTACACAGGCTAAAATGCGCAAAGCGATGTCTCTCTTAAGCGAGACACCGGCTAAAATCAGCGAAGTGGCCAATCAAATTGGATATGAAGATATCAAGCATTTTAATCGTTTGTTCAA
Source organism: Paenibacillus anaericanus (assembly GCF_003994475.1). GTDB lineage: Bacteria > Bacillota > Bacilli > Paenibacillales > Paenibacillaceae > Fontibacillus > Fontibacillus anaericanus. The sequence goes on along the minus strand of NZ_RZNY01000054.1, from coordinate 12,308 downwards.
AAAATTCACAGGTCAGACCCCCTCGGAGTATCGGGGTAAAAGCTGAAATTTGTCCCTCTATCAACTGAATTATGTCCCCTATGGGTCAATTGCCCTCCTCTTTTATACTTAAGGTATTCATTATCCCAGGGTGAATTACTTCTTGGTTCACTCTGTATAACTAAAGGGGGATTAACAATGAAATCAATACGCAAAATGAGTCTTATGCTACTGGTTATGGCCTTTATCCTTGCGGCTTGTGGAAGCAGCAGCGGCAGCAATAACAAGGCTGGAGAAGAAGTCACGAATAAGGATGAGAAAGTAAAGCTGTCCATTTGGCATAACTTTGCCGGAGACGACTTGCGTGCGAAAACGGTAAGAGGACTTATCGAGAAGTTCGCTCAAGACAATCCAAATATAGAGCTTGATGCACAGGCGATACCACCGGATGGCTACCGTCAACGCTTAAGCACAGTTGCAGCAGGTAACGAGTTGCCGGATTTATTTTTCGTCTATGCGGGCAGTCATTCTACTGAACTTTATAAGGCCGGATTATTGCAACCGATTACAGAAGTTGTAGATGCGAATCCAGAGTGGAAGGATAACTTTCTACCAGGTGCCTTTGATCCCTATACATTTGAGCCAGACAAGATTTACACAGCTCCTATAGGTATGTCAGCAACATCTATTCTTTACTACAACACGTCCTTGTTCGAGAAATACAGCGTTAAGGTTCCAACGACATGGGATGAACTGATGACTGCGGTTAAGGTTTTTAATGAGAATAAGATTACACCGATTGCACTAGGGAACAAAGCACCATGGGTGGCGCAATCGACGATCATAGGCTCGCTTGCTGACCGTGTCACGGGAACAGAATGGTTTAAGAGTGCATCTGCTCAAAAGGGAGCAAAATTCACGGATCCTGAGTTTATCGAAGCACTAGGATACTTTAAACAACTTGTTGATAATAAGGCTTTCCAAGAGGGCGCCAATAGTATCGATAATACGCAAGCAGAGCAATATTTCATCCAAGGGAATGCAGCTATGATGGTCAGCGGCGCATGGACTCTTACGAATTTGGCAGCATCTTCTAGTGAAGAACAAATGAAAGTTGTAGATGTCACTGTGCTTCCGTCCATTCCAGGTGGTAAAGGGGATCCGAACACGATTTCCGGTGGTGCAGGTGGGGGTATGGCATTAAGCAAGCGTTCAGAAGGTGCAGTGAAAGAAGCAGCACTTAAGCTCATCTATGCAGTTAGTGGTCCAGAGGCTCAGAAAGCCATTGCTGAGAGTAACTCTATGGTCATGTACGATACAGAGATTGATCAAGCTAAGGTAAGTTCGCTCTACTATAAAGCGTTTAATTTAGTGAAGAAGACCAACATTACACCAGTCTATGATGCTTATCTATCTGCGGAAGCGGGCGAAGTGATCAATAACGGACTACAGGAAATTATGGTCGGCGGTACTCCAGAGAGCGTTGCGAAGAAACTTCAAGACGCACAGGCAAGATCAATTACCCCATAACGAGGTCAACCTGAGTAGACATAAGGAGGGAGACTTATCATGCCTACGGCTCTACGGAGTAAAGGATTCATTGCACTAGCCCTACTTCCGGCGCTACTACTGTTTGTGGTCTTTGTCATCATTCCGATTTTTTGGTCCGCCTATTATGGAGTGTTTGAATGGAAAGGCATCGGAGCATCTAGATTTATTGGCTTTGGCAACTATAGTGAAATTCTACAAGACCCTATTTTTTGGAGAGCGCTTAAGAATAACTTGATTCTGGTGATCTCAGCGATCTTGGGGCAAATCCCTATTGCGCTTCTGTTAGCTTTAGTGTTACTCAAGAATTCCTTTTTCTCTCGATTCATTCGTTCTGCGGTGTTCATGCCGATGGTGCTTTCAACCGTTGTTGTAGGGCTCATCTGGGGATATATCTACCATCCGCAGTTCGGATTGGTTAATACGGTCTTAGAGGCTATCGGCTTAGAGTCTTGGACTCGGGCGTGGCTCTCTGAACCTCATATCAATATACTTGCGATCACGATTCCGATTAACTGGAGTAATATCGGGCCCTATATGATCATCTTTATTGCAGCACTACAGAATATATCGCCTGAAATTGACGACGCAGCTAATATCGATGGAGCTCATGGGGGCAAGAAGCTGGTCTATGTAACACTACCCATGATCTGGAGTACGGTGATTGTAACCATGGTGCTCTGTATCTCGGGAAGTTTGAAGGCGTTCGATCATGTTATGGTGATGACGCACGGCGGACCGGCGCAATCAACTGAGCTATTAGCCACTTATATGTACAATAATACGTTTCGTGTTTACCGTTATGGATATGGATCTGCCGTGTCAACTATCATCATGATCATTAGCGCCTTACTGATCGGGATTAATTATCTCCTGACACGTAGGAAAGCGGAATAACGAGAAGGAGGAAGGAGTGTGGAACTCAGAACAACTCGGGCCACTGGAACCACAATGGATTCCCCTAATAGGAAACTTGTAAGAAGAGGACTTTCCGGTCTAGGAAAGCTGATTCTCATCGGATATGCTGTGTTTACACTTTATCCTTTATATTGGTTGTTTATTAGTGCATTTAAGACGAATGAAGATTTCTTCAAACGTCCTTACGCCTTGCCGCTGGTCTGGATGAAAGAGAATATCTTTCGAGCATGGGAACTCGGAGGCATGGGAAGGGCGATGCTGAATTCAACGTTCGTGACGTTATCTTCAGTCGTTCTCACGCTTGCCTTTGGTCTGCTGGCGGGTTACGTATTGTCACGGTTTCAATTCAAATTTAAAAAGGTAGCCGTTGCTTTATTCATGGCAGGACTACTCATTCCGATTCATAGTACGCTGGTGCCGTTATTTCTAATGATGAAACAGATGAACCTATTAAATACGTATGGAGCACTTATCCTACCATATACGGCGTTTGAACTTCCAATCGCCATCTTCTTGGCTATGGGGTACATGGCCTCGATTCCGAAAGAGGTTGAGGAAGCGGCAATGATTGACGGGAACGGTTGGTGGGGAATCTTTGGACGGATTATCGTTCCACTCTGCACTCCAATCGTTGCTACCATTTCAATCTTAGCGTTTCTACGGTTCTGGAATGACTTTTCTTTCGCCCTTGTATTCATTAATTCACAGGAACTCAAGACGCTACCGCTGAGTTTGGCCCTATTCTCAGACGGGTTTGGAACGGATTATAGCTTGACGATGGGGGCAATGGCTATCGCCGTTATACCTACGATTCTTGTCTATTTGATTCTCCAAGATCAAATTATGAAGGGCATGGTGGCGGGCTCGATTAAGGGCTGAACTTAGGGGCAGCCAACTAGTAAGGAGAAATAAGTACGTACGACTGCTGTTGTTGTCCTTTGACGGTAAAAGTCGCCTCAGAGTGAAGAACAGACCACCCCTCGGGACCCCCTTGGGATGGTCTGTTTTTGATTTTCGTTATGAATATTTTATAGTTCTTGTGCTGCGTTTATCATTTAACTTGTTTTTTCGTCTGAACCCTGTAATCGCTTGGAGTGAGGCCACAGCTCCGGCGGAAACTTTGTGAGAAGTAGCTTTGAGAGGAGAAACCAGTGGATTCCGCAACTTGTGAAATGGAAAGATCCGTGGTCTCTAGTAGCTCCTTGCTCGCACGAAGCCTGACTTCATTTAAATAATTGATGGGCGACATATCATAATATTTAGCGAAGGTATGTACCAGATAATACTTACTAAGATGTGCCTTTTCTGCGAGGGAGTCGAGTGAGATCTCCTCTGCATAGTTTGAGTCGATATACCGCTTGATCCGGCTGCATATCTTGTTAGCTCTTTGGGTAGCCACGACGGAGAATGGATGACCAGAGCTACGCATCAAGCTAATCACTACAACCTCGAGTAAGTTTTGACAGATGGCCTCATAGTTTTCATCTTTATTTTCCGTTTCCCGAAGCAAGGCATTGAAATAGAACAACAGCTCATCCCGCTGATTCCGATAATTGATGATCTCATGATTACGGCTGCCACTTCGATCCCCAAAGTCAAAGCTCATCCCCTCAACCCCCAGCACAACATATTCCAGAGGATCACTGCTAATAGATACCTCGGTATGCTCCACATTCGGGTTCACGATGACAAGATCATCCTGCTTCACCGGAAAAATTTCATCCTCGACAATAAAATTCCCACGCCCGCTTCGGACATAAAACAACTCGGAAAAATTATGGGAATGACGTAAACTGAACCAATCACCTTCATAAATGGACGAACTGACATAGAGCAATCTAGCGGGAATTTCTCCACGTCTCTCCCCTGGAAGCCAATAGCGTACATTTCCCAAATTCAGCCCGTCCTTTCCTAATCTATATAAGCTTAGCCTATTATTTTCTCGTTATTATTTACATTTATTCAGCAGACACGTTTCATAAGAGATATACTATAGAATTATACTAAACTCCTGATTTTGACACAATCAAATGAGTTTTAACATTCCATGTTAGCTAATTTATAAATTTATAATAAAAGCAAGATATATAAAATGAACGGCAACATGTCTGTTGAAATAAAATGACCAGATGGGATAAGGTAGAGGAGTAAGAAAGCTCTTGTATACGGTTACACAATACACAAAAAAAAGATAAATACGGAGGGGTATTATGAAAAAAATTCTTAGCCTCGCAGTTACAGCAGCCTTGACTCTTAGCCTTGCAGCCTGTGGCAGTAATTCGGGAAATAGTTCGAGTCTCGCACCAACAGATTCATCGAACACACCAGAGAACGCTACTCCGTCTACTGAAACTCGTACACTTAAGTTAGCCGCTTTGGAAACCGCTTACGGCGCTGATGTGTGGAAAGAGGTTACAGCAGCATTTGAAAAGGTTACCCCTGGTGTGAAGGTCGAAACTACAATCGACAAAAATATTGAAGATGTAATTGGACCTGGCATGAAATCAGGCGACTTCCCTGATGTTATCCATTTAGCAACAGGTCAGAAAAAGGCCTTGACTGAAACTTTTGTAAAAGATAATAACCTAACAGACCTTACGGATGTACTGTCTATGACTATTCCTGGTGAAAGCGTTACCGTTAAGGAAAAACTTATCCCAGGTTTTACTGATACAACGATCACAAATCCTTATGGCGATGGAAAAACCTTCTTGATGCCGATGTTCTATAGCCCTACTGGACTATTCTACAATGCAGGTTTGTTTGAGCAAAAAGGATGGGCAGTTCCTACGACTTGGGATGAAATGTGGGCTCTAGGTGACAAAGCTAAGGCTGAGGGTATCGCACTCTTCTCCTATCCGACAACTGGTTACTTTGATTCATTCTTCTATGCATTACTTAACGAAGTAGGCGGTGCGGATTTCTTCACTAAAGCGACGAGCTACTCCGAAGGTATTTGGCAAACTTCTGAAGCTACACAAGTATTTGATCTAATTACTAAACTAGCTTCTTACACAGAAAAAACAGTTCCAGCGAATGCTAACAAAGATAACTTCACTAAAAACCAACAACTTATTTTAGATAACAAAGCACTATTCATGCCTAATGGTACATGGGTAGTTGGCGAAATGAGTAAAGCACCTCGTGCAGACGGCTTCAAATGGGGCTTCACTGCTCTACCAGCAGTAGCAGCTGGTGGTGACAGCTACTCTTACACTTTCTTTGAACAAATTTGGGTTCCTGCAAAAGCTGAAAATGCTGATCTAGCAAAACAATTTATCGCTTACCTTTACTCAGATGAAGCAGCAGCTATTTTTGCCAAAGTAGGTGCGGTTCAACCTATTAAAGACATGTCCAGTAAGCTAGATGGGGATAACAAACTCTTCTACAGTATCTATGACAATGGTGCAAAAGCATCCATGGGCGCATTTGCGACAACTGACCCTGTCGAAGGTGTAAATATTTCGGATAATGTGTTTGGCTCGATCGATTCACTTGTAACAGGTGCTAAGACCCAGCAACAGTGGGTTGAGGAAATCACTAAAGCAAGCGACGCCCTGCGCGGAGCATTGAAATAACAATAAAGCGGATTTCTGAGGATTTCCCATCAATGAAGGGATCTAAAGAGAGCCTGAGAATAATGGTGGTCAGCATAAGCTGTCCACCATTATTCTGACCTTAAGAAGGAGAGATTGCCAATGGAAATCAACAAAGGAAGAGGACGTTTTATATTCCTCTGTCTAGCACCCGCCGTTCTCCTGTTCGTCATTTTCTTGATTATCCCCACATTTGATGTATTTCGGATGTCACTTTACAAGTGGGGCGGCTATACAGACAACAAAACCTTTGTAGGGATGCAAAATTTCACCAAGCTTTTTCAGAGTGACAAGTTTTATCAGACCTTCCAAAACAGTGTACTACTCATTGTCATAGTCACAGTCGTGACCTTTGGTCTCGCACTCATTTTTGCATCTATGCTCTCTCGTGAAAAACTAAAAGGGCAAAACCTATTACGCGTCATTTTCTATATTCCGAACATCCTGTCTGTTGTTGTAATCAGTGCGATCTTCTCTGCGATCTTTGATCCAAACAGCGGGCTTTTGAACTCCATATTGAATTTGTTCCGTGGATCAGGAGCCGATCCAATTCTGTGGCTCGGAGATCAGAAAATCGTTATTTTCAGCCTTGGGGGCGCGATGATTTGGCAGGCGATTGGTTATTACATGGTGATGTACATGGCAAGTATGGCCAACGTTCCTGAGAGTTTATATGAATCAGCTGGGCTCGAGGGTGCAGGTAGAATGACTCAGTTTTTCTCTATCACCATCCCATTGATCTGGACGAACATACGCACTACCCTCACTTTTTTCATCATCAGCACTATTAATATGAGCTTCCTGTTCGTAATGGCTATGACGAGCGGCGGTCCGGACGGTTCCACTGAGGTGTTCCTAAGCTATATGTACAAAGAAGCTTATACCAACTCCTCATATGGATACGGCATGGCAATCGGTGTTGTTGTGTTCCTATTCTCGTTTGCGCTAGCTGCGATCTTGAATATAGTTACCAAACGAGATCATTTGGAATATTAAGGAGGGGACAAAATGAATAAAGATAAACTCACACAGAATAGCGGTAGCGATAAGTTCTATAAAGGCTTCATTTACGTGGTGCTGATCGCTTTGGCCGTAATCATCATAGTCCCTGTACTATGGGCGTTCATGTCCTCCATCAAACAAGATGGTGAGTTCTATGGCAGTCCATGGGCGCTTCCAGAAGGGATCTATCTGCAGAACTTTGCTGATGCATGGTTAAAGGCAAAAATGGGTAGCTACATGCTTAACTCCGTTGTTGTAACAGTGATGGCACTAGGGCTTCTACTCGCTGTGGCGTTGCCAGCATCCTATGTGCTTTCACGGTTTAAATTTAAAGGAAACGGTTTTTGGAACTTGATGTTCATGGCGGGGTTGTTTATTAATGTTAACTATATCGTCGTTCCTATCTTCCTTATGCTTAACAACGGAGACAAGGTGGTTCGCAGCATTTTTGGACACCCAATCCTACTGAACAATTTGTTCATACTAGCGATCGTCTATGCTTCTATGTCACTTTCTTTCACGATCTATCTTATGTCGGGTTATTTCAAATCACTACCAAAAGAATACGAGGAAGCTGCTTCTGTGGATGGCGCAGGATATTTCCGCACCATGGTGCAAGTCATTATGCCTATGGCCAAGCCCAGCATCGTAACCGTTATTCTATTCAACTTCCTATCTTTCTGGAACGAATATATCGTTTCCATGACACTACTACCCAAACCAGGATTTAAAACGTTACCGGTGGGCTTAATGAACCTAATGGCAGCACAAAAATCTGCTGTTGAATACGGTCAGATGTACGCAGGTCTAGTATTAGTCATGCTTCCAACCCTTATTCTATATATTCTAGTACAAAAGAAGCTAACCCAAGGTATGACTATGGGCGGGCTGAAAGGTTAAGGTGCTAATATGAATGATTCGATGGAGAATTTTATTCGCAATGTACTGATGCTGATCATATTTATCGTCGGCATGGCACTTGTTATTGTCGGGCAAAAACACATTGGTGCCCCCGGACTCGGGCTTATGCTACTTGGGCTCGCCATGCTGATCGGTCTGCTATGGTTCTATAATCGTAAATATAAATAAAGGAGATTTTCATCCATGAGTAAAACTAGAGGACGCGTCACGATACCGACTGATTTGGACGTCATTTCCCAAACCCATGAGGTAATGAAACGCTGGGGAGCGGACGCCGTACGTGACTGTGATGGTACTGACTTTCCCACGGAACTACAGGAAATCGATGCTAAAGTCTATTCGACTTATTATACAACTCGGAAGGATAACGTATGGGCAAATGCGAATCCTGATGAGATTCAACAAATGTATCTAATGACTCCGATTTACACGGCTGAAGGCTCAAGCCTGTCCATCACCTTAATGAAGGGGCTATATCCCGATATGCTCACAGTGAACTGCCGTGATGATATCAAACGCTGGTGGGAAGTCATCGATCGCACAACAGGAGAGGTTGTCCCGACTGAACAATGGAGCTATGACGACACAACGGGTGATGTAACCATTGCTACAGTCCCTTTCCATGACTACACCGTTAGTTTCTTGGCTTATATTATGTGGGATCCTGTTCATATGTATAATGCGGTCGTCAATGAATGGAAAGACGTTGAGCATCAAATTACCTTTGATGTTCGCCAACCGAAAACCCGTGCATATACAATGGAGCGTATCCGTAAATTTATCGAAGATCATCCATATGTTAATGTGATTCGCTATACAACTTTCTTCCATCAATTCACCCTGGTCTTCGATGAACTTGCTCGTGAAAAATACGTGGACTGGTACGGATATTCTGCATCTGTTAGCCCTTATATCCTTGAACAGTTTGAAGAAGAGGTTGGCTATAAGTTCAGAGCTGAGTTTATTATCGATCAAGGTTACTACAATAATAACTATCGGATACCTACCAAGGAGTTCCGCGATTTCCAAGCCTTCCAGCGCCGTGAAGTTGCGAAGCTTGCCAAGGAAATGGTCGATATTACCCATGAGTGTGGTAAGGAAGCCATGATGTTCTTGGGCGATCACTGGATAGGTACAGAGCCTTTCATGGAGGAATTTGCTACGATTGGTCTTGATGCTGTAGTTGGTAGTGTTGGTAATGGTTCGACACTAAGACTGATCAGTGACATTCCAGGTGTTAAATACACAGAAGGTCGTTTCTTACCTTATTTCTTCCCAGATACCTTCCACGAAGGTGGAGATCCTGTTAAAGAAGCCAAAGTGAACTGGGTTACCGCACGTCGGGCTATCCTGCGCAAACCGATTGACCGGATTGGCTATGGTGGATATCTCAAGCTTGCACTAGATTTCCCAGAGTTTATCGACTATGTAGAAAGCGTGACGGATGAGTTCCGTACTCTCTACGACAACGTACAGGGAACAACACCTTATTGTGTTAAAACTGTAGCGGTGCTTAACTGTTGGGGTAAAATGCGAGCATGGGGCACTCATATGGTCCATCATGCACTATATTATAAGCAAAATTACAGCTATGCTGGCATTATTGAAGCACTCTCCGGTGCACCTTTCGATGTAAAGTTCATTAGCTTTGATGATATCAAGCAAGATGCCTCCATTCTGGATGGAATTGACGTTATATTGAATATTGGTGATGCGGATACGGCCTATACAGGCGGAGAATGGTGGCTGGATACAGATATCGTTACCGCAGTGAAAAAATTTGTTCATGAGGGCGGTGGATTCATCGGTGTTGGTGAGCCAACAGCGCATCAAGCCAATGGCCGATATTTTCAACTGGCGAACATCCTCGGCGTAGAGGAAGAACGAGGCTTTACCCTAGGTTATGATAAGTATAACTGGGATGAGCATGATCATTTTATTACTGCAGACTGCAAAACAAACAGTGATGGAAATAAGGAAATCGACTTTGGTGAGGGCAAGAAAAATATCTTTGCACTAGAAGGTACCACCATTCTCCGTCACATCGACAAAGAAGTCCAACTCGCTACCAACGAATTCGGCAGCGGACGAGGCGTATATATAAGTGGTTTGCCATACAGCTTCGAGAACAGTCGTCTACTTTACCGTGCTATTCTCTGGAGCGCTAACAGTGACCATGAGTTAAACCGCTGGTTCAGTGAAAACTACAACGTCGAGGTTCATGCCTATGTTAAGAACGGCAAATACTGCGTCGTGAACAACACTTATGAGCCACAGGAAACTACCGTTTATCGTGGAGACGGCTCTAGCTTCTCACTCAAGCTCGAAGCGAATGAGATTAAGTGGTACGAGATCTAACATAACATTCTTAGTGGAATATTATTGAAGCTATCGTTTGTTTAGTTTAGTATGGCATCAAGAGGAGGCGAACGATATGAATCCTACAACGGAGTCTAAGCGTCCCAACATTCTACTGATAACAGTAGACCAAATGCGATTTGATTGCCTTAGTATTTTAGGTCATCCCGTAGTAGAAACACCTAATTTGGATGAATTAGCTCGAACTGGAGTGCGATTTGATCACGCTTATTCTGCAACGCCAACATGTGTACCTGCGCGTGCAGCTATTTTTACAGGGCTAAAGCAGGCTTCTCACGGCCGTGTCGGTTATCAGGAACGTGTACCGTGGAACTACGAAACCACGTTACCAGGAGAATTGGCTAAATCTGGTTATCACACGCAATGTGTTGGTAAGATGCATGTATATCCAGCACGTAGTCTGCTTGGTTTCCATAATGTTGTATTGCACGATGGTTATTTACACTATAGCCGCAATAAACATAATGTTCCCGTTCAGGAGCACTATGATGAAACGGATGATTACTTGCAATGGTTGCGTGGACAAGTTCCAGGAGCAGATCTCCTTGATCTAGGACTTGACTGTAATGCATCTACAGTTGCAAGGCCGTGGACGCTTCCGGAACACCTGCATCCAACGAATTGGACTGTTAGTCAGTCGATTGATTTCTTGCGCCGTAGGGATCCTAGTAAGCCATTTTTCTTGTGGATGTCATTTGTACGTCCGCATTCTCCACTTGATCCACCGCAGACCTATTTTGATTTGTATAAAGATGCAGACTTTCCCGAACCTATTGTCGGTGATTGGGCGATGAAGGAAGATCCAGGGTTGAATGGATTAAATCCTGTTACTTCGCAAGGCATCGTTCCGAAGCGTCGCATGAAAATGGCTATGGCCGCATATTATGCCTTGATTACACATATCGATCATCAAATTGGTCGTTTTCTACAGGTGCTAAGTGAATATGGTGAACGAGAGAATACGATTATTATGTTTACTTCTGACCATGGCGAATTGCTAGGGGATCATCATTTATTTAGAAAATCATTACCCTATGAAGGAAGCGCTCATATTCCGTTTATTGTGAATGATTTGGGAGGTCACCTAGATCTAGCTGAAGGTTCTGTAGTTTCGGAGGTTATTGAATTACGCGATATTATGCCTTCTCTATTAGATGCTGCTTCCACAGAAATCCCAGGTTCAATAGAAGGGGAAAGTATATGGAAATTAGCACGAGCTAATAAGGAATTACTAGAAAATCCATGGCGTGAATATCTACATGGCGAGCATGAGCAAGGTATTAATTCTAATCATTGGGTAACGAACGGCGAGGAAAAGTATATTTGGTACTCGCAAACAGGTGAGGAACAATTCTTCGATTTAGTAGCGGATCCTAGTGAACTACACAATGTAATTCATCATCCTGAGCTGCAAGAACGTATTCAATATTGGCGTTCGGCACTAGTGCATGAGCTTAAGGGTCGTGAAGAAGGATATGTACAAGACGAAAGTCTAGTTGTAGGCCGCAAACCTGTTGCCGTTTTATCACATATGAGACCCGAATAGTGTTTTTAATTTAAAAGGCTGGACGTAAAAGGGACAAACTAACCGTTTGTCCCCTTTTTGATCTATATTAGCTAGGTTTCAGAAATAGACATTTGGCCAACACCTTTAAATCTTGCTGACGATAGACTTGAGGGTTGAAGTGACATGCTTACTATTCAACCTGTTGATCATATGAGTATGCTTACTTCACTTAAGTTAAGTAAAGGAGAAAATAATTATGTGTATTTCATATCTTGATATGGATTCCTTGCCACCGTTATCGGTCAGTACATTTGCGGAAGAGGTCACATCTGAGGGCCTCCTTCATGCAAGGGAGTATCTGCAATGGAAGGGTAGATCCCGATGAGCACATGCGTGCAGACTTCGAGGCCACAAAATCTGCATGTCATGTGGAAAACAGTCTCCGAGGATTGTAATCT
>NZ_RZNY01000053.1 GCF_003994475.1 Paenibacillus anaericanus | reverse complement strand
GATGGCGGAGGGGTTCCACACGTACCCATCCCGAACACGACCGTTAAGCCCTCCAGCGCCGATGGTACTTGGACCGCAGGGTCCTGGGAGAGTAGGACGCCGCCAAGCAAAATGAAGAAGCCATTACCGATTTAATCGGTAATGGCTTTTTTTGTGTTTCACAATGAACTTGGTATCATTAAATATCGTTGTTAGATAAAATATAATATGCTTACCGTATCTAAATTAGCTTTTTTCTCGTTTATATAAATGAATTAATAAATAAATGGAGGTGCGCTGGAGTGAGAGGGGATTTAGACCGTGACCAAATGATAAGTCAGGACGGGGAACTAGGTGATTTTCCCCAATGGGTCCAGTTGCATCAGGCAGGGTTAAGACAGTATTGTCAATCTCTTGTAGGGACTACGGGGGAAGCTGATGATCTTGCACAAGAGACCTGGTTAAAGGTATGGAAGGTGGCTCTTGGCAAAGGAGCTGAACTAAACATTAACAAATCCTATCTATATCGAATCGCGAATCATGTATGGATTGATCGTTATCGTAAGAAGAAGATTAATGCAGATTTGCTATCGGTCCATGATACACCATCCTTTGAACGGTCAGATACAATGATGATTTGGACGGCTATGGAGACGATGGTGAATCATTTGCCGGTTAATCAGCGAATAACGTTGTTATTGATGGATGTATTTCAGTACACAGCCGCTGAAACAGCACAATTGTTAGATTCAACCGAAGGAGCTGTAAAAGCGGTACTTCATCGCGCCCGAATGAAGTTAAGAACAAACACACATAACGGAAGTAGGGATTTTGATCCTACAGTCACAAAGAAAGCTCAAAAAGTTGAGAACAAGGTCGATGAAAAAGTGGTATATGCTTATCTCGAGGCTTTTAGAGAACAGAATGCTACGGCGCTAATTATGCTTATGAACGATAATAGTCAACTTGATATGGTTCCAGTGGCATTAAATCGTCGAAAGGCCGATCGGGTTCAAGTCCAAAGAACATCAAATTTTGAGGAACATAAGAATTTAGTTTCAAGTTCTAGTCCAACTCTATATGCCATGGCGGCTTAATCTTAAGGAGGGTTTTTAGATGAGTACAATTATTCCGTACGTGATTGAGCAAACCGGGCATGGGGAGCGTTCATATGATATTTACTCCAGATTGCTAAAGGATCGAATTATCTTTTTGGGCTCTGCAATCGACGATCAGGTTGCTAATAGTATTACTGCGCAAATGCTTTTATTAGCTGCAGAGGATCCAGAGAAAGATATTCACTTCTATATTAACAGTCCAGGGGGTTCAACTTCGGCTGGCTTTGCCATATATGACACCATGAAATACATCAAGCCCGATGTGCAGACCATTTGTTCAGGTATGGCGGCTTCCTTCGCAGCTATTCTATTGTTATCAGGAACAAAGGGCAAGCGCTTTGCTTTGCCGAATAGTGAGATCATGATTCACCAACCACATGGGGGAGTTCAAGGTCAGGCTAGCGACATCGAGATAAGTGCAAGACGCATCGTTCGTATCCGGGAGAGGTTAAATACTATTGCTGCGGAACAAACGGGCCAATCCATTGAACGGATCGCAAAAGATATGGATCGGGATTACTTTATGTCTGCTGAGGAAGCGCTTGAATACGGCGTTATTGATAAGGTAATTCGTAAGGTCGGGTAATAAATATAATTAGAGTTAGGGAGATCACTGTCTAAAGCAGTGGTCTTTCTTTTATATAAAGAGAATGATTTCGAGTGATTTGGGGCAAAAATATGTCCATAAAGAAATACTCAAATTCAAGAAGTGTACGCGTACTGGGGACATTCGCAAGCGGGTGGGAGACTCCTTACATTTAATCCGCTTATTCTTGACAGCCTATATGCCCTTTGCTAAGATGGCAATAATATATTTTCGTAAGCGTCTTTCAGGCCTTGATTTATATAGATAATCGGCCGGCTAAGAATAGAATATAAGGGGGAGATTTCAAAGTGTGGCAAAGTAAGTTTGATAAGGAAGGCTTAACGTTTGATGATGTATTGTTGGTACCTCGAAAATCGGAAGTTCTACCGAAAGAGGTTGATGTATCTACAAGACTAAGTGATAAGGTAAAATTGAACATTCCCCTCATTAGTGCTGGTATGGATACGGTGACTGAAGCAGCGTTGGCTATAGCGATTGCAAGAGAAGGCGGAATGGGCATTATTCATAAGAATATGTCGATTGAACAACAGGCAGAAGAAGTTGACCGGGTGAAACGCTCCGAGAGTGGTGTCATTACGAACCCATTCTCACTGTCGAAGGACCATCTTGTTTCGGATGCTGAAGTAGTTATGGGCAAGTACAGAATTTCTGGTGTGCCTATTGTTGATGAGACGAATAAACTTGTGGGTATCCTTACGAACCGGGATCTACGTTTTGTACATGATTACAGTATCAAGATCAGCGAAGTTATGACGCATGAAAACTTGGTAACCGCTGCTGTAGGAACAACTTTACAAGAAGCAGAGGGTATTCTTCAAAAGCATAAAATTGAGAAGCTTCCATTAGTTGATGAGAATAATATCCTAAAAGGTCTTATTACCATTAAAGATATCGAAAAAGCGATTCAGTTTCCACATGCTGCTAAGGATCATCAAGGTAGATTGCTTGTGGGTGCTGCTGTAGGGATCTCAAAAGATACTTTTGAGCGTACGGATGCATTGGTTAAAGCAGGTGTTGATGCTATTGCTGTAGACTCTGCACACGGACACCATATTAACATCCTTGAAGCAGTGGCTGAGCTACGCAAACGTCATCCTGAACTAACCATTATCGCAGGTAATGTAGCTACAGGAGAAGCGACAAGAGCGCTCATCGAAGCCGGAGCTTCTGTTGTCAAAGTCGGAATTGGTCCAGGCTCTATCTGTACAACCCGCGTTATCGCTGGTATTGGTGTACCACAAGTTACTGCCGTTTATGATTGTGCTACAGTAGCTCGCGAGTATGGTATTCCGATTATTGCAGATGGTGGTATTAAATATTCAGGAGAAATTACGAAGGCGATTGCTGCAGGTGCACATGCGGTCATGCTGGGTAGCTTGTTTGCCGGTACGGAAGAAAGTCCAGGTGAATCGGAGATTTATCAGGGACGTCGCTACAAGGTATACAGAGGTATGGGCTCACTAGGCGCAATGAAGATGGGCAGCAAAGATCGTTATTTCCAAGAGGATGATAAGAAGCTTGTACCAGAAGGTATCGAGGGTCGAGTTGCTTATAAAGGACCACTTTCCGACACCATTCACCAACTGCTCGGCGGTTTGCGTTCCGGTATGGGATATTGCGGAACCAAATCCTTGGAAGTATTGCGTAATGATACGCAATTTATTCGTATTACAGGCGCTGGTTTGCGTGAGAGTCATCCACATGATGTGCAAATTACGAAGGAAGCACCTAACTATTCATTGTAGTCTTTTGTACCTTATTATCATGTTTCATCTCAGGCAGGGCGATTTTCGCCCTGCCTGTCTTTTTTTGCGGAATACCGTGTGATAGAATAGAATAAGCAAAAGAATGTGAAAATGAGAGGAGCTTTAAAAGCATTGAAACTTAAAGGATTTAAATCTACAACTACAAAACGGAAATTTATTACTAAAACTGTAGCGTCTGTTTTGTTACTGAACATGTTGTGCTTCTCTCTGGTTCCGGCAATAGTATTGGCAGAGGGAGAGGGGACGCAGACGGAAGCCACCACGACAAAACCGGCTGCAGCGAAAACCGCAGCTTCCAAAATCCCAAGCGTAGATTCGCTAGGTTTGAAGGTTAAGTCTGCTATTTTGATAGAACCGGTATCTGGACAAGTTTTACTTAATGTTAACGGAGATCTAGCACTTCCTCCAGCAAGTATGACGAAGATGATGACCGAGTATATTGTGGCGGATCTCGTCAAAAAAGGACAATTTGCATGGGATGATATCGTGACGGTTCGAAAGAATGCTGCCCAAACCGTAGGTTCGCGAATTTTCCTAGCAGAGGGAGATCAACATACGATAGAAGAATTGTATACTGCTATGGCAATGGCATCAGCAAATGACGCTACGGTTGCGTTGGCAGAGCATATTGCTGGCTCGGAGCTAGCATTTGTAGATATGATGAATGAAGAGGCAAAGCGGATGGGAATGACTACAGCTCACTTTGCTAACTCTACAGGGCTAGATATTAATGATATGCCTAAGGAATTCCAACCGGACAGTACGGAAGAAACGGTCATGTCTGCGATGGATGCTGCGCTTCTAGCGAAGTACATCGTAACGGATCACCCTGATTTTAACCGGTTCACTACGATTCAATCCAAGAAATTCCGTGAACGGGACAAGCAACCGATGATTAACCTGAACTACATGCTCGAAGCGAACAAGAGTGTTACTAACTTCAAACAGTTTGCTTATGAAGGTATGGATGGTTTGAAGACGGGACATACCGCGAATGCAGGAAGCTGTTTCACGGGGACAGCAGTACGTAATGGGGTACGTTTAATTAGTGTTGTTATGGGTACTGCAGATGAAAAGGCTCGTTTCGTAGAGACGCGCAAAGTACTTGATTATGGTTTTAATAACTTTGAAACGAAACAGATAGTAGCTCCTAAAACAACTGTTGAGGGTAGCGAATTTATTACAGTGAAGAAAGCTAAAGATACTCAAATTCCACTTGTTACTGATCAAGGGGTTGACTTCGTCATTCCTAAGGGTGCAGATACAAGCAGTTTGGAAGCTAAGGTAACTCTATCTGAAGAGACTTTCACGGCTCCACTGAAACAGGGTACAAAGGTGGGGACAGTTACGTATTCCTACCAAGCAGATGGTACGGATCAAGCACTTGAGAAGACGGTTAACCTAATTACCGCTCAGGATGCAGAGAAGGCCAACTGGTTCAAACTGTTAATGCGTGCAATTGGCGATTTCTTCGGAGATTTGTTTAACGGAATTAAGAATCTGTTCTAAGATATATAAATTCCGACTAAATGAGTTGTATATTTAGGGACACTATTGTAAAATTACAAGTTAGATTATTGTATAGAAAGACAGTGTACAATACCAAGGGGGCGTGGATATGGAAACTGGAACATCGCGGGTAAAAAGAGGTATGGCCGAAATGCAAAAAGGTGGCGTCATTATGGACGTCATGAATGCTGAGCAAGCTAAAATTGCTGAAGCAGCTGGGGCAACTGCTGTTATGGCTTTGGAACGTGTTCCTTCCGATATTCGGGCAGCTGGTGGCGTAGCGCGTATGGCTGATCCAACTATTATTGAGGAAGTCATGAAGGTAGTCACTATTCCCGTTATGGCCAAGGCTCGTATAGGACATTTTGTTGAAGCGAAAGTCCTGGAGTCACTTGGGGTAGACTATTTAGATGAGAGCGAAGTCCTTACACCCGCAGATGAAGTATTCCATATCGATAAGCGCGATTTCACAGTTCCATTTGTTTGTGGAGCTAAGGATCTTGGTGAAGCTTTGCGCCGTATAAGTGAAGGCGCATCGATGATTCGTACTAAAGGGGAACCCGGAACAGGTAATATCGTAGAAGCGGTTCGTCATATGCGTCTCATTAAGAGCCAAATCCGTAAGGTACAAGGTTTATCTAAGGATGAGCTGTATGCTGAAGCGAAGAACCTGGGCGTAGCTTACGAGTTACTGCTTGAAGTACATGAGACTGGTAAGTTGCAGGTAGTTAACTTCGCTGCAGGTGGTGTAGCTACACCAGCTGATGCTGCCCTGATGATGCATTTGGGCGCGGATGGTGTGTTTGTCGGTTCAGGTATTTTCAAATCGGAAAATCCTGAGAAGTTTGCTCGTGCAATTGTAGAAGCAACTACGCACTATACCGATTATAAGTTGATTGCTGAAGTATCCAAGAATTTGGGCGCTCCCATGAAAGGCATTGAAATCTCGAAATTGTCGCCGTCTGAGCGGATGTCCGATCGCGGCTGGTAATACAGAAAGAAGGATTGTCATGAAGGTGGGAGTATTGGCGCTGCAAGGCGCTGTTGCAGAGCATATTGCGAGCTTACAAAGAGCTGGAGCAGAAGGGGTGCCTGTAAAGCACCCTGATCAGCTTGAGGAACTTGATGGATTGATTATTCCTGGTGGGGAGAGCACGACGATTGGTAAGCTGATGAGAAAGTATAATTTCATCGAAGCCATTCGGGAATTTTCACATCAAGGCAAGCCGATCTTTGGTACTTGTGCTGGATTGATTGTCTTAGCAAAAGGAATCGAAGGAGAGGAAGAAGCTCACCTTGGTTTGATGGATATTACGGTCTCCCGTAACGCTTTCGGGCGTCAACGGGAGAGTTTTGAGACGAATCTGGAAGTGAAGGGGCTTAAAGAGCCGTTACGTGCTGTGTTTATACGTGCGCCGCTCATTACTTCAGTTGCTGATAGCGTTGATGTATTGTCTACGTATAAGGATGAGATTGTTGCAGCTCGGCAAGGACATTTGCTCGTGTCATCGTTTCATCCGGAGCTGACAGACGATTACTCGCTACATAAATATTTTACGGAAATGATTCAGAGAAGGCATGTGACTGTAAGCTAATGCTGCTTTTGTTACCTTGACTCTATTCCAGGGTTGAGGTTGTTTCTTTGGAGGACACCAAAGTTTTCCGGCGGTTCCCGACAGCAGGCACATTCTTCTATGATGATAAATAAGACTGCTTAGGGATGATTCTAGGAGGGACTACCCATGTTAGATGTTAAAATTTTGCGAAATGAATACGAACGCGTCGAAGAGGCGCTTAAGAACCGGGGGAAATCATTAACTCTTATCTCGGGTTTTTCACCTCTGGATGAGAAACGTCGGGAGCTACTGCAGGAGAGCGAGTCGCTGAAGAGCCGCCGTAATACGGTGTCTGCAGAAGTAGCCAAGCGCAAGAAGAACAAGGAAGATGCTGACGAACTCATTGCAGAGATGCGTGAAGTTGGAGATCGGATTAAAGAATTGGACGATGAAGTTCGTTCTCTTGAGGCTCAGATTGAAGAACTGACGATGGCAATTCCTAACATTCCTAATTCCAGCGTACCTATTGGTGCTTCGGAAGAGGAGAATGTAGAAATTCGTCGTTGGAGTGAGCCGCGCTCTTTTGAATTTACACCGAAAGCTCACTGGGACATTGCGGTGGACTTGGGGATTTTGGATTTTGAAGCGGGGGCCAAAGTAACAGGATCACGCTTCACCTTTTATAAAGGTCTAGGTGCACGTTTGGAACGGGCGTTGATCAATTTCATGATGGACTTGCACAGTAATGAACATGGTTATGAGGAGATGTTACCACCTTATATCGTGAACCGTGACAGTCTTTATGGAACTGGACAACTACCGAAGTTCGAAGAGGATCTCTTCAAGCTGACCGAGGATGGTTACTATCTCATCCCAACTGCTGAGGTTCCAGTAACTAACTACCACCGTGATGAAATTCTCACCAGCGAAGAATTGCCGCATCATTACGTTGCATATAGCTCATGTTTCCGCTCAGAGGCGGGTGCTGCAGGACGGGATACACGGGGCTTAATTCGTCAGCATCAGTTCAATAAGGTTGAAATGATCAAAATTGTACATCCTGAGACCTCATATGAGGAATTGGAAAAGATGACTGGGGATGCAGAACGGGTGTTACAACTGCTGAATCTACCATATCGGGTTCTGGCTCTTTGCACGGGTGATCTGGGCTTTACGGCTGCGAAGACATATGACCTTGAAGTATGGTTGCCGGAAACTGGCGCTTACCGTGAAATCTCTTCTTGCTCGAATGTAGAAGATTTTCAAGCGCGCCGCGCCAATATCCGTTTCCGTCCAGATCCGAAGTCGAAACCGGAATTTGTGCATACATTGAACGGATCCGGGCTTGCTGTAGGTCGTACGGTAGCTGCGATCCTAGAAAATTACCAACTGGAAGACGGCAGTGTTGAAGTGCCGGAAGTGCTTCGTCCTTACATGGGGAATGTACAGGTCATTACCAAACGTAAATAAAACTGACTGTGGATGTGTAGTGATTATTTCGTTGTCAGTAAGAGGCCAACCGTAAGCCAGGGGTTGGCCTCTTTTTTTACAATCTCAGACTGAGGTAAATAAGTTAAGAAATGCAGGGATAGAGCATGTTGAATAACTGTAAATGTGTATTTTTTGCAGTCTATTGGTATTTCAAAAATGACACATTGCCCGCGTTTTTAAGTGACCATAAAACCCCTACTCCTTATCGGGTAAGGGATTGTTGATATAAGTGTGACAATGCAAAATCGACATATTTACGCTATGACTCCCTATTGTCTACAATTTACATTGTAAGCGTTAGCAATTTACGAGATATTTTGCAAGCGCGATCATGTGAGGTAATATTCGAAGCTGTATCTTTCTTCGTTTATTATCTAGACAACATAAAATAGAAAACATCAAGAGGAGGAAATGCGGTGCGTACAAATCAGAAGAAGGGCATATCGTTATTATTAGTTTCAGTAATGGCGCTAACGTTGCTCAGTGGTTGTGGTTCAGTTGATAGCAAAGGTAACGGGGGAACAGACAAGAGTACGAATACAGCTGCTATAAACAAAGAGGGATATCCTATTGTTAATGAGCCTTTATCTTTATCAATAATGGCTCCTGATATGGGGATTCAAAACTGGAAGGACATGCCTGTTATGCAGGAGATGGAGAAATTAACGGGGATCAGTATTGAATACCTTAATGCACCTCGGGATAGCTTCGATACGAAGAAAAATCTAGTGTTTGCAAGTGGCGATTATCCTGATATTTTCTTCGGGGCTAAATTGACGCAAGCTGAGGAATTGAACTATGGGGGACAAGGAATCCTGATTCCTCTTGAAGATTTGATCAATGATTATGCGCCAAATATCAAGAAGGTTCTAGACGATTATCCTGATATTCGCAAATCCATTACAGCGCCAGACGGACATATTTATTCTCTTCCGCGCATTGAGATGTTCCAACCGTGGTACAGAAATCCGATGTGGTATAACAGCAAATTATTGAAAGCGCTTGATGTGAAAGAAATTCCTACAACAACTGAAGAATTGTACACGCTCTTAAAACGTGTTAGAGACGAGGATCCTAATGGTAACGGTGTTCAGGATGAAATCCCTCTATCCTCTTCTAGTGGTACGAACAAATTAAGAGATATTCGCACATGGATCCTTGGTGGTTTTGGTGCCAATGAAGAAGAAATCTATGTTGATGACCAGGATAAAGTGCATTATACGCCAATGGAAGAGCCATACAAGGCTTATCTGACTTACATGAATAGACTCTGGAATGAAAATCTTCTAGATCATGAGTCTTTCTCACAAACAGATGATCAGAAAAAAGCAAAGATTAAAAATAACCAAGTCCTGTTGTTCTCTGACTGGAATGCTTACATGGCCCTTGGTGGTGAGCCTAGCACGGAAGATGTGATGTTTAGTCCTGTGAAGAGCGATATGGTAGATGCTCCTGCAATCGCTAGAAATAAAGGCTTTGCTACGGGTACGTTTGCGATCTCAAACAGCAATCCAGCACCTGAGGCATCCATTCGTTGGGTAGACTATATGTACTCTACAGAAGGATCAATGTTGTTTAACAAAGGACCTGAAGGAACCCTGTGGAAGTATACAGATGAGAGCAAGACCAAAATTGAATACTTACCAGTTCCAAATGGAGAAGACCGTGAAGACTATCGTTCTAAGCTGACACCTAACTATGGAGTTGGAACACCAATGGTAGTTCCTGATGAACTTTCCAAAAATGAGTTTGAGGAATGGCTAGTTCAAGAATCAAAAACGAAGTTGACAGATCGTGGATCTAAAGTGCCATTCCCAGCATTGTTCTTGACGGCAGAAGAATCTACTGAAGTAACGACATTACGCTCTGATTTGAGTACTTATGTATCGCAAATGGAAGCTAAATTTATTACGGGCCAGGAATCACTGGACGGTTGGAACAAATATGTAGATACACTTAAGAAAATGGGCAGTGAACGATTAGCTGAGGTATATCAAACAGCATATGATCGTTGGAAAACAAGCTAAGATAATAACTTAAGATTGGGTATCCCAAATGCCGTGAAAATGGCTGCTGGGGTACCCTCTTCGTGTGAGTAAAAACTTAGTTAGGTGCTCTGGATAGACGCACTATGAAAGGGCCTGTCCCACTTTAATAGTGGTAAATCGAGTACAAAACTAAACAGCCAATCTCCCCTACGGGAGACTGGCTGTTTTTAGTTTGTTGCGATCAATTATACTAATTCTGTTCTATACGAGGCCCTTATCCATAGCCTTGCTGATCAGTGTAGCAAAGAGACTGTTGGACCAAGCGAACCATTCCCGTGAGAAGTCGGAAGGATCATCTGGGTGGAAGCCTTCGTGCATATAACCGGTATCCGCATCCGTATCGATCAGGGTCTGAATCAATTCTTTGATCTCTTCATCATTGTTAGAAGTGAGGGCCTGCATCGACAGCGCCATATGCCATACATAACCGCCTGGAGTATGCGGGCTACCGATACCTTTGGCAAACTTGCCTTCAAAGTAGAATGGATTATCAAAGCTGAGAGCAAACCGGCGTGTATTTTGGTAGATCGGATCATCTACTCCTGCGTAGCCAATATAAGGGATGGTAAGTAATCCTGGCGTACCTGCATCGTCCATGAGGCAGTAGTTTCCATATCCGTCTGTTTCGTAGGCATATATTTTGCCGTATTTCGGATGTTCAACAATACCATAAGCACGGATACCAAAGTCGATTTCCTTACGAACCTTCTCCGCACGTTCAGCGAGCCGAGTATCGTTATAGATTTCCTTGGCGATGTCTCTGATATGTCCAAGAATAACTACAGCGAACATATTGCCAGGAATGTTATATCCGAATAGATTGGCATCGTCACTTGGACGGAAGGCAGACCATGACATACCTGTGTAGTTCACAGGTAGACCACGTCCATTGTTTTGCAAGGTTTCAGTCTCCTGTACGGTTTGACGGATAAAGTGGTAAGGAGATTTCTCTTCATGATGTTGTTCAGTAATGATCACATTTACAATCGATGTTAGTGCTTGGTAACAGGCATCTGTAAAGACATCCGTTTGTCCTGTTTCTTTCCAGTACGAATAGAGAAGTTGAACCGGGAAGCAAAGGGAATCTAACTCATATTTACGTTCCCACATCCAAGGGTTCAAATTACAATCGTCAGTGGCTCTGTAATGCTTGTCATTCGCCGTTTCATTAAAGGCGTTAGTATAAGGGTCAATGTTGATGTAGAACATCTGACGGGCAATTAGACCGCTGAGAATGCGTTGTAAATCCTTATCTTCTTTGGCATAAGGAATGTAATGACGAACTTGTTCCACTGAATCTCGCAGCCACATGGCTGGGATATCGCCGGTGAATACAAAGGTAGTGCCATCTTCAAGCAGTTTGGTTGTCGTCTCAAGCGTGTTAGGGAAGCAGTTTCTGAACAGCTTTTGTAGCTTAGGATTATGAGCGAGGCGCTCATCAGATTCATTTAGAAACTGTGTAATGGAAGCTGGTAAGGTTAAAGTCATGATAAATGTTCCTCCTAATTTTTTAATTTATTTTTTCTGAGGTGTTAGTGCATAAGTTATGATTTGGGCTTTGCCTGCAGTGGCTTGAAGTTCGCCATCAACCAGTTCCTCGCTATTGTGTCTGCGCTCTAATATGTCGCTCAAATAGATGCTATCTACTGGGAAGGACGGATTCATGGTAAGTTCTTCAGAATGATGGGCCAGATTGTACCAACGGATCATCACATCTTCATGATCTAAGGACAGTTTGAAGGCCGACAAGGCGAGCGAGTTACCCTGCCATTTTAAAAGTTGATACGTCGATGGTAATGATCCTTGATTCCGTTCCGTCTGGATATGGAACCACGGTGACTGATACTGATAAGCCTCAGCAAAGGTCATAGATTCAACAACAGTTCCAACATGCGGATAAATGGCAAACTCTACGGTGTGTTCACCTAGACATTGTGCTTCCGGTGTAGGGAATACACCCCAGTCTCCCAGCTCTGATACGCTGCGCAGGAGGGTAACGGCTATCGTATTAAACCCATCACGTAGCACTTCATATTCGTTAAGACCTTTATTTGCAATCGTCAGGCCAAACTGGCCGTCGGACACACTAACAAAGGCATGTTGGTGCTGGGCATTACTCGGATTGATCCATTCGGATGCTGGAGTAATGTCGCGTTCTGCTGCCTCAAATATGGAATCGGCAAGATGTGTTGTTGCTTCCAGTCCCGTAGGGAATAGAGCACGAAGTCGGTGGTCTTGTGCCTGATTATTGAATGAGGCAGACACCTGAACTCCTTTTCCAGACTGCTCTAAGCTGATTGTGGTGACAATTTTCAGTGGCAGCGTGTCTGCCGAACGAGCGGCCTGGCGTTTGCGGAATGGCACCATCTTGCGTTTTTCCTCTTCAAATAAGGCATCTGCTGAAGCTGGTATTTCCCATTCATGTATGATCTCGTAGGAAATTCGGTAAGGCTCATTTTCTACAAGCGTAATTTGAGCAGGAATACCCTTGGTAGTCAGCGCAATATCGCCTTCCGGTTGTCTGAATACATATTCATTACCAATATCTCCGCAGTCTTCGTATATACCGAGACCTGCAAAAGTTCGTTGGCTACGTTTGTCCGTCACATCATAAGAGCCATCCTCATGGATTTGTACAGCAATAAACTCATTAGACATACCATTTTCAAAGGCAACAAGCGGGCTACGAGTAGCCTGCCCAAGCTTGGATGCTGATGGCTCCCAGGCAAAGGTTCTGAAGCCAAGTGCCGGAACCTGCCCTGCATTAAAGGTCAAACGAATTTTGCGGGCCATATAAGGTTTACGGAATTGATCCTTAGGCAGTTCATAACCGAATTGAACACCTAAATCCTCCGCCTTAGCGGCGATAATCTGACCATTCTCATCCAGTAGATGACCGTCCTCCAAATGGAGTGGTAGCGCCCCTAACCGTTCGGCAATCGCCGTTGGATTAGGCCCTTCCTTGAAGTAAGCCTTATGAGTAATGAGCTCAACGCTCACGGTTCCACTACGATCCCATCCCGTCATGTTATAGATCGTAACAGGAAGACTCGAATCTCCCCATGCCTCCACATTCGCGGTTCCGATTTCTCCGGCAACTGCCTTCAAGCTCTCGTCTATAATGGCTTCGGTTATATGTCTGCTCTTATCGAAGCGACTGACCATTTCGCGGTGAACTTCATCTACACTACAGCCGCAAATGCTGTCGTGAGGGTGATTCTGCATCAATGTTTTCCAAGCATAAGTTAGCAATTGATGAGGATAAGACTTTCCGCTGACAAGATGAGCTAGAGCGGCAAGTGGCTCAGCTCCCTTTTCTAGCAGAGTCTGACCAACCTGGTTGAGCTGCTTCAGGTAGACACGTGCCGAAGCGGTATTGACTAATGTGCCCCAGCCATCGGTATGCTGGCTGCGCAGCTCGCCTTCAACGGTCACTAGATCGGCGGGAAGCTGCTCCTTCAAGGCATCGATATAGTTCTCGAAGCTAGAATGAACAAAATCAACATCAGGGAACAGTTCCTTAGCTGTATCGATAGCGTCTCCCAAATCCATTTGAACAGGTTGATGATCACAGCCGTTCATAAACAACAATTCGGGAGTTGAAGCGTACTTTCCGGAATCAGCCAAACGTTTATCCCAATAAATTTTAGCTTCTGCTTGATCTACAGGGACCTCATTACCGTTGCTGTACCAATTGGCGAATAGCAAACCGATCACTTTGGATCCGTCGGGGGAAGACCAGAACATTTCGGAATAAGGAGATTCATAGCTGGAGTTGATATGGTCGATGACCACATTGTCGAATCCAGTAGGTTTTACTCCACGTCCGAACACTGCTGTGTCAATGTCGGCTTGTTGTAGCAATTGAGGCGCCTGGCCCATATTGCCGAAGGAATCCGGGAAGTATCCTAGCTTCGAGATTACCCCATATTTAGCTGCATCCTGGTGTCCAATCAGTAGATTACGGACATTCGCTTCTGAGCTTGTGAGGAACTCGTCCTGCAATACATACCATGGGCCAATGATAATGCGTCCTTCGGTGATGTATTTTTCAAGCTGTTCTCTTTTTTCCGGATGCACTTGTAAAAAGTCTTCAATAATAATCGTTTGGCCATCAAGGTGGAAATAACGATAGCGTTCATCTTCTTCTAGGGTCGTAAGTAGATCATTCATCAGTTCCATCAGTAGGTAGTGATGATGCTCGTAAGGCATGTACCATTCCCGATCCCAATGCGTATGGGAGATCAGGTGAGCTGTTTTACGGGTCATATAAAAACCTCCTATATTCAAAGACATTCGTATGAAGGTTCACATATCTCTATCGAAATCACAATATGTATGATTTGCTCGTCTGAAGAGGGGGATAAAAACAACACATAAAACATAGGGGAAATGAAGCCAAGTGAATATCAAATATTTATGAGAGCCCTTTCACAGCAAGGGGTTGATCTCATTTGGACTGACAATGCAGATTCTACATATTTACGATAACAGGTAAAACTCTCTACAATTTTGATTGTAAGCGTTAGCAGCTATGCAGCCAGATCATTGGTAAGAGGCATAGTCAACTAAGAATATGAGACATAAAGGGAAAGGAGTGGGTAGAAGAAAATGAAGGGAAACGGGAAAGTACCTGCGATCAAAAGAAGATCTCTACGAAGCAGTTCACTAAGCGGTAGAATACTGCAAAATTGGGAGTTATACCTGTTTATTGCCCCTGCATTTTTGTACTTCCTTATTTTTCATTACGGTCCGATGTACGGAATTCAAATTGCCTTTAAAAATTTTATTCCGACTAAAGGGATCATGGGAAGTGAATGGGTAGGGTTTGAACATTTCGAACGTTTTTTTAATTCATATTATTTCTGGGATCTATTGTGGAATACGCTGAGTCTCAGCTTTTATGAGCTTGCTATAGGGTTTCCGCTTCCGATTCTACTGGCACTAGCTTTTAATGAAGTGAGAAACGGATTTTTCAAAAAATCTGTACAAACGATTACGTATGCTCCGCATTTTATTTCTGTAGTCGTTATGTCAGGAATGATCATTACCTTTTTATCACCATCCACAGGGATGATTGTTAAAATGGTTGAGTTTGTGGGCTTTGATGCTCCTGCTTTTCTAACTGATCCACGCTGGTTCAAGACCGTATATGTATTATCCGGTGTGTGGCAAAGCACGGGTTGGGGAACGATTATTTACCTCGCAGCACTATCTGGTGTAGATCCTCAGCTTCATGAAGCGGCTATTGTAGATGGAGCGAGCAGATTCAAACGTGTATTGCATATCAATTTACCGATGATTATTCCTACAATCACCATTCTATTGATTTTGAATGTGGGTAACATTCTAGGAGTCGGATATGAGAAAGTCTTACTATTGCAAAATCCACTCAACATGGACTCAGCGGATGTCATTTCTACGTTTGTATACCGTTCAGGTCTAGTGAGTGCGCAATACAGTTTCTCCACAGCCGTTGGATTGTTTAACTCGATTGTAAATGCACTTATGCTCATTACCGTTAACAGAATTGCCAAGCGCACAAGTGATACAAGCTTATGGTAACAAGAAAGGAAGGAGGACTGAGATATGGCTGTTAAGGCAATGAAAGAATCCAGAACGGACAAGCTATTTCTTATATTCAACTATATTTATTTGCTACTAGCCTTTGTGGTTGTTCTTTATCCAGTGATTTATATTATTAGCGCATCCATAAGTGAGCCTAGTTATGTGAGCTCGGGCGAAATGTGGTTGTTCCCCAAAGGGTTTAATTTGAACGGATATAAGTTAGTGTTTGAGAACCCTAAGATTTGGACTGGATACGGCAATACGATTATTTATACGTTTCTAGGAACTATGCTGAATTTGGCTATTACATTACCAGCGGCCTATGCCCTGAGCAGATCAGATTTTGTCGGACGCAAATTTTTTATGGGTATGTTTCTGGTGACCATGTTCTTTAACGGGGGTCTTATTCCTAGTTATTTGATGGTCAAAAATTTGGGGCTAATTAATTCAATGGGAGCCCTTATCCTACCTGTAGCTGCATCTGTATATAACATCATCGTTGCTAGAACATTCTTTCAATCGACTATTCCAAAAGAACTTCAAGAGGCTGCCTACATCGACGGCTGTACGAATATCAAGCTGTTTATCCGCATTGTGTTGCCACTATCCTCACCTATCATAGCTGTTATGGCTTTATTCTATGGGGTGAGTCACTGGAACAGTTATTTCCCGGCCCTTATCTATTTGAATGATGAAGCTAAATATCCATTACAAATGGTGCTTAGACAGATCCTAGTACTTCAAGAGATGACCGCAGAGACAACAGGTTCAGCAGTCAGCGGGGATATGGCTATAGCTATGAATAATAAAGCCGAGATTGCATCGCTAGTGAAATACGCAGTCATTATCGTTTCGGCACTACCGATCATTGCCGTGTACCCATTCTTGCAGCGTTACTTTGTGCAGGGAGTTATGATTGGATCCGTGAAGGGCTAACCATTTGAGATTACAGTTTTCTTATATTACCCATGAAAAAATTTCAGGAGGCAAATCATGAAAATTACAAGGCATCCCAATAACCCGATTGTAGTCCCTGGAGGCTATGAGTGGCGTAAAGTAACGGTATTTAATCCTGCTGTCATTATAGACAACGATAAGTTCTATATGATCGAAAGAACCGCAGGCTCGCTCACCCCATGTAAGAACTTCCTAGGCTTGTTAGAAAGCGAGGATGGCGTAAACTTCACCCACGTTAAGGATGAACCTATCGTAACCCCGGACATGCTAGGCTTTCCTTATGGGAGCGTACAGGACCCGCGGGTAGTTAAAATAGATGACACCTTTTATTTGAACTATGCCTTGCGTCCGTGTGCGATGAGTTATTATCCAACGGGAGCAGGAGTACCAGAGCGTTCAATCCCTACTTATCCAGACGGTTGGGGGGAAGAGGAAGGACATTGGCTAACTCGCTCATCTATCCTTAAGTCTAAGAACCTGATCGATTGGGAGTTTGTAGCGGATACTACTCCACTGGACATCAATGATCGCGATAATATTTTATTTCCAGAGAAGATCAATGGTAAATTTGTGTTGCTGCGTCGGCCAGAAGAATATGTAGGTGAGGCATATGGCACAGAAAAGGCTGCTATGTGGATCACTTATTCAGAGGACCTAATCAACTGGGAGGAGCCGAAGTTACTCGCTAAGGCAGAAGGCCTGTCCTGGGAGTCAAGAAAGATCGGCGGCTCAACGCCACCGGTAAGAACGGATAAGGGTTGGTTGGTGTTGTACCATGGAGTAGATGAAGATATTGTCTACCGAGTAGGAGCTATGCTACTGGATCTGGAAAACCCGGAGAAAATTATTGCAAGAACGAAAAATTTCATTATGGAGCCGGAAACGTACTACGAGAAATTCGGTTTCCAAATTCCGAATGTCGTATTCCCAACAGGAAATGTAGTTAAAGATGGACTGTTGTATATTTACTACGGAGTAACAGATACGGCTATTGCACTAGCTACTGTACCTCTAGATGAGTTAGTGGATTATATACTAAACGAACCGCAATAATAAAAAAAGCTTGAGTCCCGCTCGGAGGGCGGGGGACTGACCCCTTAGCGTGAGACAAATTAAAACACCTTCAAGAGAATTCAACCATG
>NZ_RZNY01000052.1 GCF_003994475.1 Paenibacillus anaericanus | reverse complement strand
GGTTACTCCTGCAGATCTCTACCAGTTACGTGAAGCTACGTGATCGTGCTTCTTCAGACGCTCCTGGTCACTCCTGGAACGCTTCTATCAGATCCGGATCAGGTTACTCCGGTAATCTCTATCGGCTGCTGGATCACACTGGCGGCTCTCCTTCAGATAATTCTGGTCACTCCCGGAACGCTTTACACCATTATCAGTTATGACCGAAATAACAAAAAAAAGAGAGCTAAGGAGCCCTCTATCCTCACGTTACAGTTCTATAATGTTTTGCTATCGTAAGATTAAAACTTTGTATTAATAAACTTATACACGAATGAGACTCCTTCAGCCCGGTTCACAGAATTCTTGGGCTTAAATGTGCCATCTGGATATCCCTCAATTATTTCAAAAGATGCCAAGGCTTTTACCTCTGTCTCCGCCCAAAATGCAATTTTCTTCTGATCCTTAAATATCTTATCCCCAGCTATATTATAGCCCATAGCATTGGCCAACATTTTTGTCGCCTGTTCCCTGGTAATCGTATCATTAGGCCTGAATTCCGTTTCACTAAACCCTTTGATAACCTTGTTTGCAAAGGCTACCTTCAACTCTTTATAGTACCAGGCTTGATCATTTATATCTTCAAATCGCATTTCAGCAGATTCTTTAGGCTGCAGCTCTAGAGATCTAACTATAAGAGACATAAATTCAGCACGTGTTATATCTCGTTTCGGTTCAAATTTATTATTATTTCCCTTAACAATACCTTTATTGTATAAGGAAAGTACCTGATCCTTATTGTAAAGTCCTTCTATATCAGTCAAAACTCCTAAACCAGAGTTATTGTCATTCGAATCCTTGTCTGTATTAGAAGGCTCTTCAAGAATAGGAGGTTCTTGAACATCTTTTTCTTCAACACCTCCTCCGCTTCCTTCGTTACCACCGGTGCCATTACCTCCAGGATTAATAGGAGCTGGAACTGTCTTCTCCGTCACTATTCGAGGAGTCGATCGATCTCCAATTTCGTTCTCTGTCCAAACCGTAATTGAAACTTGATTTCCCGGTGACAAGGACTTTAGTATAAATTCGTGATCCTGGGAGCGAGCGACTTCCTTGTTTTTATAAGTTACGACAAAGATCTCATTTTGAGATTCTAAATCAAACTCATACTTGATTTCATTCTGCGTTGGAGTTGCCTTCACATCGAATTTTTCAGAGGGTAAAGTCACAAAGCTAGGAGCAAGTGTAGACTCACCCTTTCCCGAATTATTTATTGGAGTTAGCTTAATATCAGAGTACTTATGAGCGCTGCTAAGTCCCTCTATCAAGGCTGAATTCCCCAACGTCTGTACTGATTCAGTCAATCCTGGTACGTCTATCTGATAAGACTCTGCACCAGTTACTAAGTCCCAAGATAATGACACTGAGTTACTCCCAACCTCTTCTATACGAATATCTCCTGGTACATCCGGTATGGTCCTCCAAGTAAAAGAGGTACTTCTCCCTTCTCCAGTCTCATTAATCGCTTTGATCTCAAATATATAAGTCTCTCCTGGAATAAGATCAGATATATCTACCGTTGCTGTGCCTACAAAGCCTAAATCGCCAAGCTTACCCTCTGTAATTGAGTAACGAGTTGCAGAAGGAACGGGATCCCATAGTAATTGTACTGTTTTAGCGGTATTTCCCTTAATCCGGATTTGGTCTGGTGCTGGTGGCAATGTTAGCAAATTCACATTATCCCCGAGACCATATCCGGATTCATTCCCAGCCTCAACTTTTATCTCATACGATTGTCCACCGATTAGGTCAGAAACTTTCAGTTGATTCGTTGATACCTCATACTTGTTACCATTTAGAGTAATTCGGTACTTATCAGCACCATTTATCTCATTCCAGTGAATGGTAGCTTCTGTTTCACCAATCTGATCAATGAAGAGATCCGTAATCTGACCCGGCAATGTCTTAGCAGCTAACATTGTCATGACTCCAGCCCCACTACGGTTCTCAGCATAAACCCCAATCTGGTAACTGGTACCTGAAGTAAGGCCCGTAATCTTATACGATGTTCCTTCTACTGTACTCAGGAGTGCCCCATTTAATGTTACACCGTATCCATTCGCTCCTCGAACAGAATTCCAATTAATATCAAGCTCTGTCGCCCCATAAGTACTTACCGTTACAGTTGCAACTTGACTTGGTAACGTCAAAAGACTTGGAAGGTATGCAATATCCCCATATCCACTTTCATTTGTCGCCGATATCGAATAATCGTACTCTGTTGAGGACTCCAACCCGCTGTCCTTGTAAGTTAAGCCTGAACCGTTATAAACGCTCTCATCAAATCGTAACAAGTCATATTGTGTAGCTGTCTCGGACGGGCTCCAACCCAGTTCAATTTCCGTTTCTTTAATCAATGCTGTCTTAAATTCACCTGGAGCTGCTGGAAGAGACAAGAACCCTAAAATACTAGCTTGTCCATTTCCACTTGCATTTGAAGCAATAACAGAAACCGTATACTGTTTACCAGGTTTTAGTCCTGTTATTGGATATTCCCCTGATTCCAATGTTTCCTTTTCATAAACGACATCAGATCCCTGCTTGATAATTAAGTTGTATTTCTCAGCCGAAGCTACACTTTTAAATGAAACTGTAGCATTTCCACTATTATGCTCTACTGTTTGAACAGATAAATCTGAAGGAGCTGCTGGAAGGGTAAGCACTCGCAACTGTTCACTATATTCTGTCTCACCAACGTGATTTTTTGCTTTTATCCGGTAGAAATAAGTTGTTCCAGCGGCAAGCCCTTCCTCTTGAATAAAGTTTATTGGATAATCCAGTGTCCATTTTTCACCGGTGGTCACATTTTCCACAAAATACTTATAACCATCAGTATACGCACTGTCAGGAAGACTCCAACTTACTTGAGCCCAATCGCTACCAATAGAATTTAACTGTAACTTTGGCACTTCTGGTTTATACTGCAGTTTATACGGACCACTCATACCAGTAGTCGGGTTTCCAGCCATATCCTTGGTAGCTGTATGAACATACCATTCTCCTTCACTTTGAATGATATGAGTATAAATATCCTGAGGTGCAGTATCCCAGCTATCCGGAGTGTCTGCAGACTGTGTGATCTTAAATTTTCTCTCGTTAGGATTTATTCCTGAAACAGTATCAGAAAAACCAATTTCTAGATTGATTTGGTCACTAGTCCAATCCTTTTGCATTGGGACAACTGTAATACTCGGCGCTGTTTTATCCACTGTTATGGTACCAATATAGGTAATCGAATCAACGCCATCTTTTCCATCGCTTGCAACAATAGGAATCAATGTGTAAAATCCCGGAGGTAATTCTGCACTTGTCCAAGATAGTGACCATGGTCTTGCGGTTGATGCTCCCGAAACGACCATAGACTTCTCTATTCCATTAAGCGTTGCTTTGACGGTGACTGTATCCCCATCGCTATCCAAAACTGTTCCATTAAGTGTAAGGTTCGATGAGGCTAGATTTACAGTGATGTCTGAGTTATTAACGGAAAGTACAGGCGACATATTCGTTGTGGCCTTCTTTGTGTACCAGAATCCATCAGAATGGATACCATCGTCGGGATAAGTTCCGTCTAAGTCCTGGATGTTGGTTTGCAGTAGAACATCCTTGCCTTTTACGCTACTTACTACCACGCCTTTTTTGTACTTCGTAATGAAGCAATACTGACCTACCGAATTTACAATACGCCATTT
The DNA here is from genome assembly GCF_003994475.1 of Paenibacillus anaericanus. Lineage (GTDB taxonomy): Bacteria > Bacillota > Bacilli > Paenibacillales > Paenibacillaceae > Fontibacillus > Fontibacillus anaericanus. The sequence goes on along the minus strand of NZ_RZNY01000052.1, from coordinate 14,301 downwards.
ATATAGTGTTTTTCCAGACGCACTGTAATAATCCACACCAGAACGGGCCTCACCCGTGTTATACGGCGTTGAGTAGCCCCCGTTAACCGGGTTGAATGCATAGGTAGTCGCTATTAAGGTGTCTCTATAGTTATCCCAAAGAGCCTGGTTTGAGTCGAACTCCAAAACCCAATTAGTATCTTCGGTATAGCTTGGTATATCCTTAACACTGTATTTGTCCCAATAAAACAGGGCTGTCTTATTAATCGTTAGTTTACCTGTATAAGTCCCTGTTGCTACGCCTCCACGTCCATCGTCGACCGTAACTACAGGTCCTGCGAAGGTACCACCTGACAGAAACTCAGATGTTCTCCAAGTTAATGACCAAGCTTTGGCTGTTCCTGTGTTGGAGACAGCAATCTGTTTTGAAACTCCATTGATAGTAGCAGATATAGAAAGTGTTTCATTGTCTGCATCTTGTACGGTGCCGCTCATTGTGAATGTGTCAGAACCTGTTTTGAGGTTGATCGACTTATCACCGGCCTGTGTGACTGCAATAGTCGGCATGTTATTTGGAACTGTACCTGATTTGACGTACCAATAACCATCTGTATAAATTCCGTCATCTGGATATGTTCCTTGAGCGGCTTTGATGTTGGCTTGGCTTAAAGTACCTTTTATTTTAGGTGGGGTGGTCGATAACTGACTAACCCATAACATTTTACTGTAGCTGTTAGGTTCAAATAGGTCTAATCTGATTGGCGCATAATAAACTGATCCAAGCCTATAGTTACTATTTGTGTACCGCACGCCTTCGGTCGTAGGGCCCTGAAAGTTTAAAGTCCCATTGCTGTTTATCGAACTCACAGCATTGACACTAGCCTGACTCCATTGATCATTATAGAGATCCCAAAACTCAGCGTTTCCTTCAACATATTGGGAGTCCCACTGAACAGGTCTTAATAATTTTTTATATAATTTGATTGAGGAATTTACTGAACCATCCGTTATCTCTGTCCATCCTGCATCTGTATTAACATTAAATTTACTCCAGTAGTAATAAACCTGCGCCTGAATGGTTAGTGTTCCAGAGTAAGTTGCAGAAACTATATTCGTTCCATCTGTTGCTGTAATAATGGGGTTAGCGTAAACTCCTACTGGGATCTCCGAGCTAGCCCAAGAGAGTGTCCAGGCTTTGGATGTAGAGGTTCCTGTAACCACAACAGACTTTCGTACACCACCTATCGTAGCCGATACAGTCACATTCTCATTATCTGCGTCTGAGACTGTACCTGAAACTGAAAATGTTCCTACATCGTTGTACAGTGTTTTATTTCCTGTAGAACTCACTACAAACACAGGTAAATTATTCACTGATGTGCCGGTTTTGGTGTACCAGAATCCGTCAGTATGAATGGCGTCATCTGGGTAAGTTCCTTGAGCGGCTTTGAGGTTAGACTGCAACAAAGAACCTTTTACTGTGCTACTTACAATATTTGCCCAACTATATTTGTAGTAGACATTTCGAGATTCGCTCCCAGTAAAAGTATATTTATCTAAATGACCTGGACTAGTCTGAATATAGAGGCTACCTACTGCTTCTAAGTCACTTGCCAACCCACTAAGAGTTAATTCTCCCGTAGTTGGATTAATAGAATAACTAGAATGACCTGTTATTCCACCAGGAACAGTAGTGCCTGAAACTGGTGTACTCCATGGTTCTAATTGAAAGTGGCTAGAAACTGAAAATTTACTCCAATAATAGTAAACTTGTGCCTGGATCGTGAGTTTACCACTATAGTTAGCTGTCACGTTATCCTTACTGTCCGTAGCAGTTACAGTAGGGTTAGTGTAAACTCCTAAAGGCAACTCTGCTCCTGACCAAGTCAATGTCCAGGACTTAGCTTTGGAAGTTCCTGTGACAGTTGTTGATTTAGTTACGCCTCCGATAGTGGATGACACAGTTACAGTGTCATTATCAGCATCCTGAACTGTTCCCAATATGCTAAATGTACCTCCATCGTTATACAACGAGCTATCTCCAGAGTTTGAAACAGAGATAATAGGTGCGGTGTTCGGTATATAGTTTAAAGTAACAGTATAGGTATAAGTTTTAACACTTAATTTATACCCCATTACCTCTCCATATAAAGTACCGTGAGAAACAGGTACAGATCCTATACGGAACGCCGCATACCTACCGTCTGATTCATAATCTTTCATACTCCACGGACTCCAACTTACAGTATCGACAGTATCTGGTGGATATACATATTTCTCTCTGGCTTCAAAATATGTGTACCCAGAGATGGAACCCATTGAAGGTTCTACATACAATGTACCGCTACAGTAATCTGAATTGCAATTATAGTTATTGCTCCAAGTAAGTGTACCCCCGCTAGGATCACCCGTCGTAGTGTAGTTACGTCCACCACTAACAGAAACATTTAATTTACGATTAGCAGTGTCAGCTGAACTTGACACAACGACACCGCTATTACTGGTTACTGATGTTATCGCCCCAAAATCAGCAGGTAGTTCGAACTTCCCGTTTAGCGCATCACCTACTCCACTTAACTGATATGTTGCTGATTTACTAGTTGCTGCTTCAATCTTCCCTGGCACTAGTAATGAAACAAATGAACTGACGACAATAGATATTACTAGTACGACATTTATAATCTGCTTAAGTTTACTAACTATTGATCGCATCTTTTACACTCCTCTCAAAATTAAAGAGACAGGAGCTCTCCTGCCTCTTCATCAACGGCTCCGTTTTCTATGAGTTATATTTATATGACATAAACGGACTCTTAAATATTAGTAGATACAACTTTCGTGTTACGGTTAATGTACATATATTTCTCAAATTAACTAGAGTCATAAAAACAGTACTGATCAACGTCACAAGACCTTCTCTGCCCCATTTATTTAATTGTTGGGCTCCTTGTATCCCCTCCCTTTTATTGATCTTGGTTAAACTCATCGTTTTCCCTGAAACTTGAAAAAAACCTATGCTCTGAAGTTTAATCAAGGCATCCATTCTATTTTTCAGTAAGATATGTGAATTGGCCCAATATCCAACCAGTACTTGAGGAGCAAAGTGTAGCACCACATCCTGAGTTGATTTGTTTAGCGTATACTCATACCATGCATTGAGACGAAAGGAATTCTGCCTTGATCTTATGAAATAGGCTAGGTTAATGACACTAACAAAAGAAAGAAGAGTAAACCACTCTATATAACCTGTTGTCTTAGCAATAACTACGATGAGTGCAACATCGATAAATTTGAAGATCAATTTACTGTTATTCATAATCTTACTTCTACCCTTTCCAATCCCTGTAAATCTATGTGTCGATAATTTTCGACGTTGCAATGATGTCTTCAAGATACAAAATCCGCTTTTGATAGAATCCCTTTTTAGCATCTTGCATTGAAAGAGAGCTTATGTCCTGCTTTTCTGTTCCCAAGCAGATCGCACAGTGATTAATATCCAACGATTTGATACGTTCAAGCTCTGTTTTAATACGTTCAAGTCCTTCATTCGTTAAAAGTACACTTGCCATCTGTATTCCTCTCTTCCAGGCATGTCATCATGATTTCATATTAAATTTTTACAATCTCACAGACCATAAAACTAAGAAAAACAAATGGAGCAAACGGGATTGTGCCTCTTTTCCAAATGGCTACATAGGTAAGTCCAAAGACACAAGATATAAGTAAAACCATCAACGTAGGGTAAAGACCTACCGAGAACCCAAGCCAGGTTAGTAATTTCACATCACCTCCACCTATTCCACCATTTGATATCAGTGCAATGATGATGATAATTCCCCCGACACATAGAGCAGCTCCAATGTAGTTAAAAATTGAGCCTGGTGAATAAATTACTCTAATCACCAGGCTGCCGGCAAAAGCGGCGAGTATCCATCGATCAGGAAGAATTTGTGTTCTTATATCCCTTATTGCAAAGATCAACAAAACCACGACTACATAGCTCAATTGAATATAAATCCACATCATTTTTGTCTAATATTCTGACTGTCATCGTACATACTGCCGTATATCCGCATTTTTTCAGTAGAACATACTTCCAGGTTTCCTTGAGAACCAGATGCATTGACTACTATCACTACGGAAAAGTTACCATCAGACCAATCTTTATCCGTATAGTATTTTCGTTCCTCAACTGTTTGGCCATCACTGAAAGTATGAGACTTTTTGGGTAGCTGCCAAATAGCTTGTCCTACATTGCCTCCACTTGTACGTTCAAGTATTACACTTTCAACCCATCTGCCCTTTGTATTATAAATTTTTGCAATTACTTCACCTTGCTTGGGTCCAATATATTCTCCGCCTATTTTTTTGGCTGTATTTTCAAGCCCTTTCGGTACTTTCTCCTCCCAATCAGTTTCGTAGTTGGTAGTCACTTTGAGTTCAAAGCCATAACCAGCCCGTGTAACCATATTTGGATTAAGCCCACTTTTCCTTGCCCACGGAATAATCTCCCAGCTGCCACGACTTTCTCGATCACTTGTTTTTGGGTTCTTAGGATCTGTTGCAATCCCTTGTTTTGTATTTGCTTCTGTCGAAATCTTCAAACTTTCCTGATATGATACATTTCTTGATTCCCAGATCGGATCAGAATAATCGGTATACGTATAGGTTTCCGTATGTGACTTTCCATCTGCACCCGTCCATGTAGTTGTACCCGTTTTTGTGTGATAACCAGTAATTAACTTATAAGTAACCGTCCAATTATTATTTGCGGTTGTTCTTGTACAAGTTTCTCCTGATCCTGATCCACTCACACTGCAGCCTGTTGTGGCAATATTATTCGTTCGATCCGTATCGTTCTTTTCTTTAAGTGGATCAACATGAACCGAGATATTATGTACCCCAGCACTAGAGCCAGTCCAATTAAATCCACCCACTGTAATTACCTCATTAGCTGGTAAAGTCTTTCTCGCTTCATAAATCTGCGTCTGGTTATCATAAAAGCGAATTAAAACATTACTTTCCGTCTTGGAACCAACGTTTTTCACCTTTGCCGAAATTGTTGATTTACCTCCTACTTGAATGCTTCCAGGGGCGGCTGTAACAGATTGAGCGATTAAATCATTGCCATTTCCACCAACATCAATAGTCCATTCCCCTTTTACCTCGTTGTTCTTGTAGGCATCATCTGGAGCCTCTGTAGCCCTATCTGAATCTTTGGGATTATTCACAAAAGCGGTGACCTTGATGTAATATTTCCCTGGTTTATCTCCAACATCAATCTTCCCTAGAAGTACTGAAAATTCTTGCTTATCTTTAATTTCTTCTGGTAATGCAGTATACAGAGATGGCATAGAAAATTCAGTGGTTACTGCTCCTCCTATTTTTACCGAGGCCACCATAGGGACACCTTTTTTGTTCACAAATTCTGACTTGTTAAAATCCTCACCCTGATACTTAAACTTCATCCAAAGTTGGCCTGATTCAGTAAGGGATAATACAATTGGTACGTAGTCCATTTCAACAGGTTCATCAGGCAGCGTTACACTTTTAATAGCTGTTCTTCCATAACCATCATCCAGGACAATATCAACCTCTTTACCCAAAAAAGGTACTATCCTTGAATAAGCCATTTCAGTACTACCCTTATACCGATCTACTGAAGTATTGAGCTGTGCTCCATCAAATAAATTAATAGATTTTGTCAAGTTAGGAAAATTACCTCTAGGTATGGCGTACATAGTTATATAGCGTTTTGAGTAGCCGTTTGCTGTAAAATCAACCTTTAGTTTACTACCGGTAGTAACCGTTATATCAGGCCATCCGGATACATTAAAGTGAGCCCTCCGGTCTGATTCAGAAAATTTCTCTGTTCGATCAAAAGCTATCCCCATTCGTTGGATAATACCGGATATCCTTAGAAATTGTCTGTTTTCTACCTTGTAATAAAAAGGACTTTCTGAATTTAAAGCCTCATCATCAGCTGAGGCAACAAATTTTTCTCTAAAGTAAGCCAACTGCTTCTGTTCTATATTTTGTCCCTTCATTACTACGTCAAATAAATCTCCTAGTGCTGCCTGACTTTTCACAACTAACCCAAAACCATTCTCCTTATCAAACTTAGGATCTTCTGGTTTCTTCTTAACTGCGAAAACATCATAATTTTCAAGTATACTCTTAGTTCCATCTTGAAAATTAAAGATAGCCTTCCATCTAGAAAGCTCCCATGGCCTCACTACTGTTTCATCTAACGCAGGAATGAATCCAGTCAGATATTGTCCTGTTTTTCCATAATCCCAACCCACCCTTGGTTTCAACAATGGTTCAATTTCATCAGCTGAGGCAAGTAGTGAGGGAATAAGGATAATAATTAGTAGACATATCCCTAATATTCGCTTCATCTCAATTCTCCTGTCTTATTTCAGTTGTTTAGCGGAGTTGATAACCTCCAAAAGTGGAGCCGATGTTTCAACCATATTTCCATTAACAACTAGTGTAGTACTCACTACTCCATCATCAATCAAACCGCTATACGCACCGTTCAGTGTTCCATCGTTTACGTCCAGGTATATTGCATAGCCCTCAACGTAATCCTTCCCTGGATAAATTTGAGTTATCATTAGATAGCCCTGCCCTTTTCCAAGCGACTTCGTATACGATTTCCCAGCCTTCAGCTCTTCCCCATTCCCATTTGCGGAGGTATACCAAACAGCTTGTGCGTTAGCTGGTACTGTAAACTTCAGATTTCCATCCTTCACCGTCACATTGTTCTTGAATAAAGCAGATCCCAAATCCGTGTATTTTCCCCATTTAAATTCCACAGATTGTTCAGGATTTACTGGTGGTGTACCAGGATCCTCACCCGTTCCTGGTTCGCTTGCTTCCTTGGTTGTAATACTCACCAGCAGTGTCTTGCTGCTCCATACTACCTTTGCCTCCAGTGCCTCTGAGACAAAGCGTAGTGGCACAAAGGTGCGATTCTGCTTCACACGGACCGGTACGTCTAGAGTTATGTCCTTCCCGTCCACGGTCACTGTATTTGTGTTCACCTTCATACTGATTGTTTTTCCATCCTTTGTTATCACCACGGTCTTGTTGCTGTATTTCACTTCTGCCCCCAGTGCTTCAGATACAAATCTTACTGGTATAAGTACACGGCTGCCTTCCATGTAAGGCTTCGCATCCGGAAACACTACTGCCTTCCCATCAACTTCTACCGTTACCGTTTTAACCGGTGCTGCTCCTGCAGTAAGTGGAGAACTTACTGCAGCTACAAATCCAATAACTATGCTCATCAATAAACCAACGAGTCCTTTTTTCATCAATCATTTCCCCTCCTATTCCTCTTTTACTACTCCAGTAGGAGTCAGATAGATCTTTCCCTCCTCCTGATATTCCACAAGTTTCTTCTTAACTTGTTCGTTAGATGTTTCGATGATCGCAACAGCAGTTATAAGGCTTCTTCCGTCTGCCCCTGGCTCAGTACCTTCAGCATTCTGCCTGTCACGAATAATCAGACCAGCAAGATCCGGATCGTCTTTGGGGCCAATGACCTTAGTCTCAAATTCATTCTTCACATACACAACAGCATCTACTATTACACCTGGTTTAATATAATCGCCCGCACTCTGGGCTTGATCGACTTTTACCCCAACCAGACTATCTCCATCTTTAAGCTTCAAAGCACCTCCATATTTAGAGTTATCGCTTGTCGTTAAACCCGACTTTCTAATTGGTTCGTCTTTATAAAAACCAATCTCATTAGCAAACCATGTTTCGTTTTCTAGTTCCTTTAAATCGGTAATCGCATCTTCCGGAATTTCACTTCTCACCTTCTCTTTAATTGTAATTTTATTATTTACTGACTGATCAGGTTGAATGTTTTCAACTGCTACTACAACTTTTACAAGGTCCGTGTTTTTCTGAACATAGCTGTTAGATAAAAGCACTACAGCTAAGGTTATAATTAATGCCCCTAAGATGACTGATATACGTCTCGTTGTTTTATTCCAAATGCGTCCCTTCAACTTCTTTCCCCCTATTTATAGTCGGATAAATATGGCGTGCGCTTCTTGATATCAATATCTTGTGTCTCTAGCCCTACCAATTTCCCGGCTACCATTTTTATTGCAGCAACGTACTCAGCTTCAACCGAGGGAGCACCGTTATGATATGTAATCGTAACGATTAACTTCCCTCTCTGATATGTTTCACTACTCAGGCTTGAATCCAGGTTAAGATTTTTTCGAAAGAGATCGTTAATTCCCTTGCGAACTTTATCTTCATCCAGTCTGATTCTGCCCTTTATATAATCCTCTTCAATTGTTCCATAGATTATGCCACCGTCTATTGCCCTATCCAGGGTACGTTTTGCGTTATCAGCCGCTTGATTCAGTATCGAAACATCGGTAAATATCAACGCTGCTATAACCAAAAAATAGATAACGAACATTGTTTTAATTCCTGTATTCATCAACATCCTATCCTTCTCGGAAATATGTTCGTGATAGCCCTTCAACTTTTATATGCACTGGCCATATAAGTTCACCTAGACCCAACGGCTTAAAGGCTTTTAATATATAAGTTGTAGAAGCCCTTATTTCAAGATCACTTCCACGTTGCACCAGCTTGGGAGTTGCTTCAATAGTAATGCTCGAAACATCCAATCCCTTTTTCCGACAATAATCTAAAAAGAACTCTCTGGTTGAAGTATCAAAACCTCCTTCAGCCTTCATAATTTCAATAGTTTCATCGGCAGCCTGGCTCAGTTTTTTATGAGTACTCATGTACCCCTCTATATCGATGGAACCAAAAATAAAAATTACGATAATAAAGATGACAAAGAGTACCCCAATTGCATTAATATCTCCTCTTTGGTTTAAAACTTTTTTAAACCGGTTCTTGATCCGGTCAATTACCATACCGATTGAACCTTTTCCTTAAGCGTGTTGAATAACTCTGGGATCCATCCCTTCACAAAACCAATAATAAGTACAAAAATTACTACGCCTCCGATAATCCACATCATCGTACTTGTATTCGTATTCCCACGTTCATTTGAAACTACCTGGTAAACCTTCATACTTGCTTTTTGAACCATTTTCTCAAATCTTTTCAACATCTAAATTCCTCCTAAAGTTAATTAATGTTTGGATTTAAAAAACGCTTCCTGCTGCAGAAAAAATATTTATAAAGCAAATTACAACTGAACCAACAGAACATCCAATAATAGCAAATTGTAATAACTTAACTCGATCAGGACGACTCCTTGTTATCTCTATAAGTGCTGTCTTCCTCAAGCTAAGAATTTCAGTCCGTATATCATCAAAATGATCCTTTGCGTCTTCATACCCCGAATTGATTCCTATTTTGACCGCATTTGAAAACTGAAGCATCACTGGAATCGTTGTTTCTCTTGCAAAAATTTCTATTGCAGCTGCATGATCCATGTCTTGGAGGTTTGCATTCAAACGGTTCAGCATTTTCTTCATTCTCTGCCCACTTGATAGCTCTAACTCTCGAAAAACAATGACAAATGACTTACCCGTCTCTAGAGCCATCATCATTTTCTCTATCAATTTAGGTAGATCTTTGGTGATCTCCCTCTGCATTTTCAAAAAGGATCCTCTAACATCTCGGAAGCCCTTAAAAATAAATACAAAGAAGAAAATCGGAATCATAAAGTACAATGTTTCAAACGCAATAGATATGATAGCTATAGGTAACGTAGCTATAGCTGCAAAAACTAACTTAGAAGCAACCATTTCCTCAAGACTGTCATATCTCCCGATCGCATCAACAATCTGTCGCATTTGAGAGCCAAGAAGTCTATCCAAACTGAAAAAATTGGACTTATTCAGTCTAGGCAACAACTTCTCGCTTAGGTATAAAGTAGCCCGGCCCTTTTTTAATCTTCTCCACTCTGCATCAGATCGAGATAAGTGGACAGCACGACGGACAGCATTCCTTTCCTTTTCAAAGTCAGGAATTACCCAATTTAAGATGGGGATCATAAAAGCCAAAAACACAACTCCACAAAAAACTAATAATATACCCAGAAATACTCACCTCCTTTCAAAGTTCATCGAGATTTAAGGCTAAATAGTCTTCCGCTTTGACAATTGCATATACCGTTATTAAGACAAAAGAAACAATATATATTTGGCCATATAAGGTATCAAGGAATACATTCGAATTGTCTGTATTTACACCTGATAAAATCACTGGCATTGACCATGACATGGCTGTAATAATAAAAAGATTTCTCATATCCTTCCTAGATTTGATTTGCATTTCTTTTAAGATCAGGTTATCCGCTGTCATTTCACGCCCAGTCTCCTTTAAGCTGTAAATCGCACGTTCGTGAAATCCCTGCTCCACTGCAACCTGAAGCTTTTCTGCAAAATCATCAAATCGTTTAATTTTAATTTTCTTTTTAATTTCTATAAGTGCGGATTCAACGGAAAAACCCGTTTTTAAATCATCAAGCATTTCTTGAAAGTACTTTTGGGTTTCCCCATGCATATCTGGTACTGATTGCTCTAATGCAGTCTGAACAGAAGGAAAATCATTAAGTTTACTAGAAAATACTTTTAGATTATCAGGTAGTTCAAATAGTATTTTTTGACGATGGTTGCGTTTTAATTTAGAAACGACATAACGAGGTAACATATAAGAAAGGGTCATACTAACTGCTAGAAAAAGATAATTATGGAGTGCATACGCAATTAATACGCCTACTAAAATTGATCCCAGGGAAATTATTAGATACTCTCTTTTATTTAGATTCACCCCATCATAATTAGCTTCACTTTGAAGATTATGAACCCCAGGTATTCCATTAACTCTTCCTGCCTGCTGCTTAAAAATACTTACCTTACTCTTTGGTACTACAATGAATAAGGCTACTGCCCAAATTATTGGTATTAAAACGAAAATCCCCATTACATCCCCTCTTCTTCAGCGCACCAGCGATCATAAATATGAGCCGGTATTCCTTTTTTCTGAAGCTTAATCTTCAACTTTTTCAGCCCTCCTACTCTTACATGAACCTTATTTTTAAAATCATATTGAAATATGGGATTTAGTACTGGTTCAGTTCCATTGAATGATATCAACTCCGAAACTTCTGTTAATACACGAACGCCATTAACACTCTGTTGAAATAGAATTAAATCCATAGTAGCTGCCACTTGGCTTGCAGCTATTTCATCGTTTCCCGATAACTGCATAAATCGTACTGCAGTCATCTTTCCATCATTAGCATGAATACTGAGAGCAATATTGTTACCAGTGTTTGCAGCTTCAAGTGCTTCAGAAGCCGCTTCTCCATCCCTAACCTCACCGATCATTATCCAGTCCGGGTTTTGTCGAAGAGTTACCTTCACAATTTTCGCAATATTATATCTTCTTCTATTGTTTTCATGCTCCTTTACGATAAAAGCACCTATGTTTGGATATGATTTATAAGCTTCTTTTTGTTTCAACATCATTTCCTCTGAATCTTCTATCGTTAGAATGCGAGTCAATGGGTCTAAGTAGAGAGGGATCCGGATTAGTTGAGATGTTTTACCAGAGTTAACCGAACCACCTATGACTACATTTACACCAATGGGATAAATGTCCTGAAAAAAGTCCACAATTTCTTCATTCAAGTTTCCATATTTTATACAGTCTTCGTCTGAGTACACGTCTGGTGGGAATTTACGGATCGAAATGATTGGATGATTAGAGCTAATTCCACCTTTATTTCGTTCCAAAGTAATATTTAGTCGAAACCCTCTGTAATTTGAATCGATTACCGGCTCATTTGCAGATAATGTTTTACCCATCGGGGCTAACATCTTGCTGACAGTAGCGTAAATGTGGTTATTATCTTGAAACTTCACCCTATGATCATGAGTAGGAACACCGTCTATTTCGCTAATAACTTCTTCAGGTCCATTTATCTCAATACTTGACGTATGAGGATCATCTAGGACTGGCTGCAATACTCCCATTTCCGTAAGTTCGACTTGGACCATTTTAATAATCCGATCCATATCAATTTTGAATTTGAACTGAGTCTGCTCTCTGATGTAATCTGCAATGTAATACTTTACTTTTGAGCGTTCTTGTTCATCAAAAATCGCCATTACAAACTCATTATTATGGTGCTGCCGTAAAAAGCGGCGTGTATTATCTAGCAAGTTTTTGTACATTTCTGCATCCTTTTGATTTAGTTCAGCTTGATTTACTGAGCCACTATTTTGATAGGATACATGCTCAACCGGATTAATGATCCCAATGTGATGGGTATATTTTTTGCCAATCGTCTCCTTTGTTTCTGCTGAATTAATGTTCGGTTTTAGAGACATTACAAACTGAAGTAGCTCATCTTTTCGGAAGACCTTTTCTGGTAAGTCAATTTTCAACTGACTATGCAGACACACTCTTTCCAACGAAATCCCATAGTTCTTCAATTTCTTAAATGTCGTATATCCCCAAGGAAGAGAGGTTGTATCCGACAAGTTAAGAAGTATTCCATCAGAGTATTTTAATGAGAAAAACGTCATTGGATTAAACATCTGTCCTTGAAGCGAGAAAATGATTAAATCATAGTAAGATGATAGACCTCGTTTAATAGAAATTGGTGCATCTAAAATTGTTTTTTGATGTGACAACTTTACGTGTACCGGTATGTCGGGGTTCGTTTTGGGATGCACCATAATGCAGTCAAAGTCTTCCGTCTGATACATATAGTCTTCAAATGACTTCAGATCATTTCTTTCTGAATCCAATAAGAATTGCTCAATACTTCTTTCTTTTTCAATCCCGTCTGATCCCTCGATCTTACTGGACAATCTCGGTAGTCCCCAGCACGGAAATTCGACAATTATTGCCTTTTTACCAGTCTTCTTCTTCCACTCCTTAGCAATATTCAAGGCAGTTTCAGCAGTGTCAGAAGCGTTGGGATCAAAGATAGCAACAGTAATAGGTTCCATCTCCTGTTCGTGCATAACAGTTTTACTTTTTCTTTTAAAAACCAAATTTCTCGCCTCCCAGGTTGACTTCGATGTTATTCTTGAAGAATCTCATCGTACAACTCACTATCCAAATCATTGAACACATCTGAGATCACTGCCCCTCTGTGTAATTGAATTCCTAATGCCTCCCTCTTTTTTGAATCAATTGTTCCCTTAACTTCCTCAAAAACATTTTCTGAAGAAATGTTTACAACAACATGTGTTCCACTTATAAATTTATTTAGATGCAGCAGCTCCACTGCCTTCATCAATTTTGTATAATCCCATACCGAAGATCCGGAGATTAGAATTTTTTGTGCTGCCCTTACAAATTCAGTCGCTAATTCTTGCAATTCGTTATTTTTAACTATTGAACCTAAATCTAGTACAACAAAATCATATTCTTTACTAAACACTAGACTTACGTAGTTGCTGCAGCATGGAAAATAACTGACATTCTCAATTATGAAGGGATTTTTTCTTTCATTATTAAACGTCCAAAAAACTGCATCTGGTGGCTGAACTAGTTCACAACATGCAACTCTTCCAAATTTAGATAAATACTTAGCTACTTGAATCGCATGATGTGTAGTACCAACCCTTTGTGTTGTTCCAGCTACCGCTACTGTCACGGTACCAATTCGACTTGGAGAGGACTTCAGATGTTCTGTATGTCCCAAAACTGGTCCAGACTTAGGTTTTCGCTCAAATACAGAAAGAAGGGATTTTAGACCGCTACTTTTAGGCTTCCTTTCTTCAGAATGTTCTTCGTTACCCCAATTAATAGAATTAGGATCCGAAGAGCTAAGCCCTCCCTGGTCCTCAAACCATCTATCTTCAATTTCCTTAGTCACTTTACTTATACCAGGTGACTGTACTGAAACTTCTGAAGTTACTCCGACCTCTGATCCAGCATTTACTCCCCAGATCTCCTCGACGGTTGCAGTAGATCCCGGAATTTGGTCTTCNTCCTCGACGGTTGCAGTAGATCCCGGAATTTGGTCTTCTTCTCCCGGCTCTATACCGGCTGCTCCATAATTCAGTACTTGCAGCTCTTCCTCTAATTCATTCGTATCTATACCGGCTGCTCCATAATTCAGTACTTGTAGCTCTTCCTCTAATTCATTCGTATCTATACCGGCTGCTCCATAATTCGGTACTTGCAGCCCTTCCTCGTATTCTCCCGGCTCTATACCGGCTGCTCCATAATTCAGTACTTGCAGCTCTTCCTCGTTATCTCCCAGCTCACTTGCTGCTCCATAATTCGGTATTTGCAACTCTTCCTCGTTATCTCCCAGCTCAACGGCTGCTCCATAAT
>NZ_RZNY01000051.1 GCF_003994475.1 Paenibacillus anaericanus | reverse complement strand
ATCGATACTCATCTATGAGAGCTGCTGCTTTCTCTTCAGGGGTTATCCTGGCTTCCAGGGACGCTCCTGGATCCGCTTCAACCTTTTACTTTGAACTCTCAACCAGCTGCAATTTTCAACACCTGATACTGAGAATGCATAGAATACAAAAAGGCTATTGTTGATATCCTCAACAATAGCCTAATATTTAATCACTTTATGAAAGTACGAGATTCAGCAATACTATATGCGTCCTCTCTTGGCCGAGGTCGCTCCTTTATACGAAAAGCAATAGTATGAATTATTACAGCATCAATAATCCGATCATATCTATATATAATTCGTAAATCAGGTCGAGATCCTTTCAATGTCTGTTCAGAACGGCTTGAGAATAATTTAACCTTTCTAAAGCCTATAGAGGATAACGGCTCATACTGACATTTCGCACCAGAGTTTTCTGGATTTCTTCGAATACGTTCAATTTCTAAATCAATCATTGCAATACATTCGTTAAGAGCATCGGAATTATTAACATAGCGGTTAGATATAGCAGGAAAATCCACTGTCCGAATCTCTTCATGTAATAAGATTTTGGTGCTCATAATTAATCTTCATCCCCTACCGCAGATCAGCCCAATTCCGTAGCGATGTTCCCTCAGGTAATTCCTCAAATTTTCCATCTAACCGGTGCTGAGTACGCATAAAAAATTCCTGCTCCTCTAACACTTCAGTTAGTCGCTCCAGCTCTGCTGCTTGCTCCACTAAATTTTCATAGACTGCCATGTCGAGCATCGCTACTCTAAGCTGATCTTTAATAACTATTCCAATTTTATTATTATTTTCGAAGCTGCTGATCAAGTCCTTTTGAGTTAGTGTTCTCAATTGACTAAATGCCAACATTTCTTTTTGTTCAAATGTTTTAGTTAGTGTCGTCATTTTAGGCTTCTCCTTTTCACTCGGCCTTGGTGGTTCCAGACTCTCATTTTTTAAATACCCTGGACTATAATCCTTCGTTTTTCTTTTCATGTTATTCCACCACACCTTCATATTACTATACAATAAATAAATTGTAAATATTTTGAACATAATTTTGCGCAAAATTTACCTCATTTATTTTAGTATGTATATTCATAGTGTGATCAAATTGTCCAAAAGATAGACATTATATCATTTTTATAAAAACGGAAAATCCTTATGACTGCTGTTTCAATTTTTATCCGATTCCACGGTAGTATTAAACATATTCCGTTTGATCAAATTCAACTTCATCATCAGGCTCAAAATGTCCAAATTCAATTTTTATAAGCAAATCTTTAATAAATCGATCTACTTCAGAATTTGTATCATTACACTCTACAATTAAATAGTCCGTCAATTTCTTAGAGCTCAACAAGTAGTACACCACCTCGCCTAATACATTAAATAACATATTTAAATGTTGTTTTGCTAAGTTTGTATATGTAAGTACATCATGGTAACTCAAGATCCCCTATCTAACTTCTATGGCGCTTTCCATTTTTAATGTCCAGCTGATCGACTCCACAGCTACCTCCAAGTCTTCGACTCCCGGCGTGGTGTAGATCATGGTCATTTCAACTTTAGTAAATAGCTACTTATTGAAAATAGGCGGCATCATAAACCATATTTCGTATAACACGATAACAATCGTTATGCCAAGAAACACCTTCAAAAAAATCCTATTTTTCTTCTTCGACCAATCTATGCTTTCTAACCAATCTATCATCTACATTACACGCTCCTTATTCATAAGAATGCGTACTTCGTACTTTGTATATAGTGGATCTGATTCATACCTTTCAAAAAAATTCTCCATTAATGTTAAGCCGATAAAGCTTTTCCCAATTCTAGACGGTTCAGGTTGTTTTACTGCACAATCTTGTTGTACCAATTTCTCTAATATATTTTGCACTTCACCTGCAACTGCTGCCTCGACTTCTGGAACACATTGATTTAAAACATAGTAAATCTTACTGTAGAGAATAGTCTTTTCCTGATCATTAACACAAGCGCTACACAAATCATGTTCTTCATTTGCCCAAGAGCAAGGACCCTTCTCATTCACACAAGCATTATTATCAGTACATCCACATACCCTGCAGGTCCTAACTGGGAATACAAACATTAGACTCATCCTTTCTATCATTTACATCCAGCTTATCGACTCCACCACAGCCTCCATATCCTCAACACCAGGAGTCGTGTAAATCGTCGTCAAACTACTTTACTACTACACAAACTCTTTCTTAATCTCGATCAAAAAAGTTGGCTTTTCCCGTCCCTCCGCTGAATCCAATTTCAAAGTTGCAGTAACCGGAAACCTTCCTATCACCCAATGGGGAACAGCTGCCGTAGAATCAGGAGTTGTAATCGTCAATATGAGTTTCTCCGGATCAAAAACAAAATCCATATACTCTTTATCTCCCCTGTATCCTTCTGGTGCAAAATGATCCGTGAGTACTAGCGCACGAGGCACCTCCATGCCTGCAAAAAAATAAGTTGGCTTGGCCATTAAATCAGCTAATGCATTAGCCTGTGCTTCTTCGGTATCTCCTCTTGGATAAATCACGCCAGAAGCCTTGAGTACTTCATATTCCTCAATAAGAGGAAGTATTTCCCCTTTCCAGTGCGCCTCTTCTTCACCGGACATCCAAGTAATCCAAAGCGTTTCTTCATCTTCTGGATCTGTCCCATCATACGTGAACGACCAAATTTGACCATTGACAATAGCATCATACTTAACTCCCACTTCAAACTCCTTTTTCATTAAGAGTCCTCCATTCGTAATTAGTTTACATTCATCTGATCGACTCAATCTCAGCCTCCTATCTTGGCTCCAGCGAAGTTGTTCCATCCGTATATTCAATGATGTAAAATTCACACCCGTTTACTTCACATGTAACTATTCCTCGGGAATCATTTTCTGGATCATTAATCTCCGATCCTGTACTTGTCAATTCGCTGCAGCAAGGGCATTGTACTTCCTTGATACCTTCGGCTAGAACTTTAATGTAAGCCCCCAATGTCTTCTTAATATCACTCATTCGAATTCACTCTCCTTTCATTTATTAACTCCAGCTTCAGATCCCCAATGCCTGGCGTAGTGTAGATCATAGTCATTTCAATATTAGGCGTACCACCCGACTTAAAATGCCTCTCATGGTTAACCAAAGGTTTTTTTATGTTGATTCAAGAGGTTTAGAACCTTCCCATTATACGGTGTAGAAAGCATTTCTTTGATAGCTAACAAGCTCGCTGGTTGTTTATTTATGTAAAATTCGGATATTAGAAATGAAGCAGCATACATACGTCTTTCGATGTTTACAACTTCATTCTCATCGAAAAACAATTTTGGATTTTGAATCGTGATCCGAACGATTGAGAGGCGATAATTCCGAGTAAGGACATTCTTGCGATTTA
The DNA here is from genome assembly GCF_003994475.1 of Paenibacillus anaericanus. GTDB lineage: Bacteria > Bacillota > Bacilli > Paenibacillales > Paenibacillaceae > Fontibacillus > Fontibacillus anaericanus. The sequence continues at coordinate 15,392 of NZ_RZNY01000051.1, read as the reverse complement.
ACCTTTTGCCCATTGTCCAATCAATCGCCAACTTTATATCCTCGTGATGATCAAAGTCTTTTGGTTCAAACAACTGGCTGCCTAATAAAGAACGAAAGTTGTAAGCTTCGACTTTACTGACATACGAATAGTTAATTAACATAAAAATCTATCACACCTTCCGGATACTAAGATACGTCCAGCTGATCGACTCCACCGCTGACAATAGCTATGATATCTTTGTTCAAATTTTTATGAATCCATTCCCTTTCTATAAATTCATAACCATATTGAATATAGGCCAGTAAACCGCTATAGATGGAAGTATTACTATACTTGGACGAACTAAAAATAACCAAACCTTGCTTTTTTTACTCTTATCTATTTTGGAATCTGCTATGAGTAAAAAACCCCAGAGTAATAAGCACACTATTGGAAATAAAAACATGGTAGTTATCCCCTTTATACCTGTTATAGTTATAGGACAGATCTTCAGATCCTGAATTAGTGAAGTGATAAAATCTATTTTTGGTTAAATAAAAATCTAAAAATATATCTGCTTAGTTTTCGAATGTTCCCTTTAAATATTATGAGTCCGATGACTATTAAAACTATTAACGCTACGACGAACGATGAATTTAGCAACCTAAAGAATTCTATAATTACGTTGATCATTTTTATATCTCCTTTAATGACACTTTAGGTCCAGCTGATCGACTCCGCCGCAGCTACCTGTCTTTTGATCATCAAAATTTGGAGTTGTTCTGCAGTGATATTTGTAAATTGAAGCACATCTTCCTCTGTCAATTCGTGATTGTAAATACCATCGATTAACCCTTTAATCCTGGAATTTTCAACTTCACTTGAACTCATTTGCAGGAGTCTCTCAATCTTTGCAGCATGTTTCAACTCAAGATTACCCATGGCAGTTCAATCTCTCCTTTTTTGAAATCAAGTCCCGCTGATCGACTCCACCAAATCTGTATATACCTTCATTAAATTCTCCATCATTTTAATTTTCTTAGCCGGTGTTTTATCACTTTCAAGTATGCGCTGGGTATACTTAATGAATGTTGAATCAACCTTCCATCTAACATCATCGTCTTGGAAAGATTGTCTAATATGATCGTCAGTTCCAAACTCAAACATATATATCGTTTTTCCACTAGCAATGATAGCTTGTTGTTCTTTCTGGAAAAATTCTAATCGTTGATTCATACGGTCAATTTCAGTCTTCAGGAGATGCACTTTCGGATCTGCAGGGTCACATGAATTTAACGCTGCAGTATCTTTAGAGATAGACAGTTCAAGCTTGCTGATAATTTCAGTAATTGATTCTAATTGAGTTTTAACCAATGTCATTCTCCTTTCTAAATTTACGTCCAGCTGATCGAATCCACCGCTGCCGTGAGGATCACTACTGCCCCTCATATACCATTAAGGATTTATAATGTTCAAACAGACCTTCTTTACGCAAAGTGTTGGCCAATTGACGAAGAGAATGCTCTGTTCGACCAACATCTAGAGATAATGTTTTAACATTTCCTCGAGAGTAATGCTTGCAGATATAGGAAAGCTCCTTTGTTGAGTAGCTTTTTCCTTGATTGGGATGAAACTCCGAATGATAAAGCATCCTTCCCCAACGATCATATTTTATTTTTGGTATCTTCTCTATTTCAGTATTAGCTGTCATATTTACACCACCTCGCAATTTGTCCAGCTGATCGACTCCACGATCAATCCAGAAACCAGGACATTAATTATCTTTAAGCATTCGTTCAAGTTCAATTGGATCTATGGAGATAGCAACATTTTCCTCTTTTGATTTTTCAGCGGACTTTTTGCATTTTGATATTGCTTGCTTTGCTGTCTTACCTAAAGCGTGGATATTTTGCTTAAAGTGACTCCAATTGGGACCTTCAATTTCAACCCAAGCATCGTAACGGAAAACGAACTCATCTCCACGATCCTCTAAAAATACTTGTTTACCGTCAAAAGTTTCATTGCATTCGATCATTGTCGTCACTCAATGCACGCTCCTCATTCATTATTTTCTACGTCCAGCTGATCGACTCCACCGCAGCTTCCAGATCCTCAACACCAGGAGTCGTATAAATCATCGTCATCTCGATATTAGGCGTCCCATCCGATTTAAAATGCCCCATCAATGTGGCCACTTGCTGCAGATCATTTCTAGCCACGGTTAAGTCATGCCCAAATGTATGTCGCAGCATATGAGGTGAAAGATGTTCAATCCTGGTACGTTCTCGGTAACGCTCAACCATATGCTGCACTCCACGAACGGAGAGCTTACTAGATCGTTGACCATCCAGTTAACTCACTTTTCAGTAAAACTATCAGCTCGGCATTCGTTTTGCTTTATTGAATCGCTCTCTGAACTTTTCCAGTACCCATTCTCTTTCGTAATGGTTTTCATTTGCAACTTCATTGCAGTTATTCAAGACTTCTTCCACGAGATCATCAATTCGCTTCATTGCTTCTTTGTAGAGCACATCTTCTGACAAGCCCTTCACCTCCTGCACACTTTGGTTGTATTCAGTCTTGTTCTTTGAGTTTGCAGTCATTCAGTTCGTTTATCATGTCATTAATACGCCCGTTAACTCCCTCAATGAAAGACTGAATAATCTCATCATCCGTATTTCCTTCTAATTCAATTTCAACGGAAGAAATTTCATAAGGTAGTACCACATCAACCAGCATGAGGTTCATATAAATATTTTCAATTTGGATTTCGCCGTTTTCTTTGCAAAGTTGTTTCAGTTTATCTTCAACAGTCATCGCTTATTCCTCCTTCACTCTTTATGTCTTGAATTCAGAACTTACTTACTAGGAAAGAATTTATAATACATTCGATCAAATTGTTCAATTACAAGCCAACTAATATCTTTCTCAATCCATTCAGCATTACCTAGCGCATTAAACATAGATAATTCAATATCATTAAATTCGTAACCTTTTTTATCAGCTTTCGTGATAACTCTTTCAACTCTTTTTTGTAACTGAGTTTTCCTAGGTTGTGGTGGAACGTCTACCCATATAGAATTTCGTGTTCTAGGCAATTTTTGATCCTCCTTACTTGCGTCTACTGATTACTATGTCCAGCTGATCGACTCCACCGCTGCCTATGTACCAGGTGTTTCAAACCATTTACTAGGCTTTATTAAGTACCATATAGTTTGAATCAAACAATATATTCCTACGAGAAAAATGAAGAAAGGAAAAATTAAAATTGAACCTAACACATTCTCAAGAATAATCTGTGGCCAATAAATGGTACTAGTTGAATCGAGAAGAGCAACATAATGAAAGAACTCAGTTTTAAATTGAAATACTATTAAGATTGAACTTGAAAAGAAAAAAGTACTTAATAGAAAACTCTTAAACACAATTTTTATTCTATTCATAAGTTTTCTCCTAGTCATGTAGTTATTAATATTCTATTCTCTCTCTAATTACGTCCAGCTGATCGACTCCGCCGCAGATCCTCGAATCCTGGAGAGGTGTAGAAAAGAATCAATTTCGTCTATAATGTAACATTGTTAAAAATAAGTTTATTATTGTAATTACTAAACCTGTAAACATGCCAGCCCCGATAGCTACAACAACACCAAGATGAACAGACCCATAATTATTTAATAAGATTGGCGTAAAGATTAGGACAGCTGCAGCAATAACCAGAACCCAATATATGCGTTTATATCCTCTAGATAGGTTTCTATTATAAAAATAATCCATCATTTCAGACCCACTCCTTAAATTAATAATGTCCAGCTGATCGACTCCACCGCAGAATTTAATAATCCTTACCACGGTTTCTAAAGTACTCTATTGCAGCAACAATAATAATTGCACCTAATCCCACCGACACAATTACCGCTATTAAATTACCTAATAGTTCCATAGTCATCTGCACTCCTCGTTCATTATTTTTATGTCCAACTGATCGACTCCACCGCAGCCTCTAAGTCTTCGACTCCTGGTGTGGTGTAAAGCAAAGTCATTTCTATGTTGGGAGATCCGTCCTCTTTGTAATGTCCCATAAGCATGGCCACCTTCTGCAGATCGTTTCCTGCAGCAATGAGATCATGACCAAAGGTATGTCTCAATGCATGACAGGATAAAGTTTTAATTTTTGTCCTGTACCGGTAGTTCTCAATTATGTGCTGGACACCTCGTACCGTAAACTTCGGTGAGCGCCGGCTAACGAATACATACGGACTGTCATGATCCCTCTCCTGCAGATAAGCCTGGATTGCTGCTCTCAGTTCAGAATTTATAGGTAGCTCTCTGTCTTTATCACCTTTGCCTCGAATGTATGCAGCTCCTTTGCGATCACTCATAGTGAGATCGGAGATCTGCAGATCACATAACTCATGAACACGCAAACCCATCCGAAGCATAGTTAATGCAATTGCGTAATCTCTCTTCATCTCTTTTCCTCGGTTGTCACGCAGCTCCCTTAAAAATAAATTCTGCTCATTTCGACTTAACCATTTAGGAAGACGCCGAGCTGCAGGAGGTTTTTTAATAGGACCAACCGGATTGTCCGGAATGAATCCATTTACTGCAAAGAACCGAAAAATTGCGTTTAGTTGAACAAATGTTAGTTGCATAGTAGATGGTTTGGCCGGTTGACCGTTTCGTCCTCCCTGTAGCTGCATGTGTCTCTTATAATCAGCAACATCCTTTTGGGTTGCGTATCCAGCATCCTTCAGAACCGGATCACTCACCAGCATCCATTTTTCAAATGCACTCCAGGTGCTCACATAATTTTGAATCGTCTTGTCGGATTTCCCCAGTTGCCTAAGTTGATCCAAAAATTTGTTAAACATTTGAGATCCTCTCTTTTTTCAAAATATAAAGGACGACGAAAAAATCTAGTCTTATAAAACGGTACAATGCGCCCTCTACTATTCCATTATACTCCTTTTCGTCGTCCTTTGTAAAGAGAAGACGACGAGTTGATAAAATAAAAAAATTGAGAACGTCTCCTGGATCATCGATCGATCTCATCCTCTGCTCCGCAGCGCCCGCAGCCACAAACTAATTATCCCAAAAATTCCTATTGACGTATGTACGACATTGTAATATTATATCAATATAAAGTCGTACATGCGACAACAAACCAAAAAAGGATGATTAAACGATGAACACTTGGAAGACTAACCTTGTAACCATTGAAGAAGTAGCTTTCGATTATGACCTTCACGCTTTTGAAGTCTACAACCACGCTGGTGCTAAACTTGGAACGATCAACCCTGCAACAGTTGAAGAGATGAACTTTCTGATCGCAGACCTCGACAAAGGCTCCTGCCCCGTTTCAGAAAAGTGGGAAGACGGAAACGGTAATACCTGCAATGCTAACGGTTGGGGCGAACACTCGGGAAACTGACCCCGCTGGACTTTGTGACAACTGTGAAGGGGTACTCGACGAATTCGGGTACCCATATCCGCAAAGTCCAGCGCATGTGCGAATCAGGTGAACTCAAAGCCAAATACGTCAATGGTGTATGGCTAATCGAACTTGGTAGTTGACGATGAGTAAAAAACTCAATCTTGTCGGCCAACGTTTTGGAAGACTAACCGTTATTGCTGAATTGCCGAAAGAAGGAAGTTCCCCTCGATGGTCATGCATTTGCGACTGCGGCAATCCAAAGGTTGCAACAACAATTGTTCTTCGTCGTGGCGATTGCAAGAGTTGCGGTTGTCTACACCGTGATTATCTTACTGATCGCCACGCAAAAACAGACACCGATATATCTGGAAAACGTTTTGGCAAGCTAGTTGCCCTATACAAAGTTAAGGTTGAAAACAAAAAATCGATCATGTGGCTCTGTCAATGCGATTGTGGACAAACTATCCCCATCCCAGCAAGCGAGATGAAAAAAGGCAAAATTAGAAGCTGTGGATGTTTAATATCTGATCATGTTACATCTTGGTTTGAAGCAGGTACGAACATCCCTGCTCTGTTGGCTAATAATATTAGTTCACGTAACACTAGCGGAACAAAAGGTGTACATTTCGATCCAAGTCGAAACAAGTGGTGCGCTGAAATTATGTTTCAACGCAAACGATATCGACTCGGAAGATATGATGATAAACAGGAAGCAATCCAAATTCGAAAAGAAGCGGAGAACCAATTGCATGGTGACTTCCTGGATTGGTACAACAATCGACAATAGCCACTATGGGGCTTTACTTACCAGTCAAACCAGCAGCCAAATGTACCCGTCAGTACGCAAGGAAAACGGGTAATCGATCCCGAAAGGACTCCCAGCCAAGGGAGTTCTTTTTGTATAGAGAAGACGATAAAATTATTTTGGCCGAAAAAAAGACATAGTTTTGTTGCATATAACAGCAACAAAACTACGTCTTTTTCTTTGCTCTACTTATTTAGGAGTAGCGTAAGCAGTTTTTTTGATATAAACACCTGTTGGATCATAAGCAATCCCACGGTAACTCTTTTGTGGAGTGATTACAGCATAATTTACTTTATGATAAGTGGTGAAAAGCTCAAATTTAATAGTTTCACCTCTCGGAATAAGAGTTTGACTTGCCCATCTCATTGTGCGCTCTTTACCAATTGTGAAGCCAACGCTGGCTTCTATGATACCTTTAGAGGCTCCAAAACTTCCGCTGTAAGTTGAAGTTTTTTTGGTGGTTTCTTCTATTAAAAAATCGTCTGGACCATCTATAATGAATCCTGTAAATAGGTCTTTATTCGGATCATAATGACCATGACCCTCACTCCATGAAGTAACTGTAGTGTCATCAGCTAGTGGTGATACCCAGTTCGGTGGTTCACTTTGCGTTTCAGAATATGGTACATATTCATATTCAATTCTTACTGGAACCTCCTCTAACCCCTCTTCGATGGCGATTTGTTCTAATTCCTCTCTATTAGAAATAATAATTACATTATTGCCGCTTTGCATTTTCTTTTGAAGTTCTAAGCTGATTGGTATTCTAGACGTTTTACTATCTTCAGCTTCAACACCATTAGAAGAAGCTGATGAAACTGAAACAACTGAAAAACACATAACAAACGATAGTAATGTTAGTAAAAAATTTCTTTTCACATTATTCCCTCCATTTGATAAAATTAGTAAATCCATTATAAATATACCATGCACAACAAAAAAATGGTCGAAATTTACAATATTTTATTATATAGGTTACAAATCTATTATTTATATAAAATAGGAGGAATAGAACATTGAAGAAAATTAGAACAATTTTACTTGCTATTTACTTGATCTTGATTGCATTTTTTGGGGTTTTAAAAGTCCCTGTTACTCTGATATGGGGGCCAAAACAAGAGGTGGATTCTGCGAAGTTTGTTGCTCTATGGAATTTACAAGAGAAGCATAAAACGATAGATGACTATCTACCAATTTATGAATTAAATATTGTAAGACTCTTATATGAATTTTTTGTAATATCATTGATAATGTATCTGATTTATCTAATTTTTGTAATACAAAAAGACAAGAAAAGTTAATTAGGCTAGAAAAATCAAAATAAATTTAAGAATTAAAACCCACTATTTTGAACATATGTCTAACTCGCCAAAGCTCATATCTCTTCAATATATCCGCTCGCAGCCAATTAGCTATTCGTGGAACATCGTAGATCAAGAAACAATGATTAAATTAATAGAGTCACTTACAGATAATTGAGCATTGTGTCCGAACGGTGTAGAAGGATAAAGCGTCCAATGAAAAGACCGCTTCAGATTTGAAGTGGTCTTTATTGTATAGAGAAGACGACGAGTTGATAGAAATAAAAAGTCCAGATCTCTCTCCTGGTCTCTATGCACTAAATCTCCTTCTGATTCGGGTAAATTCAGGAAAATCATATATCCTCTCAATAAACGGATCGTCATCATACGTTACTAATATATCAGCGCAGGGAGTCTCCTTATATAAAGTGTCGAGGAGCGTTGCAAGTTCCAAATGATCTTCTTCCTTGTAATAGTGCAGATACAAGTTTTTCCCCTGCTTATAGTACGGAGGATCGATAAATAGTGTCGCTTTATCGTTCCAGTAGTTTTCCTCAATAAATGTAAGGGCATCTTCATTACTTACGTTGAAGCGATCGGACATTTTATGTATAAGGCTAATACGCTTGCATAGATCATCTGGATTCCAGCGTGATAACAATGTATTTGTATCTCCCTTAAGTCCACCCAATGGATTCGCTTTAAAGATGCCAGAGAAGGCAAGACGGTTTACCAATAGTAAAGACCACGCAGCATCTAACATGTCGCAATCGCTATAGTCTGATTTAATGACCTGTTGCGCCTTCCGGAAATCATCATGATTAGGTTTGCGTTTGCGAATTTCTAAAATAAGCGAATCAGGAAAAGTCTTGATTAATTGAAAAAGCGAATATATCCCGAAATCATAATCATTCAACTCTAAACGCTGTATGACACCTGCTTGAAGGCAGGCAAATTCAACACTCCCTCCACCTGTATACGGGCTGATAAGGACCTCCGACTTTTCGGATGATATGCGCCCAAGAATATAGTCCGAAACCTTACTTTTACCACCAGGATATCTAAGAGGAGAAATTCTCTTATTTAGTCTGATCGATGACTGCACTGTTAACAATGGGTCGTTTATATTTTCTTTACTCTCAATAATCAAAGTAAATTGACGACTATTTTCTCTTTTTAGCTCAAAGAAATTATATGCATCGCACATATCACACCAAAATCCATCTTCATTTTTATCAACCATATCTAAAGATAAATCATATTCTTCATAACAAAATCGGCATCTGGCCAAAACCCCACTCATAGTGTCACCTCCCCTCTAAGATGCATACCTAATTTGAACAAAATGGCCTTCATTCTTGCTATACTTTCGACTTAAATAATGAAATAGCGAATCCTTCAATCATCTGCAGCTTAGCTATCTTTGCGATCCAATGAGCCGGTAATGAACTATATCCATAATAAGCTCCTGCTATTTGACCGTAAACTGCCCCTGTAGTGTCCGAATCATCCCCTAAATTCACCGCAAGCAGAGCTCCTTCTTCAAATGAATTCGACTTTGCAAACGCCCACAGCGCTGCTTCAAGTGATTCTACTACATAGCCCGATCCCTTAATGACCGGTGGCTCTTTATACAGAAAAGATTTCATGCGTATATCTTCAATACTTGTTGCTAATGATCCATTATCTGGGCCATTCCAATAATCAAAATCTACACAATCAATAATCTGCTGCTTCGTACCTCCTTGTAAGGCTGTAAGCGTATAAGCAGCCAAAAGCTTACAGGCTGAAACAGTTTCCTCAGCAGCGTGTGTAGTTTTTGAACTTTCTGCAGCATAATGAACTACTGCTTGAGAATTACTCAAATAATACATGGGAATTGGTGCTAACCTCATAATAGAACCATTACCAGCAGTGTTGGAGTGTATGGATCCACAAAAGGATTCCCCTGTTCTCCCAAATTTCTCAATAGCTGAACGAGTAGCATTTCCAATATCAAAGCAGATCCCCGTTGAACTCAAATACCCCTCATTCATCCACCGGCTATATCGCTTTAATTGATCTACTGGATCGAAACCCTGGCAACTCAGCAAACTATCCGCTAAACAAAGTGCCATAGATGTATCATCTGTCCATTCTCCTGGCCTAAGTCCGAATACCCCTCCTCCTATCATGTCATTTATCGGTAAAAAAGTACCTGGCATAGAAAACTCTAGAGTAGTACCTAAAGAATCTCCTATGGCTAGTCCTAACAAGCATCCTTTGTATTTATCTAATATGCTCATCTTGTCACCTCATCGCTATTGAATTAGAGTTCTTTTTTGTATAGAGAAGACGACGAGTTGATATAAATAAAAAATTGTGAACGCTCTGGTCGGTCATCAGGTCATCATCATCTCTATCGCCATCTCTTTCATCAATTTTAAAATCTTGGAAATATTAAAAAGTATGGAGAATGTATTGAATAAATAACCTAAAATACTAATGAATAGAGCTATGAATAAAGTTCGCCAAATAAACCCATCCCTATCAAAATTTACTTTTATATGTCTATACTTATTTCTCATTAGAATATATGTTCTATGAACCATAAACTATCTCACCCTTTGTCTACTTGTACTTTAGATTTGCATGCCTAATTTGAATTAATTAGTCTATTAATTACATTTTCTTTTTGAAAATTCCTAAAGGGGCTCCGAATACCGCTATGTCCATTACATAGTCGTTAACCTCTTTATCCTGATCATCATTTACTTTTATTTCATTACTTGTTGTTCGAATATTGTTGCGTATTGGTTGCTCCTTCCGCAATTTTTCTATGTCCACTTTGGGATAATCAAGCGATATGGTAGGGTCCAAACCTGGATATGTTCTTTCACTTCTTTTTATCTTTTTCTTGGACATAATATCCTCCTATTCACGTCCCCTATTCATTTCCTAGCTTCCGAACCACGGTGGTGAGATTCACTCTCCTCCTAAAGATACATAATATTAATCGGTGTTCATGTTTAAAAACTATTCTCATGGGCAATACTGATAACAAACTGTAAAAAAAGCGAACAAATGTTCCATGTGGAACAATATGGAAATACAACATATTATTCAATATGTTACGTTACCTTGAACATCAAATTGATCTTCGTAGTAATCTTTTAATTTTGGCTCACCTGAGTGATTAAATAACACAGTAAATTTCTGCTGATCTTTTTTATCGGAATGAACCTGCTTTACCGTAACGCCTTCTTTACCATAGTTCACATCATTTGAATCTTTGATTTTTACTGATCTCTTTTCCACGTATGAAACACCCTTCCTATGAACGATTTTATTCACTGATTTACCTTCCAATCTTTCTCACAATAAAAAATATATGTATCCAAGAAATATTGCACCGAATAGAGTTAAAGATGAAAGTACTAGTATGCCTACCCAGGGTTTAGCCTTTCTATATTCGTTCCTAGCCAAAATAAATGCAGTAATAAACAGAACAAAGCATACAATCATGCCAATTAATGCGCCATCATCTCTCACGGTTTTTTCCTCCCTTTACTTTGGATGAACACTTGAAATTCACTGTGATGTATTGCTAGTATCACTTTCAATGTCGATTCGATCCAAGAGCAGCCATACTTCCTTATGAGTGTACAATTGTTTATCATTTATCAACTTATCCGGAACTTTAATACCGAATTCTTTCTCGCACCAAATCTTAACTGTTTTTTTAATTCTTTACCTTCACCTGTTGTTCCGATGACAAGTTTGTGTAGAGTTTTTTCGTTAGCATGTTTCACAAATCAGATCCTCCTTAAGAGCGGTTATATTCATAGAAGATCTTTAATCTTCCAGACTCCAGATAAAGAATATTTCCCTACCAAGTAATGTAAATATCGATAATAGGTCTGATATGAATTTGTATAATCCCATCTATCATTTATTAATGATGTTAATAGATCGATTTGACCTCGTACAAAATGGGAACGTTGCTGGTACTCTATGCCAGTAGTAGATTTTTCAATTCTGATAAATTCATTTATAAGATCCGTAAGTGCTATGTGCATGGCTTCTGGTCCAATAGTGAGAGTAGGTAATTCTACGTCAATACACGCTCCTTATGAACGGATATATTCATTTTATTCATTCAATAAAGATCTGACTCATTTAGATCTTAAATAATGGTATATGATTTTGCGCCTGGGATTTTAAAACTTTTACAGTGAGTAGAAACCCACTTGCTCGATCAAAATCATGAATCATGAAATGTATCATAAAATCATAACTTTTTGTGTGAATTTCAGCTTTAGATAAACTGGATCTAAATGATTCGAAGGAGCTGGCTGAATCTGAAATCACATCATACCGAATGAGTTGGATTTGTTCTGGATTTAGCGTTAAGTAAGTTTTGTTGTCTGCCAATATTTCGTAACTGTAATCATGAATAGAGCGAACTGATTTGATTTTGCATTGTTGAATAAACGTTTTGTTTTCCAAAGTCAGGTTGACTAGCTGTCCATTGATGATTAATTTCTCAAAGAGATAATTTAAGCTTTCGATAGAATCTTGTAAATTCATTAGATATAACCTCCAGAAAATTCATTTTTTTGTGTCCCAACGTTCCATTCGGAATCTGTACAAATAAATTTACGCAGCAGGACCATCTCCCAGCTTACAAGATAAGAACCACCCACGTGCTATATTAACCCTAGTATTTAACATCAATCATTCTCTGGCCTCCAACCATTTTCAAAAAGTCTACTACGATAAATATTGCCCCCAACCAACCTAATAATATAGAAACTAATAATTTAAAAGATTTATTGACCAGATACATCGTCATTTCAAATGGACTACCTACCCAAAATGTATCATGCAAAATTGAAATTGAATCATTTAACCTAAGGTGTCCACCATTATACAACCTATTGATTAAATGCCACCCTGCAGGGAACAAGCTCACTAAAACATACACCAGAGGATATCTGGTCAAGATTGGTATATCCTTGAGAAACATGAAGAGCAACAATATAATAAACAGGGGTTTAAAATAGAAGCATATCGCCTTTGCTAAAGCTGTAGTTTTATTAAACATAGCTTTTCCCCCTAAAGTAAATTTAGAATCTTTTTTTTGCAGCATCAATAACATCGGAAAGTGGGGCTGCTGTTTCTACCATTTTACCGTTTATAACCAGCGTAGTGCTTACTACACCATCATCTTTCAATCCGTTATAAGAACCATTCAGTGTCTCATCGTTTACATCCAAGTAGACTGCATAACCCTCTACATAGTCCTTACCGGGATATATTCTCGTTATCATCAGATAACCTTGACCGCTTCCTAAGGCCTTCGTGTACGATTTCCCAGCCTTCAACTCTTCCCCATTCCCATTCGCTAAGGTATACCATACTGCTTCAGCATTTGCCGGTACCGTGAATTTCAAATTACCTTCCTTCACTGTCACATTGTCCTTGAACAACGCAGCTCCTAAATCAGTGTATTTCCCCCATTTGAATTCCTCAGATGGATTTGGAGTTACTGAAGGATTACTTGGCTCCCCCGTTCCTGGTTCAATAGCCTCTTTCGTTGTGATGCTTACTAGCATCTTTTCACTGTTCCACCCTACCTTTGCTTCCAATGCCTCTGAGACAAAGCGCAGGGGTACAAAAGTGCGTTCTTGCTTCACTCGAACGGGTACATCTAGCGTGATCTCCTTCCCGTCTACCGAGACTGTTCTTGTGTTCACCTTCATGCTAATTGTTTTACCATCCTTTGTTATAACCACGGTCTTGTTGCTGTACTTTACTTCTGCACCCAGAGCTTCAGAGACAAACCTAACAGGTATAAGTACCCGGCTGCCCTCCATGTACGGCTTTGCGTCCGGAAATACTACTGCCTTCCCATCAACTTCTACAGTTACCGTTTTAACCGGTGCTGCTCCTGCAGTAGTAATCGCTAATACTAAAGTTAAAAGAGAAACAATTAATATTATCTTTTTCATATACATTCGTCCCTTCATATTTAAGCTATATTCCTCACCAGGACTTCCCATAATTTTAAAATAGTATAGCAAGCTCTATTCCCAGGTAATAACTAGTTGATAGATCTCTGGTGTATGCTCTGCCGGTTGAACCCAAGCTTTATAACCAACACTAATGCAATGTTCTATTAATGATTTTAATGCAAGGGATTCTTGAATCACTTCACTCACGCAACTGTCTATATTCGGTGTTTTATCGCTATAGGTAAGAGCGTCTAATATTTTTTCTATATTAGTGTCCTTAAACTTATTCTGCTTTAAATGTCTTCCAAACCAATGATACTTAAAACAGCATTTCTCCAATGCCCGATTAAAACCAAAAGCACGTTCAAGGTTTCCACTACTTGAATATCTTTTAATATCTATTACAGTTTTTGATTCTCCCTGCCTTATATCCCTTTCTATACAATGAGAAATGTAGTCCTTACTTATTATTTCTGGAAACTCAGATTCGAAGACTTCTGACAATATTGAAATCCATCTCCTTCTCTCCTGTGAGGCTATAAAATTTTCGTTTTCAATAACTGCATTAATTTCCTCAAAAGATTTCATATTAGTCACCCACTTTCCTAATCTATTCTACTTATACAGAATGTCCTGCACACATACTATGATTGGCACAAGGTCAATCATAGTTCTACAGCTATTTTATACTATTCAGTTAATATTTTCTGTTAATTTAGCCTCGTCTCTACAGCAATCATAGTAAAGCCATAAGTTCGCACTAATCGTAAATATAAAAATCAAATATCCAATTGCTCTTTCTACGGAATAATCTAAAATCATTTCAATCTCTCCAATTCTAAGTTATACTGAAGAGGCGTGGCATCGGAAAAATTCACGCCTCTGGTCGGTTGTTATATGTAGTCGGCTCATAGTGTTTGCTTTTTTTCGATTCAAATTTGTTTAGAAGACTATCGAGCTCCTGTGATACTTTCAGTATGTTTGGATCACTAAGTCTAGTGTTATTGTCTCCTAAATGATTTAGCTTTTCTCGTAGGAAATAAATTTGATTTTCTAGTTCTCTTAATTCACCTGGATTCACAGTTACCAAAATCTCAATCACCTCCTATATATATCCATTTTACACTATCGTGAAATAATTGTATACACTTTCGCGTAAATAATTACACGATTAAATAAATAATTACCTTTAAACGAAATATATGTTATAATTAGAGTGAGGTGATGAACTTGTCGTCGAGGTTAACCTTTGAACCATTTCGAATATGGTGGACAATAAATAAAGGTCCGAAAATGGATCTTACAAAAGAAACCAGTTTTTCCCCACAAACTGCATCAAAGATATGGAAAGATAGGTTCCCTGTGCGTTCAGATGTAATTGAAACTATTTGTTCGGAATATGGCCTTAGTATTGAGCAGGTAATCAGATACAAAAAAGAGGGTGAATGATACCAGATCATTCGCCCTCTTTTTTAATTCTTATTTTTCCTAGTGAATTTCCTCGTGATCGCAAATCCAGACTATATCCCATCTATTAAGTCCTCCTACAGATCTTTACCCGTTGCCGGCTCGCCTTCAGATAATCCTGGCCACTCCCGGAGCGACTTGATCAGATNGATAATCCTGGCCACTCCCGGAACGACTTGATCAGATACTAAATATTGGGTTACCCCTGCAGATCTCTATCAGCTGCTCGATCCTGCTGCCGGCTCTTCTTCAGGTTATCCTGGCCACCCCTCAAATGCTTCAAGCAGATCCGGAACATAGGTTACTCCTGGAACGCTTTGATCAGATACTATACATTAGGTTACTTCTGTATTCTCTACCGGCTGCTCGATCCTGCTGCCAGCTCTCCTTCAGATAATCCTGGCCACTCCCGGAACGACTTGATCAGA
>NZ_RZNY01000050.1 GCF_003994475.1 Paenibacillus anaericanus | reverse complement strand
GGTGGATTGGAGTGTCCAATTGGATTAGGGGGCTATATAGACTGAGTACGCTATTTGCTCATAAATAACCCAATATTGCACTTTGACGGACACTGGTTCCGCTATTAACCGAAATTTCCGATAAATCAGGATATTCATAACGAATAACGGATCGTATGTCCGCGAGTACTCCTAAATGGGTGCTTTTGGATGAAATAAGGTACCTCATGTCCGCTCAATGAACGCTTAATGCCCTCTCATGTCTGCTCAGCTATTAATCCTATTTTTACCAAGATTACTATTAGCTCAGCTTGTTAAAAGTTTAAAATAGGGGTTAAGCTTCCACCCTGCTAGTCAATATGATATATTTTTGATATATACTATATTATGTCATTGTAATTGTATTACTAATGATGCAAAGGAGTGGTCGCTGGCAATGATTAAACATATCGTATTTTTCAAATTAAAGGATGCTTCTCTGGAAAATGTTGAGACAACAGCTACAGTATTACGTGGTTTAGATGGTAAAGTTGAACAGTTACGTAGTCTAGAGATTGGGGTCGATGTGATCAAATCTCCACGTTCTTACGACATCGCTTTGGTCGCAACTTTTGATTCACTTGAAGATTTAGAAGGATATCAGGTTCATCCAGAGCATAAGAAAGTCATTGAGTATATGAATCAGGTGCGCGAAAGCTCTGTCGCTGTCGATTATGAATTTTAATGTTCTAGGATAGAGGAGGAAGCCCTGTGTACTATGTGAATCGTGAACAAATAGAGCGCAGGCTGAATATGCTGCCCGAACTTGTACAAGTCCTGAGAGCTACTAATTCCCTGAACGAGAAGACCTTGATAGAACATTATGCCGAGGGGCGTGCCCTTCATTTGGCGATCGAGGTTGTCACGGATGTGGGGAGTTACTTAATCGATGGGTTTATCATGCGGGATGCCAGTAGCTACGAAGATATCGTAGATATCATATACGGTGAAGGAGTCATTGATGGCGACTTACATTTAGTATTGATTGAATTGGTACGCTTACGTAAACCATTGGTACAGGATTACATCGATTGGAATGGGCAAGGGACGAGAGAATTAATTAACCGTCTACCGGAATGCTTGGAGGTTTGTGCTAAGCGGGTTCGGGACTACCTAGACAACGAAGGAATCAAAGTCTGACAAGCATTCAAAATTTATAGTCTAGTTATTGTGTCGGGACAATCTATAGTTGCTTATAATGTATTAATTATATAGGCATTAGCCCTGGTTTTTACTTGGCATTGCCGAATAGGGAGAGATGGGACATGAGCAAAGAAAACAAAGGAAATAAAGGTTGGGTATGGGGCGCTGCAATCGGTGCAGTTGTGGGCTCGGTAACAGCATTACTGTTCGCTCCAAAACCAGGCCGCGAGATTCGTAAGGATATAGCTGAAGGTGCTCGTCAAGTTGGCGAAAAAACAGCAGAAGTGGCTGAGATAGTCAGCGAACAAAGTGTTCAATTAGCAGGAAAAGTCAAGGATACTACAGAAGGCTTGATTCAAGACTTTCAAAGCTGGCGTGCTACTAAAGAAGATGATGATAAAGAGAAGATAGTAATTGTATCCTCCTTCTCTGATGAGAACGTGGTTGAGGAAGAAGTTGAAACGGCTGTGATCGGAATTTCTACGGAAGAAGAAGCAGTTGCCGAGGTTGAAGAAGAAGTTGTAGCTGCTGAATCTAGTTCCGATCCCGAAGTAGAGAGCAAGGCTTAATTTGGAATAAAAAAAGAAGAGCTGAAAAGACCCGGTGAATCGGGTCTTTTTTGTCGGTGCGGGGATATAGGCAAAGGACTTGTTTCTTGTGCCATCCTATGAATTGAGTTAAGATTTAGGTACGCTTTATGCTGTACAGACATAAAGTAACGGAGAGAATTCTAAACTAATAATAAAGGAAGCGGTATGTTCGTGCAGCAAGCCATCGCAATATTAGACTCAGGAGTAGGGGGCCTTACTGTCGCTAAGGAAGTTATGAGACAGCTTCCCCGAGAGAAGATTATTTATTTTGGAGATTCGGCCCGTGCTCCTTACGG
The DNA here is from genome assembly GCF_003994475.1 of Paenibacillus anaericanus. Classification (GTDB taxonomy): domain Bacteria; phylum Bacillota; class Bacilli; order Paenibacillales; family Paenibacillaceae; genus Fontibacillus; species Fontibacillus anaericanus. Next base: position 16,909 of record NZ_RZNY01000050.1, on the reverse strand, counting down.
ACCTCGTTCTCCGCAAGAAGTGGCCTTATTTACCGAGCAAATCGTAGACTATCTAATTCAGTTTAATCCTAAAATGATTGTTATTGCCTGCAACACGGCAACGGCGTTTGCACTGAATTATATTAAAGAGAAAGTAACAATTCCCGTGATTGGTGTTATTCACCCCGGTGCTCGTGCTGCCATTAGTGCGACCAAAACGGGGAAGGTTGGTGTAATTGGAACAATCGGAACAGTTCAAAGTGGCGCTTATTCTGCGGCGTTGAAGGAATTGAACCCGGCTATTGATATTTATAGTGAAGCGTGTCCTGCATTTGTCCCACTTGTAGAACAAGATTTGTTTGAGACACCAGAGGCTTTGGTGGTGGTTCAAGACTCCCTCAGAGAGATGAAGCAACAGCCAATTGATTGTCTTATTTTAGGTTGTACGCATTATCCTTTTCTAAAGAATAGAATCAAAGAGGTAATGGGGCCGAAAGTCAAACTGATCAGTTCTGCCGACGAAACGGCTAGGGAGATCAGCACCGTCCTGTATCAAAAAGGGAAACTAGCACGGGGTAATGATATCCCCATCCACCAGTTCTTTTGTAGTGGTGATGCCGAAATGTTTCGGAAGATCGCTTGTCAGTGGTTAGGAGAACAGATTGAATTAACGCCGATCGTATGGCAGACCCCAGTTCTTCATGATTAACGTGCCAAACCACCTTTGGACGGAAGTCTTCCGCCAAAGGTTTTTTTATAATGAAATAGATCCTTTTCTTACCTTTTTCAGGGTATCCTAGGCCATGAGGACTTTTGTGGTTTCATGCATGCGCTTTCTTTTTAGTGCGAACAAAATAATGAAAGGAGCATGAGTATGCAATTAATTGCTATGCTTACCATGTTGATCGATCATATTGGACTCTTATTTTTTCCAGATCAAATGATCTGGAGAGTGGTTGGTCGGATTGCGTTTCCCCTTTATGCGTATGCGCTTGTTCAAGGATATGTCCATACATCTTCATATTCGAATTATGTATTTCGGCTGTTCTGTATTGCAGCTTTATCGCAAATTCCCTATCAACTGGCATTTGATACAAACAGGTTGAATGTAGTTGCATCCTTGTTTGTAGCCATATTGGTACTTCGTTTGCTAAGCAAGATACGGTCGGGGATTCTGGCAACGATGCTCATAGCTATGATATGTGTGTTTCTTGAAGTATTTCCTTTTGAATATGGGGCATATGGACTACTACTTGTGCTTATATTCAAATATGCGAAGTCTCACGAGCTGTTTATCATGCATCTGTTACTTAATCTAATTTATATGTTCTCTTACGGCTGGGTGATCCAATTCGTAAGTATCATACCAACTTTAGTCATCGTATATGGCCCGGGGATATGGACTAGGCTTGAAACTAGGTCTTTACCAAGCTGGATATGGCGGGCATTTTACCCGGTTCATCTTGTGATATTGATGATCGTGGGTTATTTTATCGGAAAATGAAGGAGGGATTTAATTGACTTCTACAGCCAATGACGCTCCTCAGTCGATCGTATCCGTAAAGGGCGGGTATCGATATGCTGATTTGGTGGATCAGTGTGAACACCTTCTGTCGAAATACGATTTTCTGAATAAAGAGGTGATTGGCACTAGTGTGCTGGGCAAACCTATCGTTGCGCTGATTCTAGGTACTGGATATGAGCAGGTACATCTCAATGCAGCGGTCCACGCCAATGAATGGATCACTACCCCGTTGTTGCTGCGGTTTATTGAAGAGTTAGCTCAGGATATCAGCTTAGAGGGGACCGTCGACAAGGAGTGGGAGGCCAAAGACTGGCTGGAAAAGGTGACGATATATGCCGTCCCGATGGTGAATCCTGATGGGGTTGATTTGTCGCAGGACGGGATACCGACTGATTGCCCCTTCGCGAATGAACTGGAGAAGTGGAACGGTGGAGATCACGATTTCAGTCGCTGGAAAGCTAACATTCGTGGTGTAGATCTGAATGACCAGTTTCCGGCTTACTGGGAAGAGGAGGTTGCCCGCAGGGGAACATCGGGGCCTGCCTCACAGGATTATGGGGGAATGAAGCCCCTATGTGAACCTGAGGCGATTTGTCTAGCCGAATTCACGCGAGCAAGGAGCTTCGACCGAGTGATGTCGCTTCATACGCAGGGAAGAGAGTTATATTGGAATTACCGGGATATGGAGCCGTCTGGAGCAGAAGAAATGGCAACTCGGATAGCTGCTGCGGGGGAGTATCAAGCGATTAAGTTATCTGGTAGCGATGCCGGATATAAAGATTGGTTCATCAGCGAGTTTAGGCGCCCAGGATTTACGCTAGAGGCAGGAGAAGGGGTCAACCCACTCCCACCGGAACAGTTCGAAGGAATTTATGAAGAAGTGGCGCCGATATTGGCTCAGTTTATCCGGGGGTAACCCCGGTTTTTTTCAGTTGAAATGTTAATGGGTTCGTCACTCAGGCAGAACGGAAACATCCTTAGAATGAGGGTAGAACCTGCTGTGCCACTGCCACTCTTTCGATATTAAACAGAACAATTTCGACTTGAAATAAGCTGTTGTCATAAGAAATATCCAATAACCCGTTACAATCTTCTACGGTCCTTTTTATATTTTTCAGACCAATGCCATGGACTTGCTTGTTAGATTTCGTAGATGCGATCTCGCCTTTCATATTTGTACGAATTTCATGTACATACGGATTTTGAATTCGAATGAACAAGCTCTCATTAAGATATTGCATATGTACTTTTATATAACGCTCTATATTCTCTTTTTCTTTACACGCTTCAATTGCATTATCTAATGTATTTCCTAGAATAACACTGATTGTTGTTGTATCAAGCTCCATCTGTGGTGGGATGTTTAAATCGAAAGTAAAAGGGATGTGGTACTTTTCAGCGGTTTGCCTTTTGTAGTTGAGAATGGAATCGATAATAATATTTCCACTATGGCAGACTCCAGCAAGATGTTCCATACCGCCAAGTAATTTATCAAGCTCATACAGGTCCTTTTTTTCTACACCGGATTGTAGTTTTGCACGTAGTCCCACCAGGATATTTTTGAAGTCATGTTGAGACTTGAACGACTCCTCTTGCATTTCTTTGGTCATAAGATATTGATTTACATAGTAAGCGTTTTGTTGCTCTAATAATTGGCTCTTACTCTTCGCAGATTGCACACATAAGACCCGATCGCATAAGACAAATAATAAGAAGTTTATGATAAGTAATCCACCGGAAGTGATGGAGAAAAGGACTGGATAAGTCCGGAAAAACATGTTAGACGTCAATAAGGCTATTCCCATAATGCTGATAAGTGGACAAAAGAACAAGAGACCCCAATACCAACTGGACAAACTTCCCTCACCATATGATGTAGCTATTCGCGTTGAAATTAACACCAACATAAACATGAGGAGCTTTGAGAGGAACAGGTTAATAATATAGCCCTTTGATGAATAAGCAGCCGGCATTACAACGTCACTAAGTAGTATAAGAGCAAATACAAAAAAAGCGGCACATACCCTCCACTTAAGACTGCCCCTATAGAAAAAAGTCAACAAGACAACTAAACCTATATTTAGCATAAGCATGACTATGCCAGGGATTGGACACAAGCGCAGAGCAGCGCTACATGCGAAATATATAGAATAGAGTGTGTACAAATGGATCTTTCTTTCCACCCGGCACACAAAACAGTGACTGTAGAAATAGTGAATGATGACGGACAGAAATGGGAGTGTAGCTAGATAAAAGAGTTCTTCATAGAATACATCGCTAAGTTCCAATAAGATCCCCCCTGAACTTCAAATAGTGTTTTCTGACAGAGGAACTGTTCTTCTCACTGATAGGTAATTCTATCCCTGTTGTGAGTATGATCTTCCTACTTAGTATTTCTTTAATAAAGTAAAAATTCACGATATACGACTGATGTATTCTGATGAATTCTCTGATAGGAAGTTTTTTCTCTTCTTCGTTTAATGTGCCGTAATATTCGATTCTATCAACTCTAGTGTTTAGAATAACTTGTCTTATATTACTCTCCAAATACATGATATCCCGGAAGGGAACTAAAACTTCTTTACCCTTTTGATGTACGGGGAGGAAGTTTATTGTGCCTTGTTGGCGTTTGCGAATGGCTTTGTGAATGCTAGGAATCAGTTTGTTATTAAAATTGTCCGTATCAATAGGCTTCTTAATGAACCCCGATGGTTGAACATCGAAAAGTTGTAGATGATATTCTTCGTGACTAGAGATATAGATAAGCTGCACCGCATCATTCTCATCATTCGCCCGTAGTGTGTGCCCCGCCGTGATCCCATCCATGCCTGTCATCTCGATGTCCATACAAATAATATCAAACGGGCAACCACTCCGAACGGCGTTAGAGAAGCTCTCTCCTGAGTAGAAAATATAAACCTCTATTTGTTCAGCAAAGTTATGTTGAGTATCCATGATTAGCATCTCAATCTGCTGAGTTACCTTTAAGTCATCATCGCAAATAGCGATATGAATCATTTCAACACTCCGTTCAACAATTATGGGCCGCAATTGCGGAATTTGTATGTTATATGCATTATTCTATAGACACTTTTGGGAAAATCAAGCGAACCCAGAAAGTTCATTTGCCGAACCTTAAAAACGACATAAACTACCCTAATTTTAACAAACCGTGCCTTGATCCAGCGAAATTATGCTAATTAGTAAGTACGCAGTAACACAATAGAGGAGGCCTTTATTTGAATACAACGATTTTCGAAGCAAAAGGATTAACCAAACGGTATGGATCATCACTTGCACTGCAGGATATCAATATGACAATCGATCCAGGTGATATATATGGTTTTGTTGGAGAAAATGGTGCCGGGAAAACCACCCTCATGAAAGTGATAGGCGGCCTGGTCCATCCGACCGATGGAAAAATATCGTTGTTTGGGAAAAGTGACAAGAAAGATCTCAATTACGCTAGACGTCAGGTTGGATTTCTAATTGAAATGCCAGCCTTGTATCCTCATTTAAATGCAGAAGAAAATCTAATATTTTATTGCCGTACTTATGGCATTAAGGATGATCACAGAATAAGGATAGCCGATGTGTTGCAGGCTGTGTCTTTGTCAGATTCTGGTAGTAAGAAAACGAGTGATTATTCTCTTGGAATGCGGCAGCGTTTAGGACTAGCAATTGCGTTGCTTAATAACCCGAAGTTTCTGGTTCTAGACGAACCTATAAATGGTCTTGACCCATCTGGGATTGTAGAAGTGCGAAAGATTCTGGAGCATTTGGTCAAAGAAAGAGGAGTTACTATTTTAATATCGAGCCATATTTTAAATGAGTTGCAACTATTGGCTACCAAATTTGGTTTTATCCATCATGGGCGGTTAATCAAAGAAATCTCTGCAGCTGAATTGCTGAAATCGGCGGAAACACGGATCTGTATTCAAACACCAAATCCAGCCCTAGCTGCCCAAATCCTGAAGTATGAACTTCAACTGGAATCCATAGTGATCACTGAAGCTGGAGAAATTCAAATTCCTAAAGAAAATACGGACCTAGAAAAACTGATGTCTATTCTTCTACAGAAAGGAATCCAAATGGAAGGAATCAACGTATCTACCCCTAATCTTGAAAACTACTACATGGATCTAATAGGAGGGGCTAACTCATGAGGGATTTTCTGAATGGCCAAACTTTTTATTTGAAAAAGGATACAACTTTTCGAAGCATCTGTTTCATATTTCTTATTGGAAGCATTGCGCTGCTAGTTTTGACAGTATCAAAAGGCGGAATGGATATTAGTAGCCCAATGAAACCTCTAAGCATGGCTGCTTCTTTTTCACTTTTTCTGTATTTTGTTATTCCGATGCAAGCTTGTTTTTTTTCAACAGAGGGATTTGAATATGGATCCGTCAAAAATATTATCGCTTCAGGGCAGAGTAGAACGTCTTATTTTATGGGGAAGTTTCTTTCGGAGATCAAAGTCATCATATGGTGTGTGCTCCAATTTACAGGCCTTTTCTATGTTTTGTATATGATTGTAACCCTAATTTCAGGCGCTCATATTGGAGATGACAGTCTAAGAGAAGATGCAATAGCCGGATTTACAGCACTTGGTTTCAATATTATGTATCTGGCCGCCTACTCTGCCATCGTCATGATGGTGGGGATGCTCGTTAGAAAAACGGCTTCCGCGATAATCATCACTTTTGTCATCATATTCGGTGATTTTTTACTAAGCGGGTATCTTAAAGACTCTTCTTCTGCTTTTTTGCGCATGGTTTCTGACAATACACTAATGACTCAGATTTTGAAGTTTTCCGGCATGTATGTTAAAGATTCAGAGCGAGTGTTGTTAACAAGCATGAACGATTATGTTCACGTAGGCCTTATCCCATTGATTATCATAGCCATCTGTTTAACCGTTACCGTCATTTCTTTTGAGAAAAGAGATATTCATACTTAATAAGCTGTGAAGGAGTCTTAGATGATGAGATCTATTATAGCTAAGGTTTTATTAGTTGTTGGCATTGTATTATTGCTATGCTTCTTTGGAGGTTTAGTGTATCTGCACTATGATTATTATACGAATATGCTCCCTTCGTACGCTTCAACGCCGTTATATGTTTACAATATAATTCATGGAATCATATTTTTGGTGCCAAGTATTCTATGCTTTATCATATCCCTGATATTACGTTCAAGAGCTGATAAACTCAAAACTTTAATTCTTATCGCAAGTACTTTTATAGCCTTACTTATCTTTTGTATGCTTTTTGTCGGCATCAAGCGGGTTTGAACTTTAGACTCAGACATTCCTTCAAATATGGCTCGTGAGGTGGTAAGTTTGGCTTTGCTGCTGCTTGCACGATGCGACATGTTTCTTTACAATAGGAATGTTAGATAGTTCATACGCGATAGGAGAGATCATATGAATGTCAAAATTACCCGCAATGCGGCTAAGGTGATAAAGAAAGAGCTGGACAAGGAAGAGAACAAGGGACATGCACTGAAGGTGTTCATTACTCATGCGCATGGAGATCATGCTCATTACGGTCTAGATTTGACCAAGCCAACGGATAAAGACAATGTTGTCTCAACAGATAAAGAAATCGATGTGATCATTGATCCAAACGAGCCTTTACTTGAAGGTATAAAGATTGATTATCTGTATTTCCCAGAAGAAGGCTTTGTCATAACTAATCCTTCCAAAGGAAATCACGGAGATCACTAGAAGAACAGTGTAGGTGTAAGGGTAGCCTTATATCATTATACAAAAAGAAGGGATTTACAATGGCTAACGATATTCGCATATGTGAAAAATGTAATCATATACGTATGAAGACGTTTATACCCAAGTTGCAAAAGCTAGCACCGGATGCGGAAATTACAATTGGGTGCAAATCTTATTGCGGCCCTTGCGGCAAACGTCCCTTCGTATACATCAACGGTCGGTATTTAAGCGCACCGACTGAAGATGAGGTGCTAGCCAAAGTTGCACCATTTGTGAAGAAACCAAAGGTATAAAGCTCTTCGGAAATAATAGTATATTACAGCAAAAGGCTGCCTATATCTTTGGATATAAGCAGCCTTTTTTTCGTGTGCGGATCGGAAACTTACTTGAATTTCAATTAATCTGTTTTACTCAATCTATTGTTTAGTTCGTAATTCCGGAATAAGATCGTCTGAGATCACCTTGTCAGAGAGCGCTAGTCGTTTCTTAGCTTCCTGATATCCAATGCGACATTGCTGGGCAGCAACCGTCTCACGAGTACCTAGATCGTAACAGGTGCCGTTCTCGAACAAATTGTCGGGTGAAGGTACATAATATTGATTAACGTCTGTAAAGGCGCCTGAACGCAACACAACAAAGTTGTCATTAAGGTCACCATCGAATAGATTATTGCCCATCATGTAATATTTTTCGGTTGATATACCAAGTAAATGGAGCAATGAAGGGGCCATATCCAGTTGACCGCTCGGCTCGTCATAGATACCGGCTTGTTGTCCATCTGGTAAATGAATGAGCAATGGCACCTGATTCATGATTTGTTGCATATCAAGATCGGATAAGGATTTCCCGAGGAACTTTTCGTAATCCACTTGTTCAGGAAGCGAATTGTCATGATCTCCGTAAAGGTAGAGAATCGTGTTGTCCCACAACCCATCCTTTTTCATTCCATCGACTAGCTCACCTAATGCCTCATCCATATAATGGATCGACTCGAGGTAGTTGCCAAAGATAGAGCCTTCGAATTCCCCAACATCCAAACTTTGTACAGAGGCTGGAAGAGAGTAAGGATGATGACTCGTTAATGTGATTAGGAAAGAATAGGTGGGCTTACTAGCCTTGTTCATAAATTCAAGTGATTGACGGAAGAACGATTTATCACCAAGCGACCAGCCAAGTGATTCATCCATCACATAGTCTTTTTTGGTGTAAAAGTGGTCATAACCCATTGCATTATACATATTATAACGATTCCAGAAGCTACCTTCATAAGCATGGAAGGCACCAGTCTCATAACCATGACTCTTAAGAATTTGTGGCATAACGTCAAATGTATGATCGGGATAACGGACAAATACTGAACCGGTTGGCAGTGGGTGTAGTGAACTTTGGGCCGAGAAATCAGCATCTGAAGTACGGCCTTGTCCTGTTTGATGATAAAAATTAGAGAAATACATACTTTCTTTCATCAGTTTGTTGAAGTTCGGTGTGATCTCTTGTCCATTGATCTTTTGGCCGATCATGAAGTTCATAAACGCTTCTACTTGGACGACCATCACATTACTATCCGCATAAGCACCAAAGGTATCATTCTTAACGTTACGGCTAGCGCTAGCAGCATCAAACCATTGCTGTATCTCGGTGCTTTCCTGCGTAGACAGAACGGGCTTATTACCCAGATGCTCCTTGCTGTATTGATAGATGTCATAATAATGAAAACCAAGTAATCCAGTGGCATTGTAGAGAGAAAGATTCCACCAATTACCTTCAAATAATTCACTAGCCCAGGTATTTGCATATGATTTGATCGGTCCTATCGTCATAATAAATCCTAAAATAAAAACGATAATACCGGTAGCGAAACGGCGTAAATGCGGCCGTAGCTTCTTGTGTGATGACATGTGGTTTGAAAAGCTGCTGGGGAACGTTGAACGAGTGCCTTTTTTATAATGATGGCGGTACAAGATGATGGCAAACACGAGAATGAACCATATTACCCAGTCAGCAACGAGCCAAAGATCTGAGAGATGAATCAGCGATTTGATACTTTCTCCAAGTTCTCCTACTTGTCCAGCCTGTAATAACACCGGAACCGTAATGAAATCTCCGAAATATCTGTAATACACTAGATCAGAGAAAATAAGTGCCGTAAGCAATACATTTAACACACATAAAGCGATGGATCTTGCCCCTTTTGGCAGCCAGAAGGTCCAGAATGATAGTAGCATGATGGAACCTAGTGCAATGAGATCATCCAGCCGAGTCATATCAATATATCTGGCATGCAAATTCCCGTGGAGGAATTTGAGTTTATAAAAAATGGCAAATAAAAAAATAAGGTACCTTAGCATTCTTCAGCCCCTTTTCCAATTAGAATGGGAGAAACCCTCCCTCTAGGTCAATTAATGACGCGGAGGAAGGGGTCCGAAATACTGATAATATTGACATTCGATTCGGCCGTTAAAAAGCTTGCGTCGTTTGTCTGCTTTGCGATGGAAGATCTCTTCAAACCGCTCAGTGGGGCTAATTGCGAAGAATGACCAGGTTGGAAGTTCGGCAGATAAGCGACCAAGGTGGGCGATAAGCTTCCGTACTTCTTTCTCTTCCCCAATCCGTTCTCCATAAGGAGGATTAGTGATAAGGCATCCATAATCCCCTTGGGGTTGAATTTGTATGGCTGGTGCTTGGAGGAATTTGATCTCCTTCGAGAACCCTGCGGCTTTAGCTGATGCGATGGATATTTCAATCGCTTCTGGGTCAATATCACTTCCGGTAATGTTCAAAGGAATATCATCTGTCACCGCATCATAGGCTTCTTCTCTAACTTGTTGCCATAAGGCTTCAGGCAGAACAGGCCATGACTCGGAATTAAAGGTCCTGCGAAGCCCTGGAGCGATATTCCAAGCAATCATCGCAGCCTCGATAGGAAGCGTCCCTGATCCACAACATGGGTCATAGAATGGACGGGAAGGGTTCTGATTCCAACGACTTAAGAGAATGAGGGCCGCAGCCATCGTTTCTTTAAGTGGTGCTTCCGTTGCATGTTTACGATAGCCCCGTTTGTGTAATGCAGGTCCGGTAGTATCCAACGTCAGTAAAGCTTTATCGTTCAGCAAAATGATCTCAATGACGTAACGTGGTCCGGTCTCTTCAAACCATTCCGTATCGTAAGAAAGCTTAAGCTTCTCAACGATCGCCTTCTTGACGATACCTTGACAAGCTGGAACGCTGCTAAGCTGAGATTTATGTGATCTACCCTCTACAGGGAATTCTCCATCAGCAGGAATCCAATCTTCCCATGGCAAGGCTTTGGTTCCTTCAAATAATTCGTCAAATGTTTGGGCTGTGAATTCGCCCATCTTTATTAGAATGCGGTCGGATGTCCGTAACCACAGATTACATTTACAGATATCAATGTAATCTCCAGTAAAGTTAACACGACCATTTTCGACGACGGTATCACGGTAACCTAACTCATTTAGTTCACGCGCTACAACAGCCTCAAGTCCCATTGGGGCAGTAGCGATTAGATTCAATTGTCCTGGCATATTAGCATATCAACTCCATTTAAACTTGTAGAAGTGGCTCTTACTTGTGAGAAAGCTGCAAAAACCATACAATTCAGTATAGGACAATGTGAAGCTAGATACAATCAGGTAGCTTACGAAAGGAGTAAATAACTTATGCAAACCCCTGAACAATATAGCGAGGATTTATATTTGAAGGACGAGGTATTGGAGCAAGTAAGGCAATCCATTCTGGATAGTGGTTTAAATGACGTATCCATCGAAACAGGTTATGGACGCTTATTAACGCTGCTGGTCATGTCGTCTGGAGCCAAGTCCATACTAGAAATCGGTGCACTTGGTGGATATAGTGGGATCTGTCTTGCAAGAGGACTACGTGAGGACGGTAAATTGTTGTCTCTTGAACTCAAGGAAGCAAATGCCCAACTGGCGAAGAATAACCTAGTGAATGCGGGATTTGGACATGCGGTAAATTACATGATCGGCCCGGCACTATACAGCCTAGAGGAATTGGAGAGCCGAGACGATCGGTTTGATTTCTTCTTTATTGATGCGGATAAGGAGAACTATCCAAACTACTTAGAGTATGCGATACGATTGTCACATCCTGGAGCACTCATTATTGGTGATAACACGTTTCTTCGCGGAAGAACGTTAAACAGTGACAAAAATGGGCCTTCTGTATTGGCCATGCGTAAATTCAATGAAATGATTGCTAGGGACGAGCGGTTGATCAGTGCTTTCCTTCCCTCTTACGATGGACTTGCCTTAGCCAGGGTTAAGTGATTTAGGCTTACTATATAGCTTCATTCTTACCCAAATGGTGTTGATGAATAGAAGAACACCAGAGACGATAAAGAGACCTTCGATTCCAATATACCCGGATAGAAATCCACCTATGAGTGAGCCGAGCATGTTTCCTAGCGCGAGTGTGCTGCCGTTGAAACCATAAGCTCGGCTCTCCATGCCTTTAGGTGTATAGAAACGGATCAGCGCATTGACGCTGGGTAGTAACCCTCCCATGAATATCCCCATTAGAAAACGAATGAGAATGAGTTGCCACACCGTATGAACGAACGCTTGAGGTATTAGTGTAGCCGCCGCTCCTATTAAGGAGAAGGTTAAGATGCGATGGGCACCAACTGAATCGCTGAGCCTACCGAGCAGCGGTGAGGTAATCATGTTGGAAATACCTGTAACAGCTATGACAAACCCGGCCCAGAATGGCACGTTAGTAGCTACTCCGTGAAGCTTCTCTACATATAGAGGAAGGAGTGACATCGGACTTAGCATAGCAAATTGGAGTAAGAAGGTTACGGCGAACAACGCTGTAAGCTGTGGAGTTTTGTTCAACTCGCGAAAACCCTGAAGCACAGAGATTTGCGGCGCTTGGGCTGCTTCTTTACGATCGAACTTCTCGCGAACGAATAGTAATGCAAGAATAGAAGCAACAAACAACAAGGTGCCAGTAATATAAAATATCGGCCGAAAACCAACCCATTCAGCTAACAGTCCCCCAATGAGCGGACCGAGAATAGTACCAGCGACATTACCAGATTGAATCGTTCCCATGGCGAAGCCCATTCGCTTTTCGGGTGCAGTTCCTGAAATGAGCGATACCGCAGCTGGATTAAATCCGGAAATCGTCCCATTAAGTAACCTAAGAGCAAGTAAATGCCATGGCTGTGTCGCAAACCCCATGAGGGTAATAACGATGGCCATTCCAAAACCAGAACGTAGTAGCATAATCTTCCGCCCATATTTATCGGCCAATTTCCCCCATAACGGTTGAAAAATAAATGAAGTTGCAAAATTGGCAGCAAAGATGGCTCCAGCCCAGAGCCCAATTTGGTGTTCTCCCTGAACATGCAAATCTCTTGCCAAGTAGAGCGATAAGAACGGGGTGATCATAGTCATTCCTGCATTGACCAGGAACAGTCCGAACCAAAGCACAATGAGATTGACTTTCCATGTCTTCAAAGTGCGTTCACTTCCTTTTCTAGTAGTCTCGTTGTAGGCGCAATCTTCTCAGTATATCACAGTTTCTGGAATGATCTGGACCCGTTGAGGAACTCTAATAGGACTTGTCATACTATTGTCATGGGTATTGTGTCTATGACAGTTGTTACTTACTTTTAAAAAGGGCATAATATAAGTTGGATAAATTTTAATTATTGGAGGTCTCTTTCATGGCTTATAACGACCGGTTTATTCGTGCCTGTCAAGGACGGGAAGTGGACCGTCTCCCGGTTTGGTACATGCGTCAGGCAGGTAGATACGATCCGGAATACCGTAAGATTAAAGAAAATTATAGTTTGCTTGAAATATGTCAGCAGCCGGAACTGGCGGCTGAAGTAACGCTAATGCCAGTTAGGAAACTTGGTGTGGATGCGGCTATTTTATATTCGGATATTATGAATCCGGTTGCTTCGATTGGCATTGATTTTGATATCGTTAAGAATATTGGACCTGTCATTCACAATCCAATTCGTAACGCGGAAGATATCAATCGCTTAAAGCCAATTGATGTGGAGAAAGACCTGTCACATATTCTTGAAACGATTGCTATTCTCGATCGTGAACTTGACGTTCCACTAATAACTTTTGCTGGTGCTCCCTTTACGATTGCCAGTTACTTAATTGAAGGTCGTCCATCCAAAAGTTATATCCGCACGAAGAGTATGATGTACAGTGAACCGCAGTTGTGGCACTCATTAATGGACAAACTCGGTGACATGGTGATTACGTATTTGCGCGCTCATGTGAAGAGCGGGGGCAAAGCCTTCCAACTATTTGACAGCTGGGTAGGTGCTTTGGCTCCAAGAGATTTTGAAAAATTCGTACTACCGACGATTACTCGTATTTTTACCGAACTTCAGGATTTGGATGTACCGAAGATATATTTTCCAGGGGTGAGCTCTGGAGAACTACTCCCTAAGCTTACAGGTCTGCAAGCGGATGTCATCGGGATTGATTGGCGCGTGTCCATTGAGGAAGGACGCCTGCGGACGGGCGGAAAGTTTGCAATTCAAGGTAACCTAGATCCTTATATCTTGACTGCCCCAATGGATATAATTAAACAGCATGCAAAAGATATTATTGACGAGGGTATCAAGCAACCTGGTTTTGTGTTCAATTTGGGACACGGTTTATTTCCAGAAGCTTCACTTGAGAAGCTGCGTGAACTGACAGAATATGTTCATCACTACTCTGCTGAAGCAATCGCACGACAGGGTTCATTGCAAAAGTGAATTAAAAGAAAAATGACATTTGCTACTAGAGTGAAATGATTCTGAAGAAGCGGAGCGTTCGCCTTTGTCCCCGAATTTCAACCAAATAAAACAGTTTAATTAAGAAATTCGGGGACAACAGCGATCGTAAGAACATTTCACTATAGTAGCATAATCTTTTGGATAGAAATCCAAATAACAATATCGAGGTGAGGCAAACATGGCAACTAAAGTTGGTGTATTAGTCATGTCTTATGGAACACCAGAAAGCTTGGAGCAAGTAGAATCTTATTATACGCACATTCGCCGTGGTCATCCTCCTACAGCTGAACAGCTTAAAGATTTAAAGGATCGTTATGAAGCCATTGTGGGTGGAGTTTTCCCTTTGCGTGCCAATACGAATAATCAGGTGGCCTCCTTACAAGAAGCATTGAATGCGCGAAGTACAAATGCTGAAGTGGAGTTTATATGCTATCAGGGATTAAAGCATGCTAATCCGTTTATTGAAGATGGCGTAGCCAAAATGGCTGAGGACGGAATCAAGGAAGCTATCGGAATTGTACTGGCACCTCATTACTCAGTTATGAGTGTAGGTAGTTATATTAAACGGGCTGAATCTAAGGCAGAGGAACTAGGGATTTCGATGAAATTCATTAAGAATTATCATCTACATCCAAGTCTCATTGAGGCGTTGGCAGCTAGAGTATCAAGTAAGCTGGATCAATTCGTTGAAGCAGGTGCGGAGCGAGACAAGGTACGGGTACTATTCAGTGCGCACAGTTTGCCGGAGAAAATCCTGCAAATGGGTGATCCCTACCAGGATCAATTACTTGAAACGTCAAGAGCGGTGGCTGAGAAGACAGGGGTAACTTCGTGGCAGTTCACTTGGCAAAGTGCCGGACGTACAGCGGAACCATGGCTTGGTCCAGACATTCTGGACACACTACGCACCTTAAGTCAGGAACAAGTTGAAGATATTCTTGTGGCACCGATAGGCTTCGTGTCAGACCATCTTGAAGTGTTGTATGATCTGGACATTGAGGCCAAAACCATTGCGAAAGAATTGGACATGCGGCTTGAACGGATTGACTCGCTAAACAGTGATTCACTCTATATGGAGACGATGAGCGATGTCATTATCAAGACATGGGAGAAGGAATAAGTAATCTATGAGTGATACAAATCGCAAGGTCGTCATTATTGGCGGTGGTTTGACTGGATTAAGCGCTGCTTTTTACATACGTAAATTTTACAGTGACAAGGGACTCACCCCGCAAATTACGATTGTGGATAAAGAGAGCAGATTGGGTGGCAAAATTGAGACACTTCACCGGGACGGTTTTGTTATTGAGAAAGGTCCCGACTCTTTTTTGGCACGTAAAACAGCCATGATCGATCTTGCTAAGGAACTAGAGTTAGATCATGAGTTGGTGTCCATGAATCCAGAGGCCAAGAAGACTTATATTGTCAAAAAGCGGGAACTTCATCCCATGCCTTCGGGACTTGTACTGGGTATTCCCACTGAGCTTGGTCCTTTTCTCAAGACAGGTTTAATTTCTTGGGGGGGGAAGGCCCGGGCAATGATGGACTTCGTCCTTCCAAGAAGGAAGAGTGAGGAAGATGAATCTCTTGGTGAATTCATTGAACGTCGACTTGGTGCCGAAGTACTTCAGAATGTAACAGAACCCTTGCTTGCTGGTATATATGCTGGAGATACGTACCATCTGAGTCTCCAGTCCACCTTTCCGCAATTTGGGGAGCTGGAACGGAAATACGGTAGTTTGATCAAAGGGATGATGACTGGTAAGAAGCCAGTTGAAACCCATACGGGTACTAAACGCAGCGCTTTTCTTACGTTTCGTCAGGGGTTGCAGAGTCTGATTCATGCATTGGTACATGAATTGGAGGATGTTGATCAGCTGTTAGAAAGTGAAGTTTCATCTATAAGTAAAGTTGATGGAGCGGGAACGGGTTATCAAATCGTATTATCTTCCGGGGAGAGTCTTTCAGCGGATGAAGTAGTAGTAACGACCCCAGCTTTTGCAGCAGCGGAGTTACTACGACCTCATGTTGACGTTAGTGCAATGGAGGCTATCAACTATGTCTCGGTTGCCAATGTTGTTCTGGCTTTTGATAGGAAAGATTTGAAAGGGCTGTTTGATGGTTCAGGTTTTCTTGTTCCGCGTAATGAAGGGATGAGCATAACTGCCTGTACCTGGACAGGTGTCAAGTGGTTGCATACTACCCCAGATGACAAAATGCTACTACGCTGTTATGTAGGGCGTTCTGGGGATGAGCAGAAGGTGTTCCTTTCGGATGAATCGCTTACCGAACTGGTACTTAAAGATCTTCATGAGCTAATGAATATCACGGCTCGGCCGCTCTTTACTGAGATTACTCGGTTGCCCAAATCAATGCCGCAATATCCTATCCATCATTTGCAGCACATTGCCGGACTACGTCAAAATATGGAATCTTCTCTTCCCGGTGTGTACATTACGGGTGCAGCATTTGAAGGTGTGGGACTGCCAGATTGTATTAGGCAAGCCAAGGAACTGGCTCAACGTATGGCTAATAAGGCCCATAGTAAATAACATGAAGTCCAGAACCCCTCCCTGCAAAAATAGGTTAGGGGTTCTATTTATTTTAGGTTAGCTGATATAATAAAATGAATCATGCTCTATGTTAGCTATGCTTCGTTTGCCAAGACGGACATGAGATGCCTTATTTTGTTCAAAAGCATGGATATCGGAGCAATAGCGGACATAGGATACGTTATTCGTTGTTATTGTACTGATTTATCCGAAATTTAGGTCAATAACGGAACCAATGTCCGCCAAAAATGAATAACAGGGTATTTATCAGTAAATAGCGTACCCAGTCGGTTCAACCCCCTAAATTTGGACACTTTCCACATCATTCT